>JAFSPG010000001.1 GCA_017443025.1 Bacteroidales bacterium | reverse complement strand
TCCAATAAATGCATGTAATGCAATAACTGCTCGTAATTGTGTTTCATAACAAAACCCCGAAAGTTTTTTGTCTAACTTTCGGGGTTCATGTCACGCGTGCGGCCTTTTTTCTGTGCGTGATGCGAGGGGTCGCAAATGTGTGCTGCCTGCAACGATTGGCGAAGAAGATTTCTCCGCTCGCTTCGCTCGGTCGAAATGACAATGAGTGGTCGGTCGAAATGACAGAGAATGAGTAGCTCGAAATTACTGTGCGTGGGGATGGTGGAGAAGAGGGAAAAAGAGTTTCGAGGGCATTTTTCTGCCCGAGAAAACTTTTTCCCTCTTCGCGAAGGCTACCGCCATACTCGCCAAGATCGGTGCAGACGTCCCAAAATCTGGGACGACGGCGCCGAAATAGGGCAAAAACAGAGCAGACGTCCCAAAAACCGGGACGTCTGCGCCGCTTAAAAGTATTTGTCGAGTCTGGTTTATAGAAACGTTAGTGTGTTCGGTTTGAAGAGCAGTTAATGTGCCCTTACAGCGCGACGGTTTGGGTGTAGGTGTTGCCGAACATGTCGGTGACGCGGATTTCGCCGGAGGTGGCGCCGGAAGTGGGCGTGACCTTGAAGAGGACGGCCTCCTTGTCCGGCTGGCAGTACTTCCTGTCACGCTCGTTGTCGAAAGCCATGAACATCTCGTAATAGGCGGGATCGATGCCGGGAGAATACTCCATGTCGGCCACCTTTACACCGTTCTCGTACCACTCGGGGATACTCCAACCCTCTGACCAGTTCCAAATGTTGACCTTAACGGTCTCATCGCCGGTCTGGGCAGGGGAGTAGGCCCTCATCTGGTATTCCTTGCCGTAACCTACAGCCTTGTAGTACCAGTCAACTTTGTCGCCGTGCACGTTCATTACCATATAGCCCTGAGGCTCGCCTTTGGCGGCGATAGGGCGGTTGAAGCGCAGGGCTCCGGTAGCACGAGCTACGCTGATGCACTGAATGTTCGGGGAACCGAACCTCACATCCTTGCCGGCGTAGTTGTAGTAGAAGTTCTGGTGGTAGTGGCCGTTCCAGGCATACACAGCCTTGAAATCCTTGAAGAGCGCCAGGTAATCCCGATAGTGGCGGCTGTAGAAGTTGTGCGAGCCGCGGGGGGATTTGTTAGGAGTCTTGAAAGGATTGCCGTGGCTGCAAGTCATCACGACTCTGTCCTTATCGATATACGAAAGGTCGGCCTTGAGCCATTCGAGCGTGCGGTCGTCGAGTCCGTAAAGGTACTTGGAGTCAACCGACGGACGGTCGTACATGATGTTGTTCATCACGACATAATGGATGTCGCCGAGGTCGAAGGAATAGTGCTCCGGACCCACGTAGGTCTCGAAATAGACGTTACCCTGCTCAATTTCGAAGAGGGTGTTCTGGTCGTAGTCGTGGTTGCCGATAACGTTGAAGGTCGGGCACTTGATCTTGGCTGCAACGTCGAGATAATCATCCCAGGCGGGCATCTCGTTGTAAACGAGGTCGCCGAGGTTGATTGAATAGACTTCGCCGCTGCAGGAAGCGCGGAATGCCTCGGCGTCAGGAGCCACGGTATCGTCCCAGCGCTCCATGGAGGTATCCCAGCCGTAGGGGCGCACCTGAGGGTCGGCAATCATCAGCACGGTGTAATCCTTGGATGCTTCGCGGGGTTTGAGCTGGAAATCTGCCGTAGCGGCCTCTGCATTGTGAGGAATGCGGCGGAACATCTGCGGACGCCCGTCGCGAAGGGGAATCTCAACGTTTGCAGGAAGGCTCAGATATACAAAGCGAGTAACCTTAAGGTCGCTTGTCATCGCGTAACTGCCGTCGGCGGCAGTCTTTACGCACTGGCGGCCGTCGGTAACGATGATGCCTTCAATGCCCTTGCCCTCAGGAGTGGTGACGCGGCCCCAGAGATTGGTGCCGTCGGCCTTCGGCTTGACGGCCTGTGCGAAATCCTGGGCAGCTGCGCCGCCGGTCTTTACGTTCACTGCATTGCCGACAATGTCGCCCTTGCGCCCTGAAGCGCAGGAGACCTTACCGTCGTTGAAGCAGTCAGAGACGAAAGCGCGGAGCTCGGGACGGGCCTCTGCGTAAGCCACGACACCGCCGGCGTGGATAGCATTGCGGTTGGAAGCGTCATACTTGTTGCCGCCGCTGCCTGCGCTGATATTGCCGTGGTTGTAGCACTCGCGCACATAGGCGCCGGCCGTCTGGCTCTTGGGGCAGTAGATACTGCCCACAATGCCGCCCGCCGTGCTCCTCGCGCGCGAGCTCACGCCGTCAAAGCGAATCTCGCCGTAATTGATGCAGCCTCGGATGTGGACAGGCCTTCCGACGTTGCCGGCTATGCCGCCAACCTGCGAAGGCTGCTCACCCTCGGCCTTGACCGGGCCGTAGTTGATGCAGTCGGCAATAACGAGGGACTCGTGAGGAATACCCACAATACCTCCGGTATATCCTCCGCACTCTCCAACAGTGCTGATTGCACCGTAGTTATAGCAGCGAATAATAGTGGTTTTGGTCTGTCCAGCCATGCCGCCGACCTTGGCAACACCTTTGGTGCCGCCGTCTTCGGCAGCCCTGATGTCGGCCGAAATCTTGCCGCGGTTGTCGTTGTACTTGAGAGAGGTACGGTTTGCATTGCCAATCATACCTCCACAGCATATGACGGCAAGGTTGGATATAGCCTTGACTTCACCTTCATTGACACAGTGGGCGATGACACTGGCGTATTTAGCCTTGCCTGCTCCCAGACCGGCAATACCGCCGAGGGATATGAAGGCATCTTCCTTGTTGACTCCGGAGACATCGGCCGAAATTTCGCCGTAATTGGCGCAATTCGTTATAGCGTGGCGGTTGTATCCAACCAGGCCTCCGACGCCGATTGCAGACATGTTGTAGCCGCACTTGTGGCTGACTTTACCATAGTTGATACAATTCTTGACAACGCCATAATTCTTGTCGGCGATAAAGCCGGCGTAGAAATCATCGCCTTTGCTCGAAGAGTTCAGCGAACAGGAAGCATCAATCACGATTCCTGCTACGATGCCCTTCTTTGTGATTTCACCGAAGAGGCCGCGCTGGGACTTCCAGTTTTTAAGCTTGTGGCCCTGGCCGTCGAACTTGTCGGAGAACTTTACGACCTGCGGCAGTTTCTTGGCCTTGGACATATCGATATCGGCGGTAAGCACAACCACCGTATCGGCGTTACACCAGGCCATGAGGCTTTCGCCCTTGTTAGCGGCCTCTATGAAAGCCTGCAGATCACTGAAGCTACTAATGCCGTCTGCCCACGCGTAAAGGCACGTGAGCAGAACGCTAAAGGATATAAGTATTTTTTTCATATTGAAAAATTACCATGAAACTTGCTGGCTATATTCATTTCCGAAACGGTCCCTGACCGATATGGTACCGGCGTGGATTTCTCCCTCAGGATCGATGTATGCGCGGAAAATCGACGAGCAATTGTCGGTCTTGGCAGTGATGTCGCTCACCTTTGTGTGGTAGAAGCTGGCAAGGGTCCAGTCGGCGTATGAATAGGAAGGATTAACCCTCTTCATTACAGTCTGAACTCCTCCGGCAGTGAACACAGGGGTCTTCCAGAGTTCATCCCAGAGGAAAACATTCACGTAAACGTAAGAGTCGCCGTATGTGCCGGGCTTGAATACCTGCATCTGGTAGCTGTCGTCGAGCTCATGGCCGTTGGATTTGAGGATGGCGCGGCCGGCGTCGTTGTAAGTCCAGTCGCAGAGAGTGTAGTCGGGCTTGGTGGAGCCAACGAATGCACCCGTCTGGTAATATGTAGGCTTGAACTTCCAACTTACGTCGCCGTTGCTGTATTCGAACACAATATAGCCACGGGGAGTACCGTTACCTCCGAGATAGTCGTTGTGCCAGAGCTGTCCGGTGACGCGGCTCACGGTGTGAGTCTCGATGGTAGGAGCATTCTTGTCGACGTAGTTGAAGGAAGTGTGGGTATGTCCTGCCCAGACGTAAGCCTTCACATACTTCTTGAGAAGGTTGCGAAGGTCGCCGAGATGCTCGCCGCTGCGGTCGCTGCCGCTCTGCTGGCGCATCATGGGGGAGTGGGCGCAGACCATGATAGGCGTCGAAACAGGAACGTACTTGAGGTCGTTCTGAACGAAGGTCCAGATATCGTCGGTCAGGCCGGTCGCGCACTCGTCGCTGTACGTTGTAGCCGAATGGTCAGGGGCAATCATGTTATCGAGCATCAGGAAGTGCATTCCTCCGAGGTTGAAGGAATAGTTGCAGGGGCCCATCTTTGCCTCAAAGGCCTTTGAAGCCTCTTTGTCGGTGGTGTTGAGCTTGTGCTGCTGGTCGTGGTTGCCGATGACGTTATAGGTGGTGATGTTCAGCGTAGATGCCATACCTGCACGATACTGGTCGAGCAGGGATACATCCTGGTGGACAATGTCACCTAGGCCGATTGCATAAACCGGACGGTCGCTCATCGTGGCGGCATATTCCTTCATGTCAAGGTACATGTCCTGACACATCTCCAGAGAGTGGAATGCAACCTTGTCGAGGTTTGCTGTCGATTTCCTGGGCTGAGGGTCGCCGAAGATGAAGATGGTGAACCTCTCAGGATTGGAAATCTTGTACAGGGTAAAAGGAATGTCGTATTTTCCTCCGGTCTTGGTGCAGTCTTTCAGGAATTTCCAGAAGATGGCGTGGCCGTCCTGCTTGGGAGCGGCCCATCCGGAAGGAGTAGATACAAAGACATAATCAGTGTTGGAAAGGTCGGAGTTAAGGTAATAGCGACCCTGGGCGTCGGTCTTGACGCAGTTGATACCATCGGAGACCACAACTCCCGAGATAGGATTTGCATCGTCGCCGGTGATGGTTCCGCTGATGGTATATTCTCCAGGCCTGTCGCCGCCACCGCCACCCCCCTCGGGGGTGCCGTCGCCCTTAGAACATGCAAGGGCGATGGCAAGAATTCCGATAAGATAATATATGCTTATTTTCATATTCAACAGTTTAATTAATTACCACTCCAGAGCTGGGTGTTGGTAGCAGTACCGAGGTTGTTACCAATCGCATAGGTGTCGACGGTATTCGACGTTACTTCAATGCCCTGTACCTTTCCGCCGTAGCGGCAGTTCTCAGCGACACTTTCAGCGGTGCCTACGCCAATCAAACCGCCGGGATATGAGGCTTGAGCGGATTTATGCTTGCCTACTGAAATTTCGCCGAAGTAAGAGCAGTTGTAGAGGTTGACTCCGACGCCTTCAAAGTTAGCGTGGTCGATGGCGCTCATAACGTGGCCGACGATTCCGCCCGGATCTGCCGACAGTGCGCTACCATAACGGAAGGCCTCGATGTTGCCCTTGGCTGTACAGCCGTTGAGAGTGACATTTCCGCCGCCGCCGAGGATACCTCCCTTGTAAGAGGCGAGGTTGTCGGAAGGAATACCGGAGGTGTCCTGCTTAAGGTGGTAGGAATTACCGTTCCAGGTGCAGTCGGTGAAGGTGGCGCCATAGGCGTAAGCCGCGATGCCGCCGATAAATCCACGCATTGATGACAGGAAGCCATTGCTGGAGCACTTGTTGACGGTAAGGGTGTAATCCTGAGGATTGGGCTTGTAGTTGAATGCTCCGATAATACCGCCGGTAGCAACTGAAGAGAAGTAATTTCCGACAATGTGTCCGGCAGGACGGTTCGAGTAGAAGTCGGTAGCTACTTTGGCGTCGTTGGTGCAATTGTCGAAGGTCATGTTGCCTCCGTAGCACTGACCGGCGATACCGCCCATAATCATGGTGTAGCTATTGGAGTTGGCATTGTAATCGCCACCCTTGGCTGCGCCAAGAGTCGCTTTGTTGGAGCAATCCGTGAAGGTTGCAGGTCCATCTACAAGGCCTACGAGGCCGCCAAGGCAGCTGCGACGGATGTTAACCGCTACTGTAGTGACGTAATTGAAGGAGATCTCGCCGCTGTTGGAAGCGCCGCTGAACGAAACTTCGCTGGAAGACAGCTCAGTGTTGTGGTCAGGCTCGCAACCGCCGAGGATACCACCTGCAATGAGATATTCTGCGGCTCTTGCGACTGAGAAGTCGAAATACATGCCGGTCTGGTTCTCAATGCCCTTGACGCTGATGGAGGCACCGTCTTCGAGTCTGCCGATATAACCGCCGATATAGAGCCTTGTGGTGGTGGTTGCTGAGTAATTGGTCAGGGAAATGTTACCCATAGAGGCGCTCTTGTCAGAAGCTACGTCGAATTCCCTGTCGGTGAGGGCAATGCCATAGAGGCCGCCGGCGTAGAGTCTGTAGGTAGTGCCGCTAAGCTCAATCTTGCCGAGGAAGGAATTGGTGCGGGCAACGGTAGTCTCTGCAAGCACGCCGGTAGTTCCTCCGAGATATACGGTGTTGTGGCCGGATGCAAGGGTGATGGTACCGCCTGTCTCGCAGTTGGTGACAGTACCTTCGCAACTTCCGACGATACCGCCGAGGTAGAGCTCAGAAGCTGAGGCGGAAGAGCTCTTCACGGAGCCGTTCAGCTTGCAGCTCTTGATTGATGATGTCTCGTCTGCCTTGGCAACTACGCCGCCTACATAGGCGGGAGTTGAGGTTGAAGAGAACTCGACTTTGCCGTTGACGGTGCAATTCTCAATCTTGCTTTCGATGGCTTCGTTTACAAGGCCGCCAATCATTTCTCCGCTTGAAGTATAGAGATTGCAGCTCTTGTCAATCACGACATTCTCAATCGTGGCACCCTGGCAAACATTGAACAGAGGCGCTGCGGCTGAGAGATTCTTGATAGCGTTGCCACCGCCGTTGAATTTGCCGGTGAAAGGAGCATTCTCAGTTCCTACGCCAGCCCATTCTTCGGCGTCTGTCATATCGATATCCTTGATGACGGTAACAACTCCGTCTTTCTCCCAAGCCTCGGTGGATTCACCTTCGGCGACTGCTGCGGCAAAGGCCTTGAGGCCCTTGGCAGTTACGAGGCCGCCTGCCGGGATGAAATCCTGGACCATTGAAGGAAGACCGATTTCGGTAGCCGAAGCATTTGCGAGTTTAATGAAAGAATCAATCGACCTTGTTTCGGCGCAGTCGTTGAGGTTTTCATCGAATGACAGGGTAACGGTAGCAGTGCCGTCGCCGTTGTCGGTAATCTCAGACTGTACATAGTCAGGGGCGACTACCTGTGCAACTACATACGAAGGAGCGATGAAGCTGAAAGTTGCATCAGAGGCGGCGAGAAGGACATTGCCCAAGTCGTCGTATGTGAGTTCGTTACCGAACTGATATAGATTGATATCCTCTTCTTCAAGGCCTGCTGAAAGGTGAACAGCACCATAACGGGAATCACCGTCGTTGAGATCTGTGGAAATATTAAGAGTATAAGTCTCAAATCCCTCAGTTACAAGAGGCTCGCCCTTGGATACGGTCAGCCATTCTGAGCTCTCGATGTCCCATTCTGTGCCGGCCTCAACTGTAACGATAGCCTGGAGGTCGGTGGCTTCGAGGGGAGAAAGGAAGTAAGGCTGGCTGATGATGAAGGCGGTAGCCGATTGGCTGATGTTCATCTGGAAGCCGCGGTATTCGCCGGCCACGAAGGTAAGTGTGGCGGGCTCGCGGGCATCGAGGCTCTCGTTGGCGTCAATCTCAAGAGTGACGCTGCCGGGGCCCTTATGATCGCCGGCTGCTATCCTGCACCAGTTACGGTTGCTTTCGAGGGTCCAGCTGAGGTTTTCGTTGTTGACTTGTACGAAAACCTCCTTGCGGGCTGCTGAATGGTTGAAGTTCAGCACGGAGATTTCGGAACCGTCGACCAGGTAGGACACTTCAATGGGGACAATAGGGCGCCCCTTGGCTGTCTGCGAATCGTACGGGTCCTTTTCCTTGGTACAACCGACGGCTACGCCGAGGGTTGCAAGGACAAGTATTGATGTATAAATGTAGTTTCTCATCTTTCTGGTATTTTATTGTCTGCCAAGAAGTCGGATTTCTTTACTCTCCTGGGTGTCGGCCCACCAGACATCGGTCTGGATGTTGTCGGTGCCGCCGAGCCAGCCGTTAACGGCCTCAGGATAATATACCGGGTTGCGGTAGAGTTCGTCGGTAGGATAGCGGAACCTTGTAGGCAGGATGCAATCGTTGTCTGCGGCAGGGCCGTTTGTCTTCAGGATGGGATAGCCGGTACGGCGGTAGTCGCACCAGGGCTCGATTCCGATGAAGAACTGTGAAAGCCATTTCTGGGTAAGGATGGCCTCGACGGCATTGTCGGAGTTGAAGGTTTCGCCGCTGTACTTCTCAGTAGCAGCACAGTAGTTGACGTAGGCTATGACATCGGGGTCATCAGCTGTAACGTAGGGATTCCACTCGAGGATGCTGTTGGTGATTCCTTGCTTGAACAGGCCCAGGTATGCGCCAAGTCCGGAGATAGAAGGAATCCAGCCGCGTGCTCCGGCCTCTGCATAGATGAAAGGAAGCTCGGAATACTGCATCAGCGGATAGAAATCTGCATTCTGGAGGTCATAGACCTTGCCGGTAATGATACTGGGCTCGGGCTCGCCGTTGGCGTTCTTGCCCCTTACCATACGTCCAATCTTGGAGTTACCTGCACTTGACTTGTGCTCAGGTGCGTCAAGGAAGGTCTTGCGCTGGTCGTTGAACAGCTGTGTAGGCATACCGTTGGCCTTGCGCCACCAGCAGTCGTAACGTGGGTCTTCGATGTGTCCGCCGTCGCTGGAAGCACGGTATTCGTAGTAAGTAATGTTCTGGGAGTCAACCTTTGTGGTGTAATCCAGCATGCGGCGGGTAAGTACGTCGCAGACGGCCACTACGTTCCAGTTGCCGGAGGTGGTTGAGAAGAACGGAGTATGCTCAGTCTCGTTGAGAGTGCTGAAAGGAACCTTCGGGCGGTCATCGATGGAACGCATCTGGGGATAATCGCCGCCGGCGTTCATGAAGCAGGAGTAGAGCTCGCCGAGTTTGCTCTTGACGGAAATGGCCTCCCATTTGTCGTCGCCGAGTTCAAAGATTCCTCCGTCTTCCTCGATGACCTTCATGCCGATACGCATCAGCACGCGGGCGTAGATGGAGTTTCCGAAGCGGCGCCACTGTGCGAAGTCGCCATCAAAGACTTTGTCGCAGATGGCCGAGAAGCCGTATTTCTCGGTAGCTCCGAGGATTTCGTTGGCTTCTTCGAGCATGATTACAACGCTGCGGTAGATGTCTTTCTGGTCGTCATACTTTGTGGTGTAGCTTGTAATCTCCTCGTGGAGGGGCATCTGGGCGGCCTCGAAATAGGGGACGTTGCCGTAGATGTCGGTGATGTTGAGGATGATGAAGGATTTCAGGATGTAGGCTATAGCTATCATCTCCTGATCTTCATCTTTCAGGGCCTGGTTGAGCATGGCTTCGGCGTTGCCGAGCTGCAGGTAAAGTTTCTGCCAGGGGCCGGCAGCGGTGACGTCGGCGATGTGATAGTTGTCGATTACGCGGGATGCAATCTCGGAGTTGGTCGAGACGGCATGCTGCACCAGCATCGAAATTGTGCCGCGGTAGAGGTCGATAAGGCAGGACTGAGTCTTGAATACGGCCGGATGGACATATTCTTCGGCAGGTGCCGTAACGAGAGCATAGGGATTCTCGCTCATGCCGTCAAAGTCTTTGGTGCAAGACGACGATGAGAAGATGCCTGCTATTATAATAAAAGGTATAAATATCTTTTTCATATTCGTTCCTCCATTTTAGAATGTAAGGTTGATTGTAGCACCGAACTGTGCGGTGGTAGGCATCTGGAGGATATCAAAGCCGGGGATGACGGCGCTTCCGCGCATCGTGACGGCTTCAGGATCCCAGCCGGGGAAGTCGCTCCAGCACCAGAGGTTGTTGCCGTACACGGCAACGGAGGCTGCGCTGAGAATCTTGGTCTTGGCAAGCAGCTTCTTGGGCAGGGCGTATTCAAGACGGACCTCGCGGAGTTTGAGGTACTGCGTGCTTACGAAGTTGGCCTCACCGTTGGACTGGTCGTACTTGTTGTGGTAGTAAGTGGAGATTTCTTTTGCGGGAATCGCGGTGGTGTTGATGACGTAGTTGCCGTCGCCGGTCTCGCGGACACCCATAGGAACGAGGGTGCCGTCACGGCCAGCCAGTGTGGCAGTACCTTTACCGCGATAGTTCAGTACCCAGTTGGTGTAGGAGAATACGTGTCCGCCAACCTGTCCGTCGAGGGCTACGAAGAAGGTGAATCCCTTGTACTTGAGGGTGGTGTTGATACCGCCTTTCCACTTGGGAGCGCAGTCGCCGAGATACTGGAGCTCGGTGCCGGTCTGAGGATTGTTCTTGCTGTCGAGGACGAGCATTCCGCTTACGTCAACCATATTACCGTCGGCGTCGATTGCGGTTGCGCCCTTGGGAGCGCGGACATATCCCTTGGCGTACATGGCCGTGAGGCTGCCGCCTTCGTAGGCTGTCATGTAAGCGTGGGAGCTGTACTGAGCCACAATCCAGGAGTCAATGCCCTTGCCGAGGGAAACGACGGTATTGCGGTTGCGGGTGTAGTTGGCACCAATCTTCCACTGGAGGTCGCGGGTCTTGATGACCGTTCCGCTGATGGAAGCCTCGATACCGCGGTTGCGGATGGAACCTGCGTTGATATATACGTAGTTTACACCGTTGGCGTAGGAAACAGGCATCTGGGAGATAAGGTCCTTGGTAACTGCATTGTACCACGCCAGGTCGAGGGAGAGCCTGTTCTTGAACATCCTGAGTTCGAGACCGACCTCGGTGGATGTCACCCTTTCGGGCTTGAGCATCTTGTTGGTCTTGCTGGTCTGGATGGCAACGGTTCCGGGGAAGCCGGTGCCCTGGAGATAGGTGTTGACCCTGTAAGGGGCGGTGTCGTTACCTACCTGAGCCCAGGAAGCGCGAATCTTCATCAGGTTGATGAGTCCGCCCTGGCGGCCGAAGTCGAAGAGGTCGTTGAGAGCCACGCTACCGGAAACCGAAGGATAGAAGAACGAACGGTTGTTGGAGGCGAGGGTGCTGGACCAGTCGTTACGGCCTGTAACATCGAGGAAGACAGCGTTCTTCCAGGAGAGAGAGATCATTCCGTAGAGGGAGTTGGTCTGGCGCCTGTAGCTGCTGTTGCTGGTCAGGGGCTCATAAGCGGTATTTACGAGCGAATACACACCGGGAATCTTCATGGCGCTGGCCGTCTGGGTGTGATTGCTGTATGTGCGGTAGATGATGCTGCCGCCGACGTTACCGGTGAAATCGAGCTCGTAAGGGAGCTTGGTGTTGTACTTCAGAAGGAAGTCACCGGAGAACTGCTTGGAGTCGATGTCCTGCTCGCGGTACCATCCGTTGGGCTTGGCCTGGGTTGAGTAGGCCTGGCGCTGGGTACGGAAGTCGCTGGTGATATCGAGGCCGCCGCGGACGGTGAGGTCAAGGCCTTTCATGATGTCGGCCTTCATGGTTACATTACCGTACACACGGTCGCGGATCTGGTTGTTGATACACTGGTTTGCAATGAAGTAGGCGTTGTTCTTGCCGCTGGAAAGGGAAGCATCCTGGGTGAATGCCTTTTCGTCTTTCCAGTAGAAGGAAGGCCAGGTCATGTCGATGTTGGGAGCGTAGCACCAGAGGCTGTACATGATAGAGGTTGAACCGTAACCGGAGGATGTGGGGATGTTGTCCTGATCTGTCCTGCGGAAGTTTACGGAGCTGTCGACCTTCAGCCAGGAAGCGAGCTTGCTGGTGGTACGCACATAGAAGAAGTGCGTCTGGCTGGGGC
Organism: Bacteroidales bacterium; assembly: GCA_017443025.1. Taxonomy (GTDB): domain Bacteria; phylum Bacteroidota; class Bacteroidia; order Bacteroidales; family UBA932; genus Cryptobacteroides. The sequence goes on along the minus strand of JAFSPG010000001.1, from coordinate 140,682 downwards.
TGTTGGGGGTTATGCCTCTGATGTTCTTGTTGGTATAGCTTACGCGGATGCTGTTCTCCTTGTTGAGCTTGCCCGAGAGAACGATGGAGTTCTGGAGGGTGACGCCGGTCTGGAAATAGTTCTTGAACCAGTCGCCGTAGCTCTTGAAGGGAGTTTCTTCGCGGACGAAGTCACCCATATCGTTGATGTGACCGCCTATACCCCTTTCAATGTTGTAGTACTGATAGTAAGGAGTGCCGTCCATCTTGGGACCCCATGACTCCATCGAGGCTGTGGTCGTGTAATCAGGACGGGGGTTGATACCTGCTACATCGTCGCCTTCGCCGGATACCAGATAGTAGTAGTAAGGCTGGGTGGCATTACCCTGGCCATAGGTGTACTGCAAATCCGGGGAACTGATGAGTTTGTCGAGGGCGATGCTGCTCTTGTAGTTGACGCTGAAGGTTACGTCCTGGCTTTCGGCGCTCTTCGTGGTGATGATGATGGCGCCGTTGGCTGCCTGTGAACCGTAAAGTGCGGTTGCGGCTGCACCCTTAAGGACGGTTACGCTCTCGATGTTCTCAGGGTCGATATCAGCTGTACCGTTACCATAGTCGATTGCGAAGCTGCTGCCTTCGCCGCCGGCGTCGGATGCGGTCGAGGTATTGTACATCGGGACTCCGTCGACGACGAAGAGGGCGGTGTTGTTCTCGAGGTTGGCTGTAGCTTCACCACGGACGGTAACACGCATTGAACCGTTGGGGGAGCTGCTTCGGTCGATGTTGAGACCGGCAACCTGGCCGGAAATACCGTTCAGCCAGCTTCCGGTGGTTCCGGCGCCGGCGAACTTCTCGGAGCCGACTTTCTGGGCGGAGTAACCGATGGCTTTTTCGTCCCTCTTGATACCGAGGGCGGTTACGACCGCCGAGCCGAGGACGATGCTGTCGTCCTTGAGGACAACCCGCTTGAGAGCGGGCGAGCCGGCCTTGATAGTTACTGTTTCAAAACCAAGGCAGGAGAACTGGATGTCGGAACCGGGCTTTGCGGTGACTTTGTATTCACCCTTTTCGTCCGTCAGACCGCCTCCTCCCTGAACGATGACGGCAACGCCGGGAAGAGCCTCGCCGTTCGAGTCAACAACGATACCGCTGTATGTTTGCACATCCTGGGCCCTTGAGAGGGTAGAGAAGGCAAGAGCGAGTACCATCGTCGAGATAAGGAATCTGAAAAAGTTTTTCATCTCTTGATTTAGTTAGATATTGATTTTTGTATTGTATGCGTTTTATTGCAAATTACCTCACAAAAATAATCAATAAAACGATTAAATCAATAGATTTAAATAAAAAAATAATCAATGGTTTTGGTTCGGTATTATCAAAATAAATAGCTAAGTTTGCCCATATAAAACTTGACCGATGAAACGCTGTCTTTCCCTTCTGCTGACCTTTATCCTTGTGTCGGCATCGTGCGCCAAGTCGAAATCCATCCCTGAATATAATCCGGGGCCTGAGGATGAGTCGCTTCATCCCGGGGAATATGTCCTTCCTCTCATTGAAACTACCGACATACACGGGCATATACTAAGCCATGATGCCGCTGGCAAAGTCCATTACAGCCTTGCCTATATTGCCGACAAGGCCGATGATATCAGAGGAAGGGGAGCGCAGCGTAAGAATGACCGTCTCCTTCTCCTCGACGGCGGTGATCTTTATCAGGGAGCCGGCATTTCGAATCTTTTGTCCGGATGGCCCGTTTTCGTTGCAATCGACCGGATGGGATACGATGCCGTGGCCCTTGGAAACCACGAATTCGACTGGGGTATCGAGAATGTCGTCGATGCCGATGCTACCGTACCTGACTATGACTGGAGCGGCAGTCATTTCGTAAATGAGGTGCCCGTGCTGTGTGCGAATCTGTTCCATAATGGCAACAGGGCGTCCTGTACGCGCGATTATGTCATTGTTGAAAAGACAGCCACTGGGGTTCAGGGCGGGACGGTGCCTGTGAAGATAGGCGTTATCGGCTTTGCCGTCAATTACGAAAGCAGCATAATGGGGGCCAAGTTTTCAGGGAAGGGCTTTTCAATCAGCGCTGATTATTCTATTGCCAACAGGATTGCCAATGAATTGGAGACAAATCAGGGCTGCGACGCCACGGTGCTCCTTGTTCACGGCGCGGCTGAGGGCGTGGCTCAGAATCTCGGTTCGGGCAGCAAAATCGACCTTGTTCTTGGCGGACATTCGCACCGTACCCTTTCGGGGCAGACGAGCTGGGGCTTACCGTATTTGCAGGGCGGAAGATATTGTGAGCATTATGCTTACGCGGATATAAGGTTCTCTGTAAGCTCCAGCGGCAAGGTGACTTTCAAGAGCATAGGTGCCCAGGATACACCTGCCGTGGAATCTTCGCGCGACAGCCATACCTATGACAGCGAGAATGCCGAAGATCTTTCGGATGATATAATTCAGGTGTCGGACGCCGCTCTCAAAGCCACGGAGCAGCAGTACAAAGATATCGTCGGATATATAAAGGTCAATGCTACAAACTACAATATAAGTGGCAGCGGCGGCCGGGCCACTCCAATGACGAACTGGATGTGCGATATAACCAGACGGATAGGCGGGGCTGATGTGGCTTTTGTGAATTCTGGTTCAGTACGCACCACCTTCCCTCTGTCGGGGCAGGCCAGCCGCAATATCACGGTGGCTGACGTTTATGAAATGTTTCCCTTCGGCAACCAGATTTACGTGTATCAGATTACTTACGCGGAACTTCTCGGCCTGTTCGAGTATTCTATGACTTCAGGAGGAAAGGGACAGTTTGCTTCAATGACAGGCGTGGACTGCTATTATACCCAAACGAATCACGGCTCATACAGCACCTATGCCGTTCAGTCGCTCAGCAAGGGCGGCACTGTGATTTACCAGAATGGCACCTGGACAGGCAACTGGGCCTCGCAGCCCGTAGTGATTGCAGCCGCCTCATATGTGGCAACATCGGAGCGAACAGATTATTATACGGGCATTTCCAACCCTCTGCCCGGATGGAATTCAACTTCGCGCCTGCTTCGCTGCGACCTCATCGACAACGAAGGCGCCATCGAGGTCCTCAAGGCCGAAGCCTCCTCCTCCGGCGGCCTCCTCTACATCGACCTCAAGCCCCACTTCATCTGCCGAGAAGACGAAGGCCCCCGCTATGAAACTCTTTGACGAGGAATTGAAGAAATAATGGTAAACCTCGCAAAGATTTTGGTATTCAGATAAACTTTGTTAAATTCCCACTGCGTGGGCATTTACGGCTGCATCTCGGAAAAGCAAAATAAATTTGCTTTTCTCTCGATTTGCACGTAAATTCGCATTGTCGTTGCGGATATTTCCGAAAAATCCGCAATCAGTTTGATGAAATTTAGAGCTATTATGTACCATAGAATATTCGACATAGAGAACCGGCTGGATGAGGCAATGTTCCTCTTTGGCGGCCGTCAGACAGGGAAATCAACCCTTCTTAAAGAGCGCTTCCCCAAGGCGGTCTACATTGACCTTTTGAAGTCCGATGTGAGAAATCGCTTTAAGCAGCATCCGGAGGAATTCCGGGAGAGCCTTCTGAGGTATCCGCCCGAGACGCTCGTCATCGTCGATGAAATCCAAAAGGTCCCGGACCTCCTGGACGAAGTCCACTGGCTGATGGTCGAGAAAGGGCTATGGTTCATCCTCAGCGGATCAAGCGCCCGCAAAATCAAGAAGAGCGGTGCAAACAACCTGGGCGGCCGTGCTATACCGGAGACTTTGTTCCCTCTGGTAAGCGCCGAGATCCCGGATTTCGACCTGGAGCGTGCCGTCCAGAATGGCATGATTCCCCGTCATTATATGGTTGCCAATGCCCGGAACCGTATGAGAGCATACATTGACCTGTATCTGAAGGAGGAGATTATCGAAGAGGCGCTTGTCCAGAATGTGGATGAGTTTGTCCGCTTTATGGAAGTGGCTGCCCTCATGGATGGAGAAATCCTCAATTATGAGAATGTGGCCAGTGATTGCGAGGTGTCTGCCAATACGGTGAAAGCATACTATAAGATTCTGGTGGATACGCTTTTGGGATTTGAAGTGCCGGCATACAGGAAGGTCATCAAAAGGAAACTGTACAAGTCACCCAGATTCTACTATTTCGATGTTGGCATTGCCAATCACCTGACCAAGAGATACCACCTTGCGCCAAAGACGCCAGAGTATGGCCATGCCTTAGAGCACCTTATCATGCAGGAGATTGTCGCCTATCTGGGCTATACGAACAGCGATGAGGAGCTGACCTACTGGCGCACCTATGAAAATCTTGAAGTGGACGCCGTCATCGGTGACGCTCGTGTTGCCATTGAGATCAAATCGAAGGAGCATATTGACCACGATGACAAGAAGGGAGTAACGGAGTTCGCGAAGGAGCATCCGGACACCAAACAAATCATTGTGTCCAAGGACCGTATCAGCCGCCGTAGCGGTGATGTGGACCTCTATTACGTGACCGACTTCTTCAAAGCCCTCTGGGCCGGCGAGATTATTTGATACGCCTATGCTGACGAGAAGCGATATCACCATACTGATGCAGCAGGTCGACGTTACGAAGGCGTACGACCTGCTGGCAATGTTCAAGGAAGCCGGGAAGAACCGGATTGACATCCAGACGATCCTGGACGAAGCGGCTCCGAAGATCAAGGACTGTAAATAGTAACTGAAAACTATACCAGGATAATATTTTAAAAGTGTACACTCCGGTACCTCCAACAGGTTAAAGCTGTTTCATTTTGTAGTATAAAAATAAGTCATTAACTTTGCAACGAGACAGTAACACCGTGATACGGATGGGTAATCGAGTCGCGCAAAAGTCCCCGCCCGCGAGGCCCTCGCTCTAGAAGTAATTCCGCCACGTAGTCTTGGGGCAAATTTAGCAGGAGGTCATCAGGCCTCCTGTTTTGTTTTCTTTGCTTCGATAGCCGTAATACTGTGTTTGTGCCATAAAAAGGAATTGCTATCTGGTTATTTTACCAAAGATAGCAATTCCTTTTCAAATAGCGCAATTTAAGCGCCTTAAACAGATGAATCTTTGTCTCAATACCCTCTCAAAGAAGGGCTTCTAAAACGCGGCCGGTATGAGCGTCGTTCCTGCCCATCAGGAAGTTTCCATACCCTCTCAAAGAAGGGCTTCTAAAACCGCATCTGTTTCAATTGAATACATAAGCTGTCCCTTTATTCCACCATAAAAAACGCCTTGTAAACACTCAGATACAGTTTTAGAATTGTTTTTCGCAAATATCTGTTTTTTTTTGTTTCTATCCAAGCCTTTTCACATTAATTTTCATCACAAAACCGCCCCGAAACACTCTACGGACAAGAAAACTGAAATCGCAATAGACATTCAGAGTACGGCTATTGAAGACGGTTTCGAAAAACAATGGCCCTATGAGGGGTTAATATGAGCAATATTTTCGCAAAAGAAATCCTCAGTATCTTCATCTGTCCTCTTTTGCGAAAATTTAGCCACAACAAACCATATGCGTCAATTCTATAATGTGCTCACTTGTAGATAGTAAAGTAAATATCCCCAAGAAAAATATTTGAAATAGGGACCATAGAAAGAGGGTTTGTAGATTTGTGGTAAGCAAATCTTTAAACAATGATTTCTATGGACATCAAACAACAAATCCTTCACTACTACAGGGTAGAAGAACTGAGTTTGCGGGAGATTGCCCGCAGGACCGGAGCTGACCGGAAGACGGACACACGACTAATCAGCGCCTACGAGGCGGCAATCAAAGAGAATACCTGGGATTATTAGAACGTTTACACACTACAATACCTGAGATGCTCGTTGGAAAAAAAATTACCCGTTGATTCTTACCACATCGGCAGCAGCTAAATATCCATGTAGCGAAGACGGTCTAGGGCCTCCACACAATATGTGTTTCCAAGTTTTGCACCTTGTTGATAGTACTTGGTGGCAAGACTCTTATTCTCATATACGCCATCACCGTTTTCATACATATAACCTAAATCAAAGCATGCGTCGGAATAACCAAGATTAGCAGCTCTCATATACCAAATAATCGCTTCTTGGCTATTATGCATTTGATGATAGGCTGATCCAATTGCATGATAATACTTAGGCTCACCTGCATTTGCTCCAATCATAAACCAGCGTATGGCTTCAAGATAATCTCTCTCCCCCCCCCCCATACCCCATAATAGTAAAAATCGCCTATCGAAGCACCAGCCAGAATATGCCCCTCACGATATGCTTCGAGAAACAAATCCCACGCTTTTTCAAGGTCGTGGTTTTTCCAATATGAAACTGCTAATTGATACTTTTCGTCAGATTTCACGCTAATTATAAAAACAAAACGATACGACAATAAACGACTGCTTATCCATTCTTTAAAGTGCCTGCTCAGAACATTGATGGGTTAGTCATCTTCAGTCCACCGAGAAACAACGCCGAGTCCATTGCACTCCGGGCAAGGACTTTGAATCCACTTACCGAGTTCTGAGTCATAGTAATCATCACGAAAACATGCTCCACCACATTTCGGGCATGTTACATCTTCATAGTGTCCCATATAATTAAGGTTAATGTTATTTCAACAAGAAAAAAACTAACAACGTGATTGCTTTTACCGACTATTTGATAGCTTTCTTCGTCAATATCTGATCCACCATTCCGTAATCCAACGCCTCTTGGGCGGTCATCCAGAAGTCGCGTTCGCCGTCGGCGGCGACTTTGTCGTAGGGCTGGCCGGAGGGCGGAGTGAGCTATGACGTGATGGACGGGTTGATATAAGCGTCAACCGCTGATTCATAGCGGCTCAAAGTGGTCGAACTGATGCCCTGGTGCATCCGTGCGAACTTGTTGAATTCATTATTGTTCATATCAATGATTATCAAAAACCAATCTTACCTTTCTTGCCGTCCCACTTGAACGTCTCTACGTCGGCCAGCTCAACCTGATGTGCCGCCGGGCGCTCGGACAGACCGGCTTCACGAAGGATGACCTGCTGGTGTATGGTACGGGCCATGAGTTTCATCGTGCGTGCATTGGCGTAGATGGAAGAACTCAAGGTGGTCAGGTAGCTACGGATATGATTCTCAGCCTCGGACGTGAAGGCCACTTCGAACTTCTTCAGGCAGTAGCAGAGAATGTCGTAGAGTTCGTCGGCGGTGAAGTCTTTGAAGATGAGGGTGTGGTCAAACTCATAAATACCTGCCTCGGAAAGCTGCTCTGCCACGTCCACGTTAGGGGCGTCAAGCTCAGCCAGAATCAGCGCGCATTCGCCACCGGCCTCCACGGTCATCTCTTTGAGCTTGAGGAGCATCTGCTCTACGATACGGCCGTAGCGGGCGCGGTCATCGTTGAACTTGGAGTCGTCCACGTCAATGAAGATGAGGCCGTTGCAAGACTTCTTGACGGCTTCCCGAAGCACTTCCTGGCTTTCGTCGTAAGCACCAAGGATGCGTTCGCCCTTCACTTCGGTGATGTGGCTGTTGGCAATCAGGCGCATTCCCTTGAGGATGCAGGCCATAATCTCCGCTACGGTACTCTTTCCGGTGCCGCTTTTTCCTATGAAGCGCCAACTCAGAAGGCCTTTGCCCACATACGGCTCGCCGATGGAATGCAGGTAGCGGGCAGATTTGACGAAGTTGTGAATGGCGGCCTTTACGCCGGTGAGTCCGGCCAGGGCATCCAGCCGGGCCAGGGCGGCATCAATGGCCACATCGTCAAATACCACATCTTTTTGAGCCTTGCCGATGACTACATCTTCCGGAAGGATGGTGCTAAGCTCTTCCTTGGAGGGGTTCTCCAGTTTTGCGGTACGGGCTCCCAGCGTTGCCAGAATCTCGTTTTGCAAGAGATTGGACACGAACCGGCCATTGCCGAAGCGGGGTGACGGTTTCTCAGCTTCCTCCTCGATGATGGCACGCATGTTCTTTTCGGCTCCTTCGGTGAGGGTGAAGCCCTGCTTCTTGATCATCAGCTTGCCAATCTCCACCAGCTCGTCGGTGGTGTAGTCCTCGAAGTTGAATACATTCGGGAATCGGCTCTCAATACCTTCGTTGCTCTCCAGAAGCTGCTTCATCGGAGCAGTATAACCGGCCAGGATAACCACCATATCGGAATTCTCCTTGCCCAGCTCCGTGAGCAGCGAATTCATCACGATGCGGCCATAATCCTTCTCGCCGCCTTCCACAAGTTGATAGGCCTCATCGATGAAAAGGATGTTCCCGTGGGCGCGCTCAAGGAGGGTACGCATCTTCTGCTCGGTCTCACCAATCCACTGTCCCACCATCTGGCTCTTCTCGGTGCGGATGACGCGGCCGCCGGAAAGGATGCCCCAGGAAGCGAACACTTTGCCGATAATTTCGGCCACGGTGGTCTTACCGGTTCCCGGGTTGCCCAGGAAGGCCATGTGCAGGCGGGGCATATTCGTGGGCAGGCCCTGTTCCATACGGCGGCCGGCGAGTTTCACGGCGTTCAGATAGTCTTTGACTTTGGTCTTGATTTTCCCTAGGCCGATAAGCTCATCGAGCGCCGCCATTTCAGTGCCGGAGGAGCTGCTTACCATCGGGATATCCTGGGCTTCGACCGTCTCCAACTGCTCTTTGGTCGGGTTCGTAATGCCCTGCAGGCGGCGGTACATAGCAGGAATGATGTGCTCGTCAAGGAGCCCCTGCACCATCCAGGCATTCTGGAAGCCGTCGCCGCGGTGGTTGTACTTATGGAGAATGTACATCTCCAGTTTTGCCTGAGCGTCAGGAGTGAGTTTGAGTTTGCGACCATTGCAGCAGGCCTGGGCAATCCAGGACAGTTCCTGAGGATTGAAATCCTCCATGACAATGGGCGTACCAATATACTTCTTCAGGTCCGGATTGGAGGCAAGGACGGACTCCAGGCCGTCGGGTTCACCGACCAGAACCAGCATCCACCTGGGATATTTCTTGACGTTTTCCAGCCCGTCAATCAAGGCGCGAATGATACGCTGCTCGGTATCGTAGTTGTTGTTTTTCTCCGTACGGTAAAGCTCATGGGCATTCTCAAAGACAAGCGTGCCGCCCTGCGCTTTCTCAATAACGGACATCATATTTTCGTATTCGCCGTTCACGGTTGATGCGGCAAGCTTAGAAACACGGGTAGTACAGATTTCATCGGTGTCCAGCAGGCCGAGCGTCTTATAAAGGCCGGTCATGAACGGTATGCAACTGGACTTTCCGGTGCCCGGATTTCCCATGATGATGGTATGCAGCGTAGGAGTGTTGCTGGTCAGCCCGGCCTCTTTCCGGAGTGCGCCCACCTTGCAGCGGGAGACCATTTCGTCCATTCTGGCCTTGAAATTCTGCCAGCCGGGACGCTCGTTGATAATCGCCATCTGCTCGGGAATGTCTTCATTTGCTTTGAACGCTTTCATACATGAATCGTACGGTTTAGTGGCCGACGGCCAGGGGCCCTTGATAGGAATCTTGCGGGAGTAATGCTCCTTTTCGTTCTTATAGAGAATCATTACCAGCTGGTCCTGCTCGTCTTTGTCCAGCTTGTAGTCTTTGCCCAAAAGGTCGGTTAGAAGGGTCGGCTTCAGATGCATGTGGTCACCGTCACGGTAAAGCGGAATGCTGTTCTTGTCGAACCAGCCCTGAATCATTTCTGTTCCCCTGAGAGTGGTCACCTCTACGCGAAGCTCATCCTCTTCTTCGGTATCGGGGATGACCAGATCGACGTGGACATACAATCCTCTTTCGGGTTCTATCTCCTTGATGCATTCCTGAACCAGATACTCGGTCGGTTTCTCATCCACGTCGCAGAGAAACTCATAATCAGAGCTGGAATCCTCATCTTCATTATCGTCTTTAGATGAGCCTTTCATGAAGAGGTTCAGCAGGCGATTGAACTCGGCATCGTCCTCTTCGTCATCATCGTCATCGTCCAAGTCGGCACCGAACTCAAGAATGTCTTCCTGGTTGCGTTCGTCTTCTGACTTCCCGGTTGAATCGGGATATTTCCAATCCATATAGGCCCGGCAAATTTCCATGAGCCCGTCATCATTCAGTAAGGCCTGGAGGGTTTCATCGACGGCTTTACGTTCAACGACGCCAAGTTGCCCTTGTTCATCGATAAGTTTGAAAGCATCCTTTAAAATGTCAGGCTGATTTTCAAGCATTTCGGCCAGAGTGGTCTTTTTCGCCATAAAGTGTTATTTTTGCTGTGACTTACAAATTTAACAAATATTCCTTATAATTTCTTCCTTAAGAAAGATGGAGGTTGTTCGAAAATCTATCGACGTGATAGAAATATTTTCAAAATGATGATAGATTTCCTGGCCGGAGACGTCTTTATTGCAAACCCGATTTCACATGGCAATAAAGAAAAACCCCTCCACCAAAAATGAAGAAAAGGACATGCTCGGATACTCCGAGCACATGTCCCTGTTCAGGCAGATTATCCGCCTGATAATAAGGAAAGACAGTTTTAGAGAAAGGCAAGGCAATACTAATGACTAGGGACGTCTCAATATCGGCAGTTGCCGACCTTCACGGGAATCTTCCCGAGATGAAATCTGCAAGTCTGGTTTTCATTGGCGGAGACATCTTCCCGGGTGAACTGGATATAAAACCGGATGCCCAGGGAGCGTGGTTTCGTGATGTCTTTCTTCCCTGGGTGGATAAGATTGCATGCCGGCGTGTCGTTCTGGTTGCCGGGAATCATGACCACTGGATTGAGGCGCATAATGAGGAGTTGTTGAAAGAGTTTGCTCCATCGGCCGGGAAGAAGCTGGTGTATCTGTGCGACAGCGAATTCGAGTTTTATGGTATAAAGATGTATGGCACGCCCTGGGTGCCGACGCCTTTTGTTAACAAGGCGTTCTCCTCGGATGATTCCGATTTCCTGAGGGAAAAGTATTCCGGGATTCCCCAGAACGTGGACATACTCATTACCCATACAGTCCCGTACGACTGCAACTATATCGGTTTTTCCGACAGGGATATGCGTGACCTTGGCAGCAAAGAACTCCGTGAGGCCGTTGCTTCCCGCAATGTCCGCTTCCTTATCGGCGGCCACATTCACGAGACGCGGGAAAGGGTTGCCCACATGGATTTCGGCCCTCGCCACACGGAAATGGTCAACGTCGCCTGCTGCGACAACCAGAAGCAATTAATCCGGCTGCCGATTCGTTTCCACATCAGCGTGGAGTCAGACAAAATGAGAGAAGTTGAACAAAAAATCAGACAGGATTTCTCATTAGCTCTAGCAGAATTGGAGTTCTGTGGTTCTTTGAAAGAGCATCCGGTTTATCACGAGCTCTGTGAGGCTAATAAAGAATTTGTGAAGGGCATCGAAAGGAACTTTCATATAGAATGGAAAATAGTCGATGTTGACGAATCTCACATCTATGTAACCAATCTGAGAACTGGCAGCAGATACCACATCTCAGTCTTTTATCCGGCGGCTCTCTACGTGGATGAGAGTGCTGGATAACGGAAAAGAAATTTGTCCCTGGGTGTGATAGATTTCGCTTGCAGCTCCGTCTTTATATCGTAAGTTCCGGCTGCGCCGGCATTTACGGCGGCGCCTCGGAAATGCAAATAAATTTGTATTTCTCTCGGCTGGCCCGTAAATTTGCAAACCGAAGCGGTTTTTATGAGCACCTGAAAATCTTTTCCGACCATAACATGTAACTGAACAAGCCCGGACGAAGGTCCACTCCCAGGGAGCACTGCACCCTGATGCGAAGGACCGGGTGGCCGGGAAGTTCATTGAAATACGTTACTGTTATGGCAAAAGCTTATCAACTTGTGGCCTGGACCGAGAAGGGTCAGGTCAGAATGATTCCCAGCGAGGTTACCGCGTTCATGCATCAGTCTATCGGCGAGATCGACAGAATCAGCGACCAGGTCCGGTACGGGACCCGCTTCGAAGTCTCGGACCTCCTGCAATTGAGCAGCGCTTACGAGAAGTTCGGACGAGAGCTTCTGGATCTGGGAAGGTATGAGGATGCGTTCTTCCAGTTTGCCCAGGCGGCCGGTTGCTGCTGTAACTCCTACAACAACTGGACCTACGACGACGAGTTCGGTGCTTCTCTCTGCCGCCCCCTGCGGGGAAGGTTCTTCGCGATGTTCTGCCAGTGCATGGATCTGGTCCGGAAGTATCCGAGGCTCAAGTATTCGTGGGCCGAAACCGGCCTTGACCGGACGCTCAGCTGCGTTACCGAGGTTGACCAGACCCTGGCGATGTACAGGGCTGACGAGGTTCGGGAACGGGAAGAGAACTGGGAATTCACGAAGTCGTTGAACTTCGGTCGGAACGAAGTCTATCGCCGTCGCCGGGGATAGACTTAATCAAGCCGAAAGATTTTTCGGAGTCTTTCGGCTTCTTCGCGTAGCTTCAATGGATTTTGTCTTTTCAGCTTCAGAAGGTTATTGAGCTTCCATTGCACGGAAGGATAGTCTTTGAAATAAGGGAAATCAAAACTGTCCCAGTCCGGTTCACCCATCTCGAAACTCACAAGGAAATCTTTGTCTTCTGCCGTCATCATGGCATTTACATCGGCAATAAGTTTTGCACGTGCCTCCTCATATTCCTCATACGAGAAGGGCGTGTCTGTCATCCCTTCAAACTGATTGGCAAGTGCATCCTTCTGGTCAATAAGGTTGGGAGCAAATGATTCGTACAAAGGACGGTCGCTGCCCAGAAGGCAGAACAGCAAGCCCTCCCGTGTCTTTTCAAAGGGGTACTCCATGTACTTGACATCGAAGAGGTCTCGTGGTGTTGTCTTGAAAGCGCCGCTGCAATCTTCCCGCCGTAAAGCAGAGTCATGGGCACGATATCGGCTTCACAATACAGGCCGAATTCATCCTGCGCTTTCTTGCACAGAGGCACTGTCAGCACATCACCGCCAACAATCCCACGCTTGGTTTGGTTCACTTCCACTTTTATCTGCTTGCGCTGATATTCGCAGAGGAGTTTGCAAGTATTGAGTTTTGGTACAATGTGCATCCCGGGGAAAGCGCGTCTTGCCTTACCCGCGATACTCATAAGATGAGCGTTGATGTGCTCCAGGCTTTCCTCCCGGCCTTCCAGGGGTATGTATGTAAGGTCAATGTCAACCGAATAACGAGGTAAGTTCCTGACAAAGAGGTTGATAGCCGAACCTCCATGGACGGCAAAAACCTTCTCTTCCATCACGATGGGGAGGAGCCTCAGGAGGACCTCCACTTTCTCTGCATATTCTCTATTCATAGTCTGCCAAGTCTGAAGGTATAATCATCTGATATTTACTTATGAATCGTCCAGTAGCGGAGATATTCCTCACGCCGCTGCCAAGATTGATCTTTGAAGAATCCAGGGCTCTGAACCAGCTGTGGCCGGCTTTTTCTGCCATATACAGGAACAGGCGCTTGACCTTGACGGAAGAGCACTCTTCCAAAAGTTGCTGGACAAGTGACGGACGGAGCGTTGTCAACATCTCCATCACATAGTAACTGTCCATGAGGGAAAACTGTTCGGGGGATAAGAGCAGGCACTCCATGAAAGCCCGTTCCGGGGAGGAAATGAGCAGTTGCGCACCGTTGTAATCATATAGCTCAAGTCCTGTTTCGGCGCCAAAGACGGAGGATGTGAAATACTTCACCGTCATTTCCCATTCGCTTTTAGGAAGCCATCCGGGCAGACGGGACTCTTTGGCCGTGAACAGGTAAGCCTGGGGCTTTCCCATGGAAACAAAGTGGGAGAAGCCGCGCAGATCCAGTGCGGACGAAGCTCCGACATGGCAACTCTTGCCCAGCTGGTTGTTATATGAAGCGACAGCGCCATAGAGTGTTGGCGTACTGCCGGCTATCTTATACACCCCTTGAGCCACCCGTTCAAGCCATCCGCTACGGACATACAGCGTCTGTTCCTTTCGGTCCAAACCCTGATTGGCCATCCAGGATGAAAACAGCAGGGAATCCTTGGGAACTAAATCGAGTATTTTCTTTATCTTTGTTGCCATTGTGGTAATATTTACCGCAAATATAAATTAAAATACGAAGAAAAACAAGTGCTACTTCATCTCGACATATTTCTTCGCCTTGGGGTATTTACTCTCGATCAGCACATCCAGGGCTTCCTCAAGCAAATCACCGATGGAACCTGGACGTTCCATCCCTTCGGCATCCATCCATAGGGTGAGTAGCTTTGCCTTCCGCTGAGCATCCCTGGACAGCCAGACCGATGAGTGGTCGGCCGCCCTCGACTCCTTTTTTCTTCTCACCATCTTCGGGGCAGGGGGCGTCCGGAGCTCCGCTTTCGGTTGTTCCTTCTCTTCTTCTTCGGGGTGGGAGTTCCTGAGCTGCTCCCTGAAATCATCCAACTGGGATAGGGCGCAGGTAATTACGGATTACATTGAGGGCAAGCAGACTCTCGAACAGCTTGCAGATAAATACAAAGTCTCCAGCAGTACGATCGCCAGAGATGTAATCGGTAACTTTGCATCCCCCAATTTCGGCAAAGTTAAATGGCAATTATATCAAAAAGCTTGGTCAAACGCCAAAAACACATAAAAAAACTCCCGGAATTTGCTTTCCAGGAGTCTTGTAACTGTTTGATAATCAGTAATTTATCTTCGTGGAGCATAGGAGAATCGAACTCCTGACCTTTTGAATGCCATTCAAACGCTCTACCAACTGAGCTAATACCCCATTTCCCTGCGGGATTTACCCGTTTTGGGATTGCAAAGGTACGAAGTTTTTTCGTATTTGCAAGTATCTTTTGCAGTTTTTGCGAAAACTGCGCTGATTGCTATCCGAGGAAGCTGAGGAGGATACCGGCGGCGACGGCCGAGCCGATCACTCCTGCTACGTTCGGACCCATCGCGTGCATCAGAAGGTGGTTGTTCTTGTCGAACTCGCGGCCTACAACTTCGGATACACGGGCGCTGTCGGGCACTGCGGAAACGCCTGCGTTACCAATCAGCGGGTTAATCTTCTTTGCGGGATTCTTGATGAAGAGGTTGATGAACTTCACGAAGAGGACTCCGCAGGAAGTAGCGATTACGAAGGAAAGCAGACCGAGGCCGAAAATCAGCAGTGATTTACCGCTGAGGAATTTGTCAGCCTGGGTGGATGCACCTACAGTAAGTCCGATGAGTATGGTCACGACGTCCACGAGCGGACCGCGTGCGGTCTCGGCGAGACGGCGGGTTACTCCGCTCTCTTTCAGTAAGTTACCGAAGAAGAGCATACCCAGCAGCGGCAGGCCTGAAGGCACGATGAATGCAGTTGTCAGGAAGCCTACGATAGGGAAGATCATTTTTTCCTTCTGGCCGACCTGACGAGGCGTAGGCATCTTTATCAGACGTTCTTTCTTATTCGTGAGGGCCAGCATTATAGGCCTCTGGATGACGGGGACGAGGGCCATATAGGAATATGCCGATACGGCGATGGCTCCCATCAGGTCCGGTGCAAGCTTCGAGGACAGGAAGATGGCTGTAGGGCCGTCGGCGCCGCCGATGATGCCGATAGCACCGGCCTCGTTCGGCAGGAAACCTGCCGACAAGGCCAGCAGATAGGCGCCGAAGATGCCTATCTGCGCGGCGGCGCCGATCAGGATCAACCGAGGCTGGGATATTAGCGCAGAAAAGTCAGTCATGGCGCCAATTCCAAGGAATATGAGAGGCGGATACCATCCCTGCTTAACTCCTTGATACAGAGTGTTAAGCACGGAACCATTCTCGTAAATGCCGATGTTCAGGCCGGGGAACATGGGAATGTTGCCCAGTATCATGCCGAAACCGATGGGAACAAGCAGAAGAGGCTCCCACTCCTTCAGGATTGCCACGGTGATGAAACCGATTCCGATAGCAATCATGACCAGATTCTGCCAGGCCACGTTGGCAAAGCCAGTGAACTGCCAGAACTGCTGCAAACTACTGATAATCTGATCCATATCGGATTATGCTATGGAAACTATATCTGCGCCCTCAAGCACTGAATCACCCTTGTTTACGTGGATGGCGGAGATTGTACCGTCCTGAGAGGCGGTAATCTCATTTTCCATCTTCATGGCCTCGATGACGGCTACTTTCTGGCCGGCCTTCACAGCCTGGCCTTCCTTGACGGAAACCTCGATGATAACGCCCGGGAGCGGGGAAGTAACCTTTACGCCGGCGGCGGAGGCAGGCTTTGCCGCAGGTGCGGCAGCGGCGGGTGCCGGGGCGGCTGAAGGAGCAGCGGCAACAGGTGCAGCGGCGGAAGCCGGAGCGGGAGCTACTTCGTTCTCAAGCTCAACTTCGTAGGCATTGCCGTTTACGTTAACCTTTGCGATTTTGTTTTCGACGGACTCTATGGTCACGTTGTACTCCTTACCGGAGATTTTGAATTTATATTGTTTCATACTTCTGATTATTATCTGGGCAATTGTCTGAATGTCTGCTGCTTGTCGTTCCACTGCGTGGGGCCGGAAGGCCTGATGGTGAGCACGAAACTCTCCTGGTCGTGGATGCAGTCAGTAAGGTAAAGGTGCAGGGCCATGGCTATCGCGGCTTCGTCGTCTCCGCCAGCCTCGGCCTCAAGCGCCATTGCAATTGCAAGGGCAACCTCGGGGCTGACTTCGCCGGCCTTCACTTTCTTTGGAGCCGGGGCCTTCTTGTCTTTCTTATCCTTGAACAGCGAAGAGAACAGGAACCAGAGCACTGCAAGAGCCACGAATACGACCGAAACCGATACAACCGTAAGAACTATACCAAACGGGTCCTTCTCGGCCATTATCTGGGCGTTGCTGAGCTGTTCGCCGCTGCCGTTGACTATCATCGGGCTGGGCTCGGAAGGCCATACCGGCTGGAAATCCATCTTCTTGGCATCGTTTGCGAACTTTGCAATGGACTTTCCGTCGGGAAGGTCGGCCGGAATTGCAAGCGAGTCGATGACTGTACGGCCGTCGTTGCTGATAAGATATACAGTAGAGCCCTTGCGGACTTCGAAATTGGCGTAGAAGGTGCCATCGGCGCCACGGCCGCTCGCAAAGAACAGGGCAACCTGTCTGGGGCCTACCTGTGCACGGCTGTCGCTCTTGGGAATAAGGCTTTTCTTCAGGTCGGACAGATCGTCGGTCAGATGGCAGCCGCCCAGGAGAACCGTCCCCTGGGAAGTGTTCATAAGCTCGATCCATCCGGTCTGGCGCCCGAAATCATCCCTGATGCCGGTGCTGTCGGGCACGGGCAGAATCTCCGAAATAATCATGTCGGAGACGTTCTGGCCCTTTGCCACGAGGCAGAAGGCGGCGAGCAAGATGACTGTTATAAATCTTTTCATCTGTAGGCGCAGTAATTAAAGAGGAAGATTGTCGTGCTTTTTGGCAGGGATGTTCTGTTTCTTGCCTGCAAGCATCTCGAGGGCGCGGATTACGCGGAAACGGGTGTTGCGCGGCTCAATCACATCGTCGATGTAGCCTTTCTCGGCGGCACGGTAAGGATTGTTGAACAGCTCTTCGTATTCCTTCTTCTTGGCATCCCTGATTGCGGCCTGCTCGGCAGGGTCCTCGGTGCTCTTCAAATCCTTGGCATAGAGGATGTTAACGGCTCCGTCTGCTCCCATAACGGCAATCTGAGCCGAAGGCCAGGCGTAGTTGATGTCACCGCGGAGCTGCTTGCAGCTCATCACGATATGTGCGCCGCCGTAGGACTTGCGAAGGGTAACGGTAACCTTGGGAACTGTAGCCTCGCCATAGGCGTAGAGCAGTTTAGCTCCGTTGGAGATGATGGCTCCGTACTCCTGCTGAGTTCCGGGAAGGAAGCCTGGAACATCCACCAGAGTTACCAGCGGAATATTGAAGGCGTCGCAGAAGCGGACGAAGCGTGAGGCCTTTCGGGAGGCGTTGATATCGAGCACGCCGGCCAGCATGTTGGGCTGGTTGGCGACGATACCTACGCTGCGGCCGTTCATATGGGCGAAGCCCACGATGATATTCTTTGCGAATCCCTGGTGAACCTCGAAGAACTTGCCGTCATCGACGATGGCGCCGATGACCTTGTACATATCGTAGGCTTTATTGGGATTGTCGGGGATAATCTCGTTGAGGCTGTCATCCACGCGGGAAACAGGATCGTTGGTCGGCACCACCGGAGCCTCCTCCATGTTGTTCTGGGGAATGTAGGAGAGGAGAGTCTTGATGGTCTCGATGGCTTCATCCTCGTTCTCTGCGGCGAAATGGGCCACACCGCTCTTGGTAGCGTGGACGCTGGCGCCTCCGAGGTGCTCCTGGTCGACTTCTTCTCCGGTAACGCTCTTTACTACGGCAGGGCCGGTAAGGAACATGTAGGAGGTATTCTTGACCATGAGGGTGAAGTCGGTGAGGGCGGGGGAGTAAACGGCTCCGCCTGCGCAGGGACCGAAGATTCCGGAAATCTGGGGCACTACGCCCGAAGAAAGGATGTTGCGCTCGAAGATTTCGCCGAAGCCGGCCAGGGAGTCGATGCCTTCCTGGATGCGGGCGCCGCCGGAATCATTGATGCCGATGCAGGGAGCGCCGTTCTTGAGGGCCATGTCCATTACCTTGCAGATTTTCTCGGACATAGTCTTCGAAAGAGAACCTCCCGACACGGTGAAATCCTGGGCGAAAACGTAAACGGGGCGGCCAGCAATGGTGCCGCAGCCGGTTACGACGCCGTCGCCGTCGAAATGCTGTTTGTCCATCCCGAAGTTGGTGCAGCGGTGCTGTACGAACATGTCGAACTCTTCGAAGCTGCCTTCGTCGAGCAGGAGGGCTATTCTCTCGCGGGCGGTTTTCTTCCCTTTCTGGTGCTGGGCTTCGATGCGTTTCTCACCGCCGCCCAGGCGGGCCTTGGCCCTGCGTTCAACCAGTTTCTGGATATTGTCTTGCTGTATTGACATAGTCTTTGTCATTTCATAGAAAAGACGGAGCCCGAAGCTTCGTCTTTCCCTGATTATCCGTTCAATTTATTCTTCTGCGGGCTTTGCCGTGGTGTAAACGTTGGTGACGTCTTCGTCGTCCTCCAACAGCCCCGTGAGCTTGTCAAGGGTTGCGCGCTGCTCCGGAGTTACATCCTTGAGCTCCACGTTGGGGATGCGCTCGAAACCGCCGGAAACAAGGTCGTAACCGTTTTCCTCGATGTATTTCTGAAGAGCTCCGTAGGCGGTGTAATCGCCGTATATGCAGATTTCGACGGTAACGTTCTCGTCTTCGTCCTCGATTTCCTGCTTGAATACATCTTCAGCGCCGTAGTCGATCAGCTCAAGCTCGAGTTCATCGATGTCGATGGGCTTGGCGGGATCTTCCTTGATGCGGAACACGCACTTGTGGTCGAACATGAAGGCCACGCTGCCGCTGGTTCCGAGCGAGCCGCCGCACTTGGTGAAGTAGGAACGGACGTTGGCGACCGTACGGGTGTTGTTGTCGGTGGCGGTCTCTACGAGATAGGCGATACCGAAGGGGCCGTATCCCTCATATACGATTTCCTTGAAATCTCCGAGGGTTTTGTCGGTGGCCTTCTTGATGGCGCGCTCGATGTTCTCCTTGGGCATCTGCTCGGCGCGGGCCTCGGCCATGAGGGCTCTGAGACGGGGGTTGCCGACTACGTCAGGGCCTCCCTGCTTTACGGCGATGGTGATTTCCTTTCCGAGTTTGGTGAAGACGCGGGCCATGTGACCCCATCTTTTCATTTTCCTTTCCTTGCGGAATTCAAAAGCTCTTCCCATAATTGACTATTTGGCAGGTGCGTTCTCGATTCTGGAAATGTATTTGTCGATGGTCTGGCCTTCTCTGGTCATAGGATACTGGTCCTTAATCAGTTTGTAGGTCTCGAGGGCCTTTGCGGTGTTGCCGGTCTCTTCGCAGACGACGGCGGCCTTCAGGAGATACTCGGCAGCGTAAGCGTTGTCGGCTTTCTTTGCGGCATCGTTGTAAAGGGCGATGGCTTTGTCGTAGTTCTCGAGGGCTGAATAGGCATCGGCCTTGGCTGAAATTGCCCTGGCTGCGAGGATGGTATCATCGCCTTCATATTTGTCGAGGAAATTGATGGCGTTCTCGTAGTTGCCGAGCTGCAGTTCGCAAAGACCAGCATAAAGAAAAACGGACTCGCCGGCGGCGCTGCCGTAATCTTCAATTACCTGCTCGAATCCGAGGGTGTTGCCGTCGCCTTTGAGAGCGAGCTCGAATTCGCCTTTGTCAAAAGCGGCCTGGGCCTGATAAGACTGGGCGAGAGCTTCGGCAATCTTGGGAGCGCGGACGAAGTGCTGATAGGCGAGGATGCCGAGTCCGAGCACTACGAGGCAGCAAAGGATTGAGGTGATGGTCTTTTTGTTCTCGTTGAAGAATGCGTCAACTTTGGAAATGCTTTCAGCGACTTTTTCCTGCTGGAGCTTTTCCTGTTCTTTGAGGTTTTCTTTTGCCATAATATCTAGATTTTTTATTTTCAATAAACAGCCCATCGGGCAAATAGCCTGCAAAAATACAAAAAATATAATTATCGCGCAATTTGATGGGAATAATTAATAACTTTGTAGTGTTATGGCTATACTTGAGAAGATAATAATCGGGGATTTCCGGAACATAGCTTCCGCCCAGCTGGAGTTTTCTCCCAACATAAACTGCATCTCCGGCAACAACGGAGAAGGGAAGACCAATCTTATCGACGCAATCTATTATCTGTCGATGACAAAAAGCGCCTTCCAGAGCAGCGACAGGCAGAATTTCCGTTATGGAACCAAGCAGTTCACCATCACCGGAACCTACTCTATGCCCGACGGCATGGTGTCGAAATTCACCATTCAGGTGGGCGAAGGGCTCGAGAAGAAAATCCGCCGCGACGGCAAGGCCTGCCAACGGGCGGCTGACCATATCGGCCTGCTTCCGGTAGTACTCGTCTCGCCATCCGATACCGCGCTGGTCAGTGAGTCCGGCGAATTCCGCCGCAAGTTCGTGAATGGAGTACTGTCGCAGATGAGCCCGAAGTATCTGTCTGACATTCAGCAGTATGGCCGTTTCCTTGCCCAGAGAAACAAACTCCTCAAGGAGCAGTCGCCCGACCACTCTTTGCTTGACGTCCTCGCTACGAGGATGTCGGCCCTCGCCGCCGGAATTCACGAGGCCCGCGCCAAATTCGTGGAAGGCATCGCCCCGCTCGCCTCTGAGTATTATAAACTCATTTCCGGAGGTAAGGAAACCATCGGCATAAAATATCTCTCTGACCTCGACAAGGCCCCCCTTGAAGACATACTTCACGCGAGCATCGACAAAGATATCGCCCTCGGATATACCTCTGCAGGTATTCAGAGGGATGATTTTCTCTTCAGCCTCGGAGGCCATCCGATCAGGACAGGAGGCTCCCAGGGGCAGCAGAAATCCTTCCTCGTGGCGCTAAAATTCGCCCAGTACGAACTGATGCGTTCGACGTATGGCTTCCCGCCCATTCTCCTTCTTGACGACGTTTTCGACAAGCTCGACATGGAAAGGGTGTCGAACCTTATCGGCATGGTGGCGGGCAAGGATTTCGGCCAGATTTTCATTACCGACTGCAACAAGGTGCGTCTCCAGTCGATAGTCGACACCGTCACATCCGACAGAGTGTATATCGAAACCTCCGACGGCTCGTTCCAAACCCAGAATCTCTAGGAAGATGGCTCTCAAGAATGACAACAACGCCAGACTTGCCCGGCGAGAAGCCGTCGGGATGGATTATCTCGTGGATGCCTTCATCAAGGAGATGAAGCTGGCGTCAGGGCTCAACGAGCAGAGGATATTCGCGGCCTGGGATGCCATCAGCGGAGCGGCTCCGTACACTACGCGCAAATATTTGAAAAACAATATATTATACTGTTATATATCGTCGTCGATGCTGCGGCAGCAGCTCTTTTTCCGCCGCGAGGAACTCGTCTGTGAAATCAATGAGATTCTGAAGGATGATTCCCTGTTTTCTCCCGACGACCCTAAAATCAGTTTCATTAAAGGAATAGTTCTTCAGTGATGAGCAGGATAGTAGCAGATAAAGCAATCCCTTTTCTCGAAGGCGTTTTCGAACCTTACGCCGATGTGGAGTATCTTCCTGCAGAAAAAATCGACAGGGAAGCCGTTAAAGACGCAGACGCCATCATCGTCAGAACCCGAACAATCTGCGACGAGAATCTTCTTGAAGGTTCAAAAGTAAAAGTTGTCTCTTCGGCCACGATTGGCACTGACCACATTGACCTCAAGTGGTGCGGAAGCAAGGGAATCATTGTCAGGAATGCGCCCGGCTGCAATGCGGGAGGAGTGATGGGATACGTGCTCTGCGCCCTTTACGGTGTGGCATCGAGGAAGAACATCGACCTTCGCAGGAAGACGGTCGGCATCATCGGTGTCGGCCACGTGGGCGGGCGAGTAAAGATGGCCCTGGAGTCGCTCGGCTTCAGAACCGTTCTCTGCGACCCTCCGAGGGCCGCCATCGAAGGCCCCTACGAGTTCTGTACCCTCGAAGAGCTTCTAAGGCAGTCGGATATCGTCACGCTTCACGTTCCGCTCGATGACTCCACCCGCGACATGGCCGGCCGCGTCTTTTTCAAGAAGATGAAAAAAGGCGCCATCTTCATCAATGCCAGCAGGGGAGAGGTCGTCGACGAGGCCGCCCTGCTGGAGGCAATTCCCCATCTCGGGGCCACCATCATCGATACCTGGAGAAACGAGCCGGACATCAATAGGGCTCTCCTCGATGTCGTGGACATAGCTACGCCGCACATCGCCGGTTATTCATATCAGGGAAAGCAGAATGCCACAGCGGCGGCTGTAAGGGCTGTTGCCCGCGTGCTCGGAATGAGCCAGCTTTACGAATTCTATCCTCCCAAGGATGTGCCAGAGGCCGAATCCGTCAAGCTGTCGCTGCTCGGTCTCAGCCAGGGTGAGATTGCCTCGATGCTTTCATATAATTATCCTGTATTCACGGACGACTTCCTTCTCCGCATCAATCCCGGCGATTTCGAAAGGATGCGAAAGGAATACAGATACCGCCGCGAATTTTATCTTGATTATTGACACATATTTACATATATTTGCAAGACACTAAAACTGAATACACCATGTTCTCTCAAGAAGATCTCAATCAGCTCTCAGGTCTCGGGATTCCCGAAAAGACCGCTGAGGCACAGGTGGAAAGATTCAAGAAAGGCTTTCCGTGGATGAAGATTGTCGGTGCCGCCACTCCACAGAGGGGTATCAAGGTGCTTTCGGATGCCGAGGCCGACGAAGCCGTGAAATACGCCGATACAGCCCCGGTGGCCGGAAAATGCAAGTTCGTTCCCGCCTCCGGTGCGGCTTCCAGAATGTTCAAGGATATTTTCTCCGGCCTGGAAAAACTTAAAGCAGGCGAGTCTCTTCCGGAAGATGCTCCAGTTTGCCGCCTTGCCGCGCAAATTGAAAAATTCGCCTTCTACCGCGAGGAACTGTTCGGGAAACCATCCTCCACGCCTGATTACGTGAAGGATGTAGCCGAGAAGCTTCTTACCGACAAAGGTCTTGCCTATGGCTCGAAACCCAAAGGAGTACTTGACTTCCATCGTTACCCCGAAGAAGTCCGTACAGCTTTTGCCGAGCATCTTGTCGAGGCACAGAACTATATGCGTAACGCCGACGGTTCGGTGAGCCTTACCGTCACCATCTCTCCGGAGCACCGTAATCTTTTTGAAGAAGCCTTTGCCAAGGTTCGCAAGGAATACGAAGCCCGTTACGGAGTCCGCTACAATGTAAGGTTTACCTATCAGGACAAATCCACCGATACCATCGCCGTGGATGCATCCAACAAGCCTTTCCGCACCGACGAAGGACGCCTTCTGTTCCGCCCGGCCGGCCACGGAGCCCTGATTCACAATCTCAACCAGATTGAAGAGGAACTGGTATCCATAAAGAATATCGACAATGTTTCGCAGGAGAGGATGCTTCCTCTTACCGCACGTTATAAAAAGGTTCTGATGGGCAAGGCCCTGCAGCTGAGGGATGAGATTTTCGACTTCCTCCGTGAGTTTGACGCCGAGCCGAATCCTCTTTCGGCAAATGCCCGTGCCCTGTGCGACAGGGCAGAGTCCTTCCTCGACCGTGAACTCTGCATTCAGCTGCCGCTCTGCACCAATCCGATGGACCGTTTCAACCTTATCCGCGCCAAGCTCAACCGTCCGATTCGCGTCTGCGGAATGGTCCGCAACGAAGGCGAGCCCGGCGGCGGTCCCTTCATCATTTCCGGCAAAGACGGTTCTTCGAACCTTCAGATACTCGAGAGCGTCCAGATCAACAAGCAGGACCCTCAGTACGGTTTCATAATGAAGGAAGTCACGCATTTCAACCCTGTTGACCTGGTCTGCTGCCTCCGCAACTACAAAGGCGAGAAATTCAATCTGCCCGAGTATGTGGATGAGGATGCCGGCTTCATCAGCTCGAAGAGCTATCAGGGCCGCGAGCTGAAGGCCCTGGAGCTTCCGGGCCTGTGGAACGGCGCAATGAGCGACTGGAACACTCTGTTCGTAGAGGTTCCGCTCGAAACTTTCAATCCTGTAAAGGTGGTTCTTGACCTGCTTCGTCCGGCCCATCAATAGAGGCCGAAAAGGTCAGTTTTCGAATCCGGGATGTCCTCCGCTGCTTCGCCATTGGAAGGGGGTGCATCCCGCGATTTGTTTAAATCTCCGGTGGAAATTTGAAATGTCCACAAAGCCCAGTTTCCGTGCAATGACGGATACGGTATCTCTCTGGTTGATAAGGAGTTCTTCCATTACCTCGTTGATGCGGAGGTCGAGCTTCCAGGTACGGAAGTCCTTGTTAAGATAGAAACGGAAATAGCGGCTGAGGTCGCTGATGCTGACGAGGGCTCCACGCGAGACTTCGTCGATGGTGAAATCGGCATTACGGGCGCTACGTCTCGAAATCCAGAGGTTGACGGCTTCGTGAATGGCGTCATAATCGGGCTCTGAATGTCTTTTCCTGCCAGCTTTCTTTATGGCGTAAGCAGGAGTCCCCTCCGCTCCAAACAGGAATAGTCTGACAGCGGGGGAGACCCTGAATATGCCGTAAAGGTTTTTACCAGCCAAGTACATAGGCGAAAATCAGCGGCGCTACGATTGTGGCGTCGGATTCTACTATGAACTTAGGAGTTTCGGGGGCGAGCTTGCCCCAAGTAATCTTTTCGTTGGGAACGGCGCCGGAATAGGAACCGTATGAAGTGGTGGAGTCGGAAATCTGGCAGAAGTATGCCCAGAGGGGAGTTCCGGTCCAGCCGAGGTCCTGCTCCATCATCGGAACGCAGCAGATGGGGAAGTCGCCGGCGGTACCGCCGCCAATCTGGAAGAAGCCGACTCCAGCGCCTGCGGAATTCTTCTTGTACCAGTCTACGAGGAACATCATTACCTCTACGCCCTGGATAACCATATGCGGATCATATTCGCCGCGGATTACGTGTGCCGTGAAGATATTGCCGGTGGTGCAGTCTTCCCAGGCAGGGCAGATGATGGGGATATTCTTCTCACAGGCGGCCACGACCCAGCTGTCCTTGGGGTCAATCTCGTAGTACTGCTCCAGAACGCCGCTGCGAATCATCTGATAGATGAATTCGTAGGGAAGATAGCGCTTGCCTTCGGCCTTGGCTTTGTCCCATACCTCTACAAGGTGTTTTTCAAGACGACGGAATGCTTCCTCTTCGGGGATGCAGGTGTCGGTGACACGGTTGTAGTGGTTGTCGAGAAGCTCCTGCTCCTGCTTGGGGGTGAGATCGCGGTAGCCGGGCACCCTGTAATAGTGGGAGTGGGCCACGAGATTCATGATGTCTTCCTCAAGGTTGTTGGCGCTGCAGCAGACAAAAGCGATTTTGTCCTGGCGAATCATCTCGGCGAGGGAAAGTCCGAGCTCGGCCGTACTCATCGCGCCGGCCATTGCGAGAAACATCTTGCCACCCTTGTTCAGAAGGTCTTCGTAAGCCTTGGCAGCGTCGATGAGAGCTGCGGAATTGAAGTGGCGATAGTGATGGGTAATGAACTGTGATACAGGTCCTTTTTCCATTTTTCCGAATAGTTATAAACCAAATATTTAAACTCGGCCGGCGCTGAATAATCAAGTAAATTCCCGCGCTGCGGTCACAAAACACAAAATTAGAGATTTTTTTGATTAAATTTGCAAAAAATTGGAAAGGCTTTATGTTTGAGAATCTGAGTGAAAGGCTGGAGAGGTCGTTCAAGATACTTCGCGGTGAAGGCAAAATCACCGAAATCAATATTTCCGAAACTGTCAAGGATATACGCAAGGCCCTGCTCGACGCTGATGTCAGCTACCGAGTGGCCAAGGACTTCTGCGACCGCGTCAAGTCGGAAGCCATCGGCCAGAACGTGCTTACTGCTGTCAAGCCGCAGCAGCAGATGGTCAAGATCGTCCACGACGAACTTGCCGCCTTCATGGGCAGCAATGCCAGCGATATCAACCTCAAGGGCAGTCCGGCCGTCATCCTTGTAGCCGGTCTTAACGGTTCTGGTAAGACTACTTTCTCAGGAAAGCTCGCCCTGCATATCAAGAGCCGCAGGGGAATGAAGGTAATGCTCGCGGCCTGCGATACTTTCCGCCCCGCTGCCATCGAACAGCTGAAAGTTCTCGGAGAACAGGTTGAAGTGCCTGTGTTCACAATCGAAGGCGAGAAAGACCCTATCAAGATTGCCGACAAAGCCATCAAGACGGCCAAGACCGAAGGTTATTCCGTAGTTATCATCGATACCGCCGGCCGCCTTGCCGTAGATGAGGAGCTGATGAATGAAATCTCCGCCCTCCACAAGGCCGTCAACCCTCAGGAAACCCTCTTCGTCGTCGATGCCATGACCGGCCAGGATGCCGTCGAGACGGCCAAGGCCTTCAACGACAGGCTCGACTTCGACGGAGTGGTCCTTACCAAGATGGACGGTGATACTCGCGGCGGTGCGGCTCTCAGCATCAAGGCTGTCGTAGGCAAGCCCATCAAGTTCGTTTCCTCCGGAGAAAAGATGGAGGCCCTCGATATCTTCCACCCCGACCGTATCGCCGACCGCATCCTCGGTATGGGCGATGTCGTTTCGCTCGTGGAGAAGGCCCAGCAGCAGTTCGACGAAAAGCAGGCCCGCGAACTCAAGAAGAAACTCGCCAAGGACCAGTTTACCTTCAACGACTTCTACGAGCAGATTCAGCAGGTCAAGAAGATGGGCAACATCAAGGACCTCGCTTCAATGATTCCCGGTGTAGGCAAGGCCTTGAAGGACGTCGATATGGACAACGATGCCTTCAAGAGCGTAGAGGCCATCATAATGTCGATGACTCCCTACGAGAGGGAGCACCCGGATGCCATTAACGGCAGCCGCCGCAAGAGAATCGCGGACGGCTCGGGCACAAACATAGCCGAAGTCAACCGCCTAATCAAGCAGTTCGAAGGAACTAGAAAGATGATGAAGACGGCAATGACCGGTAATCTGATGCAGAAAATGAAGGGCTTCCGCAGATAGCGGAGTCCTTATTTCTTTGAGGGGAAAAGCAACTCCATGTCCTTGCTAAGGACGAAGTCTGCCAGCGCTGAAGGAACGAAACTCCAGGCGCCTATCAAACCTGTATTTCCTATGGCGTCCTTTTCGATGGAACCGTTCTTCAGGATATATTGATATACCAGCTCCCTGATTTCGGGATATCTGGCTACAATCCTTTCTTCAATCCTGTCCGTATCGATTCCTGCGCCTTCGCGGAGCAGGCCTCCGCCACCGTTGGCCCTGTAGGAGGTAAGTGCGACGGTATACTCCTTGTCGGGAAGGAATAATTCCCCTCCGGCCGTTCCGGAGATATGGATTCTCTGCCCGAAGGGTTTGGTTACGCCTACCGAATAGAATAGACCTCCGGCGGAGTCGAAGTTGTAGGAACGGTTGACGAAGGACCAGCCCTTCTGCCCTGTGCGGGCATCATCCCTCTGCCTTATTTTCAGCAGATGGTCTTTTGAGGATGAAATGGTGTTGATCCAGTTGTCGTATGATTTTTCGAGATAATTCTTGATTTCGGCCCCAGTCATCCTGACTACATAAAGCTGGTTTTCGAATGGATAAATCTTGAAGAGGTCGTTGTAAATCAGCGTTCCGGCCTCGATGCTTCCTTTGTAGGTGAGGGGAGCGGCCATGGAGATGTCGGCTCCGCTCGCCTCCAGGCAGACGGTGTGCAGGAGATTGATATATTCGCTCATTCCCCTGTAGGCCGAGGGTATGACAAGCGGTACGTTCAGCTGACCGATTTCCCTGCAGGAGAAGGCCTTTACGGCTTTGAATTCGGGTGCGAAGGCGCTCCGCATGGCGGTGTCGGCCTTTTCCCGGCCCACTTTGATGAGTTCGCTGCTGAATTTCTTTTCCGCAATTTTTCCGTCCTTGACTTCAAGGTTCAGGATGCCGTGGGCGATGTAGCGGCAATGGCTGCCGGAATTGAGAAGGCAGGTGGAGTCGCGGGTTATGACAACTGGCCTGTGGTCGTGGCCGCAGAGCAGGAAGTCCACGCCCTTCACGGAGTTGAAGGCGTCCAGGGCTTCGCTCTCGCGGGACAGGCCGTCTCCGCTGCCGGTACCTGAATGCATCACGACTATCATTACGTCGGGTTTCTCCTTGGATTTTATGCGGTCGACATCTTCCTGAATCCTTTTCCTGATAAGCCCAAAGGTCATTCCGCTCCAGATTTCTTCGGCGAGCCAGGCATCTATGTTGGCATTGCCGTATCCTAGAACGGCAACTTTAAGCCCGCCCTTTTCAATGATTGCATATTCCGGGAAATAGGACTTGCCGTTATCGTTGCGGACGGCATTTGCTCCGAGGAAGGGGATTCCGGCTTCGTGGAGCTCCTTTGCCACGCGGTCGTAAACCTTATGCCCCGTCTCGATATCGTGATTGCCCACTGCAATGGCATCGTACTTCATATACCGGGCTATTCTCGGATAAAGATGCGGCGAGAGGGTATCTACATAATTATAATAGTAGGCGGCATTGTCGCCCTGAAGGCAGTCGCCAGCGTCAATCAGGAGTACTGATGATGCTCCGGCCGCGGCCCTGACGCTGTCGATGTAGTGATTTGCAGCAAAAAGGGAATTCCTGATGTGCCCGCCCGTATATGTTGAGTCGAACCAGGCTCCGTGAACGTCGTTCGTCGAAAGAACGTGAAGTTCATAGCTTCCGTCGGCGATACTACGCCCGCAGGAAACCGAAACTGCTGCGACGAGAATTAAAGGGAATATTTTCATTTTATAAAAGAAACTGTCATTTCGACCGAGCGAAGCGAGTGGAGAAATCTTATTTATTGTAAAATGCCTCCAGGCCTTTCTGCAGGAAGGCCTCGTAATCTTCTACGCTGAGGTTGTATCCGCGCACCGGAACGAGCTGCTTTCCTTCCTTGTCGAGAATCGTGTAGTTGGGCTGGGCCGCAACCCCGAAGCGCTCACGCACTATATATGAATTGACGCGCCCGATGTCCTTGAGAACCTTGCCGTTTTTGGTGGTAAGCCACTCGGATTCGGGGAGGGAAGTTTTGTCGTCGGTGTAAAGGGCTACGACTATGAATTTGTCGCGCAGAAGGCCGAGAATCCTTTCGTCGGAGAGAACCCGCTGCTCCATCTCGCGGCAGTTGACGCAGCCGTGTCCGGTGATATCGATGAATACCGGCTTATCCTGCGCCTTGGCAGCTTCGAGCCCTTCCTCGATTGTGAAGTATCCGTCCAGTCCTAATGGGAGCCTCAAATCGTACCTTGAGGCGACGGCGGCCTTCGGCCCTGCCGCGCCCTGCCCCATTATGAAATCCTGGGTTTCAAGCGGAGGCAGATACCCCGAGATTCCCTTGAGCGGAGCGCCCCACATCCCCGGAAGCATATATACGGTAAATGCGAAGCTGGCTATTGCCAGACCAAGCCTTACGATGCCTATATGCTCGACTTTTTCGTCGTATTTGAAGCGGATTTTGCCGAGCAGGTAGAATCCGAGCAGGGCAAAAATCACTATCCATATTGCAAGGTAAACTTCGCGGTCGAGGAGGTGCCAGTGATAGGTCTGGTCGGCGACGCTGAGGAACTTGAGGCCGAAGGCCAGTTCGAGGAAGCCGAATACAACCTTTACGGAATTAAGCCAGGGACCGTTCTTCAGAATAGTAGGGAAGAGGGCGAAGAGGGTGAAGCCGAAGGCGAAGGCAGCCGAGAAGGCTAGCATCGTTACCATCGGAGCCCAGAACTCTCCCTGGGTGGATTTTATAAGGACGGTTCCGACTATTGGCCCTGTGCATGAGAATGATACCAGCACGAGGGTGAGAGCCATGAAGAATACTCCTGCAAGCCCCTTTTGGTCGGACTTGGCGTCGCTCTTGTTGACAAGCTTCGAGGGAAGTGTGATTTCGAAGGCCCCGAAGAACGACAGCGCGAAAATCAGGAATACCGCGAAGAATATCACGTTCGGAATCCAGTGCGTAGCGAGCCAGTTGAAAATGTCTGCAGTTACTGCCTCTCCGCCTATCAGCCAGGTAAGGCCTATGATGATGGAAATCGGGACGGTATATAGCAGGATAATGAAGACTCCGTACATCAAGGCCTTGAAGCGCCCTGCCGCAGCGGCTCCGTTCTTAAGGAAGAATGAAACCGTCATCGGAATCATCGGGAATACGCAGGGAGTAAGGAGCATTGCAAAGCCCCAGAGTATGGCCTCGATTATCAGGGCCCAGAGGTTTCCGTCACTCTCTGCCGGCGCAGCGGCCTCGATGCTGAACTCCCAGTCTTCGGGAGAGCCGCACATATGGCCGGAGCAGGCAATCCAGGAGATGGTTCCGGCAGCCTTGACGGCGCCTTCGCCTGAAGTTAACTCAATTTTTTGGGCCAGTTGGAAGCTTCCTTGAAGAATCTTTTCTCCGTTCTCGCCCGCTTCAGCTTCGGTCTTGCAATAAAGGCTGCCTATTTTCTTGCATCCTTCAAGAAGGGTGAATTCTATGTAAGGTGCGCTATATTGGTCTGTGACGTCGTAAATATGATAGCCCTCTGCGGCGGTGCCGGAGAAGACAAGCTCCGCCTCACCTGAGCCGCCGTCGAAAGAAAAGGCTGCGGACCATTTGACCGACTGTGCTCCGGCCTGGAAAACTGCCAGGGCCAGAAACGAAGTGAAGTATGCGAAGAGCTTTTTCATCTACTTATTTTGCGTAAGCTACAGCGCGGGTTTCGCGGATAACAGTAATCTTGACCTGTCCGGGATATGTCATCTCGTTCTGAATCTTCTGGGCAATCTGTCCGGAGAGATCGGCGGCCTGCTCGTCGGAGACTTCCTCGGCTCCGACAACTACGCGGAGTTCGCGGCCGGCCTGGATGGCATAGCTCTTAGTGACGCCGGGATAGCTGCTGGCAAGGTCTTCCATACCTTTGAGCCTCTTGATGTAGGATTCGATGACTTCGCGGCGGGCACCGGGACGGGCGCCGGAAATGGCATCACCCACAAGCACGATAGGGGCGATGATGGTGGTCATCTCCATTTCCTCGTGGTGCGCACCTATGGCGTTGCAAATCTCGGGACGCTCCTTGTACATCTCGGCCAGCTTGGCACCGAGAAGGGCGTGCGGCAGTTCGGGGTCTTCATCGGAGACTTTTCCGATATCGTGAAGGAGGCCGGCGCGCTTGGCCATCTTGGCGTTGAGGCCAAGTTCGGAGGCCATTATCGCACTGATATTGGCCACCTCGCGGGCGTGCTGCAGAAGGTTCTGTCCGTAGGATGAACGGTATTTCATTCGGCCGATGAGCTTGACAAGCTCAATATGCATGCCGTGGATTCCGAGGTCTATGCAGGTGCGTTTACCGGTTTCGAGCATCTCTTCTTCGAGCTGCTTCTGGACCTTGGCTACGACTTCCTCGATGCGGGCCGGATGGATACGGCCGTCAACGACCAACTGGTGAAGGGCCAGGCGGGCTACTTCACGGCGCACAGGGTCGAAGGCAGAAAGGAGGATGGCGTCGGGAGTGTCGTCAACCACGATTTCAACTCCGGTGGCGGCCTCCAGGGCGCGGATGTTGCGGCCCTCACGGCCGATGATGCGACCTTTTATCTCATCGTTGTCGATAGGGAAGGAGGTGACGGCATTTTCGATGGCCGTTTCGGCGGCAGTCCTCTGAATCGTTGAAATTACTATTCTCTTGGCTTCGCGGGCTGCGTTAAGGCGAGCCTCGTCCATTGTATCGTTGATGTAAGCGGCAGCTTCCGTCCTGGCCTCGGCTTTCATATTCTCCATGAGGAGGGCCTTGGCGTCGGCGGCGGAAAGTCCGGCTATGCTTTCAATCTGCTTGTTCACTCCGGCTTTGAGTTCGTCGAGTTCCTTGCTCTTGCGCTCGAGACTCTCGCGCTGGCCGTTGAGGGAGCTCTTGATATTTTCATTCTCGTGAATCTTCTTCTGGAGCTCTCCGCTCTGCTGATTGAGTGTGTTTTCCTTCTGCTTGAGGCGGGATTCGGTCTCGCGGATTTGAGCGTTCTTTTCGTTTACGTATTTGTCGTGCTCGCTTTTGAGCTGGAGGAATCTTTCCTTGGCCTGGAGTATCTTTTCCTTCTTGATGTTCTCTCCTTCTTTCTCGGCTTCTTCGATGATGCTTGCCTTACGGCTGCCGAGAACAATCTTCCTCACGATTGCGTAGGCTCCAAGTGATACCGCGCCGCCTGCTGCGGCTCCGATAACCAATGCTAAAACAGTTGTCATATCGTTGTTTTTATATATAGTTAAAAAACCGCCGCCGTAAGGTCAGAAAAATCTATATTGCAAGATTTGGGGCCATCCCGGTTTCAGTAATCCTGCGCTGCCTTGAGGCAGACCGGCTTATGCCGGTTCAGGCCCGCCTTCCACGGGATAAACTACCCTGTTCGTTGAAGAACTGTTGTTTTCAGCCGGCAGGGCGGCGGTATTTATTCCTCTACTTGGAGCTGTCGAGGTAAGACGATATGTCTTTTAGCAATGACTCTGCTTCAGCTTTTACGGCGTCAACCGACTGTTGTGCGCCAAAAGAACCCATGGCTTCGTTGAGGGCGACAAACGACAGGATGTCGACCATCTCCTTGCCTGGATATTTTTCCGAGAATGCGGCAATTTTTCTGTTGATGGAGGCTGCGGCACGCCTGATAAGTTCCTCCTGCTGGGGGGAACTTGCCTTTAGAGCGTAGTCTTTGTCGGCGATGCGTATCGTAATCCGTTGGTCCATCGAACTCCGTTTTATTGTTCAAGCTGGGCTATGCATTTGTCCAGCTGCCTTATCATCTTCTCTATCTTCTCCCGGGCGACGTGGTTTCCGCCTTCCGGGGTACTGAAAGCATGGGTCAGTTTAAGGTTATCTATCTCCCTTTCCAGCCCTTTTATCTTTTCCGACAAGGCCTCGCGTTCAAGCTTGCTGCTTTCGAGCTCTGCGGACAGCCTGCTGCACTCGGCTTTCTGCCCCTCGTAAAGGGCGACGAGCCGCTCAAAATATGTCCTCAGATCTTCAAGCATAGCGTTACGTTCGGTCTAATCGGCGCAAATTTACAAAAAAATTAGATTGATTCAAGAAGGCGGACGAATATCTTGGCCATCTTGTCGGCTGCGGCGTTCGCTGCTGCGATGACATCGTCGCCGTCGTTCACGTAATCTTCGGCGTAGTGGTCGTGGGCCTCGTTGGTTACCACCGACATACCGAATACCTTGACGTCCATATGCCTGGCGATGATAACCTCCGGGATGGTGGACATGCCGGTAACGTCGCCGCCGATGATGCGGATGAACTTGTATTCGGCCGGGGTTTCATAAGTGGGCCCCGTGCCTCCGAAGTAAACTCCCTTGTGTACTTTGATGTCGAGCTCGGCCGCAATCTTCTCGGCCTTTTTGATGAGCTCGAGGTCGTAAGGCCTTGTCATGTCGGGGAAACGGGGGCCGAATTCAGCCATGTTGGGGCCTACGAGGGGATTGGGGATGTGATTGATGTGGTCTTTGATAATCATCAGGTCCCCGAGGTGGTAGTCGTAGTTTACGCCGCCGGCGGCATTGGATACGAACAGATGGGTGATTCCGACCACCTTCATTACCCTGATTGGCATGGTTACCTGCTCCATCGTATAGCCCTCGTAATAGTGTACGCGGCCCTGCATCGCTATGACCGTCTTGCCTCCGAGGGTACCTACGATGTAGTTGCCCTTATGGCCGATGGCCGTTGACAACGGGAACCAGGGAATGTCTTTGTACGGGATAACAGTAGGATTCTCGATGAGCTCGGCGAGCTTGCCGAGGCCGCTTCCGAGAACGATACCCACAGTAGGTTTAAGCCCCTTAGGCTCAAGGATTCCCTTTATATAATCGGCTGCGTTATAAATTCTTTCAACTCTCTGATCCATTGTGTTATATGTGCTTATGAAGTTTATTATGGTTTGATTTTGTACAATACTGTCCTGGCGCCTTCAAGGATTTCCTTCTCTCCGGTGACTATGCGGTGCTTCATTACGAAACGGCCTCCTGCGATTACTGAATCGATGCAGTCGCTGTGGGCCGAGTAAACGAAGTTGGCGAGGAAGGGGGCGGGCGAGAGGAAGAAACTGTTGTCGGTGTCGACAATCAGGATGTCGGCGCGTTTGCCGACGGCGATTTCTCCGGTGTTCAGGTGCAGGGCGCGGGCACCGTTAATCGTTGCGGCGGCGGCAAGTTCTTCGA
Source organism: Bacteroidales bacterium (assembly GCA_017443025.1). Taxonomy (GTDB): domain Bacteria; phylum Bacteroidota; class Bacteroidia; order Bacteroidales; family UBA932; genus Cryptobacteroides. The sequence continues at coordinate 106,026 of JAFSPG010000001.1, read as the reverse complement.
GAGGCATGGCCGTAGGGTCATCTCTCCAGGCTTTCTGGACGATGGCTGATGTTTTCATGGCCTCGAGCATGTCGAGGTTGTTCGAAGAGGCGCAGCCGTCGGTTCCTAGGCAGACATTGGCGCCGGCATCACGCAGTTCCTGATACTTGAACTGGTATCCCGACGCTAGTTTGAGGTTTGAATTTATGTTATGGACACAGTTGACTTTATGCTCGCCGAGAAGACGGATGTCGTTATCGGAGAGCCACAGGGTGTGGGCTGCGATGAGGTCGGGGCCGAGTATGCCGAGGCGGTCGAGGTACTCGACGGGGGAGAGCCCTCCGTGGGAGGCCTTGCAGTTTTCAACTTCACTCCTTGTTTCGCTGAGATGGGCGTGAAGCAGGAGATTGTGCTTGCGGGCGAATTCCGCGGCCCAGACAATCAGTTCTTCGCTTACTGAGTAGACGGCGTGGAAGGTGACGATGAGTTTGGCATCGTCTTTCCAGGAAAGCGACTGCTCGTAGAGGCTAAGGAACTCGTCTTTCTGCCTTTCGGCCTTGGAGGCATCGCCGCCGTCGAGAAAGACATAGGAAAATACCGGGCTGATTCCCATTTCCGCGACCGCTCTGTGGGCATCAGGGATGAACCAGTACTGGTCGTTGAAGGTGGTGGTGCCTGTCTTTATCATTTCCAGGGCGGCCGCTTTCGTGCTCCAGTAGATGAAGTCGGGGTCAATGCCTTTCTCCATCTTCCAGACATTGTCGATCCATACCTGGAAGTTGACATCTTCCTGCATCCCGCGCATCAGAGCCATTCCGGCGTGGGTATGCATGTTGATGAAACCGGGGAACGCTGCCTTTCCTCTACAATCAACTATCTCGGCGTCGGGGGTTATGTCAGCCCCCGCACCCTCAGGCGCGCAGATGTCGGCGATAATGCCGTCTTTGATTAAAATGTCCTTTTGAGAACCGTCCAGCGCGATGTTTTTAAGCAGAATGGCCCTCATACGTTAAAACTCGTCAACAGAATCGCTTTGAATGTTGGAACCTTCGCCGCTGAGGCAGTTGTTACGGATATAATCCACAACCTCCTGCAAACCTTCGGCAAACTTGTCAAAATCTTCCTTGTAGAGGAAAATCTTGTGCTTGTCGAAAGAGAACCTTCCGTCGGATTCGGTGCGGCGTTTGCTCTCGGTGATGGTCAGGAAGAAGTCGCGGCGACCTTTAGTAGCCTTAACGTCAAAGAAATACGTTCGTTTTCCGGCTCTCACCGGCTTTGAATACACATCCTCTCCCAGTTTGTCCCGGGAAAAGCTGCCGTCGTAATCATCTCTGTACATATCTCAACCTAAATTTTTCAATAATAATTGTCAAATTTAATGAAATTTGTGAAAATGCGACTATATTTGTGAGAAATTTTTCAAAATATTATGCTGAACAGACGGATTCTAAGGGTTAAAGCCTTCAAAATCATTTATGGATACGCAGTTACGGGCGAGCTCTCACAGAAAGATGCGAAGAAAATGTTCGAAGCCTCGTGCGAAGCCACCCGCGACCTTTACCTCCTGATGATGGCTGTCATCCAGCCCCTTACCGCCGAGGCGAAATCCAGGATTGAAGCGGCACGTGGCAAGTTCGCTCCCACAGAGGAGGAACTTCATCCCAACGAAACCTTCGTAAACAATCTCCTTGCCCCGATTCTGGCCGAAGATATCGATTTTCAGAAGCTTCTCGAGCGCAAGAAACTCTCCTGGGAAAGGTTCGACATCTTCATCCGCGACCTCTTCGATGCCGTTTCAGCAAGCGATTACTACGCTGATTATCTCCGCAAGGGGGAGAATACCCTCGCCGGCGACTGCCGCCTTTTCAAGACCATCTTCGAGAGGGAATTCGAAGATAATGCCGCTCTGGAGGCGATTCTCGAAGAACTTTCCATCCTTTGGACCGACGATATCGGCTATGCTCTTACCTGGTGCTGCCGTACCATGGACGACATGGCATCCGGAAAGCCCTGGCGCCTGCCCGAGCTTTATCAGAGCGACATAATCCTGAAAAAGAATCCCGGGGCGACTATGACGAGCGACAAGGATTTTGCCCTCAAGCTCCTCAGCTGCGCACTTGCAGGATATGAAAAGTATTTCGAAAAGGTAGTCACTATGGTACCGGACTGGGACAAGGACCGCCTTTTCTCTTCGGACATGGCATTGATAGCCTGTGCGATGGCTGAAATCGACAATTTCCCCGACATTCCCGTCAGGGTATCGATTAATGAATATGTCGAGATTTCCAAGTTCTACTGCTCTCCCAAGAGTGCGGGCTTTGTCAACGGACTACTCGACAAACTTGCCCGTGAAAACGGAAGGACTATTTAATAATCAAATACTTAATTAAATTTTATAACGATGATTAACTTACTTACTCTTCTTCAGGCCGGCGCCGAAATGGCTGCTCCCGCAGCTGCCGGCGAAGGTGCCCAGCCCGCACCCCAGGGCGGCGGAATGATGTGGATCATGCTTCTCCTCATCTTCGGCGTCATGTGGTTCTTCATGATCCGTCCCCAGCGCAAGCAGCAGAAGGAACTCCAGAAGTTCCGCGACGGCCTCAAGAAAGGCGACAAAGTCGTGACTGCCGGCGGTATCTATGGCACTGTCGATCAGGTCGAAGAAGCCAGCGTCCTCATCAAGGTCGACGGCGAGACCAAACTCCGCGTTGCCAAGGCTTCCCTGGTAAAGGATTTCTCAGACACCCAGAAATAGTATCCGATGAAACTCCGGAGCGGCAGTGAAGGAGAAAAAGGCTTCGGCGGAAGGGACCTGGCGGTTTTCGTCATGGCCCTTCTGCTGTCCTTTGGTATATGGCTGATTCACAATCTTTCGCTAAATTACCGGGATATTGTGTCGGTGCCTGTCGTGGCCCAGTGCAACCTGCCCGGGCACGCTTTCAGGGCATCTTCGCCGGCCCTTGTAAAGGCCGACTGCCGCAGTACGGGATATCGGATGATTCGCCTTTCGCGTAAGGAAAGGGAGCTTCCGGTTCCCGTTACTTTTTCACCATCTGACCTGCACCCGAAGGGAGGCGACTTGTTCTATGTTACGGTCGCAGGTCTAAAGAATGCTGCCTCCAGTATTTTCGGAGACGGAGTTACCGTTGAGGCCTTCCTCTCGGATACCCTGCTTTTCCGTTTTCCCTATCAGGACAGCCGTGTTCTTCCGGTAGAGCCGGTATCCGACATCTCCTGCAGCCCGCAGTACGTGAGAGTGGGGGATATTGAATGCGACCCTGATTCCGTCACTGTCTTCGGAGACCCTGCGCTTCTGAAGACGCTTACGTCGGTTAAAACCGAAACTATTTCGCCCTCCGGAGTCAATTCGAAGTATTTTTCCTCCGTCAGTCTGCAAAAGATGCAGGGGCTGAGGTACTCTGTCGAGAAGGTCGACTACAGCTTCGACGTAGTCAGATATGTCGAGCTGGTTTCGGAGCTTCCGGTGGAGGTCCGCGGGGTTCCGCAGGGCAAGAATCTTATCGTTTATCCTTCAACCGCCCGTGTGGTAATGCGCTGCCGTTTCCCGGTTTCTGCCGAAATGAAGCAGGTGTCCGTATATGTCGATTACAACGACTTCCGAACCTCTTTGCAGGGGCAGTGTGTCGGGCGTATCGACAATCTGCACGATGGCGTCCTTTCGGTTTCTCTCGAGCCGGAAGTCTTTGATTGTATGGAGGTTACTCTATGGTAACCATTTTGGTTACAGGTGGTATCGGCAGCGGCAAGACCGAAGTTTCTCGTGTCTTGTCGGAATCCGGTATCCCGGTTTATGACAGCGATTCCGCCGTACATCGCCTGTACCGCGAAGATATAGCCCTGCGGAGCAGTGTTGCAGAGGCTTTCGGGCAGGAAGTACTCACGCCGGAAGGAGTAAACAGGACGGTTCTCTCAAAAATCGTCTTTTCCTCTTCCGCCAGCCTGGAACGCCTCGAGGCCATCGTATATCCTGCCCTTCTGAAGGACTTCCGTTCCTGGCAGAACGGGTTTGATTCGGCATATTCGGCTATGGAATCGGCCATCGCCTTCGAGAAGCCCGTCTTCAAGGATATTTTTGACTTCATCATCTTCGTGGATGCTCCGGAGGAAGAGCGAATCGCGCGGGTTTGCGGCCGTGACGGCATATCTGCCGAGGATGTACGCCGCCGCATGGCCAGCCAGAGGAATCTGGCCGGGGCCGCGGCCGGAGCCGTCGTCCGCAATGATTCAGGCCTTGAGAATCTGCGCAGCCAGGTTGAATCTGCCCTGAATTCATTATATTTGCAGTTTGGAAATAAATAAAAACATCATAACTATGGCTACAAAGAAAACCGATCTCACAAAAATTCTTTCCGTTTCAGGTAACGGAGGTCTTTTCGAATATATTGCTCAGGCCCGCAACGGCGCCATCGCCCGTAATCTGGCCGACGATTCAAGGACCTGCCTTAACGTCCGCAGCAAGATTACTTCCCTCGAAGACATCTCCATTTATACCGACGAAGGAGAGATGAAGCTCAGCGAGGTATTCCTCAAGCTCAAAGCCGCCCTCGGCGAAAAGGACGCCCCTTCCGCCAAGGCCTCCGACGATGAACTCCGCGAGCTTTTTGCCAAGGCCGTTCCGGATTACGATGCCAATCGCTTTTACGTGTCCCATATGCGCAAGGTCGTTCTCTGGTACAACCTTCTCAAGAAACACGCTTCGCTCGATTTCATGACCGACGAAGACCGTAAGGCCGAAGCAGAAGCCAAATAAATGAAAAAGCCCCGTCTTCAGGTAATTACTCTGGGATGTTCCAAGAATACGGTGGACACATCCCACCTTCTTGCCAGTGCGCAGGAGGGTTACGAGATTGTGCCTGAGGCGGAAAGCGACGCCAAGGTCGACGTCCTGCTCATTAATACCTGCGGCTTTATCGGCGATGCCAAGGAAGAATCCATTCAGGCGATTTTCGATGCGGTAGGCCGGAAGAAAGAGGGCTCCGTTGGGAAGCTTCTCGTCTTCGGCTGCCTCTCGCAGAGATATAAGGATGAACTTCCGGGGCTGATTCCGGAGGTGGATGGATGGTTCGGGGCGCGTGAGCTTGCCCCGGTCCTCAAGGCGCTGGGCGTGGGGCCCGCGCCTGAATCGGCACGATTCGTAGAAGGACACCCTTCCTATGCCTTCCTGAAGATTTCGGAAGGCTGTGACCGCCGCTGCTCCTACTGCGCCATTCCGCTTATCCGTGGCAGACATCGTTCAGTGCCGATGGAAGTGCTCGAGCAGGAGGCCAGGGCTCTGGCCGAAAGGGGAGTCCGCGAACTAATCCTGATTGCACAGGATACCACTTTTTACGGCCTCGACCTGTACCGGCGGCGCTCGCTCGCAGATCTGCTCCGCCTTCTCTCCTCAATCCCCGGGATAGAGTGGATTCGAATCCACTATTCCTATCCTGCGGATTTCCCGGAGGATGTCCTGGATGAGATGCAAAACAATCCCAAGCTCTGCAAGTATCTCGACATTCCGCTCCAGCACGTCGCCGACCCCGTTCTTGGCGCCATGCGCCGCGGAGTCGATATGGAATGGACGAAGTCTCTGGTAAAGACGATTCGGGCGAAGGTGCCGGGAATCGTACTCCGTACGACTATGATGGTGGGCCATCCCGGCGAAGGCAGGGCCGAGTTCGAGGCTCTGCTGGATTTTGTCCGCGAGGCTAAGTTCGAAAGGCTTGGTGCATTTACCTACTCCGAGGAGGAGGGAACCTATGGCGCGGCCAATCTCCGCGACAGCGTTACGCCGCGAACTAAGAAAAGCCGCCTTGCCCGCCTTATGGAGGTGCAGCGTGGTATATCATTTGCATACAACCAGACCCGCGTCGGGAGAACTGTCAAGGTGCTTGTCGATGCCTGCACCGACGATGGTATCCTCGTGTGCCGCAGCCAGTTCGAGAGTCCCGAGGTGGACGGAGAAATCCTCGTGAAGATGACTCCGCAGATGGGCTCCGACGGCTCCGCAATGGTCGGGAAATTCCTTGATGTGAAAATTGTTTCGGCCGATGAATATGACCTTCTCGGGGAATGTCAGGCCGTTTTGGAATAGGAGGAAATATGAAGAAGAATTTGCTTTATCCGGTAATGCTTTGCCTTGGCCTGTTTGCCCTGGCAGTATCCTGCTCTCCGCAGTTCTTTTCGATGGATCTTCAGCTGAGGAGGCCATCTCCGTCCGGTTACAACCTTTCCGGTAAATCGATGGGCATAGTCTATGTGGCTGCACCCAAGGACACCGCCCGCGCCCGTGAAATGGCCGAAGAGTTTGCGGCATCTCTCGAAAAGGATTATTTTGGCGGAGAGTCCGTCGTAGGGCTTTATAATCTGTCGGTCAATCCGGCCGCCGATTATGCGAGCCGTGATACTCTCGTAAACCTTGTGATGGATACCGACAAAGATGTCATCTTCCTTCTCGACGGCTCTGCCAAGTCGCAGGCTGCCCGCCTCTGCGTTTACGATTCAATGGCAAAGACCGATACCGTCAAGGTTTACACTGCCAATCCTACCCTCGACTTCGATTCCTTCCTTTCCACCTGGGCAACTGAAACCATCGTCCTGTATTACTACGATTCTTCAGAATGGGACGCCCCCGCCAAGGCCGCTTATAACATGAAGTGGCACGAGGCTATAAAGCTCTGGATGGCTCTTGCCAAGGGAAAAAGCGGTCTGCGCCGCGCCTGCGCCGCATACAATGTCGCTGTCGCTTTCTATGTGATGGGCGATTACAATCTTTCTTCCGAATGGCTTGCCGCTTCCGACGATGCCGGCGGAACGGATTTCTCCAATTATTTGAGGAGCAGGCTCAAGGCCGTTGGAAAATAGGAATCAGCGGAATCCGAAATACTTGTGAGTCTGAAGACTTAATCTCCATCCGGGGTGTTCAAGAATATAAGCGAGCACCTCGGATGTGTTTTTCTGCGAGCAGGGCTGCAGGAAGAAATGTTTTGCGTTGAAGCTGAGCCAACGCTCAGGATTCTGGCCGGTGTAAACGAGTTTCAACTCGTCAGCCTCGGTTATGACCGGCTCGGCGTCTTTCAGCCAGTCGGACTTGGGGCTGAGGGTAATCCAGTCGATTCCTTCCGGAAGGGCTTTGGTGCCGTTTGTCTCGATATGGATGGTGTATCCTGCTTTGTGGAGGACTTTAATCAAGGCTTCGTCTGTCTGTAGTGCCGGTTCTCCGCCGGTCAGGACGACGGTACGGCAGTCTTTGGATGATTTCCCCAGCGAAGACAATATCTCTTCTGCCGTCATCGGCGTCGAGGCAGAGAAATCAGTGTCGCAGAAGGGGCATTTGAGGTTGCAGAGAGCAAGGCGAAGAAAGAGGGCCGGAATTCCGGTCCAGAAACCTTCGCCCTGGAAAGAGTAGAATATCTCGTTAACCAGATAAGACTTCATTTCAGTCTTTTTCGTAGGCGGCTTTGTTGCTTTCCGATTCCCAGATTTCGACTTTGTAGCAGTTCTCAATCTGGTCGCATATCCACTTGGCGATGTTTTCTGCGGTGGGATTGAAGTCGAAGATTTCGTTGAGGTTGCGGTGGTCGAGGGCTCCGGAGATTTTCTTCTTGATTGTGGTGAAGTCGGATACCATTCCGTCGGCGTTGAGCGTCTTGGATTTGCAGTGCACGACTACAATCCAGTTGTGCCCGTGGAGGGCTTCGCATTTGCTCTCGTAGGAGAGGTTGAGGCTGTGGGCCGAGGATATCTCGAGTCTTTTGCTAACGTAGTACATATCTTTTATTCTTCGTATTCAGTGGGGTCGAAGCCTTGCAGGGCTTCCTTGCGCTCGCGGCAGGTTGCGCAGGTGCCGCAGTGCTTAGGGCGGCCTTCGTAGCAGGAATAGCTCTGCTCGAAGGGCACGCCGAGGGCCTTGCCTTCGAGGGCTATTTCGCGCTTTGTCATATTGCAGAAGGGCGAGGCCACGACGACGCCCTCATAGGTTCCTTCCGTGGCCGCTTTACTGATGGCTTTAATGAAGCCGGGCCGGCAGTCGGGGTAGATGGAGTGGTCGCCGGAGTGATTGGCTATCAGCACGGTATCGAGCCCGCGGCTCTCGGCCAGGCCAACGGCTACGGAAAGCATGATGCCGTTGCGGAAGGGTACCACCGTACTCTTCATATTGCCTTCGCCGTAGTCTTCGTGGGGAATATCGGCTCCGCCCTTGAGAATGCTGCTCTGGAAGTACTGCCCGATGAATTCGAGGGGAATGATCAGATGCTCTATGCCGAGCTTCCTGCAGTTCGCCTCGGCGCAGGCGGTCTGCGCCTCGTCCTGCCGTGCACCATATGTAAAGGTGACGGCAAGTGCAATCTCGCTGCGGTACTTGTACAGCAGCACCGTGCTGTCCATTCCTCCCGAATAAATAAGTAAGCCTTTCATATATTTGTTCTGCGGGCGGCGATTGCTCCGCGGCGCCGATCCTCCCCACTTTGTGGGTCCCCTCTCTTTTCGGGAGCCAAAGTCGGCTTTCGCGGTCAATCGTCCGCCCGCAAAGATAACTATTATTTTACAAAGTTATAAGCCGCTGTAGCCGTACTCGGCCTTGAGCCACCTATTTTTCTGCTTAACCCAGCTGAGGTAATCCGAGAGGCCGCTTTCGTTCCAGGCGTGGCGGAGCTGAGGATATTGGCGGACCAGATTCTTGCATCGGTCGTACATCGCGTAAAACTCTTCGCGCAGCGGCGGGCAGAGGCTTTCGTAGTCTTCGAAATCCTCCCAGTTGTTGCCACAGGTGCAGCAGCATTCGGCCGCTTTTGCAAACTGCCGGAAGGCCTCATCGATTTTGCTCAGATTCAGAAGGCTGATTCCGAGTTGTTCGTATGCCCCGCATACTTCCAGAATGTCAGACACCTCGTTATATGTATCGAAGCGGATACCGTCGATCAAGCGGTCAATCTTAGCCTGAGACTCGCTGATAAGCGCATTTACTTCACATGGAAGCATTTTGACCTGTCCTTTGTCGGTCCAGGCCACAAGTTGATAAGATTTTGTCATAACAACTGAATTATTTCAATGAACTCGGGAAAAGTTGCTCAATAAAGACGCTGGGGATTCATATCTATAACATTCATAAATATTTCTGTCAAAAGGATAGATTTTACCCGAATTGATGTCTTTCTTGCGTATATTATTTATATTTGTCTTTCAGCAAGCTAAATAACACCCTTTATGACAAAGAAGCCAACCCATTCTGATCTTGAGAGTATCCTGGAAGAGTTTATAGCCGGTGGCGGTAAGGAGGAAATAAACTCTGTTTGCACAGGAGGTTATCGTTTATACTGCGACTCAAATGATTCCCGCAATGAATTTCTTGTAGAGAGCCTAATCAGCAGTCTTGTTCCGGCCGAAGGTCAGTATATCCATATCGATGTCGAGATTCCTGACGTCGAGGAGCAAAGCGAACTTCATCTTATCGTCAAGACTAATAATGGCCGCAATAAGAAGGAGGCCTGGTTTAATCAGAACAACATCTCTTTGTTCCGCGACGGAAACCGCCTGCATATGGCTCCATTCCTGACTACCGAACTTATGGGCGAAGGCTACATGATAGGTCGCAGGGAGACGGATACGCTGCAAATCATCCTTCAGAAAGACGGCGAGAATATTGTCGAGCATCAGATTACCATCGAAGGGCCGTGGCCGCTTAACGGGGAAGAATCATTTGAATTCGATTTCCAGGCAGCGGACGAAGTGCTGAAAACTATCAACGAATGCAGTGGATTGGAAAATTTCAAGGCTCGAATGAATGAGGTAGCAAACCGCTGTAAAGTCGGTCAGATGCGTGCAGATGTCGGATTGAAAGCCAACCCTCCGGTTTTGCATACTGCCTTTATCGGCAATCCGGGCACCGGAAAAACCAAGGCGCTTGAACTGATGGCCAAGCTTTACAAATCGCTTGGGCTGATTGAAAGGGAAGAAATCACTACAGAGTATGTTTCGGGAGCCGAAACCGGTATTAATATCGCTGTTTCAAATGCCCGGGGCGGAGTACTTGTGATTAAAGGGGTTGACGATCTGAATTCAACCCAGCCCAAGAGCCCCGGCCTTGAACAGGAGGGGCATATTGTCAATGAACTGGTAGAAGCTCTTGCCGAAAAATCCGATTTTAAGAAATCTGTTACTATCCTTGTAGGCGAGCCGGATGGAATGGAGTACCTTCTCTCGGCCCATCCCGACCTCAAACAACATCTTGCTGACCCCATATACTTTGAAGATTTAAAGCCCGAGGAACTCTTTAGTGTAGTTGACCGGTGCTGCTCGGAGAGTAATGTCAAACTCTCCGGCGAAGCCCGGCAAAAGCTTGAGATGTATATCCTCCACAAGTACAACCGCCGTGGCCCCGGATTCCAGAATTCACTGCTCGTGAAGAGCCTCTTCGACGACTCCATCATCCCCGCGATGTACAATCGTCTGAGCGGTATTCCGTCGCCTTCCAAAGATCAGCTGGAGCTGGTTATGCCAGAGGATATTCCGACCCTTGGCAACAGCGGCGGTGATGCCATGGCTGAGCTCGACGAGCTCATCGGAATGGATACAATCAAGAAAAAAGTCAAGGACTATCTTGAAGCCATAAAACTTGCCAGCCGTCGTATGGAAATGGGCTTGCCAACCAATATGCCGCGTCTGCACATGGCCTTCCTCGGCAACCCCGGAACCGGCAAAACAACCGTCGCCGATATCATCGGCCGTGTTTTCGCCTCCTGGGGTATCCTGTCTGGCGGCCATGTCATCCATACCGAAAAGAGCAAGCTGGTGGGGCAGTACATCGGTGAGACTGAATTAAAGATGAGGAAACTCCTTGCCCGGGCCCGTGGTAACATCCTCTTCATCGACGAGGCTTATCAGCTTGTCGGTGAGGGAGAAAGAGATTTCGGACATATCGTCATGGATTCACTGCTTACCGAGCTGGGTAAGGACAATGTGGATATGGTGGTTATCCTGGCCGGATATACGGCCCCTATGAAAAAGCTTCTGGAGAGTAACGAGGGCATAGAAAGCCGTTTCCCCAATGTCTTCAACTTTGAAGATTACACCAGCGATGAGCTTTTGGAAATAGGCAAGCTGATGATTCGCAAGCAGGGCTTTACCATGACGGACGGAGCCATTGAGAATATGAGGGCCATCATCCGTGAGGAATCCGACAAACCGTCGCCTCGTTTCGGAAACGGCCGCTTCATGTCCAATCTTATCCAGAATGAGATTATGGCTACTATTGGCACCAGGACTGCCAAGCTCGCTAATCCGACAAAAGAAGACCTCAGCACCATCCTCCCGGAGGATGTCGTCGTCGATAAATCATTGAAGGATGCCGTATTTGACGATGTCGCCATCGACGCCGCACTTGCCCGCATGGATTCACTTGCCGGGCTAGACGGAGTCAAGAAAGCCATCCACAACTTTGTACAGTCGGCCCGTTACCTGCATTCGATAGGGGAGCCATACGTCGGTAAAGGCCTCCTGAGCTGGCGCTTCATCGGCAATAGCGGCACGGGAAAGAGTACCGTGGCTGAAATAATGGCAGGTATCCTTAGGGGCATGCGCCTGATTTCCAACAGCCACATTACTCAAATCAGGGGCGAGAGATTATTCGGAGTCTCCGACTACAACTGCGACGAAGTGCTAAAGGAAGCGGTGAAGAAAGCCTGCAACGGCCTCATCTTCATCGATATGGATGACCCCAAGTTCAGCGACGGCTATGGGCGTATTATCGAGCAGATACGCCTTAAGGTCAAGGAACTGACCGTAGAGGTAGGTGGGGAGTGCGCCCTGATTCTGGCCGAACTTGATGCGCCCAACGCGAATTTGGCTGAGCAGCTTTACGATTCCGGTGTATATGAATTCGACCATACGCTGGTCTTCAAGGATTTCACTCAAGATGAACTCTTCCAGATTCTCTGCCAGTGTCTTGAAAAGTACGGAGTAAGCTTCAGCCCCGACGCCGAAAAGCACATACGCGCATATCTCAAGGCTCTTTGCTCCTCCACCGGCGCCAGCGCAAGAACAATGAAACTTATGTCGCGCGCCATCTACCAGCAGGTCATCCTCCGCGAAAGCGCCCTCCCAGAGCCTCCCAAGGCCCACGAGGTCCAGCTCTCCGACATCGCGACCTTCAAATGGGACAGCCGCAAAGGAAAGATAGGATTTTAAATTGAATTTGTATGCGGGAATTTATAGAGTATATTCAGAATAATCTTCACCTCTTGATTATCGGCGCAATTAGTACTGTTCTTGCCGCCTATTTTGTACGATTTCTATTACAATGGTGGGAAGATAGTTGGCTCTATTCTCTTAATAAATACTTAAAGCGAGGTAAAAGCGAAAAAGTGTCTGAGAATATGCATAATCCTAAAATAACTGAGTTCTTTCAACTGCTTATGCTGATTCTCTTTATTCTGGGAATACTATTATTCTTTTTCGATCTTTTCACGATGCCGTGGAATAATAGTTATTTGCTCTTTTTGCTGCTTTCACTTTTTGCATTATTTGCAATGATTTGGGAACACAGACCATTAAAAAGAGATACTAAGGGCTTGGTTGGAATCATTTCACATAAAATCAAAGAAGTGCTGCCGTCAAGTGTTAATTCTTCGTTTAATTCTCCTGATGAGATTTATTTCGCGACGCATGTTGATAGGAACAATAATGAATTGAGTTATGAAGACCGACTGCCTATTCTTGATAAAGATGATATAGAAAAGGAACGTAACTCTCGTATCGTATCCTATTATGAGGGTCTTAAACAGAAGATTAATGATTTTATTGAGAAAAAAATTGTCAGCAAGGAGTTATTTTATATTGAGGACAATCATATTTGTGATTATTTGCTACAGGAACCTTATTCATTGTCAAGCATAATGAAGCATATTAATGCGGTTAGTGAATCAATGGAATCCGATAACAGCATTAATTTTATAGGCGATAAAATCGGCGTTTCTGGATATGACTTAAACAAGGGCATTTTATCTCTCAAAATCTATCTCACTGACCATTTCACTTTTAAAGTATTTAAGGATATTTTTCTTGACAAGCAGTATAAAGAGAATTTTCAAATAATAATAAGACGACTTAATTATGCGTCCGAAATTGAGAAAGAACTACTCGTCGAATCTTTAAAATTTCTTTTTTCATCTGTCGGAATTGATATCGTCGTTTATGGGAAGCAAGCAAACGGGGAAAATGGTGTGCTACTAGCTTTGCGTAATGGTAGAATAGAGAGGTGCCGAGAGTCAAAAATCCATGTGCCAGTTAATGAGTCTTTCTCTAAAACTGATCAGCAGGAGAAATCCGACAAATATGACTTAAAAAAATGTGTCTCACGCGGCATAGAAGAAGAATTAGGTGTATCTCAAGATTTGGTTGAAAGCAGATGTGGCTTTGTGTTTCAAGATTTCTCTGTTGTGTGCGATGAGGGTGAAATCGGATTAGCGTGTTACGTTGATTTTTCCTCGTGTATGCCACTCGAGCAGGCCAGGATGTATCCTGGTCAAGATAAATACATGGAGATTAAAGAATTGATGGTAGCCAAGATGCCGAAATTCCATATTGATGCCGATGTTTACCGTAAATGGTTTTTCAGAAATACTAAGAATGATGCATTCTGTGAGAATTGGGAGAGCTTCACACCGTTACTTTATCAACGGTTTGTACTTCGGAACCGTAGATTATCTAAAGGATTCATTCTTGTGATTAACTACATTGTGTCAGTGGCATTTTTTTTATACTTTGCACTTGTGTCCAAGAAAAGTCCGCTAGAACAGCCTGATTTTATTGTTGGTGGCGGGGTTACTCTATTCGTAAACATGATTCTATCGATAATCATCAAAGTTATCCATAAAATTAAAACTCGTAATTTAAAAACGACACGTAAATACCGAGCATACCGATTATTTAAACCATTGGTCCCGCAGTGGGGTGGAGATGCAACTGTCATACAATCTACCTCTGCGAATATAGACAAGGGCCTTTTTGAAGGAATGTACTTTGGTTGCATCCCAGATTCTGATAAGACTACACTCACAAAGCCCTTAAATGAGTTGGAACTGATTAATGCTCCGTATTGTAAAACAAGGAGAGAAGGGGCAAAGAATCATACGGAGGAACCAATTAGTTTTTATCAGATGCGTGTTTCTGATTCATCCAGTCTCGAGAAAAAGCTATATTTTAGGGAAATACCTGTTTTTTATAGTTCCTCGGATGATAAACTCAGTGTATATCTTTCGGTCGAACTGACAGATAAAAACAAGAGATATTTGTTTACAAAGAAATTAGTGTCGCCAGTTCTAAGATTCGAATCTTCTTTCACAGAGAAGAAGGTTACTAGTCTTAGTAAATGCTTCTCGATATCAAAGACTGGCTTGTTGAAATATAAATTCGCATCGCTTTCAAATCAATTAAACGTTGAAGAAGGCAGTGCGCCATCATATAGACCACTAGATCTGTTTCATTACCAAAACAATTATTATTGGATTGTTCGCGCAAATAGATTTGATGTTGATAACGTCAATATTGTAAACGTTCATAAGGAGACCAATATATACTCTGAATTTATTGAACCGTTGAATCAAAGCTCAGTTATTTTGTTAACAGGACAGTCCACCGATGTTATTAATGCCCTAGTAAGGTTCATTAGTCATCGAGAGAATAGAAATAAGATTTCTGCTCTTGATATTTACTCACTTCAACTAGCATTGATTCGCGAAGAAAAGCAAGAAGAGAGTTTGGTATTGGTTCAAACTGAACCAATACATAGGTAACTATGGGCGAAGATCAACCGTCAAATAGTTTTTGCCTTCACTTCGCTCTGAAATACAATGAAATAGCAGATGCCAGAAAGTAGCACAACCTTATTATCACGCTTAAACTTTGCGACATGCCCGTTTTGCCGGAGATAGATGCGCTTGTGAATACGGAGAATTACTAAGTTAATGTAATCTGCTTTTCAAACAAGTGGCTCTAGCCTTGTTGGGCGAATATGGGCTTGTGGGATACAGATTTCACAGTTGGCAATTATGTAAACGAGTTTTTGGAAAGGATCGTCTTCGTGATACAACCACTCTGATAAATCTGATTAAGAATATGCGCCTATCAATTGAATTGCTGGCATTCAAATATATTTAGGATTATTATTGCGCACTATGCGTTTCGCATTTTGCGAAATCAAAATTATTCATTACTTTTGCGAAAAATTGAGCGCTTATGAATCCGTTTTTCTTGACCCCACATACTCCTGCCCAATATTTTTGCGACCGTGAAAAGGAGACCGAAGACCTGGTTAACTACCTCGAAAACGGCTCAAATGTGGCATTAATTTCGCCGAGACGCTATGGCAAAACGGGCTTGATTTATCATGTTTTTGATGTGCTTCAAGCCAAAAAAGCCAAGGTTGAGCTTTACTATGTGGATATCTATTCTTCACGGAATGCCGATGATTTCATAGCCTTGCTTGCGGAGGCAATTTCCCGGACACTGAAAAAGGAATCTGCTATCAAGAACTTTTTCAAGGCCCTTGGTAGCCTGCGTCCGGTATTAAGCCAGGATCCTCTGAGCGGTAATCCGCAGATTTCTTTCACCTTCCAGACAGACGCAGAGCGCCGTTATTCCTTGAAGGCCTTGCTCGACTATCTTGACAGTCGTCCTCAGAAGGTCATTCTGGCAATCGATGAATTCCAGCAGGTCCGCGAATATGAGGGTGTTTCAATGGAAGCCCTGCTTAGAACCTATATTCAGCCTCTGAAGAATGTGCAGTTTATTTTCTCCGGGAGCAAAAAGCATATGATTGCCGAGATGTTCACGGCCGAGCACAGCCCTTTCTACGAGAGTGCATCCGTATATTCTATCGACAAGATAAATCGTCAGTCCTATGCTGAATTTATCGACAGGCAATTCAAGGAGCAGAAAAAGAGCATTTCTGCTGAGGCTATCGACTACATTTTGGAGTGGACGCGTTGCCATACTTACTATACGCAGATGCTATGTAACCGCGTTTTCCAATTAGTTAAAAAAGAAGCTACCATGGTTGACGTCCTAGTTGCTGCAGATACTATTCTCAGGGAGTATACCGATACCTTTCTTGAGCGTCGCAACTATCTGACAGTCAAGCAATGGGACTTCCTGATAGCGGTCGCCAAAGAAGACACTGTGACGGAGCCTACAAGCTCAGCATTCCTTCAGAAATACCACCTTGGAGCGCCATCAACCGCAACCCGCCTGATGAACTCCCTCCTTGAGAAAGAACTCCTCCTGGAGACCAAAACTCTCGCCGGCAGCAGCTATTGTGTGTATAATGTCTTCTTCTCCAGGTGGCTGGAGGGAATGTGATGCAAGCTTTTAGATAAAGAAATTGTATATATTTGTGTATGAAAGTTATTCTATCAGTACTATTTGTCATATTCCTGTTGCCGTTTTCGGTAAATGCTCAAATCGACTCCATTTCGGTCGATAATCTTTCTGTTTCATCCATCAGTTTTAGCCATATAGCAGCGATTATTGGATTTATAGCTGCAATAATCACATCGCTAGTTGGTCTGATTACAATTTTTCGTGGGATACGTTCAAACTACCGTAAATGGAGGTCAAAATCATTCCGAGTTAACTTTTTATTAACTTCAGGGAGTCTTAACGAGAGAATTGCAAAAACTGATTTTCGGGAAGCAGAAGAGACTTACCAATTGTCGGGGAGGTTTCTATATGATATCTACGGCACATCTCAAATGCGTAAGATGACAATTCGAGATGTAAATGGAAGAAGGGAAATTATTATTCCATATCAGGAAATGATAAACTTTATCAGTAATCCTAAAGCTAAAATTGAGATAGACCCGAAGAATGTCTCTAATGCGGATGTTAAAACTGAGCAAGAGCTCATAAATGCACTCTTGTCACCGGAGTTAGTATCTGCTACGGAACCTGTTTTAAAAGAAGTGCTTAAGTCTAAACCGAAAACTTTTAATGGCGCACATCCAAGATTGAAAGAATTTGAAAAGAAATCCAATGACTTGTATCGCTGCTCGTTAGAAAAGACGTGCTATTTCGCTCAAATACGAACTAATCTATCTCTGGATTATCCTATAACAGTGAAGGGAGTAGATACTTCAATGAGAGAAATCGAGATGGGAGGTAGAAAAACTTTTGTTGATTTTAAAGAATCCCGACTTGCCAATGTGATAGGAGTATCTGCAATCTGGTGTTTGGATGGTAAAGACACCAACAGCCCAAAAGACAGAAGGTTCTATCTATTGCCGCGAGTTAATGAAGTAGGAGTATATGCGAATAGGTTAGGCACTCCGGCTGGGGATATAGAATGCCCAAAGGATGGTATATTTATCGACGATAATCTTGTCGATTTCTTAAAATGGGAAATTGCGCGTGAATTTTTTGAGGAGACAGGTGTAGCTAGTGACTTATATGAGCCCGAAAAATGTTTTGAGAGGATTAAGATGGAAGTTTTAGATGATAAGAAAGAGGGCAATTCCCCTCGTAAGAATAAGTGTTTATACAAGAGCAAGAAGTTTGAAATTATTCCGTTGGCTTTCATGCGGGAGACGCTTAGGGGTGGAAAGCCGATGATGTTTTTTTTGATACGAACTGAATGGATTGATGAGAGGGTGCTCTATAAATGCTTCAAAAAATCTTTGGGAAAACTCGAGTTCAGAAAGAGTTTATTTTCCTCCGCTTATTTATCCACAGAAGCAACATGCAATTACTTGTATGCCCAAGCTTTTCTTCAACAAAAACCAAAGCCGGGAGATTGTATTGATTTAAGTCGAGGTGCTGAAGTTGAAGATTGATATTAGTGTAACTCTAAAACCCCTAAGTCCGCGGTTTGATCTTGGTCCAAGTCTTCAGGATAATTTAATAATCATTTGTTATGGTTATAAGTAATATTGATACTGGCCTACCTTCAAAAGAGGTTGTCGATTCTTTACTGAATACGGTTCAGGAGATATCCAAAAATACAGATACCTTAGCTGGTTTTTCTGGATGGGTGACATGGTTCTCATTTGTCGCATCAATCATCACGATTATTGGCCTAGGCGTCTTTATGATAGAAGTACGCAAATTTGTTGTGGGAAGGAAATGCCAGAAAAGAATCATTCAGGATCTCATCAGGCATCTTTTCATCAATAACGTGATTTCTGAAGCAATTAAGATTAGGTTAGATGTACCAAACGCTACTATTCCTAAAGGGATTCTTCAGAGATATTGTGTCTTAGACTCTGATATTGAGTTGCAACAACTCAGTTTTAAGGCAAAAAATTATGAGATGTTACATAGCATCCGTGTAAAATTGAGAAATTATAACATTTCTGCTCTTGAAGCCGAAAAACATTTTACTGGTTCAAGATCTTTAAAATCCATAAAACTAAGCGATCTTGATGACATAATGACACGCTCGAAGCGTATTTCTAAAGAGTTAATCCGTTATGCAAATAGTAGGTATATGAGGCTATCTGAAGATAGTATTGGAAAGTATATTTACGAATACTATATGGATAGCGAACGAATTCCTAAGTATGAAAAAGAGGGTAAGATGGACAACAGCATTGTTATACCTGATCGAACGGGAGATTGGGCGTTTTATGACAATCTTATTAATGAAAAATCATGCAGCTTAAATCTTAAAGAAATAGAAGATAAAATGATCAGGTATCGATATAAGACATACGTAAACTGCATATAAAGGGCGGTATGGCTCATTGGCTGTATTAATCGATAGATGGCATTCATAATATGACAGACAAGGAAATCATCGAGGGGCTGATTGCCCGGGACGAAAAGATAACGCGGGATTTCTTCTTTTCGAGGTGTACGCCGTTGTTCTATTCCGTCATCAGAGATTTGTATCCGGATGGTGCCGATTATGATGAATTGGTAAACGAGCTTTATCTTCATATCATGTCCGATAATGCGCGGCGGCTCCGTATGTTCGAAGGGCGCTCCAGCATTTATATGTGGCTTAAGTCTGTGGCCCGCAATTTCTTCATGTCAAGAATCAAACTCGAGAAAAAACGTCAGGATGTGATAGAAAAGGGGTCGCAGGAGAGTCTATTAAATAAAGCCAAAAAGATTATAGACGACACATCCGAGAAATCTGCCCGCGAGAGGGAAGAGGAAGAAGACATGAGAGTTGCCGCCATACTGGACCAGATAGATAATCCTAACTACAGGATGATTCTTGAGAAGCACGTCATCGAAGGAATGAGTTTCGACGACCTGGAGAAACTCACCGGTATCAAGAAGGACAATCTCTATAATATCAAGATGCGGGCTCTCAAGAAGTTGGCTAAAATCATCCGTGTGGCCCAGACCAGGGGAGATTCCCTGTGCTCCATCCGCTGCGAACAGTATATCCTGCATTGCTTCGGTATCCACAAGTCCTTGTCGGAATTGCACGAGCTTGCGCTCGGCCGCGGCTGGATTACAGAAGAAGGCGCACGTCTTCAGGATTTGGGCAATACGGCCGAGGCTCTGGGATTGAAGGTGGAGAAGAAGAAGGGTGCTTCGCTTGAGGATATCAAAAAGGCCCTTGAGGAAGGCAAGCGGGTGATTGCGGCCGTCGATGGGGGAGAGCTGATTGGCAATCCCGTCGAAGAAAAGCTGGAAGACATTCTCGCCGGCGGTATAGTGGATCACTGCGTCGTGGTCCTGACAGTAAATCCCGAATGGGACGAAGTCTCTCTGTTCGACCCTGCCTTCGGTCCTGTCCCGTTAACCGTCAAGGTTGCTCATTTCCTCGATGCCTGGGCAGATTCCAACTGCCACTGCGTGATAATCAGCAAGACCGAATAGTATGAATAACTTTCCTTTGAATCCCTGGCTGGAGGAAATAATCCGGCGATATCAGGGGAGCCGCAGTGAAGTGTATATGCGGGAGTGGTATAAAAAGTCTTGCCTCGAGGATGAGAACCTCTCCTGGCAGGATTTTTTGACCAGAAGTTATCTGCTAATGCATCTGCACCAGGAGCCGTTCTATCGGAAGTCTCTTGTATTGCTGCCTTTTTCTCCTGAGACAAAAGACCTCCTTTATTGGACAGGAGTGGATTCGCTGTATGACTTGCTTCAGATTACAAAGGAAGAACTGGACGTCATTTGCGCCGATGATGAACGGGCAAAACAAGAAGTCATTAGATATCTTGCCGGGCTGGGCATTGAACTTAAGAGTTATTCGGGGAGGACGACAAAACTTTCGATTGCGTACGGATTCTGGACCATTCCTTCGCCCGGCTCTTCGCATGTCTTCAATATCGCACGTCCTACGTTGAGGGATGAGTGGTTTAATGAGTATTATCGCCTTTATGGCCATTTTGATAAAGAAGATATTCGTCAGCAGGAATTTGATACAATTCAGCCTATCTTTCTGGACAGCGACTGGAAGCCGGATGACTATAGGGAATTTTTCAATGCCGCGGAGAATTTTTTTAATGCCTATGGGAAGTGCTGTGCCTGGCTTTGCATCGAGCCGAGAGTCGATAAGCCTAAGATGCCTGTCAGTGACGTGCGATTCGTATACTGGGAGGCCTTGAGGGCGGTTATAGATATATTTGAGCAAGATTGTCCCCTGAGAAATACTACCGCCGGAGAATATCTGAGTTCATCTGATGAAGGAATGCTCATGATTGCTGACTTGGAAACTCATAATGAGGATTTTCAAACGCTTCTTAATAGTCAGGTGGAACTGAAGATAGATATTGAGAATATCGGCGTGACGCTGGATGAATTTATGGCCGGCCATCATAAAAGCCAATTTTTTATGATACCTGGGAAAGTCCGTCCTCTTAATCCCTGGCTTGCAGAGCAGATAGAAAAGTTCCGTTCTTCAAAAGGGGACGAGGAACTCCGCAGATTATACAATGTTGCTTTGTCAGAAGAACCGGAACTTTCGTGGAGAGGGTTCTTGAAAAGGTCGGCGCTTGTGGCTGCGGTAGAGGCTGATCCAGCTCTTCTGGAGCGATGTGAGGATATGGATATCCCGGATGCCCTGAAAGAACGCTTGTTTAATTTAGAGTTGGAAATCCTGGAAGATATAGTGCAACTCACAAGGGAAGTTTTGTCGGTTATGTCGATATTGACAGATGACGACAAGAAGATTATCCTGGATTATGCCGAGAGCAAGGGATATCCCTTGCAGAGCTTCGAAAAGAATGTTTCTTTCTGTTTTCTGGAGGATTATGGCGATTATCACCGTATTCACAGATAATCTTTCCGGCCGTCTCATTTTTTTCTGATTTTTTTGTTGGAGTGATAGATTTTGCGGGAGATTACGTCTTTCTTACCGCAAACCAATAATTAGTATCAGCTTATGAACAACTCCAACACCAAAAACTACACTCTCTCGCTCACCAAGTACATCGGAAAACTCTGGAAACTTGTTGATGTAAAACCCTTCTACAAGCCTTTCCAGGAGCATTACTACGATGAAATGGATCACGACTTCTGCAAAGTTATGTCTTGCGGGGCGGAGAATGATGTTCTCGATATTCTGGCGAACGGGGAGAAGGAATTGTGCATAGACCTTAGGATTTCCAAAGAGCGCATCGCTCTCCCTGATTACGTGGAATTTGAATTGGTTGCCCCATATAATCTCTCGGCCAAATATCACGTCAACAACTGCCTCGGACGTCCTCAGATGGAGGCTTGGTTCAATGCTTCAGTCAAAGAAATCGTCCGCACCTACCCGCCCTTCGCCTACATCAAGAGAATATAAGCCCACGGTATTACTCTTCTCCATCATCCCCATCGGTGCAGACGTCCCTCCGAATAGTACGTCTGCACCGAAAAACGCCAAAATTGGCGCGGTCGTCCCACTTTCTGGGACGTCTGCGCCGGTAATGTTCTTCTGCCGTCGCGAAGAGGGAAAAAGTTTTCTCGGGCAGAAAAATGCCCTCGAAACTCTTTTCCCCTCTTCTCCACCATCCCCACGCACAGTGGTCAGAAGGTATAGGAGACTTTGATGGACCAGTTGATGGGGGCCTGGGGGTAGATTCCGATGAAGGATTGGATTTCGCCTGTGGCGGGGTCGACCGTTTCGTATCGCCATCCGGAGGCAAAATACTTGTGATTCAGCAGGTTGTAGATGTATCCTGTAACCTCGATGGTGTTTCCTCTGAGCATATACTTCTTCGATAGCGACAGATCCAGGGTGCAGCGGGCGGGAATCTTCATCAGTGAGCGCATGGTGTTGTCGATGTACTGCTTTCCGACGTATTTGGCGGAGAGGCTTAGCGAGATGCCATCTTTAAATGGCTGGATGCTGGCCCGCATCATACCAAGGAGTGAGGGCGAGAGCAGCATATCCGTCTTTCCGTAATGCACCGAGGCCTGACCGGAGTAATCCGAATATGGAATCCAGGCTGTATAATCCTTGATTTTATTGGTGCTGAGCGTGGCGTTAGCGTCGAGCCGCAGGCCCTTGCAGGGCTGCCAGGCGGCTGCGACCTCAATGCCTCGCCGGTACCCTTCGGGCAGGTTTTCCTTGAGTGCATAGCCCTCGGGGCTGAGTTTGCCGGTCTCGAGCAGGATGTCGCGGTATTCCATCAGATAAACCGTGGCCGAGGCGGAGAACTTCTTCCCGGAGTAGCTGTATCCGAGCTCAATATCCGTCATCCTTTCGGGACGGATGGGATTAACACTACCCTTGATATTTTCCTTAATGTCGCCGCGCCCGGGCTCCCTATGCCCCACGGAAACGCTTCCGTAAATCCTGTGCGAAGGAGAAATCTCCCACGACAGTCCGCCGCGGGGATTGAAGAAGGTCCATTTGCGCTTAAAATCCATAAGCGCTCCGGTTGAAGGGAAATCCTCGTCGCGCCCCTTCAGGGAATAATCAATATGGCGAAGCTGAATGTCGGCGTAAGCTGTGAGCGCATCGGTGAGGAAGTATTCAGCCCTCAAAAAGGCGGAGCCATCCCATTTGCGGCCCTTGTGGCTGTACCAGGTCTTGGCGGAATTGAAATTCCTGTAGTCCCAATCCTTGCCGAGGACATCCGACCACAGGACGTCACCCCACTGGTCGCCTACGTATTTGGAGAGGCTCACGCCGCCGGTCAGAGAGAATCTCGGGCCTTTCCATGAGATATCTGACTTTGCAAGGAAGAAGTCGTTGCCCATCTTCTTGCGGTAAATCATGTCGGAATTTTCATACTGGAGGCCGTCCTGGCCGGTCATGGTTCCAGGGAAGCCGAAGGCCCCGAAGAAGGTTACGTCGCGGGCTCCGTAGTATTCGTCATAACCGTCGCCGCGGGTATAATTCAGGGTATTCGACCAGGTGAGTCCAGCCCCGAAATCATGTGTCCAGTTAAGTTGGACGTGATGCTGGCGGTAACGGTCGATCTGATTGTCGTAGTACCTTGTATTGCCGAAGGAATCAGTGTATGCCCCCGCATTGTTCTGCCGACGGTCTTCTTTGTACTGCTCCGGCGAAATGCCGTCCCAGGTGATACCGCTGCGCTGGTCGCCGTAAAGCCAGGTCAGCCTCAGGGAATTGTGCTCGCCAAGCCATCCTGCGGAGGCGAAGGCAGAAAGCGATTTTACCTTGCCGTTGCGGATATATCCGTCGGTGTCACCCTTGGAAATTGCATAATTCGAATAAAAGCCCGACTTCGACAGGCCGGTGCCCACGGCGACGGTCCGCATCAGGGTGTTCCATGAGCCGGACGAGAGGGATATCTGCCTGAATTCCTCAGGATTCATCATCGCGGTGTTCATGTTGACGCTCGCGCCGAAGGCGCCGCTGCCGCCGGCAGTGGTGCCGAGGCCGCGTTGCAGCTGGATTGAGGTTACGAGCGACGAAAGAGCCGGGATGTTTACCCAGAACACTTCCTGGCTCTCGGCGTCGTTGAGTGTGACGCCGTTGAGCGTGACGTTAATCTGCGAACCCTTGGAGCCGCGAATCGTCATCCAGGAGTAGCCGAGACCGTTTCCGCCTTCGTTATAGGTAACAACGGATGGCTGTAGTTCCAACACCATAGGCACGGATGCAGTGGCCGGAGCGGCGCGCAGTTCGTCTTTTCCTATA
Organism: Bacteroidales bacterium; assembly: GCA_017443025.1. Classification (GTDB taxonomy): domain Bacteria; phylum Bacteroidota; class Bacteroidia; order Bacteroidales; family UBA932; genus Cryptobacteroides. Next base: position 81,995 of record JAFSPG010000001.1, on the reverse strand, counting down.
AATGAATAAGTTACAGGTGCTTTCTTGTCGGCTCTTGTGGAACTGACTACCACGCTGTCGAGCTGCAGAACCTCATCTTCCGGAGCTCCTGCCACGGCCGTCGCCGAGGCAAAAATGAATGCTGATAAAAAAAATAATCCTCGCATAATGATGTTCTTTATGCAAGGGGTGCGCTTTCGCGCCGAGGTTCAAGCCTCCCTACGCCGGTATTAACCGGATCAGGTTCCTTGGGTATCTCTCAACCGGCCGGGCCGGTACCCCCGCTTGTTATTTTAATTCTTCCAGTTTAATCTCAAAAAGTCTCTTCCAGTACTTGCCGGTAAGATAAATCTTGCCATCCTCCGGATTGAAAGCTATTCCGTTGAGGACGTCAGTGCGCTCATCGCGAAGATGCTCTGGCAGCAGATCGGAACAATCGACAGTTGCCTCTACGCGTCCGTCCGAAGGATTGATAATCAGTATTATATCCGATGTATATACGTTTGCCCAAATCTTTCCATCGATATACTCCAGTTCATTCAGGAGGGAAATCTTTCGGCCGTCCAGTTTTACGGTAACGGTCCGCTGAGTCTGGAACTTCCCGTCCATAAAAAAAAGTTTGGCAGAGCCGTCGCTGGCAATGAGGCTGTTGCCGTCGGTAGTAAGGCCCCATCCCTCGCGGGGAAAGGTATAAGCCTGCTTGAATTTCAAGGTTTCGGCGTCATAGATGAAGGCGACGTTATTGGTCCAGGTAAGGAGATAAAGATTGCCTCCGAGCATAACCGAACCTTCGACAAAATATCTTTTGGCGAAATCAATCTTCTTTTCGACTTCTCCGGTCCCGAGCTGAACCCTCCGGAAAGATGATTCACCCTTTACGCCAGTGCTCTCGTACAACTTGCCGTCGTTGAAAAACAGGCCCTGCGTATAGGCTCCATCGTCGTGGGTATACGACTTTACGGCCACGGCCTTGTATCTTTTGACGGCGGCATCCGCGCAGGAAGTCGCAGCCAGGATGGCGGCAAATGAAAGGAGTATGAGCGCAAGTCTTCGCATAACGGATGCAAATGTAAGAAAAATCCCTTAACTTTGCCCCCGCAAGCGGAACGATCTGTCGCGCATCGGTTTTAGATGTGAGGAAAGTCCGGACAGGACAGGGCACCCTGCTGCGGAAAGCGCAGATAGAAGTGATTTTATACCGCCCGTAACAGAAAACAACCGCCGAAAGGTAAGGGTGAAAACGTGGGGCAAGAGCCCACGACCGGCGTCAGCGATGCCGCCGGGGTACGGCGTCAGGGCCTGCAAAACCAAATATACTGGCAGCTGAGGGTTGCCCGCCCGATTGCCAGGGGGTAGGTCGCGAAGATAAATGACAGAACAAAACAGAAACCGGCTTACGGTTCCGCTTCATCCCTAAAAACGAAGGTCGCTCCCCGCGGCCTTCGTTTTATTATCCCTGTGCGTGGGGATGGTGGAGAAGAGGGGAAAAGAGTTTCGAGGGCATTTTTCTGCCCGAGAAAACTTTTTCCCTCTTCGCGAAGGCAGAAGAACATTACCGGTGCAGACGTCCCATTCGGAGGGACGTCCGCGCCGGTGAACTCGGGCTACTTGAGGAGTTCGGGGCGGCGGGAGCGGGTGCGGGCGAGGGCCTGCTCGTCCTGCCAGGCCGAGATGAGTTTGGGATTGCCGCTGAGCAGGACATCCGGAACCTTCCAGCCATTGTAGTCGGCCGGACGGGTGTATACGGGAGGGGAGACCAGCCCGTCCTGGAAGCTGTCGCTCAGGGCGGAAGTCTCGTCGGTAAGGGCGCCTGGCAGCAGGCGGATTATGGCGTCGGCGAGCAGGGCAGCCGGAATCTCTCCGCCGCTCACCACATAGTCGCCGACAGAAATCTCGCGGGTAACCAAGTGCTCGCGGATTCGCTCGTCTATGCCCTTGTAGTGGCCGCAGAGAATGATTATGTTCTTCTTCAGAGACAATTCGTTGGCGATGCCCTGCGAGAGGATTTCTCCGTCGGGCGACATATAAATCACCTCGTCGTAGTCGCGCTCAGCTTTGAGAGCGGAAATCATTTTATCGACGGGCTCGACCATCATTACCATGCCTGCGTCGCCGCCATAGCTGTAGTCGTCGACATTCTTGCGGGGCCCCAGACCGTATTCGCGGAGATTGTGAATATGAATCTCCACCAGGCCTTTCTTGACGGCACGGCCGGGAATCGAATGGGCGAGGGGACTCTCGAGGAGTTCGGGAACAACTGTAAGAATGTCAATGCGCATAGGCAGGAATGATATTGCTGCTGCAAAAGTCGGAAAGAAAAACAAGAAATCAAAAAAATAAGTATATTTGCAATCTATACATAACTAAACATCGTATCTATGAACGAAGAACTGAATCCCGGAGCAATTTCTCAAGTTCCTGTCGAGGCTACTCCGGATGTACCCGAAACCACAACCCCTGAGGTGAATTATTCAGAAATGTCTCTCGGCGAGCTTTCCATTCTCTTCGAAAAACTTATGTCGGACGAAGACAGGATGAAACGTGCCAAGGAGGCAGAGGCCATCAAATCGGCATTCTATAAGAAGCTGTCGAAGGACAAAGCTGAGTATGCCCCTGAAGAGGAAGCCGCCGAAGCTGACTCGGAGGCCGCTCCGAACAATGTTTTCGAGGCCGTGGAGAATGGTTTCAAGTCGCTTTACAATACCTTCAAGAAGGAAAAAGCCGAGTATAATCGCAAGATGGACGCCGAACGCTCCGACAATCTCATCCGCAAGCAGGCTGTAATCGAAGACCTCAAGCAGCTCCTCGCCGACCACGAGGACGTATCTTCCGTCTTCCCCGCCTTCCGCGAGATTCAAGCCCGCTGGCGCGAAATCGGCCCAGTTCCGGCAACGGCCTTCAGGGATTTGAACGACACATATCAGTTCTATGTAGAGCAGTTCTACGACAAGGTCCAGCTCAACCGCGACATGCGCGACCTCGACTTCAAGAAGAACCTCGAAGCCAAGGAAGCCTTCTGCGAAGAAGCCGAGAAACTCTCCGAGGACGAGAACGTAATCGACGCCTTCAAGGAGCTCCAGAAACTCCACGAGCAGTGGAAGGAATTCGGCCCCGTAGCCAAGGAGTACCGCGAACAAATCTGGGAGCGCTTCAAAGCCGCTACAGCCAAGATAAACAAGAACTATCAGGCTTTCTTCGAGGGCCAGAAGGAAAAGCAGGCCGAGAACCTCGAGGCCAAGAAGGCCCTCTGCGAGAAGGTCGAGGAAATCGCCTCCCGCGAGGAAATCAGCCCCAACCAGTGGAGCACCCTCACCAAGGAAATCGAAGAGATTCAGAAGGAGTGGAAGAAGATTGGTTATGCCACCAAGAAGGAAAACCAGAAGGTCTATGACCGCTTCCGCGCCGCCAACGACAAATTCTTCGAGCGCAAGCGCATCTACTATTCGGAGTACAAAGACAGCATGTCGGCCAACGTCGACCTCAAGATGGCCATCATCGAAAAGGCAGAGGCCCTGAAAGACAGCAGCGAGTGGAAGAAGACCACCGAGGCCTTCATCGAGCTCCAGAAGCAGTGGAAGGGAATCGGCGCAGTGCCCCGCAAGAAGGCAGATGCCCTCTGGAAGAGGTTCCGTGCCGCCTGCGACGAATTCTTCGGACGCAAGGAAGAGAACTTCAAGGCAGAGGCTGCAAAGCGCAGGTCACGCCCGCAGAACGGTGGAAGGCTCCAGCGCCCCGTAGTATCTGAAAAAGAGAAACTCATTCAGCAGTACAACCGTCTGCAGCAGGACCTCGATACCTACGAGAACAATATCGGCTTCTTCGCCGCCTCCAAGAACTCCGAACCGCTTATAAAGCAGTTCCAGGAGCGTATCGAGTCTGTAAAAGCCGAGCTTGCCACCCTCGAGGCCAAGATTCGTCAGATTGAGGATGCCGCCCAGGCAGCCGAGGCCCCCAAGGAGTAATTTCCCAAAGAAAAAGGAAGATTAAATGAAGAAAAACAACATTATAGGCTGGGTACTCATCGGAGCTATCATGGTAGGCTTCATGTTTTTCCAGTCCAAGCAGATTGAAAAGCAGCAGGCCTATGTGCGCCAGCAGGAGGCCATAGCAAGGGCCCAGCTGGCAGAACAGATGCTCCGCGATTCCCTTGAGCAGGTAAGGATTGACTCCCTCAAGGACGCCGGGCTTTACGAAGAGCCCAAGGTTCAGGAAGTGAAGGAACCTGAGATTCAGGACGCCGCTCTTGCCGGAGCAAAGGCCCAGGATGCCGAGTTCATCACCCTGCAGAACGACCTTCTGGAGGTTGCCTTCACGACCCGTGGCGGCCAGCCTTATTCAGCCCGCATCAAGGATTACAAGAATTACGACAAGTCCGACCTCTACCTCTTCCGCGACGGACAGAGCGAGTACAACGTAAAACTTTTCGCCGGAGAGCTTGTAAGCACCAAGGATTTCACCTTCCAGATTGCCTCACAGACTGATTCTTCAGTAGTGATGAGACTCCCGTTCTCAAACGGAGGCTATATCGAGCAGGCCTATACCCTCGACGGATATCAGGTTAGGAACACCCTCTCCTTCGAAGGACTTGAGATTGCCCGCAACGTATATTCTTACGACATCGAGTGGAACGTCAACATCCCCCGTATGGAGAAAGGCTTCCGCAATGAAGCCCAGTATTCGCTCTCGGCTTATCTCGAGCCCGGCAGCGACAGCCCCGAGGAATATGCCAAGGGCCGCAGCGAGGCCAAGAAAGTCCGCGGAAACATCTCCTGGGTGGCATATCACCAGCAGTTCTTCTCGGCCATCTTCCGTGCCCTGGACAACTGGGACGAAGGTGAACTCAGCACCGTCTTCGCCGACGAAAAAGATAACGATGTACACCTGATGTACGGCCGCTCCCTGCTTCGCAAGGAGCTTCGCGGCAAGACCTCCTGGGAGCACGAATTTTATTTCGGCCCCAACAGCTACAACGGAATGAAGGCCCTCGGACAGCATTACGAGAAGACAATTCCTCTGGGCGGAAGTATCATCGGAATCTTTACGAAGTACGTAATCATCCCTGTGTTCAACTTCCTCAAGGGCTTCGACCTGAACTTCGGTATCATCATCCTTCTGATGACCCTGTTCATCAAGATAGTGGTGTTCCCGCTGGCATATAAATCCCTCATATCCTCGGCAAAGATGCAGATTCTGCGCCCCGAGGTCGAGAAAATCAACGCCAAGTATCCCAAGCAGGAAGACGCAATGAAGAAACAGCAGGAGACGATGGCCCTTTACAAGCGGGCAGGAGCCAATATGATGGGCGGTTGTCTCCCTATGCTCCTCCAGTTCCCGATTCTGTGGGCCATGTTCCGTTTCTTCCCGGCTTCTATCGAGCTGCGTCAGCAGCCCTTCCTCTGGGCCGAAGACCTCAGCGCATACGATTCCTTCCTCACCTTCCCCGGCGGCATCCCTCTGCTGGGAGACCATATCTCCCTCTTTGCCCTCCTGATGGCCGTGTCGATGTTCTTCTTCACAAAGCTCACCTCCGGCTCTATGGTCAGCAACGACGCCAACGGAAAGATGATGCGCATGATGACCTTCTACTTTATGCCCGTGATGATGTTCTTTATCTGTAACAGCCTCTCGTCAGGTCTTAGCTACTACTATCTGCTTTCGAACATCATCACTATGATAGAGACCTTCATCATCCGCAAGTGGGTTGTAAAGCCCGAGGATGTATATGCCCGCCTGAAGGCTACTGAGGGCAAGCCTCTGCCAAAGAGCAAATGGCAGAAGAGGCTGGAAGAAGCCCAGCGTATGCAACAACAGCGCAATGCCAGAAGATAGGTTAAACAAGATATTAAGTGAGCTGCCACCTTGCGTAAACTTGGTGGCAGTTTCCAAATTTCACCCGGCTGAAGCCATCATGGAGCTTTACCGTGCGGGACATCTCCTTTTTGGCGAGAGCCGTCCGCAAGAGCTCAAGGCCAAGGCTGAGGCCCTCCCGAAAGATATTCGCTGGCACTTTATCGGCCATCTCCAGACCAATAAGCTAAAGATGGTTCTCCCATACGTGGATATGGTGGAATCGGTGGATTCCCTTCATCTGCTCGAGGCCATTGACAAGTGGGGGATAGAGAACAAGCAGAGGGTCAATATTCTTCTCGAAGTGCATATCGCCAGCGAGGAAAGCAAGCAGGGCTTCCTTGAGGAAGAACTGCCCGGGATTCTCGCAGAGAACTACGAGGGCTTGTCCATCTGCGGCCTTATGGGGATGGCGACAAATACTTCGGATGAAAGTATTATCCGCTCCGATTTCGAGAAAATAAGGAATATAAAGAGACGGCTCGAGACTCATCATCCCGAAATCAGGGAGCTTAGCATAGGAATGTCATCCGACTGGAAGATAGCCCTTGAATACGATGCCACTATCGTCCGAATCGGCACAGCCATCTTCGGAGAGAGGGATTATTCCTCAAAATAATAGAATGATATGTCAGACCTTGCCCCATTGATTGCAGACCTTGCGCTGATGCTTATCTGCGCCGGAGTGATGACCCTTCTTTTCAAGAAGCTGGGCCAGCCGCTCGTGCTCGGATACATCGTCGCCGGCTTTCTGGCCAGTCCGCACTTCGGCCTGCTGCCATCGGTGGTCGATACTGCCAACATCCACCTTTGGTCTGATATCGGAGTAATATTCCTCCTGTTCGCCCTCGGTCTTGAATTCAGCATAAAGAAAATTTTCAAGGTCGGCGGGCCGGCCATGGTTACGGCCCTCGTGATTATCTTCGGGATGACATTCGTGGGCTTCATCGTGGGTACTGCCTTCGGATGGTCGAGAATGGATGCCATCTTCCTCGGTGGTATGATTGCAATGTCATCGACTACAATCATTTACAAGGCCTTCGACGACCTCGGCCTTCTGAAGAAACAGTTTGCCGGCCTGGTGATGAGCATCCTTATTCTTGAGGATATACTTGCAGTTGTGCTGATGGTTCTCTTGTCGACAATTGCCGTCAGCAACAGCGTCGACGGAGTCGAGATGGTCGAGAGCATAGCCAAACTCGGATTCTTCTTGATTCTGTGGTTCCTGGTGGGCCTCTTTCTCATCCCGATCATCCTTCGCAAAGCGCGTAAACTGATGAGCGGCGAAACCCTTCTCGTGGTGTCGCTCGGCCTTTGCTTCGGAATGGTCGTATTTGCAGCGGCCATGGGCTTCTCGGCCGCCTTCGGAGCCTTTATTATGGGCTCCATCCTGGCGGAAACCGTCGAGGCCGAACAGATAGACAAGCTGGTAAAGCCTGTAAAAGACCTCTTTGGGGCCATCTTCTTCGTGTCAGTCGGCATGATGGTGGATCCGGCTATGATAGTCCAGTATGCAGTCCCGATTCTTGTTATTACCCTTGCCGTGGTAGTTGGGCAGTCGACCTTCGCTACAATCGGTGTTTTGATTTCCGGAAAGCCGCTCAAGACGGCCGTCAGCTGCGGATTCTCGCTCACCCAGATAGGTGAGTTCGCCTTCATCATCGCAGGCCTCGGCCTCTCGCTGGGAGTTACAGGCGATTTCCTCTATCCAATAGTAGTTGCGGTGTCGGTCATCACCATCTTCATTACGCCATATATGATAAGGTTGTCGGAGCCCGCATACAGGTTCCTCGACCGGCATCTCCCGGCCTGGCTCAAAGGCATGCTAGACCGCTATGCCAGCGGCGGCGACGACACTCCCTCCGACAAGAGCGATACCCGTAAATACATATCGGATTTTGTAAAGGTTATACTGATTCATTCCATAATCTGCATAGCCCTGTTGATGATTTCGTTCAACTGGCTGGTGCCGCTTGTGACCGGATGGATTCCGGGTATAACGGGCCATATTGTAGCAGCCCTGCTGATAGTGGCCGTAATGTCGCCATTCCTTTATTCAATCTTGATTCGCAGGACTTTCTCTACGGAATTCAGCAGTATCTGGGCATATAGCAGAGTGATGCGTCCAGCCCTCGTGGGAATGGTCTTAGTGAGGATTTTCGTGGCGATGGGCTTCCTGCTTTTCGTGCTCTTCAAGTTATTCCAGCTTTCGGGCATTCCGGTGTTCCTCATCGCTTTCGGCGCGGTCGTTCTCCTTGTGAGCAGCCGCTCCGTGCGCAAGCAGTCAATAAGGATAGAGAATACCTTCCGCAATAACATGAAGGCCCGCGACCTCAGCGACGAATTAAAGGGTACGGCTCACACTGACAATGTCAATACTCTTATATCGCATGAGTTGCATTTTGCTGACTTTACAATTCCAACCGATCCGGAATGGGATGGCAAGATGCTGTCGGAGCTGAATCTCGGCAACCGCTTCGGGGTTCACGTGGTGGCGATTACCCGCGGGCACGAACGGGTAGACTTCCCGAGGGCGTCCGATAAGATTATTGCCGGGGATGTGGTTCAGATTGTCGCTACCGACTCCGGTATCGAAGAGTTCGGAGAGGCGCTCAAGACTTCTTCGCAGAAGTAAGTTCCTTAATCATTGCGGTGGCTACGGCCTGTGAAGCACCGCTGCCGCCGAGCAATTTCCTAACAAGTGCATAGTCTTCAGCCATTGCGGCGCGATAGGCTTCGTCGCCGGTAAGGCGTACAAGCTCCTCGCTGATTTTTTCAGGGTTGCAGTCGTACTGTACGAATTCCCTGAATATCTTGCGGCCGGCAATAAGGTTGGCCAGGCTGATGGTGTCTATGCAGATGATTCTTTTTGCAATTTCGAAGGTGAGCTTACTCATCTTGTACACCACTACCTGAGGTGTGCCGATTAGGGCGGCCTCCAGAGAGGCGGTGCCGGAGTTCACGACGGCAGCCCTGGCGTAGCGGAGGATATCGTGCGTCTTCCCGAAGACTATTCTAATCTCTCCGGAAGGGTTCTTGGTGATGTAGTCCTCGGGCTTTCTTGAAGGTGCTCCGGCTACTACGAACTGGTAATCGGCATATTCAGGAGTAGCCTTCATCTTTTTTACCACATCCTCGAGCACCGGCATTGTAAGCGAAACTTCGTTCCTTCGTGAGCCTGCCAGAAGGGCGATGATGGGCCTGTCTTCGAGTCCTGCATCCCTAAGGAACTGCTCCCGAGTGGTAGGGGAGTCGCCGTCGATGGCATCGATGAGAGGATTGCCGGCGTAGGTGAAGGGAATCTCCTTCTTCTCGAAATATTCTATTTCGAAGGGGAAGATGATATAGAGGCGGTCGACGTACTTCTTGATTTTCTTGATGCGGCCCTCCCTCGAAGCCCATACCTTCGGGGCGATGTACCAGAATACCTTAAAGCCCTTTTCGTGGGCGTATTTTGCGATTTTAAGGTTGAAGCCGGGATAGTCTATGAGGATGACTACATCGGGATTCCAGGCGGAGATATCTTCCTTGCAACGGCGGATGTTGCAGAGCAGGGTGCCGGCCTTCAGTATGACCTGCGAGTAGCCCATGACGGCGCCTTCGTTGTAATCATGCGCCATCGCATCGGCCTCCGGACGGTTGGCCTTTGCCACGGCATTCATCAGGGCGCCTCCCCAGAAGCGGATGTCAGCCTCGGGGTCCTTGGCGTACAGGCCCTTCATCAGATTGGAGCCGTGAAGGTCGCCTGAAGCTTCGCCTGCTATGATGTAGTACTTCATTCTAAATGATTGGCTTTTGGGCGAGGAGGCGCGTGAGACGTTCCTTCTCGGCGTAATTTGTGCGGTCGATGGTGTTGGGGGTGATGGTTATCCAGCCGTCGTCGCAGTTTCTGTGGTCGGCCTGGTCCTCTTCCGGAGCCTCATCGTCAAAGAAAGTACCCACCATCATATAAGCCGACTCACCCTCTTCGAGGTGAAGGTCGGTCTTCTTGAAGTCGCTGCCTGAAAACACGAAATAGTTGCCGAGAGTTTCGTTGTCCCAGGGCATGTATTCCTTCTCCCAGTGGCCGCGGCCCTGACGGGTGATGCGGATGCCCTTTATCTTGTCGGCGGGGAGCTTCGGGAAATTCACGTTATAAACCAGCCCATACACATCGTCGGGCCAGTTTTCCATCAGGAAGCGGAAGATATCCGGGAAATACTTTTCAACGCCGCTTAGGTCGGCCTCCGGGCTGAAATCCTGAATGCTCACGCCGATGGAGCGGATTCCGTTGAGGGCGCCTTCGTCGGCGGCTCCGAGGGTGGCCGAATAGTTGGCGGCCGTACCGGCGTTGGAGCCGTGGTTTATGCCCGTGACGACTACATCGGGGTTCCTGTTGGGATATTTGTACTCGAGCCCGAATTTGATGCAACTCGCCGGGGTGGCGTCAAGATATGACCAGTCGCCCGGGGCTTCTTCCGGCAGGGGCTTGTATGCGAGTTTCTTCATTCCGAGCGAAACGGCCATCGACATTGCGCTCTGATGGTACTTAGGTGCCACTACCGTAACGTCTCCGAAGGAGGCCATTATGTTGGCCAGAGTATGGAGGCCGCGTGAGGCGTAGCCGTCATCGTTGGAAATGAGAATTTTGAGTAAGATACCGCTGTTCATCCGACTGTTGAAAATTTATATTTAATTACTTGCAAAGGTATGATATTTTGGCTAATTTTGCACGATTTTGATAAACGCTTTATTGAAATTTAACTGTTTAACTTTATAAATCTTTAAAAATGGTAAAACTTGGTATTAACGGATTTGGCCGTATCGGCCGTATGGTATTCCGTGCAGCTGTCGAGAATTTCGCAGCAGATGTTCAGGTAGTCGGTATCAACGACCTCCTCGACGCCGATTATCTCGCTTACATGCTCAAGTATGACTCTGTTCACGGCGAGTTCAAGCACGACATCAAGGTCGACGGCAACTATCTTATCGTTGACGGCAACAAGATTCAGGTCTTCGCTGAGAAGGATCCTGCAAACATCACCTGGGGCGCCCTCGGTGTTGACGTAGTTGTCGAGTCCACCGGTTTCTTCCTCACCGAAGAACTTGCATCCGCTCATATTAAAGCCGGTGCCAAGAAGGTTATCATGTCCGCTCCTTCCAAAGATGCTACCCCGATGTTCGTTTACGGTGTAAACCATAAGACCTATGCCGGCCAGACCATCATCTCCAACGCATCCTGCACCACCAACTGCCTTGCTCCTCTTACCAAGGTTCTCAACGACAAATTCGGTGTTGTCCGTGGCCTCATGACCACCGTTCACGCTGCTACCGCTACCCAGAAGACCGTTGACGGCCCTTCCAAGAAGGACTGGAGAGGCGGCCGCGGTATCCTCGAGAACATCATCCCTTCATCGACCGGTGCTGCAAAGGCTGTCGGTAAGGTTCTCCCCGAGCTTAACGGCAAGCTTACCGGTATGAGCCTCCGCGTTCCCACTTCTGACGTCAGCTTCGTCGACCTCACCGTCGAGCTTGCAAAAGCCGCTTCTTACGATGAGATTTGCGCTGCAATGAAGGAAGCCTCCGAAGGCGAACTCAAGGGTATCCTCGGTTACACCGACGAAGCCGTTGTTTCCACCGACTTCCGCAACGACGCCCGCACTTCCATCTTCGACGTAAAGGCCGGTATCCAGCTCGATCCTACTTTCGTAAAGGTTTGCGCCTGGTACGACAACGAGTGGGGCTACAGCAACAAAGTCCTCGAAATGGCTAAGGTTATCACCAAGTAGTGCTTAACTAAAACCTATACTTAGAGCGCTGACCGCAATTGGCCAGCGCTCTTTTTTATGTACTCCGGTGCAAAAATATAGGTTTTATGCACCGCTGCAACAGGTTTTGCCGTCCTGCAGTGCAAAAACATGGGTTTTATGCACCGCTGAACTCTATTCGACGTAGAGGAGCAGCCCCTTGAGGTATTCTCCTTCGGGGTGATAGATGTTGACCGGATGGTCGGCGGGCTGCAGGAGGCGGTCGAGGATACGGACGCGGCGGCCGGTCTGCGCGGCAGCGGAGAATACGGCCAGAGCGAAGGCCTCCCGATCAACGACCTGCGAGCAGCTGAATGTAAAGACGAATCCTCCCGGAGCTACCTTTGAGATTGCGGCGGCATTGAGCCGCTGGTAGGCGCGCAGGGCATTCGACAGGGCACCGCGGTGCTTGGCGAATGCCGGCGGGTCGACTATCATGAGGTCGTATTTTCCCTCCGGTACATCGCGCAGGAAGGCGATGGCGTCGGCGCAATAGGAAGTATGCCTTGAGGCGTCGAAGCCGTTAAGGGCCACATTCTTGTCGACCATCGACATGGCCTTGGCTGAGCTGTCGACGGAATCTACGTGAACGGCGCCGGCTCCGAGGGCGTAGATGGAGAAGCCTCCGGTGTAGCAGAAAAGGTTCAGTACATTGCGCCCGGCGGAGAACTGCTCCACAAGGGCGCGGTTCTCCCTCTGGTCGAGGAAGAAGCCTGTCTTCTGGCCTTCAGTCCAGTTTACGAGGAAGCGGTGCCCGCCCTCGAGGACTTCCTGCTCGTCGTCCGAGAAACCTTCGGCGCGGTAAAGGTAACCATCTACCAAATCCAGCCCGGCCTTGAAAGGAGCAGTGCCGGAGCTCTTGTCGTACACTGCCTTGAGTGTGGGGCCGTATATCTTTTGCAGTGCCTGGCAAATCTGCTTTTTGGCGCGGAACATTCCCACTGAATGGGCCTGCATCACGCAAACGCCGTCGTAATAATCCACAATGAGGCCGGGCAGGCCGTCGCCCTCGCCGTAAACAAGGCGATAGCAATTGGTCACGCCTTCGCGGGCGATGCCACAGGCCGTGCGCACCGACAGGGCCTCTGCGAGTCGGCGTTCCCAGAAATCAGCCGACAGGCTTTCAGAATCGAAACTCAGCACCCTTACCGCGATGGAGCCAATCTGGTAATGGCCTATCGCCAGGAAGCTGCCGTCGGAGGCAAAGACCTGAACTATGTCGCCTTCTGCCGGATTGCCGACTATCTGGGCTATGGCCCCTGAAAAAACCCAGGGATGAAAACGCAGCAGTGATTCCTCGCGGCCTTTTTTAAGATATATTTTCATGATATAAATGGTCTTTTAAGATTTCTCCACTCACTGTGTTCGGTCGAAATGACAAGGCTACACTTCTTGATTCAATATTGGATGCATCTCCTCGGGAGTAAGAGGGTGCTTGTCGGTGGCGAGAAGCCTTTTATACATCTCACGGCATACCCAGGCATCCGTGGCGGCATATCTTAACTGAGCCTCGGTAAGGGTTTCGGCCTCCCAGTTGGAAAGCTGCTGACTCTTGGAAATCCTCAGCCCGAGAATGATTGCCGACATCTTCTTGACGCTTTTGTCGAGGATGCCCCATTCCCATACTATCTGCTGAAGGTCAACAAAGCCCTTCGCCCTGAAATTGCGGTATTTCTGGAGGCCCCGGATATCATCAGTCACGGCTGCACCTATCTTGAGGATATGAGGAGAAGAGAGGATGGAGCATAGTTCCTTCAGCATGCCCAAAGTTTTGACTCTGAAGAGAAAAGCCCTTTCGGAGCCGCTGAGCTGAAGCAATGACACCCCGTAATGAGGCTGGTGAGCGCTGAAACTCGGCCTCGATTCAGTATCGAACCCAAGCATCTTTTTCCCTTTCAGATACCTGATGGCACTGTCGAATTCCTTGCCGGGACTATCTATTACGGTAATTTCACCTTCGAACGCAGCAAGCGGAAGGGCAGCTATCTCCTCAGGCGTAACACACTTTATAAACTTATTCTCGCTCACTTTTCTTCTTTGAATTATCCTTTCCTCCTACAAGCATGAAAGAGCCGCTACGAGAGGCTTCGGTATGATATGTTTCCACCGTCGGATAGGAGATGCGATGGGTAAAGAGATTATGCTCGCGCATCTGACTGAAACAAGCCTTTACTACGGCATCTCGTTTGCCGATGATATCGAAATCGTCCTGCATAAGCGACTTGTAGGTGATAAGGCTGTCGTGGGAGAGTGTCTTTACCGATTCTGCTGCTTCACGAAGCGCTGTAATATCGGCATCCCAGTCGTCGACGATTATGGAAGAAAGCTTCTTGTCTGCCTTAGAACTGCGATATTTGCGCATGAAATCCAGGAATGCCGACATGGCGTCGGGGGCTGCGGCATCAGGAGAAATAACTGTATAATCCGCCGCGTCATCGGCGCGGAGGCGCTTCTCGTGAGCCATAACCTCGGCGTAAACGCCTGAAAGTCCGGTGGAATCGCTAGTCCATACTGCAAGGTTAAGCCCTTTGCCGTGCTGAGCCCAGGACTGGTCGAGCATTGCGTGCAGGGGAGTAATCAGCCGTACATTGCAACCTGCAATGTCGCAGAGGGAGTCAATGTCGAAATATCCGTATGCTGCCGTAGGCGCAGAGGCTAGAACCACCATCTTTGCAGGTATCTTACGGCCAAGCTTTTCAATGTCGTAGATGTTGAGATAGTAGGTGCTGTCGACTGCCGCAATGAAATTCCTGATTGACGCAGCAATGAGCGAATCCTTCATATCCCCGGATAAAAGGTTAGCATAAGGGGTATGGAGATTATCGAGGACAGCGCAGAAATCTTCTCCCGCGAAATCTACAAGGCCATCGGGGACATTACGGCCGTTGATATTGTTGAAGTGGTCGCTTGTCAGCAGGTAAGACGAAATCTCAAGCACTTCTTCGGGCTCGCCGAGCACATAAATCTTTCCCATACGCCCGTATTTACCGCAGGAAGAAAGAATGCGGAAATCAGTCACCGTGGTATCGGATAGCAGATACCTGGAGTACAGGCCAAGCTGATGATATGATGTTTCGCCGCTATTACAGGCTGCCAGCAATGCGGCGAAAATTCCCAGACGAATCAGATTCTTTATCATAATATCATTGATTCTTACAGATTCTGCAAAATTAGTATTTTTTGTATCTTATTCAAAAGGATGGTGCGTACGTATTCCTCTTCCATGAAATGCGTCCCTTCGTATATCTGATAGGTGTCTCCGAAGCGCTTCCGCCATTTACGAACGCTCACTACTCCCATCCGGCGATAATGGTCGCGGGTGCCGAAGAAGGCGAAGACATTGGTGTTCGGGGCTTCAAGGGCCGCCTTGCTGTGGGCCGGATATTTCCTTAAAGTTTTACGGATGAAGTGCAACTCCTGTCGCCCTGGGCGGGTAGGACGGTATATCTTGTCGAGAAGGGGAGTGATGCCGGGGATGACTGAGAGCCAGGCGAAGAAATTAAGAAGGCGGGCGGCACCGAGAGAAGGCGAAACGAACAGTTTCGGCCCGTCGGGCAGCCTGAGGGCCTGCAGCGCTCCGAGTGATTCGCCGATGACAAGGTCCGGCTTGATTTCGTCATACCATCCCAGAATCTGCTCCCTCCCAAGCTCCGGGTCGAAGTTGTACGTCCTGATGGTGAGGCGTATCTCTTCGGGGAGAATCTCCTTCAAAATGGAGGGGATGCGGCTGTCTTCTCCGCCTCCCATGCCATGTATGTATAAAATATCCTTCATATTCGTTGTAAAAATAATAAAAAAAGCCTACTTTCGCATAATTGCGCCGTAACAATCGGCATATAAACGACAACAAAACCTAAAAAAATGATAAAGAAAAGCATTCTCCTCGCAGCCGTCGCTACCACCGTGCTTTCCGTCCAGGCCAACGCCCAGAGGCAGCCTAAAGCACCCGACCCGAATCTCACCTTCACCGTTGTCAAGGAAAACCCTATCACCTCCGTTAAGAATCAGGCTAGTTCAGGCACCTGCTGGTGCTTCTCGGCAATCTCCTTCCTTGAGTCGGAAGCCATCAGAATCAATAAACTTAAAGAAGAGGATTATCCCGACTTCTCAGAGATGTTTATAGTGAGCCACTCCTACGCAGAGCGCGCCGAGAAATATGTCCGCGTTGACGGCAAGCTGTGCTTTGCACAGGGCAGCCAGTGCGAAGATGCCGTTCATCACGTGATGAAAGATCACGGCCTGGTGCCCAACGAGGTTATGCCCGGCCTTAATTATGGCAGCGAGAAGCACGCTCACGCCGAGCTTGCAGCTATTGCCAAGGCTTACGTAGATGCTGTGGCCAAGAATCCTGGCCGCAAGCTCTCCACAGCCTGGCTCCGTGGCTTCAAGGCCTTCCTCGCCGAGTACCTCGGACAGATTCCCGAGCAGTTCGAATACAAGGGCAAGAGCTGGACACCCGCTTCTTACCGCGATTCCTTCAAGCTCAACGCCGACGATTACGTAACTCTCACTTCCTTCACTCACCATCCCTTCTACACGAAGTTTGCAGTCGAGGTGGCTGATAACTGGCGCATCGACGAAGCTTACAACGTTCCTATCGACGAGCTTATGGACGTGCTCTATAAAGCCATCGAGAACGGCTATACAGCTACTTGGGGCGGCGACGTGAGCGAAAGCGGCTTCCTCCGCACAGGCACGGCCTTGCTGCTTGACCCCAAGGAGATCAAGGCTGCCCCGGCCGCCGGCAGCGACCAGGAACGCTGGGTAGGCAAAGATGGCGAAGCAAAGCCCAAGGAAGCACCCAAGGCTGTTGAAGCTCCCAAGGAACTTAAGCCCGATCAGGAATTCCGCCAGAAGACCTTTGACGAGAAGACCACCACCGACGACCACGGTATGCACGCTTACGGCATCGCTACCGACCAGTTCGGAGGCAAATACCTGATGATTAAGAACTCCTGGGGCGAAACCGGCAAGTACAAGGGCCTCTGGTATATGTCCGACGCCTTCTGCCGCGGTAAAGTTCTCGACATAATGCTTCATAAGGACGCTCTTCCCAAGGAACTCAAGAAAAAACTCGGAATTAAATAATGCGGATAGTTAAAATGATTCCCAACGCTATCACTTCCATGAACCTCCTCTGCGGGGTTCTGGGAGTGATTGCCGCTTTGAGGGGGCATGTGGATTATGCTTTCCTGCTGATGCTTCTTGCCTCAGTCTTCGATTTTATGGACGGCCTTGCAGCCCGTATTCTCAAGGCTTATTCGGAGATTGGCAAGCAGCTCGATTCGCTTAGCGATATGGTCAACTTCGGCGTGCTGCCGGCAATAATGATGTTTGCTACGGCTAACCGCTGCAACTGCCCTATAGAGTTTGTGCCGCTTCTTTTTGCGGTATTTGCCGCCCTCAGGCTCGCCAAATTCAATATAGACGAGCGTCAGCACAACTCCTTCATAGGGCTGCCTTCGCCGGCCGCGGCAATCATAGCAGGTTCGCTCTGCCATTTCATGAGCACGTCAAACATCTGCTACTTTGTGCCGCTTCTCAAGGCTCCCTGGTTTATGCCCCTCGTGGCTGTTATTCTCGGAGTGCTGATGGTGTGCAATATTCCTATGTTCGCACTTAAACTTGGCGGCGGCGACAAAGCCGACAGGAAAACGGCTGTCAAGCGCATCGCATTCCTCGTTGCCCTAGTCATTATCGCAGCAGGAGTACTGCTAAGCGGAATCGGCTGGTCGGCCATCCCGCTGCTGGGATTCTCCTTCTACATTCTCTTGAACATCGTGATAAGATAAAAAAATTAAGCGCTGGCCAATCGAATCGGTCAGCGCTTATTGTATTGGAGTTTCCGTCATTTAGAAATTCTGGAAAGTGGTCCACGATGAATTGGATTCCGCGGATTGCTCGATTCCGGAGGTATTCGAGCCGGGAAGATTGGCGAACAGGTCCAGACCTGTCCAGGCCTCTATCTGATCGACGCTAACTGTAAAATCGCTGTATTTTTCGTTTGTCGTGTATTCCCGGTGATCAAACCAGAATCCGATTGTCGAAGCACTTGTAATCTCGCCGTTACCGTTACGCTTGACCTTAAGTACTGCCTTCCAGTAGTAGTTCGGGATAGGCAGGCTTTGAGGATTGGCGTTGCTGGAAGCTCCGGTGAGATATGAAATGGTCTCACTGCCTCCGACCTTGCGGAAAACGGGGCCGGTAGCCACGTACACTGAATCGGTCGCACTGCTTACCAGACTTCTTACCGCACCCTCCAGGGAGCCCCAGATGCTTCCGTTGAATTTATTCTGAAGCTGAGGGGTCTGGTTGGTAGAGTAGTAGGTGTGGAGATTCATCGTATCGTCGCTCTTTCGGCTGGCGTTGGGGCACTGGTGCCCGCGTGCATAGGAAGAAGCGTTATACATCGTGCCGTAACTGTTGCTGACTATATTTACCTGCTTGTTGTTGGCGATGTTGGGATTATATCGCCAGCTCGAAGTTGAGGCGCTACCGCTCTTGTGAGTTCCGCATAGAGGATAAGCTACCCAAAGCGATGCGTAGTAGGTATAATTGTAGTTGTAGCTGTAGTTACGGTTAGAGCCGGTGCTTGCCCCGCTTCCGTAGAACTTGCCCACGAAATCTTCATTGCCTGTAATCGCCGGGAGTTCCAACCACCCTTCTGCTACCTGAGGAGTCAAATCGGTGGTTGTAAAGCTCAGGGTACCGGAAGCCAGCCGCTCCTCGTTTTCTCCTGAGTTCTCGTTGTACTCTTCAACGTAGGCTTTGAAGTAATACGTCGTGTTCTTGGTGAGACCACTGAGCGCCACGCTGAAAGGAGTCTGGGTACCTGTGGCGGTCACTTTGTTGGCAAGATTTCCGGAGCTGGTTCCATAATAGAAGCCGGCGGCATTGATGGTCCCGGTGGCGCCGGAATAGCTGCCGTTCAGGCTCGCACCGGTGTTACCTATGGACGTGGCCTCTGCGTTGCTGACCGTGGCGGTGGCAACGGCTTTGGTCTTGAAGGACACGATGCTGCCGGGGCGCTCCTCATTGGAGGAGGTGGACTCGTTGTACTCTACGACGTATGCCTTGTAATAATAAGTAGTGTTCGCATTAAGGCCGTATATGGCCTTGCTGAATGGTGAGGTCGTACTACCCGTGGAAGCCTTGTTGTCAAGGTTCCCCTGAGTGGCTCCGTAATAGAAGCCCGTCTCAGAAATTGTTCCGGTTTCTCCGGTGAAGGAGCCCGACAGGGTTGCCCCTGTCGAACTCACTTCCGTAGGAGAAGCGGCGGTAGTTACAGTAGCTGTGGCCTCCTGGCCCCCGGAGGTTCCGCCTCCGGATCCTCCTCATTCGTAGGTTATGACGAACTTGGTGGTTCTCAGCTGGGTATTGGTACCGCTGGCGGTTGAATTCTGGAGAGTTACGGTTGTGGCGCCACCTGTATTCTCCCAAACGACCTTCTTGTTCGATGTGTCGATGGTAACGGTGCCGCCGCCATTAGCTACAGTCCAGCTTGCGCCGGAATAGGTACCGGTATAGTACATCTCAACCTTCTTGAAGGTCTTGCCAGTGAACTGTATCTGGTTTGCACGGTAAACTCTCAAGGTGCTGACCGTATTGTAGTTGGTGTTGCAGTTAGTTCCACCATTCTTAAGCTGAGAGATAGTAATACCGGAGGTAGTTGTCATCGACAAACTGTTCGCGTCGCCGCTGAATGTGCCGGTGGTAATCTCTTCGGTGGTCTCGTCGCCGCCGGAGCTGGGATCACTCAATATGGCAGTTGTCGTGGCGGTGGCGGAGAAGGCATCGGCGGCTGTAGCTACAACGCTAACGTCGTATGAGCCGTAGTCGGCCATTGTGAAGGTATGGCTGCCGGCAGCAGAAGCGTTGTAGTTTTGGTCGCCGCAGGTAACTGCGTAGCTGACAGCGCTGTCGGTTCCGGTGGCTGCGCCCCAGGTGACTGTAATCTGCTTGTTGTCGTTGTCGGGTGATGCTGACAGTGAACCGGCGTGCAGACCCTTGGTGGTGCCGTTAATGGATACAAGGTGGCCGCTGCTGGTTTCAGCGATGCTTGATTTGTAAACAGTAAGCGTACCATTGATGATAACTACATCACCAACTTCCATAAGTCTGTTGCCTTCAACCCAGGCGACGTCGTCGAAGTATTTGATTTTATATCCTTCAAATACATCTTCGGCTACGCCATTTTCGTCAATCCAGAAGTTGGCGGTGCCATAACCGGCGCTGAACTGGTTCTGAACCTTTGTAACGGTACCGGTAATATAATATGTGCCGGTATCTCCGTTGAGAGCCAGATCGCGGGCCTCGGAAGCGGTGTAAGGATACTCGAGCGAACCGTCGTGAGGCTGTACGCCGGAGATAGTATAAGTTGCTGAAGCTACCTCGCTGGGCTTGTAACCAAGTTTCTCGGCGATAATCTTGACGGTCATAGGCTCATCGATTACGACTGAAGTGCCGATAGGGGAGTCGACGGTAGGAGTAGTGCCGTTAACGGTATAGTGGAAGTTGACTTCGTCAAGTTCGCACTCAAAAGCAACATCGGTGCCAGCTGTAACCTCTCCTTCAGGGGTGTCGAAAGAAGGAGTAGGTACTTGAGCACGTCCGTCAGCGACGGTAAGGGTGTAGCTTACGGTCTGAGGCTTATAATTGTCATCACCGGCGAAGACGGCCTTGATTGTGGTGCTGCCTTCAGTGACAACGTTTTCGTTGAGGGCGGCGATGGTAACCTCACCGGTGTTCTCGTCGATAGTAGCGATGTTGGCGTCAGTTGACTCGTAAGTTACGGCACTTGCATTGCCTTGATCCAAGGAAGGAGCCGTGAAGCTGATGGTGTTGCCAGTGTTAAATGTGGCAGTTGCAGCCTCGGCGCTCCAGCTCATGCCTGCCTCCTGACGGGTGTCAGGTGCAGATGCGTATTTGTAAAGCTGGATTGCAGCATAGCCTGCGGAGGCCTCACTCTTACCAGTGTAACAAGCAAATCGAGGTGAACTGGTATTATACCAAATTTCTCTTGCAGAATCTTTGACATTCGCAATAATCCAGTTCCCGGCGGTAGCACCTTCCGTAATGGTCCAACGTGTGTTGTCAGATTCCGTTGCGTTTGTGGCCAAGGAGTTTCCGGAGCTCCAGAACAGATAATCATCTCCAAATCTGAGCGTATATCCGCTTCCTTCGCCAGTTGCGGCGGCAATGACAATCTTGTAGGCATCTACAGTGGCGCTGGATTCAATAGCGTCGTTGCTAATCGTGACCGCGGCTCCAATTCCATATTTTGTGGAAGTTGTAGAAATAGACGAAAGGGCTTCGCCACGATTCTCACATACAAGCAGGTAATCACCACTCCAATCTGCGGGAGCTGAAGTTACTTTTTCATAACTAACGGTCGGAATGCCGCCATCGGTAACGTTGATGGTGTAGCTGGCCTCGGCGGGACGGTAGTTCTCGTCGCCGGCGAAGGATACGGTAACTGTAGCTGTACCGGTTTTGCCGTTAAGCAAAAGCGCACCATTGTCGAATTCGTCAATGATTCCGTTGGGATCCGTGTAGCTCCATTCAAGGTGGTTGGTTACGGCTTCAACGCTAGGAGTTGCGGTAACATCTTCCTGGCCGAAGAACTGGTCATAATCGCTTGTAGTAAGGTTTACAACTGCATCCTCGAAGGCGAGAGTTACATCGGAACGTGTATCGACGGTTGCAGGAACGAAGACGATATCTTTGTACTGGGTTCCAGCGTAGAATGCAAAGTAAGCGTTGCTGGTGTTCCTTGCGAGTTTCCGCTCGGAGTCGCTGTTGGAGCTGATTAGATAAGTACCTTCGTTGTAGGTGATATCCATCAAGCAGACCTCATCAGAATAGCTTTCTTCTGCAACGAATGCCGCGTAGTTGCCGGAAGTCCATCCGAGATAGTTGCTTCCATTCTTGATGGTATAGGCACTACCGGTATTTTCGATGGTCCAAACAATGTCACCATCACCATTGTACGAATCGAGGCTGCCGGTATAGTCGACAGAAACCATACGAGTGCTTGTTCCGGTGCCTGTGACCTCGGCCTTCATGGCGTAGTAAGTAGTATTATTCTTGGCAAGAACTACATAATCGCCGGGCTCAAGCTCGGTGTTGTCGCCCTGGTCTGCGCTGCTCATGTTGACATTCAGAGTGTTCAGGCAGCCCTCCTTGAAGGTGATGGACTTGTTGGCAACTGTAAGTGTGCGGGTGAAAGTGTGGGCCGTTGAATAAGCTACTATGGTAAGATTTGCATCAACGGGAATTTCGGCGTCCCAGGAGGTGAACCAAACGACAACGTCGGAACCTGTGGCCTGAGGTGCGTCGAACTTGACATCAATCTTGTTGACGCCGCTGTAAATATCATCGCTCTGACCTGTAGTGAGGTTGATGTGACGTCCACCGGCGAGTTTGACATTCTCGGGAGCAGTAATGGAAACGCGCTTGATATCCTCGGGGAGATTCTTAAGGGTAATCTTGTTGAGGGCGGTGGCGCGGCGGAATGCGGCGTCCCAATCGGTCATAACTGCATCGTGGCCGCCGTCAGGCTGAGCAACGAGAATGTAAGCCTTCGGGTCGTAGGAAGAAGCCGTAGCATTCTGGGCTGCGGGAAGGTTGACCTTATAGGTGGCAGGGTCATTATTCGATGAGGTAGCCGCTGCAGAAGCAGGATACATACCGTAATAGGTGTAAGTTCCGGATTCTGTCTTGGGAGTGATCGAGAATTCAAAAAGTGCCTGCTGCTGGCTATTCCAGAGGTCGGCGCTTTCGTCATTCGAAGTGCCCCAGGCTGTGCCTTCGCCATCGAACACACCAATCTTCATGTATTCGCCGGTACCCCAGAAAACGGAAGTTCCGTCAATGTAAGTCTTGGTTCCGGCTTCGCTCTTCAATGCTTCTTGAGTAGCCTTTACGGTAATGCTGAGAACGCCTTTTTCTTTGGCTGGAGCATCTTTGGATTCAATTTCCTTCTGGCAGGAGGACAATGCGACGACTGCTGCAGCCATCGACATAAAGTATTTGAAATAAGTCTTCATGGTGCTGCAAATTTTAATAATCGTCGTTTTCATTGATTTCGTCACCGGTATAGTTACCGGGGCCGCCAGGGACGAAGTCGCCCGGACTCATGAAATTTTCCTCTTCGGATACCACGAAGAGGTCCACAACAGGAGTGGTGTAGGATTGTTTTAAATACCTCATAATGATATATTTAGATAATTAATTTGTTCTTATCCCCGGGGAATTATGCTGCCGTCAAGGTACAATTTCCCCCTTATAGGCGGCAAATTTAGCTATTTCGCAGAAATAGAAAAAGCGTTCCGGTCGAATTTTCCGGAATAGTTATCAACAAGTTTTCAACAATGGAAAATTCTTACACGTTTCGTGCGATTCCGAGGCGGGCTTCGACGACGTTGATGATGTAGTCGCCGGTCTTCTCGCACTCGCCGATAAGGTCGGAGAAAACGGTGCCGGTGTCGTAGCCGTAGGCGTGCTTGTCGAGATTATCTATATTGCGCTTCTTCAATGCGTTACGACAGGCATTGATGCGCTCTTCGACGCCTTGCGACAGGGCAATGTCGAAGTCGGATTTATGGCTGACGATGGCGGTGTTCATCTTATCGAAGGCCTCGCCGATAAGAGCGAAAATTTCCTTTACTCCAGCCTCGAGATCGGCGGCGAAAACTACTTTGTTATCGTGCTTGCGTCGAAGGATTCTGGCGAGGTTGTAGCAGCCGTCGCCGATAGACTCCAATTCGCTGATTTCGCGGAGCATGGCGCGGGTTTTATCCTTGGTTTCGTCGGAGAGGTGGGCCGAACCTACGTCACCAAGGTAGCGGCCGATTTCGTTCTCCATCCTGTCGCTCATGTCTTCGCCTTTTTTAATGCGCTCGAAGAGCTTGTCGAACTCCTGGTCGTCGGTGGTGTTGTAAAGCTCGACCACGTGGTCGAAAAGCCTGTGCATCTTCTCGCCGAAAACAGCAATTTCCTTCTGTGCCTGAAGCACCGAAATTTCAGGGGTCTTCATGATACCGCCGCGAATGAATTGCAGGCGGAGCTCATCTTCCTCGTCGGTCTTGCGGGGCTTGACAATCGCGCATACAAGCTTCTCTATCTGAGGAATGAACCATATCAGGAAGGCAGTATTTATCACGTTGAAGCAGGAGTGGAAGGTGGCCAGGGCGAAGGAGAGCTGAGTGGCCCTCTGGGCTACGAAGGAGGCGTCGCCCTGCTGCTCGGCCGAGACTGTCGCGTAAGGGTCGAGGCCTACGATTCCGCACACCATCTTGACGAAGGGGAAGAAGCAAATCAGCACCCAAATCACGCCGAAAACGTTGAACAGAAGGTGCGCCATGGCGGTTCGCCGCGCCTGAGTATTGGCGCTCAGCGCTGCCAGGTTCGCGGTAACCGTTGTGCCGATATTCTCGCCCATGACAAGGGCTATACCCTGGAAGATTGTGATGGCTCCCGTGGAGCAAAGTACCATCGTTATGGCCATCAGGGCAGCCGAACTCTGAACCATTGCCGTCAGTACCGTACCAATTAGCAGGAAGAGCAGAATCGTGCCGTAATTTGTCTTGAAACTCGTGAAGAAATCAACCACCGACTGATTGCTGGCAAGGTCCATCTCGGTGCCCGTCTGCTTAAGCATTCCAAGGGCGAAGAGCAGGAAGCTCAGACCGAAGAGGAAGTCACCTATATACCTGTGCTTGCCGAGCTGTATAAGGATGATTCCGAGCAGGAAGGCCGGCCAGACCACATTAATTATATTGAATGAAAATCCGGCCGACATAATCCAGGCGCTGAGTGTAGTACCGATGTTGGCACCCATGATGATGGAAATTGCCTGGGCTAAAGTGAGAAGGGCGGCGTTTACGAAGGATACCGTCATTACGGTTGTTGCGGCGGAACTCTGGACGGCTACTGTGACCAGCGCGCCGGTTGCGACACCCGTGAAGCGGTTGGTGGTCATTGCGCCCAAAAGGTGACGCAGCTGCGGGCCTGCCATCTTCTGCAGGGCCTCGCTCATAACCTTCATTCCGTAAATCAGCAGGGCTATCGACCCCAGAAGCTTGAACGCAACAAACATATCTCACGAGATTTAGCACGCAAATATAACAATAAAAATATGTATATTTGTGCTGCACGAACTGAAAATTTGAAAAGAATGGATATAGCGATTTACACGATTACTTCTGGGCTGCATGATGCAAAGTCGGTGGCCGGATTGACGGATGAATTCCTGAGGGAGATTTTTCCTGATGGGGGATTTGAATTCAAGGGAGCCGATTTTTCGGATTTCGGGGCTAATTCCTTGAATCTGATATACATCCGCACCGGAGGAGCGGAGGGGATTTTCAAAGAGCTTCTTCCCGGAATTTTAAGCGCAAATACCGGCAAGATTTATCTGCTCACGTCCGGAAAGAGCAACTCCCTTGCGGCTTCGATTGAGATTCTTTCTTATCTTCGACAGCAGGGTATTCCCGGAGAAATTCTGCATGGAAACGGAGCCTCTCTCAGAGCAAGAATCAAGAACCTTGAGACTGTCGCGAGAGCGAGGAAGCAGTTGAGCGGCAGCAGAATAGCTGTGATAGGGAAGCCGTCCGACTGGCTGATTGCGAGCGCTGTTGATAGGGCTGCCGTCAAGGACAAACTTGGAGTGGAGTTTGTGGATGTTCCCATTGAAGAAGTGAGTGAAAGATTTCTCGACTCCGGCCTGTCGGCCTCCGCTCGAAATGACAATGGAATCTCTGATGCTATGCCTGGAGCGATGGGGATATATGAGGCACTTTTAAAACTGAAGGAAAAGTATGAGTACAGCGCTCTTACGCTCCGCTGTTTCGACCTCCTTACCAGCCTTAAAAACACCGGCTGTCTGGCCCTCGCAAAGCTGAATTCCGAGGGCGTCCCGGCCTCCTGCGAAGGTGATATTCCAGCCCTGCTCAGTATGATGATTTCCAGGGTTTTAACCGGTTGCACCGGCTTTCAGGCTAACCCCTCGAGAATCGACACTGAAAGCGGTGAAATTCTCTTCGCGCACTGCACGATTTCGCTCGATATTCCAAGAAGTATTACATACGACACTCACTTCGAATCCGGTATAGGTGTGGGCATCCATGGCGAATTCCCGGAGGGCCCCGTCACCGTCTTCAAAGTTTCCGGCGATCTCTGCAGAGCCTTCTTCGCCGAAGGCGAGTTACTGCGAAATCAGTACGAAGACAATCTTTGCCGTACCCAAATCGTAGTAAAACTGACTCCTGACGAAGCCCGATACTTCCTCACCGACCCCATCGGGAACCATCACATCGTCATCCCAGGGCATCACAAAACCCTGCTATCGGAGTTCCTCCAGGAGTAGGGAATGTCAGGCCGGAGGAAGCGGAAGGAGCCGGAAGGCTCGTTCCTGCGGCCGGAAACGTTAGCCGATTACCATGGCGAGGGAGTAGGCGAGTCCGACGAGCGAGACGAGGGTGGTGGCGCCTGTCATTACCTTTTCTCTTTCGTTGGGGCCGAGCTGGATGCAGAACTGACGCTGAATCAGGTGAGTATAGGCCAGGGTGACAAGTGCATAAACCACTACCGAACCCCAGCGCTGCTGAGCGCCAAGAACTATCGCAGGGCTCAAAACCCATACAATCAGGAGGAAACGGTACAGGGCGTCGGTGCGGCGACGTCCAAGCAGGCAGGCCAGAGTCTTTCGCCCTACCTGGACGTCACGGTCGATGTCGCTTCCGTTGTTGGAAAACATATTTATTGCCATTCCTAACATAGGGGGAATCGCCTGCACCAGAACGAACCAATCGAGGCTCTTTGTCTGGCTATAAAACGCAGCCAGAGGAATCAGACCGCCCATAGTAAAGCCGCAGAACAACTCGCCGAGCGGCAGATAGGTGATGGGAATTTTCCCAAAGGCATACCAGAACAGGATGCATGTTCCGAACAGGCCGATATACAGGGGCACAAGACCGCAGTTATACAGCACCCAGGCGGCAGGAATGAGAGCAATAAACAGGAAAGAAAAAGCAAGATTCCTGGCAGTTTTGGGATTCATTCCATACACAATTACAGCATCGTAAGCATCCGGGGAATTCTCAAGCGTATCTGTGCCTTTCAGGTAATCGGAATAATCATCGAAGGCATTTACCGCCGATTGCATAAGGATGACAATCGCCAATACGCAGAACGCCATAAGAGGATCGATATAACCTTGTGCATGATAGCTGATTGCAAGTCCGATGCAGGCCGGAGTCACAGACCCTGTCCAGGTATGAGGTGCGGCAAGGTTCAGGACGTCTTTGAACCGTGTTTTGTGTTCCATAATTTATTGCTGATTAAATATCAAAAATCTCATCTCTTCGTTAGATAAATCCACACAAATTTAGCACACATTGACGTATTTTGAAAGAGATATTGTTCAATCATCACAATTGTGAAAAAATGAAATTTTTTTCGAGTCTTGTTAACATGTTGTAACACAAGAATTTTTTCATTTTATTTTAGCCCTAAATACGTTTTTGACGCGGTTTACGCCGGTAAAAAACCTTCCAAAATGTTTGCGATATTATTTATAAGGAGCTAACTTCGCGTCGTTTTCTGAGTGCGCTGTGCGCATGCGTATGAGGGAAAAACAACTAATTCACAATACTCATTTAATTCAGTTATTTATGGTTAAAACAAATTTCAAATGGGTACTCGCAGGTGCAGTTGCACTCGCAGCCCTGGCCTCCTGCAGCAAGGCGGCAAATGAGAAGGAAGTTAACCCTAGCTTTAACTCAGAAACAAATGAGGTTACCACTCAGTTTGTTCTCAGTGTTGCTCCGGGTACAACTCCCAAAACAAAGCTCACCGACGAAGTTGTCCAGGTGAACAAACCTTTCCGCGGAATGTCCGCAGCACACATCCTTACCTTCGAGCTCGACAACGACAATAAGAAGGGAAGTGAATTCTTTATCTTTAAAGCCGACGATGACAAAGCCGTTGCGACCCGCGACTACGACCTCGACAATATGGCTACTGCATCCGACATCTCCGAAGATAACAGCGCACGTATCCTTGAGCTCGCCCTGCCTTTGCAGACCAATGCCATGGCAGTCTATGCCCTCGCTACAAAGCCTGCACAGGGCAGTATGACCAACACTGTTTACAGGAACACCTACGGCGCTATCCAGACAGCCGGCACCGGTTTCAACCATGACCTTACCGATATCGAGTTTTCACTCGTGAACCGTCTGACCGACGAGGCTGCCTTTACCCGTTTCGGCAATCTCCTCGCCAGAGTCCTTACCAGCATCGTAAGGACCGAGTGCAAAGACGGCACTTCTGACCGCCGTTATGCTTACTGGTGGCCTCAGGATGCAGACAGCAGGACTTGGGCTACCCGCGAGGGCGACGTTCAGTCAGGTGCAACTCTTCCTGTAGATGATACTGATCGCCTTGCTCACGAAGCTGCAGGTTATACCTATGTTGTAGGCAACGCTTCCTGGATGGATATGTGTGATGAATACGCGTTGAACCACGATGGTGATCTCAGCAACAATGTAATCCAGAGCCCTCTCGAGGAAGTTCTCGGTGAAGATCTCTATCAGATTGTCACCATTCAGGCTGACCCTCTCGATCCCGCAAAAGTTGAGCTTCGTGCCGGTAGTTCCGCTTCCATCCTGAAGACTATGCGTGACCTCAATGAGACTCTTAACCGTGTTATCAATGCAATTGCAACATCCCAGAAAGAGCAGATTGCAATCGAGGTGGCAAAGGAAATCCGTTTCATCATGTCCCGTTACTTTGCTACACCTGACGAATGGGTTAGCGTTAACTGGAAGACCATCGCCCAGCTTGTCACTGCCGCTCAGACCTATTTCCCTGATTATGCAACCGCTATCGCAGGTTCCGCTTTCAATGCAGACTACCTCCCGAGCAATACTACTCTCACCGGCGGTTTCCCTCTGAACCTCGGTCTGCCTATGTCATCGGCCCTTCTTACCGTTGTCGATGATCCCAGCACAGGTATCGAATTCCAGTATCTCGATGCAGTTCCTGCCTATGGTATGGGTGGAGCTTCTGTTCCGATCGTGAACTATCGTTTCCCTCCGGAGATTCTCTACTGGGCTAACTCCGGTATCCGTGTAAATGATGCTTCCAAGGCCAAGGCTGACTATCCCAATACCGTTGCCACCTGGGCAAATCCCGATGAGGCAAAGTGGGCCGGCTGGACCAACAACGGAAGTGTCCTTTCCACAACCCGCAGCGTTGCTATGATGAAGCAGGTCAACTATGGCGTTGCCCTGATGCAGACCAATGTCTCTTACTCCAACCTCGACGGTGTTGTCGCATATGATAACAACTCCAGCATCCACGAAGGTGAGGCAGACAACGCCATTACTATCGATGCTACTTCATTCAAGGTTACCGGTGTATTCATCGGTGGTGTTACCGACCGTGTAGGTTGGGATCTTACCCGCATCAATGCATCTGACAACAAGCCCGACAAGATTATCTACGACCGCGTTTCCGAAGGCGGATTCGGTATTCCTTTGAGCGGCAGCGCCAGCATGTATACCACCACCTGGGACAACTACATCCCTCAGACCGATGCTATGGGTAACGTCATCGGCCTCGGCCGCCAGGAAGACCAGACTGATGTTTACATCGCTCTCGAGCTTGTCAACAATACCGGTAAGGACCTCTGGGGTGAACTCAACCTCATCCGTGACGGCGGTACTTTCTACCTTGTAGGTAAACTCGACCTTGCAGCAGCTATCGCAGCTTCTTCTACCACCTTCCCTGAAGAGAAGTTCTGCCACTATCCTCCTTACAACCCCGAGACTGGCGAAACAATCGCTGTCAAGCGTGTGTTTATGCAGGATTATATGACTATTGCAAACCTCAAGTTCACCCGCAACTCCCTCAAGCACGCTTACGTTACCGTTCCTGACCTCCGCTCCAGCCAGATTTCACTCGGTCTTTCCGTTGATCTGAAGTGGAATGAGGGTCTTTCCTTCAACGTTGAGCTTTAATTGCTGATGGGATTATACTTCAGGAAACTGTTTATCGCCTTTGGGGCTGCAGCCATTGCCGGCTGCAGCCTCATTGACGATGACTTGTCGGACTGCGGAGTAACCTTCGAGACCGGCTACGAGCTGGAACTCGTGACCAATATGAGTACCGAGATCCAGACGCAGCTCTCTCTCGAATCGGATATCCACGTAGCCACGGCTCTGAAGGCATATCTTAAAAACATTTTTACGGACTACGCACACGACGTCGATCTCTCCTTCTATGGTGTCGAGGCCGATTCTACGAGGCTCAAGCACCTGAGCGAAGTGATGGACGCAAGCCAGTCCAAATACACATTCTACATCCCTTCCCGGAAGTATATGCACCTTGCGGCTGCAAACCTCCGGGAAAACGGGATTGTAGAGATGACCGATTCCACCGTCTGCCATCATTCGACGCTGAAACAGATGGAATCGGATACTGTCCCTACACACAGGACAGGACTTTTCACCGCAAGGCTGCCCATGGACGTTGTATCTAACCAGGACCAGAGCTTCTTCGTCAGGCTTTATATATCGAACTGCGCAACTTCTCTGGTTATTGATACCGTAGACAGCCATCTCAGGCATTTCAAGGCCTTTGCCCAAGGATTTGCCACATCATTCTCTATCTGCGACAGTATCTATCGCTTCAAGTCTTCCCCCATTATGAGGGCAGATCTTCTTCCTGTCACGGAAGGCGGAGAGATTTGCTTTACTTCCGTAAACTTCCCTTCGAAAGACCCAGATGGCTCGAAGGTTATTATTGACACCAACGACCATTTCGTCTCGGACAATGCCGAAGAGGCAATCTGGAGATGGAATGTTTATACGACTCTTCACGATGGTACCGTAGTTGAATCGGTGCTTAGCGTAAAGAAACCTCTGCGGGCCGGCCAGCTCCGCATCATCAAGGTTAAGGCCCTCGACAACGGAGCCGTACAGCCCGATATGTCGCAGGTCGGCGTTAGCGTTAAAATCGACTGGAATTACGCACACGAAGTAGACATTGAGCTTTGAGAAAGGCACTTTATATAACAGTTTGTATAGTTTTCTCCTGCGCCTGCACTAGAGACCACGGGCCGGCATACGACTCATCTGTCGATGTGTCCGTGTTCCTTGCCATGTCGCTTAACGGCTCTACATCCAGCAAGGCTGACGTCAACTATATTCAGGAACTTGCCAACGATTCCCGTTTCACCGGTATGCAGAACATACGCCTGCTTCCTTTCTCCCGCAGGGGTGAAGTCCGCGAAGATGACGTGGCTCTCTCGGAGCCGCGCATCCTGCCGGACATCCTTGGTACCAGCGATGCTTCCGCTTACGACGGCACGGTTTTTCATCAGGGCCTCGTCAAGAACAATCACGCTCACTTTTATCCCGATGCCTATGCGATTCTTCCCGAGGGAACAGCATCGGCACTTGTTTACGGCAGCGGCGTAGCCTGGAACGGCACGCCTACGCCAGCTTCCAAGCACTGCTACGGCTCACTTATCGAGACGGGGCTGGAAGATGTTCAGGGTACAGCTGCGGGCGACATCCGCTTCAGCCCCGACCCTATCCTCAGCGAGGGAGCCCTCTCCACCGCAGAGGAAATTGCAGCCATGTTCACTTCTATAGCCGGAGCTGCAACATACTCGCTAGACTACTATTACGAGCGCAATGCCGTGTGGCACAGTGCCCAGACAGCGCTCACCTGGAATGGAAATATCGACGATCCCACTCTACGCACACTCTTCGAGTGGTTTACCAACGAAGGCGAACTTATGACTGGAGCGGGTTCTAACCTTGAATATATGATTTCGACTCTCCGTCGCCGCCTGGAAGATTATTCCAGCGACCAGGACGACCAGTTCATGCATCAGGTGGACGGAGTCGAATATCCTGCGGTACTTATCGATGGTGATCCAAGCTCGGTATTTTCCCGCGCACTTCTCTATGACGGACTGCGCGATATGCTCATTGCACGTATAGATGCCCTCGTCGAAGACGGGACTCTCGTCGCCGACTCCGCGGGGAATCTTCATTTCGCCGACGACAAATACCGTCTCTATCCCGAGTCCCTCGGCCTCCCCGACGGTTCAGCCGTGTTGAGATGGAACTCCCTGGCCTTTGTACCGGTTACTGAAGGCCTCGACGGAATCGCTCCTATCGACCATTTCTGCTACATGCCTCCGCTGATGTACAGGTCGAACACTACGCTCAGGACTTCCGGCGACCACGAGATTTACAAGGTATATACTTCAGATAGGACCTGGGAGCAGATACTGAGCGCTTACCGACTTGGCAACGTTGTTACAAAGAGATCTTTTGCCGTGGTGCTAGACGGCCCTTTGCAGTATGCTCCCGGCATGCTAGTAGCTTCGGTCCAGGCCTCTAACCTAGCTCTCCCTGACGGCGACGACGACGACCGCACCTATGCCCTTGCCACCGGCACGAACTTCCCTGTGACTGGCATCATCATAGGCAGCCAGTATGAGCAGAAATATGATTTTACTCCTGTCTCTTCCGGCAGCG
This sequence comes from Bacteroidales bacterium, assembly GCA_017443025.1. Taxonomy (GTDB): domain Bacteria; phylum Bacteroidota; class Bacteroidia; order Bacteroidales; family UBA932; genus Cryptobacteroides. Next base: position 49,825 of record JAFSPG010000001.1, on the reverse strand, counting down.
AGTACTATCTCTACGACAACAACATTTCTGGAATATACCTTACCGCCTCGGAGTCTGCCGACTTCCGTACACTTGTACTGCCTACTCCGCAGAATTCCGATGTTTACTTCTTCCTGGAACTGCGCAACGACAGCAATTCTCCCTTTACAGGAGCTGAGGGTATAGTCCTCCCGGGAAGTAAATTTTACCTCTCCGGCGTGCTCGAAAAATCCGACGACCCAGTTCTTGACCGCATCTTCATGAGTGATTACTTCACTACGGTCAAGTGTACGGTATCGTCGCTTGCTAACGCCCATATTTCGGTGCCTGAGATGGGTGAGCCCCAGCTTACCCTCGGCATACAGACAAAACTTAACTGGATAATGTCGGCTTCGGCCTACGTGGTTTTGGATTAATGAGAAGAATAGCTCTCATATTGCTTACAGCCTGCCTGATGACTGCCTGCTCCCACTCAAAGTGGGAAGAGGGGAATGGTGAATATGACGGCCCTACGCTCGGACTCGCCATCGAGTTCCCCAAAACGGAGTCAAGCAAGAGCGAAGTCGGAGAACTTCCGGCCGAAGATCTTGAGAATGCGCTTCATTCCCTGAGCCTGTGGGTTTTCCGCTCCGACGACCATAGCCTTATTACCCAGAGGGTACTTACCGAGGATGAATTCCCTGCAGGAGGCGGCATGCGCCGTTATTCCCTGCCCGTCAGCCGCGAATTCGCCAATCAGAGACCGGACGTTGATGTATTCGTACTGGCAAATGCGGAATCCATTACATCATCCCTTAATGAGGATTCCACCTGGGACGATCTCAACGATGCATATTTCTCTGATTCTTCAACCTCGCCGTATTTTGGTTTTGGCGTGGCTCATCCGGTGCACGAAGTCGACGACGAAATCGGCCTGCCTATGAGCGTGGTCGGAAAGAACATGCCGATTTTCGGAGAGGCCCCGATTCTTCGCGTGGAGACAGTCCGCCTCCAGAGGGCGGTATCCAGAATGCGTTATGTATTCTGCAAGACAAGCACCGTCGACAGCGAGGAGGAAGTATCCATCCAGAGAGTTATCCTCAACGGAGCCCAGATTCCGGTGAAGGAATATGTTTTCACCTCTTCCAAGACTGGTATAGTCTTCGACCAGGAAGAGATGGAAGATAATTATGTATCAAATTCTTACATAGTCCCCGGGCCCTCTCAGCTTGCTTCCAACGACTCTCCGGAAAGCCTTATCTATATCAACCAGGACCCTGTTACTTACAGACGCCTTCTGGATGAAGCAGTATCAGCAGGCCGTCTCACCGATCTTGGTTACACTTATTTCCGCGAGAGCGACAGGCGTCTTGTGGGCCGCATCGAATATACCGTCGACGGAAAGTCCCGCGTGAGGGAGTTCAACATGGCTTCGTCGGGAGATTTCGCCCGCAACCATACCTGGACTCTCTTCGGCTACTTCCTCAGCGGCCGAAATCTCCAGCTCGCCCTCAGCGTACTGCCTTGGGATTACAACCGCTTTATCGTTGACTTTTCGGAAGAATCCATTAACGTATCGTCTCCTTTTGACGTCGATGCCACTACCGTCGAGCTTATCGAAACCTCAAAAGACCATTTTGACGCCCATCTGCTGCCCGGTGTGGCAGCGAAGGCACATCTTTACATAACCACTCCTGTCGGCGGACGCCTGATGATCCGTCCGGTCGGTGACGCAAGGGCATTCAAGGTTACTCCTGACATCGCCCTTATCGACCCTACTACCGCTGCCGGACGTATAGATATCGAGATTCGCCGTAACCCTGAAATAGACGAAGACCTTACAGGCTCGTACATTACGCTTTCCTTCTCGGTCGAGACTGGCGAGCGTGTAATCGACGCCAATTCCGAGGTCGTGGATGAAGTTTACCGTTTCGTGATCTGATGAAGTTCCGCCTGTCATATCTACTTCTGCCTCTGGCACTGCTGCTTTTCTCCTGCAACAAGGAGGATGGCTCGGGATGGGACGGCCCGGTTATCGAGCTGCATCTCTTTACGGGCGGAGAAATGGAAACCAAGGCCGGCGCCGATGGCGTAAAGGAAGGCGTTGACAAATACAACGAGAACCTTATTTCCTGGGTGGATTTCTTTATCTACCCCAATGGCGACACCGACAGTGATGCAACTTTCCACTATCGCCATATTTCCGGCAAGCGCCGCAGCGACGTAGTGCGTATCGAGCTTACCTCCGAGCAGGTCAATACCTTGATATTCCCGACTGTGCCGGATGATATCCGCACTGCAACGGTTTTTGCCGTAGTGAATTACCCGGATGATCTTGTAGAAGACGAGAACGACCTTTCTCATACCTCCCTGCCTGAACTTCAGAGCAGGACGGTAACCACAGATTTCGTTTCTCCGGCCAATCACCGCCAAACTCGCTTCATGATGAGCGGACAGATTGACATTACCCTGCGCGGACGCGCCCAGGTAGTAGCGGCATCAGGTACCATCGAGCTCAGTAGGTATGCCAGCAAGCTGACAGTTGGCGTGAATGTCGCGAACGAGGTGACAATCGGCTACGAGGTATGGCATCCGATGCTCAGCGGCATGGAGATTTATCTGGTGAACGGTGTCAATGACGTTACCCTTGGCGGAGAGAATACCGTGAGCCCCAACTACTTCAGCTATCGCAGCAATCCTCTCCGCTTTGCATACACTGACCTCCAGGACCAGATTCACTTCTATTTTGAGAAGGAAGGCGATTTCTACGCCACATACCCTACCTATATGTATCCCCAGAAGTGGGATTACGGCTCTTCAGAGAGCCCTCGCAAGGAACCATACCTCAAGCTTGTAGTGCCCTGGCAGCGTGACGCCGACCCCGAACACGGAGTTCTGGCCACCCAGAAGCAGTTCTATTACAAGATAGTTATTCCCGACGACCGCCGCGAGGAGTTCAAGCGATCCTTCGTCCGCAACAACTGGTATCACATCGATGTTAACGTTGGTATTCTTGGCTCCGAAACCGACGAAGCTCTTGTAAAGGTGCTTACAGGTTGGTGCTACATAGTGTATTGGCAGGACAAGGAAGTCGTTATCAAGAACGCCGAAATCGGTATGTCGCGCTATCTGTCGGTGGAAAAGAACGATTACACTTTCTACAATGTCAATAATGCCACAATCCCATATGTGAGTTCGCATCCTGTCTCCATTCAGAATGTCCGAGCTACGCGTCCCTACTATGGTACGTCGGCTGCCGGAACTTATACTCTCGGCGGTCAGGTGAAGGTGGCCGGCGAAGGTGACCCCTATCCGGCAGGAGATAAATTCCTTGAGTTCTCAGGTGCTGCTTCGTGGTTGAGCGTCGAGTCCGGCGCCATCAGGCTAAATCATACTCTTGTGGCGGATTACACTAAAAAGAATTTCGACTATTCTCCTTATACCATATCATATACCATAGTCCACACAGACAGGCCGGATGACCCTGTTTACCGGAAAACGCAGACGATTTTGCAGTATCCTCCGATCTATCTGGAGTTTACTCCCAATCCTGATACCATGCATGGTAACATCCCCGATCACTGGGGTTATGTATATGTCGATAACGACCAGTACACCCGTGCACGCTACGACGCCGATCAGGCTTATGCTGAGGAAAACGACCCTTCGTACACCCAGAAAGGATGGGAAGATGCGCATATATGGAGAGTAGTACACTATTCTGGAGGTGGTAGGGATATGTATAAGATTACCGCTACCGTCCTTCCTTCGGATTCCGATTTCATCATCGGTGACCCGCGACAGGATACCATCGATAATCTATACGAATTCCGTACGGCTCCGGCCATCGAGGGCGGCGAGCGTACGCTCCGGTGGTATTATCCAACTGAGAATTCCGACAGGACTGTAAATATGATTGCTCCTTCGTTCCGAATTTCCACGAAGCATAGTGGTACCGAGTACGGAGGTACAGGTCTGGAGCAGGCGCGTTACCGCTGCGCCTCCTTCCAGGAGAACGGATTCCCGGCCGGGCGCTGGAGACTGCCTACCAAGGCAGAAATCCGCTTTGCTTCCCAGTTGTCGGCGAACGGGGCGTTCGAGTGGCAGTTCAGCAGTAACTACTGGTCTGCCAATGGAGCTATCTATGTAAATAAGGATAACGGAACTGTTGAAGACCGTCCCAATCTTGATATAGCCCTTATCCGCTGCGTGTACGATTCCTGGTACTGGCAGGTCAAGGATGAGGAAGGAAATCTTTACGAGGACCGAGTTGATAAAGAGACTTTTACCTGGGCTGACGCAAGACGATGAAACTCCTGAAGTCTCTAATATGGATTTTGCTGCTCGGCATTGCTTCCTGCGCTCGGATTTCCGAGCCGGAGGAGATGGCAAAGCCGTCGCCTGAAGGCGGAGTGATCGAGGGCTCCAAAGTGCGAGTAGTTTTATCGCTCGTCGGAGTCGAGCCTGCTACCAAGGCTCTTGGCGAGGGCGGGGAACTACAGACTTTGCACCTTGCCGTGTTCGGCGGTTCCGGTTACCTTAAAGAATACGTGGAGGCAACGCCGGTAGCGAGCGGCACATATACATACGAGACGACTGATGCGTACGACAATCCTGTGGAGATGACGGTCCCGAGGTACGATTTTACCGTAGATCTTGCTATGTCGGACAGCCCCCGTACCGTCCATTTCCTTGGTAACGGCCCGGCTACTCTTCCTTTCGGTTACGATACTGCCGTAATGCCTTCGCAGCTATCTGCCGGTGGCGAAATGGCGTACTGGCAGATTATATCCCTTCCTAACGGTATCAGGGCAAAAAGAAATGATGATGGCGATTTTATCGATATCGATGGGCATATCATTCCTGACGGCGGTACCGGATATATTGCCGATGATATTACGGAACTTGCTTTTCAGGGTATTCCGCTAATCCGCAACTGGGCCAAGATTATGCTTTCTTCAGCCGAAGATTCTAACTTTACTCCTGTTAGTTTTGCGGCTGTAAATACTCCATCGCGCGGTACTATTGCCCCTTACAGCGCTGCTACCGGCTTCATCTCCAATTATGATCAGATAAGCTTTACGTATCTTGAGGATGAGATTGCGTACAAGGCCAATCTTCCGGCCGGTACTGTATTCGATACTGATATCCCGGATGCCAGCGCTTTCGTACCTCCGCTTGGAGAGGGAATCGCTCCCGCCGACGGCGGCGCGACATATCTTTATGAGCGTCCGGCTCCAAACAGCAGTATTCCTCCGTCCTCCGTCATTATATACGGCTTGTATGACAATCCTTCCGATCAGGCACATAAGGGGTACTACTTCTATAAGGTCGACCTTATGGAGACTAAGCGCGTAGGAACTGAGTTTGTTTCGCGCTACTATCCGATTTACCGCAACTTCAAATATCAGATTATAGTCAAGAAAATTCTCTCTCAGGGTCATGCCACTCCTCAGGCAGCCGCCGCGTCTGCGGGTAGTGCCGATGTGTCGGCCGATATCTCTACGCAGCTGCTTGCGGATATCTCGGATGGTATAGGTCGTCTGCACGTGCTGCCCTGGATGTCGCATGCCTTCACACGTGAGCACGGCGCAGGGAACCCTGTGGATGTGCTGAGCGTATGGTTCGGGAATACCGACGGAGAGCCATATCTCGACGAAGGCCGTGTGGGTGTCCAGCTTCTTCCTCCGGAAGATGGTGGTAATGACATCCTATATAATCTTACTCTCTATCCTGCGGCGCAGGAGGGCGAAGAAAAGGGATGGCGTAAAATCCGTTTCTACAATGTAGCTCCGAGCAAGAGCGTACGCACCCAGACTATTCGTATTACAGGTGTGCATGATGACGGCCGCCTTTATCGCGACATCCCTATCACCATCCAGCCCATCCAGCCCATATCTGTACGTTGTGGAGAGTCCCGCGTACCTGCCGTAAAGGATACGCCTCAGACAGTAATAATTGATATTCCTGACGGACTCGTTCAGTCGATGTTCCCTCTTGATTTTACTATCGAGGCGGACAGAAAAACACTTACGCCGGACAATACCGTCCCGAACAACAGTCTTCCTGTTATCAATGGGCCTTCAATCTCCGAGAATCTCTATTACGCTGAGAAACAGACATTCCAGTTCGTGCGTACTATCACCTGGGATGAATACCTCGCTTTGCAGCGCTTCGAAGACGAAAATGAAAGGATGTGGCGTTCGTTCACCTGCCATTTCAAGACTACCCGCGAAGAGAGCGCTACGGATGTCTGGGTATATAATGAGTTCTTTGAGAAGGGACACGACAACTTCGTTCACTTCTTCTACAAGAAGTTCAATAATCTCGGCTTTACAGTACCTATCCCTTCCGCCGATGACGTCACTATCCCGATGAGTTTTGATATGATTGAGGATATCGACGGCATCTATCCCGCTGATTATCCCTATGTTCTTATCAAGGCGCAGGGCGTACGTCTTGACCTTGGTGGAAATATAACCGCAGGTCCGGACCCCGGTACGTATTACGTCAAGCCTTCCGGCCATACTGTAACTCTCGATTTCATTTCTACGACTTCCAACCCCGACGAAATCGAGGTCGAGCTTTCCGCCAATGACTACGACAAGGCTACCGTGCGGGCATATCATTTCCCCTTCGCCGGATTGATCGACGGCCATCCTCTTAGCAACTCCTCCGGCTATTGGGCAGACAATTCATGGTCAAATGTGGCCTGGGGGCACGTAAACTCTGATAATAACAAGAATATTATATTCGGCTACAAGGATCACCCGGACAAACTGAATACTCCGGTTACCCTGACTATACAGAATGGCTTTAAGAACGGTATTAATAACAAGCCTCTGGTCTTCCCTTATACTCCTACCGGCCCCCGTAATACAAACGGCGATATCAATTACCACGAAATCGAGGCCAGGACGGTCAGCGGCAGACAGGATGTAGTGTTCTCGCTGTCTTCGCCCGGATATGTAACCATAGACTTCCGCTACGGACGCTTCCAGGGCAATATCCGTACTATGAAGCTTACCAAGAGCAATGTGTTTAAGGCTTCCAATACCTATGGATTTACTGTCGATAATCCTACATTCAACTATTCAGAGGATAACGGAAGCGTGAACGTTACTTTCAGCGAGGTATCAAGCATCGGCAATGACAAGGTTATTTTCACGGCAGGAAAGACGTACACTATGACAATTACCAGCCGTAACAACGCCCAGACACTGTTCTATGTGGATATGTTCTTCTCCAACCGAAACGGCTATGTCTTTTCGCCGGAGAGTATAGTTCCTTCTGTAGGCGAAGTGGAACGCTACTACGGAAGCAACAATCAGTTTGTATGGCATATTCCGAGAGGAAACCTGAGCGCCAGCCTGGAGTTTACGACTCAGGCCAATCTCGATACCGAACTGACGATTATGTACGTCAAGTCGTTCAACGGTTCGCTGATTGATAACGGAGTTACGGTTCCGTAGATGAACATTATTTATTTGATTCCCGACACCAGTTCTTCCCACTCGCGGCGACGCTGCTCGTAAGCGCTGCGTTTCGCTTTGGCCTCTTCAAGGCCTTCGAGATTGCGCGCGGCATCTTTGTCGCCGCGTGCTGCGGCTTCGCGCAGAACTGCAATGGCGTCGTCTTCGCGGCCGAGATAATAAAGGGTAACGGCGTAGGCGTTGTCGCTGCGCTCGTCGCCGCGGACTTTCTCGAGAAGTTCAAGTGCACTTGCGTAACGGCCTGCCCCAATCTTCTTGATGGCCTCGTTGATTATGCGGGCATTCTCGTCGGGAACATAATCGTAATAGATTCTGAGCCATCCGGAATTACGCTGATCCTGGAAAACGTACTTGACAAGGGCTTTGTAGACTTTTCCTCCGTCGAGGGCACGCAGACGGGCTTCGCGGCGGTCAAGGTCGGGGTCTTTGTCGATTATGTCGAGAACCTCGCGCAGGCTGCTTTCGCTGAGATGTTCATTGCCGCCGGCAAGGAGCATGTCGTTAAGGAAATCACGCAGCTCGCTCCAGGCCTCGCCGCCTCCTACGGTATCGAACATCTCGTCAGAAACGTTCAGGCGGTCCTGGATATACTTTTGCAAAGCCATTGCGCGGTTGTCGGCAAGCGTGATATTGTGCTTGCGGCGACCTTCGATGGATGCAAGACCGATAATCTGTATCTTGGTGACATGGCTTGTAGTGTCGGCCATGATACGAGAGGTAATGTCGATGATTTCGTCGAGAGTAGGGCCGTTGTCGCGGATGTATTCTCCTTCGCGGAAGTTACGCTTGAGGATGTGGCGGTCTCTTTCGAAGAAAACGTGGAGGGCGCCTTTTTCCTTGCGAAGGATGCGGTCGGGGGTGTATGGCCGGTATTCGGAGCTGGGACGGAGCACGGGATGGTCGTGCTCAAGCTGCCCTGCAATGCCTTTCCAGTCGGGAACAATAGGAAGGGCGGGGAGGTATTCAAGCGGCTCCTTCTCCTTGACGATTGTCTCGATGGGGACAAGTTTTACGTCTTTGTTTATTTGCTGGTGGCGTCTCGGGCCGAAGTTCCAGGCGAGGTTGAGTCCTAATTTTGGAATTATTCCAAGACCTTTGTCCTTTCCAATTCTTGCACCGCAGAGCACGCATTCGTATATGTCGGCGCTGTTGTAACCGGCTCCAATCCCGGCTTCGGCTTCGAGGCGAAGTCGGTCGGAGAGGTACCAGGAGTATCCGGCGAAGATGCCGGCTCCGAAGAAGTTGCCCTGCAGGCGGTTATTCTTGACTTTGGAATACATCCCGAAGGGGAATGTCACGCCTCCTACATTATAGTGGGTAAAGATAAGGTCTGCTCCGGTGAACCATCCTTCATAGACGCTCTTTGGCCACCAGCGGAACTCGGGGGCGATGAGGAAGTGGCGCCATTTCTTGGGATTATCGGAATCGTTGTCCCACGGGAGCCATCTGGACCATGTTTTCATTCCGACGTTGCCGCCGATGGAAATATGTTCACTCACGGGGATATCGATGCCTATGTTGGGGGAGGAGGTTGCCAGGTAAATCAGATTGGTGCGGATTGAAGGTGCAGGAATTGCGGCCACGCCGTTACTTGTAGTGGTAACGGTAGTGTCGGTGCGATATCTGTACAGCGTATCGCCGCTGGCGGATTTTACAGTTATTGTATCGTGGAAGGGAACGTGGTACTCCGATACGACTTCGCTTTTAGCGGAATTCTTGCGGCTTACTCCGCAGGAAAAAACCATCTGCGCGCCGAACACTATGGCAATGACAAATCCAATCTTCTTAATCATACCTGCCTCATTTTGATAATTTCCCACAAAGTTAGCATACCTTAATACATTTTGAAAGAAAAATTTATCCAAAATCGCTATATTTGCGACGATATGATCTTTATGAATTCAATACGCCTTCTATTGTCAGTGGCCGGCATGCTTGCCTGCATCTGGTCTGGCGCATCTTCCATAAATGATTATACCTTCAGCCATCTTGGCATCGGAGACGGTGTCGCAGGGCCTCATGTCTTTGATATTTGCCAGACACCTGACGGGGTGGTATGGTGGTCTACCAAGAATACGGTCGACCGCTATAACGGAAGCGGAATACGTAATTATTTCCTTGCCCCTGATGCCCCTTACAGCCATTTTGCAGGGCGTACGATAGGCCTTGTACTTAGCCGTGACGGCAAAGATGGTCTTTATGCCTACGACAACAAAGGGCGGATTTTTGTCTACAGTCTCGCAGATGACGATTTTGTACCTGTAGCCGACGTGGCGGCACTGTTCAGCGGCCGACGTATTATTCTCAATCACATACTCGTTGATAATGAGGGGATTTGGGTAGCGTTGGATGCCGGTACCTTCCTGATAAAGGATGGAGTCCTGCATTCCGTTCTTGAAAAGCAGTCTACACATTACATCCTTCCTTGCCGGCAGGACGAGTACATACTTTGCACGGACGGAGGTCTCTTCCGGGTAAAGCCCTCTGATTGCAAGACTGAGTTTTATTATCCCTTCCACGCGGAAACCGCTTTCTATGATTCAGGAACGAACCGTATATGGCTTGGCACTTTCTCGTCCGGAGTACAGGTGCTGGATTACGGTGGAGCTTTTGTCTCTGCAAGGCCCGTAAAGAATCTGCCCGCGAATCCCGTACGCAGCATAATCGCTCTCGATACGGATACAATTCTTTTGGGCGTGGATGGCTTCGGGGTTTTCAGCGTGGACTCAAAGGGCAGCAGTCTGAATGCCCGCCTTCTATTTCATGCCAACGAGGGCAAGGGCGGAGTCCTTCACGGGAATGGAGTATATTCTTTGCTGAAGGACAGATGGGATGATATCTTCATCGGCACTTATTCCGGGGGAGTGGACGTGGCCCGTCCGACAAACGGAATAGCTCAGTTGCTTCTGCACTCAGAGGATGAAGCCGATTTTATCCATAACAACCATATCAATTGCGTTTTCAGCTCTCCGTCGTGGGGCACTGTTCTCGGTACCGATGACGGCCTTTGCATAAAGCGAGGGGAACTTTGGTCCTTTTCCGCTGCCGGTCTGGTCGTGCTCGACATCTGTGATGAAGGTGATGCCCTCCTGCTTGCCACCTTTGGAAAAGGAGTGTATCGCATGGAACGTAGCGGGAGGGTATCCCAGCTTTATTCCAAGGCTGGCGGGCAACTTAAAGACGACCATGTATATTCCCTTTGCAGGAGCCGCGACGGCCATCTCTGGATGGGCTGCCTGTCGGGAGATTTGGCTGAACTCAGCCCCTCCGGCTTCAGTTATTTCCCTGTACAGAATGTACAGGACATTGTCCAGCTTCCGGACGGTCGGATGGCAGTGGGAACTGCCGACGGCATTCGTCTTGTCAGGTCCGGAAGTCCTGCGGTAGAAGATTTGCCCTATGCTAGGGCTGACGAAGACGTAAACCGCTATGTTCTAGGACTTTATGTCGACGGGGAACGTCTGTGGATTGCTTCTGACGGCGGAGGACTTTACGGCCGTGATCTTACCGGCGGGGAGCCCTTCCAATTTACCAAGAAAGACGGCTTGCCCGGCAATGGGGTATGTTCCATAGTGAAGGCCTCTGATGGCTGCCTGTGGCTGGGTACGGAGAACGGTCTATGCCGCCTGGAACCAAACGGGAAGGTAATACCCGTCAATCACATCTGGATGCTTAACCGTGAATATACCCGCGGCGCATCCATGCTTCTTCCTGATGGCAGCATCTTGCTCGGAAGTACAAGCGGGGCGGTAGTACTGCATCCCGAGAAGGTCGAGAGCGCCGCTTACGGAGCTTCCCTTCACCTTATTGGCGCCAGTTTCAATTCTCGAAGCGATAAGGACAGAGCCCGGAAAATGGCCCTTCTTCTGGGGCCTGATCCTGAGTTGAATCTTGCTTTTAAGGATAATACCTTTGAATTACAGATCGAAAGCGTAAATCTACGCTATCAGAAAGATATAGTCTATCAATACAGCATGGACGACGGTCCTTGGAGCAGCCCTTCGGAGGAAGGACGCTTCCGTTTTGCAGAGGTTGAAGCCGGCTCCCACCAGGTGAGGGTAAGGAGTCTTAGCCGCACTGCCAACACCATTCTGGATGAAATCGTTATTCCGGTAAATGTCGCCCAGCCGTTCTGGAATACGTGGTGGATGTGGGTGATATATATCCTACTCGTATCAGGAGCCTTCGTCGGTGCCTGGAAGATATATCAGCTTCACGCCAAATACATGAGGCTTGCCCTTACGAATCCCATGATTCAGTCCCCGGCCGCCCACGAGGCTGGCGAGGAGGAGCCCAAGGATGGAAACGGCAAGGAATTCGTCGATTCGGTAACCCGAATAGTGCTTGAAAACCTCGACAAGTCGGATTTCTCCATCGACGGACTATGCCGCGAGATGGCCATGAGCCGGACCTATCTGTACATGCGCCTAAAAGCTTTCACCGGGGAGTCGCCGCAGGATTTCATCCGGCTTATCCGCATGGAAAAGGCGGCGGTGCTTCTTCGCGGAGGCATGTCGGTTTCGGAAGTTTCTGACGCTGTCGGTTTCGACAATCCCAAATATTTCAGCACTGTTTTCCGGAAGTCATTCGGAGTTTCGCCTTCCAAGTACCGCTAAAAAAGGTATAAAATCTATCATAAAAGGTTTTAAATCTGACAAATGTCATATTTGAAACTTTTTTTAATAGCTATTGTACCTGCACGCGTGTAATATAAAGGTAAGTTTGCAGCAGCTTTGATAAAGCAACTGTAACACTTTATATAACCACATCAATTTATGAAAAAATCATTTTTACTTTTATGCCTTTTCGTGGCCGGAATATTTTTTCCTGCCGCGGCCCTGGCAGACGGGCCTGCAAAAGCCCTGAAAGGAAATGTCTCTGATGAATTGGGCCCGCTTGCCGGTGCTGCCGTGAAAGTTCCCGGCACAACTACGGTAAGCATCACCGATTTTGACGGCAATTTCACTGTTGAGTGCGAACCCGGCATCCTGGTCGAGGTCAGCCTCATGGGCTATTCATCCCAGCTCGTTCCGGCCCAGGACGGTATGCGTGTAATCCTTAAGGAAGACGCAGAGATGCTTCAGGAGGTTGTCGTGACAGCCCTTGGCATCAAGCGTGAGCGCAAAGCCCTTGGCTATGGTGTCAGCGAGATAAAAGGCGAAGAACTCACTAAGGCCAAAGAGCCGAATGTAATCAATTCCCTCGCCGGAAAAGTTGCCGGACTCGTAGTATCCGAGACAGCCGGAGGCCCTTCGGGATCGACCCGAGTACAGCTTCGTGGCAATACCGAGATTTCCGGTAACAACCAGCCTCTTTATGTAATCGACGGCGTTCCGCTCGACAATACCAACTTCGCAAGCGTAGGTACTGCCGGCGGCTATGACCTCGGCGACGGCATCTCAGCCATCAACCCTGACGACATCGAGAACATGACGGTGCTCAAGGGCCCGGCGGCATCTGCTCTCTATGGTAGCCGTGCCTCCCATGGCGTCATAATTATTACTACAAAGAAAGCTGATGCCGATCGCTTCGGAGTAGAGTACAACGGTTCCTTTACCATTGACTCCCAGCTTGCCAAGTGGGACAGCATCCAGCAGATTTACGGTATGGGCTACAGCGGCAACTATGCCCGTACTACCGCGTCCGGCTCAAACAGCAGTTGGGGCCCCAAGGCTGACTATCTGCCCGTTGAGTATTATGACGGACAGGTCCGCGACTTCCTTATGTTCAAGGATAACGCTTCAGCCTTCTTCCGCACCGGCCTTACCGCCCAGAATACAGTTATCCTCAATGCCAGCTCCGGAAAGACCAGCATGCGCTTCTCTTTTACAGATATGCGTAACCGCGACATCCTTCCGAATACGAATATGAGCCGCGACAATTTCAACCTCCGCGTGAATTCATCCATGGGCAAGGTTGATTTTGACTTTACCGCTAATTATACTCGCGAGGACGTGAAGAACCGTCCCGCCCTCGGCGATTCTCAGAGCAACGTAGGTAAAAACCTGATGACCCTTGCAGGTACCTATAACCAGGAGTGGCTTAAAAAGTACCAGAACGAGGATGGAAGCTATGCCAGATGGAATGGAAACGACCAGTACAACAAGAACCCTTACTGGGATTTGTACAAGAACGAGAACAAGACCATAAAGGATGTGTTCCGCTTTACAGGCCGTGCAATCTGGAATGTCAACGATCACCTGAAACTTCAGGGTACCGTCGGCACTGACATGAACAGGCTGGACTTCCAGGACTATATCGCCAAGACTACTCCTGGCGTGCTGGCTGGCCGCCTTGTAAAGCAGAGCTTTGACAACCGCACACTCAACGCCGAAGTCCTCGCCATGTACAAGAATACCTGGGGCTCCTTCGACTTTAACGCCACTCTCGGTGGCAATATCTTCAAGGTCGATAACAAGAACACCACCCTTACCGGCCAGAATCAGCTTATGAAGGATGTCGTGGCTATCATGAACTATGAAGAGCAGACTGCAGAGGACAATACTTACCTCAAGCAGATCAACTCCCTGTTCGCCAGCGCAAGCATCGGCTACGACCATACTTATTATCTGGAGGCTACCCTGCGCGGCGACCAGTCTTCGACGCTTCCTGCCGGAAGGAATATCTATGCTTATCCTTCGGTTTCCGCCAGCTTTGTATTCTCAGAGCTGCTGAAAGCCAACTGGCTTGAATACGGCAAGTTCCGCGCTTCATGGGCAAAGGTCGGCAGCGACACCGATCCCTATCAGTTGGATCTCAACTATTCAACCGCCAAGTTCTCCTATCCCGGTTACATGATCGGACGCATCAACAATACCATCATGCCAAACCGCGACCTTCGTCCTACCATGACTTCTTCTTACGAACTTGGTCTGGAGATGAAGCTCTTCAAGGGACGCATAGGACTCGACGTAACCTATTACGACCAGAAATCCCGCGACCAGATTCTCCCGCTTGCCTGTTCTACGGCTTCCGGTTACGCAAGCCGTCTTGTCAATGCCGGTGCCATCCGCAACAGGGGTATCGAGATCAGCCTGAACGGCCGTGCCTTGCAATACAAGGATTTCGCCTGGGATCTGGGTGTCAACTTCTCCAAAAACCAGAACAAGGTTCTCGACCTTGTAGAAGGAATGGATTATCTTGATCTTGAAAAGGCGACGTGGTGCAATGTTTCCGTCGGTGCAAAGGTCGGCGAGAACTACGGTGCCATTATGGGACCTGATGTAAAGCGCAATGACGCCGGACAGGTTATCATCAATTCCAAGACCGGCCTGCCGGAAATGGACGACATACTCCGTGTCCTCGGTAATTCCTCATGGGATTGGACTGGTGGTTTCTACACCACATTTACATACAAGAACTTCCGCCTCAGCGCTTCCTTCGACGTGAAAGTCGGAGCAGATATCTTCTCGATGTCAATGCGCTCGGCCTACCTTACCGGAAAGGCTTCAGGAACTCTTGCCGGCCGCGCCGAATGGTATGCTTCCGAAGAAGCCCGCAAAGAGGCCAACATGAGCCTCGACGAGTGGAGGGCATCCGGCAATGCAGCAGGACTCGTAGTTGACGGCGTTATCGATAATGGCGACGGCACATACAGCCCCAATACCATTCCCGTCAATCCCGAGAGCTACTGGAAGGCAATGGGCGACGGCGCTCCCGCCAAATTCATTTATGACAACTCATACGTAAAATGCCGTGAGATTGTCTTCAGCTATAACTTCCCAGAAAGGATGCTTGGCAAGGTAGTCAAGGGAATCAGCCTCTCCTTCGTTGCCCGCAATCCTTTCATCATCTGGAAGAACATCCCCAATATCGACCCTGATTCCGGATACAACACTTCCGGCCTGGGCCTTGAGTATGGTTCCCTGCCTTCACGCAGGAGCTTCGGTTTCAATGTTAACGTGAAATTCTAAGACTTATGAAAAAGATTTTTTCAATTATATCTACCACTGTATTGATTCTGGGAGTCTCCTCGTGCAGCGACTCTTATCTGGAAGATATGAATACCGATAAGTCCAAGGCCACTTCCATGGATGCAAACGCACTTCTTACCAATGCCTTGCTCCAGCCTTACGGCGATTTCGGCCTGATGGATACTTATCGCAGCTATATCACCGGCTTTACCCAGCATCTGGCAGGAGGTTGGAATGTTACCAATTACGCCGGTTCCGTACACGCCGACAACAACCAGATGCGTCTGGTCTGGGACCAGTTCTATACTGTCGGTATCAAGAACCTCGTGGATGGAATCAGCAATTCGGCCGATCAGCCCAACCTCAATGCCATCCTCCGTATCCACTTCGTATACATGATATCGATTCTGACCGATATTTACGGCGACGTTCCCTGCCTTGAAGCAGCAAGGGGATATGTCGACGGCAAGTACACTCCCGTGTATGACTCGCAGAAAGATATCTATGACTTCTTCTTTACCGAACTCGCGGCCTGTGTCGCCCAGCTTGGAGTTGGAAGCGACGTCGTGACCGGTGACGTTACCGCATACAACGGTTCTGTCGCTCAGTGGAAGAAGTATGCAAACTCCCTCCGTATGCGCTTTGCAATGCGTATTTCCGGCGTTGAACCTGAGAAGGCCCGCGCTGAATTCGAGGCCGCTCTTGCCGACGAAGCCGGATATATCGCTTCTGCCGCCGACGACGCTTATGTACGTTATATCGACGGACCTTTTACCCTTTACGAAGGCTCCCGCGACCTTGACTTCCGAGTCAATGCCCTTGGTGAGATGCTTTATGGCCAGGATCCCGAGTCACCGTCTTTCGTATGCGCGACTCTGTACAACCAGCTCAAGAATTCCTATGATCCCCGCCTGTACCGCATTGTCCGCCATTATATCAATACCAAGCGCAGCGACCTTACTCCTGATGCCGGTAACATTGACGTGACTGACGAGGTCCGTGCCTGGGAAGCCAGCGAAGGCGGCGGTTCACATCCTTGCAATCCGGGTGCCGCATGGTACAGCAACTGGGTAAACGCTCCAGCAACCGAGCTGATTCCAACACTTGCAGCCCTCGTTGAGCAGGACCCTAACGCAGGTTATGACAAGAACAACTATCCTGCACGTATGATCCGTCCTTTCCTCTCAGTAGAGTTCGAACGCCCCGATTGCCCCGGTATCATTATTACCAGCGCAGAGGTGAAATTCCTCCTTGCTGAGGCCGCCCTCAAGGGCTGGAATGTAGCCGGAAGCCCTGAAGATTATTTCTACGCCGGTGTAGCAGCTTCGATGGAATTGCTCAACACGCATTATCTTCCTGACGAGCAGAGAATTTCTACTGAAGAAATTGCCACTTTCATTGAAAGCCTGTCTGCCGCTCCGGTAGATGTCGAGGCCATCAACACCCAGGCCTGGATCCTGCATCTTACCAATCCTGCAGAGGCATGGGCCAACCTGCGCCGAAGCGATTATCCCATCATCATGGACCGCACCAAGCTTGATACCTTCGGTGACTTTACCTATGACGGCGATCTCCACACTCCCAACCGCCTGAAGTATCCCAACGATGAGGCCAAGTACAACTTCGCCAATTACAGCGCTGCAATTGCCAATTACTCCGAAGACGGAACCGATGACTGGCATGCACGTCTGTGGTGGGATACCGATGATATTCATGTTCAATAATGTAAAGGGAAACAAAAATGAAAAAGATATTCAACATATTGACGGTAACCGTCGTCGCGCTATTGGCCATGACTTCCTGCCAGAGCGGCAAGGAGTCTTTTGCAACCGCCGGCGAAGCCGATTCTCCCCGCATCCTCAATACTGATATTCCCGAAGGTACTGCAGGGAATCCTGCAAGGCTTATGACTGTAAGGCGCAATGCCAACTTCAATTTTGAAATTATCGTCACTCCTGTTAAGTTTTGTACCGTATCCTGGTATATCGACGGCCAGAAGGTTTTTGAAGGCAATGAAATCGATATGCCCCTTCTCTCCGGCAATCATCTCGTGAAGGTCGTTGCTGAAACCACAATGGGTCTCCAGACTTCACGTACCTTTACCGTTGCAGTAAATCCGCTTGATGAAGACCCCACGACAGAAGAGACTCAGCTGCTTGCAGCTCCCGGACAGGATGTCGAAATCGCCGGAACCAATCTGGATGCAGTTGCTAAATTTTTCCTCGGCTCACTCCAGCTGGAAATCATTGAGGCTTCATCCACTTCGATTATGGTTACCCTGCCTGCTGACCTTGAAGCCGGGATATATCCTGTAACAGTCGAGACCGTTTCCGGAGAAACTGTTTCTCTTGTACATCCCGTCGATGATGTTTATGAGGCTTTCACCATTGCCGCCAGCACCGAGCCTCTTGTCTCAACTGCGCTTCTTGCTGCCAAACCCGGCCAGGATGTTACCATCAGCGGTATCAACCTCCACAATGTACAGTCCCTGACCCTCGGTGGCGAAAATGCCCCTATCGTAAGCCAGAGCTTCGATGCATTGGTGTTCACCTGCCCTTATCTCGACAAGGGACAGTATGATATTACAGGTCTTGACAACAACGGCAAGGCGATCAGCTTCGCCGGCCAGGATCACGGTACGGTCAACGTAACAAAGGAGGAAGTCCTCTGGGAGGGCAGCTTCAATGTGACTTGGGGAACTCCTTTCGACGGAGTAAAGGAAACTCTTCTCAATTATGTCCACGTCGGCTCAATAGTCCGCGGCTATGTAAGCGGCCAGGGGCAGGGCTGCCTTGCTACCTCATGGTGGAACAATATTTACACCGGCGAGGGCGATCCTAACAGGGGCGACAGCATGATCAGCGGAGATATGGTTCTTGAGTATACCCTTACTCAGACCTCTCTTGACCTGTTGGCTGCTCAGAACGGAGCCCTCTTCGTAGGCGATGGCTATACAATCACCAAGGTTACCGTTGAGTAGTATGAAGAAGATATTTACGGGAATGCTGCTGGCAGGCCTCATGGCCTGCACAGCGGAGCCCGTGCCTGCTCAGGAATGGCCTGACGCCAGACAGTGGTGCAACATGGTCGTGGGCTGGAACCTCGGAAACCAGCTCGAGTGCTCGGCCCCCGGCCAGGACGGTGAATCCATGATGATAGGCTGCCCTGACGGTTCCATTAACGCCGAAACCGCCTGGGGAAACCCTGTGGTTACCGTCAAAACCATCAAGGCCGTAAAGGATGCAGGTTTCAACGCCGTACGCATCCCTGTACGCTGGCAGTGCCACATAGTGAACGAGCAGGCCATGCTTATCGACAGGGCTTGGATTGCCCGGGTAAAGGAAGTCGTTGACTGGTGCTTGAAGGAGAACCTGAAAGTGATTCTCAATACCCATCATGAGAAATGGCTCGAAGGCCGGCCTACTTACGCATGCAAAGAGGAAAACTGCCGTAAACTTGCCCTTTTGTGGCTCAATATTGCCTCCGAATTCGCTTCATACGATTCCCGCCTGGCCTTTGCCGGCACCAACGAGGTGCATGTCCGCGACAATTGGGGCGCACCTACGGAAGAGAATCTTGCCGTGCAGAATACGTATAACCAGACTTTTATCGATATCGTCCGCTCTACCGGTGGAAACAATGCCAAGCGCAACCTTATTGTGCAGACTTATGTATGCAATCCGGCATTCGGTCTTGACGGAGGCCTGATAGTTCCCACGGACTTACCCGAGAACGGCAATCGCCATATGAGCGTAGAATTCCATTTCTATGACCCCTGGGATTATTGCGGCGAAGGAAAGGCCGATACGTGGAATGATACTGAGCGTATGACATCCATGTTCGACCGAGCCGATGCCGAATGGGGTTCCAAGGGCCTGGGCGTCGTGATAGGCGAGTGGGGCGTTACCGACCATGGCAGCCGTTCCGTATTGGCGGCTGTGAGGGAGAATACCACCCTTTACTGCAAGACTTACGTATCTGAGGCCCTCAAGCGTGGATTTGCCTCTTTTGTATGGGACAATAACAGCTTTGGACAGGGCGCCGATAAATTTGGAATATTCAACCGCTTCAAGGGAATGAAACTGCAGGCCCCCTGGGTTATGCAGGGTATTCTTGAAGCGAAAAACACAGAGTAAAATGAAAACCCCTATATCAAGTATTGCAATACTGCTTATGGCTGTATCATGCTCTACACAATTGGGCAAAAGCCCTGTAGAAAAAGTGGTCGGTGAGATGACCCTCGACGAGAAAGTACGTACCGTCGTCGGAACATTCACCGATGTCGCTACTCCTCCTCCCGTTGCTCCCGGAGTCCAAAACCGGGCCGATTATCCTGGAGCCGGCGAAAATACCGCACGTACTTATAACCAGGTGCCCGGTGCCGCAGGTGACGGCTATCCAGTTGCCCGCCTTGGCATTCCCGCCATCGTCTATGCCGACGGCCCTGCCGGCCTGCGCATAGACCCTCGCCGTGAAGGCGAGCAGGCAACGTATTTCTGTACGGCCTTTCCAAGCGCTTCGCTTCTCTCAGCTTCATGGGATCCCGCTCTCGTAGAAAGAGTCGGCGCTGCCATCGGTGACGAAGTGCTGCGCTATGGAGTAGATATCCTCCTAGCTCCGGGAATGAACCTCCAGCGTAATCCTCTTACCGGAAGGAACTTCGAGTATTACAGCGAGGACCCTCTTCTCAGCGGATTGACTGCAGCCGCATATGTAAACGGTGTTCAGTCGCAGGGCGTTGGAACATCAGTCAAGCATTTTGCCGCCAACAACCAGGAACTGTACCGCAACGGCATTAATGAAATCATCTCCGACAGGGCTCTGCGCGAACTGTATCTGCGCGGTTTTGAAATCGTCGTGAAAAAGGCCCAGCCCTGGACGGTCATGAGCTCCTATAATAAAATCAACGGAACTTATGCATCTGAGAACAATTGGCTCCTTAGCGATGTCCTTCGCGACGAGTGGGGATATGAAGGCTTTGTCATGACCGACTGGTTTGGCGCTGACGACCCCGTCCTCCAGATGGAGGCCGGAAACGACCTCCTGATGCCCGGTACACCTAACCAGATTGATGAATTGAGCGAGGCTGTCGCATCCGGTAAGCTTCCGGTTGAGGTACTCGACCGCAACGTAGCCAGAATACTCCGCGTTCTGGAGAAAGCTCCGCGTGTAAGGGGCTATGCATATAAGAATGACCCCGACCTCTCTGCCCACGCCGTGATATCACGCGAGGCTGCTACCGAGGGAATGGTTCTTCTTCACAATAACGGAGTTCTTCCTCTTCGCGAGTCAAAGAGCGTGGCTCTGTTCGGTAATTACGCTTACGATACCCAGCCCGGAGGTTCCGGTTCCGGCTATGTCAACCGTGCCTATAAGATTACCCTTGACAAAGGCCTCGAGGCTGCCGGGTTCAAGCTGGACAAAGCGCTTGCAGATTCATACCGCAAACATATTGCCTTCGAAAAGTCTCAGATGCCTGAAGAATACTTCTGGGTAGTCCCGACTGCATCGGAGTATAAGGTTTCGACTTCGCAGATTGCGGCTTCGTCTAAATCCGATATTGCCGTCATCACTCTTGGCCGTATGAGCGGAGAGGGTGGCGACCGAAGTGCAACTGAAGGAGATTATCTGCTGTCCGCTCAGGAGAAGCTTCTCCTGAAAGATGTTTACAAAACATTCCACGGACAGGGCAAACCTGTAGTCGTAGTTTTCAATATTGGTGCTCCGGTCGATTTGAGCGGTGTCGAAGCTTTTGCAGACGCCATCCTCCTTGCATGGCTGCCCGGTCAGGAAGCAGGATATGCCATTACCGATATTCTTACCGGTGCCGTTAATCCTTCCGGAAAACTTCCAGTAACCCTTGCCGGCCGTTACGAAGATGTGCCTTCGGCCCGTAACTTCGGTCTCTCTGCCGGAGAGATAAACACTGTCCGTTATGAGGAAGAATTGATGGTAGGATACCGTTATTTCTCCACCTCCGGAGTAAAACCTCTGTATCCATTTGGTTATGGCCTGAGCTATACATCATTTGAATACAGTGATTTCCTTGTTGACGGTGACGTTCTTCAGGTAACCGTCAAGAATACCGGTTCGTGTGCCGGACGCGAGACAGTCCAGTTCTACGTCGCGAAACCTGCTATTGAATCGGGCCGTCCGGCTCGTGAGCTTTGCGCTTTCGCCAAGACTTCTTCGCTTGAACCTGGCTGCACCGAGACGCTTCGTGTGCCTCTTGCCGATACTGTGAATCCTCTTGAGCAGTGGGCTGACGGTCGATGGGTGCTTGCTCATGGTCCATATCGTTTCTGGGCTGCGGCTTCGTCTGAAGACCTTCGACTAAGCTGCGAAGTCAATATGTAAGATGAGGGGCTGACTTCTGGTCAGCCCTTTTTTAATATTTAATTATCAGCATAATTTTTTTATTTTTGCATTCTGGATAGAAAACAACTCTGCAAATTGCAAATGAAAAAAATTGGAATACTGGCCGCCTTCCTTGTTGTACTTGGCATACAGCCCGCGGCGGCACAGCAGCAGGATACTCTTGTGTTTACTCCGCAGTGGATGGCGCAGGCCCAGTTTGCAGGCTATTATGTGGCCGAGGTCAAAGGCTTCTACCGTGAGGCCGGCGTAAATGTAAAGATTAAACACCCTTCTCCCACTCAGCCGGCAATGGCCATGCTCAAGAACAATGTAAGTCAGGCCATTACTCTCCAGCTTTGCCAGGCTATCGAAATGGTGGACGGAGGATTGCCTATTGTAAATATCCTCCAGACCTCCATGAACAATGGAATGATGATAGTGTCGGCACGGGGCAGGGATCCTCTGAAACATAAAGGTGCCAAGGTCGGCATCTGGAGCGTAGGCTTCGGCCAGCTGGCAATCTGCATGAGTATCAAGGATAACCTCGAATACGAGTGGATTCGCTTTGCACAGAATATCAATCTCTTCCTCTCCGGCGCCCTGGATGCCATGCTGGCAATGAGCTACAACGAGTATAATCAGTTGCTTCAGGCCGGTCTGGAGATAGGTGCAGACTGCGTTTACCGTTTCTGCGACCATGGCTACAATGTTCAGGAAGACGGCGTTTACATGACCAGAAAGTATTACCTAAAACACCAGGAGCAGGCCCGCTGCTTTGCCGAGGCCAGCCGCCGTGGGTGGGAGTGGGCAGCCGAGCATCCTGAGGAAACTCTGGATATAGTGATGGAGTATGTTGGCCGCGACAATATTGCCACCAACCGTGTGATGCAGCGGCTGATGCTCATGGAAATACTCCGCCTGCAGGTAGACCGTGAATCAGGGGAGAGGGCGTTCCGTCTTCGCCCTGACATGGTGCAGCTTGCCAGCCGCCTTATGACCGAAAACGCGATGCTTGACCACGAAATTACCTATGAAGAACTTGTACCATGAGAAGAATAATTGATTATATACGGCGCAAGCTTTCCATTCGCGTGAGCCTCGTGGTGGTGGTATTTGCCGCCCTAATCTTTGTCGCAGCCCTGAGTTTTTTCTTTCTGAGGGCCCGTGGCGCTGTCCGCGAGGAGGCCATCAATCGTGCAACGCAGATTCTTGACAAGACTTCACTTCAGGTTGAAGGCATCCTGAACAGGGTAGAAGTCGCAACAGCCATGACCGAATGGCTGGTACAGAGGCATCCTGAGAACTCTGACTCCATGTTCGTTTACAGCCGGGGCATGCTTCTGAACAACCCCGACTTCTACAATTGCTCCATTGCCTTCGAGCCTTATTATTTCAAGGAGCGGGGCCGATATTGTTCCGCTTATTCGAGGAATATAGGAGGCGAAATCCGCACAATACAGGGTGGCAGCGACAACTACCAGTACTTCTATATGGACTGGTACCTGATGGCAAAGCTCCTGGATCAACCCTGCTGGACAGAGCCTTATATGGACCTGGATGTTTCCACCAATACCAGCGAGATGGTGTCGAGCTACTGCAAGCCTATCAAGGACTCCGACGGACATTTCATAGGAGTAATCAACACAAGTCTGTCCCTGAGCTGGCTTTCGGAGACTATATCCGCATTGAAGCCGTATCCGCATTCGTTCAGTATCATGATCGGGCGCGGAGGTACTTATTTCGTGCATCCCGACCCGTCTAAAATTTCCCGCGAGACCATTTTTACCCATACTCTGGAAGATATGAATCTGCCGGTGTCTGATCTGGGTCACGCCATGCAGCGCGGAGAGGAGGGGATGATGCATACCAAGGTCAATGGGGAGGATTGCTATGTCTTTTACAAGCCGCTCGGAAAGACTGGCTGCAGCATGGCCATTATCTGTCCGGAAAGAGATGTCTTCAGCGGCTTCGACCACCTGCGCCGGGCTGTCTTGATGATGGTCTTCGTGGGATTACTGCTGATGCTGTTCCTGTTCATACGCATTATTACCAGGGAGCTGAAGCCTCTGCGCCGTCTGGCCGCTGAGGCCGAGACCATTGCTTCGGGCAAGCTGGATACCGAGCTGCCCGAGCTTGACCGTATCGACGAGATCGGCCAGTTGAGCCAATCGTTCGGCAATATGCAGCAGTCGCTGGTGAAATACATCGACGAACTCAAGAATACAACTGCGCAGAAGGCATCCATCGAGCGCGACCTTCACATCGCAAGTCAGATTCAGATGGGCATGCTGCCCAAGAACTTCCCTGATAGGATATATGCAACGCTGACTCCGGCCAAGGATGTAGGCGGCGACCTCTTCGACTTCCACATCCGCGACGGCAAACTCTTCTTCTGCATCGGCGACGTTTCCGGCAAGGGAGTTCCCGCATCCCTGTTCATGGCGGTTACCCGTTCCGTGTTCCGTACGGTCTCGGCCCATGAAGAAATGCCCAACCGCATTATGGACAGCCTTAACAAGACCATGGCCGATATGAACGAGACAAATATGTTCGTCACCCTGTTCATCGGCGTGCTGGACCTTGCTACTGGCAATATGCACTACTGTAACGCAGGCCACGACGCTCCGCTTCTGGTGGGCGCCGGCGTGGGAATCCTTCCCTGCGACTCAAATATCCCCGTAGGCTTTATGCCCGACTGGAAATACTCCCTGCAGGAGGCTGAAATCTATTCGGGAACTACAATATTCCTCTTCACTGACGGACTTACCGAGGCTGAGAACATCAATCACGAGTTGTTCAACATGAATCGTGTGATTGAGGTGGCTACAGAAGCCCTTGACGCCCGCGAGCAGGAGCCGCGCAAGATTATCGCCCGCATGACCGAAGCAGTACACGAGTACGTTGGCGAGGCCGACCAAAGCGACGACCTCACCATGATGGCCATCCAGTTTATCAAGGATTAATCCTGGGTCTGAATATCCTCGGGCTTGACGCCGAGGGCAAGGCAGACTGCCTTCAACTGTTCGGCGTCGTCGAAGAGCATGATGCGGCAGTCTTCGTCCTCCATTGCGATGAATGCGTTGTCAGCGACGGGGCCGGGATAAAATTTCGAGGCAATGGTGTTCTTCGTGAACTTATTGTAAATGGCCAGCTGCTTGCGCAGGGCAGAATTGTCGGTCCAAAGAGTGAGGCGGCCTTTAAGCCCTAACTTCTTGCCAATCTCGTGCAGTTTAGGAAGTCGGGCCGGGTCATAGATTTCTTCTTCAATGAGGGAGAATACCGCGAGGCTGTTTTCTACTATATAGGCCTTGCCGTCGGGCTCTATCCTGGCTACATAACCATGGTCGACGTAAGGGTTGACATTGCTGTAGTCGAAGGAATCGTTCTTTGTGCTGCTGACTTCGCTAAGGTCTGTGACAACTGCCGTAACCTTGGCCTTCAGGGCTTCTGCTGCGACCTTGGCCTCGTCAATGCCATAGAAGGGCATAGGATCATACAGGCCGTCGGCCAGCGAAAGAACCACATCTCCCGCGACTATTCCGGGGTAGAATGATGATGCTGTCTTATTTGTCGCCAGGCCCTTGCGAGGGGCGTCAATATCTATCCAGGCCACGAGATGTTCGCCAAGACCGGCTTCCTTGCCGATTTTGTCAAGGGCGTCGAGACGTAGGGGAGCAAGACGCTTTGCTCCAATCAGGGTGCTGAGCTTGTACCATTCCTCCTTCTCCAGTTTGTAAATGGTAGCTTTGCCTTCCGGATTTACTATAACTACGGCAGGAACTTCCTTGCTCTTCGCGGGCTTGCCGACCCCATGAAGCTGGGCTTCGCGCTTGCAGTATTCGAGATAATCGTCTGGGGTATTTGAAGGATGGACTCCGTCGGTAATCATCATAGCCGTGCCCTCGAAGGCGAGTCCGCTGTCGAGGTCCTGTCCTTTGATGAACCAGTCCCAGGCCTCTTTAGAGTCTTTGCCGAAACCATATGAACCCTTGTAGCAGTAGAGGCCAATATAATAAGCGGCGTCGCCGTTACCGAGCTCAAAGGCCGAGGTAAGGTCATCCTTAATCTTCTTGTGCCACTCGGCTTTTTTCTTCTTGTCTTCCTCCTTGTCGCTGTTGTATGCGTACTCCAGAGCCCTGGCGAGGAAGCAGCCCGGATCCTTATAGTCGCAGCCGAAGTCAAGGAGCATCGACATCGTTTCTCTGTAGAAGTCTTTGTCTGGGCCTTCCACTCGGTTCTCGAAGCGTTTTGCTTCGGCCTCGAAGTAGCCGTGGTCTATGGCCTGCTCATAGCACTGATCGGCCTTGTTCTTGTTGCCTGTGCCCTGGTGTGCCTCGCCAAGTAGGAAGCACATGTCGGGGTAGATGGCGGCGTATTCTTCGTCTTTGCTGAGGAAGTTCTCGATAATCTTGATGGCTGATTTCGGGTCGCAGCTTTCTCCACCTTCGCCGTGAATCATATCGGAAAGCTTCTGCTTGAAGGCCTGCATGCTGCCGTCGTCAAAGGCATTATCCAGAGCTTTCCTGTATGTGTCCATGTCAACCTGTCCCAGGTATCCGTACAGGTAGAGCCTGCTCAGAGCCCATCTGGCATCTGCTATGCCTCCGTCAAGAGCCTTTTCGAGGCACTGTTTGGCCTTGGCTATGAAGCCCTTTTCGGGTTTGACTACCTGATGATAACGCCCGAGCACATAATAGGCGAGGGGATAGCCCTTTCCCGCAGCCACTTTCACCAAATCAATCTGCTCCTGACTAAGCCGGAATAGTCGGGTGTCGGTATTAGGGATAATCATGAAATATGAGCAGGCGTCGCCATTCCGCAGGGCAGGGAGAAACAGTTCGTCGAAGGCTTGCTCCACATTCTTCTCCTCCAGATAGATTTTGCCCATCTCGAGCTGAGACTCATCGTCGGTATCCTCGAAAAGATCATCTTCCTCCTCTTCCTCATCACCGCTTTCATCGTCATCATCAGCAAAATATTCCTGATACACGTCGTTAATCAGCATGGGAATCACCTTCTCCGGGTCGTAGCCGAATATATCAGCGATTTTGGCCAGATGTTCCTTCTCGCTGTCTTCGATTGTGCCATCGGCCATCATTACCAGAGTGAAATGCTTCAGGAATTCCACCTGTTCGTCGTCGGATTCGGGTACCGCGATGGGTATTTCTTCCTCTTCGGTGCTTTTCCAGTGCACGAAGCATAAATTGAACTCCTCTTCGGTGAGTTCAAGTTTCTGGGCGATGTTCACGACTATGTCCTTTTCTTCTTCGGAGATTTCGCCGTCGGCGTAAGCGATTGACATCAGGTTGACGACATGCATCATCCTGAGCTTCTTTTCATTTTGTGGCTGAGACATAACTGTTTGGAGGTTGTGGTGATTTCCCACAAACTTACAAAACAGTTTCTAAAAAATGAATAATTGCCTCTAAAACTTTATCTTCTGGCATTTATTCATAGCCGAGTGCTTCCAATAATTTCTTCCAGTTTGTTTCTGGGGAGATTATGATGCGTTCAACTGCTAATTGTTAATTGATAGAATCAAAATGTTAACTGGGTAGGATTTTGCATAATTGAGATAAATATTTATATTTGTGGCAGTTAGACCTTTCTGCCTTATGAAACGAACTGCTTTTTTCCTTATCGCAGCCCTTTTGGCATTATTCTCCGCCTGCTCAAAAGACTCCTCTTCTGACGGAATAGGTGGCAACTCGGGGGCCAATAATACGAACGATAGAGCAGTCACCGGTGCGGTCCTGGGTACTGGAATGACCTATGCCGACGTTAAAGGATACGTAAATATTACCGATGAGCTATCAGCCGCTGCTGCTGCCAATGGTCTTGTGTTTAGGGTGGGAGTATGGTACGGAGAGAACAAGAATTCGTTGAATCGCCGGGAAGTCGGGGTTCGGAACGGCAGGGAGTTTACCGTTACGATTCCGGATCTAAAGGCCGGGAAGACTTATTACTATCAAAGTTTTCTCGAATGGGGCGACTATGTTGATTGGGAGCCGTATTTTGATCAAATTGGTCTGGCTTCCAAGATAGGCTCTTTTACCACTAAGGAACTCAAATATAACGGAAGCATTTCGGCAGGCGAAGCCAAGAATATCACTTTCTTCCAGGCCGATATCTCCGGCAAGGTGGATATGAGTTCCCTCAGTGCCAAGGAAACGGTACGGAGGGGATTTGTGTGGTCTTCCAGCAGGGACGCAGTTACCGGGCAGTTTGCCTCCAAGCTCGATAATGCCAGTCGTGAGAATACTCCAGGAGACGCAATTGTTCTGGATATCGGTCAGGGGTATTTTGTCAATGGCAACTTGCATTTCTTTGTAGGCGATGAGACGGAAGCCACGCTGTTCTCGGAACCCGGCAACAAACTCTACTATACTCCTTTCCTGATTATTTCCGGGAAGTCGTTTGCCGGAGAGCCCCGCGAGGTCTCCCTGCGGTCCTTCGCCCAGACAAGCGGATTCGTGGATCTTGGCCTCAGCTGCCTCTGGGGAGCCACCAATTGCAGAGCTTCATCGCCATGGGAGATGGGTATTGACCAGAAGGCCGGATATACCTCATCAGATTTGGCTGAGCAGTTCGGAAGCGGACAGCGACTGCCTTCCAAGGAAGAAGTGCAGGAACTGAACCAGAAGTGCTCCTTTGAAGCCATTGACAATGGTGTACTCATCACCGGCCCTAACGGAAATCAGATCTTTATCCCTGGAGAGTCGCTGGCGGATTCGTATAGTTCCGGACATTCACTGATCAGCAACGCTTACTTGTCCGGTACCACCAGAAATGAATATGTTTTAGGCATTTGGGAAAAGTATCAGATAGGTTATTACTATGTACGAGGCCAGAATATGACTACCACTGACCTTCCCGTCGTGTCCTATCCGTACAATATGAGCCAGCATTACTATTTGCGCCCTGTCCAGGACGGCCAGGGTGGCGGTGGTGGCGGTGGTGGTGGAGACGATCCACTGTCAAAGGCGCTGGGAACATACTCCGTCATTGAGTTACAATTGGATGCTTCCGGCGAAAACTGGGTATATAGCGATGAGTACGAGATGGTAATAGAGCTGTCACCCGCATCCGGCGGCAACAATGTGCTTATTTCCAACTTCTGGAATGAGCAATACACGGTGTATGCCACCGTCCTGGATTCCGGAGACATTTCCATTCCGGCGGGACAGGCTATTTTCGACTACAGTACGTACGGCGAATTTTACGCCTATCCCTATGATCCAGTTACTGCAGATCTTTCCGATTCCGGAGTAATCATGCTTGAATATGACTCATCCAACGATATGTATCATTCGACTCCCTTCATCCCCATGAACAGTCAAGGTCTCTTCATTGGTATGTTTAAGCTTCAGCTGCAACGCAACTAAGATGCGCTCTGAGACATATTATAAATGAATAATCCCGCGGTATAGCTGCGGGATTATTTGTAACTATTTGTTCGCCAAATTAATACTCCTCCTCGTTAAAGAAGAAGTCTTCTTTGGTGGGGTAGTCGGGCCAGATGTCCTCGATGCTTTCGTACACCTCGTTTTCTTCCTCAAGTTCCTGGAGGTTCTCGATAACTTCTTCGGGGGCGCCGGAACGGTTGGCGTAGTCAATCAGTTCTTCTTTGGTTGCCGGCCACGGAGCATCGTCCAGGCTGCTGGCTAGTTCAAGTGTCCAATACATATCGCTATCGGTTATTGTTAATTAATTCGTTGTATTTCAATACCTTTTTCTATTTGGGGCGACAAATATAGACAAAAAATCGACACAATAAATAAAAAATATCTATTTTTGCATCAGCAATTTTGAAAAAACGCAATAGAGGTAATTGTATGGCCTATAGGAGAATTGACGATTATGACGAGAAGGTGACCGGCGAAATTGCCGCCAGGGTCAAGGAGATTTTGGAACTTCTCGGTGAGGATACATCCCGAGAGGGGCTGCTGAAGACACCCGAGCGGGTGGCCAAGTCGCTACAGTATCTTACCCGGGGCTATCATGAGGATGGAACCGTCATCGTCAAATCCGCCCTCTTTGACGAGAAGTATCAGCAGATGGTCCTTGTAAAGGATATAGAGTTGTATTCACTCTGCGAGCATCATATGCTGCCTTTCATCGGCAAGGCTCACGTTGCATATATCCCCAACGGCAAGATTACCGGCCTGAGCAAGGTGGCCAGGGTGGTCGAAACCTATGCCCGACGCCTTCAAGTACAGGAGAGGCTTACCGTTCAGATCCGTGACGCCCTGCAGGAGGCCCTCAAGCCTCTCGGCGTAGCCGTTGTCATCGAGGCCCTGCATACCTGTATGTCAATCAGGGGAGTGGAGAAATCCAACGCAACCACTACGACATCGGCATTCTCCGGTGCCTTCCTTACTTCGCTCCGCACCAGAAGCGAATTCCTGAACCTTATAAAATAGCTTTATCTGATGGCAACCCACGTAGTTATAATGGCCGGTGGCATCGGCAGTCGTTTGTGGCCAATCAGCACCCCGGCCATGCCCAAGCAGTTTATCGACGTTCTGGGCGTCGGGCGCACCATGATACAGATGACGGTCGACCGTTTTCTTCCAGTGGCTCCAATTGAGAATTTCTGGGTGGTGACATCTGCCGCCTATGCCGATATCGTCAGGGCTCAGCTGCCCGGAATTCCGGATGATCATATCCTTTGTGAGCCCGAAGGCCGCAACACCGCTCCCTGTATAGCCTACGCCTGCCGCAAGATTGCCCGCGTGGCGCCTGCCGCAGATGTCGTCGTGACTCCCTCAGATGCACTTGTCGTAGATACCGAAAAGTTCGTTTCGATGATAGGCCAGGCTGTCGAGGCAGTTCACGGAAGTCAGAAGATAGTTACCATCGGTATAAAACCAACCCGCCCCGAAACCGGCTACGGGTATATCTGCGCCGCCGAGGTGGCCGAGGAAAAGGTCGTCAAGGTATCCGAATTTAAGGAAAAACCCAATCTGGCTACAGCAGAGCTGTATCTCGCGGCAGGTAATTATTTCTGGAACGCAGGGATTTTTGTCTGGAATGTAGCTACCATTAACGCCCAGCTCAGAAAGTACGCGCCTCAGATTTGCGGGGTGATGGACGAGATTGAACCTCATCTTTTCACTGCCGGCGAGGATGCCGCTCTTAAGGAGCATTTCTGCAAGTGCGAAAAGATATCCATCGATTATGCCGTGATGGAGAAATCACCGGACATATACGTCATTGCCTGCAATCCCGTATGGAGCGATCTTGGCACCTGGGGAGCAGTTCGTGAGCATATCTCCGCTGATGAAGGCGGCAACAGCGTAGTCGGCGGCGATGTACGTCTTTTCGACTGCCACGGCTGCATGGTCCACGTGCCGCAGGAGGGCAGGGTAGTAGTGCAGGGGCTCGACGATTACATCGTTTCCCTCCAGAGCGGGAATCTCCTCGTCTGCCGCCTGTCCGACGAGCAGGACATCAAGAAATTCTCTGCGTAGTTGCAGATTTGATAGCGGAAGCAAAAAAAATCAAAAAAGATTTGGAAGTTTCCGCAAGAGAATATACCTTTGCAATCCCGTTTTGAACGGGGAGATGGGAAGACTCGTTAGCTCAGTTGGTAGAGCATCACACTTTTAATGTGGGGGTCTCGGGTTCGAGCCCCGAACGGGTCACGAGAAATACGCTTCCTTAGCTCAGTTGGTAGAGCACGACACTCTTAATGTTGGGGTCCAGGGTTCGAGCCCCTGAGGGAGCACCAGAAAGCCGGTCATTCGACCGGTTTTTTTGTTTGAATCAATTGGATTTCTTATATTGTGTTAAAAAATCGAGAAAAGATTCTTATTTATGGCAGCCCTCACTGTGTGGGCGGGTATCTCTCTCCGGGCGCAAAACGTCGTAGAGGAAGATCCGGATTTGAAATATGCGGTCGGGATGCTTTCTCCCGGAGCGGTAGCCCCTGAGTTTCAACTCAACGACATCGAGGGAAAGAGTTTCAGCATCTCAGATCTCAGAGGCCGCAAGGTGGTTTTGATTTTCTGGGCTTCCTGGTGCCCTGACTGTCGCGCAGAAGTGCCACTGCTTAAGGCAATGCAGGCTTCGGCTGATACATCAAAGGTGGCGTTTGTCTCGGTATCTTTCGACCGAACCTTCGATGCCTTCAAGACATATGTGACAGATAACAATCTGGGCGGCGTTCAACTGTTTGACCCGGCTGGGAAGAAAGAATCCGTCATCGGCGCTGATTATCATGTCAAGTGGATACCGTCCCTCTACTTACTTGATGAAGATGGCAAGGTTATCATCGGAACCGTCGTGGCTGAAAAAGTTGCCAAAGCCATCAATGCAGACGTGAAATCTTAGCCTTGAGGCATTTATAAATCTACTTCTTCACAAGGGTAATCACGCAGAGTTCGGGCCAGGAGCCGAGGCGGATGGGGACTATGCCTCCGATGCCTTCGGAGACGTTGAGCATCTGTTCTCCGTCTTCGGACAGGTATTTGCCGCTCCACTGGTGGAACATCAGCGCGGCGGGGCTGATGCGGCCGAGCTTGAACTGCATGGCGTGGGTGTGGCCCGAGAGGGTAAGGGCCACGCGGGGCTCGGCGGAGAGTACTTCCTGCTCCCAATGCTTAGGATCGTGCGTGAGCAGGATTATGAAAGCTCCGCCGGGGATGCCGGAAAGGGCTGCCGGGAGGTCGCCGCGCGAGATGAAGAAACCTTTGCTGGTATTCTCCACTCCGGCCACGAAGAGTGAGTCTGCTCCGCGCCTGATTACAGCATTGCCGTTATTGAGCACCTCCCAGCCGAGCGCCCGCTCGGCTGCAGTCATTTCAAGGGCCTGGGCGGCAGTCTCTTCGCGGCGGAAGCCGTAATCGTGGTTCCCCAGCACTGATAATACTCCGTCCGGAGCTGACAGAGAAGACAGAGTTTCAGCGAACGGTTCAATCTCTTCTGGAGAAACATTCACGAGGTCGCCTGTAAAAACAATCAGGTCGGGCTTCAATTCAGCAACTTTGGAGGCGACTTTCTTCAGCATCTTCCCGGATGCCGGATAGGTTCCGAGGTGCAGGTCTGAGAGCTGCACTATGCGGTACCCGTCAAAGGATGCAGGAACGCCGACGCTCTCAAAGACCTCCTCGCGGACCGCCAGGCGGTTGAAACCGAAAACAAAGCCGTAAAGGGCTCCCAGCACTGACAATGCAGCTATCCCTGCCGCCACCTTTACTCCGGTGAGTTTGAAGAAAAGGGTAAACAGCAGTTTTGGAATAACAGCCAGAAACACCAGAGCATATATGGCCCGCATGAAGAAACTGTGCCAGAAGCCGGCTATGCCTCCGACTACGGCGAGCACCAGCAGGCTCGTCGGCAGCCACCACAACAAGTTCCACAGCAGGCTTTTGCGGGCTTTGATGTACTTTCTGAACAGGATAATGTCCGGCAGTACTACGACTGCGTGGAATATGATGGTTGCGATTATCATTGTATGCGGGATTTTTTGCCGTTTCTATATTCTCTCGGGCTGACGCCGAGCCTTGTCTTAACGAAGTTGCCGAAGGCCGACAGATTCGGGAATCCGAACTGGGACGACAGCTCCTTGATACTTTTGTCCGAGAAATCAAGCTCGGATTTTATCCTTGACACTACGTTGTTGAGGATTAGTTCGTGCGCGTTCTTGCCGCAGATATCAATGGTTACGGCCGAGAGATATTTCGACGAGATGCAGAGTTCGTCGGCGTAGGAGCGTACAGAGCGGCGGCAGCCGTCACTCTCGGAAAGAAGCTCGATGAACTTCTTGAATATAAGGTCTTTGCGCTTCTCGAACGGATTGTCTTCGCTGGTAGTAAGGTCTCGGCTGATGATAACGCAGAGCTCGAAGATGACGCACTGGAGCAGGGATTTCAGGATTTCGTCGTAGTAGAAGCCCCTTGGAGTGGCAAGTTTTCCTTTAACTACCTGAAGATAGCTGGATGTCAGTGCACGGTCGCTTTTGCTCAAAGGGAATACCGGATTGTTTTTCGTGTACATCAGTATGCCCCAGGCGTTTCGCCCGCTCCTTATATTATTAAGGAAGATAGAAGATGATATGCAGACGAAGTTTATGTCCGTATCCTTGGAGTCGAGGCAGATTTTCCCTATTGACTCACCGTGAGGGACAATAAGGATGTCCTGAGTACCTACGTGGAAGCGACGGTTGTTGATATAGATGGAGTATCCTCCAGTGTCGCAGATGCTTATAAGTACGAGTCCGCCTTCTTCAGGGGC
Source organism: Bacteroidales bacterium (assembly GCA_017443025.1). Lineage (GTDB taxonomy): Bacteria > Bacteroidota > Bacteroidia > Bacteroidales > UBA932 > Cryptobacteroides. Next base: position 15,867 of record JAFSPG010000001.1, on the reverse strand, counting down.
GGCATTGTTATACAGGCTTATGGCATCTTCTATATTTGAAGGAATGATGATTTTGTCCATCGATTAAAACCTTTAACACGCAAAAATATGTAAAAAATCCGAATAATAAGGAAATTTTGAATAGTTTTTTGGGCGAAATTATTAAAAATTTACCTTACTTTTGCAGCGCTAAACTTAAACAACAGGTTATGAAAAAGATTTTCGCTGCTTTTGCAGCACTCGTGATTTCCGTTCCTTCATTTGCGGGCGGATTCATCACCAACACCAACCAGAGCGTTTCCTTCCTTCGCCAACCGGCACAGAACGCTGTCATTTCAACTGAATCTGCTTATTTCAACCCTGCAGGCGTCGGATTCCTTGATAAGAAATTCCATCTTTCATTCGGCATCCAGAACTGCACCCAGACCAGGACGATTGATTCCAACTATCTTCCCCTTGAATATGGTAACCCTTCTTCCAAGAAGAAATACACCGGCAAGACTTTCGTCCCCGTATTCCCGACTCTCGATGCAGCCTGGCGCTTCGACGACAAATTCTTCGCCTCTGCCCACTTCGGTGTAATCGGTGGCGGCGGAAAGGCTGACTTCGACGACGGCCTCAGCTCATTCGAAGGCCTCATCGCCATGGTCCCTACCATCCTGAACAAGATTAAGGAGGGCAAAAAGGTTGTTACCTATAATATGGATATGGACGTTAGTGCCAAGCAGTACATCTTCTCCGGCCAGCTCAACCTCGGTTACAGGTTCAACGACCATCTTGCCGTATCTGCAGGTCTCCGTGCCAACTATGTACATTATTCGACCAAGGCTTTCATCGGCAATATCCAGCTCTCCGGCCTGGAAAATTTCCCTACTCTTGCTCCCTATATTGAGCAGGCTGGCGCCTTGTTCGCCGACCGCAAGGTTGACTGCAAGCAGACCGACCTCGGCTGGACTCCTATTATCGGCATCAACTATAAAGTCGGAGATTTCAACTTTGCTGCCCGCTACGAGTTCAAGACTTCCATCCGCCTGAAGAACAAGACCAAGGTCCTCACTGACCCTTCGCTTACCCAGTACGCCGACGGCAAGGACGATATCGCCAATGATATCCCCGCCATCCTCTCCCTCGGTGCCGCATGGGCCATCAAACCCAGCCTCAGGGCAAATCTTGGCTTCAATGTTTATTTCGACAAGAACGCCAAGTATTATAATACCATGACAGGTAAGAACGACCGCGGCGACCTTATCGGAGGCAATACTCTTGAGTTCCTCGCCGGTGTGGAATATGATATCGACGACCGCTTCACCGTAAGCGCCGGCGGTCAGAGAACCCAGTTCAGATGGGGTAATGACTATGCCTTCATTTCCGATTCCAGCTTCAATGTGAGCTCTTATTCCATCGGCCTTGGCGTCCGCTATAAAGTAAACGAGAAAATCAGCCTCGATGCCGCTGTATTCAAGACATACTACGATTCTACCAAGAAGACTATGTCTGACTACAACAATATCGGCGTAAGGACTTATGCTCTGCTTAGCCAGGTGGCAGGTGGTGCCCTTATCCAGATGATTCCCGGTGGAGTAGAGGCTCTTAAGATTGAGGGAACCGATGTCTTCGACCGCACCAACACCGTGCTTGCAGTCGGTATCAACATCGCTTTCTAATCCCTGACTACACTTGCGGCTGCGCTCATCCCAGAGAGCATGCCGGTTGAGAATGCGCACTGGAGGTTATAGCCTCCAGTGTTTGCGTCTATATCGAGTACTTCGCCGCAGAAGAAGAGATTGCGGCAGAGCCTCGATTCCATGGCGTGTGATGATACTTCGCCGGTATCCACTCCTCCGGCTGTAACGACGCTGCGTTCGTAGCCTACGTAGCCCTGGAGGGGGAGAGTCCAGCTCTTGAGGGCTTCGGCCAGCACCTCGGGCTTAGGCTCCGGCACGAGGCTTCTGAATATATGGCATAGGGCTTTGGGCAGAAGCTTGGCCAGGATATTGCCGTAGCTGTAAGGAGGCATGGGGAATTCTCTCCTGATGCGGGCGGCGAGCTTTTCGGCCTCGACGGCCGGCTTGAGGTCTATCACCACCTTCATCTTGCCACCACCGAGCAGGCCCTTTACGGCGTTGCGGCTAATTGCAAAGCCGATAGGCCCCTCAAGCCCGCCGTCGGTAAAGTCAAGGTCGCCAAACTCCTGCTGAACGAGGTCCTGCCCGGAGTACAGACTGATCTGTACATTCTTTAGGCTTAGTCCTATCAACGACTGTCCGAATCTTGAGAGGGGAGTCTGTCGGTCGATGTGACCCTTGGTCTGGCTCTGCTTGTAGCCCTGTGGAACAAGGGCTGTGAGTGAAGGGAAGCAACTGACAATCTTGTGTCCTAAGGCCTCGGCGAAGCGGTAGCCGTCGCCGGTGGAGCCGGTCGAAGGATAGGAGAGCCCGCCTGTTGCGATTATCACGGCTTTTGAAGTGTATTCGGAGCCGTCAGCGCAGCAGACGTGAAATACTTTCTCAATCTTGTCGATGGATTTAACCTCTTTGTCAGTAAGGATTTTTGCACCTCCGCGCGTGGCAGTCCGCACCAGCGTATCTATAACGTCGGAGGCTTTGTATGAGGCCGGGAAGGCCCTGCCGCCGCGTTCTATTACGTAGGGGAGTCCGTTTTCCTCCAGAAGGTCGAGGACATCGACGGGCTTGAGGTTCTGGAATGACGGCTTTACAAAGTGGGAATTCGAGCGGATGGCGGGCGAGAACTCGAACCAATCCTTGACATTGGTGAAATTGCAGCGCCCCTTGCCTGTAATCATTATCTTGCGGCCGGGCCTGGGCATTTTTTCAAGGATAAGAGGCTTTGCTCCCATCTTCGTCGCCCCAATCGCAGCCATAAGCCCTGCTGCGCCACCTCCTACGATGATTATATCCGCCTCTCCTTTCCCCATTTTTCCCTTAAAGATTCTTTTGTATTCAAAAATTAACTATATTTGCAGGCACATTTGCCGCTTTAGCTCAGTTGGTAGAGCAGCTCATTCGTAATGAGCAGGTCGCGGGTTCGAGTCCCGTTCGCGGCTCCCGAAGGCTCCTTCAGAGGGGCCTTTTATTTTCCTCCGAAGTGACGGATGAGAAGGTCGGCGGCATCGTCGAAATCCTTGCCGGCCAGAGGCTTTGCGGGAGCGGCTTTCGCCTCGCGCCTTTCGGCCTCGAACTTTTTGCGCAGGATTTCAAACTGACGCTTTGTATCCATGGTGAAATCTCCCTGGGCAATCCAGGCGAAATAAGAAGGCTCGTTCTGCCATACCTCACGCGCGGTGCGGCCTTTATGCTTACCGAAGGTGATGACGGCCTCTCCGTTGTCGCCGACAGCCAGGCGTCCGGCGTAATCAATGTTCTTTGAGCGGCCTCCGAAAGCGGCCAGGAAACTCACGTCATTCTTCAGCCCCTCGGGGTAGTGGTCGAGCTGGCCTTTGAGCACTTCGTAAGTAGCTACGGTATCGGCCTCGGCGGTATGTGCGTTCTCGAAGTCTTCGCCGCCGCAGTAGAAGCGATAGGCAGCCTTGAGGCTGCGGGGCTCCATCGCGTGATAGATATTCTGCACGTCGACCATTAGCTTGCTGTGCAGGTCGAGTTCAAAATCCCTCTTGCAATATACTCTTACCCTCTCGAACTCTTCGGCGAGCATCGGGAGGTCGAACTTGGATGAATTGAAGCCTGCAAGGTCGCTGTCCGAGATCCAGGGCAGAAGTTCGTCGCAGAGGTCCTGGAAACGGGGGCAGTCCTTGAGCATATCGTCGGTGAGCCCGTTAACTGCCGAAGCGGCAGGATGAATCGGCATCTGGCAGTTGTTCACATAGTCCCAGGGCTTCATGCGCCATGTCTTGATGCGCTGCTCGCCGCCGGGGAAAATCTTTACGAAGCTGAGCTCGGCGATGCAATCGGATGCGATATTAAGGCCGGTGCTCTCTATGTCGAAGAAAAGCAGCGGCCGCTGGAGATTGAGTTCCATTGCTATTTGACCATTACAGGCATCACGATGCCGAATACGTTGACATTCTCTGCGGCATCCTCGGCGGGGAGAATGAGCACGGAACGGCGTTTGTCGGCGAATTTCAGGACAATCTCCTGGCAGTCGAGGTTGGCGAGGATGTCGATGATATGGGTGGACTTGAAGCCGATGGCGAGTTCGTCGCCGTCATACTGGCAGGCGGCTTTCTCCTGTGCAGCAATCTCGAATCCTACATCCTGTGCTGAAACCTCGATGCTTCCGGGAATCAGGTTGAACTTGATATGGTTGGAAGCCTTGGGTGAGCAGACCGAGATACGGCGCACCATGTTGAGAAGCTGCAGGCGGTCGATTCTCAGTATATTGGAGTTGTTCTTGGGAATGATGGTCTTGTAATCGGGGTACTTACCCACGACAAGGCAGCTGTACATGGTGGTAGTGCCGAAGCTTACGGCGGCGACCTTGTCGTCGAAGGCGATCTTCACGGCTTCGTCTTCCTTGGGAAGAATGGCTTTCAGTACGTTGGCGTGGCGCTTGTTCAGGATGAACGAGGATTCGCCGGCGGCCTTTACGTCAGTTGCAGTATAGCAAATCAGCTTCTGGAGGTCGGAGGCTACGAGGGTGGTGGCGTCGGGCTTGATATCGAAGAAGATACTGTTCATGATAGGACGGTTGTCTTCGTCGGAAGAAGCGTAAACGGTGTTGCTGATGCCCTCGGAGAGAGTCGATGCGGGAATTTCAATCGTCGTGGCGTCTCCGGCGACCTTTTTTGTCTGGGGATAGTCGGCAGGATTGAAATAGGGCAGGGTGGAGGAACCGTTGGTCCAGGCGCACTTGAAAGCATAGTCGCCCACGGATTCAATCTGCAGGGGCTGGTCGGGGAGTTCCTTCAGAAGGTCAGTGAGCTGACGGGCCGGAACTGCGATACTTCCTTCTTCATCGGAGACCTGTACTTCAAGGGCGGTCTTGAGGGTGAGTTCGTTGTCGGAGGCCGTGATTGTAAGGGTGGAACCCTCCAGTACGAAAAGATAGTTTTCGAGAATGGCTTCCGTGGTCTTGGCGGGAATGGCCTTCTGAACTGTCAGGATGGCCTTCAAAAGCTCTGTGCTTGATACTGCGAATTTCATAATATCTATATTTTTTCAATTTTTCTAGTCGGGCCGGATAAATCCGGAACATAGCAAACAAAGGTAAAAAAATCTTGTAAAAAATCAAAGAGTACTTTTTCATTTTTTGGCATAAAGTTTGACTTGTCCCTTTCTCCGTCCGCCGAGTGCGGATGATTTTTTGGTGTAAACTATAAAACAACAGTGAATATGAAGACAAGTGTAGTTACAGTTTTGGTCGCGGTTGCGACGGCAGCCGTCACCACTTTGGCAGTAAGCAGTATCAACAGGGCTTCACAGCCTTCAGTCTATCAATATGATACGGTCTCGGCCGACTCTTCGGCCCCTATGTTAAGGACTGTCAATCTGTCACAGGCCGAATATCCTGATTTTACATATGCCGCCGAAAGCGCAGTAGATGCCGTTGTTTACGTAAAAGTCGAAATCCAGACTCAGAACAACATGGCCGCCGATCCCTTCTTCCGTTTCTTTTTCGGCGACCAGATGCCTGACCAGGGTTCACAGATCCGTCAGGGCAGCGGCTCGGGAGTCATAATCCGTCAGGACGGATATATCGTTACCAACAACCACGTGGTACAGGGTGCCACGAAGGTAGAAGTCACCCTCAATAACAACAAGACCTACGAAGCCACCGTTATCGGTACCGACGCTCCCACCGACCTCGCACTTCTGAAAATCGAGGAAACCGGTCTGCCTACTCTCCAGTTCGGAGATTCCGACAAACTCCGCCTCGGCCAGTGGGTTCTCGCCATCGGCAGCCCCTACGACCTCCGTTCCACCATCACTGCAGGAATCGTCAGCGCAAAGGGCCGTCAGATGCAGCACAGCAGCCGTGAACTGAAGATTGAATCATTTATTCAGACCGATGCCGCCGTCAACCCCGGAAACTCCGGCGGAGCCCTCGTAAATGAAAAAGGCGAACTGGTGGGCATCAACACCGCAATAATCTCACAGACCGGTTCCTATTCCGGATATTCTTTCGCAATCCCTTCCAATCTTACCCGCAAGATAATCGGCGACATCCTTGAGTACGGAAGCGTAAAGCGCGCCCTTCTTGGAGTGACCATGCAGGCCATAGATGATAAATTTGCCAAGGAATTGAAACTTTCTTCTCCGCAAGGCGTATATATTAAGGAGGTTTCGAACGGAGGTGCGGCCGACAAAGCCGGAGTCAAAGCCGGAGATGTCCTTACCGCAGTCGGTTCAGTGAAGGTTGAAAGTATGGCCCAGGTCCAAGCCCTGGTTGCAGGCTATCACCCCGGAGACAAAACGACAGTTACTGTTCTGCGCGACGGAAAATCCCTGACCTTTAATGTGGTTTTCACGTCGACGGAGGAGATTACATCATCTGTCGATAAAGACGGTTCCGTCCTCTTCTTCGGAGCAAAGCTTGCCAAGGCCGACAAAGGCGTGAAAGTAGTATCGGCCGGCAACGGAAAGCTCCGTGAAAACGGTGTAACCGACGGATTCATCATCCTTTATGTCAACGACCAGCCTGTTTCGAAACCCGAAGATGTTGTAAGAATCGCCAAGGCTGCGAAGAAGTCTATCTTCATCCAGGGTACCACACCTGCTGGCAGGGAGGCTTATTTCGGCTTCGGCAAGGAATAAGACATAAAGTATGAGACAGCTAAAGATTACCAAATCCATTACCAACCGCGAGAGCGCGTCGCTTGACAAATACCTTCAGGAAATCGGCCGCGAAGAACTCGTTTCCCCCGAAGAGGAAGTTGAACTTGCCCAGCGTATCCGCAAAGGCGACCAAGCCGCGCTTGAAAAACTCACAAAGGCCAACCTCAGGTTCGTGGTATCCGTTGCAAAGCAGTACCAGAACCAGGGACTCAGCCTCCCGGACCTCATCAACGAGGGTAACCTGGGGCTTATCAAGGCCGCCGAGAAGTTCGACGAAACACGTGGATTCAAGTTTATCTCTTACGCTGTCTGGTGGATTCGCCAGTCCATTCTCCAGGCCCTCGCCGAGCAGAGCCGTATCGTACGTCTTCCTCTGAACCAGGTTGGCTCGCTGAATAAAATCAACAAGGCCCTTTCCCAGTTCGAGCAGATCAACGAGCGTCAGCCCTCGAGCGAGGAGCTTTCAGAGATGATCGACGTTCCTAAGGAGAAGATTTCCGACACACTCAGGGTTTCGGGCCGTCACGTATCCGTTGACGCTCCTTTCGTAGAGGGCGAAGACAACAGTCTTCTGGATGTCCTTCCTAACGACGATTCTCCGAGCGCAGACCGCGTGCTGGTAAACGAAAGCCTTAACACAGAGATTGAGAGGGCTCTCTCAACCCTTTCTTCCCGCGAGAGGGAAATCATCAAGTCTTTCTTCGGCATCGGCTGCCAGGAAATGACACTCGAGGAGATTGGCGAGCGATTCGGCCTCACCCGAGAGAGGGTACGCCAGATAAAGGAGAAGGCCATCCGCCGCCTCAAGAGCCCCTCAAGGAGCAAACTTCTCAAAGGTTATCTCGGTTAATTATCGGAAAGAAATGAGTTCAGAATCTTTTATCCAAAACAAGGCGGCCGCTGCAATAGCCGCCTTGTATGGTGCAAATATAGCCCCTCAGGAGTTTCAGGTTTCGGTAACCCGAAAAGAGTTTGACGGAGATTACACATTGGTTGTTTTCCCCCTTCTGCGAATCTCGCACGCTTCACCAGAAGCAACAGGCGAGGCAATCGGTGCCTATCTTAAGGAGAACGTGCCCGAAATCGCAGGATACAATTGCGTCAAGGGCTTCCTTAACCTTCTGCTGAGCCCCGTTTACTGGGACGAAACGCTTAAGGAGCTTGCTCTTGACAAGTCCTTCGGTCAGCTTCCTTCAACCGGCCGCAGGGTTATGGTCGAGTTCTCCTCGCCCAACACCAACAAGCCCCTGCATCTTGGCCACATCCGAAATAACCTTCTGGGTGATTCGGTGTCGAAGATACTCGCTGCAGGCGGCAATACGGTCATTAAATCCACTATCGTCAATGACCGCGGAGTGCATATCTGCAAGTCGATGCTTGCCTGGAAGAAGCTCTTCGAGGGCAAAACTCCTGAATCTACCGGAATCAAAGGCGACCATCTCGTAGGCGACTGCTATGTGGCCTTCGACAAAATGTACAAGGCGGAAATTGCCGAACTCGTTGCCGGAGGAATGGACGAGGAACAGGCCAAGAAAGAGGCTCCTTCCATCAAGGAAGCCCACGAGATGCTCCTCAAGTGGGAGCAGGGTGACCCTGAGGTCCGCGAGCTCTGGAAGATGATGAACGGATGGGTGTACAAGGGCTTCGACGAAACCTATGCCGCCCTTGGCATCACCTTCGACCAGGTCGATTACGAATCGAATACATATATCCTCGGCAAGGAACTCGTCCGCAAGGGCCTAGAGACCGGCGTTTTCGAACGCGAGACCGACGGCTCCGTGTGGTGCGACCTTACCGCCGACGGCCTCGACCGCAAGCTCGTGCTCCGCGGCGACGGTACATCGGTGTACATCACCCAGGACCTTGGCACGGCTGAGAGGAGGTTCGCCAACTTCAATCTCGATTCACACGTATATGTGGTCGGTAATGAGCAGGATTACCACTTCCAGGTACTCAAGCTCATCCTCGGCAAGCTCGGATTCGACTGGGCAAAGCAGATTTACCATCTCTCCTATGGTATGGTCGAGCTTCCCGCCGGCAAGATGAAATCCCGCGAGGGTACCGTAGTCGACGCCGACGACCTTATCCAGGCAATGTATGAGGAGGCGAAGAAGACCTCCGAAGAAAGCGGCAAGCTTACAGACCTGTCGGACGAAGAGAAGGATAAACTCTATCACGTCATCGGCCTCGGAGCATTGAAATATTTCATCATCAAGGTCGATCCCAAGAAGACGATGCTCTTCAATCCGGCCGAATCAATCGATTTCAACGGCAATACCGGCCCCTTCATTCAGTACACCCACGCCAGAATCTGTTCCATACTTCGCAAGGCTGCGGAGCAGGGAATCGTTTTCGGCGCCGATGACATCACGAACGATATCGAGCCCTCTGCCAAGGAAATCCGTCTGGTGAAGCTTCTGAGCCTGTATCCGGCTAAGATTCAGGAAGCAGTCGACGGTCTGAGCCCGGCCATCCTTGCAAATTATTCCTTCGAGATAGCCAAGGAGTTCAACCAGTATTATCACGATACTCAGATTCTCAAGGAGCCTGAAGCAAAGCTGCTCAAGTATCGTCTACAGTTGATATCCGTCCTGGCCGCAACGCTCCGCAGCGCCATGGCCCTGCTCGGAATCGAGCTTCCGGAGAGAATGTAAGAGATTTAGATTTTACCTTCGCGGCACTTGGGGACGATAACCTTAAGTGCCGCTTTTTTTATCGAGATTTCGAGCTTCGTGCCCATCTCGGAAGGGTCGCCGTCGAAGTGAATGGCTCCTTCGCAGGGACGCTCGATGCTTACGGATTCACCTCTCAGATGCACGCATTTGCGGCTTTTATTTGCGGTGCCCGCGAACAGGCGTATGCCCAGGGCAGGGAATTGCCCGAAGCGGAAGGGCTTGATTGCCGTTATGTCGAGGAGACCGTCGCAGACAGATGCCTCCGGGGTTATTCTGGCCCTGTTGCCCCACTGGTTGGCGTTGCCGACGGTGATGAACATCGCAGGAAGTTCAAGGCTCTTGCCGTCGACGGTGATTTTATACGTGAGAGGTTTGTAGTTTTTCCAGATTTGCCAGGATTTGCTGATATATGTTTTAAGGCCGCGCTTTTTTGCTCTGGCGAATGCAAGGCTGACTTCGGCGTCGAAGCCGACACCCGTGGTACAGAAAAAAGGATGCCCGTTGACGACGCCATAGTCCATGTCGGAGACGCTGCCGCCGAGCAGCTGGCGAACTGCCTTCTTGGGGCAGCGGCTGATGCCGAGGTGAAGGGCGAGGCCGTCGCCGCTGCCGCAGGGCACGATTCCAAGCGCCTTTCCGGTGCCTTCGAGGCCCGTGGCTACTTCGCTGACGGTGCCGTCGCCGCCCACGGCGACTACGATGTCGGCCTTGCTCTCGCGGGCTATTTCGGTGGCGTGTCCGGCATACTCGGTTTTGATTATTTTCCACTCCAGAGGAGAGCCATCCATTTCTTTTTCAATGGCTTTGATAATCCTGGCCTTGTCGAGGCCTCCGGATATGGGATTGACTATGAAATGAACAAGCTCTGTACTGCGCTCCATGCTATTTTTTATTAGTCATCACAAATATATCATAAAAATTGCAATAATCTCAAAAATGTCTTAATATTGCACCCACAAACAACAACAAAAAATATGGCACAGGAACAAAAGAAAAGAGCTGTCGTAAGGTACGAGAATATGTCCAAGGAGCTCGCTGAGGCGTTTGCATTGAAGTATCCGAAGGGTTTCAACGATTATCTTCCGGATTTGATGAAATACGACAAGCCGGACGGCACATCTTTCTATGCTGTTACCGTAGAGATTCCGGATGCCATTTATCTTGTAAAGATCAAGGTCAAGACCGACGACATCGACGATATCGAGCGCTGGCTGGACGGCGATGATGAATCCGGCGAGGAGAACGAGGGCGGCAGCACCGAAGAAAGCTCCGGCGAACTCCCCGACGACAATATTTCACAGTATTCCAGCGGAGAAGAAGAGGCTTAATCTTATTTAGGAATATGGATTGCCACCGCCGGTCATTACGCGGATATTTCCTGGGCCTGCCCGAAAAGAGCAGGCTCTTGATTTTATCTTTTGTGGTGGGTATATGCAGCGGCGCTGCAGCCGTCCTTCTCCACGTACTTATAAGACTGATTCGCGACGGACTCGCATCCGTGGTGGCTTCGCGCTCGGAAGTCGTTTTCTATCTGGTACTGCCGGGAATAGGGATGCTGATCAGCGGGCTTCTGCTGCGCTATCTCATAAAGGATAATATCGGGCACGGCGTTACCAAGGTTCTGGTAGCCGTTTCCAAGAAGGAGTGGAGCATCAAGCCCCACAATACATGGTCGTCGATTCTGACAAGTGCCTTTACTATCGGTTTCGGCGGTTCAGTAGGAGCCGAGGCCCCGATTGTATATACCGGGGCGGCCATAGGCTCGAGCTTCTCGAGGCTTTTCGGAATGTCGTACCGCAGTGCCACGATTCTGCTCGGATGCGGCGCCGCCGGCGCCGTAGCGGGCATTTTCAAAGCCCCGCTCGCCGGCGTCCTCTTTACCCTCGAAATCCTGATGTTCGGCATATCGATGACCTCCATCATGCCGCTTCTGTTCGCGACGGTATCTGCAACGGTTGTGTCGTATGCCTTCCTTGGCGATTCACTGCCCTTCGAATGCGTTCTGTCGCCATTCGCGATAGGGGATATGCCCTTTTACCTCCTTCTGGGTATCTTCTGCGGGCTTTGCTCAGTGTATTTCCTTCGCACAACGCTCTGGCTTGAGGACTTTATCGCAAGGTGGAAGAATTCCTGGCTGCGCTGGATCATATGCGCAGTCGGCCTGGGCGTGCTGATTCTGCTTTTCCCTCCGCTCTTTGGCGAAGGCTACAATTCACTCGGGCCGCTTCTTACCGGCAGCGACCCTTCGGGTGAAGCCGGCAGCGTACTGTCTTTCCTCTTTGACACGCCCTGGGGCATTCCTCTTTTCTTCCTTTTGGTAATGCTCCTGAAGGTATTCTCCATGACTTTCACCAACGCCGGAGGGGGAGTGGGAGGTACCTTCGGCCCGACGCTTTTCGTAGGAGCTCTGTCGGGCTTCGTGCTTGCCAGGAGCATCAATCTCCTCGTTTCCGCCATGGGAATCGACCTGCCTGAGCAGAACTTTGTTCTGGTCGGCATGGCCGGACTGATGGCAGGCGTAATGCAGGCCCCTATGACGGCCATCTTCCTTATCGCCGAGATTACCGGTGGCTATGAGCTGCTGCTCCCTCTGATTCTGACATCTACCGTATCGTTCGGAATAATGAGGATATTCGAACATTATTCCATTTATTCGAAGCGAATTGCCAATACCGGCGAACTCCTTACTCACGATAATGACCAGGCCGTCCTTACCCTTTTGAAGGTCTCTGATGTTATCGAAACTGATTTCCAGACTGTTTCAATAGATGCCACACTGGGCGAATTGGTGAAGGTCATCGCTTCGTCGAAGCGTAATATTTTCCCGGTGATCGACAGCCACGGCCGTTTCCAGGGATATGTATCCCTTGAGGAGGTCAGGGGAGTGATGTTCGATACCACCCTGTACGAGAGCCGGCACGTATTCAATTTTATGAAGACGGCTCCGGATTATGTTTTCGAGAACGAGGGGATGGATTCGGTGATGAAGAAATTCGAGGTGACGGGAGCCTAGAACCTCCCTGTCGTCTCATCCGACCGAAAATACATTGGCTTCGTCTCCAAATCCAAAATCTTCTCCTCTTACCGCCAGGAACTCCGTGAAATCACCAGTGATTAATTTGATATGTCTTCGTTTTCAAATCCATGGCCACCCTCGGCCATGTAAGAGGGAGGGGCCCAACTGTCAAGTTGGGAGGGGTCGAACGAAGTGAGACGATTGTGAAAATGAAGGACATATCAAATGAAATAGATTATGATAAAGAAAAGTTATATAAAAATAATTGCTGATGCACTGGGGGTGCAACCGTGGCAGGTCGAAAACTGTATCCTAATGCTACAGGACGGCAATACCATCCCCTTTATCAGCCGTTACCGTAAGGAGAAAACAGGCGGACTCGACGACCTGGAAGTAGCATCGGTAAAACATTATGCCGAAGACTTCGAAGAACTCGACAGCAGGAAGGAAACAGTTCTTGAAAACATCGAGGCCCAGGGCAAACTCACCGACGAACTGCGCAAGGCAATAGAGGAATGTACAGTTTCTTCCGTGCTGGAGGATCTGTATCTGCCATATCGCCCCAAACGCCGTACACGTGCATCAGTCGCCAAGGAAGCCGGTCTGGAGCCACTTGCAGACAAGATTTGGGACCTCTCCTGTGCCGATCCGGCCCGCGAAGCAAAAGCCTTCGTAGGGGAGAAGGTAGAATCGGTCGATGCCGCACTTGCCGGAGCGAGGGACATCATCGCCGAAAAGTTCAGCGAGACTCCTGCCTTCCGCGAAACTCTCCGCGGAATATTCCGCCGCCTGCATATCAAAGGCTCCGCCACAAAAGCCGCCGACGGTAACCCGGATGCCGACAAATACAAAGCCTGGTTCCGCCACAGCGAACCGCTGCAGAGTATCCCGTCCCACAGGCTTCTGGCAATGCTTCGCGCTGAGGAAGAAGGCTTCCTCTCTGTCAAGATTGACTCCGACAGCGAGAAATGCTGCAAAAAGCTTTTCTACGACTTCTGCCAGGGCAAGAGATATCCGAACGCCGCCGTTTCAGAGCAACTCAAAATGGCCCTCGAAGATTCCTTCGACCGCCTGCTTGAGCCCTCAATAAGCAACGAGATAATTAAGGAAGCCAAGGCCAAGGCCGACAAGGAGGCCATCCGTATCTTCGGCGAGAATCTTCAGCAACTGCTGCTCTCGGCGCCGGTCGGGCAAAAGCGTACGCTGGCCATCGACCCTGGCTTCAGGAACGGCTGCAAGATGGCCTGCCTCGACGAGAACGGCCGTCTCCTTCACGACGAAATCATATTTCCCCATCCTCCGAGGAGCGAGAAAGTCGCATCCATGATGCGTATCTCAGCCCTTGTGGAACAATATGGCATTCAGGCAATTGCAATTGGCAACGGCACTGCCAGCCGCGAGACCGAGCAGTTCGTCAAGATGACTCATCTCCCGTCGACCTGTAAAGTCTATGTGGTGAGCGAAGACGGCGCTTCGATATACTCAGCCTCAGAGGTGGCCCGCGAGGAGTTCCCCGACAAAGACGTAACCGTTCGCGGCGCCGTTTCTATCGGCCGGCGGCTGATGGACCCCTTGTCGGAGCTGGTCAAAATCGACCCTAAATCCCTCGGTGTAGGGCAGTATCAGTATGACGTCGACCAGACCGCCCTTCGCGAGAAGCTCGACGAAACGGTTGAGCACTGCGTCAACCTCGTCGGAGTCAACCTCAATACCGCCAGCCCTTATTTGCTCCAGTATGTATCCGGCATCGGCCCTGTGCTCGCCAGGAATATCGTAAGTTACCGTGATTCGGAAGGCGCTTTCCCTTCACGCGATGCCCTTCTGAAGGTGCCACGCCTTGGCGCAAAGGCCTATCAACAGTGCGCAGGCTTCCTGAGGGTAAAAGGCTCGTCCAATCCGCTCGATGATTCATCTGTCCATCCGGAGGCCTATCCTCTCGTCGACAAGATAGCCGCAGACCTCGGAGTTTCGACATCTACTCTGGTTGGCAATGCCGAACTCTGTTCGAAAATCCGTCCGGAGGCATATGTAACCGAAGAATTCGGCCTTCCGACGGTTACGGACGTGGTCAAGGAGCTTGCCAAGCCTGGGCTTGACCCGCGCGAAAGCGCAGCTGAGTTCTCTTTCAGTGAGGATATCCACTCGATAGAGGATCTGCACGAAGGGATGGAAATCCCGGGAATCGTTACGAACATCACGGCTTTCGGGGCCTTCGTCGATATCGGCATACACGACCAGGGGCTTATTCACGTGTCTCAGTTCGGCCTCCGCGTCTCTTCTCCTTCCGACGTCGTCAAACTCCACGAGCACGTCAAGGTCCTCGTCTCCGGCGTCGACCTTGACCGCGGCCGCATCTCCCTGAAATATCTCTCCAAGCTATAGAAAAGGGACATATCTACTTTTTAGAAAATAGTAGGTGATTTTCATCGCGGATTCTGTATATTTGTTGTCGATTTTGAGGAGATTATGGGTAACTTTTTGAAGTCAAAGGTCGGAATTTACACAGTATCAGTATTTTCTGTATTGCTGTGGGGCTTGTCGTACCTGTGGTCCGACAAACTGATGCTGCTCGGTATTAACGTCGAGTATGCCGTGTGCGTCCGCTCCTTCATCGCCGGCCTCGTACTTCTCGCAGTTTCCCTGCTGATGGGCCATTCCATCAAGATTCACAAGAAAGATATCAAACTCTTCATCCTTCTTTCTGTATTCGAGCCTCTCATCTATTTCACCTGCGAAACCTACGGCATCAAACTCACCGAATCTCCAACCTACAGCGCCCTCATTATTGCCACAGCCCCTATTCTATCTACAATCGCAGGCGTGACGATATTCAAGGAAAAAGTCAGCTGGATTAATATCATAGGAATCATCATCTGCCTTGGCGGCCTGTCGGTTGTAACCCGTCACGCCTCCGGAGTAGGCGAGTACTTCGTCGTAGGCATCATAATGCTGATAGTCGCCGTGGTGGCCGAGGTAGGCTACGCCGTGTGCACCAAGAAACTCTCCGAAAGCTACCGGCCGCAGATTATCGTTATGTACCAGTTCCTCCTCGGCGGAGTCCTTCTGATACCGCTTATGCTTACTCGAGGGATGGAGAATTTCGATGCTGCCCTTTATTTCAGCTGGGATGTCTGGGAACCGATTCTCTGCCTTGCTGTACTGTGTTCCAGCCTCGCATTTACCCTCTGGGCCAGCACCATCAAGAATCTCGGCGTGGCGAAGGCCAGCGTATTCCTGGCTATGATTCCGGTTATTACGGCCATAGCAGGATATATCACCGGCCGCGAGGTTCTGTGCTTCCTCCAGTGATGTGACCCCCAAAAGTTGGACGGTTTAACATTATTTAGGAAGCCTTCGATTGGAACAGAGCTCGGTATCGCACCGGGCTCTTTCCTTTTAGCCTCAGTTTGATTCTATCGTTATTGTAGTACCTGATGTATTCCCG
>JAFSPG010000019.1 GCA_017443025.1 Bacteroidales bacterium | reverse complement strand
TTATGGCATTGAGAATACCGCATTTAAGGGTATCGTAGGTATCAATCAGAAGGATAAGGTTCTCGCCCTTGTGGGTGCGAATGTAGTCGAGGAAGGCCTTGTGCTCGCCCTCGACGCTGCTGCCGTAACTGGTAACGAAGCTGTGGGCCATGGTGCCTGTTGAAGGAACTCCGTTGAATACTCCCGTAAGAATGTTCGAGGAGCTTGCACAGCCTGCTATGATGGCTGCTTTGGCTCCATAAACGGCTGCCCAGGGGCCGTGGGCCCTGCGGGAGCCGAATTCGCTGACCGGATGGTCAGTGGCGCGGCAAACCCTGGATGCCTTTGTGGCCACAGCCATCTGATGGTTCATTATGCAGAGCATGGGGGTTTCGAGCACCTGAGCCTCGATGAGCGGAGCTTCGACTATTACGACCGGCTGGTTCGGGAAGGCGATTTCGCCCTCGCGCATTGCGTAGACGTTGCCGGTGAACTTCATTGTGCTGAGATACTCGCGGAACTCTGCGTAACTCTCGCCGGGGAGGAATTTCTCATAGAAATCCGCAGGCATCTTGCCGAGGTTCAGTACCATCTCCACGACTTCGTCGGTGCCGCTGACTACAGCCCAGTTGTTGTTCTCGGGGGCCTTGCGGTAGAAGAGATTGAAGACTGCCTTGCTGCCGGCTTTTCCGCACTCCAGAAATGACTTTCCCATTGTATACTGGTACTTGTCGGAGCAATAAGAGTAGTAAGGATCTATTTTAGACATAAGCTATTTGCAAAATATCATGCAAATATATGAAAACAATTCGCTAAATTCGCAGGTCACAACTCCTTTTTGACATTGTTTCGTATGGAAGAAGTATTCAGGCAGTTATTTGAGAGTTTGGCGGGGGAGCCCCTTGCCGAGGCGTCGGAACTCAGCGCCTCCGGGAGCCATCGCAGGTATTTCCGTCTTCGCGGCGCCTCCGGGGAAAAGACATTTATCGGAGTTCTTGGCTCCTCTCAGTCTGAAAACGAGGCGTTTTTTGCCATAGGTAGGCATTTTGCCTCAAAGGGAATCAGGGTGCCGGAGATTCTCGCAATCGGTGATGACTCAATGACTTACATCGTCGAAGATCTGGGCGACGACCTTCTCTTCGACCTCCTTGCTCCCTGCCGCGAGAAGGGTTCCTACGACGAAGCCGAGCGCAGGCTTCTGTGCAAGGTCATCGGAGAACTCCCGAAGATTCAGTTCGAGGGTGCGGAAGGATTTGACTTCTCGGCCTGCTATCCCCAGAAGGCTTTTGGAGAGCGCCTGGTGAACTTCGACCTGAACTATTTTAAGTACTGCTTCCTGAAAGCAACCGGTCTGGAATTTAACGAAGTTAAACTACAGGACGATTTCGACCATTTCCGCGAGGATTTGCTCTGCGACACCGGCAATACTTTCATGTACCGCGATTTCCAGGCCCGCAATGTGATGATAAGGGACGGTGAGCCTTATTTCATAGATTTCCAGGGCGGAATGCGCGGCCCCGTCTATTATGATGTAGCTTCGTTCGTATGGCAGGCCAGGGCCCGCTACCCGGAGGACCTCAAGCAGGAACTGCTGGATGCATATCTTTCGGCCCTGAAGAAGTATATGCCGGAAATCGACGAAGAAACATTCCGCAGCAGGCTGCGTCTTTTCCTGCTGTTCCGCATTCTCCAGACTCTGGGAGCATACGGCTTCCGTGGGTACTTCGAGAAAAAGCCTCATTTCCTTGCCAGCGTTCCGGCGGCCATCGACAACCTCCGCCGCCTCCTCAGAATTCCATTCGAGGCATATCCCTATCTTAACGAGGTGCTCACCCAGCTTACGAGCATGCCGCAGTTCTATACGGCAGTCGAGGACAAGCGCCTTGAGGTTACCATCTACAGCTTTGCCTACAAGAAGGGCATCCCTGTGGACGAAAGCGGAAATGGCGGAGGATATGTTTTCGACTGCAGGGGAGTGAACAATCCAGGGAAATACGAGTATTACCGCCAGTTTACCGGAATGGATGCCGAGGTTATAAAGTTCCTCGAGGACGACGGCGAGGTGACTACCTTCCTCGGAAGCGTCTATTCTCTTGTAGATGCCCACGTGGCGCGCTTCATTGAACGAAAGTTTACCCATCTTTCGGTCTGTTTCGGCTGCACCGGCGGCCAGCATCGCAGCGTATATTGCGCCGAGCATCTGGCCTCGCACCTTGCCGGCAAGTTCGACGTAAAGGTGCGCATCATACACCGCGAACTCGACATAGACAAGACTCTGTAGCGCTATGAAGGCAATGATTTTTGCTGCGGGCCTGGGTACCAGGCTGCGTCCCCTGACGGACACGATGCCAAAGGCCCTCGTCCCCGTCTGCGGGCAGCCTCTGTTGCATCACGTAATGGAAAGGCTCACGCTTGCAGGATTCGATGATTTCGTAGTGAACGTGCATCATTTTCCCGAAGCCATCATCAGCTATCTGACCGAGGCGGAGATGCTTCCGGGACGCAAGATTGCCGTTTCTGACGAAAGGGATTTCCTGCGTGAAACCGGCGGTGGAATCCGCTACGCAAGGCCCTTGCTTGAAGGCGACGGCTTCCTTGTGCACAATGTGGATATCCTTTCCGACGCCGATTTCGGCTGGTTCCGCTCTGCCGTCCCGGCCGATGCCCTTGCCGCACTTCTTGTAAGCGAGCGGCAGACAAAGCGCTATCTGCTTTTCGCCCCTGATACCATGCGCCTCATGGGCTGGACAAACATCGAGACCGGTGAGGTCCGCAGCCCTTATGCCGGGCTTGAACCATCCAAGTGCAAGATGCTTGCTTACAGCGGCATACAATGGGTGTCAGGAAGCATCTTCGGGGTCTTCGACAAAGAAAAAGCCGGGGACAGATTTCCTATCCTCGACTTTTATCTTTCGGTCTGCGACCGTTATCCCATCTACGGGCTCTGCCCGGAAAAAGGCCTGCGGCTTATGGATGTCGGCAAAATCGCCACTCTCGACGAAGCCGGAGATTTCCTTACATCGCTTCAATAACGTTGCAGTTCCCGTTCTTTCCGCAGGGAATCCTCCTTATATACCACACTGCCAGCACCAGAACCGCTGCCATTACAACTGAGATGGCTGCATAGGCTCCTGCTGAGAAAATGTCGTTCCAGCCCTGGGCTTCTTCAAGGCTTTTGATTGGAAGCTGCGACATTATCACTGCAAGCGTATTGTTTAGGCAATGCATTCCCATAGTCAGTTTCAAGCTGCCCGTCTTGTAATAGACGTATCCCATCAATACGCCGATGGCGATGGCCGGGAGGGCCTGCCAGGGGTTGAAGTGGATGACTCCGAAAAGAAGGGCGGATGTGCCGATGGCAACTGCGGGATGATAACCCCTGCTGCTGTCTTTGCGGGAATGGTTCAGGAGGCCCCTGAGGATGATACCTCTCATCAGCCATTCCTCGAAAACGGGAGCCATCACCGATACTGCAAGGAGATTGATGATGATGTTGCTTCCTGTGAGCTGCTTGAAAATCTCTTCCAGGAACTTGGGAAGTGGAGGAAGGATTGCGGAGTTGACTCCGTCCATCAGGAACCCTGTTGCGATGGTTGCTACAAGGGCCAGCAGGACGGTAAGAACCGGGCCTTTGCCGAAGTTGCTGCTGTCGAGGGCATAGCCCTTCTGGAAGAAGGCGGCCCTCATGCTCTCGCTGCGCGCGAAAATCATTGCAGGGATGAACATCAGCGGGTAGCAGATTACCTGCCTGTACTCGACGCCCATTCCCGAGGGCAGTATGACTTCGACTATAGTGCCGAGAATCAGTCCGACGAGGAAAAATCCCAGCATCGCGGCAGTGCCGCCGAAGCCCGGCAGATAATTGTCGAAGGCGCTCAGAACCTCGTAATTGGCCTTGCGGGCCCTTTTGAAAAAGCCCATTTTATTTCTTGTATAGAGGGGTGGGATATACTCCTTCGTCGGCGAGTTCCTGGAACTTTGCCACTACGGCGGGGCGGTCTTCCTTATAGGTTACGCCGAACCATTTGCTCTTTGTGGAGAGTACCTTGCACACGCCGTCGCCTTCCTTGATGATGCAGTCGACTGCGTAGGGAATGTAGAATTCCTTCTTGAGCTCGCTTGCGTTGGCGGCAAGGAAGCGCTTGAAGATTTCTTCGCTCTTTTCGAAGTAGTCGGGGGTGAATCCCCACATGTTCATTGAGCAGAGGTCGCGAGCGGCAAGCTCGACGTGAGTTGCTCCGGAGACGGAATTGTCGCCGTAAACCTTGCCGTCTGCCTCCTTGAGGATGTTCAGGTGCTCGACTACGTCGGTGAGGTTTTTCTCGCCGTCGTAGAAGCAGATTCCGCGGGATACTCCGCCTGATTCGGAAAGGGTGTTCTCGAGCTCGAAGCCAACGATGCTGTACTGGCCGGATTTGCCTTCCTGGGCGCGGAGCCAGTCGCCGAGAATCCTGAATGAGTCGCGGCCGTAGAAGTCGTCGCCGTTAATCACTGCAAAAGGCTCGTGGATAACGTCTTTTGCCATCAGCATTGCGTGTGCTGTGCCCCAGGGCTTTTCCCTGTCGGGGTTTACTTTGAAGCCCGCAGGAATCTTGTTGAGTTCCTGGGTGACGAAGACAAACTCCAGGGGAGTGCCGTCGATGCACTTTACATTGCTGTATTTTTCCTTAACGAGTGCCTCGAACTGCTCCTTGAAGTACTCACGTACGATGTAAACTACTTTTCCGAAGCCGGCGAGAACGGCGTCATAAATTGAGTAATCGATGATAGTTTCGCCGCAGGGGCCGAGGCCGTCCATCTGTTTGAGGCCGCCGTAACGGCTTCCCATACCGGCTGCAAGGACAAGAAGTGTAGGTTTCATGATATCAAATAATTTTGTTGTTCAGATTTTAGGGATTTGTTTTCATAAATCCCGTCAAATTTAGTTATTTTTGCGGAGAAGAAAAACACTTTGATATGAGCAAAATCGGAAAACTTTGGAATGGCCCGCACAAAGGCTTCTACAGATATGCCTCGGTACTGACTGCCGTGATGCTCGTATTCATTCTTTTCCTGAGCAACGACAGCCTTCTACGCTGGGTAAAATCGCTCTTCGAGCTTCGTAGCCAGAAGAGCGAAATAGAATATCTTCGCCAGGAAAACGCCAAGCTCGACCTGAAAATCCAGCAGCTCTCCGACGAAACCGACTCCCTCGAGCAGTTCGCCCGCGAAACCTTCCTCTTCGCCGCCCCCGCCGACGACGTCTTCATCGTCGAGGAATAAACTTAGTCCGGTGGTCTTTATTAGTATCCCAGGTAGGTGCGGGGGGTGAGGGCGCGGAGCTCGTCTTTGACGGGCTCGGGGACGTCCAGGCCGTCGATGAAGTCTTCGAGCAGCTCGCGGCCGGTGTGGGAGCCTGTGCGGGTGAGTTCCTTCAGCGCCTCGTAGGGCTGGGGATAGCCTTCGCGGCGAAGGATGGTCTGTATGCCCTCGGCGATGACTTCCCAGTTGGAGTCGAGGTCTTCTTCAAGTGCAGGCAGATTGACGATAACTTTGTCGAGGCCCTTAAGCACAGATGTAAGGGCGATGAGGCCATAAGCCAGTGGCATCCCGATGTTGCGGAGCACCGTCGAGTCGGAAAGGTCGCGCTGCAGGCGCGAAACGGGAAGCTTTAGCGAGAAGAAGGTCAGAAGGGCATTGGCGAGCCCGAGATTTCCCTCGGCATTCTCGAAATCGATGGGATTGACCTTGTGAGGCATCGCAGAAGAGCCAGTTTCGCCATCTTTAACCTTCAGTCGGAAATATCCCATTGAAATATAGCTCCACATATCCCTGCAAAGGTCCAGAAGAACTACGTTGATACGGCGAAGGCAGTCGAAGATGGCGGCCAGATTGTCGTAGTGGTCGATCTGGGTGGTAGGCTTGGAGCGGAGCAAGCCCAGGCTTCCGACAAAATTATCGGCGAAAGACTCCCAGTCTACGTCAGGATAAGCGGCCCTATGTGCATTCAGCCCGCCGGTGGCCCCGCCGAATTTGGCGGGATAGGGAAGGCCTTCAAGCTGAGCCACCTGCTCCTCAAGACGGGCGGCGAAGACAGCCATCTCCTTGCCGAGAGTCGTCGGAGAAGCAGGCTGGCCGTGAGTATGGGCAAGCATCGGGATATCATGCCACTGGTCCGACATGTCGCCAAGCTGGTTGATGACATCGTGGAGCAGGCCCAGATAACGGCCCTCTTCAAGAGCCCCTTTCAGCATAAGGGGATAGGCTGTATTGTTGATATCCTGCGAAGTGAGCCCGAAATGGACGAATTCCTTATAGGCCCCGAGCCCGAGCTCCTCGAACTTCTCCTTGATGAAATACTCCACGGCCTTCACGTCGTGGGCGGTAATGGCCTCGATATCCTTGATTGCGGCTGCATCTTCGTCGCTGAAATTCAGCGAAATGCTCCAGATAGCCTCCTCGTTCTCGAGGGCGCCTTCAAGTTGAGGGAGACCGAGCCTGCAAAGGGCCACGAAGTACTCAATTTCAACTTGAACGCGGAATTTCATCAATGCCTTTTCGCTGAAAAACTGCTTCAGCGGCGAAGTGACGGAGGAGTATCTTCCGTCAACCGGCGAAATTGCATTTATGGGCTCCATAGATATCAGTTTTTAGCTTCGTTGAGAGCCTTGAAGAGACGGACCGTACGCATTGCGTCGGCGACGTCGTGAACGCGCAGAAGAGTCGCGCCCCTCTCGAGGGCCACCATATTCAGGGCCTGAACTGAGGGTAGAGACTCTTCCGGGGTAATCTCCAGAAGCTTGTAAATCATGCTCTTGCGTGAGAGCCCGGCCATAATCGGATGGCCGAACTTTTCGAATTCGCCCAGCCTCTCGAGGATGGTATAATTCTGATCGGTGGTTTTGGCAAAACCGAAACCGGGGTCGAGAATCCAGTCCTTTATTCCGGCTTCCTCGGCCTTCAGGGCAAACTCTTCGAAATGCTTTTTGATGGCGGCCATTACGTCGCCG
This sequence comes from Bacteroidales bacterium, assembly GCA_017443025.1. Lineage (GTDB taxonomy): Bacteria > Bacteroidota > Bacteroidia > Bacteroidales > UBA932 > Cryptobacteroides. Next base: position 20,529 of record JAFSPG010000019.1, on the reverse strand, counting down.
TTTTCATAATCGGTGAGATTCTGCATCTCCTCCGGCATACCCCTCATATGCATTGCGACGTAGGAAAGACCAAGACGCCCGACGGTTTCGAGCATCTTGGGGTCTCCGGCTCCGGAAGTGATGTCGTTGACCATGACAGGGCCGGCTACGTCGCAGGCCTTTTCAATTACGGAAGAATGATAGGTATCTATGGACAGGGGAATGTCGGGGAACTCCAGACGGATGTGGGGGAGGGCCTTTCCAAGCCTTTCCCACTCGCGTTCTGGGCCAATTCCCTTGCATCCGGGCCGGGAAGAACAGGCACCTATGTCGATTAGGTCGGCTCCGTCGTCCTGCATCTGGCCGATGATTTCAAGCACTCCGCCGATATCGACGTAGCCGTAGCGGTCCATCATCCTGCTGGGGGAGAAGAAGGAATCGTCGGTAATGTTGACGATGCCGATAACGCGGATAGTTTTGTCACCTGTCTGAATTGCCATGGCGATTAATTTTTAAGGCATAAACATACAAATATAATTATTCCCGGTCGGAAATCTCACCAAAAATACATATTTTTGCAAAAATCAAACGCATATGCTCGTTGTAGTGGAAGGCCTTGACGGCTCTGGAAAATCAACCCAGGTCAAAAAGTTAAAGGAATATCTGCAGTCACGCTGTGGAGGAGTGGAGTACATTCACTTCCCGAGATATGATTCTCCTGTATATGGAGAACTCATCGGCAAGTTCCTTAAAGGCGCTTTCGGCGCCGTCGACGAGGTCCATCCCCAGCTGGTGGCCCTTCTCTACGCCGAAGACCGCCACGCCGCCGTTCCCGAGCTCAAGTCAAAGCTCGCTTCGGGAGTGCCTGTCCTCCTCGACAGATACGTCTATTCGAACATTGCCTACCAGTGCGCCAAGACCAAAACCTTTGAGGAAGAATCCCAGCTCCGCGACTGGATATTCAATACCGAATTCGGAGATTTCAGCCTTCCCAGGCCTGATCTGAACATATTCCTCGACGTGCCGGTATCCTTCGTGGAGCAGTCGTTGCATTCGGCCCGCCAGGGCTCCGACCGCGACTATCTCCAGGGCGGCCAGGACATACACGAAGCCGACATGAACTTCCAGAAGGCCGTACGCCGAGTATATCTCAATCAATGCGAAATCGACGATACTTTTATCAGAGTCGACTGCGCCGACAGTGAAGGCCGCATGGCCAGCCCCGAGGTGATTTTCGGAAGAATAAAGGAAGTTGTAGATAAAGTTCTGGCTTGATATGAAGGGTCCCCGTCGCCTGTCCGCCGCCCTTGCAGGGCTGGTTTTCTACATTGCAGGCATCCTGAAGCTGATAGATCCCGCCGGAGCCACATTCGTGGTTGACAGTTACCTCTCGTTCTTCCACCTCGGCTTCCTCTCCGCCGTATCGGCCGTCATCGCCGAGGTCCTGGCTCTCGCCGAAGCATTTACCGGACTCGCATTATTGTGCGGCGTTTACCGCAAACTTGCGGCAAAAGTAGCCTTCTCGCTTACCGCCCTATTCACCGCCATCACCCTTTTACTGGTGATATTTAATCCGGATATGGATTGCGGCTGCTTTGGTAAGGCGATTAAACTCACCCATCTCCAAAGCTTTATCAAGAATCTCATACTGCTTTTCCTGCTCTGCGTAGCCTTCATTCCGCTGCGCGAACAGCCGGAACCTCTCAGGACGAGAAATGTATTCAAGACACTTTCAGCGTTTGTAGTGGCACTGTCGCTCTATTCCATGTTCTTCCTGCCGTTAAGGGATTTCACTCCCTTCTCGAGCGGTTCGCGACTTTACGATGCGGCAAAAGCCTCCGCCTTCGTTCCGGCAGAGCCCCTCTTCGTCTATGAGAAGGGTGGATTCAAAAAAGAATTCGACCTTGACCATCTCCCGGATACAACCTGGACCTTCGTAGGGACGCACGAGCGCGGCCCTGTATCTCCTTCCGGAATCGAGGCACTCGTGTCGGTCTCCAATGCCGCAGGCGAAGTCTGTGATTCAGTGCTCCTCGAAGGCCGCGTAATGGCCTTCTGCGTACATTCGCCCGAAAGCCTCTCAGTAAGTGCCTGGCATGGTATCGCGGAAGCCGTCTCAGCCTCCTCCGAGGCTGGCTTCACGCCAGCCCTCCTGCTTGCCTCCTCCGCCGCTGACGCCGAGCGGATTTTCGGCGCTCTTCCCGCCGAAGACAGGCTCAGGCTTATGCTGCCCCTGTATTTCGGCGACCGCAAGACTCTCCTTACCCTCGTCCGCTCCAACGGCGGTGCGGTCTATATCGCCGACGGCCTTGTGGTCGACAAATGGTCACGTCTGGGCATGCCATCAGCCCTTAGATTCGAGGAACTTCATTCAATGCAGCCTGTTGCGGCGATGATGGAGAAATCAATAAATGGCCGCATCGTGATGGATGCGACCATTCTATTGACAGTGCTTTTAGCAATGTTCTTATAAGGTTCTCTTAATCTCAACTATCTGGAATGCTTCGATTACGTCGCCTTCCTTGATATCGTTGTAGTTCTCGATACCGATACCGCACTCCATGCCGGAGATGACTTCCTTGGCGTCGTCCTTGCCGCGGCGCAGCGAAGAAACCTCGCCGGTGTAAACCACGATGCCGTCGCGGATGAGGCGAACCTTGGTATTCTTGGTCATCTTGCCCTCCTTTACGAGAGAGCCGGCAATCGTACCCACCTTGGGAATCTTGAACGGCTGCTTGACGATGGCAGTGGCGGTAACCTCTTCCTTCTTCTCGGGCTCAAGCATACCTTCGATACCGTCCTTGACCTCTTCGATTGCATCGTAGATGACGGAGTAGAGACGGATTTCGATGCCTTCCTTTTCGGCCATGTTGCGGGCGTCGGAAGAAGGACGTACCTGGAAGCCGATGATGATGGCGTCGGATGCTGTTGCAAGCATGATATCAGACTCGGAGATGGCACCCACGGCCTTGTGAATGACATTGACGTGGATTTCTTCGGTCGAGAGCTTGATGAGGGAATCGGACAGAGCCTCCACTGAACCGTCGACGTCGCCCTTGACGATGACGTTGAGTTCCTTGAAGTTGCCGATTGCGATACGGCGGCCGATTTCTTCGAGGGTCATATGCTTTTGTGTCTTGATGCCCTGGATACGAATCAGCTGCTCACGCTTGTTGGCGATAGCCTTGGCCTCCTTCTCGTCGGTCATGACGTTGAACTTCTCACCGGCGCTCGGGGCTCCGCTCAGGCCGAGTACGGATACAGGAGTCGAAGGACCGGCCTCAGCTACCATCTGTCCGCGCTCGTTGAGCATTGCCTTGACACGGCCGAAGAAGCAGCCGGAGATCATCATGTCGCCCTTGTGGAGGGTTCCGTTCTGGACGAGGACGGTAGCCATGTAGCCGCGGCCCTTGTCGAGGGAAGACTCGATGACTGCGCCGGAAGCAAGCTTCCTGGGATTAGCCTTGAGCTCCATAAGGTCGGTTTCAAGGAGCACCTTCTCGAGGAGCTTGTCGACACCGATACCCTGCTTTGCCGAGATTTCCTGGCACTGGTATTTACCGCCCCAGGCCTCGGTGAGGATGTTCATCTGGGAAAGCTGCTGATAAATCTTTTCGGGCTGTGCGCCGGGCTTGTCTATCTTGTTGATTGCAAATACCATAGGAACGCCCGCGGCCTGCGCGTGGTTGATAGCCTCCACTGTCTGGGGCATCACGGCGTCGTCGGCAGCGATGATGATAATCGCGAGGTCGGTCATCTGGGCGCCACGGGCACGCATGGCCGTAAATGCCTCGTGACCAGGAGTATCCAGGAAGGTGATGTGGCGTCCGTCGGGGAGGGCAACGTTGTATGCACCGATGTGCTGGGTGATACCACCTGCCTCGCCGGCGATGACGTTGGTCTTGCGGATATAGTCGAGGAGGGAAGTCTTACCGTGGTCGACGTGACCCATGACGGTGATTACCGGAGGACGTGTTTCGAGAACGCCGTCGTCTCCCTGGTCTTCCTGCTCGATTTCCTGGGTGAGTTCTGCGGTGACGAATTCTACCTTGTATCCGAACTCTTCGGCAACGAGCACAAGGGCTTCAGCATCAAGCCTCTGGTTGATGGAAACCATCAGACCGAGGTTGAAACAGGCGGTGATGACCTTGTTGACAGGAGTATTGTTCATCAGGGTGGCGAGGTCGTTGACAGTTACGAATTCGGTAACTTTCAATACTGATTTCTCGGCTATTGCGGCCTCGGCCTCTTCCTGCATCTTCTGGCTGGCAGCATCGCGCTTCTCCTTGCGGTACTTGGCGCCGAAGTTGCTCTTCTTGCCTTCGTTCATCCTGGCGTAGGTCTCCTTGACCTGCTTCTGGATTTCCTTCTGCATTTCCTCTTCCTGATCGGGCGTCATGACGGGTTTGAACCGGTCTCTCTTGCGTCCGCCCTGGGAGGCGTTGTCCTTCTTCTGGGATTTGTCAGGTTTGCCGCGGCGGTCGTCGCTCTCAACCTTGGTGACATCGATCTTCTGGCTGCCACCTTTAATCCTTTCGCGTTTCTTTGGCTTTTTGTCGAAGGCGGAAAGATCGACTTTGCCAACTACCTTGAGACCGTTCGAAGATGCGTCGGCCTTGGGAGCGGGCTCCGCAGGCTTGGGCGCATCGGCCGGAGCAGGAGCAGGGGAGGGCTCGGGCTCGGCCGTTTCGGGCTCGGAATCATCTTCGGCGGGTTCCGGGACGTCTTCAACCTCTTCACGCACAGGAACATTATCCTCAGTTTCTTCTGGCTGATTGTCCGCGGCGGGAACTCCTTCGGGAGTCTGCTTTTCTTCCGCCTTGACTTCCTTTTCGTCGTCTTTGCTCACGTCTTGCGCTGGCGTTTCTACCGGAGCTTCGACGGGAGGTTCGGCAGGCTGCTCAGCTTTGCTGGACTTGCCGGAAAGGCCGGTCTGTTTGATAATCGTTACGCGTGCAGGCTCGAATTCCTCTTCCTCTTCTTCGGAAGATGAGCCGCGGGTGTTCCTCTCGATGATTTCTTTCATCTTGATGTCCACCTTTTCGGCGTCCTGCTTGGCACGGAGGTCTTCGCCGAACTTCTTTTCAAGGGCTGGAAGGTATTCGTCCGAAACCTTGGCGTTCGGGTTCAACTCCAGGCCGGCTCCCTTCTCATTGAGAAAGTCCACCAGAGTCTGGAGACCGATGTTGAATTGTCTCGTAAGTTTGTTTAATCTGATTTCCGCCATTAATTTTTCCCCTTATTAAATTACTTGACTGTCAATTGATTGATTCTATTCGAACTCAGATTCGAGAATCTTGAAGATTTCGTCGACGGTTTCGTCCTCGAGATCGGCGCGCTTGGCGATGTCGGCCTTGGAAAGGGCCAGAACGCTCTTGGCGGTGTCGAGGCCGATGCTGTGAAGCTTGTCGATGATCCACTGGTCGATTTCGTTGCTGAAGTCGGCGAGCAGAACGTCTTCCTCTTCGCTTTCGTTCATTTCTTCCTTGGTTGCCTCCCTCCAGACCTCGATTTCGCGGCCTGCGAGCATTCCTGCGAGCTTGATGTTGCAGCCGCCCTTGCCGATACCTTTCTTGACCTCCTCGGGGTGCATGTACACCTTAATCTTATCTTCGGGAGATGAACCCATGTCGATATTGGAAATCTTGGCGGGGCTGAGGGCACGCTGGATGAGCAGAGGAATATTGGAGGTCCACTGGAGAACGTCGATGTTCTCGTTGCGGAGTTCCTTGACTATGCCGATGATGCGGGAACCCTTGACGCCGATGCAGGCTCCGATAGGGTCGATGCGGTCGTCGTAGGACTCTACAGCTACCTTCGCGCGCTCGCCGGGAATGCGGACCACCTTCTTGATGGTGATGAGTCCGTCGTATATTTCAGGAACCTCCTGCTCGAACAGGCGTACGAGGAAGTCGTCGGATGTCCTGGAGAGGATGATGTTGGGCGTGGTGTTGTTCTTCATCTCCACGCTCTTGATGATGGCCTTGACGGTGTCGTTCTTCTTGAAACGCTCGCCGGGAATCTGCTCATTGCGTGGGAGCCGGAGTTCGTTCCCTTCTTCGTCGAGGATGAGGACTTCCTTGGACCAGGTCTGGTAAATCTCTCCGGTAAAGAGCTCACCGATTTTCTCGGAGTACTTGTTGTAGAGATTAGCCTTCTCGATGTCCATGATTCTGCCCTGGAGATTCTGGCGGATGTTCAGGATGCCGCGGCGGCCGAAATCCTTCAGCTCGACCTTGCGGGTGAAGGTTTCGCCCAGCTCGTAATCGTCTTCTCCGAGAGCCTTGAGTTCGTCGAGGGAAATCTCGCATACGGGATTCTCCACCTTCTCGACTACATCGAGGTTCTGGTAGATTTCGCAGTCGCCCTTATCGACGTTGATGATGACGTCGAAGTTGTCGGCGGAGCCGAAGGTCTTGGCGATCTGGGTGATAAATACATCCTTGAGGACGCCCATCATTACGGGCCTGTCAATGTGTTTCTCGTCTTTGAATACCGCAAAGGCGGTTTTGAGATCGAGTTTTTCTTCTGCCATTTCTTATATGATTTTTATTGTTTGTTATTCAAAGGTGATGTAGGGAACGACGCTGTTGGCATCAGTCATCGGGATGGCTTCAGTGATGGTCTTTTCGACCTTTTTCTTGCTGCCTGGCTCGGCGACCTTGGCTTTGTAGCTGAGGGTTAAGCTGTTTTCGTCAGCCGCCTCGAGGGTGCCGATGAGTTTGCGGCCTCCTTTGAGTTTTGCCTCGACCTGTGTGCCGATGGCCTTGCTGAACTGCTTCAGAACCTTGAAAGGACGGTCCAGGCCTGCCGAACTGACGGTGAGGGCATAATCTTCTTCGTCTTGATTCCAGATGGCGTGGAATTCCTTGTCGATGGTGATACAGTCGTCCATTTCGACGGTTCCTTCTTCCTTCTCGATGACGAGTTCGATGTCGTTGTCGGCGCTCAGGCTTACGTCAACGATGAAGCAGCCTCTTGACGCCACTGCCAGCTGAATTTTCTCCTTGATGTCTGATACGTTCATAGTCATTGTTTTATAAACGCAAGATAGGAGACCTCCCGGCTCCTATCTCAATCACGGATGCAAATATAGCCACAATTCTTGAATATTGCAAAAAAGTTGTTAAATTTGCCCAGTTTTTCCGGAATGCTCCGGATTTTTTCAATTTTCTACAGAAGAATGGAAGTAAAAGCTGAAAACCTCGCGAAACTTCTCCACGGTACAGTTGACGGAGACCCCAAGGCTGTCGTATCCGGTTTCGCCAAGATTGAACACGGAAAACCGGGCAAGATTTGTTTCTTCGCCAACCCGAAATATGAGCAGTACGTATACAAGTGCGAGGCTTCCATAATTCTTGTAAACAAGGATTTCCAGCCCAAGGAGCCGGTATCTGCAACCCTCATCAGGGTGGATGACGCCTACGCTGCCGTAGCTGAACTCCTCAAATGGGCGGCATCGCAGAAAAAGCATCGCCGCCGTCACCGCAGTTTCTTCTCGGTCCATTATTTCTCCACCAAGTTCGGCAAGGACGTCTATGTAGGCCCTTACGCCTATGTCGGCCGTCGCTCCAAGATAGGGGACCATACCTGCATCTACGGTCACGTCTATATCGGTGAGGATGTCACTATCGGAAAGAACTGCACCCTTTATCCCGGAGTGGTGGTTTATCCCAACACCCATATCGGCGACAACGTAATAATCCACGCCAATGCCGTAATCGGCTCCGACGGTTTCGGAAACGTTCCCAAGCCCGACGGCACCTGGGAGAAGATCGAGCATCTCGGAAATGTCATCATCGGCGACAATGTCGAAATCGGCGCCGGCACTACCATTGACCGCGCAGAGATGGAATCCACCATCATCGGCAACGGTGTCAAGATTGACAATCTCTGCCAGATTGCCCACAATGTGGTCATCGGCGACAATACCGTAATGGCAGCCCAGTGCGGAATAGCAGGTTCCACCAAGCTCGGCAAGCATTGTATCCTGGCCGGACAGGTCGGTATCGCAGGGCATCTTGAAATCGCCGACAACACTACCATTGGTGCTCAGGGCGGCGTAATCGGTTCCATCAAGGAGCCCGGTCAGGTGCTACTCGGCTCACCGGTCATTCCTATTCGCACCTACATGCGCAGCTACGCAAAATTCAAACAGGCAGGCTCTGAATAGGCTCCTTAATTTGAAGTATCGGAATAATTTCCTATATTTGCGGTCTTAAATTCTAGGAAAGATGCTTCAAAAGACCCTCAGGAAGTCAAATACTTTTACGGGAAAAGGCCTTCACACAGGCACCTATTCCCGTATTATTGTTTCTCCTTCCGCCGAGAATACCGGCATCAGTTTCAGAAATATCACCCGGGGCGTGACCATTCCGGCCAGCGCCGATATGGTTTCTGATACGTCCCGAAGCACCACTCTCAGCAAGGATGGCTGCCAGATTCACACCGTAGAGCACATCCTGTCGGCACTCACCGGCCTCGGCGTGGACAATGCGGTCATCGAATTCGACGGTATCGAAGTTCCTATCCTCGACGGCAGCGCCAGCAAGTACATAGCAGCCATTACTGCAGACGGCCTCCAGGAGCAGGGTGCAGAGCGTAAATATATTGAGCTCAAGGAAGAAGTATTCGTTTCCAACGAAAAGACAGGCTCCTGGATTCGCCTGACTCCCGCCGACAAAATGTCCATTTCCCTTACCGTGGATTTCGGTTCAAAGGTCCTGGGCGTACAGAAGGCCGAGTGGGAAGAGAAGACCGATTATGCCACCCAGATTGGCGTATGCCGTACTTTCGTATTTTTCCACGAAATCGAATATCTGTTTGCAAACAACCTCATTAAGGGCGGCGACGTCGACAATGCCATCGTCATCGTGGAGCATCCCGTTACCGAGGAGCAGCTCGACCGCATGGCTGCCGCAATGAATCTCCCCAAAATCAAGGTCGAGAGCAACGGATACCTGAATAATCTTAAACTTCATTTCCCTGACGAATGCGGCAGGCATAAGCTTCTTGACCTGCTCGGCGACATCCGTCTTTGCGGTGGTTACATAAAAGCGAAGATAGAGGCCTTCAAGCCAGGCCACTTCATCAATACCGAGGCTGCAAAGGCAGTCCTTGAACAACTTGCTAAAAAATAATTCGAGATATGAGTACCATTCATCCTCTGGCAACTGTCAGCCCCAACGCTAAAATCGGAGAGAACGTCGAAATCGGCCCTTACGCCTTCATCGATGACGATGTGACCATCGGCGACGGCACCAAGATTCACCCTCACGCTACGGTCTTCCGTTACACAACCATCGGCAAGGACTGCGAAGTCTTCCCCGGCGCAGTAGTTGGAGCCATCCCCCAGGACCTCAAGTTCGACGGAGAGGTTACCAGCGTTGAAATCGGCGACCGCGTCACCATCCGCGAGTGCGCTACCATCAACCGTGGTACCAAGGCTTCCGGCAAGGGAGTTACAAAGGTCGGAGATGATACTCTGATTATGTCCTACGTTCACGTGGCCCACGACTGTACCGTCGGCAAGCATTGCATCCTCGTAAGTTACGTCGGAATAGCAGGGGAGACCGATATCGCCGACTGGGCTATCCTCGGAGGCAACTCGATGGCTCATCAGTTCTCGAAGGTCGGCTGCCACGCCATGGTCGGCGGATGCTCCCGCATCAGCAAGGATGTTCCTCCTTACGTACTCTGCAGCCGCGAGCCGCTCTGCTACGTAGGCGTCAACATCGTCGGACTCCGCCGCAGGGGCTTCTCCTCGGATACTATCCGCCAGATCAAGGATATCTACGACACCATCTACTATCAGGGTTTGAATACCACCGACGCCTGCGAGAGGGTGGAGGCTGGCTTCCCCGAGTCTGTGGAGCGTGACAATATCCTCAATTTCATCCGCGGTTCCAAGCGCGGTATCATCCGTGCCGGCGAAATTCTCAGCAGAGACAAATTCTCTCTCGAGTAGTCCGTGCTCCTGAGTACAGCTTTTTCCCCTCCCGTATCCTGGTTTGCCGCTGCAGCCACGGAGGATAAGGTGTATCTTGAAGCCTGCGAGAACTATCAGAAACAGTCGTACCGCAATCGCTGCCGAATCGCCGCCGCGCAGGGCGTCGAGAGCCTTTCTGTGCCCGTGGTACACGAAGGCGGCACTTTCAAGCTTCCTATTACTAAAATTAAGGTCGATTATTCCGAACCCTGGATACACAAGTTCCACCGAGCGGTAGATTCAGCTTATGAATCCTCGCCCTTCCTCGAGTATTACCGAGACGAACTGTATGCCATCCTTGATACCAGGCCGGAGACTCTCTGGGAGCTCAATCTTTCCGTAATACGTTTCTTCATGGCCAAGACCGGTCTCAAGGTCAAGATAGTTCCTACCAAGACCTTCACACCCGAGGACAGCGGAATCTACGGGGAGGATTTTCGTGAAGCCATCCATCCCAAACGTGATGACCTTACACTAAGGTACCTGCAACTGGAAAAGCCATACTTCCAGGTCTTTGCCGGGAAATATGGCTTTGCCGAAAATCTTTCAGTGATGGACCTTCTCTTCAATATGGGGCCCGAATCGCTGCTTTATCTTAAAAAGGTCTAGAACCTCCAGCCGAAGGTGAATACTACGTCGACGAGTTTCTGCTTGAGTTCAATCTCAGGGGAGTCTATGCCGGCGATATAATTGTCGTAAGGATAGACATACTCCTTGGGATAGAAGGTGCCGCGCAGGGCCAGGTCGCAGAAGAAGGAGCCTTCGCTGCTGTATCCGAGACCGAGAGAGAAATACTGACGGGTTGCGTCGAGGGCTTTCTTGACTCCGCGGTCGTTGCTGTATTGTGCGGAGGTGGTGAGTCCGTAACCGGCACGTACCGCTACTGAAGGAACGGGCTTGAATTCCGCACCGATTCTGAATGAGTGCTGAGGACCCATGTAGTTCTTGATGTCGCTGTTGACGGACCTGAAAGCACGGTCTGATTCATTGCCTTTCTCGCGGAATCTCATCTGGCTGTAGTTGGCGTATTCATAATCGGCGCTCAGCACACCCTGTCCGAAGTTGTAGGCAGCACCCACATTGAAGCGGAAGGGGGAAATGAGGTCGTATTCATACTCACCTTCGGGCGAAAGCTCGCTGCTGGAGTATTTTCTGTCGGTGAAGGTGATGTCGCCGTAATTCTCCCAGTTTTCCTTGATTGCGGTGATGGTGGGAGTCTGAATCGCTGCACCGATGCGGAATTCGGGGATAGGTACATAGATTACACCGAGCTTTCCGTAAACACCGTAACCTTCTGCGCTGTACCAGCTGTTCAGACGGGCATTGTCGAAGCAGGTAGTGCCATCGTCGAAATCAATCACGAAATCATCGGGATTCAGAGCGTATTCGCGCATGTAAGTATCCGAGGTGTATTTCAGGGCTACGCCGCCAAGGTTGAATCCGAGGAAGAGCTGGTCGGAGAAGTTGAGACCTACGTTCATTACAAGGTCATACTTGTATCCGCTGGTGACTCTGTCCCACTGCTGCTCGATCAGGCCTGCGGTGCCGATGCTTCCGTCGGGAAATTCCCTTTCGGTTGCTCCAATCCAGTTGTTGTTCGAGCCGCCGAAGGTGCTTACCATTCCGGTGCGGGCTGCAACGATGTCTCTCCAGGCGATACCGCTGTCGTATGCGCTGTGGCTCGTCATCTCGTTATAAGTATAGCCACCGTCCGAAAGGAACTGGGAGATTTCGCCCATATACGAAGACTCTGCGTTGATGCCGCGGCCGAGGACGCTGGTGCTGTAGTTGGCCGTTGCGTTACCGACGATACCGAGGGTGATTCTCTTGAGGCCGTCGGACTTTTTGTCGTCCCACTGCAGTACAAGTCCGAAGTTGGGAAGCTTCAGGCGGGTGCGATTCGTGTTGATCATCATTGATTCATTCTCGCCGCCGATGCCGGGAGCCGGATTGTAGGTAGCCTTGATTCCATACATGCTCAGGCTCGGGGTGATGGTGAACTGGGAATAACTGTTCACCGCTGAACCAGCAGGGTTGATCCCGATGGAACCGAGGTCGCCGCCGAGGGCGGTGACTGCGTTGCCCATACCAATCGTACGGGCAGTACCATAATAATTATAGTCTGAATAACGCAGGGCGTCATACATATCCTGCGCCGCTGCGGAAGCCGCGGCGGCGAGGACCATAAAACCGGTAATGGTATATTTGACTATTCTCATAGCTGTAATGATTACTCGTTAAACAGTCAGGCTATCTTCTTGAGCGTCCGCCCGAAGACCTGCTGCCTCCGCCAGAGGAAGAGCGTCCTGAGCCGGATGAGGAACTCCTGCTGCTGCTTCCGGATGAACGGTAACTACCGCTGGAAGAGCTTCTGGCGCTCGACGAACTGCTGGAAGAACTGCTGGAAGAACGGTAGCTCTTTGACGAGCTGGACGAACTTGAAGAACTTGAGGAACTGCTGCTTGAAGCAGATGAACTGCTCTTCGAAGCCTTGTAGTTGGCGCTGTTCCTGGTGGAGCTGCCGGATGACCTGGTAGAAGTTCTGGTGCTGCCGGAGGAAACTGAGGAGTTGGAAGCTGATGTCGAAGCGGAAGATGAACTTCTGGTGACAGAGCCCGAGCTGGAGCTTCTGGTAGCGGAACCGGAGCTGGACGTCCTTGAAGAAGAAGCGGAAATCGTTCTTTCAGTAGAAGGACTGCTGGCGGTGGAACGTCTTACTGAAGAAGCGCTCGTGCGGGTTGTCCTGCCGCCTGCGGTCGAAGCCGAAGTGCTGCTTCTGGTGTAGGAACCGCTGGCTGAAGCCTCTCTTGCGCGGGCGGTGCTGCCGGCGACTCTTGTTCCTGAAGCGCTCCTGCGCGAAGTAGAGGATCGGGAGATGCTACTGCTGCCGCTGTGGGCGCTTGAACTGCCGCTCCTTACCCTAGAAGTCGAACTTCTTCTCTCATAACTGCCGCTGTCCGAAGCTCTTCTGGTAGTGGTGCGGCTGCGGTTGCCCCAGTAATAATCGCCTCTGAGGTAGCTTCTTCCGCTGCGGGAGCCGTAACGGCCTCCGTAATAATGTCCGCCCCATCCGTAATAGCCGCTGTGATGATAATAAGGACGTGAGTACCATCCGTAGTGGCGGTAGTACCAGGGACTGTGATACCAGCTGTGATAATACCAGGGATCGTACCAGCTTCTGTAATACCAGCTGTCATAGTACCAGGGACTGTACCAGGAGTAATACCAGGGATCTCTGTACCAGTGTCTGTAGTACCAGCTGTCGTAATACCATCCGCTGTAGTACCAGGAACTGGGTCTCCATCCCCATCCCCAGGAATAGGTGAAGGGTGAGAATCCGAGCCAGATATCAACCTCCGGTACGTTGTTGTCGATGATGATGGTAGTATTGCCGGTGGAGGCAAGTTTGATGTTGGATGAAGAATTGACGGGGATGTAGTCCAAGCCGTTTTCGTCGCTCATAACGTAGACATCCGAACGCTCTGTCCTTCCAACTAAAAGTTCAAGTTCTTCGTCGGAGGTTTTTCGAGCGGCTGCGTCATTGGCTGAAGCCCTGTAATAGATGCCGTCTTCGTACTGTTGCGAAGACGCGTACTGCGAAGTCGTGCCGCAGGAGGAAATTACAGCGATTGCTGCAATCAGAAGCGTGAATCTTGTTTTCATATCCGTACCTCCTAAATTAAAAAAATAATTATCTTTGTACCCGGTTTCGGGCACGCGAAGCTAATACATTGCAATTATCGTACCTTTAAGCGACTTTAGCAAGTATTTTGGACGTAAATTTTGTTGGATTGATATAAAAATCATCATTGAAATGGCTGATCAGATTACTAAAAGATCGGAAAATTATTCCCAGTGGTATAACGACCTGGTGCTCAAGGCAGACCTTGCCGAGCAGAGCGCAGTCCGCGGATGTATGGTCATCAAGCCTTACGGCTATGCCATATGGGAGAAGATGCAGAGGATTCTCGACGATAAATTCAAGGCTACAGGAGCACAGAACGCATATTTCCCCTTGTTCATTCCAAAGTCCTTCTTCAGCCGTGAGGCCGAGCATGTAGCAGGCTTCGCAAAGGAATGCGCGGTTGTTACCCATCACCGTCTGATGAACGACCCCGACGGAAAGGGTGTTGTAGTTGACCCCGAGGCAAAGCTCGAAGAGGAGCTTATCGTACGTCCTACCTCCGAAACCATTATCTGGAATACCTATAAGAACTGGATTACCTCCTGGCGCGACCTGCCCATCATCTGCAATCAGTGGTGCAACGTCGTCCGCTGGGAAATGCGTACCCGTCTTTTCCTCCGTACCGCCGAATTCCTCTGGCAGGAGGGACATACCGCCCATTCGACGGCCGAAGAGGCTCAGGCCGAGGCCGAACGTATGGTACAGGTATATGCCGATTTTGCCAGGAACTATATGGCCCTACCGGTTATCGTAGGCCACAAGAGCCCCAACGAAAGGTTCGCAGGTGCCCTCGACACCCTTACAATCGAGGCAATGATGCAGGACGGCAAGGCCCTTCAGGCCGGTACATCCCACTTCCTCGGACAGAACTTCGCAAAGTCCTTCGACGTAACATTTACCGACAAGGAAGGCCAGCAGCAGTATGTCTGGGCTACTTCCTGGGGAGTAAGTACCCGTCTTATGGGCGCCCTCATAATGGCTCACGGCGACGACAACGGCCTTGTGCTGCCTCCGGCCCTGGCTCCTATCCAGGTGGTAATGGTCCCCATCTACCGCAAACCTGAGGAACTCAGTGCAATCGTCGAGAAGATGGTGGCCATAAAGAAGAATCTCGAGGCTCCGGGAGTTTCCGTCAAGATTGACGACCGCGACAATCTCCGTCCCGGTTTCAAGTTCGCCGAATGGGAACTTAAGGGCGTCCCGGTACGCCTCGCAATGGGTCCGAGGGATATGGAGTCCGGCACCGTGGAAGTCCATCGCCGCGATACCCTCGAGAAGGAGACGATGAGCATTGAAGGCATTGAGGCCCATATCAAGTCGCTGCTCGACGACATTCAGAAGAATATCTACGACAAGGCTTTCGCCTTCCGCGCATCCAACGTCGAGAAGTGCGATTCTTGGGAGGAGTTCAAGGAGAAGATTCAGACCGGCAAGTTCCTGCTCTGCCACTGGGACGGCACTCCCGAGACCGAACAGTTAATAAAAGACGAAACCAAGGCGACCATCCGCTGCATTCCCGTCGACAGCTTTGTCTGCGACGATAAAGGCGTGGACATTTACTCCGGCAAGCCTTCGCAGGGCAGGGTCGTATTCGGCATCGCATACTAAAAACCATCAATATGAAAAAAGTAGTTCTTATCCTTGCAGTTGCGCTGCTTCCCTTTGTGGCAATCGCACAGACTGACGTCCAGGATGCCGCCGCTCAGGCCGCTGCAGCCCTGGCCAGTACCCCCGAGAGTAAGAAACCTGAACCGAAACCCGTTTATTGGACACATTCTATCCTGACTCAGCTGAACCTCGACCAGAGTTCCTTCACCAACTGGGCGAAGGGTGGTCTGAACACCATTGCAGTGAGCGGATACATTGATGCCAATTCAGATTACAAAAGAGAAAAGCTCGAATGGAAAAACCGTCTTCAGCTCGATTACGGTCTGACCTATTCGGAAGACAAGCCTATCATTCAGAAAACCAAGGACCGTATTCTCTTCGAGAGTACATTTAATTACAAGGCGGCCAAGAATCTCAGCTATTCCGCTTCCTTCACCTTCCTTAACCAGTTTACAAATGGTTATGAGTACCGTACTCCTTCCACCCCGGATGACGCTCCCGACAACTGGAAGCCGAAGGCCGCCGACTGGAAGGCCGCAAGGGTGTTGAAGTCAGCGATGTTCGCTCCTGCAAACATCACCCTCGGACTTGGTGTCGAGTGGGAACCCAACGACCTCCTTACCTTCAATATCGCCCCCTTGACCGGAGGTTTCACCATCGTCGCAAACGAGAAACTCCGTCTGAACTACGGTATGGATCTCAAGGAAGGCCACACCGAGGATGAAATCCAGAAGGATGCCCAGGGTCTGCTGATCAACGGAAACATCTTCAAGCCGGCCCGCTTCGAATTCGGTGCCCAGATCAAGGCTACTGCCAAGGTCAAGGTCAATGAGAATTTCGATGCGGTGTCACAGCTGATTCTCTTCTCCAACTATCTCAAGAAGCCCGAGAACATCCGTGTGAACTGGGATAACAGGATTATGTGGAAGCTTACGAGATTCTTCTCACTCAACCTCTCCACGAGCCTGATTTACGATGACACGGTGCTTATTACCGATGATAAACACCCCGAAGGACGCAAGGTGATTCAGTTCACCGAGGCACTCCAGTTCGGTTTCACTTATTCTTTCACTTCGAAGAAATAATAATCCGCGGCCTATGGGCAGCCTGATTGAAGATAAAGTCGGAAGGCTTTCTCTCGCAGGAGGGAAAGCCCTCCTTGCTATTAGCGGGGGCATTGATTCGATGTGCCTCGCTACAGCATGCAAGGCTGCCGGAGTGGATTTCGCTGTTGCGCATTGCAATTTTCATCTTCGCGGAAAGGACAGCGACGCCGATGAGGCCCTGGTGCGAGATTGGTGCGGGCAGAAGGGTGTCGAGTGCTTTGTGAAGGATTTTGATACCGCCTCCTATGCGGCATCTCAGGGCATAAGCATCGAGATGGCTGCCAGGGAGCAGAGATACTGCTGGTTCGCTGAGCTCTGCCGCGACAGAGGTTTTGCCGCTCTTGTAGTGGCGCACAACGCGAATGACAATGCAGAGACTTTGCTGCTTAATCTCCTCAGAGGCACAGGGCTGAAGGGCCTTTGCGGAATTCAGCCTGAGGCACAGGGCGTATGGGGAGGCACGGAGATTAAGATTCTGCGGCCCCTGCTTGATGTGACGAGGGCTGAGATTCAGGCTTATGTCGCGGAGAAAGGCGTTCCTTACCGCGATGATGCCACCAACGCCGACACTGTTTACAAGAGAAATAAGATTCGTCATAAGATTCTACCTGTTCTGGAAGAGCTCAATCCTTCTTTTCTGAATACGCTTTCTTCAGATATGGCCAATTTCCGCGAGGCCAATGCCGTTCTTGACGACTGGTTTGAGTTTACCAGTATGGAAGTAACCTCTTATTCCGCCGATGCGGAGATGGATATCAGGATTGGCGCCCTTCTTGCTGCGCATAACTGGAAGTACTTCCTTTTCAGGCTTCTGAATCCTTACGGCTTCAACAGGGTTGTTGTGGGTGAAATCTGTGAGATGCTTTCAAAGACTTCGAGCCCTGAGCCCGGAAAGATGTTCGAGTCGGCTGAGTATTGTCTTGTTACAACTGCCGGACTGCTCAAGCTTTTCAAGAAGGTGGAGCCTTTTTCGATAGATGTAGCCGGAGAAGGGGAGTATCAGTGTGGAGATTCCAAGGTAAAAGTGACAGTGGAAGCGGCGCCCGAATCGGCGGTGCTGCCACTTGGAACCGTTATTCTGGATTCCGAATTCCTAAACTTTCCATTAAAACTGCGCAGCTGGCGTGACGGCGACTGGATGAAGCCTCTCGGCATGCGCGGCTGCCGCAAGAAACTGAGCGACCTCTTTGTAGATTTGAAGATGTCAGTGCCTGAGAAGGAACGTGCAGTGCTTCTGGAGTATCCCGGTGAGGAGGGTCGCATTGCATCCATTGTAGGCCTCAGAATAGACGAGAGCCTGAAGGTGAAGGCATCGTCGTCAAAGGTTATACGTCTAACCATCGTCAAATAGCGATGAAGCCTGTTCAGAAAACCAATGCCGCCAGGCTGCTTGATGCTGCGGGATTCCCGTACGAGCTTATTCCTTACGAGTTCGACGAGAATGACCTTGCCGCCCAGCATGTAGCCGATGCGCTCGGCGAGGATATCGAGCAGGTGTTCAAGACTCTGGTGCTCCGCGGCGACAGGACAGGTATTTTCGTAGTCGTCATCCCCGGGAATATGGAGGTCGACCTCAGGGTGGCCGCAAAGGTGTCGGGCAATAAAAACTGCGAAATGCTGCATATGAAAGAGCTTCTCCCTACTACAGGGTATATCCGTGGGGGATGTTCGCCTATAGGTATGAAAAAGCCTTTCCCTACCTACATATACGAGAGCTGCCTGCTCTATGAACATATCTTCGTAAGCGCCGGGGTGAGGGGATTGCAGCTCAAGATTGCTCCGCAGGCGCTCATTGACTTTGTCGGCGCCGGCATTTATCCTCTATAGAACAGGCTATGTGGTGGCTCCTGGCATTTGTTTCGGCGGCTCTTCTCGGCTGCTATGATTCCTCAAAGAAGTTTTCTTTGTCGGGGAATGCAGTCATTCCGGTGCTGTTTATAAATACTCTCCTCTGCGCCGCATTCTTTTCGCCCTTCATCTTCGCTTCCGGCTTCGGCAGCTTCGCCGTTCAGAAATATATTTTGCTGAAGAGTGCACTGGTGCTTTCGTCGTGGATATCCGGCTATTATGCAATGAAGCATCTGCCCCTGACGATTGTTGGGCCTGTAAATGCCACAAGGCCCGTCCTGGTGCTTCTGGGTGCTATTTTCCTTTTCGGCGAAAAACTGAACCTGCTTCAATCGGCGGGTATCGCCCTTGCGATTATTTCCTACCTGCTGCTTCGCCGAAGCGGTAAATCCGAGGGTATAGATTTCTCGCATAACCGCTGGGTATTCTGCCTTATACTGGCCGTCCTGCTTGGTGCCGCCAGCGGCCTGTACGACAAATATCTGATGTCGCCGGAATATCTTGGCCTCGACAAGCAGATGGTCCTCGGATGGTATTCATTATATCAGGCCCTGATGATGCTCGTCGTCTTGCTCCTGATATGGCTGCCTAACAGGAGCAAATCCACGCCTTTCCGCTGGCGCTGGAGCATTCCTCTTATCAGCGTATTCCTCTGCGGAGCAGATTACGTCTATATGAAGGCCCTTTCCGACCCCGACGCCCTGATTGCTGTAGTTTCGATGATAAGGCGGGGGAGCGTAATAGTAAGCTTCGCAATAGGGGCTGTCATCCTGAAAGAAAAGAATCTGAAGGCTAAGACCTTCGACCTCGCCCTGCTGCTCCTGAGTATGCTATTCCTGTATCTCGGCTTGCGATAAAGTTATCCTATGTATTTAGAGACGTTAACCGTGTAATCCTAAGGTTGCACGATTATTTTTTGAATTTACCCAGTGCTTCGAGGAAGTAATAATCGGCATAACTGAGGGGGACGTCAATTTCAGAGTTGCCGGGCATATTTCCAACGCTGTGCTTCAGGATAAAACCTCCGTTAGTGCCGGGCTCAGCAAGGTACTCGTCGGAAGACAGGGTCCTCAACTGGCGCTCCGCCATACTAAGGTAAGAGGAGCCATCCTGAACATAATCAGCCAATTCAATGAAGGCAGAAGCCATTACGGCTGCGGCTGAAGCGTCTTTGTACTCGTCTGGAATCTTTGGAGAATCAAAATCCCAATAGGGGATACCGTCTTCAGGTAGGCGCGACAGCAGCATATCGGCTACAGAGGTTGCCCGCTCAAGATATGAAGCATCACGGGTGAAGCGGTACATCATCGTAAAACCATATAGCGACCAGGCCTGTCCTCTTGCCCAGGCGCTGTCATCGGCATAGCCCTGAACTGTCTGCCTGTCGATAATGGAACCATCTGCAGGGTTGTAATCTACCAGGTGGAAAGTTGTGAAATCCGGGCGATAGTGGTTTTTCATAGTGGTATTGGCGTGAGAAACAGCCACATGGGCCAATTCAGGCTCGTTTTCCAGCTCGGCTACACTCATCAGCAATTCCAGATTCATCATATTGTCGATAATGACCGGGAACTGCCAGGATGAGCCCCTGAGTTGGAAATACCAACTGCGTATACAGCCTACCGTCGGATTGAAGCCGCTTGCAAGCGAACGGGCTGCAGTGTGCATCACCTCCCTTGCGTGTGAATCTCCGGTAAGACGGTACTGCTGGCCGAAGCTACAGTTAATCTGAAAACCTACGTCGTGGTCGTCGGTAACCCATTTCATAGGCTCGACTTTAGCTGTCTCACGCTCAGCGAAGGTACGGAACTTTTCCTCTCCGGTATATTCATAAACCAGCCATAGCGTTCCCGGGAAAAAGCCCGAGCACCACCACTTCGGGCGGGCTGTGATTAATTTTGTTCCGTCAAAGGAGCGAGGGGTCCTCAGGCTGTCGATACTCTGGGCCATCAGTTCACACTGCTGTGCAGCCGATGAAAAAACCCTGTCCGCCAGGTCATTCATACTTTCCTGATGTTCGCATCCGCAAAAGAGCAATGCGATAGCGAAAGGAAGAACTTTTGAAAATAGCTTAGTCATAATTAAACCATCAATAATGTGAGCGATTGAGCCGTAATACGCAGGTATTAGATTTCTTTTACAAAAATACGAAACAAATCATTAAAACGGTACAACTAAAATTTTTAGGGAATACTTGCATAATCACAAAAAATACCTAACTTTGCAATTCCAAACCAAATTGGTGCTGTAGCTCAGATGGTAGAGCAATGGACTGAAAATCCATGTGTCGGCAGTTCGATTCTTCCCAGCACCAC
>JAFSPG010000018.1 GCA_017443025.1 Bacteroidales bacterium | reverse complement strand
GTAGCGAGAGTGGGTCACGATCCCACGACCTCCGGATTATGAATCCGACGCTCTAACCAGCTGAGCTACCTCGCCATTTTAAGGATTCCGCTCGCTACGCTCGCGCTATCCTTCCTGCCTCCGGCAGGGTTAATCAAAGTTAAATCCGTGTCGGCTTCGCCGACTTTGGATTTTTAATGTCACATCTCTTATGAGAGCAAGCTCTCAACGAGCTTTGACATTAAAAACCCAGGCGCTGCGCGCCCGGTTTTAACTTTGTTGAGATAGAAGGATTCGAACCCTCACTGACAGAGCCAGAATCTGTAGTGCTACCATTACACCATATCTCAATATTCCCTTCTGGCAAATCGGGAATGCAAAGGTACAATAGTTTTGACAATCTGCAAATTTTTTCTTCAAAAATGTATTCCAGCAGATTGATGAGATTGTAAGGCTTATTTTGTGAAGAGGTCGTGGAGGACGGCCATAGAGCGGATGTCAATCCGGGCTTCGGTGTGGCGCTCAAGATAGCGAAGGAGTCCTTCACACATAGCCGAGCGGGAGGCTCCGTTCATGGGGACAAGGAGAGCTTCGGCCGCAGGGCTGCCGAGAAAGAGCCTGACAAGGCTAAACTGTTCGCCGACGAAGGGCGCGAGGTCGAGTTCCGTGGGCCTGAAGCCCAGGATGTCGGCCAGTTCCAGCAGAAATATCATGGGATAATTGCTGAAGTCGCTTTCTATGGCGTCAAGGGTGACGACGGTGAGCTCGCACCAGTCAAAAAGTCTCTCGTCCCGGCCGCCTTCGCGGATTGTTCGGAAGAGGACTTCGCTCATGAACATCGTTATGGCTGTTTTGGGGAGCGAGGCGCGGATTCCGGAGAGGAGATGCTTGCGGGAGAATTTCCCGGCCCGCCAGAGGTCGGATTTGCGGTTGGGAGTCACTTCGCAGTCGAGGACCGACATCGGGCGAAAAAGCCCGGCTGCCGTCTTATGGCTCATCGTCACAAGGAAACTCCTCCTTCCCCAGAGGTCGCTGAGCGTATGGACTACAAGGGATGATTCTCCGGATTTGGTAGTGCCGAGAACTATGATCTGGGCGTGCTCCGTCATAGGGTTTTAAGGTATGCCGCCATGGCGTGAAGGGCCTTGCTGCGGTGCGAGATTTGATTCTTTACGTCTGTGCCGAGCTGGGCGATAGTGAGCCTTTCGCTGTTGGGAATTAAGGCTCCTTCTGGAGAAAGAATTTCGTCCGGAACGAAAACGGGGTCATAGCCAAAGCCGCCCTCACCGGCCCGGAAGAAGGTGATTCTACCCTCGAGTACCCCTTCGAAGGTCTTGACTTCTCCGCCGATAATAAGAGTTGCCACGGTGCGGAAGCGCGCCTTAAGAGTATCCTTTACCTTTTCGGTTTTATACTGCCGGGCAAAACCTGATTCCATAAGGCGGAGCGAGATATTTTTAAGCAGGGCGCGGATATTTGCCTCGAAGTTATGAGCCTCGCCACCATATCGGGCGGAATATACCCCCGGGGCGCCATTAAGGATATCTACCTCCAGGCCCGAATCATCGGCAAAGCAGTCGATGCCGAGGCGCTCCCTTATAAAGTTCGCCTTCAGAAGGGAATTTTCTTCAAGGGTGGTACCCGTCTCCTCGACATCCTCGGTAAGGCCTAGCTCCGCAGGAGTCAGAATTTCGACATCGGCGCCGAGGATACCCCTGGCCTCCTCGACTTTATGGGCGTTCTGGGTTGCAAATACAAGTTTCATAAGGGATACAATAAAGACTGACCATAAGTCATTCCCGACTCCGGCCAGTCTGTTTTATTTCGGTATCTGACGGGCAGGATGCCGCTATTCCTTTGCTTTTGCCTTAGCTTTGGGCTTGGGGGCTGCCTTGGGCTTGTTCTGGGCGACAATTGCCTCGCCGAGCTTTTCGTAGAGAGCGTCGACTTTCTCAAACAGCTCCTTGCGGAGACCGGCGAAATAAAGCTTCTTGTTACCCTCGACTTTTTCGCAGGCTTTGTCTTTAAGGCCGTTATGGAGATCAACGGCCTCTTCGAGCAGAGCCACTACCTCTTCAGTAGCTTTGTCGGGGTGAGTCTCAATGAAATAATAGCAATCCTCTACGAATTCGCCGACGAAAAATTCAACGTCTTTCTTAAAATCTCTAAGGTTCATAACTTTCGATGTCGATTAGTTGTATGCGCAAAGATAACAATTATTTTTGAAAAGACGGAGAGTGTGGGTATATTTGTAAGAATAACCCTAAACCGCATAACGGTATGATTAGCGAAAACCAGATACACGAAGAACTCACCGCTCTTTTCAACCATCTTGAATTCACTGCAACTCCCGCAGGATTATACGATCCGCTGCGCTATATGATTGCCCTCGGGGGCAAACGGGTGCGGCCGATGCTCTGCCTTACGACATATTCCCTGTACAAGGACAGGCTTGGGAAGGAAGTTCTCCAGCCGGCGGCAGGCCTTGAGGTATTCCATAACTTCACTCTCATCCATGACGATATAATGGATGCATCGGCGATGCGCCGCGGGCAGACTACGGTGTGGAGCAAGTGGGGCGAGAATACGGCGATTCTCTCGGGCGATGTGATGTGCATCGACAGCTTCAAGCGTATAGCGAAGGCCCCGGCAGAATGCCTGGACGAAGTTCTGCAGCTGTTCAACACCACAGCGGCTCAGGTCTGCGAAGGCCAGCAGCTGGATATGGAATACGAAGAGCTACCGGAAGTGCCGATGTCGAAGTATATGGCGATGATAGGCCTTAAGACGGGCGTCCTCATTGCCTGCGCAGCAAAGATGGGAGCCCTGATAGCCGGCGCTCCTGAGGATGACTGCGACAATCTGTACGACTATGGATACTCTCTCGGCCTGGCCTTCCAGGTGGCCGACGACTATCTCGACGCCTACGGCAACGAGGAGACCTTCGGCAAGCCAATCGGCGGAGATATCATAAACAACAAGAAGTCCTGGCTTACTACAAGAGCTCTCGAAAAGGCCGACGAACTGCTTCATGAGCAGATTATGGCCGTATCGGAGATGCCTGTCGACATTCCCTCGCAGCAGCGCGACAAAGTTGCCCGCATGAAGGAACTCTACGAGAAGCTCCATATAGACGAGGATGCCAAGTACGAGATTATACGCCTTACAGATGAAGCTCTTGAGGCAGCCCACAGGGCTTGCACTGGCCTTCGCTATGAAGTTCTGAAGAGATTTGCCGACAAACTGGTAGGAAGAACCCGCTAAGGATGAAGCCCAAGGAACTGGAAATAATGGCCCCTGCAGGCAACTTCGAGTGCCTGCACGCAGCTATTCAGGGTGGCGCCGATTCGGTATATTTCGGAATCGGAAGGCTGAACATGCGTTCGCATTCGGCCAATAATTTCGCCCCCGAAGACCTTCCGGAGATAGTACGCATCTGCAAGGAAGCCGGGGTCAAGACATACATGACCTTGAATATAGTCTTGTACGGCGAAGACCTCGCTCCAGCCCGCGAGGCCCTGGATGCGGCGAAGGCAGCCGGGGTGGATGCGATAATCGCATCCGACATGGCGGCCATACTGTATTGCAGGCAGATCGGGCTGGAGGTGCACATTTCCACACAGCTGAGCATCTCCAATTTCGAGGCCCTGAAATTCTACTCCCAGTTTGCAGATGTAGTTGTGCTGGCGAGGGAACTGAACCTTGGTCAGGTCAAGGAAATTTCTGAAAAGATTGCTTCCGAAGACCTTCGCGGCCCTTCAGGAGAGAGGGTAAGGATAGAGATGTTCGCCCACGGGGCCTTCTGCATGGCCGTTTCAGGCAAATGCTACCTGAGCCTCGACAACTGCAACGCTTCGGCCAACCGCGGCGCCTGCATGCAGCTGTGCCGGCGAGGATACAGGGTAACAGACCTTGAGACGGGCACAGAGCTGGAGATTGACAACAAATACATAATGTCGCCGCGTGACCTCTGCACCATTGAATTTATGGACAAGTTCATCGAGGCGGGCGTCAAGGTGTTCAAGATTGAAGGGCGGGCGCGAAGCGCGGAGTACGTGCGCAGAACGGCCGAGTGCTACCGCAAGGCAGCCGACGCCGTCTGCGACGGCACATACTCCGCGGAGCTGACCGCCGCCCTCAAGGAACGGCTCGCGGAGGTATTCAACCGAGGGTTCTGGGACGGATACTATCTCGGAGCGAGATTGGGAGAATGGAGCGACGTGTACGGCAGCCAGGCCACGAGAAAGAAAGTTTACTGTGGCAAGGTTACCAACTGGTTCGACAAGATAGGCGTAGCCGAAATCGCGGTCGAAGCGGCGGACATTCCCTCCGGCAGCGAGCTGATGGCAATCGGTGCCACTACGGGCATGCTTGAGTTCACGGCCGACGACATACGTGTCGATTTCAAGACAGTATCTCTCGCGCCGAAAGGAGAGAGATGCTCGATTGCGGTTCCGGAGAAACTCCGCCGCGGCGACAAGATATTTTTGTGGGTTCCATCTGAATCTTAAAAGCTATGGCTAAAGAAAAAAGCGTATTTTTTTGCACTGAATGCGGCAACGAAAGCCCTAAATGGATGGGGCGTTGTCCCGCCTGCGGCAGTTGGAACACAATGGTCGAGAAGACCGTCGCCACCGGGAAGCCCGCGAAGAACTCGCACGCAGCCGCCCGCGGCGGTGGAAAGCCGCAACGGCTTTCCGAGGTATCTTCGGCCGCGGAGCGCCGAATATCCCTCGGCGACCCGGAGGTCGACCGCCTGCTGGGCGGCGGCCTTGTAGAAGGCTCCCTGGTGCTTCTCGGAGGAGAACCCGGTATAGGGAAATCGACTCTCTCGCTGCAACTGCCCCTCGGCTGTCCGCAGCTGAAAACCCTATATGTGTCGGGCGAGGAAAGCGCCGCTCAGGTCAGGATGAGGGCCGAGCGCCTCGGAGGAGATTCCTCCAACTGCATGATTTACTGCGAGACGCTTATTGAAAAAGTCATAGCGGAAGCCCTTGAACTCCAGCCAGGGCTGATGGTCGTCGACTCCGTTCAGACAATGTACTCCGAAACGGTCGATTCGTCCGCCGGCAGCGTTTCCCAGATTAAAGAAGTTACCGCAATACTCCTTCACTTTGCAAAATCCTCGGGAATTCCCGTACTCCTTATAGGCCACATTACCAAGGACGGCGCAATAGCCGGCCCGAAGATTCTCGAGCACATCGTGGATGTGGTCCTGCAGTTCGAGGGCGACGACAAAGGCGCTTACCGCCTGCTCCGCAGCATCAAGAACCGCTTCGGCTCAACTTCGGAGCTCGCCGTATTCGAAATGACCGGCACCGGCCTGCGTGACGTTACCAACCCCTCCGAAATGCTGATGCCCATGCACGAGCAGGGCCTCAGCGGAACTGCCGTAGCCGTGATGCTCGACGGCCTCCGCCCCTTCGTATTCGAAGTGCAGGCCCTCGTGAGCACCGCCGCCTACGGCACTCCCCAGCGCAGCGCTACCGGCTTTGACGGCCGCCGCCTCGGGATGCTCCTGGCCGTGCTCGAAAAACGCGCCGGATTCAAGCTCAATATGAAGGACGTGTTCCTCAATATGGCCGGCGGGCTGCGCGTGGCTGACCCGGCCTGTGACCTGGCCGTAGTCTGCGCCGTACTCTCTTCCGCCTTCGACTATGCCATCCCCGAAGACATCTGCTTCGCCGCCGAAGTCGGCCTGAGCGGGGAAGTCCGCCCCGTGAACCAGTGCGACAGGCGAATCGCCGAAGCGGCAAGGCTTGGTTTCAAGAAGATTTTCGTATCGAAATACGCCGCCTTTGACAAGAAAGTCACAGGCATCCAGGTAATAAAAGTAGCCGACATTCCCGCAGTGGTACGGGCTTTGTTCAAGGGATAAGGCTCTGATTTACAGGCTCGATGAAACGCTTCCTCACCGCACTGCTTATCGCCGGGGCATCCACCCTCTCAATCCAGGCACACACTGCCGGGAAGGCGCAGCGCGTAGTCAGGGAAGCATCCCTCTCGGAGCCATTCAAAAGTTCGGTTCTCGGAGTTCTGGCGGTAAATATTGCCGGAGACACCCTGGTATCTCTTGGCAGTGGCACCAGAATGAATCCCGCCTCCACCCTTAAACTCGTCACCACCGGCCTGGCCCTTTGCAGCCTCGGGCCGGATTATCGCTTTGAAACAAGTCTGGCGTATGACGGAGAGATCTGCGACAGCACACTGACCGGAAATCTTTATATAGTCGGTGGCGGAGACCCTACCCTTGCCAGCGGCGATTCAATATCTCTTCCCGCCCCCAGGCTTTTCGCGAAATGGAAAAAACTGCTTGACGAAGCCGGCATTTACAAGATTGAAGGTAAGGTTGTGGGCGACGGAAGATACTTTGATGGCGAATTCGAGCACCCCAACTGGCAATATCAGGACCTCGGGACATATTATGGCACCGGCTGTAACGGACTCTGCTTCTACCGCAACAAGCAGGATATAGAAGTTGCCGCCGGAGATACGGAAGGTGCCCCCGTCTTAGTAGGCGATATTTATCCAAACACCCCCTGGATTCATTATTCCGGCACTTGGAAGACCGGACCGGCAGGCTCTGGCGACAAACTGTATCTCTACAACTCTACGCTTTCCACACAGGCCCGGATGCGGGGCACGTTTGCAATTGACCGCCAGACCAAAACGGAAGAATGCAGCAACAAGTTTCCTGCTCTTACCTGCGCCTGGTATTTCAGTGAATATCTAAAATCTGAAGGCGTACCAGTGAGCGGAGACGCCGCAGACCTCGGCCCCGACGGCCGCATCCGCCCGATGACACTGATTCCTGAAGCCTCCTGCCTTATGTCGGGGCCGGAATTTATCAAAATTGGCAGCACCTTCTCGCCCACCCTTAAGGACATTGCCAAAATAACCCTCTGGCGCAGTGACAACCTCTATTCAGAGGCTATGTTCCGCGCAGGCGGCAAGATAATCGCCGGCTCGGCCGCCTACGCTGAATGTTCAAAGGTGGCCATAGAACAGCTCAAGGCACTTGAAGTTGACACCGAAGGCATTCGCATCGACGACGGCAGCGGCCTATCGAGAGAGAACTTCGTAACCCCGTCTTTCATGTGTTCTTTCCTCAGGGCAATGTGGATGTCGCCCGTAAAAGAAGCCTTCATCTCCTGCATCGGCCGTCCGGGAGAAGGCCATTACAAAGCCCGCCTGAAAAAGGAAAACAATAATCTTAAATCAAGGATACTTTACAAGAGCGGATCGATGGGAGGAGTGCAATGTTTCAGCGGATATGTACTCCCAAGTGATGGAAATCCGGAAAAGACAATTACCTTTGCCGTAATGCTCGGCAACTGCACGGCCCGCCATAAGGACTATATGGCGGCCATCGACAGGATAGTGGCGGCAATAGCAGCGGAAAATTAAAAATAATAGATATGGAAAAGAAAAGAGTATTAGTCTCAGGAGGCGCCGGCTTTATCGGCAGCCACGTCACCGTAGAACTTATTGAAGCCGGATACGACGTACTTGTCGCCGACGACATGTCGAACTGCGACAGCACCTGCTTCGAAGGCGTAAAAAAAATCACCGGCCGCGATGACATCCCCTTCGTGAAGATGACTTTCTGCGACGCAGCCGCCACCGAAAAACTTTTCGCCGACTGGAAGATTGACGCAGTGATTCATTTTGCCGCATTCAAGGCCGTGGGTGAATCCGTAGCCGAACCTCTCAAGTACTACAAGAACAATCTTGAGAGCTTTATGAACGTAATTGAGGCTGCCCGCAAGCGTGGATGCAACATTCTCTTCTCTTCTTCCGCCACCGTTTACGGAGAGCCCGACATTCTTCCCGTCACCGAGCAGTCCCCGAGGATGCCCTCGACCTCGCCCTACGGAAACACCAAACAGATGTGCGAGGATATCCTCCGCGACAGCGTAAAGGCCTACAGTAGCATCAAGGGCATAGCCCTGCGCTACTTCAACCCCATCGGCGCTCATCCTTCAGCCCTAATCGGAGAGCTTCCGAGAGGAGTTCCCAACAATCTCGTCCCCTTCATCACCCAGACCGCTATCGGCAAACGCGAATGCCTGAGTATCTTTGGCAACGACTACCCCACTCCTGACGGAACCTGCCAGAGGGATTATATCGACATAGTCGATCTGGCCCGCGCCCATGTCTATGCCGTTCGCCGCATGCTCGACGGCAAGATGGAGCAGGACTATGAAATCTATAACGTTGGAACCGGCACCCCGCTTTCGGTGCTTGAACTTGTCAAAGCTTTCGAGAAAGTCAACAATCTCAAACTGAATTACAAGTTCGCACCCCGCCGCGACGGCGACGTCACCGCAATCTGGGCTGACCCTTCCCTTGCCAACGAAAAACTCGGCTGGAAGGCCACCCGCACCACCGAAGAGACTCTCGCGGCCGCCTGGGCCTGGGAGAAACATCTTGCCGGAAAATAATATCAGTAATCATGACGAAAAAATTCCTTGTGCCGGTTGCAGTCCTGCTCCTTGCTGGCTACGTGGCCTTCGCCCAGTCCGGCCATTTCCGTCTTGGACAATGGCTGGAGCTAAATAACGCCATATTGTCGAACCTCAGCCGCGAGTACGTAGATACTCTCCCGGTCAGCCGTATGAGCCGCTCGGCCATAGATGCCATGCTCAGCCAGCTTGACCCTTACACCGTTTACGTACCCGAGGAGGAGAACGAAGACTTCCAGATGAGCGTTTCCAAAGTTTATGGAGGTATAGGAGCCATCATCTACAAGCCGGAAAAGGAAGGATATGTCATTATCAACGAGCCTTACGAAGGCTCTCCCGCAGCAAGAGGCGGCCTGCAGTGCGGCGACCAGATTATGGAAATCGACGGCGTCAGCACCATAGGACTTGAGGCCGCACAGTCAAGCGACAGAATGAAGGGCAAGCCCGGAACTACCGTTCATTTCAAGGTCAAGAAAGTGCGCAGCGGCGAAATCAAAGACATTGATATTGTCCGTGAAAGAATTCATCTTCCGGATATAGAGTATGCCGGAATGCTCGACGGCGAAACCGGTTACGTACTTCAGACGGGCTTCACCGAAAATGTATCACGACAGATTCGCGAAGCCTTCCTCGACCTCAAGTCAAAAGGAATGAAGCGCTTCATTCTCGACCTTCGCGGGAATGGCGGCGGATTGCTGGGCGAGGCTGTGAACATTGTTTCGCTTTTCGTCCCAACCGGTTCGCTGGTAGTTTCCCAGATGGGCAGAGACTCCACCGACCGCAGGGAATACCGTACAGTTATGACCCCTATTGACACGGAGATGCCTATAGCGATTCTCGTGGATGGAGCGTCAGCCTCAGCTTCTGAGATTGTAGCCGGAGCGATTCAGGACCTCGACAGGGGTGTTGTAATGGGGCGCAGGACCTACGGCAAGGGGCTCGTCCAGAGCATCAGGCCGCTGCCTTACAATGGCCAGCTTAAGGTTACCGTTGCCAAATATTACACTCCGAGCGGCAGGTGCGTACAGGCCATCGACTATTCCAAGCGCGAAGAAGATGGCAGCGTAGGCCATATTCCCGATTCCCTGACACACGAATTCAAGACGCTCCGGCTTGGAAGAAGCGTCCGTGACGGCGGCGGAATCACCCCAGACATCGCACTGACTTATCATCCCTATACCCGCTTGGTATATTCGCTCGTAGTTAACGGCATAATCGAGCAGTACACCCTGAAATATGTCGGAGAACACGAGACCATCCCCGCTGTAGAAGACTTCCATTTTACCGATTATAATGATTTCGTGGAGTTCGCCAAGGGCAAGAAATTCGATTCCCGCACCGGGGCGATGGCCCTTTTCGACCAGATGAAGGACGAGCTCGTGAAAGACGGCCTGCAGGATAAGGCTTCAGCCGAAATCGAGGCCCTGCAGAAAGCCCTCGAAATCAGCAAGGAGGAGCTTCTCTGGCTGCGTAAGGACGAAGTGACACCCTGGATAGAAGAAGAAATAGCCGTACGCTATTATTACCAGGGTGCAGGCATAAAAATAAGGCTCCGGTATGACCGTGAGGTCGCCGAAGCCTTAAAGAATTCGTTCTTGCTTTCTAATTAAAAGACAACACCGACGGTGAAACGGATCGAACCGAGGTGGTTACCGATGTTCATATCCTGGAATTTGGTAAGGCTGTACTCATAACCTACAGCAACTTTGATCATGCTTGCGAAGATAACGCCGAGATCGCCGTCAACTGCGAGGTTGAAGCGTTTGATCATACCGTCGTCAAATACGCCCTTTGAACCAAAGAGACCGAGGTTTGCGGCAAAACCGGGAGCTGCGAAGAACTTGGTAGTTGCACCCATGGGGAGATAAACCTTTGCGTGAACAGGAATGGCAAGGAAGTTGGCCTTGGTGTCGGCGTCATTAGCCTTGTACATTTTCCATGTAGCACCATAGTCCAAACCGACTTTTGCGCCGATACCAAGAGTAATGTCCTTGGAGTAGCCGACTGCAAAATGATGGAAGTTGGCGTGGCCACCGGTGAAGGTAAGCCTGTCGATGCCGTAAGCGGCATGAACACACATCTGGGCCTTGGCAGTCGCTGCAAATGCAAAAGCGACAGCAAGAATTACAATAAGCTTTTTCATAGTAATAATGGGTTAAAAATGATTTCTAATTAAGTCCGCGGTTACGGAGCAAGGCACCGGGATCAGGATCGGCTCCGCGGAAGCTGTGGAAAAGGGTCATAGGCTCCTCGCTTCCGCCCTTCTCGAGGAAGGTCTTGCGGAAGGATTCAGCAATCTCGGGATTGTAAATGCCCTTGGCTTCGAAATACTCGAATGCATCAGCATCGAGAACCTCAGCCCAGAGATAGCTGTAATATCCGGCGCTGTAACCGCTGCTTCCGAAGATATGATTGAAGTAGGTGGTACGGTAACGGGGGATGATTTCATCGATAAGCCCCATTTCCTTGCAAACCTTCTCTTCAAACTTACGGATACCTTCTACACCGTCGATTGCGGCAAGTTCTTCAGCGGAAAGCTCGTGCCATTTCATATCGAGTATGGAAGCTGCGCAAAGCTCGCCGGTCATGAAGCCCATATTGAACTTGAGGGTGCGGGCAATCTTGGCCACAAGCTCTTCGGGGATAGGCTCGCCGGTACGGTAATCGTTGGCATAGTGGGCGAGAATATCCTTCTGGAAAGCCCAGTGCTCGTTGAACTGTGAGAACATCTCCACGAAATCACGTGCAACTGAAGTCCCGCTTACGGTAGCATATGTACACTTCGTCAGGAAGCCGTGAAGTGCGTGGCCGAACTCGTGGAAGGCGGTCTGCACCTGGTCTATGCTGAGCTGTGAAGGAACATCTTCAGTCGCCGGAGGGAAGTTGCATACATTGACGATGACAGGACGTACGTCGACTCCGTTGGCATCAATATACTGGTCGCGGAAGTTGTTCATCCAGGCTTCGCCGCGCTTGATATCGCGGGAGAAGTAGTCCGAATAGAATATGCCGAGCAGGGAGCCGTCCTTGTCGAGCAGTTTGTATGCCCTTACTTCAGGATTGTAAACCGGAACCTCGGAAGCGGGCAGGACGGAAATGCCATATACCTTATGCGCGGCATAGAAGACGCCCTTGCGGACGCTGTCGGCCTGGAAATAAGGCTTTGTCTGACTCTCGTCGAGGTCATATTTGGCTTTGCGGACTCTCTCGGCATAATAGAACCAGTCCCAGGGCTGAATCTTTGTGCCCGCGGGAAGCAGTCCGGCCTTGATGTCGGCGTCCATTTCCTTCTGCATTACGGCGAGTTCCTGCTTTGCCTTGGCCATTGAAGCCTTCATGATAGGAGCAAGGAAGGCATCTACGGTAGCGGCATTGCCGGCCATCTTGCCGTCAAGAAGATAATTGGCTGAATTGTCGTATCCGAGCATAGCTGCCTGCTCAGTGCGGAGGCGCATTATTTCGAGTACGATGGCGGCATTGTCGCTATCGCCACCCTTGCTTCCGCGGGAAGAATAGGCCTTGAAGGCTTTCTCGCGAAGGGCCCTGTCGGTGCAGGAAGCCATGAAATCGTAGTACTGCGACACAGTTACGCCTATCTCATCGCGGAAGGCATTGTTCTCAGCGAGGAGATTGGTGCCGAACTTCTGGGTCAGGACCGCGAGACGGGAATTAATCTCCTTGAAACGGGCCTGTTTCTGCTCGTCGAGAGCTATTCCGTTCTGCACGAAACGGCGGTGCAGTTTCTCCACAACCATCTGCTGCTCCCTGGTAAGGTCGGCCATCTCGTTCTCGAAGACGCAGTGGACGCGGGCGAAGAAATCAGGGTTCATGAAGATTTCGTCGTCGGCGGCACTCATAATGGGAGTAATCTCGTCCATTATGGCATTGACTTCGGGAGTGGCGTCAGACTCGGCTATGTTGTAGAACACGCCTGAAACCTTTGCGAGAAGGGAACCGCAACGGTCGAATGCGGCGATAGTGTTCTCGAAGGTAGGAATTTCATCGCTTTCTGTAATGGCTTTTATCTCGGCCCTGCGCTCCTCGATGCCCTTCATGAAGGCCGGAAGATAATCTTCGTTCTTAATCTTGTCAAAAGGGGCTGTGCCGTAGGGAGTGTCCCACTCCTCGAAGAAAGGATTGGTGCGCCCGCAGGAAATCGCTGCCATTATCGCAAATAAAATACTTAATTTTTTCATGACTATTTGTTGACCTTTACGCTGTCTTCATCGATGAGGGTGAACTGGGCTACATATGTGCCACTGCTCAGGTAGCAGGTAAGGATACCGGTAACATCAACCGTTGCTGCGCCGCTGAGCACATCCTTGTCTATTTCAGCATCGGCGAAGCGGGCATAACCGCTGGTACGGACCTGAATATCAGTTCCGCCGAGCTTGAAATACTGACTTACGGAGTATCCGTTGGCCTTCTTTATCATCAGAGCCTTGAGCTCCGGGTCTGAAACGCTCTTGGTGTCATCTGCAAGCCTGGCTGCATCGAAATCGCCGGCCTTGAGGTGGCGGATCAAACCTTGTTTGGAAAGGGACC
Organism: Bacteroidales bacterium; assembly: GCA_017443025.1. GTDB lineage: Bacteria > Bacteroidota > Bacteroidia > Bacteroidales > UBA932 > Cryptobacteroides. Next base: position 392,131 of record JAFSPG010000018.1, on the reverse strand, counting down.
AGGTGGTGACGTTCCATGTTTTCTCATCGAGGAATACTCGATTGTCGCGATGGTTGCCGTCGTGCGCCTTATCCGGGTCAGGGTAAATCAGGCAGAAAATCTGATTGCCGTACTTGAGGGCCTTCAAAGTTACGAGGGTTCCGAAATCGGGGCCCTGCTGGGGCATCGTGCGGCCGTCAACCTTATATGTAAGGTTTGCCTTGACGTCAGCCTCTGTAAGCACCTTGGGGGTAACAGGTTTATCCTTCTTGCCCTTGAAAATATGGGTGTCGATGATATACTGCTGCTCGATGTAGGTTGTCTCATAGGCATCGGAATTCTCGCCGTCGGAATCGACGCCGCTCTCTTCGCCGTTGGCCTTCTTGTTGCGGCCGAAACCAAGCTGGAGCATTCCGCTGTAATTACCGAGAGTGAGGCCGGAGCACTTGACCACAACCCACTGGCCGGGATGATAGTCGTTGTAAAGGGTTGTCTTTCCAACCTTCAGTTCGATGGCGCCTGATTCATCCTGGATGAACATGCTGCGGTAGATGTTGCCGGAACGGTCTTCCGACACGACCTGACCGGCAATGATGATATCTTCGTCGATTTTTACCGGCTCGCCGAGAACCTTATAGAGAGCCTTCAGCTGGGCGATGGTATAGTTGGGGACAAGGTCCGTGGGCTCGGGTGACGAGGGCGTTCCCTGGTTTCCGAGCACGGGTTCCCACTCCTGGCAGGCCGTAAGCGTGGCTACGGCGACAGCTATCAGTGAAAATAATATCTTTTTCATACGCCTAGAATCTGAAGTAAACGTTCAACATATAATTGATTCCGGTCATATAGAAATACTTGGAATCAAAACGGTAATACCTGTCTTTGTTGACGGTGTTGTCAACGAGACGGGTCTGCTCATAACCGCCTGTCTTGACGTCGCGCTTGTTGAGAAGGTTCTTCACGTTGAGCGAGAAGCCAAGCTGATATTTACGGTTGAGGAACCAGGACTTGCCTACCGAGAGGTTGACGAGGGCAACCGGATCGAACTTCTCCTGGGATGCCATATAGTCGACCTCGGCGGGAGTGACGATTCCGTCGCCGCCGGCAGTAGCCATATCGGTACGGTACAGAGGGTTCATGTCGAGATAAGACTTGTCGAAGTAATCGACGTCGACATCCACGAACCAATAGTTCTTGTTCCAGTTAAGGCCGAGGCTTGCGGCAACCTGAGGAGTTCCGGCAACGTAGTGCTTCTGAGTCTTGCCGTTGGTCTTGGGATGGCTCTTCCAGTAAGGAATGGTTACACCCCAGGTATCCTCGATTATGGCTGAGCTGTTGTCGTAGGTCTGGTACATCTTAGGATTGGACGTATAAACGTACTCACCGAGACTGAGGACTCCCTGCAGCGAGAGATTGTCAACCGGAGTGGGGACCTTGAAACCGAGCTCGATACCCATGTGACGCTCATCGATTCCGCTCATAGCAAAATTGGTGAAGGTGTTCTGGGAGTCATCGTAGAAGCTCATAACCTTGCTCTGGTCGTCGATCTTCGTAAAGAAGCCGGTCACGCGCAGATTGACGTTGCCTGCAGAATACTGATAGTTCACGTCGGCGGTGAAGGTCTTAATCTTGGATACATCAGGAACGATGGTATTGCGGGTTCTGGGCGATACGAAGGTCTGGTTGAACCTCGGAGCATCCTCGAAGAAACCGATGTTCGCAAAGATGCGGTGACCACCCTTGACAAAGTAATTGAGGTTGGCCTTGGCGGCATAGGTAACGAAGTCCTGGACCTTGGATTTACCATAGGATGTGATAGGCTGGCCTTCGTAGTCATAGGTAGTGATGTTGACGCCGTCATAGGTCATCTGGCCACCAACTGAGTTGAGGCCGGGGAAGAGGCCCTTGCGTACGAGACCCTCGCGCCAGAAGGCGTCGTAGCCCACGCGGCCACCGACCTTGGCTTCGAAGTTGCCGAAGCTCAGGCGGGCGTTAAGCCATCCCTCGTACTTACGGATCTGTGCGTAGTAATCGTATCCGTATTTGTCGCCGACGCGGAGCTTCTTGGCTTCGCCGTTGGCGAGGAAGTAATCGAGGTCGTTCTGGAGCATTGTAGGCACGGAAGCATACTCGCGCTCTGCGAACTGGTCTACGTCAACGTAATAGTCGCCGCCCAGAAGGTCATTCAGAATCTTGTAATACTCGGTGCGGTTGACCCTGAGGCTGGCTCCACCGGTAAGGGTGAGGAAGCGGGTTGCGTTCCACCTTGCGTTGAGGGCGAAGTTGAGGTCCCTCTGGTCGGTGCGACGCTCTTCAACTACATATTTTGAACGATTGCTTCCATCAACCTTGTTGTTCCTGTTGACTTCGTACATTCTGTCCCAGTTGATATGGGTGATGTCGCTTATGTTGGACTCCCATGCGTCCTGGGCCCAGAGGGCTTTAGCCTTGTTGAGTCGGTTATAGTCTTCGTTGTCGTTCCAGAAATAACTCGGAAGGTTGCGGTAATAATCCGGACGGGGGTCAGAAGCATCGTACCAGTCGAGGGAAGTATATCCGTTCTTACCGAAGCGGTAGAGAAGGGTAGCGCCCAGACTGAAATGCTGAGTGGGGGTGAAGTCGTAACGCAGGAGAGTGATAGGCTCGTGCGTCATACGTACACGTGAGTTGCGCACCTTGCCGTTCTGGTAACCCCAGTTGGAGTTGTACATATTGTCATTCATCAGGTTGTAAACCTCCTGAGTGGATGCGTTCTGGGCTCCGCGGGTTCCGGGAGCGCCCATAAACACGAAGCCGAGCTTATGCTTGTCGTTGAACTTCTTCTCCACAGCGCCATAATAGGCGAAGGAACGGTAGAAAACACCCTTTATCCAGTCGTTGCCGCCCATACGGGTCGAGACGTTGATGGCGTAGCTCCAACCGTTGTCGAGAGGGCCGGAGGCATAGGTCATCATAAGGCGCAGGCGATAAAGGGCACTGCTCGTCATGACGCTTCCGCGAAGTCCCTTCCTCACGTTGGCCGCATTGACCGGGATATTGGTCAGGCCGTTATATCCGCCAAGACCGTAATCCGAAATCTCCAGACCGTTCACGGTATGCTTGACTCTGGTAGCTTCGTTCAGGCCGCTCCAAAGGGAATAAGGCGAATAACCGGTGATGGCGTCGTTCATCTTGACTCCGGCCAGGTAAACGTCCTGGCTTTCGGAAGAATAACCCCTCACGCGGAAACGGACCGAGCTGAAGTTGAAACCGGCGATATTGTTGAAAACGTCGTTCTGGCCGAAGAGAATCGTAGGATTGTCGGAATAACCCGAATCTTCCATATCGAAGTCTTCGAACATTTCGTCGGTGGCTTCCTCCTTGAGGCGGGAAACACGGAGATTGAACATATTCTTGACGGCGCCGCGGACAACTACCAGGTTAACTTTTGTTGAAAGATAACCCGTGGCTTCGACATCCAGGTCATAAGAGCCGTCCGCAAGATTGCTGATGAGGAATGTTCCATCCTCGGCGGTGACCGTCTTGGCAATCTCTACGGAACCCTGGTACAAGGTCAGGGCGACACCTGCTATAGGGGCGCTGTCGCCGCGGCTGACAATCGTACCCTTGACGCCTCCTGTAGGCGCCTGGGCCGGCAATGTCAGCGAGCAGAAGAGCAAGCCTGCAAATGCCATTAACAGTTTTTTGTACATATCTGTCATCTCTATTTATTACTTACCATAATGAATGTGGGATAGTGGTCGGAGTATCCTCCGATGAACGAACCGCCCGAGAATGTCCTGAAAGGAGTTCCGGCATAGCGGCCTTCCTGGTTGGTCATGAAGGGCTGATGGAAAATCCTGCCGTAGAATTTCTTCTTGACGATAGGCTTGATGGCCAGCGTACCCTTGGGGGCGTGAGCAAGGTCATAGTTGCAGACCAGGATATCGTAGATGTTCCACTCGCCGCGATAAGCCAGGGAACCGTATCCGGCCTTAAGCATAGAAACGAAGGGCGAGAAGAAATCTTCTTTACCGACATCTTCGATGTTTTCCTTGCCGTGCATATAGACTGCCATGCTGTCGTCGGTGGGATTGTCGTTCATATCTCCCATTGCCACAATCTTGATACCGGGGTATTCCTGCATCAGGCGCAGGGACTCCTCGTACATTATTTCGCCGCCGCGTGCGCGAAGGTCCTGGCCCTTGCCGCCGATGCGGGAAGGAAGGTGCGCCACAAAGAAGGCGAACATTTCACCTCCGAGAAGGCCGCGGACCATCAGAATGTCGCGGGTGCGGAAACGGTCCTGCTGCTCCTGGGAAAGGGTGAACTGTATCTTCTGACTGTTGAAGTCGAAGGGGATGGATTTGCTTTCAATCACCTTGAAGGCTTCGGGACGGTAAAGCAGGGCCACGTCCACACCGCGGCGGTCGGGGCCGTCGTAGTGAATGATCTGGAAATCGGCGTCGGCGATTGCAGGCTCGACGACCAGGTCTTCGAGGACGTGACGGTTCTCGATTTCACTGACACCGAGAACTGCGTGCCATACTTTATTCTCGTCGTGCATGGCCTTTATGACACGGGCCATGTTGGAAAGCTTCTGGGCGTATTTGGCATCTGTCCACTGGTTGCCTCCGTCGGGGAGGTACTCGTAGTCGTTCTTGCCTTCGTCATGCACGGTGTCGAAGAGATTTTCGAGGTTGTAGAAACCTACGATATAGCTCTTCTTCGGGCCGGCAGAGAGGGAAAGCGGCGCGAGCAGAATAACCAGGGCAAATATGTAAGTCAGTCTTTTCATAATCGTCGCGGGTTATTGCAGCCAGGGAATGATTGTAGTCTTGATTGTCTCGGCCGTTTCGGCGCCGACGGCAGCATCAAGATTTACGAACAGCTTATATCCGAGTCTTTCTTCGAGATCCTTGATTGAAATTGCAAGGTCGTTGGTAAGAGGCTCGTTGTACTTGCCGGGCTGACTGTATTCAGCGTGATCGAACCACACGGCCGACGCAGCATAGTGTCCGGTAGAAGCATAGATGTCAGAACTCGATTTCTCGTGAAGGAGAACAGCCTTGAAATATGCCTTTGGAATAGTAATGTGATTGCCGCTGGCATCATATACGAACTCAGTGGCACCAGTTGTGACACAGCCCGTAAGAACATACAGGGTATCGGTGTATGTCTTGGTTGCCAGGGCGCGGACACGTCCTTCGACCGTAGCCCAGATATTGCTGTTGAATTTGTCATCCTGAGGGGTCATATTGACTCCGTAGAAGGTCTGGGCGTTACGGGCGAAACTGCCGAGCCTGTCGGCGGAAGGCAGCTGGTGACCGCGGTCATATCCGCAGTACGAACCGGAGGCGTCAGTATAGGCCCTGGATATATTGGTCTGCTTGTGTGCGGGAAGCAGAGGGCAGTAGGCCCAGGCATTTGTTCTGGCAATGTAATCTCCTATGAGAGCCGTGTTGAGCGGATAGGCCACCCAGTTGGAAACGAAGGTGTTGTAATCCCAGTAGAAGGTATAGTTCCTGCTGTTGTCGGTGAATCGTACCGTATAGGCGTCAAGACCGTCTTCGGCGTTGGTTTCCGGGAGCTCCATCCAGCCAGCTGACAGAGAAGGCTTGCCTCCTGTGTCTATCTGGCCGCTTGATGTCCCAAGCTGGGATACTTGCAAACTGGCTGTCTTGCTGCCGGATTTAATGGTAATCTCGCCGGAGCGAGTATTCTCGTCCGGGTTGGCAAGGGAAATCAGCAGGACTGGCGTACCGCCTATGCCCGACAGAGTCTGGGAGCCGGCGGCTCCTTCGTCGGAGTTGGGTTCTGCTCCCCCGACAGGGGCGAGAAGAAGCCAGTCCGCGGAGGTATTAAGCTGCCAGCTTCCTTCGGCGTCGAAGGAGAGTATCTGCTTATATGAATCGACCGGGAGGGGCGATGTGCGCAGGATGAGCCTGAAATTGGAGGAGGAACCGTAACCGTTGCCGGTGAGTTCGTCTTTTCCGGTGGAGCAGGCCACGACCGCCGACATCACCATTACTGACAATGCCGGAAGCAGGAATGCGCGTATTTTAGCTATTGTTTTCACAACTTGAAAAGACTAATGTTATTCGTAAACGATATCTATGCTTGCAATACGGCACTGGCCGTTGACAGTGTGTCCCACAAAGCGTGAAGCAGAACCGGTCCAGGTGACTGTCTTGTTCGTAGTGTTGGCTGCCGTGCTTCCGCCGCCTTCAAGAACGTTCATCGCAAATGTGTAATTAGCCTCCGTGCAGTTGAAAGTCAGAGATTTCAAAGTTGTTCCGGTCGGGGCTTCAACTACAATTGCGGAATTCTTGTAAACGCGAATATGGTCGTAGTTGGTATTGACGGGGGTCGTAGTGCTAGTGTGCTTGTAGTACGCTACGGTATAGCCTTCGTATGTATTCTTGAAGCCTGCGCCATAGGTTGCATCGGTGTCGGCAGTAAAATCTGTTGCCGCCAGAGTGATTTTGATACCGTCGCCTTCAACAGGATCCTGATTGCCGCTGTCGCCGCCGCCTTCACTGGGATCAGCCGGTGTAAGTGAATAGAGATAAGCGGCTCCGGCAACAGTCTCGGGGGTATTACCCCTGTAGTTCATGAGCTTGCCACAGATAACCACTTCGTCGCCGACTTTGATATCAGTCTGGCCGGCCTCATATTTGACATTGCCGAGATACAGAATTCTGTATGCGGTGAATTTCGTACCTGTTGTGGCGCCAGTCTCGGTGATACTGAAGCTGGCGTTGCCATAAGTGCCGCTGGCGGAGTATGTCCCGTTATTGGCAATCTCAGAGATCTTTCCCTTTACGTAAACTTCGTCCGTGGACTCATATTCAGTATTGCTGGTCCAGGTAAGGTCCTTTACGGCATTGACAGCTCCGGCAGGATTGAAGGGGTCTTCAAGGGTTCCGGTGCCTTTGGCTTCGTCGCCGCCGCCTTCACCGCCACCACCACCTTCACCGGTGTCGCCGTTGAGGGAGTAGAGATATGCGGAGTTGTTGACGGTTTCAGGGGTGTTGCCACGATAGTTCATGAGCTTGCCGTGGAGAATCACTTCGTCGCCCACCTTGATATCGGTCTGGCCGGAGGTGTACTTCTTGTTCCCGAGATAGAGGATGCGGAATGCATAGAACTCGGCCTCTACCTCGCCACCCTCTGAGTAGTCTGCGATGTAGAATGTGGCGTTTCCATAGGTGCCGCTTGCAGCATAGTTTCCATTGTCTGCAATCCTGGAAATCTTTCCTTTGACGTACACCATGTCGGTAGTCTGGTACTCGGTGGTGCTGGTCCAGGTAAGGTCCTTTACGGCATTGACAGCGCCGGCTACGTTATACGGGTCGGTAAGCGTTCCGGTGCCGGCAGGAGTGCCTCCGCCTTCGCCGCCACCGCCACCGCCGGCGGTCTTGCCGTTATGGGAATAGAGATATCCGGTGCCGCTTACGGTTTCGGGGGTCTTGCCGCCGTAGTTGTAAACCCTACCGGCTACGATGACCTCGTCGTCAATGCTGATCTGGTCGTCGGAGGCAGTCCATTTCTTGTTGCCGAGATAAAGAACGCGGTATGCGGTGAATACACCGACATCCTCGCTTCCTTCGTCCTTGATTGTGAATGAAGCATTGCCGTACTGAGCGGAATAGGTCTCGGAGATGCTTGCAATCTTACCCTGAATATATACGACATCCGGGCTTTCGTCGGTGCCGAGCGTCTGGATATAATCGAGAACACCCCTTACGGTATAAGGATCGGAAATGGTTCCGGAACCGTTGGTCTTTTCACCCATAGGGCCTTCCTGGGAGATTGTCAAGGTCTTGTAATCGTAACCGATATCGAACTTGACTGCAGCCGTACGGTTGTATGTCTCATTTTCGAGGACGGTGATGGTAACTACGGTTTCTGTGTTGGCCTTGCCTTTTGAAGGATAGATTGCAACCCAGTCGGCCGCAGTGGAAACCATCCAGTCCCTCGTGGACGTGACGGTTAAGGTGGAGGAGGCTAAATCCTGATTGAAGGAAAGAGCACTTGTGGTAATCTTGACCTCAGGAAGCCCGAAATCCTTTTCTTCGTCCTGGCAGCTTGTGAAAGCTACGGCCGAGGCGAGAAGAGAAACAAGCAGATGTTTTAGTTTCATATGGTTGGTTATTTTTTATTGTTTGCTGATGAAGTAGGCATACATGACCTCTATCTTACTGTTGTATGAGCCGCGATAGCCGACGATGGTAATCTTGTCTCCGGCGGCAAGGCCGAGGGAGGCGAAGCTCTTGTCGTTGCTTGCTCCATAACCGAGCTCCGTGGACGTAAGGCCGTAGACATATACGGTTCCGGAGTCGTCGACAAGGTCAAAGTTTCCGTATGTGGTGTTGATTGTACCGCTGATAGTACCGGTGAGACAATACTTCTGGGTATCGGACTCTGCGGCGGCATTGAATTCCGCAACAGTTACGGTCAGGACATCACCGCCGGGAGGGGTGCTTCCGCCGGCAGCCTGGTTAACCTTCAGCGTCTGGCTTGATGTCTCGTTGCCGAGGGTGGAAGTAACCGTGACGTTTGCCGAACGGGCCGAGCCTGTATTGGCGGCAGCCTTGAAGCAAAGGGCCGTGCCGTCGGCGGTGGAGATGCCGGTAAAGGCGAGCCACTCGCTGTCAGAGACGACGGTGATATCGTCGCCGCTGTACTCGACGCCAACTGTAAAGACAGTTTCGTCGGCAGGGATGCTCTTGGTGGATTCAGCGAGCGAAACCAGGGACTTGACGTGGCTTATATACTGAGCGTTGACACTCTCGACCGTACCGTTGTAGGTAGTCTTGCTGCCCTGGAGGGTAAGGAGGTCGCCCACGCCTATGCCGAGGCTGGAGAAATTCTTGGCATTCCCGTTCTTGTCGAGGATGCCGTAGATGTAAACTTCGCCGGTTCCGTCGTTAAGATAAAGATTGCCGTAAGTTGTATTCTTGATGGAAGTTACCCTTCCTGTAAGTTCGAAGACCTGTGGGCCGTCGGGCTGAGCCAGGAATACAGCAATGGTAACGGGCTTGATTTCGTCGGAGGGCTTGTTCGGGTCGCCGGCCTGGCGCACGATGAAACTCGTGGCGCCGCTGGCGCATTCGACGGAAACCGTAGCGTGACGGCTGCCGTTAAGCTCGGAAATAACCTCTCCGGCTTCGTCGGTAACGTAAGTTACGTTGTCGGCGAATTCCAGAATAATCGTTCCGTCGCCGCTGCCGTGGCGGGGAGAAGGAGTAATCCAGGACGGAGCAACCACAAGCCAGTCGCCGTCGGATTCGACGGTAAAGGCAAACTGGCCGGCCTGCTCGGCGGGGATGGAAAGGTCTTCCGTCTGGGAGATGCTCACGCGGGAGCCGAGGTTGATGTCTTCATCCTTGCAGGACGAGAACAAAGAAAGCACTGCAGTGAGTGAAAGAATCGCTTTGAATATCTTTTTCATAACCGTCTTGCTTTAGAATGTGAGCCTGAGTCCAACTTGAAGTCTCCATCTGGAATAGAAATCACTCAGCGAAATGGACTGCGGATTGAAATGATAGGTAGGAGTTGCATTGCCTTCGCCATCTACCGCCATTCCTTTGACCTCGAGAATCTGCAGGTTGTAGGAGCCGGTACGATAGAGGCCCCAGTTGCGGTTGAGGAGGTTGGAGGCGTTGATGAGGTCGAGGGTAATCTGGACTTTCCTGCCTTTCTCCCTGTCGTAGATGAAGTCCTGTGCAAACTGGACGTCGAAGTGATGCTCGAACGGAGCGATTCCGGCGTAGCGCTCTGACCAGCGTCCGCGATGGGATGAGAGATATTTGTCGGCGCGGATGAAACGCTCGAAGGCTGCGGCATCACCGGGCTTTGCCCAGTTCATCTGTCCGATTTCATCGGCCGTAGGAATATACATCAATGAGTTGCCCTGACGTCCGTCGTTGTTGAAGTCGGCGGCGCTTTCGTTCATCGTATAGGAGTAGCGCTGTCCGCTGCCGCCCTCGTAGGTCAGGGTGATGGTGGAACGCAGGCCGTTCAGATAAATCGGAGTTTTGTAAGACACGACTGCGAGAATCTTGTGCGGCTTGTCGAAGAGGGAATATGAAAGTTCGGGGCCATTGGTGTCAACTGAATAGTTGTACTGCCAGTTGGAGAGGGCCACGGATGATGTTCCGTCGTTCACGGAATAGGAGTGGCCGAAGGTATAGGCTGCCATCACGTCGAGGCCGAAGTCGAAATGACGCTCGAGCTTGCCGCTGAGGGAATAGGTGTAACCCTTGTCGGTATTCTTGAGGGCGATGACTGCGCTGTACGGAGTATCAACTGAATTGGAGTTGTAATAAGGAGCCGTATTGTTGGCATTCGCCACAGTTGAGTTGACTGCGTAGAGAGTACCGACTTTCTTAATGGCGAGATTGCTGAAGAACACATTGTTGAAGGTCTTGGAATAGAGACCGTCGAAGGTGAACTTCCAGCCCTGTCCGAAGGTCTGCTCGAAACCGAGGTTCAGACGGAAGACCTGAGGATATTTGAAGCGCTTGTTGAGCGTATTGATGGTGGACTTGCCGCCGGCCTTGGCGATACCTGTCTTGACTATGTCGTTGTAAGGGTCGCTGGTAAGCGGGAAGTTCTCTATGTTCTTGATTGCGCTTTCACTGACCTTTACGGACTTGGCTTCCATACCGGTGTTGTTGTAGGCATTGGAGAGCCATACGAAAGGAATGCGGCCGGTGAAAAGGCCCGCGCCACCACGGAGAAGGGTGGAGTGGTTGTCGTTAAGGAACCAGCGGAAACCTACTCGGGGAGACCACAAAGGAGTTACGTAAGGTACGGTACCGACTTTCTCTCCGGTAAGGCGGGAGACCGAAAGGGTCTTGACTCCCTTGTAGGGGGCGAATTCAGTAGTGCCGTCGGGGTTTGTGATAATGGTACCGTCAGTGAGATACTTGTTGTTGAAGGCGGGATTGGTGGTGGGGCTGTTGAGAAGCACCGGCACATCCACGCGAAGACCGTAGGTCAGGGAGAAGTTGGTGTTGGGCTTCCACTCGTCCTGCACATAGAGTCCGAACTGGGCAGCGTGAGTGGTGGCTTTCCAGCGGGTATTGCCTCCGGTAAGTTCAGGGTCTGAATAACGATAGTTGAACTCGTAGATACCTCCCGCAAAGAAATCAGCCAGCGAGCTGAAGGTGTATCCGCCAAAGGCGTACTGCAGGAAGAGGTTGTTGTACGAATAAATTTCGTTGTGGGTACCGAAGGTGAGTTCGTGCCGTCCGAGGTACCAGCTGAAGTTGTCGGTAATAGTGTAAGTGTCGGACGCCATAGAGTTGGCTCCGGAGGAATACTCGGTACCGATATTCACGGTGACGTTATCCTTGATGTACATATTGGCACCATTGTAGGGAACGTCGCGGTGGTCGCGGACGAAAACGGCCGACGCACGGAACATGTTCTGCATGTTGTCGGTGAGCCGGCTGTTGAGTTCAGCCACGAAGGTGTTGGTCTTGTTGACCTTCAGGTGACCGGAGTTGTTGAAGTAGTAGGAATACCTGCCGGAGCTGTAATTGTCGGCGGAGGCATTCATATACTGATATCGGAACATCAGTTTGTGCTTGTCGCTGATATTCCAGTCGAGGCGGGTCAGAATATTGTAGAATTTGTCTTCCACCTGGTGCTGGGTATAAGATTCGCCCGTCTTCCCTACTCCATAGTTCGCCTCGTAATGCTTGATGACTTCGTCGGCGAGCTCGGCGTTGAAGGTCGTGTACACTTTGTCGCCGATATAAACCGGAGCGGAAAGGGCGACATCTGCGCGGCCTTCGTATGAGCCATTGGCGGGAGTGTAGATGTTAGGACGGGATTTCTTATAGTACTCTCCTGCGGCAAAGAGGAAGAGTTTGTTCTTGATGATGGGGCCGCCTACCGTAAAGCCGTAGGTGGTAGCCATCTGGGTATCATATTTTGTCCTCGGGACTCCGGGAGCCATCTTGCCGGCGGTGGTACCGATGAGATCCTGGTTGTTGTAATACATGTAGAAGGTCCCCTTCGTGGTATTCGTTCCGGACTTGGTGATGGCGTTGATGGCGCCGCCCGTGAAGCCTGACTGGCGGACATCGAAAGGAGCCACTACGACCTGGATTTCCTCGATGGCATCAAGAGCGACGGGATTGGCACCTGTCTGGCCGCCGTTCGTTCCGGAAGAAGCGAGGCCGAAGGTATCATTTGCCACGGCGCCGTCAATCTGGAAGGAATTGTAGCGGTTATTGGTTCCGGCGAAGGAAATACCACCAGTTTTGTTTATGCTTGCCTGAGGAGTGTACTTTACGACATCGTATACACTTCTGTCGATGGTCGGCATGGTTTCGACCGCACGCTGGTTGAAGCTCGAACCGGCTCCGGTGATACTTGCGTTGAAACTCTTCTCCGCCACGATGGTTACGGCATCGAGCTCGTTGGAGAGTTTGAGCTTTGTATTGAGCTCGTACTGCTCACCGAGTTTGAGGGTGATGTTCTCGTAACGGGCGGTGGCCATTCCGATGAAGGAGAACTCGACGGTGTAAGGACCGCCGGTACGCATACCGCCGATGGCATAGCGTCCTTCGTTATTGGCAATCGCGGTGTACTGGGTACCGGACGGGCCGTGCACGACGACAATCGTCGCACCTGCCAGTGGTTCCCCATTTTCTTCCGTGATTTTGCCTCCGAGACTTGATGTGGTGACCTGTGCTGAGAGGGTCACTGCAAAAAAGATTGCGGCAAGAACCGCGAAACCTTTCTTAAGTAGTTGAGACATAAATAATTGTATATTTTTAAGTTATTACCAAACAGTATAACACACAAATATACAAAATGTTTTAGACATTTAAAAATGTAATTTTTAAAGTCTCTCTGAAAAGCGCGCGGCGGCAAATGGGCGCCGCATAAATGGTACATTGGACCACAAAAAAAGCCGGCCTTGAAGCCGGCTTGAATAAGACTCGTCAATGACAACTTAAGTGTCTGTTATCAGTTTGCAGATTGTTTGAATTTAAACGTATAAAAAGTGTTACCCGCAGTAACTGCCAGCTCTTCAACCTGACGTTCTTCCCCTGTGTCATTTGCCTCGACAACCACTGTCAGCTTGTTGTCGTTTATCTCTGCTTTGAACCAATCAACGGTTATAGTCCAATAGTCATTTGCTTCTTCATTAGGATAGTAGTATTTTCCGTTCAACTTGGCCGACGATATCCACGGAGATGGATAGTTCCGGCAGAAGAAAGTCAGCTCGCCTCCGGCCGCAGGAACATTAGCTATACTGCATCTCTTTCCCGACTCTGTCACCCAAACCATCGAGGACCACCTACCTTCTATTGGTTTGTCGTCCTTATTCTTGCTGCAAGAGAGTGAAGCAACAATGGCGGCTGCCGCTACCATTAATGATATGTATTTCATGTTCATAAGTGTTTGTTAAGGCTCAATGTTATGTACAATTAATTGCAGCTATACGCGCAAAGTTACTATTTATGTTGACAAATAAAAAATTATTATATCCAGAACGACAAGATTTAAAAGGCTGACAGAGAGGGTTTGGGAGATACTTCTCCCAATCATAAGAATGGTCCCCTGGGACCCCAAAAAGGCTGGTTTTCACCAGCCTTTTTGTGGTCCCAGCAGGACTTGAACCTGCGACCCACGGATTATGAGTCCGCTGCTCTAACCGACTGAGCTATGGGACCGTTAACGCGACGGCGCCACTATTGAGACCACCGTCATCGTCAGATACATTCCCTTGATTCAGAAGGAATTATACCTTGATTTCGACCTCAACACCAGAGGGAAGCTCAAGCTTCATCAGGGCGTCAACTGTCTTGGCATTCGAATCGTCGATGTCGAGAAGACGGCAATAAGAGTCGAGCTCGAACTGTTCGCGGGCCTTCTTGTTGACGAAGGTGGAACGGTTCACCGTGAAAATCTTCTTGTTGGTAGGAAGCGGAATAGGACCGCAAACCTTTGCACCGGTAGAAGAAACGGTGTCGGCGATCTTCTTGGCTGACTTGTCAAGCAGCATATGATCGAATGATTTGAGTTTGATTCTGATTTTCTGACTCATATCAAATAAAATTTTTTAAACTTTTACTCATCATCAGGGAGCTTGTAACCACTCTTCTCGACGATGTCCTTGGCCAGGTTGGCGGGAACTTCGGCGTAGTGGTCAAAACTCATCGTGCTGGTAGCACGGCCGGAAGAAAGGGTACGAAGAACCGTAACGTAACCGAACTGCTCCGCAAGCGGAACGAAAGCCTTGATGATTCTGGCTCCGTTTGCGGTGGAATCCATCGCGTTGATCTGTCCGCGACGACGGTTGAGGTCGCCCACGATATCGCCCATATATTCCTCAGGAGTAACGACTTCGAGGTTCATGATGGGCTCGAGGAGAACCGGCTTTGCCTTGCGGTAAACGTGACGGAAGGCAAGGCGGGCGGCAATCTCGAAACTCAGCTGGTCGGAGTCGACCGGATGATAACTTCCGTCAAGTACGGTTACCTTCAGCGAAGGAACCTCGTAACCGGCCAGACAGCCATTGGCCATCGCCGACTCAAAGCCCTTCTGGATAGAAGGAATGTACTCTTTGGGAATGTTACCGCCCTTGACCTGATTATCGAACTGCAGTCCGGTGACGCCTTCGTCGGCGGGACCGATTTCCACAATGATATCAGCGAACTTACCACGGCCGCCGGTCTGCTTCTTGAACACCTCGCGGTGCTGGACAGCTGCGGTGATGGTTTCCTTGTAGTTGACCTGCGGCGCACCCTGGTTAATCTCGACGCCGAACTCCCTGCGGAGACGGTCGACGATGATGTCAAGATGAAGCTCGCCCATACCGCTGATAACGGTCTGGCCGGTTTCGTGGTCTGACTTCACCGTGAAGGTCGGGTCCTCCTCGGCGAGTTTGCCAAGGGCGATTCCGAGCTTGTCGAGATCTCCCTGGGTCTTGGGCTCCACGGCGATACCGATAACCGGATCGGGGAAGACCATCGACTCGAGGGTGATAGGATGGGATTCGTCGCAGATAGTGTCTCCTGTGCGGAGGTCCTTGAAACCAACGGCTGCACAGATGTCTCCGGCCTCGACGAACTCGATGGGGTTCTGATGGTTGGAGTGCATCTGATACAGACGGGCGATCCTCTCCTTCTTGCCCGTACGCGTGTTGAATACGTATGAACCGGCATCGACCTTTCCGGAGTAGGCTCTCATGAAGGCGAGCCTTCCGACGTAAGGGTCGGTGGCGATTTTGAACACAAGGCCGCAGAACGGTTCGCTCGCCTTGGGCTCAAAGGTGACATCCTTTCCGTTGCGGGGATTGGTGCCCGTTACGCTTCCCTTGTCCAGAGGAGAAGGGAGATAACGCATTACGGCATCAAGCAGGAACTGTACGCCTTTGTTCTTGAACGAAGAACCGCAGCAAGCCGGAACAATCTGCATCGAGATGGTTCCCTTGCGCAGGGCGGAGATGATTTCATCCTCGGTTACGGACTCGGGATCCTCGAAATATTTCTCCATCAAGGTCTCGTCGAGCTCGGCCGCGGTTTCAATAAGTCGGTCTCTCCAGAGGTTGACATCATCCTGCATTTCTGCAGGAATTTCACCCTCCGTGTAGTTGACCAGTTCTTCGGAAGAATCGTAGAAGATCGCCTTGCGGGAAATCAAATCGACGATTCCTTTGAATTTGTCTTCCGAACCAATAGGCAGACAGATGGGAACGGCCCTTGCGCCCAGCTTTGTGTGCATTTCCTCGACACAGGCGAGGAAATCGGCGCCGACGCGGTCCATCTTGTTGACGTAAGCGATCTTTGGAACACCGTATTTGTCGGCCTGGCGCCATACGGTTTCTGACTGCGGCTGGACGCGTCCGACCGCGCAGAAAGTAGCGATGGTGCCATCCAGGACACGCAGCGAACGCTCAACCTCAACGGTGAAGTCGACGTGCCCGGGAGTATCAATCAGGTTGATCTGGTAGGTCTGTCCGCCATAGTGCCAGAAGGCCGTAGTCGCAGCGGAGGTGATAGTGATACCCCTCTCCTGCTCCTGGACCATCCAGTCCATGGTTGCGGCACCTTCATGGACCTCACCGATGCGATGCGTCTTGCCTGTATAATACAGGATACGCTCCGACGTCGTCGTTTTTCCGGCGTCGATGTGGGCCATAATGCCGATGTTCCTGGTATATTTAAGATCTCTTGCCACCAGCCGTGCTGATTAGAAACGGAAGTGGGCAAATGCCTTGTTGGCCTCTGCCATCTTGTGCATATCTTCTTTGCGTTTGAATGCACCGCCCTCGCAGTTGTATGCGGCGATGATTTCGGCACAAAGTTTTTCGGCCATAGAGTGGCCGGAGCGCTTGCGGGCGAAGATTATCATATTCTTCATCGAGACAGAAATCTTCCTCTCCGGTCTCAACTCTGTAGGCACCTGGAAGTTAGCTCCACCGATACGGCGTGACTTTACCTCAACCTGAGGGGTTACGTTCTCGAGAGCTTTCCTCCAAATATCCAGAGGAGCCTTGTCAGAATCTTTCATCTTCTCGCCTACCATGTCAATGGCATCGTAAAAAATAGAATACGCGATACTCTTCTTCCCCTGCAACATCAAGTTGTTCACGAAACGGGTAACCTGTACATCGTGAAACTTGGGATCAGGAAGTAGAATCCTCTTCTTAGGCTTCGATTTTCTCATTGTAAGGAAAAATTAGGTGATAAAAAATAAATGTTACTTCTTAGATTTCTTCGGCCTCTTAGCTCCGTAGAGTGAGCGGGACTGGGTCCTGCCTTCTACACCAGCCGTATCCAAAGCGCCTCTAAGGATGTGGTAACGTACACCCGGAAGGTCCTTTACACGGCCTCCGCGAACAAGCACGATGGAGTGCTCCTGGAGGTTGTGACCTTCGCCGGGGATGTAGGCGTTGACCTCTTTGGAGTTGGTCAGACGTACACGGGCAACCTTACGCATTGCTGAGTTAGGTTTCTTAGGTGTAGTAGTGTACACACGTACGCAGACACCCCTCTTCTGAGGGCACGCATCCAACGCGCGGGACTTGCTCTTAACGACAAGACTCTCGCGTCCTTTGCGAACTAACTGTTGAATTGTTGGCATAAATGATTGTTAATAAATAATTTATGTTTTAGCCCCCATATTTTGGGGGCTGCAAATATACGAATAATTTTCAAAATCACAAAGATTTCCGCTTTCTCTGCTACGCAGACAGGTGGTTAGCGGTTGAGATGGAGTTGGATAAGCTCGCGTTTGACGGCTGTCCCGAAGGCGTATTCGCCGTAATCAATGTAGCGGTCGACCATATAAAGCGTCTCCCAGCGGAACAGGCCGTTCTCCTCGACGACTTCCTGCAGACGGGCCACCGACTCTTTGGGGATGACCAGATGGCAGGGGATGATGACGGGAACGGGGTTCAGGGCGAGGGCGTGGGCCACGGCGCGTACGCCGGGGCCTTTGCCGAGGGACTCGGCAAGCTCAGTGTAACTGAGCAGCCCTACGGCCTGAGGGGCCGGGTGGGTTATATCAAACACAGCCTTCCACACCTCCTTCTGGAAAGGAGTACCGAAAAGCAGGAGATCGTCCCAGGTAAGCTTGGCGGCAAGATCGAAAAGCTCAGAGGTTGAAATCTTGACGGATTCTGCGGAAGAATAACGCGCAGGTGACAGGCGGGAGAGCTGCGCGAAGACGCGCTCAGCCCCGCTCCAGTCCATCGAGACCGACGCAACCAGGCCGTCAACCCGCGTTATTATCCATTGTTTATCTTTGTTCATATGAGATTTCTCCACTCGTTTCACGCGGTCGAAATGACAGAGAATTAGTCATTGTTCATCTGTGTTACATCGACCTCGGGGCGGCGCGAAGAGCCAAGGAGCCATTCGCTGAAATAATCGGCAAGCCTCCAGAAGAAATACTCGTTCATGTCGCCGAAGCCGTGTCGCTGGCCGGGAAGCACAAGCAAATCGAAGCGCTTGTTGGCCTTGATGAGGGCATTGACTACGCGGATGGTATTTGCAGGATTGACATTGTTGTCGATATCTCCGGTAACAAGCATCAAGTGGCCCTTGAGGTTCTTTGCAAGCTCCTGATTGGTGTCGATATGGTAAACGAAGGAAGTATCACCCTTCTCTATCTTTTCAAGCACTCCGTGATGCTGCTCGCTCCACCAGCGGTTATAGATGCTGTTGTCGTGGTTGCCGGCACAGGACACGGCGGCCTTGAAGAAATCAGGATATTTAAGGATGGCGGCCGTAGACATAAACCCACCGCCGGAATGCCCGTGAATGCCCACGCGCGATATATCAATAAAGGAGTGGCGCTGGGCCAGCTGCTGTATGGCATACTTCTGGTCTTCCAGACCATAATCGCGGAGATTGCCATAGCCAAAGTTATGGTACCACTTCGAGCGGTCGGGGTGGCCGCCGCGGTTACCTACGGTAATAACGACAAAACCAATCTGCGCCAGACGGTCGGTACGCAAGAAGCCCTTCGACCAGGAAATGTTGTTAGCCTCAACCTGCGGGCCGGGATATACATAATCTATAATAGGATAGGTCTTGGTCGAATCGAAGTCGAAAGGTCTGTACATCGCACCGTAAAGATCGGTAACGCCGTCAGCCGCCTTCACCTTGAATCTTTCAGGGAACTTATACCCCGCAGCGAAGAGCAGCGAGAAGTCGGACTCCTCGAGCTCGCGGACCTTGCGGCCAGCCGCAGCGTCATAGAGGGCAACTGCAGGCTTGGCATCTACGCGGGAATAATTGGCAACAAAGTACCTGGCGTCGAAACTCGCCGCAGCGTGTACGTCCATGTCAGGCATGTCGAGCTGCCTGAGCGAACCTCCCGCAAGGGATACCTTATAATTATGGGACTGGTACGGATTTTCTCCGGCAATGACGCCGCAGGCGCTGAGCAGGATGTATCCGGCCTTCTCGTTCACGCCGAGTACATCATTCACGTGGAAAGCACCCTCGGTGAGATTGCGGACAAGAGTTCCGTCGGACTTGTAAAGATAGAGGTTGGCCCAGCCGTTACGCTCACTCCACCAGATAAGCTCCTTCCCGCCTTTCAAAAGAACCGGAGTACGGGTTTCGACGTAGGTATTCATCCGCTCCTTGATGACCACGTGAGTAGAATCGGCATTGACTCCCACATAGCATAAATCCTGGCGCTTGAGGTCGCGGCTCAGCCGGAGCATATAGAATCCGTTGTCATCGCCCAGCCAGCGGGTGCAGTCGTAATCTTCGTACTTGCTTTCGGCTGTTTCGGGGGCGTTGAAGAACATCATGTCCTGGTCCTTGAAGGCAGCGGTTGCGATTTTCCTGCTCTCCCAGGAAGCAGCATCGAAGATATAGAGTTCTCCGGACGGTCCGGGCTCTCCGGGGAGCTGATATTTATATGTCTCAAGCTTCGGGCGGGGCGAAGAAATTGAATTGATAACCCAGAGGTCCTTGACCTTCGACATATCCCAGCGGATGGTGGCGAAATGCTTGCTGTCGGGCGACCAGACTACGTTCGGGGCCATCTTGCGCTTCGTGGAATCACGCTCGGTGTCACCTTTATAATTATCGCCGTCCCAGCTGTGGTCGGACGTACCGCTGGTAGTAATCTTATGCTCCACGATGGTGGAATCCTTGTATGAGCCACCTCTTTCCTCCTCGACGGCCATTTTGCGAAGGGAGGTGGAATCGGCCCAATAAAGGTTGTAAGCCTTGATATATATACCCTTCGTTCCATCCGGGGAGACGTGGGCATAACTGGGATACTTCTCTTTTTCCTTCTCCTTCAGCTCAGTGAGGCTGGCTGAGGAGATGTCGTAGCGGAAATGGAAAGTCTTTTTGATGGTTTTGGTGGAGTCGTACGGATCCTTGGCGTCGCGGGTGCTCTCGATGTCAAAGAGGAAGTATTTGTCATCACCCTTCAGCTTGAGCCCTTTTATGGGCAGATGGGCGGCATCGAAGGGATCGCCTACGATTTCGGTAATCTGCATGGCCAGGCGGGGCATGTCGAAAACTTCCGACTTTGTGCCCGCAACGGGGTCGACTATATAATACTTTGTTCCTTCGGAGGTTTTCCAGCTGTACCAGAACTTATTGCTCCCCTTGAACCATTCGGGACGAATGGAGGTGGAGAATACCATCTTGGAGGTACGCTTTATGGAAAAACGCGACGCGAGGTCGTAGTTCGGCTTCTGCCGGGCCGCCGCCGATGCGGCGGCCACGAGCAGCACTATCAAAAAGAATTTTTTCATTTCTCGCTTAGATACGGTTTAGTATCCTCTGTTTGCAGACTGGACCATAGCCTCGGTGGCGTAGATGAAGATTTCTACGCGACGGTTCTGGGCGCGGCCCTCTGCGGTATCGTTGCTGGCGATGGGCTCCTTGTAGGAAAGGCCCTGGGCGGTCATGCGGTTTGCAGCCATTCCACACTTCTGCAGATAGCTTGCAACTGCCTGTGCACGCTCGGCGGAAAGACGCTCGTTGATAGCGTCAGAACCAGTATTGTCGGTGTGACCATAGATTGAAAGGTCGGCATCCGGCATATCCCTCATCTTGTTTACGAAGTTGAGGAGTTCGTTCTTCGAAACAGCGCTGAGTTCGCTCTTTCCGGTGGAGAAGAGGATGCCGCTGTTGAAGGTAACCTTGATGGCCTGAAGGCCGTTGACATCGGTAACCTTCTCGACTTTGGCGTTCTCGATAGCTGCGAGTTCCTCGGCTTTCTTGTCCATCTTGTTTCCGATGACGGCACCGGTACCTGCACCGATGGCAGCACCGATAATCGCACCGATGACGGCGCTCTTGCCGTCGCCGCCGATAAGGCCTCCGGCCGCTGCGCCGACGGCTGCACCGCCGCCCGCACCGTAAGCCGTGCCTTTCTGCATGTTATTCATATTGGCGCAGCCGGAGAAAATCATCATTCCGGCAAGAAGCAACGAAACAGTCTTTTTCATATTTCCTGTGACTAAATTGATTCGTTATTATTTGTAATACATGAATTCCACATCCTTGGGAGCCCTTTCGGCGAAGAATTTATCTTTCGTAGCCTTTTCAAGGTTCTCCTTGACGGCAGCTTCGTTGCCCTGACGTGCGGCGATGATGGCCTTGAGATACTGTACGCGGGAATGACGGCACTTTGCGGAAGCCTTGGCTTCGTCGAGCTGGTCGTTGAGCACGAAGGCGAGAGTCTTGTTGAAGCAGCAGCCCTTGAGATCTGCGAGCTCCTGTGCGGCCTTTGCGTAATCGCCGTTCAGGATGTCGATAATTCCCAGATTGTGCTTGGCGTTGTCGGTGCCGGCCTTCTTGAAGGCTGCGGCGGCTTTGTCAAGATTGCCCTTGCGGAGAGCGATCACGCCGAGAGCATTCTGGAGATCGCCGTCTTTGGTCTCGACCTTTGCGAAAGCTTTTTCAGCGGAAGCAATCTTGCCTTCCTTAAGGGCGAGCACGCCAAGATTGAAACGGGCGCGGTCGCTGCCGAATTTTTCGACGGCCTTATTGTAAAGGGCGGCTGCCTTTTCGTTGTTCTTGACGAGTTTGGCGGCGCGGAGGAGAGCTTCTTCGTCGAGGACGTCGATATTTTCATCAACAAGGGCTACGAGTTCCTTGGCGTCGTAGTTCTTGAATTCGACATTGGCGATGAAGCGGGCGCGGCGGAGTTCGGGAAGAACACTGCTCTTGAGAGAAGTGTAGATTTCAGACATGTTCTTGATTTCGCTTTCACGAACGGCGGGGTCGCTGTACATGGAAAGGACCCTGAGAATAAGGTCTTTGTCTTCGATGTTGGAATTCTCGACGAGCTCCTTGAAGCCTTCCCAGTCCTGGCCGATGCTCTTTACCTCGGGAGAAGCGAGATTCTTGCCTTTGGTGACTTTGCCCCAGGCTTTGTCGGCGGTCTTGCCGCGATTGTCGGAGAGCTTGGTGTTGAGTTTCTCGCCGCCGTCCGGAGAAGCGTAAGCAACGATTTCGGTACCGGTGACGGTCTTGCGGGAGTCAGCGTTGATCTCGTCGATTGCAGCGACGAAATTCTTGAGACTCTTGCTCTTGAGCTGTGAAGCGGAGACTTCGGAGGAGTTGATATTGTAAAGAATCTGGCCCTCGGCGGTCTGCTTTACAATTTCCTGATAGTTGTCTTTCTTGAGGGAGATGTATCCGTCCTGATCTACCAGCATATAGGTAGTGTTGCAGCCGACAGCCGCCTTACGGACAGGGAGAGCCCATTTCTTGTCTTTGTACTTGACAACGCCGCGAAGCTCGAGGGTGGCCTGCTCCATGCCGGGAACATAGTCGAAGTGAACCTGCTCGCGGACGGTCTGGCCTGCCGAAGCGACAACTTTGAAATTGTCCTTTACTTTCTCGCCTTGATACTTGAACGGGAACATGGCAGCTTCGCCGCCTTCGTAAACGAGAACGGGAGTAACTTCGAGAATAGCCTTTGAATTGAAATAACCCTCGGGATATGTAACCGACAGGGTTGCGTCAATACCTCCGGCTACCACTTCGAGGACCTCGGGGTCACAGGAAACGGCAACGCCGTCGGCCTTCTGAACCATTTTTTCTGCTGATGAGCATGAAGCGGCCACGATGGCAATCATCGCAGCTGCAATTGTCTTGAAACAAAATTTCATATTAAAAACATTTTTAGGTTTCGGTTTATCCGGCGGGGCTTCGTACGCCCGCACGCCCGGAATTGTGCAAATATAACAAAATTAATTGTATCTTTGTATCCCATTTCCTTTTTTGATATGGACAGACAGGAACTGCAACGGCTGAAAAACAAATATGACATCGTCGGAAGCGACGAGAGCCTCGACCGTGCCCTCGCCACGGCCGTAGCCGTAGCTCCAACCGACCTTACCGTCCTCGTCGTAGGAGAAAGCGGCGTCGGCAAGGAGAACATTCCCAAAATCATCCATCAGTACAGCCGCCGCAAAAACGGCAAATACTTCGCTGTAAACTGCGGGGCTATTCCTGAAGGAACGATTGAATCCGAATTGTTCGGCCACGAAAAAGGAGCCTATACCGGAGCCATCGAGGCCCGGAAGGGTTATTTCGAGGAGGCCGACGGCGGTACCCTGTTCCTCGATGAAATAGGCGAACTCCCTCTTCCTTATCAGGCTAAACTGCTTCGCGTGCTGCAGTCAGGAGAATATACCCGCGTGGGTTCTTCCAAGGTCTCGAAAACAGACGTAAGGGTTATCGCGGCTACCAACAACGACCTCGCCTATGCCGTTTCACAGGGTAAGTTCCGCGAGGATCTGTACTATCGACTGAATGCAGTGCAGATCAATCTTCCGGCCCTCCGCGACCGAAAGGATGACATCCACCTGCTGTTCCGCAAGTTCAGCGCCGATTTCTCCGAAAAATACGGTATTCCAAAGATTACTCTTACTCCAGATGCCGTAAAGCTTATACAGACATACCGCTGGCCAGGTAATATCCGCCAGTTGAAGAATATAGCCGAAACCGTTACGGCTCTCGAAGCCGGAACCCGCGACTTTAGCGGCGGGCGACTCGAGGTTGACGCTTCCACCCTCGCCCAATACATCCAGGTAAATGGCCCCGCCATGCTTCCCGTCAAGGTTGCCGGAAGCCAGACAGGCGGTGGCATCACCGAAGAGGAAAAACAGGAGATTTTCAAGGCCCTTTATTCCCTGAACGCCGAAGTGACGAGACTGAAGGCTCTTGTTGAAAACGGCGCAGCGCCGGGCCACCAGAACGGTCTTCCACCTACGGATATTGAGAATGATGTCGACATCCAGGACGATTATTCGGCCCAGGAAGAGCACGAGGACAACTTTTCAATTCAGGAGGCCAGCGAAGACCTGATTCGCAAGGCTCTTGAAAAATACGACGGCAACCGCAAGAAGGCGGCCGCCGAGCTTGGAATTTCAGAAAGGACTCTGTACCGCAAACTCCCCCCTGAGTTCAGGGCGTCAAAGAAATAGCCGGAATGAAATGTAAATTGTTACATAGAATCATCCTGCTGGCCGCCGCGTCCCTCGCGGCCGCCGCCTGCGGCATATATTCCTTCTCAGGAACATCCATCCAGCCCGAAATCAAGACAGTAACCATCAATTACTTCGAGTACAAGGCTCTTCGCGTGAACCCCTCCCTGAGCAACGACCTTACTGAAAAGGTAAAGGAGGACTTCCGCAAGATGACCCGCCTGGAACAGGTAGAGCTTGACGGCGACATCGAAATAGTAGGCGAGATTACCGGCTATGACGTAAAGGCCACCGCCATCACGGCCAATGAAATTGCCGCACAGAACAGGCTCACCGTGTCGGTGAAAATCAAATTCACCAACAGGAAGTATCCCGAAGACGATTTCGAAAAATCTTTCTCGGCCTACGCCGATTACGATTCAATGCTGGCCCTTGACTCCGTCGAGGCTCAGCTCTGCGAGCAGATTGTGGAGCAGCTAAGTAACGATATCTTCAACGCGACCGTCGCCAACTGGTAATATCCTATGACTGACAGCATCCAGATAAAAGCCCTTACCCTCGAGGAACTTGCCGGCGTGGTAAACCTTTACCCTTGGTACGGGCCCGCGCGCAAGGAACTGTGCCGACGCATGGCGGGAATGGGTTATGATGCCGTTGACCGGACTCAGTTCGCTGAAGCCGCCCTCTATCTTCCCGACAGGGAAATCCTCGCCGACATCCTGCATAAGGTAGGTAAAGGCGATTTTTCCGACAAGGATCTGTCAAAGCTTCTCAGGGCTTTCATTGAAGAAGATTCTGCAGCTCCGGAAAAGCAGAAACGCTCGGTAAGAGTTGTAGGCGGCGACTATTTTACCCAGGCCCAGTACGACAACGTAAAGGCCTCCGACGACAACGTGTTCTCGCGCTTTGCGGTAAAAGCGAGTTTGGAAACTTCTTCGGAGGAGGGTGACGGCTCCGAAATCGACGATGATTTCTGCACTGAGCCTTTAGCTCAAATCTATGCCGAGCAGGGCTATTTTGAACAGGCTAAGCACATTTATTCCAAGCTCCTATTGAAATTTCCAGAAAAAAGTGCTTACTTTGCAGCCCTTATCGAAAATTTGAATTAAAAAACAATAAGATATGAGTGGACTTTTTGTTACCCTGATCGTTTTCGTTCTGATCGCCTGCGTGCTTCTTATCGGCGTAGTGCTTCTCCAGAACGGCAAAGGCGACGGCTTCGCCAGCAACTTCATTGCAGGCAACCAGGCTTTCGGTGTACGTCAGACAGCTGACATCCTAGAAAAAGTTACCTGGGGCCTCGTCACCTTCATCCTCGTAGTAGCCATCGTTTCTTCTTTCACCCTCGGGAACAAGGGCGGACGCGGTGACATTACCGACAAAGCTTCTATCACAGCTCCTGCCGCAATGCCCGAGATGCCCGCACCCGCACCGGTGGATGTAGAGAATCCCGAGAACTAATTATTCCTCCGGACTGACAGATTGTCAGTTTTCGGCCATTGGAATATAATTTGACCATAGCCGTTCGTCCCGATGGGGCGGACGGCTGTTTTGGCACATACCCCGGGGACAAAAAGGAGATAATATTATGAACGAAAACACACAGGGGCAGTTTCTGCCAAAATTCGCCACTAACCTCAACGAGAGGGCGGCGCAAGGGAAGCTCGACCCAGTGATAGGCCGGGACGACGAAATCCGGCGCGTACTGCAGATTCTGAGCAGGCGCACAAAGAACAATCCTATCCTTGTCGGTGAGCCGGGTGTCGGCAAAACGGCCATTTCCGAGGGCATAGCCCAGAAGATAGTCAACATGCAGGTACCCGAGAACCTAAAGGACAAAATCGTCTATTCCCTCGATATGGGTGCGCTGATTGCAGGTGCAAAGTATCAAGGTGAGTTCGAGGAAAGACTGAAGGGTGTGGTAAAGGAAGTGATTGACTCCGAGGGAAAAATCATCCTTTTCATCGATGAAATCCACACTCTCGTAGGCGCAGGCAAGACCTCCGGAGCGATGGACGCATCGAATATCCTCAAGCCGGCGCTTGCCCGCGGCGAACTCCGTACCATAGGTTCCACCACACTTGATGAATACCAGAAATATTTCGAGTCGGACAAAGCCCTCGAGAGACGTTTCCAGATGGTTATGGTCGATGAACCTTCTGTCGCAGAATCCGTTTCAATCCTCAGGGGCCTCAAGGAAAAGTACGAGAACCATCACAGGGTGCGCATCGAGGATGACGCCCTAATAGCCGCCGTCAACCTGTCGCACAGGTATATCACCAACCGTTTCCTGCCGGACAAGGCCATTGACCTTGTCGACGAAGCGGCCTCAAAGCTGCGCCTTGAGATGAATTCCGTTCCGGAGCCTATCGACAACCTCAACAGCAAGATCCGTCAGCTGGAGATTGAAAAGGAGGCTATCAAGCGCGAAGGCGCAGGCCTGAAGATGGAAAACATCGAGAAGCAACTGAAGGAACTGTCCGCCGAGCGCGAGGCCCTTATGAAAAGATGGACCTCTGAAAAAGATATTCTCACCTCGCTGCAGGAGGCAAGGCAGAATCTTGAAGATTACAAGATTCAGGCACAGGCGGCCGAGCGTTCAGGCGACTATGGAAAGGTTGCCGAGCTGAGATACGGCAGGATGGCAGAGGTTCAGAAGAAAATCGACGATCTCACCCGACGCCAGGCCGAAATCAAGGACCCTATTGTAACTGAAGCCGTAACTCCTGAAGATATAGCCGAAGTAGTGGCAAAGTGGACTGGCATCCCCGTAAAAAGGATGCTGGAAAGCGAAAAGGAGAAGCTGCTCAGGATGGAAAGCGAACTGCACAAACGCGTGGTTGGACAGAATGAAGCGATTCGCGCCGTTGCAGATGCAGTACGGCGCAACAGGGCAGGACTCTCGAACGAAAAACGCCCCATCGGCTCCTTCCTCTTCATGGGCACCACTGGCGTTGGTAAGACAGAGCTCGCAAAGGCACTCGCAGAGTTCCTCTTCAACGACGAGAACATGATTACCCGTATCGATATGAGCGAATATCAGGAGCGCCACACGGTGAGCCGACTGATTGGTGCGCCTCCTGGATACGTGGGTTATGACGAGGGCGGCCAGCTGACCGAAGCCGTTCGCCGTAAGCCCTATTCGGTAGTACTGCTCGACGAAATTGAAAAGGCCCACCCGGACGTATTCAACACCCTGCTTCAGGTCCTCGACGACGGGCGGCTGACCGACAACAAGGGCAGAACCGTTGACTTCAAGAACACAATCCTGATAATGACTTCCAACGCAGGGTCTGACATTATCCAATCCTATATGGAACAGTTACCCGAACCGGCCGGCGCAGATATGGGAGCAATCGCTAAGAGAAGCAACCTGCTTCAAGAGTGCAAGGAGAAAGTTCTCGAAGAGCTACGCCGCACAATTCGTCCGGAGTTCTTGAACCGTATCGACGAAATCATAATGTTCGAGCCGCTTACACATGAAGACATCCGCGACATCGTGAAGATTCACATGGATGCGTTGAAAGCCAAACTCGAAGACGAGAATATAGAAATCAAGTTTACAAAAGCCTTCGAAGACCTGATGACGGAGAAGGGTTACGACCCCGCTTACGGCGCAAGACCAGTCAAAAGGCTGATGCAGCGCGAGCTTATAAACCAGCTGGCTACGGCTATCCTTTCGGGCACGATACGCCGCGACGCTACGGTCGAAATTGATGCAGCCGGAGGCGAGGTTCTCTTGAAAAATTCTTGATTTTCCGTTTCAGAATCAAAAGATAATTATTAACTTTGCGCAACCTCTGTTATACTAACTTAGGTTGCGCATTGTTTATAACTATTTGATAATATGGAGTATATATTCCGCGAGAATGAGATAACTCTTGTACAAAGGCAGCAGTGGCTGGCAGAAACCAGCCGCAGCAGACTCACCCTGATATACGGCCCAAGGCGCTGCGGGAAGAGCGAGCTGGCAGCCGGCGCTCTCAGCAAGGTACCATATGTTTACGTCACGGCCGGAGGGAAAGTTCCGACTCTAGCCATCGATGAAGCAAAGCGGCATTGCTATCAAAGGGTAGGAATAGAGATGCCCGAATCGCTGTCGACCATCTCCGGTTTTTTTGATGTAATAATCGGCGAATCGTGGACCAAACCGCTGGTGCTCGTACTGGACGAATTCCAGGAGTATTGGAAAACCGACAAGGAGTTCTGCCTCCATCTCGCGAAAAAATGGAAGGCAGAAAAAGCAAAGACAAATCTCAATCTTGTCATTATCTGCAGCAACCAGGAGATAATAGACGAACTCTTCTTCAAGCAGGGAGCCCCTCTGGCCAATCAGGTCGACGAGGCCGTAGAGATTAAACCCCTAACCATTACCGAACTCAAAGATGCCCTGAGAAGCGTCAACCTCTCATATACTCCAATCGACCTTCTGGCCTTGTATTGCACCACCGGAGGCAGGCCAGGGGCCGTACGCCATCTGTTTTACAAAGGCGCCTTCACAGCGGAGGCTATGCTCGAACTCTTCTGCAGTGGGAAAGACGATATTACCCACAGGACAGAGACTTATCTGTATCAGGTTCTCGGCAAGAATTCTGACACATACCTGTCCATCCTCCAGCTCATTGCTTCCGGTGTTCGCACCCAGGCCGAAATGGAGTTCCGTCTGGGCGGAATGATAATTGGCGGACACCTGGCCAAGATGGAGAACGAGTACGAACTTATACGCAAGATGCGTCCGACGCCCTGCGAGGCCGACAGCCGCGGCGTTGTCCGCTATGAAATCTCCGACCCTTCGGTCAAGCTGTGGATTCTGTCGAATTATGCCAACAGGGCGGCTCGCTTTACAAAGGAGGAACCTGCTTTCAGCTTCCCTGATGACTTCAGGACCGAGCTCAGGGACTTGTTTCTCGCCAGGCTTGAAACCGAAGAGAGCATTGCCTCGGCCGGTACCTGGTGGCGCCCGGTGGCGCGCCTGCATAAACGCGCCCAGGCTGCTCCTGTCAAATCACCCGAAGAGCGGGATGTGGATATTGTAGCACAGATACGCGGGAGCAAGACGGTGATTCTTGCCGCAGTTGAGCCATCTGCCGATAAATTCAAAAAAGAACCGTTCCTGAAAGCGGTTGAATTGCTCCGGAACGGTTCCCTTAAAGGTAAGACTCTTGACGTGCGCCTGTTTACGCCCGACGATCTTTAATCTTCTTTTTTCAGTTCCTTGACTTCGAGGACATCGCCGGCGTGCGTAGCCACTGCGTCCTTCCATGCCTGGTTGTAGCCGGCGTACTTTATACCCGCGGCCATTGCTTCAGAGAACTCGCTGTGCTTGAACGAGCCGTCCTCGTTCTGGGCTTTGATATTGCCGTCGATGAATTTCACGAGGAGTATTTCTTCCATGGTCTTCCAGGACGCAAACTGAGCCTGTGCGGTCTCGACTGAATATTTTGTCAGGAAATCCTTGACTTTGGCAAAAGCGTTTGAGGTATCTTCCTTGGGGTTGTACGCCTCGCCCTTGCGGCCAGCTTTCTCGCTCTGCTTGTCAGCTATGCCGACATACATGTCGAGGGCGGCCATATCTATAGCGCGTATCTTTTCGAGCTGGGCGTTTTCAAAGGCATCAATCTTTTCCCTTACGAACGGAGCCATCTCGTTATACATCTTGTAGCAGGCATTAGCCACCCTGTTGTTGAGCCAGAAAGATGCGGTGGGGGAGTAGCTTATAATGTTGCCGTTTCCTTCTCGGAAGCACTCAGGAGCAGCCTCAGTATTGGTATAAATGGGAGTCAGGTAAGATGTTGCAGCGTCGTCGGTGCCGAACCAAATGATGCCGCCTATAAGGTCGGGGAAAGCGGCGCGGCTCTGACCTACGAACCAGAATCCGGTCTGCTGGGTGGCAATGGCTCTTTCGTTCAGGTATTTCTTTCCGTCAGATGACTCGAAATACATAGGCCTCCAACGATAAGGGAGGGCATTGCCGCCGGCTCCCACGTCCTGTGTCATATCAAGCGGGGTACCCTCGAAATGGTCCCTCATGGCATCTGCCACGTCCTTGACGGTAAGCTTAGCCGGAACGTTGATATACAGAGGCATCTTGTTGTTGGGGTTGGCTCCGGAAGCATAGTCGAAGAAGGAATATGCATCCTTGGTAATCATGCGCCCGGTTTCATCTTCATATGTAAACCAGCCCTTGCTGAGGATATTGAAAGCGCTCCAAACCCTGGCTTCGCAGGCACGAAGGCCGCCGAAATCGAGCGGGCAGTAAGCGTCAGCAAAGCTGAAGTTCTCATCATCTCCTTCGAAATATCCCTGTTTGCGGGCGAAGGAAATGACATCCTTCGAATAAAGGCAGTTATCAGGGTCATTCAGGGGGAAGGTGGTGATGCGGGACTGATTGGCGTGAGCGGAGATTGCGCCGTCCGGAATACGGACAGCCACCCAGACAACGCCCTTGTTGATATTGCGACCGCGGCGGAGATTGGTCCCCTTGCCAATCATCTCGAGGATCCAGGCTTCCTCCTTGTCGGCGATTGAGAAGGATTCACCTTCGGAACAGTAACCGTATTCATTGGCAAGAGATGTGATCAGCTCAATTGCCTCACGGGCAGTCTTGCAGCGCTCAAGAGCAATGTAGATGAGCGAACCGTAGTCGATCCCGCCCTTTTTGTCGTGAAGCTCGCTGCGTCCGCCGAAAGTTGTTTCGCCGATAATCAGTTGATGCTCATTCATGTTGCCCACCCTCTTATAAGTGTGTGCAACCTGGTCGATTTCGCCGAGGAATCGGCCGGAATCCCAGTCAACTATGCGGCGTTTGGTGCCGGGCTTCCAGTCTGCAGCCTTCTGGAAATAGAGTTCACCGAAGAGGCCGTGAGAGTCGGCGGCGTAAGATATCATGATTGAGCCGTCGGCCGATGCGCCCTTTGTGACAATGATATTTGTACAGGCTTCTGCGCCGGGAGCGAAGAAACTGACGATTGCCGCAGCGGCAGCTGAGCAGAGAATGACCTTGATGTTCATTTTGAATATTTTCCGTTTATTGTTACTTTTGTAAGTTAAAACCCTGCAAAGCTATAAAAAATCGCATTAAAATGAAAACACTTCTATATCCGGCCGTAATCGTTCTTGCTCTTATCCTGTCGGCGTTTTCCGCCAAAGCGCAGGAGCAGGAAAAACCGCCTACCGCCGAGGAAGTCGCCGCCACGGAATCCGAGAGGCTGGAGAAGTTCCTTAAACTCGAAGACTGGCAAGTATTCTACGTGGATTCCACGCTTCAGCACGATTTTGTGGGAATGGAGACCGAACTGAAGAAAATGCAGGAGGCAAAAGTAGGAAACTACAATCTGTACCTCGAAATTCAGGATCAGTGGTATATCCGGATTGAGAATTCATTTAAAAAGTATTTCACCGAGGCCCAGTGGAACAAGTTCCTGAAATCAGGCATGTCTCGTGGGCATAAAGACAGCTATAAGCGCCGCCTCAAGGCAGCACGCAAAGCAGCAAAGGGAGAAAAATAATTGTTATGAGAGAAAGAATAGAAAAACTGACCGAACTGGTAAACAGTCTTAAGTGCAAGACCGATAAAGAGGTTGAGGAAATGAGGGTCCGCCTCCTCGGAAAGAAGGGCGAGATAACCCTGCTTTTCGAAGAATTCCGTTCCGTCGCCCCTGAACTCAAGCGCGAGTTCGGACAGAAACTCAACTTGCTGAAAAAAGACGCCACTGCCAAAATCGAAGAGCTCAAGGCCGCAGCGGCAAGCACCGTCAAGGGAGCCGCGTCAGCAGGCGACGTTACGATGCCCGGCGAGCCGCATCAGCTCGGCTCCCGCCATCCTGTTTCCATCGCCCGCGAACAGATCGTGAAGATTTTCCGCAAGTTTGGCTATGATGTGGCCGAAGGCCCGGAGGTAGAGGACGACTATCACGTATTCGAAGCCCTGAACTTCCCTCCCAACCATCCCGCCCGCGACATGCAGGATACCTTCTTCGTTTCGACGGGGCATCCCAATCCCCTGCTCCTGCGCACGCATACTTCCAGCGTACAGGTCAGGACTATGGAAAAATCCAAGCTTCCCATCCGCGTAATCTGCCCCGGAAGAGTATTCCGCAATGAAGCAATCTCCGCCAGGGCCCACTGCATCTTCCATCAGGTAGAGGGCTTGTACATTGATGAGGGCGTAACCTTCGCCGACCTTAAGCAGGCCATCCTCCTTTTCGCCCGCGAAATGTTCGGTCCCGAGACCAAAATCCGCATGCGCCCCTCATATTTCCCCTTTACCGAACCTTCAGCAGAAGTTGACGTAAGCTGCAACATCTGCCACGGAGAAGGCTGCAACATCTGCAAAGGCACAGGATGGCTCGAGATTATGGGCTGCGGAATGGTCGACCCCAACGTTCTTGAGGCCTCAGGCATAGATTCTAAAAAATATAGCGGCTTCGCTTTCGGAATGGGTATAGAGCGTATAGCAATGCTCAAGTGGCAGGTCAACGACTTGCGTCATTATTTCGAGAACGACCTTCGCTTCCTCAGGGAATTCTCAACCTGCGTAGACGTATAGAACTTATTTCGTTCCGAAGATGCGATCTCCGGCGTCGCCGAGGCCGGGAACGATGTATGCGTTCTCGTTAAGACGCTCGTCAACTGCGGCCAGATATATATCTACATCCGGATGCTCTTTCTTCACCCGCTCAATACCCTCGGGTACTCCCACAAGGCACATAAGGCGGATATTTTTGCAGCCGCGCTCCTTGAGCATGGTCAGGGCGTCGCACGCACTGCCGCCGGTAGCCAGCATAGGATCGGTCACAATGACAAGACGGTCATTGATATCCTCCGGCAACTTGCAATAGTAAACCACGGGCGTATGGGTTTCTTCGTTCCTGTACAGACCGATATGGCCGACTTTGGCAACAGGCACAAGAGTCTGAAGGCCCTCGACCATACCAAGACCGGCGCGGAGGATGGGGACTATGGCCAATTTGCGTCCTCCGACTTTATTAGCCCTGGTCTTGCAGATAGGGGTCTCAATTTCCACTTCTTCCAAAGGAATGTCGCGGGTAACCTCATAACCCATCAGAAGGGCAATTTCCTTGAGAAGCTCGCGGAAATCCTTTGAACCGGTTCCCTTTTCGCGCATTATTGTCAGCTTGTGCTGAATCATCGGGTGGTTAAGAACGTGCAGTTGGCTCATGTTTGTGTGTTTTTGTGGTTACTGTGCCGGCCGGAGGCCGTATAAAAATGACGGAGCGAAAAAAAATCGCTCCGTCACTGAAATTATTATTTACCGGACTCAGCCGCCTCGATGGCCTTGAAGTAGCGGTAGGAATTGACCTTAAGTTCACCGACGGCCTGTTCATCGCAAACAATAGTGCCGGCAGGATGGGCCTGCAGGCCGCTGACTGTGCAATAATGAGACATAGGGCCCTCGATGGCATCCTTGAGTGCGCGGGCTTTCTTGCTGCCCCATGCGATGATGATAACCTCTTTGGCAGAAAGAACGGTGGCTACGCCGACAGACATTGCCTGAGCAGGAACCTTCTCCCAATCTCCGTCGAAGAAACGGGCGTTGACCTCGCGGGTGTCGCGGGTAAGTGTAACGACGCGGGTGCGGGACTCAAGTGAAGAGAAAGGCTCGTTGAAAGCGATATGTCCGTCTTCGCCGATACCTCCGAGGAAAAGGTCAAACCCGCCGGCGGCGGCGATTGCCTTCTCATAGGCTTCACACTCAGCGCCAAGGTCTGGAGCGTTGCCGTCAAGGATATGAATATTCTCGGCCGGCTCGTCGATATGGTCGAAGAGATACTTGTGCATGAAGGAGTGGTAGCTCTCGGGGTGTTCGACCGGAAGGCCTACGTATTCATCCATGTTGAACGAAATGACGTTCTTGAAGGATACCTCTCCGGCCTTGACCATACGGATGAGTTCGGCGTAGGTCTCGATAGGAGTTGAACCGGTGCAGAGACCGATTACGAACGGTTTGTCAGACTTTGCGGCTTTTTCGTTGATTTTGGCAGCGATGTAGTGGGCTGTCCACAGAGAACCCTCGGCGGAGTTCTTACGAATGATAACTTTCATAGATTTAAAAGTTTATTTATTGAACTATTTTTCCTGCAACGGCGGCAGGAATTCGGTGCAAAGTTATGTTTTTTTTCTAAATCACCTATCTATATTCTATAAAATCTGCCCGGGGATCTTTATTTCAGCTTTGCAAGAGCAGCTTTAATGCGGGCTGAGGCCTCCTTGATTTCTTCCTCTGACGCCGCATAGGAGATGCGGAAGCAGTCCGGGGCACCGAAGGATTCTCCGCCGACTATTGCAACGTGTGCTTCCTCAAGAAGATACATTGCAAGGTCTGAAGAGGAATTTATAACCCTTGAACCGTCGGATTTGCCATAGAAAGAAGAGCATTTCGGCAACAGATAGAAGGCTCCCTGAGGCTCGTTTGCCACGAGCCCGGGAATTTCCTTTATGAGGCGAACAGTAAGGTCCCTGCGACGCTGGAATGCCTGACGCATCTGCTCGACGCAGTCCTGTGAGCCAGACCATGCAGCCTGTGCGGCTTTCTGGCTGATTGAACAGGGACCGCCGGTATATTGACCCTGAAGGGTGTTGCAGGCCGACACGATCCACTTGGGACCTGCAATAAAGCCGATTCTCCAGCCGGTCATCGCGTATGCCTTGGAGACACCGTTGATTATAACCGTGCGCTCTCTCATCCCGGGAACTGCTGCAATCGAAGCGTGGGCCCCGGTATAGTTGATATGCTCGTAAATCTCGTCCGAAAGAACCAGCAGGTCTTCGTGAGACAAAAATACCTTTGCAAGACCTTCGAGTTCCTGTGCGGAATAAACGGCTCCAGAAGGATTGCTCGGCGAGCAGAGAATCATCAGTCTGGTTTTGGGAGTGATTGCCGCCTCGAGTTGGGCAGGAGTAATCTTGAAATCCTGCTCGATCGGGGCATCGACAAATACCGGCTTTCCTCCGGCAATCTTCACCATCTGCGGATAGCTCACCCAATACGGGGCGGGGATAATCACTTCGTCGCCTTCATCTACAAGGGCCAGAAGGGCATTGCAGATGCTTTGCTTAGCTCCGGACGAGACCATAATCTCTTCAGGCAGATAATGCAGGTTGTTTTCGTGCAGGAGCTTGTCTGCAATGGCCTGCCTTAGCGGAGCGAAGCCGGGGACCGGAGAATACTTGGTAACATTATTCTCCAGAGCCTGAACGGCAGCGTCTTTTATCGCCTGAGGTGTATTGAAGTCAGGCTCCCCTATCGACAGATTGATGACATCTATGCCCTGAGCTTTCAGCTCCCCGCTCTTGCGGGACATCTCAAGGGTGGCCGACGGAGAAAGATTACGTACGCGTGACGATATATGCTGAGCCATATTATTTAGCAATGAAGAAGAACGGTAAGGCCGGCCATTACGATAGAAACCATCGACATAAGCTTGATGAGGATGTTCAGGGAAGGGCCGCTGGTATCCTTGAAGGGATCGCCCACGGTATCACCGACGATGGTAGCCTTGTGGCAGTCGGAGTTCTTGCCGCCGAAGTTACCCTCCTCGACATATTTCTTTGCATTGTCCCAGGCGCCGCCTGAATTGGCAAGGAAGATAGCCAGGACGAAACCTGCGCCGAGGCCGCCGCCAAGAAGGCCGATAACACCGGCAGGGCCGAGGATGACACCCACGAGGACGGGAGCTATGATGGCCAGCAGGGCCGGAAGTACCATTTCGTGCTGAGCGGCTTTGGTGGAGATTTTAACGCAGGAGGTATAGTCGGGGCGCTGCTTGCCTTCGAGGATACCTGCAATCTCGCGGAACTGGCGGCGGACCTCAACGACCATCTTGGAGGCTGCACGTCCGACGGAGTTCATGGTCATGCCGCAGAAGAGGAAGGCCATCATCGAACCGATGAAAATACCAACCAGAACCACGGGGTTCATCAGGGAAATGTTGAAATAATCTACAATCTGGGTGATGCTTGAAGAGGCAAGTTCAGAGAACTGGGATGCCAGTTCTCCGCCTTTTTCAGCGAGGTGGCCGAAGCCAATCTTGATTTCCTCGATATAGGAGGCAAGCAGAGCAAGGGCTGTAAGGGCTGCGGAGCCGATGGCGAAACCCTTGCCAGTTGCTGCGGTGGTATTGCCAAGGGCGTCGAGAACGTCAGTCTTCTCGCGGACGGAAGGATCGAGTTCGCTCATCTGGGCATTGCCGCCGGCATTGTCGGCGATAGGGCCGTAGGCGTCGGTAGCAAGGGTGATACCGAGGGTTGAAAGCATACCAACTGCGGCGATTGAAATGCCGTAAAGGCCATTGCTCAGGCTTGCGGGACTGAATTCAAAGCCGGTAGCGAAGCCATAGGAAAGGATAATAGCCACGGCGATGGTCAGAACCGGGATGGCGGTGGAAATCATACCAAGGCCCACACCTTCGATAATGACGGTTGCGGGGCCTGTCTGGGAGCTTTCAGCCAGCTTGCGGGTAGGCTTATATGAGTGAGAAGTATAGTATTCGGTAATCTTGCCGATAATGACGCCGGCGATAAGACCGGAAAGCACAGACAGAGACATCTGCCACCAGTTCTCGAAGCCTATGAGGTAGAAAATACCGAAAGTGGCGAGACCGATGAGCACGGCGCTGAGGTTGGTGCCGATGCTGAGGGATTTGAGAAGTTTCTGCAGCGATGCTCCTTCATTTGTCCTTACGGCATAGATGCCGAGAACCGAGAATACAACGCCAAGAGCAGCGATCGTCATAGGAGCGAGAATGGCTTTGAGCTGCATTGCGGTGTCTCCGAAGAAGGCGGATGCACCGAGGGCCATAGTGGCGAGGATAGAACCGCAGTAGGACTCGTAGAGGTCGGCGCCCATACCGGCAACGTCACCTACGTTGTCGCCTACGTTATCGGCAATGGTGGCGGGATTGCGGGGGTCATCCTCAGGAATATCCTGCTCTACCTTGCCGACTATGTCGGCGCCTACGTCAGCAGCCTTGGTATAGATACCGCCGCCGACACGGGCAAACAGGGCCTGAGTGGAGGCACCCATACCGAAGGTAAGCATCGTGGTGGTAATGACGACGAGTTTCTGGCTTGCGTCGGGCTCATCTACGAAGAAGTCGAGAACTTTCCACCAGATTGCGATATCCAGGAGGCCGAGACCTACAACGGTAAGGCCCATGACGGCACCGCTGCGGAAGGCAATCTTGAGACCGCTGTTAAGGCTGCGCATCGTAGCGTTGGCCGTTCTTGCGGAAGCATAGGTGGCGGTCTTCATTCCGATAAAGCCTGCGAGACCGGAGAAGAAACCGCCGGTGAGGAAGGCGAAAGGCACCCAGTTGTTCTGGATACCAAGGCCGTAGGCCAGGAAAGCAAAGAAAACAGCCAGAACGGCAAAAACAATGACGACGACCTTATACTGCTGTTTCAGATAGGCCATCGCACCTTCGCGCACATACTGTGCGATTTCTTTCATAGTTACGGTTCCTTCGCTC
This sequence comes from Bacteroidales bacterium, assembly GCA_017443025.1. GTDB lineage: Bacteria > Bacteroidota > Bacteroidia > Bacteroidales > UBA932 > Cryptobacteroides. The sequence goes on along the minus strand of JAFSPG010000018.1, from coordinate 354,730 downwards.
TCGCGCATCATCTGCTTGAAGAAGAACCACGCGAAAAAGAGGGCTATAAGAGCCGCCGCGGGAACCAGAAAGAACAAATTGTCAATAGTCATAGTCTTATCAATTACAATTTTTATAATCAAAACTAATCCAAAGGGCGAAGATACAAAAAAATCCGCAATTAAAAGCCGTTAAGGGCATATTGAGCCTGTTACGAAAGCATTTAAAATTTTTTGAAAAGTTTTAAAGAATTACTAACTTGCGATGCCTATTATGCATTTCGTTTGCTAAATGGCAAGGTTTTTTGGCAACTCAAAAGGAGGATAACATTATGAAACGAGTCACAATCAGGGATGTAGCGCGTGAGGCCAACGTTTCGGTCACGCTGGTTTCATTCGTGATGAATGCAAAGAAGGACGATGCCGGCAATCTTATATGCCCGGTCAACGCCGATACTGCAAAAAGGGTTCTCGCCGTGGCGGAGAGACTCGGCTATAGGCGAAATCTTTCGGCAGCCTCGCTTCGCAGCGGCCGTTCAAACACCATCGCCGTTATCCCCAATGACATCTCGAACAGATTCTTTGCCGGAATCTCAAGGTGGATAGAAAATAAAGCCAACGAACTCGGATACAATGTCTTCTTCTCAAGCTCCGAAGATAAAGCCAGCAAGCTGGCGGAGGTTCTGGAGATGGTAATGGCACATAATATCGACGGTATCATCGTGGCTCCCTGTGCGGGCAGCGAGGATGCCATAAGCAAGGCCATTGCGTATAAAATCCCCGTCGTACTCCTTGACCGCGATATCGAATCCATCACAAAGGCCGGCAAGGTCCTCCTCGATGACAAGAAAGCCGGACAAATTGCCACAGACGAACTCATTTCCAAGGGCTACAAGAAGATTGAGATGATTTCCTACGCCCTCGACCTGTCCAGCCTCACCGAACGCGAGATCGGTTATGCTTCAGCAATGCAGGCTGCGGGCCTTTCGCCTACGGTACACCATACAACCTACGGCAAGGCCGCCGAAGAAGTCGAGGAAATCATTGACGATGCCATCAAGAGGGGAGTTGAGGCCCTGTTCATGCCCACCTATTCCCTGTCTGCGGCCGTCTTGTCGGTGATGAAGAAAAAAGGCGTAAAGACCCCGGCCGACCTCGCCCTTGTGTGCTTTGACGAGAGCGACATTTACAGTTTATACCGCAGGACGGTCACCCATATCGTCCAGCCTCTCAAGGAGCTCGGCGAAAAATCAGTCGAAGTCCTAGTCGATATGATTGACGGCAAGGAGCCGAAGCAGATTATCCTGAATCCGGAGCTTATCCTGGGAGAATCCACAGAAAAATAACCACACATAACAGTATGAAACACTTTACGTTACCAAAGGACGGAGGGCTTATTGAAACTAACCTTCCGAATGATGTGCTACACGCATACGAAAGGATTAAAACCGAAATTTTTCCCGACTCGACCCACGGCAGCGAGGTCATTGCCAAGCAGATAGTTGAAGCTGTCAATGGGTTCCGGAAATCCAAGCCCGGACGCAAGTTCAAGCTGGGCCTTACTACCGGAACCTCTCCAGTTTCGCTTTATAAATGGCTGGCCAGGTACTACGAAGAAGGAAAGATATCTTTCAAGGACGTAGAGATATTCTCGCTCGACGAATATTATCCCGTAGTCAACGACAGAAAAGCCTATGGCCGCAACCGTACCCTGTTCGGTGAATTCGTCGAGAAGGTAGACGTCTCCCCGGAGAACATCCATATCCCTTATACAACCCTTCCTCACGACAAAATCTCCGAATTCTGCGCGGAATACGAGAAGATGGCCCGCGAACTTGATATTCTTGTAATGGGCGTAGGCGAGAACGGACAGATAGGTTTCAATGAGGCCGGAGCTTCCGAAACGTCCCGCACCCGCCTGGTACGTCTCTCATACAAGAGCCGCAAGCGCCAGTCCGCGAACTTCAGCAATGTAAACGACACCCCGGAAATGGCCATTACCATGGGTATCGACACTATGCTGAGCGCCAAAAGAATCATTCTTCTAGCCTGGGGCGAGAACAAGGCCGAAATCATCAGGAAAATCGTCGAGGAGCCGGTAAATCCCGCTTACGCGGCCTCCTTCCTCCAGCATCATAACAACATTACCCTTTACGCCGACGAAATGTCGGCATCGGGCCTCACCCGAATCATATCGCCCTGGCTTATCGGCCCCTGCGACTGGACTCCGAAATTCATTCGCAAGGCTGTTATCTGGCTCTGCCAGACCGTCCATAAGCCGATTCTGAAGCTTACCCTCGGCGACTACCTTGAAAACGGTCTCGGCGAGATGCTCGAACTTTTCGGACCTTACGACAAGATCAATATCGGCGTATTCAACGACCTCCAGCATACGATTACCGGCTGGCCGGGCGGCAAGCCCAACGCAGACGATTCTACCCGTCCGGTAAAATCGGCTCCTTTCCCCAAGAAGGTCCTCATTTTCTCGCCTCATCCCGACGACGACGTAATTTCGATGGGCGGAACCTTCATTCGTCTGGTCGAACAGGGACACGACGTGCATGTGGCCTATGAGACCTCCGGTAACGTGGCCGTACACGACGATGTAGTGCTTCAGCATATGGATGCCGCGCATCAGCTCGGCTTTGCAAATGAGTTTGAGAAAGTCAAGGCTCTGGTTGACAGCAAACGTCCCGGCGAGCCCGAGCCCCGCGAACTCCTGGAAATCAAGGGCGCCATCCGCAGAAGCGAAGCCCGCGGAGCCGTCCGTTCCTTCGGCCTGAACGACAATACCAACGTCCACTTCCTCAACCTGCCCTTCTATGAGTCGGGCGGAATAAAGAAGAATCCACGCACTCAGGCCGATGTAGATATCATCAAGAAACTCCTTATGGATCTGAAGCCCGACCAGATTTATATGGCCGGCGACCTTGCAGACCCTCACGGAACCCATCGCGTATGTACGGAAGCTGCTCTCGAGGCCGTAGAACAGCTGCTCGACGAAGGGCAGAAATGGCTCGAGGCTACTACCATCTGGCTCTACCGTGGCGCCTGGATGGAGTGGGAGCTCGGCAGGGTAGATATGGCAGTGCCTCTAAGCCCGGATGAGCTTATCAAGAAGCGTCACGCCATTTTCCGCCATCTTTCCCAGAAAGATATTGTTCCCTTCCCCGGCGACGATCCTCGCGAGTTCTGGCAGAGGGCTGAAGACCGCACGCAGACAACCGCCTCAAGCTACAACGACCTCGGAATGGCCGAATATCAGGCTATAGAGGTTTTCCTTAAATTGAAATAAAGCCTTCTTAAACAGGCATAAAAACTAAAATCCCCGGTCGCAATGCGATCGGGGATTTTTCTGACAAGTGCAGATTATTATTCTGCCTTGGGCTCTTCAGCTGCGGGAGCTTCGGCGGGTGCCTCTGCTGCAGGGGCTGCGGGCTCTGCGGGAGCGGCCTCAGCCTTCTTTGTGCGGCTGCGACGGGTAGTCTTCTTGGCCTCCTTCTTGGTGGTGGTGGCGAGAGCGGCTTCGTTGAAGTCGACAAACTCGACGAGTGCCATTTCGGCGGCGTCACCCTGACGGAAACCTGTGTGAAGAACTCTCAGATAGCCACCGGGACGGTCGGCGATCTTGGGAGCGATGGTGCGGTAGAGTTCCGCAACAGCGAATTTGTTCTTCAGGTAGCTGAAAACTACTCGACGTGAATGGGTCGTATCCTCCTTGGATTTGGTCACGAGGGGTTCAAGATACATCTTGAGAGCCTTTGCCTTTGCAACGGTGGTGTTGATTCTCTTGTGAAGAATCAGGGAAGATGCCATGTTAGCAAGGGTAGCTTTACGATGTCCGCTCTGACGTCCGAGGTGGTTGAATGATTTATTGTGCCTCATAGTTAAACGTTGTTCTTTTTCTTGGGTTCAATATTATACTTTCTGACATCCATTCCGAAGGAAAGCTTCATCTTGTCGACCAGGATATCGATCTCGTTGAGAGACTTGCGGCCGAAGTTGCGGAACTTCATAAGTTCAGCCCTCGAGTAGGATACGAGGTCGGCGAAGGTGTCGATATCGGCGGCTTTCAGGCAGTTGTATGCCCTTACGGACAGACCCATGTCTGAGAGCTTGGTCAGGAGCAGATGCCTTGTGCGAAGTGATTCCTCGTCGAGTTCCTTGGAATCGGTCTCCACTGTGCTTTCAAGGGTGAGCTTCTTGTCATCGGTGAAGAGCTTGAAGTGGTAGATGAGGATGTTCGCAGCGTCCTGGAGTGCGGCGTCGGGGGTAATGGAACCGTCGGTCACAATCTCGAGGTTAAGCTTTTCGTAGTCGGTTTTCTGTTCGACGCGCCAGTTGTCTACAGTCCAGTTGACCTTGCGGATAGGAGTGTAAATGGCGTCCACGGGAATCGTTCCGATAGGATTGTTACCGTCCCTTTCCTCGTCAGAGGCTACGAAACCGCGGCCCTTGGTGATGGTAATGGAGATTTCAATCTTTACGGAAGGCTCCATCGAGCAGATGTGGAGATCAGGATTCAGCACCTTGAAAGAAGACAATCCTTTGGATATCTCCTCTGCGGTAAACTCCTGTTTGCCGCTGACGGTGATATTCGCAACCTCAGAGTCGACACTATCTACCATTCTCTTGAACCTGACTTGTTTGAGGTTGAGGATGATGTCTTGCATACCCTCGATGACTCCGGGAATGGTCTGGAATTCCTCGTCCACACCGGTGATCTTGATCGAGCTGATAGCAAAACCTTCCAGGGAAGAAAGGAGAATGCGGCGAAGCGCGTTGCCGATGGTCTGTCCGTATCCGGGCTCAAGAGGCCTGAATTCGAAACGACCGACGGTGTCAGTGCATTCGAGCATAATCACCTTGTCCGGTTTTTGAAATGCTAAGATTGCCATATTGTGTCTTGTTAAGGTGTTAAATCATTACTTGGAGTAGAGGTCGACGATTAGCTGCTCGTTGATGTTCTCGGGGATTTCCTCCCTGGTGGGAACATTGAGATACTTGCCGGTCAGCTTGGCAGCATCGAACTCGAGCCAGGAATACTTGGTTGCGGAAGCAATGCTGTTCTGGATGACCTCAAGGCTCTTGGACCTTTCGCGGACAGCAATAACGTCACCGGGCTTAACCTGTGCCGAAGCGATGTTGCATACCAGGCCGTTCAGGGTGATGTGACGGTGAAGGACAAGCTGGCGTGCAGCTGCACGGGTAGGAGCGATGCCAAGACGGTAAACGATGTTGTCGAGGCGGGACTCAAGCAGGAAGAGGAGGTTTTCACCTTTCTGTCCGGACATGCGGGAAGCTTTCTCGTAGGTGTTGCGGAACTGACGCTCGAGCACACCGTACATGTATTTGACTTTCTGCTTCTCCTTCAGCTGGCTGCCGTAGTCAGTAGCCTTGCGGGCGCGCTTGCGGGCTGCGCCGTGCTGTCCGGGAGGGAAATTCCTTTTCTCAAAGTATTTGTCTGCGCCGTAGATAGGTTCGCCGAATTTACGGGCGATTTTAGTACTGGGACCAGTATATCTTGCCATAGTAAATCAATCTTAAAAATGTTAAACTTTACGACGACCTTTCGGGCGGCAGCCATTGTGGGGCATAGGGGTTACATCGACGATTTCGATAACCTCGATACCTGCATTATTGATAGTTCTGATAGCGGACTCACGGCCTGCACCAGGACCTTTGACGAAGCACTTCACCTTGCGGAGTCCGGCATCAAAAGCGGTCTTGGAAGCATCCTCGGCTGCCATCTGGGCGGCGTAAGGAGTATTCTTCTTGGAACCACGGAAGCCGCACTTACCTGCGGAAGACCAGCTGATAACCTGGCCAACTGCATTGGTGAGGGTAACGATGACGTTGTTGAAAGTTGATGAAATATGAGCTTCACCAACAGCCTCAACTTTAACGACTCTCTTTTTAGTTGTTGTTTTCTTTGCCATAATTCATCAAGTGTTATTTGGTCGCTTTCTTCTTGTTTGCAACGGTCTTCTTACGTCCCTTGCGGGTACGTGCGTTGTTCTTGGTGCTCTGGCCGCGGACGGGAAGTCCGATACGGTGACGTACACCACGATAGCAACCAATGTCCATCAATCGTTTGATGTTCATCTGAACGGTGGAACGGAGCTCACCTTCGATTTTGTAGTTTTCGCTGATTTCAGCACGGATCTTTGCAATCTGATCGTCGTCCCACTCATTGACCTTAGTGTCGTAGGGGATTTCGCAGACGTCAAGGATTTTCCTTGCAGATGAGCGACCGATACCGAAGATGTAGGTCAGACCTACTTCTCCTCTTTTGTTGTTCGGTAAATCAACACCGGCGATTCTTGCCATAATTTATTCTTTACTTAATTTGTTATACAACTGAATTTTATCCCTGGCGCATCTTGAATTTGGGATTCTTCTTGCAGATCACGTAGAGGTGACCTTTACGACGGACGATCTTGCAATCCTCGCTGCGCTTTTTGATGGATGTTTTTACTTTCATATTGCGTGATTTTTATTTGTATCTGAAGGATATTCTGCCTTTTGTCAAATCGTACGGTGACATTTCAATTTTAACCTTGTCTCCAAGAAGAATGTGAATGAAATTCTGTCTCATTTTTCCGGAGATATGAGCCAGGATGACGTGCCCGTTCTCCAATTCAACTTTGAACATTGCGTTAGGGAGGGTTTCAACGATAACGCCGTCCTGTTCGATTGCTACTTGTTTTGACATTAAAATACCACTTTAAAATTTAATATTGCCTTCCTTCTCAATAAAGTCGAAAGTCGAAAGCAGTTCCGCTTTGCCTTTACGGACAACAACCGTAAGCTCGAAGTGTGCAGCGTTCCTGTGATCAGCTGTGTGTACCGCCCAACCGTTTTTTGCAAGATACACCTGGCGGTGACCCGCCGTAATCATAGGTTCGATGCATATTACCATTCCCTCGACGAGTTTGCATCCCCTGCCTTGGTGTCCGTAATTGGGCACTCCGGGGTCCTCGTGCATGTCCCGGCCGATTCCGTGGCCTTCAAGCTCACGGACGACTCCGAAACCGAAGGATTCGGCGTACGTTTGCACCGCGTGTCCGATATCGCCGGTACGATTGCCAGCCACTGCCTTCTCTATACCCTTGAACAACGATTCGCGTGTTACGGTCAAAAGCTTTTTGGTTTCGGCGTCAACCTCCCCTACCGGGAAAGTGTAAGCCGAGTCGCCGTTGTAGCCTTTGTACTTTGTACCGAGATCCACAGAAACTATATCACCCTCTTTGAGGACATAGTCGGAAGGGAACCCGTGTACCACGACATCGTTGACAGAAGTACAGATGGAGGCGGGAAAGCCGTCGTAACCCAAGAAGTTTGGAACCGCACCGTGGTCGCGGATAAAAGTCTCAGCCAGCTCATTCAACTTTTTAGTTGTCACACCAGGAGCGACTGCTTTACCGACTTCCGCCAACGTTTTACTCGTCAGCTCTCCGTTGAAACGGAGCAGTTCGATAGCTTCTTCTGTCTTCGGCGCTACCATCAACCTTCTACCATCAAAATTACATGCCCGAGCGTCCCTTCAGACGGCCGGTTTTCATAAGGCCGTCATAGTGGCGCATGAGCAGATAGCTTTCAATTTGCTGGAGGGTGTCAAGAACTACGCCCACAAGAATCAGCAGCGAAGTACCGCCGTAGAAACTTGCGAACTGGTTGGTGACACCGAATTTCATCGCAACCGCAGGAAGGATGGCGATGACAGCCAGGAAGATGGAACCAGGAAGGGTAACCTTCGAAAGGATGGAATCGAGGTAGTTCTTGGTTGCAGTTCCGGGCTTTACTCCGGGGATGAATCCGTTGTCTCTCTTCAGGTTGTCTGCCATCATGGTCGGGTTGACCGTAACGGCTGTGTAGAAATACGTGAAGACGACAACAAGGAAACCGAATATCAAATTATACCATACACCGGTATAGTTGCCAAGGGTTGCGGCAAGGCCGCGTGTAGACTCCCACTGCGAGAACAGGATAGGGAGAAGCATCAGCATCTGGGCGAAGATGATAGGCATAACGCCTGCTGAGTTGATTCTCAGAGGCATATACTGACGGACGCCGCCGTACTGACGATTACCGATGACACGTCTTGCATACTGGATAGGCACTTTCCTGACTGCGGAAACAAGCGCGATGGCCGCGATGAATACGAAGAACAGGATTACCAGCTCCACGATGACGAAAATCATACCTCCCTCCGTTGCGGAGAGCTTGGTGGCAACTTCGGAGAAGAGCGCATAAGGCAGGCGGGCTACGATACCGATCATGATGATCAGGGAGATACCGTTGCCGATACCACGGTCGGTGATACGCTCACCGAGCCACATCACAAAGATAGTTCCGGCCATCAGGATGATGGTGGAAACAAGATTGAATGTGAATGTGCTCCATCCGAGCTGGCTTACTGCGAGAATAGCTGAACCACCGACCTGGTTGTGAACCTGTGCCATGTAGGCAGGGCCCTGGATCGCCAGAACGGCAATGGTCAGGTAGCGGGTCAACTGATTGATCTTCTTGCGGCCGCTCTCTCCCTCCATCTGCAGCTTGCGGAAGTAGGGAACGAACATGCCCAGAAGCTGGATGATGATGGATGCCGAGATGTAAGGCATCACACCAAGAGCAAAAATCGAGGCGTTTCCGAATGCGCCGCCGGAGAACATGTTCAGAAGGTCGAGGAGACCGTTCTTGGATGTTGTATCCTGGAGGTCTGCAAGAGAACCGGCATCGATGCCAGGAAGCACGATGACGCAGCCGATTCGGTAAACGAGGATGAGAAGAAGAGTATAAATTATCCTCTTCTTCAGTTCCTCGATTTTGAAGATGTTCTGGATGGTTTCAATAAACTTGTTCATCTGTTACTCTTCAACTATGATTGCCTTGCCGCCAGCAGCCTCAATCTTAGCGATAGCTGATTTGGAGAATGCGTCGGCGGAAACCTCGAGCGCGGCGGTGAGTTCACCGTTGCCAAGAACCTTCACAAGTTCCTTTACCGGAGCGAGACCGGCGTCGACGATAACGTCGAGGTCAATCTTTGCGATACCGGTTGCGTCGAACAGAGCCTGAAGGTCGGAGACGTTGATGGCTTTGTATTCAACACGGGTAGGGTTCTTGAATCCGAACTTGGGAAGTCTTCTCTGGATAGGCATCTGGCCACCTTCGAAGCCAACTTTGTGCTCGTAACCGGCACGGGCCTGTGCACCTTTGGTACCACGGGTGGAAGTACCACCTTTACCGGAACCCTGGCCGCGGCCGAGCCTCTTGCTAGTATGGGTTGCTCCCTTTGCGGGGGTCAAATTGTTAAGCTTCATATCTCTTTCCTCCCTTGCTTAGATTTCTTCAACTTTTACGAGGTGAAGGACTTTCTCCAGCATACCGGTGGTCACGGGATTCTTCTCGACCTCGACGGTCTGGTGCATCCTGTGGATTCCGAGGGAACGCAGGTTAGCCTTCTGACGGCTGGTTTCGCCGTTCTTGCTGATAATCTGGGTGATTCTGTACTTTGCCATAATCTTCGTCCTCCTAACCATTAAATACTTTGTTCATGGAAATACCGCGAAGACCGGCTACGGTATAGGCGTCTCTCATCTGGGTGAGAGCGGAGACTGTAGCTTTTACGAGGTTGTGAGGGTTGGATGAACCTTTGCTCTTTGCAAGCACGTTCTGAACACCAACTGACTCAAACACGGCACGCATAGCACCACCGGCCTTTACACCGGTACCGGGAGCTGCGGGCTTCATGAATACTTCGGCGCCACCGAATTTAGCTACCTGCTCGTGAGGGATGGTCGTGTTGATGACGGGAACCTTTACGAGGTTCTTCTTTGCATCCTCGACACCCTTCTGGATTGCGGCGGTAACTTCGTTGGCCTTACCGAGGCCGTAACCTACGACACCGTTTTCGTCACCGACTACGACGATGGCCGCGAAACGGAAGTGACGTCCACCTTTGGTAACTTTGGTTACCCTGTTGATGGCCACCAATCTGTCTTTAAGCTCAAGATCAGATGTCTTTACTCTTTTAACATTTGAATTTGCCATAGTCGCGATTAGAATTTAAGGCCGCCTTCACGGGCAGCGTCTGCCAAACTTTGTACTCTACCATGATAAAGATATCCGCCACGGTCGAAGGAAACTTCGGCGATACCCTTTGCGAGAGCGCGCTCTGCGATAGCTTTACCGACGATTGCGGCAACCTCTTTTCCGGCTTTGCCCTTGCAGGATGCGGCAAGTTCTTTATCATTGGATGCAGCGGCGACGAGGGTCTTGCCCTCAAGGTCGTTGATTACCTGCACATAGATCTGCTTGTTGCTTCTGAAGACGACGAGTCTGGGCCTTTCAGCAGTTCCGTTAACGTGTTTACGAATACGGAAGTGAATTCTTTTTCTTCTTGCAATTTTACTCAGTACCATAATTCTGTCCTCCTAATTATTTAGCAGATGCAGTCTTGCCGGCCTTGCGACGGAGCTGTTCGCCGACGAACTTGATACCCTTGCCCTTGTAAGGTTCAGGCTTGCGTAATGAACGAATCTTGGCGGCTACCTGGCCGAGGAGCTGTTTGTCGTGGCTCTTGAGGATGAGAACGGGGTTCTCGCCCTTCTTTACCTGAGCGGCTTCAGCTTTGATCTCGGCGGGGAGAAGGAGCTGGATTTCGTGGGAGAAACCGAGGGAGAAGAGCAGGAGCTGGCCCTGAACGTCTACACGGTAACCCACACCGACCAATTCCTGACGTTTCTCGAAGCCGGTGGATACGCCTACGACCATGTTGTGTACCAGAGCGCGGTAGAGACCGTGCATCGAACGGTGACGGGGCTGGTCGGTAGGACGGGTGAATTTAATCTGATTATCCTCGATGGTGACGGTGATGTCTGCATCTACCTTCTGTGAAAGCTCACCAAGAGGGCCTTTAACCTTAACAACGTTTCCGGGGAGCAATTCTACGCTCACCTTGTCCGGAAGGCTTACAGGCAATTTTCCTATTCTTGACATTGTCTTCTGTTTTTAATTAATAGACATAGCATAATACTTCGCCGCCAACGCCAAGCTCACGAGCTTCTTTGTCGGTGACAACACCCTTGGAGGTGGTAAGGATGGCGATTCCCAGGCCGTTGAGAACGCGGGGAAGGCTCTCCACATCCACGTACTGCCTCAGACCGGGCTTTGAAATGCGGTCGATACCCTTGATGGCAGCGACTTTGGTCTGGGGATGATACTTGAGTGCGATTTTGATTGTGTTGAAAGGCTTGCCTTCAACTACCTTGTAGCTGAGGATGTAACCCTTCTCGAACAGAATCTTGGTGATGGCTTCCTTCAGTTTGGATGAAGGGATCTCCACGACCTTCTTACCGGCACGGTAAGCGTTCCGGATTCTGGTCAGATAATCTGCAATTGGATCAGTCATTGTTTTGTCTTTTATGGACCGGCGACTATTTGTTCGCCCGATATCCGATTGTTAATAATATATAATAATAGGTATAATCTGTTACCAGCTTGCCTTCTTTACGCCGGGGATGAGGCCGTTGGATGCCATCTCACGGAACTGGATACGGCTGAGACCGAAAGCACGGATGTAGCCTTTCGGACGGCCGGTGAGGGAGCAACGGTTGTGAAGGCGGATGTAAGAGGAGTTCTTGGGGAGCTTGTCGAGGGCTGCCCAGTCGCCGGCCTCTTTCAGAGCCTTTCTCTTTTCGGCATATTTAGCAACTAATTTCGCGCGTTTTACTTCGCGGGCTTTCATTGATTCTTTTGCCATTTTTCTTGCTTTTAGTTGTTATGTTTCTTGAAAGGCAGACCGAAGGCCTTGAGAAGGGCGTGAGCCTCTTCGTCGGTCTTGGCGGTAGTAACGAAGGTCACTTCCATTCCGTGAATCTTAGGGTTCTTGTCCATGTCGATTTCGGGGAAGATGATCTGCTCCTTAAGTCCGAGGGTGTAGTTTCCGCGGCCGTCGAATTTCTCGGCGATACCGTTGAAGTCACGGATACGAGGGAGAGAAACGCGAATAAGCTTCTCAAGGAACTCGTACATCTTCACGCCACGGAGGGTAACCTTGGTGCCGATGGGCATCTTCTTACGGAGCTTGAAGTTGGAAATATCCTTCTTGGAGTAGGTGATGATGGCTTTCTGTCCGGCGATGAGGGTGAGCTCTTCAGCGGCCTCCTCAACGACCTTCTTGTCCTGGGTACCGTCGCCGACACCTTCGTTGATGGTGATCTTGACGAGACGGGGAACCTGCATCACGGTAGTATATGCGAACTGCTTCTTGAGTTCGGGAGTGATTTCCTCTTTAAAAACCTTCTTGAGAGTAGGTACGTATCCAGCGGGCAGGGCCTGAACCTCTGCGGCTTCGTTTTTCTTCTTTGCCATAATTATTTGATCTCCTCTCCTGATTTTTTAGCATAGCGGACCTTCTTGCCGTCGACCATCTTGTAGCCGACTCTGGTCGCGACATTCTTGGCAGGATCAACCAGCTGCACGTTGGAAACGTGGATGGAAGCTTCCTGCTTTATGATGCCACCCTGAGGTGCCTTTGCATTGGGTTTGGTATGCTTGCTTACGATATTGATTCCTTCAACGACAACGCGGTCTTTGTCAGTGATGACGCTGAGGACCTTACCGGTCTTTCCCTTGTCGTTACCGGCGTTCACAATCACGGTGTCGCCTTTCTTTACACGAAACTTTTTCATACTTCTTATAAATTAAAGGACCTCCGGTGCCAGTGAAACAATCTTCATATACTTATCACGCAGCTCTCTTGCAACGGGTCCGAAGATACGGGTTCCACGAACCTCTCCGGCGTTGTTAAGAAGGACGCAAGCGTTGTCGTCGAAACGGATATAAGAACCGTCCGGCCTGCGGATTTCTTTCTTGGTGCGAACTATCACAGCCTTGGTAACGGAGCCTTTCTTGGCATCGCCGCCGGGGATAGCGCTCTTTACTGCAACGACGATCTGATCGCCGACTGTTGCATAACGGTGGTGGGTACCGCCCAGAACACGGATGCAAAGAACTTCCTTTGCTCCGCTGTTGTCAGCCACCTGTAAACGTGTTTCCTGCTGTATCATCGTTATTTAACTTTTTCTACAATTTCTATTAATCTCCACCTCTTGGTCTTGCTCAGAGGACGGGTCTCCATGATGCGGACGGTATCACCCTCGCTGCACTCGTTCTTTTCGTCCTGTGCTACGAACTTGGTGGTCTTGTTCATGAACTTGCCATAAATAGGGTGTTTCTCTTTGGTCTTGACGGCGACGACGATGGTTTTGTCCATCTTGTTGCTGACCACAACACCTGTTCTTTCCTTACGAAGATTTCTTTCCATAGGGCGTCAATGTTAGTTCTGTTTTTCTTTCTCGGCGAGAACAGTGATCATCCTGGCGATATCCTGTCTGGTCTTCTTGAATTTTGATGTGTCCTCCAATGGAGAGATTGCATGATTGATCTTCATAGAATCAAGATTTGCCTTCTCAATGGCAATGCGGTCTTTCAGATCCGCAACGGACATCTCGCGTACTTCAGCTATTTTCATCTTTCTCTACCATTAAATTATTCGACATAATCTCTGCGGACCACAAATTTGGTTGCCACGGGGAGTTTGTTTGCGGCAAGACGCATTGCCTCTTTTGCGATGGCGAGCGAAACGCCTTCAGCCTCGAAGAGGATACGGCCGGGAGTGATAGGACAAACGAAGCCCTGGGGATCACCCTTACCTTTACCCATACGGGTTGAAAGAGGCTTCTTGGTGAAAGGTTTGGTAGGGAAGACCCTGATCCAAATCTGACCTTCACGGTTCATCCTACGGGAGATAGCCTGACGTGCAGCTTCAATCTGCTGAGCGGTCAGCCAACAATTCTCAAGGGTCTTGATACCGAAGGAACCAAAAGCAAGCTGGTTCCCCCTCTGGGCCATACCTTTCATACGGCCTTTCTGTTCCCTTCTAAATTTTGTTCTCTTAGGTTGTAACATTGCTGTATTACTTTTTAATAAAAATATTCCTAAATTCCCTAAATTATTGAGTATCAGCTGGTTGGGCGGAGTTCTCCTCAATTTTGGGAATGCAAAGGTACGAAAAATATCCGAAAAACAAAGGCTTTTCGGAATTTTTTTCAATATTTTCGACAGGATTTTTGAATAGTTATCTTATCGTTTTTCAGCCACTTACAAAACCTGTTGAAAAATATTTTTCCGCATTTTCGACACGGAATTATTCATCGACCGGAATGGCGAAAACTACAGTGAGCTTGGGCCGGGCTTCGGGATTGCTGGGGCCCTTGAAAGTGGCGCGATAATAGCGGTTCGGGTCCATCATCGACTGCGTGGTGGTTGACGAAGAGGACGAGCTCGCCATCTGGGCCATCATCATGTAGTTGTAATAGTTGCTGTAGTAGTTGTCGTAGTAGCCGCCGTAACCGCCATAACCATAGCCGCCGCCGTAGATCTGGCTGTAATAGCTGTCGTATGCGAGCTGTTTGTAGTACTCGGCGTACTCGTCGTTGGCGGCCGTAGTGGTGGTGACGGTTTCATTTGCCATTGCCAGGAACCAGATATCGTAGTTGTCGATGAGGCTCAGGTCGTCGTGGCGCAACATCTGCTGAAGATGATGGGTGATGTCCGGCGAATATTTGCACAGAGAGCGGTTTACCAGACCGGGGTCTTCCTCAGAGACGCTTGCATCCGAAATGCCGCCGAACGACACTTTTCCTGTATCGGAATTCAGAACTCTTACAGTGGGGCTCAGCGTCGTGGGATAATACAGCATATCCTCATAATTGTCGGGGAAGATGAACGGAATGCTGAGGCTGGCCCGGTTGATAACGACTGATTCAAGCTTGCCGCCAAGAGCGAGTATCTCCTCTTCCATCCTGCTCCTTATGCTTCTGGCCTTGATGACCGGCTTGATTCCCCTTCCGCCTTCAAAATACATAATCTCTTCGGCTTTGCCTTCAAGGGATTTGCTGCTATGCTCTGTAAGGTTATAAGCGGACTGCGGATAGGTTGTAACATCTGTGGCCGTCACGTCGTGAAGGTCGTATTTATCCACTGGGCTGAGATAGAAATAGAACACCGAGTCTTTAGGCTCGCCGTCATACTCGGCAGAGAAATAAAGGGAAGCGAAGCTGCCGCGCATCGTGGAGTTGTAAACATCCACGGGCAGCTTGAACATATTGATTCGTCCGCCGTTGCCGACAGGGTCGTCGGTTGAAATGACTATTCCGGGGAATTTCGTAAGATAATCATCCAGCTCGCCGTCCAGATCTTCCTGAGTTATGGAGAAATACTTCTTTCCGTATTCTTCGTTGAAGTCGAAAGACAGGGAGTCCTTGCCATTATAAACAGGGATACCCTTGGTTATGCGCTTGCTGGAATCATATACAAGGTCCGGGAGAGCCTTGGTGCGGTCCATGGGCTGCTCGAGGGCGCAAACGTTGATATTCTGCAGGATATATTCCTGGTCGGGCGAAGTACACGAAATGGTGTCGAGTGGAGCCGTGACATGGAAGGTCTTGTAAACCTGCGTTCCGGGATCTCCGAAATCAAGGGTATCAAGCACAGGGACCAGATATACGGCCGAGACGTGACGTGAAAGTCCGAACAGGTCGTCCCTTACGGCGCCGAAGGCGATTCGGTAAAGGCTTGAGCCGGAAAGGCTGTCGACCTGCTTCATTTCGATATCATCAAGCTCGAAGGTGACGGAGTGAAAAGTATATGCTTGATCGTCGGGAATCAGATTATCTCCGAGACTGTTGTCAACATTAATGCAGCCGGAAGCGGCAACGAGCGCGACGGCAATGCCGCATAGTTGTTTAAGAATCATATCTTACAACTGATCGTAAAAACTGTTATAATCATCAATATAAGCGCCGCTCGAAATCTTCTCTGCGTCATAAGGAAGAATGGGAAGATTGCGTTCGCGGCAGTAGGCTGTTACCTGCTCGGGGATGTTTTCTGAACCCAAAATCACGGCGTCAGCGTACTGGGCGGCGGTTTTTGCAAGTTCTATGCCATTAGCTTTCGCTAGATGAGGTAAATCCTCGGGGGTGATATTGCCGAAACTTGCAAGCGTGGCGAAGTCAGGGGAGAACGGCTCGGCCGCTATATCGTCATACAGAGAGAGGACCACTTTGCTCTGGGAGAAAATAGGGTCGTCCTTGTAGGCTTTCTTGAGGTATGCGGGCAGCAGGTGGGTTATCCAGCCGTGGCAATGGATAACATCCGGGGCCCAGCGTAGTTTCTTGGTGGTTTCGAGGACGCCGCGGGCAAAGAAAATCGCCCTCTCGGCGTTGTCGGTGAAGAATTTTCCGTCTTCGTCGGCGAATAGCTGCTTGCGGCGGAAGAAGTCATCGTTTTCGATGAAATAAACCTGCATTCTGGCGGCCGATATGCTCGCTACCTTGATAACCAGAGGGCGGTCGACTTCGCCGACGATTATATTCATTCCGGAGAGCCGGATCACCTCGTGAAGTTGATTCTTCCGTTCGTTGATGCAGCCATACCTGGGCATAAACGAGCGGATTTCATTCTTCCTCTCCTGGATGCCCTGCGGAAGGAAACGTCCGATATTGGACAGCGGTGATTCCGGAAGATAGGGGAATATCTCCGAATTGACGAACAGTATTTTTTTGGATGATTCGCTCATAACCAGTACATATTCTCAACAAAGATACGAATTTTTTTTGAAATCTTGGCGGAATAATCAATGATTTACTATCTTTGAACGATATTTGGCAGAGTATGGCTCGAAAAGAGAATCAAATAATGAGGCGGCGTATGGCGAGCGCATATCTTTCATCCCTCGTCAGCATAAGTCTCGTGTTGTTTTTGGTAGGTGCTGCCAGCCTGCTTCTCGTCAACGCAAAAGGCGTTTCCGACTACTTCAAAAAGAACGTCAAAATATCAGTTATTCTTAAAACCGGAGTGACTGAAGATCAGGCGCGTGAGTATCAGAAGAGCATAGATCAGAACACTTTTGCCGCTTCGTCTGAGTTTATTTCGAGAGAAAGGGGAGAAGAGGAACTCAAGGCCCTGCTCGGGGAAAATTTTCTGGATGTTTTCGAGACGTCACCCGTCCCCCTGTCGGTAGAAGTGGCGATGAAGCCTGAGTACGTTTCCCCCGACAGCGTCAAGGTTGCATCTTCCATTCTCGGTCAATCGCCCCTCGTGGACGAGGTCGTCTGGCAGCAGACGCTGGTCGAGGCACTGAGCTATAATCTCGGCCGGGTTTCGGCAATAATCAGCATTCTGATTCTGCTACTCCTGTTCATATCCTTTGTGCTCATAAGCAATACCATAAGGCTCAATGTCTATGACCGCCGCTTTGCCATCCATACGATGAAACTTGTCGGGGCCGCTCGAAGCTTCATCCGTAAGCCCTTCCTTGTGAAATCTGCCTTCATGGGGGTATTTGCAGCCCTGATAGCCATCATCATGCTTATCGCCATGCTCTTCGTGCTCAAGGGCGAAATTCCCCAGCTGTTCGAGCTGTTCAGCCCGAAACTCCTTCTGCTGGTAATAGGGATAGTCATAGGCGCCGGCCTGGTAATCTGCCTCGTGAGCACCTTCTTCGTGGTGAACAAACTCATCAAACTTCATAAATCCGAACTGTATTATTAAACCCTGATGGATAAGAATTTCGCAATAACGCCCAAGGGGCTCAAATTTATGCTGGCCGGCCTTCTGGTCATGATTTCAGGATACATCCTGATGACAGGGGGCGGTTCCGACGATCCAGCCGTATTCAATACGGCCATGTTTGATTTTCGCCGGCTCGTGGCCGCTCCGCTTGTGATACTTTGCGGAGTAGCCATAGAAATCATCGCCATTATGGGCTCATTCAAAGACAAAGAAAAGAAATAGAACATGGACTGGTGGCAGGCAATAGTTCTCGGATTTGTTCAGGGATTGACTGAATTCCTCCCTGTAAGCAGCAGCGGACATCTGATGATTTTCAAGGAGCTTGTAGGCGCCGACGCCGAGGGTTTCCTCGATTTTACCGTGACGGTGCATTTTGCGACCGTCCTCAGTACGCTCATCGTTTTCTGGTCGGCCATCCGGAAGCTGATTGTCGGATTTTTCAAGTTCCGTGACAGCGACGAGATGGACTACGCGCTGAAGATTTTCGTGTCCATTATCCCCGTGGCTATCGTTGGCTTTGTTTTCAAAGATGTCGTCGAGGGCCTTTTCGGAGAAAATCTCACTACTGTTGCGATAGCTCTTGTCATTACTTCCCTGCTCCTGCTGCTTTCAGATTATGCAGCCAAGGTTTTTACCTTTGCCCGCGAGGAGAAAAACCACGCCCGTAACGGAATTTCGTGGTGGCAGGCCTTTGTCGTGGGCATAGCCCAGGCACTTGCCGTAATGCCCGGTCTGTCGCGCAGCGGCAGCACAATCGCGACCGGCCTTATCTGCGGCGTCCGCCGCGACGTCATGGCCCAGTTCTCCTTCCTTATGGTGCTTATCCCCATCATCGGAGAGCAATCCCTGGATATACTGAAATCTTTGACAGGTCACGCGGATGCAGCAGCCGGCGGCGTCAGCCTTCTGTGTCTGGCCCTTGGCTTTGCCGCAGCCTTCGCTTCCGGACTTTTTGCCTGCAAGGCAATGGTGGCCCTTGTCCGCAAGGCTCGCCTCGGATGGTTCTCGCTTTACTGCCTGATTGTCGCAGCCTTGATATTTATCCTTGCCTGATGGAGAAGAGAACCCTGTCATATTTTGCCTCCGACGTGCACCTTGGCCTGAATGTCAAGGATGCCCAGGCGCGCGAGTCCCGCTTCGTGAAATTCCTCAAGGATATCCCTGCCGAAGAGACGGAAGCCCTGTATCTCCTCGGTGATATCTGGGATTTCTGGTACGAATACCGGGATGTCGTCCCGAAGGGTTATGTGGAAGTTTTCTCCGCCATCTCCGACCTGATTAATGCCGGCGTCAAAGTATACTTTTTCCCTGGTAATCACGACATCTGGTGTTATCACTATTTTGAAAGTCTCGGAATGATTGTGGTCCGCGACCGCTATATGGTTACTACCATCGGCGAGCGCACTTTCTGCCTAGCTCACGGCGACGGCCTTGGCCGCGGGATGCTCGGATATAAATTCTTGAGAGCCGTCTTTCACGGCCGCTTCTTCCAGGTGCTGATGGGTCTTGTCCATCCCAGGATAACATTTGCCATAGGGCACAACTGGTCACGCCGAAGCCGGCTTGCCAAGAATTACCGCTATGAATTCAGGGGTAAGGATGAGCCTCTTTATGGATGGGCGCAGGATTTCTCCCGGCAGGCACAGATAGACTATTTCATCTTCGGCCATTACCACTGTCACGCCGACGAGACGCTCCCCTCCGGCGCGAGGCTGATGATTCTAAATGACTGGATAGACGAATCGCCCTACTTCCTCTTCGACCGTAAATCCGGAATGGTCGGGAGCTTCCCGAAGATAGAGAAATAGAAAGCCTCGTAATCTCCCTTCTCCCATATCTGAACCAGCTCCTCAGTCTGTTTGTCTATGCCCTCGGGGTCATAGCGCGACTTGAGGTCGGCGCCGAACAGCTTGCCGACGCCCTGCCAGAATCCGGCTGCAGTCTTGTTCTTATAGAGCTTGATAAGGTCGTATGATGACATTCCGGTCTCGCGGTCAACCAGGCGCAGCATGAGCTGGCCCTGGCTGACGGTCAGATTTCGAAGCGGCTTCTCGTAAGCTATGAACAGATCCTTTTCGAGTTTCTTGACATATCTGTCCTTTTTCCACTGGCCCATGTTGCGGGCGTCAAAGGTGCTGTCGGTCTCCCGTACGAGATCCCTTGCAAGCAGGGCAAATGGATACGCCTTTCCGAAATTGTGGACAAGTTTATAGTACTTGCGCCACTTGCGGCCCTTTTTCTTGCCGGTATAAACATAAGACGGCCTGATCTGATCCTGGTATATCGTATCACCCTTCTCGGTGACGGTATAGGGAAGGAACTTGTCCTGCCCCTCCGCCGCAAAAGAGAGCGAAAGTGAAAGCGCGATAAACAGATATTTAAGGAGGCTTCTCATGACTGTGCAAAGATAATAAAAAATGCCCTCTCCGCGGAAGAATAAAAATATTTCCTGTTTTAAGGGAAAAAATAAAGGACGGCCATTCGGTCGTCCTTTGTGTATTGCCTTTGGGAAATATTATTGCTCAGCAACTTTTGCCTCAACATAGTTGATGGCATCAGCGACTGTGCTGATTCCGGAAGCGTCCTCATCGGGAATCTTGATCTTGAATACGCGCTCAAACTCCATAAGAAGCTCAACGGTATCGAGAGAATCGGCACCAAGGTCATTGGTGAAGCTTGCGCTTTCGGTAACCTCGGATTCTTCAACGCCAAGTTTGTCTACGATGATGGCTTTTACCTGTTTTACAACATCTTCCTTTGCCATAATGAAAAATGATTTAGTTTATGTTAATTATACAATATTTGTCTGCTTAATTCGGAAATTTCCGTATTATTCGGCAAAGTAAGTAAAAATTTCTGAGAAATGAAAACAGGACGGTGATTTTTTGCTTCAGAAGGCCCATCCGAAAGACAGATACGGGAAGAACTTGCGCTTGAAGATACCGTGCTTGTCAGAACCCCTGCAGGAAGGGCTCAGCCCAGCCCTGAATACAAAGCCGCCGTCACCTTGATAGCGATATCCGACATTTGCGAAAAAATAATATCCCCACATAAGGCCTTTGCCTTGTTTTTTCATAAGGGCGTTATGCATTCCTGCGCCTATCTCAAGATGGTGCTTCCCTGCCCCGGCAAGGTAATTCAGGGCCAGCGGGAGGCCGGCCGTCCAGGTGCCGGCCGTCCAGCGACCGACATCGTCGGTCTGGCTGGGGACGGCAGCCAGGCCCAGGCCGAAGCCCAGGCCGCCGGCGCCCGGGATTCTGGCATCAAACCATGTACCCGCGAAGGTCGATGGCCCGAGCAGTTCGAGATAGACACATTTATTGCCTGCCGCTGAGTGTTGAATAACATTAACCATCAACATCAGCGTAATTATATATTTCAAGATTTTCATGGCATTATTTCTTTTCGAAGCGCATTCCGCGACATACTCCGTCGGCGTACCCCGCGGCGCCGACTTCCGCGTGAACCAAAGACGAGGACGGCTTTGAGCCAAACAGTGACTTGAGTGTCCTCATCGCATAAGACTCCCAGGAAGGGAGGTTCAGCAGGTTGATATTGGGCATGGAAAAAGCCCAGCTCTTGTCGAAAATCTTAACGAATCTGTCGTGATTGCGTTTGAGCTTGAACCACCCGGGGATAATAGTATAAACCTCCTTATCCGTAAAGAGGTTATAACACGCCTGTGCCGACAGGTTTACCGTACTTCCGAGTTTCCCCTTAAGGAAATTATACAGCTGATTCGCAGTATAGCCGACAAGCTTTTTTATTTGAGCTGCAGGAATTTCAATACCGAGAATATAAGCCGCAGTTCCAGTTGAACCAACAAAAGGCAGTTCTCCGTTGACATCCTTGGCCAGAAGGCGCGTATTATTCTTCAGTTCATTCGGGATGGGAGTCTTGTAGCTGGTCTTAAGAATTATATTCTTCCATCCGAGGAATAATTCATCCGCCGGGAACTGGAGCCAATAGATGGACATCTTCCTTTGGAACGTAGCCGTGGCTCCGCATTCCCGGTAAACGATATAGTCGTAATCATACAGCCCGGCGCGCAGGCGGCTCTTGTCGTTGAAATACGCATGATGGCGCGTGTTGCAGCCGAACAGGCCCTCCAGAAGTTTTCCAAGCCAGGTGCCCGCCGTCATCGAATATACCTTGCTCTGGCCCCAGTCATAACCGGCGATATGATAAGGGCCCCCTTCATCACTCTCTACAGGGTAGCCGGGCGTCATAGGATAAGACGTTTCTTCCTGTGGCTTCCAGGAGTTTTGGGCAAAGGTGGGATAGTTGAAGATTCCTTTACATACCTCCAATCTGGTATTATCTTCCACCGGCCTTAACCCCACGCTTTTTTCAAAGTCCCCGTAGTTTTCGAGAAAATTATCATATTCGGACTTATGGAAGACGTACGTGCCGGTAGGCGATATCTTGTATATCGTATCCCCTACCTGAAATTCGCCCCTCTTGTTCAGCAAGGCGGCAAATGCCTTGTTGGGAACAAGAGTGTCATAGCCGGCTCGTTCGTAATAAGACAGGGAAGCGGGATAATCCCCTGCCTTGCCTGAAGGAGCATCAAGGTTGCAATCCACTTTCAGAATAGGATCATCCTCGGCTTCAGCCTCATTGAAATTGGCGAACAGGGGCCAGTCATTGGCACGCTTGCTCCTTATCAGCTGATGTTCGTCTTCGGCCGCCTCCATCTGCCGACCTATGAGGCTAACTTCATCTTTAAGGGCTGTGGTAGTTTGGAACACCCGCCGATTAACCTTGACCGGAGAGAGCGATACATCCCCAGGCGACTCCTGAGGAGAGATGATTTTCGAGCATCCGGCCGCTGCGGCCAGAAGCCAGGGTAAAAATAGAATCGTGTTTCTCATAAATTGCGGACCCCCGGCGCTTATGCCTCGGGCCCGCAACAAATCTAAACGGATTCAATATGCTCGAAACGATTTTTACGATTCTTTAAATTTAAATTTACGATTTTTATTATCGCGATTTAGCAACACCCGTGATGCAAATATTCGGGAGGCGTACTCAGACGCAGCCAGATGCGCAATCCGTTGATGGAATTGACCAGATAGAAGCAGTATTTTACGAACATTACTATGGTGTAGTCGCCCTGTGGCTCGGTAAGCATTATTATTCCCCAAAGGCCGATATTCGACAAATTTACTATATTCCAAAGCACCCACTGCTCCATATATGCGAGCGACATCAGTATCTGACCGACTATGTTGAAGGTCAGGACGGCCGCATCGAAGAAGACTTTTGCCTTGTTCACTTCCATCCCGGGCTCAATGGTTGCCGCCTGAATCTTGAGCAGGATAAAGTAAGACGCTGCAAGGCAGGCGAGGGATGCCGCCGAGATAAAGACGCGTTGTTTCCCGGTGAGCCTGCGCGCCCGCACTTCTTTCTTGGCACCCTCGGCACCTCTTTTCTTCCACTGCCAGATACCTATGAACTGCATCGGGAGCAAATAGAATACGTGGAGTCCGAAATCACCCCAGGCTCCGTTGTCTGACGTCACTATGGAACAGGCTATAACGTCCAGGATTCCGAAGAAGAAAGTCCAGATATAACCATTTGCCGACAAAAGAGCCGAGGCAAAGCCGGTCAGCGTTCCGAACGATGCCACCAGCAGCAGCGGCAGCTTCGCGTCTTCACGTCCGGCCTTTATGAGGGTGATAAGGATTATCACCACTACCATCAGCACCATCAGCACCGTGCTGAAAATCTTGTTGAATCTTTCTTCTTTCATGATATTAAGATTTCTCGACTTCGCTCGAAATGACATTAGTTATACTATGTAAGGAACTATGAATGTTGGCGGCAAGGGGTGCGTTGCCAAGGAATGAAGCCAGTTCCTGCTCCGGAACTGCGGCAATACGTGCGACTGAACCATAATGCATGAGAAGGCGGCGCTCGGTCGTCTCTCCTACTCCCTTGATGGCCCGCAAGGCCGACTCGATCTGGGCCTTGCTGCGAAGGTTCCTGTGGAAGGTTATGCCGAAGCGGTGGGCTTCGTCACGTATTTGCTGGAGAACTTTTAGAGCCGGAGAATTACGGTCGATGAAGAGCGGGTAGGGGTCGCCAACCCTTATGACCTCCTCGAGGCGCTTTGCCAGGCCTATAACCGTCAGCCTTTCGGTCAGACCGAGCTCCTGCAGGGCCTGATATGCAAAATCGAGCTGACCTTTTCCGCCGTCAATGACCACCAGCTGAGGCATGTCATCAGGTGCTTCCTCCAGCATCCGGGAATAGCGGCGGTTTACGACCTCCTTCATCGACGCATAATCATTCGCCCCTACCACCGTCTTTATCTTGAATTTCCTGTAATCCGATTTTGCCGGACGGCCGTCACGGAATACGACGCAGGAAGCGACGGGATTTGTCCCCTGAATATTGGAATTATCGAAGCATTCCATATGAACGGGGAGTTCTTTCATTCCAAGAGCCTGCTGCAACGAAGAGAGTACCTTTCTGTAATATTCATCAGGATTGGTGTGCTCTCGCTGCTTCAGGGAATTGGCCCTGGCTTCGCGGGCATTGCGGTCGCTTAGCTGAAGAAGGGACAGTTTGTCTCCCTTGACCGGAATCTTGAACGAAATACCGTCCAAAGTGACATCAGGCAGGAAAGGAACTATCACCTCCGAGGCTATTTCTCCTGTCTTGGCCTGTATCTCAGCTATGAATTCACTCAGAACGGCCTCCTTCTCTTCTTCTATGTTCAGCTTGAAGCCGAGGTTCAGGGACTGAATGATAGCCCCACCCTTCACACGAAGGAAGTTGCCGAAGGCCTCCGGGCCGTCTATGACCAGCGAAAATACATCGACATCCCCTACCGTCATACCCGTCACCACGGACTTGGAATAATGGTCGGAAAGCCTGTCTATCTTGATCTTATATTGCTCCGCCTGTTCGAATTCCAGGGCCGCGGCAGCCTCTTCCATCTTTGATTTATAATGACGGATAAGCTCGCGGCCGCCGCCTTTGAGAAGGCTCGTTATATCGCTGATATATCCATTGTATTCTTCTACCGAGACTGCACCTACACAACAACCCTTGCATCTTCCTATATGGAATTCGAGACAGGGCCTGATTTTTCGGCGCAGGATGGTTTCGGCCGTGATGCTATGCTTGCAGGTGCGTAAAGGATACAGGTCGGCAAACATCTCAAGCAAGGTGCGGGCGTGCATCACGCTGCTGTACGGCCCGAAATATCTGGAGCCGTCGCGACGTATGTTCCTTGTAAGGAATACTCGGGGGAACTCGCCGGCCGTAATGCATATCCAGGGATAAGTCTTGGAATCCTTAAGGAGGATATTATACTTCGGCTTGTACTGCTTGATGAGATTATTCTCCAGAAGCAGGGCGTCGGCTTCCGAGTCCACTACGGAGTACTGGGCATCGGCAATCTTCGACACCAGAAGTCTGGTCTTGGTATTCAGCCTTTCGGGCGGGACAAAGTACTGGGCCACCCTTTTGTGCAAATCCTTAGCCTTGCCTACATAGATAATTTTCCCCTCGGCGTCATAGTAACGATAGACACCGGGGGAATGAGGGAAAAGTGATATTTTTTCCCGGACTGTCACCTGTTCTTAGAGGCCAAGAGCCTTCTTGACGGCCTCTTCAACTGCGGGTCCGCGAAGATCTGTGGCAAGGAGGGTTCCGTCGGCCCCGAACAGCATTATCTGGGGAATATATTCAATACCGTAAAGGTCGGAAGGAATCTTCTGGGCGTTGATGATGACATCCCAGGTAATCTCCAGCTCCTTCATAGCCTCGAGAGACTTTTCGGGCTCGTCCCATACGGCTACGCCGAGGACGTTGAACTTGTCTCCCTTATACTTGTCGTAAACGGCCTTGATATTGGGGATTTCCCTGCGGCAGGGACCGCACCAGGATGCCCAGAAATCAACGAGAACGACTTTTCCACAGCCGATATAATCGGAGAATTTTACGTCCTTGCCCTCGGAAAGGGTAATCGTAAAGTCAACGAACTTATCTCCAACCTTGGGAATGGCAGGAGTGACGACTTCTGCTGCGACTGCCTGTTCCTCAGAGGTAGCAGGAGTGCCGGCAGCAGCTTTGTTTCCGCGCTGTCCGCAGGAGGCGAGCAGCAGCGTGGACATAATGATGAAAGCGCTAATCTTTATCATAATCGAATAATTAAATTAAAAAGGCCTGTCCCTTTGCAGGAACAGGCCGTAAATGTAGCAAATAATCTTCTGTTTGCAAAAAGATTACTCGCCTCTGCCTTCGTTACGACGAGGACGGCGTGCTCCGCGGCCACCGCGCTCTCCGCCACGGCCCTGACGGCCCTGGCCCTGAGCAGGAGCGGATGCGGATGCAAGAGCTGCGTTCGGGGAAAGATCCTTCTTTCCGTAAACTTCACCGTTGCAAATCCAGACCTTGATTCCGAGGACACCAACCTTGGTGTGGGCCTCTGCAAGCGCATAGTCGATATCGGCGCGGAATGTGTGGAGAGGAGTACGTCCTTCCTTGAACATTTCGCTGCGGGCCATTTCAGCGCCACCAACGCGGCCGCTGATCTGAACCTTGATACCTTCTGCACCTACGCGAATCGCGGATGCGATAGCCATCTTGATGGCTCTTCTGTATGATACACGACCCTCAATCTGACGGGCAATGGAGTCAGCTACGATACAGGCGTCAACTTCGGGACGACGTACTTCGTAAATATTAATCTGAACCTCCTTACCGGTAACTTTCTTGAGTTCCTCTTTCAGTTTGTCAACTTCAGCGCCACCCTTTCCGATGATTACGCCGGGCCTTGCAGCCTGGATGGTCACGGTGATGAGCTTAAGCGTCCTTTCGATGACAATCTTGGAAAGGCTTGCCTTGGCAAGACGGTTCTCAAGATACTTGCGGATCTTATAGTCTTCTGCTATTTTCTCCGCGTAGTTACCACCACACCAGTTAGAGTCCCAACCACGGGTGATACCGATTCTGTTGCTGATAGGATTAGTTTTCTGTCCCATATTTATGCCTCCACTGTTGCGGTTTTCTTAACATCAAGTATGATGGTAACGTGATTGCTGCGCTTGCGGATACGTCCGGCACGGCCCTGAGGGCAAGGACGGATTCTCTTGAGCGTGCGACCTTCATCAACCATGATGGTCTTGATATATACGTTACCGTTGTCAAGTTCTTTCGAGCTTTCGGGATTCTTGGCCTCCCAGTTGGCGATAGCGCTGCGGAGAAGTTTCTCGAGCGGAATCGAAGGGGCCTTCTTGGAGAATTTCAAAAGGTCGAGAGCGTGGTTTACTTCCACTCCCCTGACGGTGTCAACGACGAGGCGCATCTTCCTGGGGGATGTGGGAACATTGTTGAGTTTGGCGATTGCCGTCTGCTTCTTGGCTTCTTTCAACTTTTCAGCCATTATTCTTTTACGAGCACCCATAATTTCAAATCTTTAAAATTTTACTTTTTGTTGTTGCCCGAATGGCCTCTAAAGTTTCTGGTAGGAGCAAACTCGCCAAGCTTGTGACCAACCATATTCTCAGTCACATAAACCGGAATAAACTTGTTTCCGTTATGGACAGCGATGGTGTGGCCGACGAAGTCAGGAGAGATCATACTTGCGCGTGACCAAGTCTTGACAACTTCTTTCTTCTTGCTACCATCATTCATAGCAAGAATTCTTTTCTCCAGGGCTTCCTGGATATATGGTCCTTTTCTTAATGAACGACTCATGATTTCCTAAAGTTTAATCCGGTTATTTCTTTCTTCTTTCAATGATGAACTTGTTTGAAGTCGCTTTAGGATTACGTGTCTTGTATCCCTTTGCAGGCAGACCCTTGCGTGAACGAGGGTGACCGCCGGAAGCGCGTCCTTCACCACCGCCCATAGGGTGATCGTGAGGGTTCATGACAACGCCCCTGTTGCGGGGACGGCGTCCGAGGTGACGGCTGCGGCCGGCTTTGCCATAAGACTCCAGGTTGTGTTCAGGGTTGGAAACAGTACCCACGGTAGCACGGCAGGCAACGAGAACCATTCTGGTCTCTCCCGAAGGGAGACGGAGAACTGCGTAGTTGCCTTCGCGGGCTGCGAGCTGTGCAAAGGTACCGGCGCTGCGGGCCATTGCTGCACCCTGTCCGGGACGAAGCTCGATGTTGTGTACGAGGGTACCGACCGGAATTTCGGCCAGAGGAAGAGCGTTGCCCAAATCGGGGGCGACGCCGGAACCGGAAGCGATTTTCTGTCCGACCTTGAGACCGTTAGGGGCGATGATGTATCTCTTTTCGCCGTCTTCGTATTCTACAAGGGCGATACGTGCGCTGCGGTTAGGATCGTATTCAATGGTAAGGACAGTTGCTGCGCAAGTGTCTTTATCGCGGCGGAAGTCGACGATGCGGTACATTTTCTTGTGACCGCCACCGATGTAACGCATGGTCATCTGACCGGTGTTGTTACGGCCGCCAGTTCTCTTAAGGGGTTCAAGCAACGCTTTGTGAGGCGTGTGGCAAGTGATATCGTCAAATGCGCTGATTACCTTGTTTCTTTGTCCGGGAGTTACCGGTTTGTATTTCTTTACTGACATTGCTTTACCTCCTAGATGTTAGCGTAGAAATCAATCTTATCCTCTCCTGCGAGAACGACGACTGCCTTCTTGAAATGATTGGCGCGGCCGCGGAGAAGACCGGCTTTGGTATAACGGGCTTTACGCTTGCCGTGGTAGTTCATCGTGTTGACGGAAGCTACGGTGACGTTGTAAAGGCTTTCAACCTCAGCCTTGATTTGAAGTTTGTTAGCAGAACGGTCTACGATGAAACCATAACGGTTCAACTTTTCGCCCTGAGCCGTCATTTTTTCTGTTACGATTGGCTTAATTATAATTCCCATCTCTCAAAATTTTTAGCTGTTAGACCTTGAGGCGAGAACATCCTGGACGCCATCTACGAATACCACTGAATAAGCATTCATGATGGTATAGGTGTTGATTTCGTCTACGGTGATGACTTTTACCTCGGGGAGGTTACGTGATGAAAGATAAATGTTAGCCGCATTCTCGGGGAGAACGAAGAGAACCTTGCGGTCTCCGGCCTTGATGGCGGAAAGGATGCCTTTGAAATCCTTGGTCTTGGGAGCTTCCAGCTGGAAAGGCTCGATGATCTTGATGGCATTTTCCTGGGCCTTGTATGAGAGGGCTGAGAATCTTGCAAGCTGTTTGATTTTCTTGTTCAGCTTATGCCTGTAGTCGCGGGGCTTGGGACCGTGAATGTTACCACCACCTACGAAGATACCGGCCTTGAGGGAACCGTGGCGTGCGCCACCGCCGCCTTTCTGGCGTCCGAGCTTCTTGGTGCTGTAAGCAACTTCACTTCTGTCCTTAGCCTTGGATGTTCCCTGGCGCTGATTTGCGAGGTACTGGACTACATCAAGGTAAATGGCGTGGTCGTTCGGGGTGATGCCGAAGACTTTCTCGTCGAGAGTGACGGTTTTTCCGGATTCGGTTCCGTCAATTTTCAATACTTTTACTTTCATAGTCTTATGCCTCCAAAATCAGATAAGAACCCTTTGCTCCGGGAACGGAGCCTTTAACTACGAGAAGGTTGTTCTCGGGGATCATCTTGAGGATGGCGAGATTGGTAACTTTTACCCTCTCGTTGCCCATATGGCCAGCCATACGCATTCCGGGGAATACGCGTGAAGGCCAGGATGATGCACCCATGGAACCGGGGTGACGAAGACGGTTGTGCTGACCGTGGGTCTTGCCGCCTACACCTGCGAAGCCGTGACGCTTCACGACACCCTGGAAACCTTTACCTTTGGATGTGCCGGCAACATCAATGAACTCTACACCTTCGAAAACGTCGGTCAGAGTAAGAGTGTCGCCCAATTTGAGCTCTCCCTTGAAATCCATCGGGAACTCGACGAGTTTCTTCTTGGGAGTGGTTCCTGCCTTTTCAAAGTGCCCCTTAAGCGGAGCGCTGGTGTGCTTTTCTGTGGTTTCGTCATAGGCAAGCTGTACAGCGGCATAACCATCAACTTCAACTGTACGAACCTGCGTAACAACGCACGGACCAGCCTCAATTACGGTGCATGGAATATTTTTTCCATCAGCACCGAAAACGGAAGTCATTCCGATTTTCTTTCCAATTAATCCAGGCATTGGTTTGTTAATTAATTGTTTATTAATACGTTACGTTTCCCGCATAATTTTTGCGGACTGCAAAGGTAGGCATTTTCCTTTGATTTACAATGAGTTTTCAACAATTTTTTCAACAGCACTTTATAGGCTTTGCCGAACGATTTATTTATGCTAATTTTGCGGTGCATAGAATATATAAGGTATGATGTACCCGCTGGCCACCATTTTCGGCTTCCTTCATCTGACCGTCATCGACGTCATTGACATATTGCTTGTTGCCCTGTTCATCTTCATAGTGTTCAGGTGGATACGCCATTCCACAGCCGTCAACATCTTCCTGGCTGTAATAATCCTCTATGTCTTCCTGGTGCTGGCCGATGCGCTCGACATGAAAATGATTCGTTCCCTTCTCGGTGCGTTCATCGACGTCGGCGTGCTTGCTCTTATAGTCATCTTCCAGCCAGAAATCCGCCACTTCCTATATCGTGTTGGCTCCGAGACAAGGATTCATTCAAGGACGAGGGGCGTGCTTGCGAAACTGTTCGGCACCCGCGAGGAAAAACTCACCTCGGAGGACGTCAATGAGATTGCCGAGGCCTGCCGCAGGATGTCGGAGCAGAAAACAGGAGCTCTTATTGTTTTCCCGCAGAACGTCAGCCTGGAGTACATTATCGATACCGGCGACACTATCAATGCCGACGTGAACCGTCGCTTGATAATGAATATCTTCTTTAAGAATTCCCCGCTCCACGACGGAGCCATGATTATAAAAGGCAGCCGCATAGTGGCCGTCCGCTGCACTCTTCCCATTACCCAGAGTCCCCTGCCCCCCAGTTTCGGCATGAGGCATAAGGCCGCCGTGGGCATATCCGAAGAGTCCGATGCAGAAGTAATCGTTATCTCCGAAGAAACCGGTGAAGTATCCTTCGTAAAGAATGGTAAGGTTACACCTATCGGTAATATGAACGAGCTTAAACTCCTGCTCGACTCCGCCCTGTCAGGAACGTCAGAATAACCGCAATGCCTGAAGTTTCTTCATCAATAGACACGCGTCTGGAAGCAAAGCTTGGCTTCGACAAGATCCGTACTGCAATCTCCGACAAGTGCAGCACGGATTACGCCTCGTCGCGCGCGATGAAGGAGAAATTCTCGACCTCTGCAAAAGAGATTCGCCGAAGGCTGCTCCTGACCGACGAGATGCGCCTCATTATGATGTTCGAGGACAGCTTCCCAACCACAGGATATATCGACTGTCTGGATTTTCTGGAAATATTGGCCAGCGAGGGAGCCAACATCGACCTTCTCTCCCTTGGAAAACTAAGGACGATGGGGGAAACCCTGAGAAAAGTCTGCGGCTTCTTCGATGGAATCAAGGACGGTGTTTATCCTAATCTCAAACGTGCGGTTTCGCGCGTACGAGTGTTCCCCGAGGTAGCAAGGCGCATCGACCGCATCATCGATAAATACGGTAATGTCAAAGACACCGCCTCCGACGGCCTGTATGATATACGCAAGGACCTCAAGGAAAAGGAAAGCTCTCTTTCAAAACGGGCGGCGGCGATACTCAAGAAGGCTCAGGCCGACGGCCTGGCGGACGCCGATGCCAGCGTTACCGTGCGAGACGGAAAGATGCTGATTCCCGTCAACACTTCCGAGAAGCGCAGGCTTGCGGGCTTTGTTGCCGGTGAATCATCGACCGGACGCACGACCTTTATCGAACCCGCCGAAATCATCGCGCTTGAAAACGAAATCAACGAACTGCATTTTGCTGAAACCCGCGAGATTTTCAAGATTCTTTCCGAGTTCAGTGAATTTGTCAGGCCATATATCCCCGAACTGGTACTTGGAGCAAGGTGCCTTGGGGAGCTGGATTTCCTGATGGCCAAGGCCCAGCTTGCCCTTGACTATATCGCCGGAATGCCGATAATTTCCGAAGAGGGTGTCGTCTCCCTTCGAAAAGCCCGCCACCCTCTGCTAGAAAAGAATCTCCGCCGGGAGAAAAAGGAAATAGTTCCGCTTACGGCGCGCCTCGACAAGGAAAAAAGGATTCTGCTGATTTCCGGACCTAACGCCGGAGGGAAATCGGTATGTCTGAAAACCTTCGGACTGCTCCAGTATATGTTCCAGTGGGGGATGCTTATTCCCACGTCCGAGACTTCCGAAATGTCGGTGTTCGACAGGATAATGGTGGATATAGGCGACGGGCAGTCGCTCGAGAGCGACCTCAGCACCTACAGCGCCTTCCTGCAGTCGATGAAGGAAATGCTTCGTACTGCCGACGAAAAAACTCTCATCCTGATTGACGAACTCGGAGCGGGAACGGAGCCTGCCGCCGGCGGAGCAATAGCGGAAGCCATACTCGGAGAACTCGACAGAAGGGGCGTGTACGGAGTAATCACCACCCACTATACGAATCTGAAGTTATATGCTTCGCAACCGGGCGTGGGCGTCGTCAACGGAGCCATGCAGTTCGACGCGCAGAAGATAGAGCCGCTGTTCAAGCTCGAAATGGGCCTTCCGGGTAATTCTTTTGCTTTCGAGCTGGCACGGAAAATCGGCCTCCCGGAACAAATCATCAAGGACGCCGAAGATAAAGCCGGCGAGGATTATGTCGGAATGGAAAGGAATCTCCGCAAGATAATCCGCAACCGCAAGGCTCTCGACGAGAAACTCGAGCGCATCCGCAACACCGATAAAACGCTGGAGGCCATTACGGGCCAGTACCAGAAGGAACTTCTGGATATAAAGAAGCAGAAAAAGGACATCCTTGACCAGGCCAAGAAAGAGGCCGAGGACATAGTAAAAGGCGCCAACAGGCAGATAGAGAGTACAATTCGTACAATCAAGGAAACGCAGGCCGACAAGGAGCGCACGAAGGAAGCCCGCTCCGAGCTTCAGGGCTTCATTGCCGCATTATCGGCCCAAAAAGCCTCAGAGCAGAAAAACCACGACGATTACATCGAGTCCAAGCTCCGCAAGCTCGACCAGCGGGCGGCAAAGGAGGCTGAGAGGGCAAAGCGGCGCAAAGGCGGCGCCGCCACTGAGACTCCCGAAACAGCCGAAGACCAATCCCCGGCAGAACGCCGCGGAGGACCTCTTGCTGTGGGCGAGAAAGTCAGGATTCTGTCGAACGGAATGGTCGGAGAGGTATCGAAAGTCTCCACGCACAAAGTTACCGTGATAGTCGGGAATATCAGCACTTCCCTGCCGGCAAACCGGGTGGAAAGGATTTCTTCCAACGAATACCGCGAAGCTACCCGTGCCGCCGCTCCATCGTCGCGTCCTCTTATGCGCCAGGACCCTGCAATCATGGAGCGCAAGCTTAATTTCAAGCCCGAAATAGACTTGCGCGGCGAGCGCCTTCAGGACGCCCTCGAAAAAGTCCTGCGTTTTGTGGACGACGCCATAATGCTGGATATGTCCTCTGTAAGGATAGTCCACGGCAAGGGCACCGGAGTGCTGCACTTTGAAATCCAGAAACTTCTCAAAACTCTGCCGGGAGTCGCATCCGTAAGCGATGAACATATCCAGAACGGCGGAAGCGGCGTTACAATCGTAAAGTTTGAATAATGGACAGGCGTCGCATCACAGGCAAGATCGGGGAAGACGCCGTGGCTTCTTACCTGATATCCAGAGGGCATACGATTCTCGAGCGCAACTGGCGTGGCGGGCATCTTGAAGTGGATATCATTTCCTTTGACAAGAACGGCTTACATTTTGTAGAGATCAAGACCCGCACCGGCGACTTTACAGAAGCTCCGGAAGAAAAGGTCGGAAAGATCAAGCAGCAGAGGATAATTGCCGCCGCAAACCGGTATTTAAATAAGGTGAAAACCACAAAGATGGAGGCTCAGGAGATATTTTTCGACGTCGCTGCAGTTACTATCGGCAGCGACGGAACGACTGTCAGATATTTTCCCGAGGCCTACATCCCCATGACATACTGAACCACATATGACTAATAACAACTATTACTGCGTCATCATGGCCGGCGGTCTCGGCGACCACCTCTGGCCGTTGAGCAGGGAGAAGCGCCCGAGCCAGTTTATCGTAACCGGAAAATACGGCTCTTCTTTCCAGAATTCATACAGGCGCTGCCTCGGGCTCGTCCCGAAAGAGAACATTCTCGTAGTCACCCTCGAGCGTTTCAAGGAATTCGTTTATGAGCAGGCCCCTGACATCCCGAAGGAAAACGTACTCCTGGAGCCTATCAGCCGCCACACCGCGCCCTGCGTCGTATTCGCAACATATACGATTCTCCACCGAAATCCGGATGCCGTCATCTCGATGATTCCGGCCGACCAGTTCATTAATGATTCGGCAGCTTTTGAAGAAACCCTTTCCGGAGCCCTCGATTATGCGGCAAATCATGATTCTCTGATGACTATAGGCGTGGTGCCTAACAGGCCGGATCCGAATTACGGCTACATTCAGGTGGTCGGCGGCAAGAAAGCCCGCAACAGCGCAAAGCCGGTTCAGGTAAAGACCTTTACCGAAAAGCCTATTCTGTCTATCGCCCAGGCTTTCTGCAAGAGCAATGAGTTCTTCTGGAACACGGGTATTTATATCTGGAAAGGCTCCGTTATCAAGGAAGAATGCGAGGCTTCAATTCCAGATATTACTTCCGCTTTCAAGGACTGGGAAGCCGGGATAGGAACTCCCGCGGAAAAATCTCTGCTGGAAAAAGCTTACGACGACAGCATAAAGCTGTCCATCGACTACGGTGTAATGGAGAAGACTTCCCGCGCTTGGGTATTCCCCGCCAAATTCACCTGGATGGACATCGACAGTTGGGAAACCGTTTACAAGTCGATCCCGGGCCTCGATAAAAACGGGAATGCCTCCATCGAAGAGGCCGCGATGATGAAAGACAGCAGCGGCTGCATCGTCTATTCAAAGAACAAGAATAAACTTCTGGCCGTCAGGGGATTGAAGGACTATCTTGTCATCGACACCGACGATGTCCTCCTCATATGTCCAAAAGACGAGGACCTTTATATGGACCTCGTCTCCGATACATTATTTCCTGATTTCGAAAAATACAGATAGTCTCAGGCCTCCGGGGCTGATTTAAGGTCTATCTGAAGTTCGTCGAGCTGTTCCTGGTCGATTCTCGAAGGAGAGTCGATCATTACGTCGCGACCCTGGTTGTTCTTCGGGAAGGCGATGTAATCACGGATGGAATCGCTGCCTCCGAAGAGGGCGCACACGCGGTCGAAGCCGAAGGCAAGACCTCCATGAGGCGGAGCGCCGAACTTGAAGGCGTTGATGATGAATCCGAACTTGTATTCGGCATCCTCGGGGCTGATTCCGAGAACCTCAAACATTCTCTTCTGCATATCGGCGTTATGGATACGGATGCTGCCGCCACCAAGCTCGGTGCCGTTGAGGACAAAGTCGTAGGCGTTGGCGCAAACCCTTTCAAGATCCTCCTTGGCGTTGCTGTAGAACCATTTTTCGTGCTCGGGTTTAGGAGCGGTGAAAGGATGGTGCATTGCATAGAAGCGCTGGGTTTCGTCGTCCCACTCCAGCAGAGGGAAATCAACGATCCACAGAGGAGCGAATTCCTTGGGATTCCTTAGGCCGAGGCGGTTGCCCATCTCGATACGGAGCACTCCGAGCATGGTCTGGACCTTGCGTTTGGCGGGGCCGCTCATCACGAAGATAAGGTCGCCGGGGCGGGCCTCAACCTTATCGGCGATGGCCTTGATCTCCTCGGGAGAATAGAATTTGTCGATGGAAGACTTGATTGAACCGTCGGCGGACAGCTTGATATAGATAAGGCCCTTGGCTCCTACCTGAGGGCGTTTTACCCATTCCGTAAGCTCGTCAAGCTGCTTGCGTGTATATTCGGCTGCACCGGGAACGGCGATGGCGCCAACATAGGCAGCATCGTCAAGTACGCTGAAACCCTTGCCCTTGACGGCGTCGGTAATCTCGTGTATCGTCATTCCGAAACGGATGTCCGGCTTGTCTGAGCCATATTTGTCCATTGCATCGAACCAGCTCATCCTGGGCAGGGGGTTCGGAATATCAACGCCGAGAACGTTCTTGAACAGTGAGCGCATCATGCCCTCGAATGTGCCGAGCACATCTTCCTGCTCCACAAAGCTCATTTCGCAGTCGATCTGGGTGAATTCCGGCTGACGGTCAGCGCGCAGGTCTTCGTCGCGGAAACAGCGTACAATCTGGAAATAGCGGTCATAACCAGCTACCATCAGAAGCTGCTTGAAAGTCTGGGGCGACTGGGGAAGGGCGTAGAACTCGCCGGGGTTCATCCTTGAAGGAACGACAAAGTCGCGGGCGCCTTCGGGGGTGGATTTGATGAGATAGGGAGTTTCTATCTCCATGAAACCCTTGGCGTCGAGGTAGTTGCGTACCTCGTGGGCCAGGCGGTGCCTGAGCGTGAGAGATTCCTTAAGCGGGCCGCGACGAAGGTCGAGGTAGCGGTATTTCATTCGGAGGTCGTCACCGCCGTCGGAATTATCTTCGATGGTAAAGGGCGGAATGGCCGCCTTGTTCAGAACCTTTATTTCGCTGACCTTGATTTCAATGTCGCCGGTAGGGAGTTTTTCGTTCTTGCTCTGGCGCTCGAGGACTTCTCCGGTGGCCTGAATTACGAATTCACGGCCAAGGGAAGTGGCTGTTTCGACAAGTTTTGCCGGGGCGTCCGCCTCCACGACAAGCTGTGTGATTCCGTAACGGTCACGCAGGTCGATGAATGTCATTCCGCCGAGTTTCCTGGCTTTCTGAACCCAGCCGGCAAGGGTAACTTTCTGTCCTTTGTTTTCAGCGCGGAGCTCTCCGCAGGTGTGTGTACGATACATATATCTGTTTTTCGTTATTTCCGAAGCACAAATTTAGCATTTTCTTAAATATAAACGCTATTTTTGCCTGTTGATTAAACAAAGGTATATGGAAGTCAGGGCAAAAAAATCTCTCGGACAGCATTTCTTGACGGACCAGTCGGTGGCCCGCGCAATAGTGGACGCCCTGCAGCCCGCGCAGACGCCGGCCGATGTACTGGAGATAGGCCCCGGTATGGGAGTTCTTACCCAATACCTTCTCGGCCGGGAGGATATTTCCCTGAAGGCGGTAGAGATTGACAGCGAATCCGTAGATTACCTGCTTAGCCACTACCCCGGCATACAGGGAAGAATCCTGCTGGCTGATTTTCTGAAAGTATCACCCGATGTATTTTTCAAGGGGAATTTCTGTGTAATCGGCAACTTCCCCTACAATATCTCATCCCAGATATTCTTCAAAATTCTGGATTTCAGGGAGAGGATTCCGCAGGTCGTCTGCATGATTCAGAAAGAAGTGGCCGAAAGAATCGCCGAAAAGCCGGGAAGCAAGACTTACGGCATCCTGTCCGTCCTGCTTCAGGCCTGGTACGACATAGAATACCTCTTTCCTGTCGGCTCCGGCTGCTTCGCTCCCCCGCCGAAGGTACAGTCGGCGGTCATCCGTCTCAGGCGCAGCGGTCGCACATCTCTTGGCTGCGATGAAAAAATGTTCAAGATAGTGGTTAAAACCGCCTTCGGACAGCGCCGCAAGACCATGCGCAACAGCTTGAAGCCTCTTATTCGGCAAAAGGCCGAGAGCGAAGGATGGGGAGAAGCCGAACTGGCCGATTTTTGCGGACAGCCGGTCCTCGAACTGCGACCCGAAAGGCTGAGCGTGGATGATTTCGTCGGCCTGACGAATCTGCTTACTTTGAAAACTGCCTGAGGAATATCTCCTTGTCGGGAGCGGAAGATTCCGTTATTCTGGTCTTGAGACGCCAGATTCTGTTATAGATATATTGTTTGTCCCGCCCCATCAGCGTAGATATGGTGGTGGAATTGAAGCCTGCCGACAACAGGCAGAAGAGCCTTATGTCGTCTTCCTTACAGCGAGGGAACTGAGTCTTGAAATTCGTAATCAGGGAATTTTTCTGGGCGTCGAGGGCGGCCTCCAGCTGCTGGGGCTTCTGGCGCAAATCGTCTATGACTGCCTTTGCTTCCTTGAGCAGCTTAGGCTGTAGATTCTCCGTTCCTTCGTAAATGTAATACTGTTCGCAAAGGCGCTCGAGTACGCCCAGGCCCATTTTTTCGAGCATTGACGATTCAGTCGCATTATTCTCGGCCTCGGAAAGGCGCTTCTGAAGATCCTCGGCTATGGAAAGGATCCTTTCGTTCTCGTGAATCTGCTCCTCCCTGCGCCTGCGGTCGCGGAGGCGAAGATAGCGGAAGGTAATGAGCACGATTATCAGTGCCGCCCCGATTATGATGCGGACGATGACGATGTGATTGTCGGCGGCCTGGAGACGGGCACGAAGTTGAAGATTCTCTTCGCGAAGATGGACCAGCTCCTCGCTGGTATCCGCAACAATATACCAGTTGTCTTTAGTTTCCGGCTTCTCCATGCTGCAGGAAAAAAGCAGCGGCAGAGAAGCCAGAACAATAAGACATATCAGTAAGCTGCGGCGCAACTTTTTACAGATTTCTGAGCAGGTTGCTCATATTGACCTTGCTGTCGATAATGGCACGGAGCTCGGAAATGGCTACGCGTGTCTGCTCCATGGTGTCGCGGTCACGGACGGTGACGCAGCCGTCGGTCATGGTGTCATTGTCGATGGTGACGCAGAACGGAGTGCCGATGGCGTCCTGGCGGCGATAACGTTTGCCGATGGAGTCTTTCTCGTCGTACTGGCACTTGAAGTCGTACTTCAGCACGTCGAGAACCTCGCGTGCCTTCTCGGGCAGACCGTCTTTCTTGACGAGGGGAAGAATGGCCACCTTGACAGGAGCGAGCGGGGCGGGAATGCCGAGGACTACGCGGCTGTCCCCTCCCGGGAGTTCCTCTACCTTGTACGAGTGGCTCAGGACGGCGAGGAACATACGGTCGACGCCGATAGAGGTCTCAACGCAGTAAGGAACATAGCTTTCGCCGGTCTCCGGGTCGAAGTACTGAATCTTCTTTCCGGAGAGCTTCTGGTGGTTACCCAGGTCGAAATCAGTCCTGGAATGGATTCCTTCGAGTTCCTTGAAACCGAAGGGGAAATTGAATTCGATATCGGTTGCGGCGTTGGCGTAATGGGCCAGCTTCTCGTGGTCGTGGAAGCGATAATTCTCGGCTCCCATTCCAAGATTTACGTGCCACTTCATGCGGTTTTCCTTCCAGGAGGCAAACCATTCCATTTCAGTGCCGGGACGGCAGAAGAATTCCATTTCCATCTGCTCGAATTCCTTCATCCTGAAGATGAACTGACGGGCGACGATTTCATTACGGAAGGCTTTGCCGATCTGAGCTATTCCGAAAGGTATTTTCATGCGTCCGGTCTTCTGGACGTTGAGGTATTCTACGAAGATACCCTGGGCGGTCTCAGGCCTGAGGTAGAGAACATCATCCGCATTGCCGGTGGTGGAACCCTGGGTGCTGAACATCAGGTTGAACTGACGGACTTCCGTCCAGTTGGCGGTGCCGGAAATAGGACATACGATGCCGCAGTCGATGATGATGTCGCGGTAGGCCTTAAGGTCGTTGGCGTTCTCGGCGGCAAGATAACGGCTGTGTACTTCGTCGTATTTGGCCTTTTCACGCAGAACGTTGGGGTTGGTGGCGAGGAACTGGGCTTCGTCGAAGGCGTCGCCGAATTTCTTGCGGCCCTTGGCAACTTCCTTTGCTATCTTCTCCTCGATCTTACCGAGGAAATCCTCGATAAGGTTATCGGCGCGATAGCGTTTCTTGGAATCCTTGTTGTCAATGAGGGGATCATTGAAGGCGGATACGTGCCCGGAAGCTACCCAGGTCTTGGGGTGCATGAACACGCAGGAATCAATACCCACTACGTTCTCGTTCAGGCGGGTCATGGCCTCCCACCAATAGCGCTTGATGTTGTTTTTCAGCTCTACGCCCATCTGGCCGTAATCATAAACGGCGGCAAGGCCGTCATAAATCTCGCTGGAAGGGAAAATGAATCCGTACTCTTTGCAGTGAGCGACCAGAATCTTGAAAAGTTCGTCTTGTGTCATATCTGTTTGAATGTTTCTTTCGATTATATCGTACAAAAGTAATAATTTTTAGCGATTCTCGCGTGCGATAAGAAGGTTTTCCGTAATTACCGCCCTTAGGGGGACCAGGACGAAATCCCTTTGGCCGATGAGAGGATGGGGAATGGTAATCTCCTGGCTTTTAATTGTTTCGTTGCCCACATAGAGGATATCTATGTCTATTGTTCTGGAGTGATATATCCTTTCGCCCTCAGGAGAATAAAGTTCGTGTGCCTGACGTCCGGCTGCAGCTTCCAGGCGCTTTGCCGCGTGAAGCAGGGCGTGTGCATAGAGCCAGGCTGAAACTCCGCAGTCCGGGATGTCAAACCTAACTACGCAGTTGAGAAAATCCGGGGCGTCAAAGCCCCAGGATGGGAATTCAAGTATCTCAGACACCGCTGCCGGCCGACTTGAGAAAAATGATTCCAGCCCTGAAATCGCCGCAATAATATTTTTGCGGCGATCTCCGAGATTAGAACCTAAAGAGAGGTAGATTTCCACTGTTGGACGGGGATTAATCCAGGCCTAAATCCACGCGGGCTTCGTCTGAAAGCATGCTCTGGTCCCAGGCTGGCTCAAAAACCAGTTCAATGTGACAGGAGGTAACTCCCGGAACGTCTTCGACGCTCTTCTGCACTTCTGCAAGAACCTCATCCGCCATGGGGCAGTTGGGGGCGGTAAAGGTCATTTCGATATAGACTTCACGCTTCTTGTTTATCTGAATCTCATAAATAAGACCCAGATCATATATGTTTACGGGAATCTCGGGGTCGTAAACCTGTTTTAGGGCAAGTACGACGTTGGAATAAAGGGGCGACAGCTCCTTCAAGTCTTCTGCCGAAAGAACTTCTTTATCTTGCTGAACCATCATTTTAGCTGTTTTGTGCTGCAACCTCACGAATCCTCTCAATCATGGACGCAAGTCCGCCGGCACGCGTTGGGGAGAGATTTTCCCTGAGGCCGATTGCATCAATGAAGGAAAAATCCGAAGAAAGGATTTCTGACGGCGTCCGGCCGGAAAATACGTCAATCAGAAGAGCGATTATGCCTTTTGTTATGATAGCATCGCTGTCGGCGGAAAATACGAGTCGCTCGCCTTCCATCTTAGCGTCAAGCCAAACTCTTGACTGACACCCTTTTATAAGCTTATCTTCCGTCTTTTTATCTTCCGGATAGGGCTCAAGGTTCTTTCCGAGCTCTATGAGATATTCATATTTATCAAGCCACTGGTCGTAAAGCGAAAAATCTTCGATGACTGCTGCTTGTTTCTCCTCTAAAGTCATACTTTCTATACTAACATCCCTATTGCGCGGGACAGAGATTTTATAAACATTTCGGCCTCCTCCATGGTGTTATAGGGGGCAAAAGAGGCGCGGAGCATGCCTGTTACGCCAAACCTGTCCATCAGCGGCTCGGCGCACATCTGACCGGAGCGGACGGCTATGCCCATTTTATCCAGAATCAGCGCCAGATCTTCGTGGTGGGCGCCATGAACGGTGAAGGAAAAGAGAGGAATTTTCTCTTCTCCGGCGCCCTTAGAGCCATAAACGCGAATGCGCGAATCCTTTGCAATCTCACTTGCAACATATTCTGCGACGGCCTTGGAGTTGTCGCGCAACTCCTCGTCATCAAGCGCCAGACGGAGGGTTTCAATAGCCGGAATAAAGGTAGGAACGCCAGAAATATTCTGTGTTCCGGCCTCGAATTTAGCAGGCAGGGGAGCATAGGTTGTACCTTTGTACAAGCTAACGGTATCTATCATCTCTCCTCCACCCATCATTGGCGGCATGGCATCCAGGAGCTCTTTCTTTCCATAGAGGACTCCGGTAAATGGAGCCGCGAACATCTTGTGGCCGGAGAATACGTAAAAATCACAGTCCAGCGCCTGAACATCCACCATCTTGTGAACTATCCCCTGTGCGCCGTCGACCAGAACTTTTATCCCGTTAGCGTGAGCGATGCGGATGATTTCCGGCAAGGGATTCACCAGGCCAAGAACGTTGGAAATATGTGAGACGGCGAGAATTTTCGTATTCGGACCGAGAAGCCTGGGAAGAAGATCCAGGCGCAGATGGCCGTTGTCATCGACGGGCAACACTTTGATTGTGGCACCTTTACGGGAAGCCATCATTTGCCAGGGGACGATGTTCGAGTGATGCTCCGCTTCGGTGACGATTATTTCATCTCCGGGTTTAATGTATGCCTCGCCAAAAGAGAACGCTGCGGTATTGATGGCAGCAGTAGCCCCGCTGGTGAAGATTATCTCTTCTCTTGAAGCCGCGTTTAAATATTCCCTGACGCAATCTCTGGCACTCTCGTAATTGTTCGTGGCAATATTGGAAAGATGATGGACTGCCCTGTGCAGAT
Source organism: Bacteroidales bacterium (assembly GCA_017443025.1). GTDB lineage: Bacteria > Bacteroidota > Bacteroidia > Bacteroidales > UBA932 > Cryptobacteroides. The sequence continues at coordinate 312,599 of JAFSPG010000018.1, read as the reverse complement.
TGGCGTTTTTATGTAAAGCGCTTGAAGAATAGGCATCAACGACGGCCTGCGGACGCTGAGAAGTAGCCGCATTGTCAAGATATACGAGTTTCCCTCCGGGAACAGAGTCCCCGAGGATGGGAAATAACTTTCTGAACTGCGCGACTTTCATCTTTTTCCAATAACAGCGCAAAGATAAGAATATTAATGCTATTTTTGCAGTAAACAAATGCATTTAACTGAAATGTACGACTACATCAAGGGAGAAATAGTTGAACTATCGCCGGCAAGAGCGGTGATAGAATGCGGAGGTATCGGCTACGAACTGCTAATTTCGCTCCAGACTTTCGATTTCCTGCAAGGAAAGGATAAGGCTCAAATATTTGTATATCACTACATTAGAGAAGACGAGCAACAATTCTATGGCTTTGCAGATAAAGACGAAAGGGAGCTGTTCAAGCTTCTTATCAGTGTTTCCGGAATCGGTGTAGCTTCGGCCAGGATGATGCTTTCGTCGCTTTCTGACGAAGAAATACGTAATGCAATTATTTCAGAGGACATACATAAAATAAAGAGTGTCAAGGGAATAGGCCTTAAGAGCGCGCAGCGTCTGATTCTTGAACTGAAAGACAAGATTGTCAAAGGCGGGGGAGTGGACTCAACGCCCGTAAGTTATGGAGTATCTGACCCTTCCATCATAGACGAAGCCTCTACCGCACTCGTAATGCTTGGATTCAGCAAGGCCAATATCAATAAGGTGCTGCCGGAGATTCTGAAAAAGACTCCGGACGCCAAGGTTGAAATTCTGATAAAAGAAGCCCTTAAACGACTGTAAAGACTATCTGTTGAAGAAAATCAGCAGAACAGAAATATCCGAGGGAGATACGCCCGAGATACGTGACGCCTGACCGATTGTGGCCGGGCGGTATCTTTTTAATTTCTGACGGCACTCTATCGAGAGTCCGCTTATTCTGTCAAAGTCATAATCCTCGGGGATAGCTATATGCTCCAGCCTGTGCATCTTTGCCGCCAGGATTTTCTCGCGTTCTATATATCCGGAATATTTGAGGTTGATCTCAACATTATCCTGAACTTGTTCCACGTGGAATCTTTCAAGCAAGGATGAGTCGGGACTTTCATCTATTGCAATAAACTTCACCTCACAGGGGAAATAATCCACGCCGAGGTCGATAGTCGTTTCGATTTTGGGAATCTCTCTGAGTTTGTCGAATTTTGTTCCACGTGGAACAGAATTTAAAAAATCCGCCAATTTTACGTCGGGACGAGCAATAAGTTCAGCGAGACGTTTGCCGTCTTCAATTTCAGCACTTGATATTGAAGAAAGGTAGTCGTTTGCCTCGGCTGGCTTAACTTTCGTCTGGGAGACAGCATCCGAAAGCTGGGCGGCCTGCTCATACTTCTTAAGAGTGTAATCACGCCTAAAGGCTGATGCAAGGCCGATTTTATAAGAAAGTTCGGTAAGGCGAAGGTCCGCGTTATCCTGCCGCAAGAGTATTCTGTACTCTGCCCTGGAAGTAAACATTCGATATGGCTCATCGACACCCTTAGTTATAAGATCGTCTATGAGCACGCCTATGTAAGCCTGGTCGCGGGAAAGAACAAAAGGCTCCCTGCCGGAAATCTTGAGATGAGCGTTAATCCCGGCTATAAGACCCTGCGCAGCAGCTTCTTCATAGCCTGTTGTTCCGTTGACCTGGCCGGCAAGGAAGAGATTTTCGACCACTTTCGATTCGAGGGAAGCCTTCAGATACACCGGGTCAAAATAATCATACTCAACAGCATAGGCAGGCTTGAGTATTGATACGTTGGAGAATCCCGGAATCTGACGGAGTGCATTGACCTGAATATCAAGCGGAAGAGAGGAAGAAAAGCCCTGCAGATAATATTCGTGCGTATTTCTGCCTTCCGGCTCAAGGAAAAGCTGGTGAGAATCCTTGTCGGCAAAAGTATGAAGTTTATCCTCAATGCTCGGGCAATATCTCGGGCCGCGGCCGTGAATAAGCCCGGTAAAGAGGGGTGAATCCTTAAATCCCTCTCTCAGAGCATCATGCACCTGCTCGTTTGTATGAAAGATATAGCAGTCCATCTGATTCTTGTCCCTCTGGATATGCGACAGGAAGGGCAGATATGAAAATTTGGAAGGATTCTCGTCTCCCTTCTGAATAATGGACTTGGAAAGATCAACCGAACGTATATCTATCCTCGGGGGTGTTCCGGTCTTCATCCTGTAAGACGGAATGCCGGCAGCGACAAGTTGTTCGGTCAGACCATAAGAAGATTTTTCTCCGATGCGTCCACCTTCGAACTGAGTCCGACCTATGAAAAGTTTTCCGGAAAGGAAGGTTCCGGCGGTTAAAATTACTGCCTGAGACTTAAAAATTGCACCGGTTAACGTACGAACGCCCGCAATTTTTTGATTCTCAAAGAGGAATTCAGTCGCTAAATCCGCATAAATGCTTAATTTACAATTACTTTCAAGGATTTTCCTCCAGTTGGCGGAAAAAGCCTTTTTGTCGCATTGGGCGCGAGGACTCCACATTGCCGGACCTTTTGACCGGTTGAGCATGCGAAATTGAAGTGTGGAGTAATCGGTGATGATTCCGGTACATCCGCCAAGTGCGTCGACTTCACGGACAATCTGCCCCTTTGCAATTCCACCTATCGAGGGATTGCAGGACATCCTTGCAAAGGAGTCAAGGTCCATCGAAATAAGAAGGACAGACGAGCCCATTCTCGAAGCAGCCATGGCAGCCTCGCAACCGGCGTGTCCGCCGCCAACAACTATGATGTCGAAAATACGTTCCACGTTTTACCTTGCTGGAAACAGCTGTTCCCTGAAAGAAAGATAGTAATTTTCCTTGGTGCGCATCTGCTTCTGCTCCTCGGGGCTATGATCGTCGTAACCGATAAGATGAAGAAGTCCGTGGACTATTACCCTCAGAAGTTCCTGAGAAAACTCCGTTTTATATGTTACCGAATTCTCCCTGACAGAATCGACGCTGATGAATAAATCACCGGAAAGAACCTTGCCCTCGCAATAGTCGAAGGTGATGATATCGGTAAAATAGTCGTGCTGAAGATACTTCTGATTGATGTCAAGTATGTAATTGTCTGAACAGAATATGATATTGACAGCCCCGAGTTTCTTGATTTCAGACTCGGCGACGGCTTTCAGCCAGGCGTTACATTCCCTGCAACCTTTGAAAACAAAGTCAGTATCTTCGAAAAAATAGTTGACCATAGGATGGTATTTTTCATGCGCAAAGATAGTAAATATGCCCCATAAAAAACTCTCAAAAACAGCCAAAAAAGGGGCGAAAATACCGAAAATCAGACTTAAAATCAAATATTTATAATACTAACTTATTATATATCAATTATTTAAAAAGTGAGAGATAATAAAAGGCCCGAAAATTTGTTTAAAAAGGCAGGAATGCTAACTTAGCGTCATAAATGAAAAACATTTAAAATTCAAGAGATATGGAACTTAAAAAGACCAACAAGGCAAGTCTTGAAAACAAGAAGTTGCTGTTTATTGAAATCGGCCTTGTCTTTTCTCTCCTCTTTGTTCTCGTCTGCTTTGAGTGGACATCTTCAGAGAAGAGCGCCTCTACCCTTGAGGCTGATGTCGCCGCCGTCATCGACGACGAAATGGTACCTATTACCGAATCGACTCCTCCCCCGCCCGAGGCTGCTCCAAAGATTCCTGTATTCAACGATGAAATTGAAATCGTCGATGATGATATCAAGGTTGAAGACACCTTCCAGAGCCTCGACGACGATCCTAATCTCGGCGTAGATATCTACGACTACGTAGAAGAGGTTAAGGAAGAGGCCGTTGCCGAAGAAGCAATTCCCTGGGCTGCTGTAGAAAAGAAGCCTTCATTCCAGGGCGGCGACGCCAACAACTTCTCGAAGTGGGTTAACAAGAACCTCGTATATCCTGAGATTGCAAAAGAAAATGGCGTTCAGGGTAAGGTTATCCTCGGATTCACCGTCAACAAAGACGGCACCGTTTCGAACATCAAGGTTCTCCGTGGTGTTGACTCATCTCTCGACAAGGAAGCTGTACGCGTAGTTTCAATGTCACCTAAGTGGACTCCCGGACAGAATGCCGGTAGCCCTGTAAAGGTTTCGTACACCTTCCCGGTGGTCTTCCAGCTGAGATAATTGGACACAATTAATACAGAAAAAGCTGTTTTCGTCGGGATAATCCGTGACGGAGAGGACGAACGTAAAGTAAACGAATACCTCGACGAACTTCAGTTTCTTGCTACTACGGCCGGTATAGACGGGGATAAGAAATTTATCCAGCGTCTGTCCCGGCCGGAAAGTTCTACCTATATCCGAAGCGGAAAACTTCAGGAGGTAGCCGATTATGTCGCCGCGGAAGCTGTCAAATATGTTATTTTCGATGATGAACTGACCGGTATTCAGCAGAGAAACATTGAAAAGACAATAAAGACAGCCTCGGTCATAGACCGTACAAGTCTCATTCTAGAAATATTCGCCCAGAGGGCCAAAACCTCCTATGCAAAGATGCAGGTGGAGTTGGCGAAGTACAATTACATGTTACCCCGTCTGGCCGGAATGTGGACCCATCTCGAACGACAGAGGGGTGGAGTCGGGACCAGAGGAGGTATGGGTGAAACCCAGATTGAGATTGACCGTCGAATCGTAAAGGACCGCATCAGTAAGCTCAAGGAAGACCTCAAAAAGGTCGACCGTCAGATGGCCACCCAGAGGGGCAATCGCGGCTCTCTGGTCCGCCTTGCTCTCGTAGGATATACCAACGTCGGCAAGAGCACCCTTATGAATCTCCTGGCAAAATCTGACGTATTTGCCGAGAATAAACTCTTCGCTACTCTCGACACGACGGTAAGGAAGGTTGTCATTGATAACGTTCCCTTCCTTTTAAGCGATACGGTAGGCTTTATCCGTAAACTCCCCACGCAGCTTGTAGAGGCATTCAAAAGCACCCTTGACGAGGTCAGGGAAGCGGATGTACTGCTTCACGTAGTGGATATTTCGGCGCCGGATTTCGAAGAACAGATGCAGACGGTAGAGCGAACCTTGAAAGATATCAAGGCCGACAATAAACCTGTGTTTGTCATCTTCAATAAAATCGACGCATACAGTTACGAGAGTTATGATGAGTTCAGCATCAAGCCTAAAGAGAAAATCAACTACACTCTCGAAGAACTCAAAAACAGCTGGATAGCTGAGGAAAAAACTCCTTGTGTATTCATCTCTGCAAGAGAAAAGATAGGCCTGCAGAAATTACGCAACGACCTCTATAAAATCGTAGCTGAAATCCACGCCGGAAGATATCCTTTCAATAATTTCCTGTGGTAATTTACCGAATAATGACATTTAAAAAAAAGAGGCCAAAAGCCTCTTTTTTATTAATGTTATCAGGTTTAGTCCTTGAATTTTGCTGAAAGGAATTCCCTGTTGAGCCTTGCAATATGCTCGACTGATATTCCCTTAGGGCACTCCATCTCGCAGGCGCGGGTATTGGTACAGTTGCCGAAGCCGAGTTCGTCCATTTTTGCAACCATATCCTTTGCCCTTTTTGCGGCCTCGATACGACCCTGAGGAAGCAGAGCGAGAGAACTGACGCGGGCAGCTACAAAGAGCATTGCAGAACCGTTCTTGCAGGTTGCAACGCAAGCACCGCAACCTACGCAGGCGGCAGCATCCATACTCTCTTCGGCCTTGTCGTGAGGAATGAGGATATTATTCGCATCCTGGGCGGCTCCTGTCCTGACACTGATAAATCCACCGGCCTGAAGAATCTTATCGAAGGCTGTTCTGTCAACGACGAGATCCTTGATTACAGGGAAACCTGAACTTCTCCAGGGTTCTACGGTAATGGTAGCTCCGTCTTTAAAATGACGCATGAACAGCTGGCAGGTAGTCACGTGGTTGTCCGGGCCGTGGGCACGTCCGTCGATATAGAGCGAGCAGGCTCCGCAGATGCCCTCACGGCAGTCGTGGTCGAAAGAAACAGGACCGCTGCTCTTGCAGCCTTTATCAACTGCTACAGGGTCGATTCCTTCGCGGATAAGCTGCTCATTAAGGATATCGAGCATCTCGAGGAAAGACGCATCCTCTTCAATACCGGAGATATGATAGGTCTCAAAATGACCTTTACTCTTGGCGTTCTTCTGACGCCATATTTTAAGATTGAAATCCATCTCTTCTAGTCTTTGTAGTTTCTGGTTTTTACCTCGATAAACTCGTATTTGAGAGGCTCCTTATGGAGTTCAGGCTCTTTATCTTCACCCTTGTACTCCCAGGCGGCAACATACATGAAGTTGGCATCGTCGCGCTTGGCTTCGCCTTCAGGGGTCTGGCTTTCCTCGCGGAAGTGTCCGCCGCAGGATTCGGTACGGTTAAGGGCGTCGCGGGCCATCAGTTCACCAATCTCAAAGAAGTCGGCCAGACGGAGGGCTTTCTCGAGTTCCTGGTTGAACTCACCCTGCTCGCCGGGAACATAAACATTGCTCCAAAACTCTTTCTTGAGAGCCTGAATATCTGCGATAGCCTTCTTAAGGCCTGCATCGTTGCGGGCCATACCTACGTAGTTCCACATGATATGACCGAGCTCTTTGTGGAGAGAATCGACAGTTTTCTTGCCCTTGATAGCGAAGAGTTTGTCAATCTTTTCCTGGACTTTCTTCTCGGCCTCCTCGAATTCAGGGGCGTTGATGTCAGTCTTGGGCTCGGCAAACTTATGGGCGAGATAATCTCCAATAGTAACGGGAAGTACGAAATATCCGTCAGCAAGACCCTGCATCAAAGCAGAAGCACCGAGACGGTTTCCGCCGTGATCTGAGAAGTTGGCCTCACCGATTGCATACAGGCCGGGAATTGTGGTCTGGAGATCATAATCTACCCAGATACCGCCCATGGTATAATGGATAGCAGGATAAATCATCATAGGCTCCTTCCAGGGAGAAGAAGCGGTGATTTTCTCGTACATTTCAAAGAGGTTTCCGTAGCGCTCGGCCACTCTCTTCTCGCCGAGTCGTTTAATGGCGTCGGAGAAGTCGAGGAAAACGGCAAGACCTGTTTCATTTACACCGAAACCTGCATCGCAGCGCTCCTTGGCAGCACGTGAAGCAACATCACGGGGAACGAGGTTACCGAAAGCCGGATACCTGCGCTCAAGATAGTAATCCCTGTCTTCTTCAGAAATCTGTGAAGGCTTAATCTCGTGTTTGCGGAGTTTAAGTACATCTTCCATTTTCTTGGGAACCCATATGCGGCCGTCATTACGGAGAGACTCCGACATAAGGGTAAGTTTGCACTGCTGGTCTCCGTGAACAGGAATACAGGTAGGATGAATCTGCGCGAAGCAGGGATTTGCAAAGAAAGCTCCCTTCTTATAGCACTGCCATGCGGCTGAACCGTTGGAATTCATTGCATTGGTAGAAAGGAAATAGGTATTCCCGTATCCGCCGGTTGCAATAACTACGGCGTGAGCGCCGAAACGCTCAAGTTTACCTGTTACAAGGTTCCTTGCTATAATACCCTTTGCCTGGCCGTTAATAACTACAAGGTCAAGCATTTCATGACGGGGATAACTCTTGACGGTACCTGCAGCAATTTCCTTATTAAGGGAAGCATAAGCTCCGAGGAGAAGCTGCTGGCCGGTTTGACCGCGGGCATAGAAAGTACGGCTCACCTGCACACCACCGAAGGAACGGTTTGCAAGATATCCACCATACTCACGGGCGAAAGGAATTCCCTGGGCAACGCACTGGTCAATAATGGATGCGCTGACCTCTGCAAGACGGTAAACATTAGCCTCGCGTGCACGGTAGTCACCGCCCTTTATGGTGTCATAAAAGAGGCGGTACACTGAATCATTGTCGTTCTGATAATTCTTTGCAGCGTTGATACCACCCTGAGCGGCGATTGAATGTGCGCGCCTGGGAGTGTCGCTGATGCAGAAAATCTTGACATTATAACCCAATTCTCCGAGAGAAGCAGCTGCTGATGCACCGCCGAGACCGGTACCTACAACTATAATTTCAAGTTTTCTCTTGTTGTTTGGACTGACAAGTCCGATTTCCGACTTACGCTTTTTCCATTTTTCAGACAAAGGTCCGTCAGGAATCTTTGAAATTAATTTATCGGCCATTTTATTGTTATTAAAAATTATTGTCGGGTGAAACAGTCTGCAATTTTAATCAATTTTACCCAAAAGAGCAATTTTAGATACACTCTGACGTATTAAAAGAGTGAATTTTCTATTACTTCCAGACCATCATTGCTGTTTCTGGAAGATAAATATCTGTCCAATCCAAGATGACGGTAAGATAAATCCGTCGCTATCCTTCCTCTCGGTGTGCGCTGGATAAATCCGTTCATGATAAGGAATGGCTCATATACCTCCTCGATTGTTCCGGCCTCTTCGCCTACTGCAGTTGCAATAGTATTTATACCTACCGGGCCACCCTTGAACTTTGTTATGATTGTATGTAATATTTTGTTGTCAATCATATCCAGTCCAAGTTTATCTATATTCAGGGCATCCAGGGCAATTTTTGCTATATCCATTTCTATACGGCCGTTACCCTTGACCTGAGCAAAATCCCTGACCCTGCGTAATAACGCATTTGCAATTCTAGGGGTACCACGGCTGCGGAGAGCTATTTCACTCGCAGCTTCATCATCTATTTCAACCTTGAGTATATTTGCACTCCTTTTAATAATTTTAATAAGCTCGGGAGTTCCATAATACTCGAGCGCGCAGGTTATTCCGAAACGAGCGCGAAGAGGTGCAGTCAAAAGTCCGCTGCGGGTAGTTGCTCCCACGAGGGTAAAAGGTGATAAATCAATCCTGACAGATCTGGCTCCAGGGCCTTTATCTATCATTATATCTATCACGAAATCTTCCATTGCTGAATAAAGATATTCCTCAACCTCAGGGGAGAGCCTGTGAATTTCATCTATAAACAAGACGTCACCGCTTTCAAGTGAAGTGAGAAGTCCGGCAAGGTCGCCGGGTTTATCCAGAACCGGTCCGGAGGTTATCTTTATATTGGAACCTAATTCATTTGCTATGATATGGGCGAGGGTAGTCTTACCAAGACCGGGAGGGCCGTGAAACAATACATGATCCAGGGATTCACCCCGCATCTTGGCAGCTTCAATGAATATTTTAAGGTTGGAAACAATCTTTGTCTGACCTGTGAAATCTTCCAGTTCCTGAGGACGGATAATTCCCTCTAAATCCTTATCTTTGTCTCCTGCTGTTTCGTAAGGGTTGAACGAATCGGACATATCAAATCAATTACCATTACAAATATATATAAATTTATTGTATTTAGGTAATGGATATAGAGATGTCAATATGTTGATAAGTATATACAAATAATTAAATATTAATAATTTAGATATATTTTTAATTGTTTATTACCGGTTGTAAAAATTAAGGATAAAAAATTTGGAATAAATTTGCATTTCAAAAATCAGTTTTGGATTCTAAAAATTATCCGCTTTTGAAAATTTACTTATCATTATTTATCAACAGGGTTTAAACAGACTTATAAACATCCATCGGGTATAAGATGAACGAAATAAAGATATCAAATACCGATATACTGAAAGATCTGCTCGCCAGCCAGGAGGAAAGTTATTGCAGTGGTCTTTATCTGTCGGCCCGATGGTTCGTCTTGTCGGAATGTGCTGATAAAGGAATACATCTTGTGATACTACCTACCAGGGAATCCGCCGAATACTGTGCATCTGATTTATATCAACTGATTCCGGGAGATAAAGTATTCTTTATTCCTGATTCCGGTAAAAACATAGAGAAGAGTAATTATAAAGCATCTATATCCGTCCAGCGTACATCATCCATAGGAAAGCTGGTTTCATATAATCCGGCAGATGATGAAAGACTCATATTCGTATCCTATCCGGAAGCCCTCGAGGAAGGAGTACCTGCAAAAAAGAATGTAAGTGATTCTATACTCCGGTTAAAAAAAGGTGAAGAAATAAAATATGATTTACTCAGGGAGGAACTTGGAAAGATAGGATTCGAAAAAGCAGATTTCGTATCATCCCCCGGACAGTTTGCATTACGCGGTTCAGTCATAGATATTTTTTCCTATTCATATAACAATCCATTCAGAATATCCCTGTTTGGAAACGAAATAGAGAAAATACATATCTTCGACTGTAACACACAGTTATCAAAGGAAGAAACAAATTCAGCTGATATTTATCCGGATTTGGCTGACGATAGCGTAAGCAACAGTTTTTTTTCTCTTCTACCCCCTGATTCCCTTATCTGGGCCGATTCGGCCGATATGTATAAGGAAAGGGATTTTTTCAAGGAAACCGCTAAATACAAAAGAGTTTTCCTTGATGTTCCTATTAACGGGAAAACATCATCAGAACCCGTTAAATTCTATATTTCACCTCAGCCGGTATTTAATAAAAACTTTGAACTTCTTACTGAAGACATCCGTCAGAAAATTGAAAACGGATTTAAAGTTTATATAGTAGGGGAGAAGCAGTCGCAGCTCGACAGGATAAGGGATATTTTAGCCGCAAACAGTGGCTTGTTTCCCGATTTCATTTCCGGAAAGAATTTCCATAATGGTTTTATAGATACGGAAAGCAAGGTCTGTCTGTATTCCGACCATGAAATTTTTGACAGATATCACAGGGCTGTCATACGCCGGACTGTGGATAAGAGTGAGCAACTTACCCTCAACGACCTGAACTCTTTCAATATCGGCGATTATATAGTCCATATCGACCATGGAGTCGGTATCTTCGGCGGACTTGTGAGGATGAAAGACGACAAGGGAAGGATGCACGAGGTGGTCAAACTGATGTATAAGGACGGAGATGTGGTCTTTGTTTCCGTTCACGCCCTTCATAAGATAAGCCGTTATAAATCAAAGGATTCTCTACCTCCTAAAATACACAAGCTTGGCTCTAAGACATGGCAGAACCTTAAAACTGCTGCCAAATCGAAGGTAAAGGATATAGCCAAGGATCTGATAAAACTCTACGCAAAGCGCAAATCTACCGCGGGCTTCGCATATTCGGCCGATACCTACCTTCAGGAAGAATTGGAATCATCCTTCATGTATGAGGATACCCCCGACCAGCAGTCGGCAACCATAGCCGTCAAGCGGGATATGGAGGACAAGAGTCCGATGGACAGGCTTATCTGCGGAGATGTAGGTTTCGGAAAGACAGAAATAGCCATCCGCGCGGCCTTCAAAGCTGCCGCCGACAGCAAGCAGGTAGCCCTGCTTGTCCCGACCACCATACTTGCTCTTCAGCATTTCAAGACTTTCGAATCAAGACTGGAAAATCTTCCCTGCCGCGTAGACTATGTAAGCCGGCTTCGTTCAGCAAAGGAAATAAGCGCAATCAAGCAGGACCTCAAAGCAGGAAAAATCGACATTCTTATCGGTACCCATAAGATACTATCCAAAGACTTTGAATTCAAGGATTTAGGCTTACTGATAATTGATGAGGAACAGAAGTTCGGAGTTAGTGCCAAGGAAAAAATCCGTGAGATGAAAGTAACTGTAGATACCCTTACTCTCACGGCTACTCCAATTCCACGTACCCTTCAATTCTCTCTGCTCGGAGCAAGAGACCTTTCGATTATAAATACAGCCCCGCCGAACAGGATACCAACACAGACTGAAATAATTCTTTTCGACGGAGAGGAAATACGGAATATCCTGAACTACGAGCTGGGCCGGGGCGGTCAGATATTTTTCCTTCATAACAAGGTTGAGGAACTTCCCGCGATTGAAGATATACTCCACCGTCTGGTACCGGATATGAAGATATGCGTAGCACACGGGCAGATGGAAGCCAGGACTCTTGAAAACAAGATGCTGGATTTCATGCGCGGCGACTATGACCTTCTGCTCTGCACTACGATAGTTGAAAACGGACTTGATATCCCGAACGCCAATACCATCATCATAAACCAGGCTCAGAATTTCGGTCTGAGCGATCTTCACCAGCTTCGAGGCAGGGTAGGACGATCGAACAGAAGGGCATTCTGCTATCTGATTGTGCCGCCGCTTACAACCCTTACCGACGATGCCCGCCGCCGTCTTAAGGCCATAGAAGAATTTTCCGACCTCGGAAGTGGATTCAATATAGCAATGCAGGATCTGGATATCCGTGGTGCCGGTAACCTTCTTGGAGCCGAGCAAAGCGGTTTCATCTCCGACATGGGTTATGAAACCTACCAGAAGATTCTTTCAGAAGCGATGGAAGAACTTGGGCTCGAAACAGGTATTACGGTGCATCGCGACAAGGAGTCATTTATCGAAGACTGTACGATTGAAACCGACCAGCCGGCGCATATCCCTGATGATTACATAGATATTTCCGCCGAGAAAATCAGAATTTACAAGGAACTCGATTCAGCCGTTAGGGACAGTGACCTGGATAATCTCGCAAAACGCCTGGAAGACAGATTCGGCCCCTTGCCTCAAGAGGTATCAAATCTTATGGATATAGTGAGGATAAGGCACCTTGGAGAAAAGCTCGGCTTTGAAAAAATCATAATAAAGAACGGCATACTGATAGCGTTCTTCATTGCAAACCAGATGTCGTCATATTACAGAAGCGAGGTATTTTCAGGGATTCTGAAGCTTTTAAGCCTTAACGAAAAGGTATTCGAACTCAAGAATACTGATTCGAGGCTCAGGGTGATATCAAGAAACATTAATTCGACGTCAGAAGCCTTCTCTGCGCTGAAAAAATTGGAAAAACAAGCATAAAAGTCTAATTTTGCCCCCTGTCAAGATATGAATCTGATAGTCGAAATAGGAAACACTGCCGTCAAGGCTGCCTGGTGCGACGGAATGACCCTCGGAAAAACCTTCCGTTACCAGGGCGAAAAGGTGATGGATTTCATCACATCTCTTTCGGATAAGGAAAAGCCGGAAGTCATGGTCGTATCGTCTGTTTACGCGATATCGGCCGCAGACGAAAAGATTCTTTCCGGAGAATGTTCCCATCTTCTTATCCTTGATAAGGAACATACCCGCCTTCTGAAAGAAAAGGATCTTCCGGAGTATCTTACCTATGACCGCGCGGCGGCAATTCTCGCTTCAAAGTATCTGTTCAAGGAAAAGGGTTGCACTCTGGTTGATTTCGGAACTACCCTCACCGTCGATTTTATAGGCGAAAACGGTAAATATCTGGGAGGAAACATTTCTCTCGGATGCCGCACAAGATTCAAGGCTCTTAACAGATATTCCAGGGCCCTTCCGCTTGTCGACACTCCTGCCGAAGCCCCCCTTCTGGGCGATGGTCTGCAGGGAAGTATGGCATCAGGAGTCATATCGGGCATAGAGTTTGAAATAGGAGGCTATATCGGACTTTATCCGGAAAACATAGTCGTATTCACCGGCGGTGACGCGATTTATTTTGCAAAACGGATGAAAAAGTCGATATTTGTAGTTTGTAACCTGGTCCTTATGGGCCTGGCGTTAATTGCTGACGAGTATGTCAAAAATTTGTAAAATAGTCCTGATGCCGCTATTTATGGCGCTGTTCGGTCTTGGCGCAAAAGCCACCGACGACAACGCCCACAACGCTTTTTCGCCATATTCAATCTTCGGTGTCGGAAATATCGTAAAACAAGGTTCCGCCTACAACAGATCAATGGGCGGAGTTGGAATTGCATCCAGAAACAAAGGTTATATCAATTTCCTTAATCCTGCTGCCGTGGCTTCCCGCGATACCTTGTCCTTCATGGCCGATATCAGCGTAAACCTCAACGGTACTTCTTTCAGCCAGAGCGGAAGGAAGACCTTCAACAACAACTTCAATATCAGCAGCATAGCATTTTCATTCCCGATATACAGAAAATCCGCTTTCCTCGTAGGAATCACCCCCTTCAGCGACGTTGCCTTTGATTTCTCCAGCCGTGAGAAAAACGCACACCTCGCTGAAACCAACATCATAACCAGGGCGGCGCACGGAGACGGCGGTATTTACCAGATTATGGGCGGAGCCGGACTTACCCTCGGAAAATGGTCCCTTGGTGCCCAGGCCCTGTATTATTTTGGAAAAATCGACAAGAAGTACACATACAGTTTCACTTCTTCCTCCAGCAACAGCCTTTATACCGGCTATACGATGAATCTCAACGGTGTGTCGGCCAAACTTGGCGTGCAGTATGAAACAACTCTTTCGAACGGCCTCACATTTACGGCGGGCGTTACCCACCGCTTCCCCACCCGTCTTCACGGCGAAGTCAGGGATTATCAGTATGCCGTGATGTCGTCGGTAACGGATACGCTTAGGAATGACACCCTTTCCCTTGCCGCTTCAAAAGTTAAACTTGCCTCCGAAACGGGCATCGGAATATCTATCCGCAAGGGCGACAAATGGATGGTTGAGGTCGACTACCTCTTCTCTTCATGGAAAAATACAGGCATCGGCAAAGCCGCAGGTTTTGCAAACGGAAATTCCAACACCGTATTCACTCCCTCGGTATCGCACTCGATCAGGGCCGGTGTTGAATATACTCCCAACAAGAACGATATCCGTTATTATCTCCGCCGCTGCGCATACCGTGCCGGGTTCTATTTCGACAAGGCTTATTACAAGGCCGGCGGACATTCAGTCAATACAATGGGCTTGACCATAGGTATGACGCTTCCGATATTCCGCCTGAACAACGGTCTGACACTCGGACTTGACCTCGGCCAGAGAGGAACTACATCTGACGGGCTTGTCAGGGAGAGATACGTAACATTCTCGGTAGGATTCAACATCCACGATATCTGGTTCAAGCAACCGCAGTACGAATAGAAATATAAACTTAAAAGGAATAGATATGAAAAAACTTTCAGTCGCATTGGTTTCCACGGCCCTGCTTCTTGTGAGCGGTCTTGGCAACAGCGTCTCCGCCCAGGGAAAATTTGGCGCGGACAGTGCAAGATGCGTCGAGTACCTGACGTATTACACGATGCACTACAAGCAGAAAAATTATGATGTAGCTCTTCCTCATTGGCGTAATGCATTCTTCAAGTATTGCCCTCCTACGGCCAATCATAATATGTTTATCGACGGTATGGTAATGTACCGCCGCCTTATTGCCAAGAATGCTGTCAACAAGGAGCTCCGCCAGGGCCTTATCGATACCCTCCTTATGCTCCACGACCTTCGCGCAAAGACATATACCAAGTACGCAAAGATTGCAGCCAACAACAAGGGAACCGATATTTCCAACTTCTACCGTAACGAAGAGGGTAAGATGTACGCCGGACTTGAGGGCATTATCGAGACTCTCGGAAAGGACGTGAAGCCCTCATTGCTTCTGTTCGATATCGACGCAGCCATCAAGATGTTCAAGAACGGCAGCCCGGATATCGATCCTGAGAAGATTATCTCCCTGTATCAGCGCAACATAGCCATTCTTGGCGAGATTGAGCCCAAGAACGACAAGGAAAAAGAGACCATAGCCAAGGTTAAATCCGATATCGAAGGTCTGTTCATGGAGAGCAAGGTGGCGAGCTGCGACAACCTTATCGCCCTCTTTACTCCCCGCTTCGAGGCTAACCCGGAAGATGTTACCCTTGCAGCCAATATTGCAAAGCTCCTTGCCAGCGCGGACGACTGCGTCAACAATGATCTTTTCCTGCAGGCTACTACCCTTCTTCACAAGGATACTCCTTCAGCTCAGAGCGCATACTTCTTGTATCGCCTGAATGCCGCCCGCGACAATGACGCCGAGGCCGGTAGATTCCTTGAGGAGGCCGTTTCCCTCGCTTCCGGTACGGATTCCCTTGCCGCAGCAGATTACGGTATCCAGTATGCAAGATTCTGCGCCAAGAAAGGACAGAACGCAAAAGCCGTTGCAAACGCACAGAAGGCAGCAAGCCTCAATCCTGCATTTGCCGGACAGGCATTCTTCATCATTGGCCAGATATGGGGAACTACCTCTTGCGGAGGAGACGAAATCTCCCGCCGCGCACCTTATTGGGTAGCCGTTGATTATATGAACAAAGCCAAGGCTGCAGATCCTACGCTCGCCGAAGACTGCAACAAGATGATTGCCCAGTATAAGGTTTACTTCCCTCAGACCGCAGAGGCTTTCATGTATGACCTCACCGACGGAAAATCCTATACTGTTTCCTGCGGAGGCATGACGGCCACCACTACGGTTCGCACCCAGAAATAAGTGGGAGGCAGAATTCTTCATACGAGATTGATGATTGCAACCGCTGCGGCGGTTGCTTTCGTCGTTATTTCCTGCAAGGGAAGAGAATCGGAGGCCAAGCCCCTGAATCTTGCCGAGGTTCCTTATCAGGTCGTCGACGGAATGAATGTAATTCAGTCCAAGAACGGCCTGCTTCAGATGAGGATTCTTTCGGACAGGATGGAGAGATACAGCTGCGACACCCTCGACTGGGAATTATTCCCCGGAGGGCTCGAGGTCTTTGCTTATAATGAAGAAGGCCTTTTGGAATCGACTCTTCGCAGCGACAACGCCCGCCACGACACGGACCCCAAGACCAAAAAAGAAGTCTGGATGGCTTTCGGCAATGTCAAAATCACCAATATCATCAAACAGGAGACAATTGAGACAGATACCCTTTATTGGGATAAGGCAAAAGGGGAGATTTTTAACGAATGCTACGTTCGCCTTTATTCCCCCGACGGCTTTATCCAGGGCTATGGCCTGCGCTCCGACGACAGGGCACGCAATTCCATCATTCTCAAGCCCTTCAACAACTTCTTCGTGGTTGTTCAGGATACGACAAAAGTCTCGGTGGATACAACGAATTTGATAGGGCCTCTCCCCCAGAAAAGTAAATAATTGGTGACAAGTCTTAGAAATTGAGAGAAAATTGCTAACTTCGCACCCCAAATAAATTGATAGTAAATATTTAAAAATTAATAACACAATGGCTGTTCTTGAAAAAATCAGAGTAAAATTCGGCATCGGCGCGACCATTATCATCGCTATCGGCCTGCTGTCCTTCATTGTCAGCCCGGACGATATCGTATCTGCCTGCAATTCCCTTTCGTCTCGCAATGACGTAGGTGAAATCAACGGCAAATCCATCTCCTACGAGGATTTCAACGCCGAAGTTGCCAAGATTTCTCAAATCTCAGAAATTACAACCGGTTCTTCCGTTAAGAGTGCCCAGCAGCAGGCTCAGATCCGAGACGCCGCCTGGCAGGAAATCATTATGAGGGACCTCTTCCTGCGCAACGCAGAGAAGGCTGGCATCTCCGTCGGCGACGACGAGAAACTCGACCTCATCAGTGGCCCCATGGTTTCTCCGGCTATCGCTCAGAATCCTATGTTCCAGGACGAAGACGGTAACTTCTCCGCCGAGAAAGTCATCGAATTCGGCCAGTCCGCCAAGGATGAGCCTATGGCAAACCTCTACTGGACCTATCTCCAGAACACGATTTTCAACCAGCAGTATGTCAGCAAGTATAACGCTCTCTTCACGAAGGCTTCTATCGTAACCCCTCTGGAGCTCAAGCGCAACATCGCCGACAACAACGTTACCAACGACGTTGAGTTCGTGATGCTCCCTTACGGTTACAAGCAGGATACTACCGTTGTCGTCAGCCAGTCCGAAATCAAGGCTTACTACGACAACCACAAGAAGTTCTTCAGCCAGGCCGAGAGCCGCGACATCGAATATGTCGTATTCGACGTAAAGCCTTCCAAGACTGACGTTGAGGCCACCAAGGACGTAGTTGCCAAGATTTATGACGGCTTCGCTTCCGCAGACAACGTAAAGGTCTTCCTTTCACGCAACGCCTCCGAGCGCCAGTTCCAGAACTATTGGTACAAGAAGGGTGAGCTCCGCACCGTCAACTCCAAGGTTGAGAATTTCGTATGGGACGGCGGCAAGAAGAATGTTTCCGAGGTTATCACTTCCGGCAACAAGTTCTTCATCGCCCGCGTACTTGATACTAAGCAGCGCCCCGACTCCGTTTATGTAAAGCACATTCTTCTTCAGGGAGCAAATGCTGCAAAGGCCGACAGCCTTCTTAAGGTTCTCTCCGCCGGCAAGGAGAAATTCGAGAACGTGGCCGCTCTTTACAGCGACGACAAGAATTCGGCAGCTGACGGTGTTCTCGGCAATATCGGCTGGATGACTCAGAGCTACATCATCCCCGGTTTCGAGCAGACCATCTTCACTGCCAAGAAGGACGTTCCCTACATTGCCAAGACTCAGTACGGCACCCATATCGTAGCCGTTACAAAGCAGACCAAGCCGGTTGAGAAGAAGCTCGTGGCCATCTACGAGAAGACCGCACAGGCCAGCAACGAAACCATCTCCGCCGCTTACAGTCAGGCCAACAGCTTCGCAGTCATCGCCCATAACGGCGCCGAAGCTTACCACAAGGCTGCCGATACCCTCGGAGTATATTCACATCCTCAGAAGAATATGCTCGAGAGCACCGAAAGGCTCGGTTCCGTCGAGAATGCCAAGGAGGTTGTGCGCTGGGCCTTCGACCACAAGGCCGGCGACGTATCCGACATCATCACCATCGACAACAAGTTCTTCATCATCGCCCTCGTAAATGAGGTCCACGAGGAGGGAACTTCCAAACTCAGCGAGGTTGCAGAGTCTATCCGCCAGCAGCTGTATCTCCAGAAGCTCGGCGAGAAGAAGACTGCCGAAGTCGAGGCTGAAATCGAAGGTCTCGATGACCTCGAGGCCATTGCCCAGAAGCTTGGAACATCCGTCAGCACCCGCAGCGGCGTCACCTGCGCCGGCGCAGGTCTTGACCCCGCTCTTATCGGTGCCGTCTGCACCGCCGAGGTCGGCAAGGTTTCAAAGCCCATCGCAGGTTCGATTGCTACCTATGTATTCAAGGTTACAGCCCGCGATACCGGAGCATTCTTTACCGAGGATGATGCCAAGACCGCAGCCACTACAGCCGCCGCGCAGGCATCACAGGGCATCCTTCCTGTAATGATGGAAGAAGCCAAGGTTAAAGATCACCGCGCACGCTTCTTCTAAAATTCCCGAATTTTAGAAGAAGGATCTAATGATTAGGAGAAAGTTCTCCCAAACCCACTCCGTCGATCTTCGATCTCCGAAACCATACATGAAAACGCTGACCGAACGGTCAGCGTTTTTTGTTAGACGTTGAAGAGGAAATGCATTATGTCGCCATCTTGGACGACGTATTCTTTTCCTTCGATTCCCATTTTGCCGGCGGCACGGACGGCGGCCTCGGACTTGTATTTGACGAAGTCGTCGTACTTGATGACTTCGGCCCTGATGAAGCCTTTCTCGAAGTCTGTGTGGATGGTTCCGGCGGCCTTGGGGGCTTTGTCACCCTTGCGGATGGTCCAGGCGCGGCATTCATCGGCGCCGGCGGTGAAGAAGGTCTGGAGGCCGAGAAGGCGGTATGCACCCTGAATCAACCTGACAACGCCGGGTTCCTCGAGGCCAAGCTCGTCAAGGAAGAGCTTGCGGTCGTCGTAGTCTTCAATCTCGGCGATGTCTGATTCCGTCTTTGCGGCCAGGACAATGACTTCGGCGTTTTCGTTCTTTACGGCTTCGCGGACGGCATCCACGTATGCGTTACCCTTAACGGCAGATGCTTCATCAACATTACAGACATACATTACCGGCTTGTTGGTAAGGAGATAGAGGTCTTTTGCCATGGCGGCCTCTTCTTCGTTAAGAAGTTCCACGCTGCGGCAGGAGCAGCCCTTGAGCAGGGCTTCGCGGTAACGCTCCAGCAGAGAGAGCAGTTTTGCGGCTTCTTTGTCGGCGCCTATTTTGGCCTGTTTCTGGACTTTTGCTATGCGGGCCTCTACGGTTTCAAGGTCCTTAATCTGGAGTTCGGCATCGACAACTTCCTTGTCGCGCACGGGATTCACGCTGCCGTCAACGTGGACGATATTACCGTCGTCGAAGCAGCGCAGCACGTGAAGGATTGCGTCAGTCTCACGGATGTTTGCCAGGAACTGGTTGCCCAGGCCCTCGCCCTTGCTGGCGCCCTTGACAAGTCCGGCAATATCTACGATATCTACGGTAGCCGGGACGGTCCGCTTGGGCTGGCATATTTCAGTAAGGACATCGAGCCTTCTGTCGGGCACATTTGTAGAACCTAAGTTGGGGTCAATTGTACAGAAGGGAAAGTTGGCGCTCTGGGCCTTGCCCGAACTGATACAGTTAAAGAGGGTGGATTTACCTACATTGGGCAAGCCTACTATTCCGCACTTCAAAGACATATGGAATCGGTGTTTTTGTAAAAATTTTGTGTTGCAAAAATAACAATTATACGATTCTTATCCTACTTCTTCAGCCAAAAGCATAAATTGCCCGCATGTTCGGTCGAAAAAAAATAACGATAATCCTCTCCGGGGTCCTTATAATGTTCTGGAACCTGGAGAACTTCTTCGATCACAGGGACGGCGGGTATTCGTCTTCGGATGCCGAATTCTCGGCTGCAGGCTCCCGCCACTGGACCTTCGGGCGGCTCCTCCGCAAATGCGAAGGCATAGCAAAAACTATCCTCCTCGCTGCCGAAGAGGCCGGAGGCCTGCCCGATATAATAGGTTTCGCTGAAGTCGAGAATAAAGCGGTGCTGCACACGTTGCTGAAAAGGACGCTCCTTGATAAATGCGGCTACAAAATAGTGCATTTCGAGTCTCCGGACAGAAGGGGGATAGACGTGGCGCTTATTTACCGGGCGGAGGCGTTAGCTCTCCGCGCGGCGCGGCCGGTGCGGATAACGGCCGCGCAGGGGCAGGATTCGCTGCGCACCCGGGATATACTTCTTGCAGAGTTTTTGCAGCAGGGCGGCGGCTCTTTTTCAGTCGCTGTCAATCATCATCCCTCCAAGTTCGGCGGAGGAGAATCCCAGTGGCGCAGGCTCGCGGCCCTGGAGGCGCTTGGACTGGTGCGGGATTCCCTGGCGGCTGCAGGCGACAGCCTGTTCGTCGCCTGCGGCGACTTCAACGACGATGCTTCAAGCGAGGTCTTCGCGGACTTCGCCGCGAAATACTCCCTGAAGCATCCCGCTGCCGCTCTCTCCGCCGCCGGAGAAGGCACAATACGCTTTGACGGCCGATGGGAGCTGATAGATTTTTTCCTGTTCGACAAGGCGGTTGAGGCACAGATGAAGATTCTGCGTTTTCCGCATCTGCTTACCCGCGACAATGTTCGTTCGGGCGAAAAACCGCTCCGTACCTATTCCGGACCAAGATATCTTGGCGGGCTGTCGGATCATCTTCCAGTTCTGTTATCGGTTAAAAATCTGCCAAACAGGCAGATATTTAAAAAAGAATAGCTATATTTACGAAGATATGCGCAATTAACAAATAACACCATAAACTATGCAAACAAAACTTCAGGAGAAATTCAAGGCGCTCTTCGGCAAGGAAGGCCGTGTATTTGCTTCAGCAGGACGTATCAACCTTATCGGCGAACATACCGATTATAACGGAGGATATGTATTCCCGGGAGCTATCGACAAAGGTATAATGACCGTAATCCTTCCGAATGGAACCTCAAAGGTGCGCCTGTTCTCAATGGATTACAACGAGTCTACGGAGTTTGGTTTGGAGGAGGCAGATGCCCCTTCACAGGCCTGGGCCCGTTATGTCTTCGGCGTCTGTCGCGAAACAATCAAACGTGGCGGAAAAGTAGAAGGCTTCGATGCAGTATTTGCCGGCGACGTTCCGCTTGGTGCAGGCCTAAGCTCTTCTGCAGCCCTTGAAAGCACATTTGCTTTCGCCCTCAACGAGCTTTTCGGCAACGGTATCGACAAATTCGAACTTGCAAAAATCGGCCAGAGCACAGAGCATAATTACTGCGGAGTAAAGTGCGGAATCATGGACCAGTTCGCCTCCGTCTTCGGAAAGGCCGGCAGTCTCATCCGCCTCAACTGCAAGACTCTCGAGTACAAATATTTCCCCTTCAAGCCCGAAGGATATAAAGTGGTGCTGATTGATTCCTGCGTAAAGCACGAACTCGCATCTTCAGCCTACAACAAGCGCCGCGAATCCTGCGAAAGGGCAGCCGCTGCCATCCGCAAGAACCATCCCGATGTCGAATTCCTCAGTGACGCCAAGAGGGTTTGGCTCGACGAAGTCCGCGCCGAGATTCCCGAGGAGGATTTCCTCCGTGCAGAGTATGTAATCGGTGAGGTTCAGCGCGTGCTCGACGTCTGCGACGCCCTTGAAAGGGGAGACTACGAGACCGTCGGCGAACTTATGTATCAGACTCATTTCGGCCTCAGCCGCCTGTATGAAGTCAGCTGCGAAGAACTCGACTTCCTCAACAAGCTGGCCCGCAAGATGGATGTTACCGGCTCTCGCGTAATGGGCGGCGGTTTCGGCGGCTGCACCATCAACCTGGTCAAGGAAGAACTCTATGACGCCTTTATTAAAGCCGCCAAGGAGCAGTTCGCCGCCAAGTTCGGCCACGAGCCCAAGATTTACAATGTCGTAATCAGCGACGGAGCAAGGGAGATATGCCGATAGAAGCATCTATCCCCGTAATCTGCCGTAAATGCGGCCATAAAGGAAACAAGCAGGTTCCCCGGAGCATTAACGCCTCCGAGGAACCTTCCTTGAAAGAGGCCGTGCGCAGCGGATCCCTCTTTACGTGGGAGTGTCCGGAGTGCGGTACGGTCAATATGGTCCAGTCGGACCTTCTGTACCACGACCCCGACAACCGTCTTATGCTCTGGCTGCTCCCTGATGCCATCACCCTTGAAGCGGAGACCAAGATTCTTTCGCTATGGTCGTCGATTCAGGCGGACGAAAGCATGGGGGATTATATCTTCCGCCGGGTAAACGACGCAGGTTCTCTCATAGAAAAGGTGAGAATAGCTGAGGCCGGAATGGAAGACGCCGCCGTCGAAATGTGCAAATACGTAACGGCAATGGAACTTGCGCAGCAGGAAAAGAATCCTCAGCTGTCGGCGGCCTTGTCATCGGCTTCTCTGAGATTCAACTCGATGGAAGGTCCTGACAACCTGCTACGCTTTGTCTTTTCCCTCGACGGGGCGATGCATTCGGTAGAAGTAGGATTTAACGTATATGAGGACTGCCGGGCTATTCTCGGCCGCAATCCGGATATCATACCTTCCGGCCCCTTCCCGATAGTAGATTCCGGGTGGGTAGCGAAGACCTTCCGTTAAAGGCTTGTCCTGAATACCATTCCAAACCAGGTCCTGTCGAGAGGCAGGCCTGTTTTCTTTATATCCGAGAAGCTGGGACCTCCGTTATAGCAGAAAGAGAGTCCGATATCGCTGTCATAGGGGAACCATAGAATATTTGCCACCTTGGCGGTAAGGTCAGCACCAAGGCTCGACAGTCCGCCGGTTCCCGTGAATCCGCGCCCGAACTTCATGATGGTATAGTCGTAGTGAGGCGTAAGCACGAAATGCTTTATGTATGTTACTGGCGACAACAGGTCGATATCTCCCAGATAGATAGGAATTACATAGTCGGCAGTCAGCCTTATCTGTGTGGGAGCATAGGCTGCCAACCAGTTGTTCAAGGCGTCTGTAGCAAGGCCACGGGGGCGGGTCTTGACCACGTTTTCAAACCTTGAGGCATCGAACTGGTGCTGTCCGAGCGCGGAGAGCTTCAGGCCCTGTTCAGGGCGGAGACCCGGAAGATATCCGTACAGATACCAGTACATATCGGGAGAAAAATGCTTCGCAAGGCTGATTCTCTGCCGATATCCAATCTCGGCGCCTATACCTATGGAAGGATAAATCTGAGACTGGGCTTGTTTACGCGTCGCATAGGCACGTACCGATGCCGTTATGGTTTGTAACAGGGAATTCTTGCCGGGAATATAATCGAGGAACACAGCCTTGGTCTGGAAAGCTCCGAGGTTGTATCCAAGCCCGAAAATCGGGGCTCCTGTATTGAAACGGTCGTTGGAAATTACGTACTCCAGCCTTGGAACGAGGCCTTTGTTCCATCCTCCCTTTGAGAAGTTGAATGGAATGTAAGCGTCGATTTCCGCCTTGACCATAGGGCAGTCGAGAACCCAGCCTTTGGTTTGTTCGGAGCTTAAATCGCCGTATTTGGCCAGAAGACGTCCGTACTGGATGGCCTTGCGCTCGCCGATATCCAGTTTCGCCTCAATTACGGGATATAGGCCCGAATATGTCAGCGACAGATGGAAGGCGTTTCTGTAACCTTTCCCGGTGAGCTCGTCTTTCATATAACGGTACGAGGCCAGACCGGAAAGAGTTCCAAGGGTGTTCTGGAACAATACTGTGGCTCCGAGCGAAGTTTCTTCAAGAGCGGAATCGTCGCTCAGGTCGTTGATGGCGTCATATTTTATACCAAGGGGCAGCCAGGAGTGGAAGCGGAAGGCATTCAGGAGTTTGTTATAAGATTTCGGCTCGGAAATGTCTCCGCCCCATTCTTCGGTCAAGTCAACTCCGGCCGCCGCGGCAAGGCGTTTTTCCTGAGCTGCAAGGGTGTCGGCAACTTCGTTTCGCCTCCAGGTAAGGAAGGATGCTTCGCTTTTAGGCATTGAAGAAAGAGAGCCCTTGAAAGGGAGGTTCCCCTCGTGTTCACGGGATGTCCACACTACCGTGTCGCCGTCAATGGTGAAAGAGGTAACTCCGTATTTCGAGGCGAACAGCTTGCTGGTCTTGCCGGCGGCATCAAGGCAGTAAAGCTCCTCTACGCCATCCTTTCCGCTTAAAAAGTAAAGACTTCCGTCGCTTTCACTTAAACTTTTGATAGTATAAGGCCCCTGAGGGATGATTTCTTCGATACCGCTGTCTTTAAGCCAGCCAAGCCCCGTTCCCTTCTTGCCGACATAACATACGATGATACCGTCACGTACAAAAGCGCTTTCGGTAAACTGAATTCCATCCGGAGCCTCGAAGCGTTTCAGCTCTTTTCCTTCCTCAGAAAGTAGCACTATTGCGCATCCACCCCGGACGGGATATTCAGTAGCGGAGATTCTGCCATCTGCGGCAACTGCCGGATTGAAATAACGCCCCTTGTTGGTTAAATCCCGGACGGAACCGTCTTCGGAAAGAACCCTGATGCGGGAGCTCGCTGCAAGCGACCAGCGCTTGTCGGGCACGGATTCAGACCAGTAAATATTATTCCCCGATTTAAAAAGCTTGCTTGTATTCTGCGCGAAAGGAAGAACTGAAGATTCGCTGCCGTCCTTTCCGATTTTAACAAGATAGGCCGGGCGTATAAGAGAGGCTTTTACGGCATAGATATCGTCGCCTGACGTCAGGGGAGAACTATAACTTGTGTACCAAGATGGGGTGCCTGTCAGCCGCTGTCCCTCAACCGCAGTTCCGCGGCTGCGGAAGCTGTCTTCCCACTGCCCGTGAAAGGTGGAATAAATATCCTCGAAGGCATCGTAGAAATGCTTGCCGCTACGCTCCTTGAACCAGGCGCGAACCTTTGAAAGCTTGTAAGGGCGTTTCGCGGCGCCTTTTAGATATGTACTTGTAAACAGAGGGTCATTATAGAGATATCTGGCTCCCGCTATGGTAAGATAACCGAGGGCATAGTGGTTGGGGGCATATCTGCGCGAAGAGCCCCATCTCCACTGAGTCCAGGAACGCCGGTCGCCTTTGTCAAAAGCTGCCATATAGTAAGCGAGGAAGGCACCGTCGCGGCCGCGGCCGTAATCAGAAAGAGCCGTCTCGGCCACGACTGCATCTCCCTCCAGCATCCAGGTGCTTGGAAATACACCGGCCTCCGCTCCGGTAGGGAGTTCGCCGAAAATCCAGGAGCTGATGCGGAGGAGCCCGTCTTTACCGAATTGCATTTGGGCTACGTGCCTGCTTTCGTGTACCGCCAGCTCTTCAATCCAGGGGGTGGCCGAAGGGGAATATGCTTCCGGAAGAGTATATAGGTCCATCCTCATCGGAGCCCAGGCTACGGAGCCGTTGGAATCGCCGGTATAAGCGTGAAGGACAACCTGGGAGCGTGCTCCGTAGGTTTCGCCGGGGTTATATCCGGCGCTCAAGCCTACTTTCAAGCGGGCGCTCTCGAGAGCCCTGGCATAGGCCCGCGACAGGGAGTCCAGTCCTTTGGGATATATGACTTTATAGTGGGGAGTCAGGATATAAGCCCAGCGGACGCTGCCGGGGTCATCACCGGCCAGATAAAACTGAGCGCTTGCAGAAACGGCGGCCAAAGAAATAAGGGAGATTGACAAAAGACAACGTAGTCTCATCTGAAAAATCATTACAAAACCCTCAAATTTAGCAAAAAATATGATATATTTGTAAGGATTGGCCGTCAAGACCGGCGTCAAACGAAGTATTATGAGTATCGGAATTATTTCCCGTATCGGAGCATGCGCGGCAGTAGCCTTTTGTATGGCATGTTCCGGCAGCCAGCAGCCTCCTGTTTCATTTACCCGCGGAGAAGATGGCTTCCCTATGATAACCCCTCCCGAGACGATAGTATCCGAGGAGGCCAGGGCCGAATACCTGACCATCCATTTCTGGGATGCCTATCTTAGCGAGATATACGAAATGGGAGTTGATTCCCTCTGTATGAACGGCATCTCGCGCAAAGCCCTCGAAGACAACTTCGCCCTATGGGCCGTACTGCTCGAACCGTCATCTGAAGAGGTTGTCACCAAGGCTGTAGCCCAGTGGTTCAAGGGTATTACTTCCTGGCCTGTATGTGCAGTACACCCTGGTATTTTCAATGAAATGACAGCTCTTGCCGGGAAGTATATGTATGACCCCCAGTCTCCGGTACACAATGAAGTATCATATGCAGTAGTTGCCCAAACCCTTTCGCAGTATCCCGGAATAGACTCCCTGCAGCGAAAGATTTATGCAAACCAGGCTCATCTATGCTCCCTTAACAAAGAGGGCACCAAGGCCGGCGATTTCACCTTTATTACCCCCGATGGCTCAGAGAAGACTCTTTACGGCGTCAAAGCCCCGCTGACCCTTCTTGTGTTCAGCAACCCGGGCTGCAAAATGTGCGAGGATATCCAGAGGGTAATGGCCGGATCTCCCGATTTGGCGGAAATGCTCGAAGACGGCCAGCTGGCAATCGTCAATATTTACCCCGACGAAGATGTTGCCGCCTGGCGCAAGGTAGTCAAGGATTATCCCAAGACATGGATATCGGGCATCGACAAGGACCAGTCCATCAGGAACGAGCAGATATATAACCTCTGGGCAATACCTTCGCTGTATCTTCTTGGCTCCGACAAAACTGTCATCCTGAAAGATGCGCCCCTGCACGTAGTTTTGAACAAGATAGCATTTATGACCTCATTATAATACCACTGAACAATGACAATAGAAAAAATCAAATGGGGCTCCGCTCCCGATGGTAAGGAAATCCTCAAATACAAGCTTACGGCTTCCGACGGAGCATTTGTAGAACTCTGCAGTATAGGTGCCGCGATAGTCTCCGTCAATGTGCCCGACAAGGACGGCAAGCTCGCCGACGTAGTTCTTGGCTACGACAATCCCCTGTCGTACTTCGACGACGGCCCCTGCGCCGGCAAATGCCCCGGCCGTTACGCCAACCGTATCGCTCTTGGCCATTTCACCCTCGACGGAAAAACATATACTCTGCCCATCAACAACGGCCCCAACCATCTTCACGGAGGCCCCGCAGGCTTCCAGAATCAGGTATGGGAAAGCAGGATTGACGGCGAAGCCGTGGAATTCATGTACTTCTCTGAAGACGGTGAAGCCGGATATCCCTCCGACCTTAAAGTCGTAGCCCGCTATTCCTGGAGCGAAGACCACGTCCTGGAACTCACCTTCAACGCTGTATCCGGAGGCCCGACGGTACTGAACCTCACCAATCACGCATATTTCAACCTCGGAGGCTTCAAGGAGAATGTGCTCGGGCACGAACTCTGCCTCGCGGCTTCGGAATACCTCCCCACGAGCGAAACCCTCATTCCGGTCGGAGATTCCGAGCCCGTGGCCGGAACTCCGATGGATTTCATCAATCCCAAGCCGCTCGGCCGCGACATCAAGGCCGACTTCCCTGCCCTTAAATTCGGCAAGGGCTACGACAATTGCTTCGTGATTGACGATTATGTTCCCGGCCAGCTGCGCAAGGCCGCAGTTCTCAGCGACTCCGCCTCAGGCCGTCGTCTTGAGGTCTTGACCACCCAGCCCGGAGTACAGATTTATACCGGAAACTGGCTCGAAGGCTGCCCTGAAGGCAAGGGTGGACGCAAGTACCACGACTATGACGCCGTTGCCATAGAGTGCCAGCATTTCCCCGACAGTCCGAACAAGCCGGAATATCCTTCCGTCGTACTTCGTGAAGGTGAGACCTTCAGCGAAGCCATTATCTTTGCCTTCTCAACCATTTAAGCAGATGAAACAGTACCTCGATCTGTTAAACAGGATAATGACGGAAGGCGCTGTCAAGCACGACCGTACAGGAGTTGGCACCAAGAGCGTTTTCGGACACCAGATGCGCTTCGACCTTTCGGCCGGATTCCCCCTGCTCACGACCAAGAAAGTCCATCTTAAATCCATAATCTACGAGCTGCTGTGGTTCATTTCCGGCAACACCAACATAGGTTATCTCAAGGAGCACGGCGTGACAATATGGGATGAATGGGCCGACGAAAACGGAGACCTCGGGCCGGTGTACGGACATCAGTGGCGCAGCTGGAATTCATCCTCCGGTAAAGCCGTAGACCAGCTTTCGCAGGTAATCGACACCATCCGCCGGAACCCCGATTCCCGCAGAATGCTCGTTACTGCCTGGAACCCTTCAGAAGTTGATATAATGGCTCTTCCGCCCTGCCACTGCCTCTTCCAGTTCTATGTGGCGGACGGAAAGCTGTCCTGCCAGCTGTATCAGCGCAGCGCCGATACCTTCCTCGGGGTGCCGTTCAATATTGCTTCCTATGCTCTCTTGACAATGATGATAGCTCAGGTATGCGGCCTTAAGCCCGGCGAATTCATCCATACCACCGGCGATACGCATATCTACCTCAACCATTTCGGGCAGGTGCGTGAGCAGCTCTCACGCGAGCCGAGACCTTTGCCCAGGATGATAATCAATCCCGAGGTAAAGAGCATCTTTGATTTCAAGTACGAGGATTTTACACTCGAAGGTTACGACCCCTGGCCAGCGATAAAGGCGCCCGTTGCAGTTTAGCTGCGTTTTTTCTTCCATGAGGCTACGGCTACGGCAAGGGCGAGCAGGATTAAAATCCAGCTTCCGCCCGCCGCGACCGCTCTTCCCGTGCGATATGAGGCCGGATCAAAAGTCATTGTAATTTCGTGTTCCCCTGCAGGGATAAGCGCAGCGCGGAGCGTCCAGTCGGCCTTTGCCGGTGCGGCGACGGGCTTTCCGTCAACGCTCATTTTCCAGCCGTAAGGGCACCAGACCTCGCTGAAAACGGCGAGCCTCTCGCTCTGCGTACGGGTAAAATAAATGAGAGTGTTGGGGGAATAGCTTACGAGTTCTATGCTGTCGTCGTTATTCCCGGCGGCGGCAGCCCTGACGGGAGAATCCGCCGGAATCACGGCTACCCTGGATAAATCCACGGCTCCAAGGAGGGCGATTTCTTCGTCAGGGCTTGAGGCTACTACGCAGCTGTCGACGAACCAGGCATTGCCTAGCGCACCCTTGTTTTCAAGCGGAGGAATACTTCCTTCAAGAATGATGTATTTGCAGTTGAGGGCCGACAGAACGGGAAGTTTCCCGAGTTTTTCCTGGGCTTCCTGAACCGTGGCGGCACCCTGAATCTGGCGGTAAATGCTGGAAAGCTCACCGCTTATATAGTGGTCTATAAGATCCTGATAGCGCTGGAATTTTACAGGTGAATAACCGCCGATATTCTTATGATGGAAGCTCGGAGTTGCGTCGCTGAAGGTATTTACACTCAGGTCCACCACTCTGTAATCGAGTGCATCGTCTGCGAGAATCCATTTGTCAACTTCGCGAAGGTCGAAATGGGAGTTGAAATCGCTTTTAGTCACAAAATGACCGGCGTTCAGATACCTTTTGCCTGTCACCCACAGATTCAATACGACCAGCACCGAAATGCCTATTCCTGCCAGCGTGGCCCTCGACAGACGTTTCTGCTCGTCTTTCCCGAGAGCCTGCCACAGTATCAGTCCGGCAGTGGCCAGTATTAGGCCGAGGCAGACCAGCGCATCAGAAGTAAGCAGCCCCTGCCTGTCCGCGGCCAGAGCGGGCCGCATGATTTCCGGGAAACTCTTGTCTGCGGCACTGGTAAAAGAGCCGGCAATGCCCGGGAAAAGCAGCAGAAGCAGACAGAATCCTCCTGTTATTCCTGTGGCTATAAGAACGTGTTTCCTGACATCCTTGAGGTCATATTCCTGTTTGAGAATCTTGTCCAGCACAGCCACGCCGAGAAGAGGGAGGGTGATTTGCAGTACCACAAGGGCCATGGAAACCGTCCTGAACTTATTGTAGAATGGAGTATGGTCGAACCAGAACCTATTGAAATCGCGGAAGAGGGTGTTGAAGAAATCATCCCTTCCGTATGTCCCGCCGAGAGCCAGCAGAATCGCCAGGATTGTAGGAATCAGCAGCCACCACTTTTCTTTGCCCTTATAGAGCCCCAGAGCCAGAATGAAAAGGAAAACGGAAATGACGCCCATGTACATGGGGCCGGCGGTGAAGGGCTGAGGCCCGTGATACATTGGCAGGGATTTGGCGAAGTTTCTGGACTCCCTGCGGCCGTAGCCCATTTTCTGCAGAGCTTTTACGGTCTCGGATTTATCGGGATTGACTGCCGCGGCCGAGGCCCCTCCGTTGAAATCGGCCACCATCAGGTTCGGAAGTTCTTCCAGGCCGTAAGACCACTGTGTGGCATAGCTGAAATCAAGACCGGTGGACTTTTTGCCTCCGTCGGATGTCAGGGATGAGCCTCCGCGCATGGTCTGTTTGGTATATTCCCATGTGGGGATAAGCCTGTTGGCATTGGTGGCTATACCTACCATTCCGAGCACCAGCAAGAGCCCGGAGGCGATGAAGAATTTTTTCAGAAGTTCACGATGCCTGAGCAGAATCCACGCCAGCAGTACAAGCACATATGCGGCGATGATGAGAGCGAGGTAATATGAAATCTGGACGTGATTGGCCTTAATCTGGAAGTTGAGGGCAAAGCCGAAAAGCACGGGCCCGGCGAGCATTGAGGCCGCCTTTCCGAATCTTCCGCAAGCCTCTTTTCCGGCCATCGTTTCCAGGGCTCTTCTGTAGGTAAAGACTACTGCGGCAAGAACCCAGGGCGCCCAGGCGATGGCCACCATTTTAGCGTTGTGCCCCACCTGTATAATCTGGAAATTGTAGGAGCAGAAGGTTACCGCCACTGCGCCGGCCGCGGCAAGCAGGGGGCTTATTCCGAATGTCAGCATCAGCAGGAACGCGCCGAGAAGGGAAATCAGCAGATAACTGGCCGGCCGTTTACCAATGAAAAATGCATCGTATATCGGCTGTGTGGCGTCGCCGCCCTGGTTCCCGTTAAGCATGGTCGTGGGCATTCCTCCGAACATGGAATTAGTCCAGAGTGCAGGCTCGTCGGGGTGTTCGGCGTTCCAGGAATTGGCCTCGTGAGCCATTCCTATATAGCCGCTGATATCGCTCTGATTAACGATTTTCCCGCTCAGGACCTGAGGCACGAAGCCGTAGGACAAAACTATGAAAGCGAGGATGATTCCGATATATTGCAAAACAGATTTTTTATTCATGACAGCTGATTTTTTCAAGCAGGGCGGCAAGGGCTGCCGCTGTATTTTTACGTGAATATGCTTCTATGTTTCCTCCGGGGAACAAGCCGTCCGGCCCCAATTTGCAGCCTCCTTCAACGAAGCTTTTCCAGGCCTTGTCAATGAAAGCTGTGATGGCGCTTTCGTCGTCCCATCCGGCGGTCAGCCCGGCGCCTGCGTCCGACACGACGCGCGCCATGGCGCCGTCGGTCTGGCCTATGCCGAGGATGGGCCTGCGGGCTCCAAGATACTCGAAGAGTTTCCCGGGCAGCGTGGCTCTGTATTCAGGCTCTTTCCTTAGCGGAAGAATCAGGATGGAGGCTCCGCATTGTTCCTTTATGGCGGTATCGTGGTTTACATAACCCAAATCTGTAAGATTATCTCCGAGGCCGGCCTCCCTGATGGAGTTCAGCACGGCTTCGTCGCTAACTCCGGCAAGGCGGATGCGAAGGAGCTTTGCGAACTGAGCGTCAGAGGCAGCCTTCCCTGCGAGAACCTTCCAGAGGACGTCAGGGTTGCCGTCGGCGGCGAACTGCCCCGTATGGCAGATTGTGAAAAATTCTTTATCGGGGCTACCGGCCGCGGCATAATCCTCAGGGTCAAACCCATTCGTTATGAGTTCCACCGGAGTAGAAGTCATCTCGTGGAACTCCTCCTGGACAAGGGGCGAAACGGCTATGACGGCTTTCGAATCGTCAAGTACCGACTTTTCGAGGTGCTGGTGTTTCCTTACCGTCCTTGGCGAAAGATGCAGATGCTTGAAGTAGAAAATTTTCGTCCAGGGGTCGCGGAAGTCGGATATCCAGGGGATGCCGGTAGCGAGCGACACTTTCTGCGCAATGAGATGCATGGAGTGTGGCGGCCCGGTGCTCACTATTACATCAACGGGATGCTCCCGGAGATATTTTTTCAGGAATTTTACCGACGGACGCACCCAGCTCACCCTTGGATCGGGCACAAAAAACTTTCCCCTGACCCACATCATCAGGCGGCCTGCAAGGGATTTCTTCCCGCCGTTCACCATATTGACCTGTGAGCGGCTGGCTGATTTGCCGGTAAGCCGGCGGTACAGGCTGTAGATTTCAGTGATGGGCCGGCGGATGATTTCGGCTTCAGGCGGGACGTCAGCGCCAAGGGAAGAATCCTCGGACTGCATCTCCGGATTTTCAGGTGTGTAAATTACCGGCTGCCATCCTTCCGACGGGAGATATTTCGAGAATTTCACCCATCTTTGGACGCCGCTGCCGCCCGCAGGCGGCCAGTAATATGTGATTACGAGCACCCTCTTCATATCCCTACAAAAATAAAAATAATTCCGGAAAGAATCACTATATTTGCCGTGCAATGGCAGTTAAGAAGAAAGCAGAAGACACCCCCCTTATCAAGCAGTATTTCGAGGTTAAGGCACAAAACCCCGAAGCAGTCCTGCTTTACCGGGTGGGTGATTTTTATGAAACATACTCCGACGACGCCGTCATTGCCAGCAAGGTCCTGGGCATAGTCCTTACCCAAAAAAGCAATGGCAATAAGGGCAACATCGAGCTTGCAGGCTTTCCGCATCACGCCATTGACGTATATCTCCCCAAGTTTATCCGTGCCGGTTACAAGGTGGCCGTATGCGACCAGCTCGAAGACCCCAAGCTGGCCGGCCGCAAGCTGGTGAAAAGAGGTGTTACCGAGCTCGTCACGCCCGGTGTAGCCTTCGGCGACACCATGCTCGAGCAGAAGGAGCATAACTACCTTTGCGGCCTCGTTCAGGAAAAAACATCTTCGGGCGTGGCCTTCCTAGATGTTTCTACGGGCACCTTCCAGGTTGCCCAGGGGTCGGAAGATTTCGTGGGCAATCTGATTTCCCTCATGAAGCCCAGGGAACTGGTTTCCACCCGCTCCGCCGCCCGCGGCCTCAAGGAAAAATTCCCGGAAGTATATATTACCACTCTCGACGAGTGGGCTTTTGTGTCCGACAGCTCCGAAAAGCGCCTTTGCAAGCAGCTCGGGACCGACAGTCTCAAGGGCTTCGGGGTGGAGCAGTGCCCTCTCGGCGTAGCGGCCGCAGGCGCCCTCCTCGTTTATCTTGAGCAGACCTTCCATTCCGGAATCGGCAATATATGCTCCCTCTCACGTATCGATGCAGGGAAATATGTCTGGATGGACCGCTTTACCGTCCGCAATCTCGAAGTATTTTCCTCCGAAGGAGCCAGTCTTCTTTCGGTGATGGACCATACCGCCTCCCCGATGGGAGCCCGCCTTCTGAGAACCTATCTTTCGATGCCCATCATGGACACGGAGGAGCTCGGAAAGCGTTTCGACGCCGTTGAAACTTTCACGAAAGACGAGGAGTTGCTTTCCGAGGTACGTGAAAAGATATCGGCCATCGGCGACCTTGAGCGCATAATCGCCAGGGCTGCCGCCGGCAAAATAGGCCCTCGCGAAACCATGCAGCTCAGCCGCGGGCTTTCGCAGATAGCTCCTATCCGGGCCCTCTGCCTGGAGCAGCCGGCTCTCGAGCCGCTCGTATCAAGGCTCAGCGACTGCAGCAAACTTATTGAAACCATCACCGGAACCCTTTGCGCCGACCCTGCCGCCATTCTTGGCAAAGGCGACGTAATTGCCGCGTGCGTAAGTCCCGAGCTCGACCGCTTGCGAGACATTTCCCGCGGCGGCAAGAACTATCTTCTCGAACTTCAGCAGCGCGAAAGCGAGCGTACCGGCATTACTTCCCTCAAGGTAAGCTATAACAACGTCTTCGGATATTATCTCGAGGTGAGGAATACCTTCAAGGATAAGGTTCCGCCGGAGTGGATTCGCAAACAGACTCTGGTTTCAGCCGAGCGCTATATCACTCCGGAACTGAAGGAATACGAGGAGGCGATTCTCGGCGCGGAAGAAAAGATCTACGTCCTCGAGGCTGAGATTTACGGGGCCCTTGTGAGGGAGATTCAGGCGGCGATTCCCCAGATTCAGGCGAACGCCGGAATGCTGGCCAAGCTAGACGTCCTTGCCGGCTTTGCAGACCTTGCGCTCGCAAACCACTATTGCCGTCCTGTCGTCGACGACGGCGATTCCCTCGAAATCAAGGCAGGCCGCCATCCGGTAATCGAGACCACGATGAAGCCCGGAGAGGAATATGTTCCCAACGACATTTACCTCGACCGTACGCAGCAGCAGATAATGATTCTGACCGGCCCGAACATGTCGGGAAAATCTGCCCTTCTCCGCCAGACGGCCCTTATCGTCCTGATGGCCCAGACAGGCAGCTTCATACCTGCGGAATCGGCAAGAATAGGATATTTCGACAAGATTTTCACCCGCGTAGGGGCGTCCGACAATATTTCCCGTGGCGAATCAACCTTTATGGTGGAGATGCTCGAGACGTCGATGATTCTCCACAATCTCAGCCCCCGCTCTCTTGTCCTTCTCGATGAAATCGGCCGCGGTACATCCACCTACGACGGAATGTCCATCGCCCGTTCGATAGTGGAATATATCCACGAATATGGCCACAGGGCGAAAACCTTGTTCGCCACCCATTATCACGAGCTGAACGACCTTGAAGACATATATCCCCGCGTCCGCAATTTCCACGTTGCGGTCAAGGAAAGCGGCAAGAATATCATTTTCCTCCGCCGGCTCGAACCCGGAGGAACGGCACACAGTTTCGGTATTCACGTCGCCCGTATGGCGGGCATGCCTAAGATAGTTGTAGAAAGGGCGGAAGAAACCCTTTCGGCCCTCGAGAAGAAAGATGCCGCCGAAGCTTCGAAACGCAGCGGCGCCAAGGGCGAGTCGGCGATGCAGCTGTCGCTGTTCCAGCTCGACGACCCTACGCTTTCTTCGCTGCGCGACTCGCTCCGCAGGGCCGACCTTGACAATATGACCCCGATGCAGGCCTTCGACCTGCTCCGCGACATGAAAAAAGAACTCGGACTGTAATCATGGAGAAATCACTCATCGTTGCCATCGCGGCAAATAACGCCATCGGTCGCAAGAACCAGCTTCTCTGGCACCTCTCTGAAGATCTCAAGTACTTCAAGGCCACGACAGCCGGCTGCCCGGTCATCATGGGCTTCATGACGTACCAGTCTATCGGCCGACCGCTCCCCGGGCGAATGAACATTGTGATTTCCATCTTCCCCTGGCCAGATGCTCCTTCAGGAATCACCATAGTGGATTCTCTTGATGCCGCCTATGCGGCCGCCGAAGCATCCGGCGCTGAGAAATGCTTCGTTATCGGCGGGGCGTACACTTACGCCGAGGCTATGCCGCTTTCGGACACTATGTACATAACCCACGTCGATGCAATCCCGGAGGATGCCGATGTATTTTTCCCGGAGATTTCTCCGGCGCAGTGGGTCCCCGACTGGCAGTCTGAATTAAAGCACGACGAGGAAAACAATCTCGACTTCCGTTTTGTCCGCTATTGCCGTCGTGGCGCGTAAATAACTG
This sequence comes from Bacteroidales bacterium, assembly GCA_017443025.1. Classification (GTDB taxonomy): domain Bacteria; phylum Bacteroidota; class Bacteroidia; order Bacteroidales; family UBA932; genus Cryptobacteroides. The sequence continues at coordinate 276,440 of JAFSPG010000018.1, read as the reverse complement.
TAAATTAATACTTTAATAAAAATTGGTGTCCTGAAATCGGGACACCAATTTTGCTTATTTGATTGATTATTAACTATTTGCGCGCCACGCTTAGTCTTCGTCCTTCTCCTGTGCGGCGTATTCGGCGAGGAGTTTGGTCTGTACGTCAGCCGGAACGGGCTGGTACTCTGCAAACTTCATCGTGAATGTAGCGCTGCCTCCGGTAAGGGAGCTGAGGGTGGTGGAGTAGCGGTAAAGCTCGGCGAGCGGAACGCGTGCATGGAGCACGGTGAAGCCCTTCTCCATATCCTGGTTGATAATCATGCCACGGCGACCGTTGAGGTCAGACATACAAGGACCTACATAGTCGTTAGGGGTAAGGATATCAACATTGTAAATAGGCTCGAGAATCTTCGGACCGGCGTTGCGGAAGGCCTCCTTGAAGGCGTTGCGGCCGGCGATGATGAAGGCGATTTCCTTGGAGTCTACCGGGTGCATCTTACCATCATATACGTAAACGCGGATATCGCGGGCGTACGAACCGGTGAGAGGGCCTTCCTCCATCTTGGACTTGATACCCTTGAGGATGGCGGGCATGAAGCCCAGGTCGATGGAACCACCCACGACGCAGTTGTAGAATTCAAGTTTGCCGCCCCACTCGAGCTCAGAGATATCCTGGCTCTTGAAGTTGAATACGGTGTCCTTGCCGTCGATCTTGAAATTCTTGGGAGCTTCCTGACCCTCTACGTAAGGGCAGACGAGGAGGTGAACCTCGCCGAACTGACCGGCGCCGCCGGACTGTTTCTTGTGACGGTACTGAGCCGTTGCAATCTTGGTGATGGTCTCGCGATAAGGAACCTTCGGGGCGTAGAGCTCGATCTGGAGCTTGAACTCGTTGTTGACTCTCCACTTGACGAGGTTGATGTGCTGCTCGCCCATACCGCTGAGGATGGTCTGGCGGAGCTCCTTGGAATATTCTACGGTGATGGTAGGATCCTGGGCTGCAATCTTGTTGAGGGCGTCGCCGACCTTGGCTTCGTCGTTCTTGTCAATAGCCTTGACGGCGCAGCGATACTTGGCGTCAGGGAATACCATATGCTCGATTGCATCCTGGCCTGCTACTGCGAGGGTAACGTCGGTCTTGCCGTTCTTGAGCTTCATGGTACAACCCATGTCGCCGGCGCAGATGCTGGTGACCTTCTCCTTCTTGGCGCCTGCTACGGCGTAGATGGCGGAAAGGCGGTCGCCGTTGCCATTCTCGGGGTTGACGAGGTCGGCGCCTTCGTTGAGGGTGCCGCTCATTACCTTGAAGTAAGATACGTCACCGAGGTGCTGCTCGACGGAAGTCTTGTAGATGAAGATGCTGACGGGGCCGTTTGCCTTGCAGGCAAGCTCGCCGCCTTCGACGGTCTTCTGTACGGTTCCTTCGGGTGAAGGTGCTACGCCGATGATGAACTCCATGAGGCGCTTTACGCCGATATCATTCTTTGCGGAGAGGCAGAGTACTGGGATGACCTCGTGCTTCTTGAGACCTGCGGCAAGACCCTTTACGATTTCCTCGGTGCTGAGCTCGAGGGTGTCGAAGAATTTCTCCATGAGGGCGTCGTCGCCTTCAGCGGCCTTCTCCATAAGTTCCTGGCGGAGGCTTTCAGCCTCGTCGGCGAACTCTGCAGGGATATCCATCTCTTCGCGGGTACCGTTGGCATCCTTGAATTTGTAGCATTTCTGGGTGAGGACATCAACGAAGCCGTTGAATCCGGTGCCTACTGCAAGAGGGAACTGGATGAACACGGCCTTCTTGCCGAAAGCTTCCTGAATGGAGTTGCGGCAGAGGTCCCAGTTGGCCTTCTCGTGGTCGAGCTGGTTGACGGCAAGGATGAGGGGAACGTTGTACTGGTCGGCGTAGCGTGCGAAAATTTCGGTACCGACCTCAACACCCTGCTGTGCGTTGACAGCGAGAACGCCGCTTTCGCAGACTTTGAAAGCTGCAAGTGCGCCGCCGCTGAAATCATCGGAACCGGGTGCGTCGATGAAGTTGATCTTGGTGTTCATGAACTCGGCGTACAGAGGGGTCGAGTAAACGGACTTCTGGTTGGTCTGCTCGAATTCAGTGTTGTCGGACACGGTGTTCTTGCCCTCAACTGTACCCCTGCGGTCGATGACCTTGCCTTCGAAAAGCATAGCTTCTGCAAGAGTGGTCTTACCGGATTTGGAACTTCCGAGGAGAACCACGTTGCGGATGTCTTTGGTAGAGTAAGATTTCATATTTGTTATTGTATTTTGAATATTTGCTTTCAGTTCGATGAAGATAGCCTGCAAATCTACTAAAATAATCACTCAATAACAACACCGCGGCGGTATTTATTAAACAAGCGCCGCCTGTAGGAAGAGCGGTAGGCCGTAAAAATCCCGGAACCGCTAATTCCGAAGGTCCGGAGGGCATAGTCGTTCATTTTACGTGGGTCGGCGCCGATGATGAGACAGGCGCCGTCAAAGCCGATATCGGGAGCGAGATATATGAAATCTTCTTCCATCATACGGCTTAGCAGTTCAAATTTTTTTTCAATCGCAGAGGCTTTCATAATGATATGGTTTTTGTTGTGCAAATCTTGCCCTATTTGACGGCCCTGTCAAGAAAAGTTTGCTCCAAATGCATAAAATTTTTACGTTTTTTATGTTTTTTTTACGATTCTTATGTTTTGATGCATATAATATCGTTGCTTTGCTTAGAAAAACGCGCCAAAATAATATGGTCGTGCCCGGTAAATTTGTGCAGAACGAAGCATAGTTTTTATGGCAAACGAGTACGATAAAACAATCAAGGCCAATCTGGCCGCCAGGCGTAAACAGGAAAATCTCACGCAGGCGGCCCTTGCTGAAAAAGTCAATATCGACCGAAACACCTATCGGAATATTGAATCCGGCGCCACGATGATGATTAACCCTCATCTTCCGGCTATTTGTCGTGAACTGCACTGCACAATCGAAGAACTGCTGCTCGGCTACGATCCTTCAAGCCCCGACACAAATCCTCACCTGAGCGATATCAAAGCCGCATACGGGAACCGTTTTGACAGAACGCTCGAAGAGGTCAGGAAACAAAATGAACAACTTCAGGTGGAAGTTGACTCCCAGGCCGAAAGAATCCGCGTGCTCGAGAATATCATTCAGGACAAAACGGACCTTATAGGATTCTTGAAAGCACAGAACCGGGAACTTCAGGAGAAAAATTCAAAATAATTACGTATTTTCGCATTCGGTTCCATCGAATAATAACCGGTATGCGAAAATCAGCCCCCTCTCTGCGTATTGCAATGACCCCCGACCTCATCGAGGCCGGCTGCGACGAGGCGGGCCGCGGCCCTCTGGCCGGCCCGGTGGCAGCCGCCGCGGTAATCCTGCCGCGTGACTTTCACCATCCGCTGCTGAACGATTCGAAAAAAATGACAGCCAGGGAGCGCGAAACCCTTCGCCCGATAATTGAAAAAGAGGCCCTGGCCTGGGCCGTGGAGATGGTCAGCCCCGAGGAAATAGACAAAATCAACATACTTTCCGCCTCCATCACCGGAATGCAGAGGGCAGTGCGGCGGCTTTCCCTTAAGCCTCAGCTGTTGCTCATCGACGGCAACAAGTTCCGGCCTTTCGACGGATACCGCTATGAAACAGTCGTACACGGCGATGCCACCTATGCCAGCATCGCGGCGGCATCGGTCCTGGCGAAGACCTGGCGCGACGAATATATGTGCAAAATCGCCAAAGAGTATCCCCAATACGGCTGGGAAAAGAATATGGGATACCCCACCCCGGAGCACATCGTCGCAATAAAGGAATTCGGACTGACCCCGTATCACCGTCAATCCTTCCATCCCAAAGAACTCGAACCAACCCTTTTCGATTAATCAATAAACAGTTATTATATGAAACGAATTTTCAAGACCTCCATCCTGGCCATTCTGGCCGCAATGGTAATTTCGGCCCCGGTAAAGGCCGACGAAGGAATGTGGATGCTTCCGCTTCTGCAGAAAATGAACATCAAATCAATGAAGGCCCTTGGCTGCAAACTCTCGGCCGAGGATATCTACAGCATCAATCATTCTTCCCTGAAGGATGCCATAGTGCAGTTCGGCGGCGGCTGCACCGGAGAGGTGATTTCCGGCGAAGGCCTGCTCGTAACCAACCATCACTGCGGCTACGGCACAATCCAGAGCCTTTCTTCCCCTGAGCATAACTATCTTGAAGATGGCTTCTGGGCTATGTCCCGCGAGGAAGAAATCCCCGCTCCGGGGCTCACAGTCACTTTCCTCGAGAGCCTTACCGACGTTACATCCGTAATTGAAACGGCAGCCGCCAAGGCCCTTGAGCTTACAAATGACGATGATTCAGCCGAAAAGGCCCGCAAAGAAGCAAGCGACAAGCTTATTTCCGAGGCAAAAGCCGACCACCCCGGCTGCGAAGTTCTCATCCAGGGCTTCTACAACGAGAATGTCCATTACCTCATCGTGTACAAGGTATATCGCGACGTGCGTTTCGTAGGCGCTCCTCCGGCATCAGTAGGCAAATTTGGCGGAGAAACCGATAACTGGATGTGGCCCCGCCACACCGGCGACTTCTCCATGTTCCGCATTTATGCTGGTGCAGACAACGAGCCGGCCGCATACTCGAAGGATAATGTCCCCTATCACCCCAAAAAATCCCTTAAGATTTCCCTGGCAGGTGTAAAGGACGGCGATTTCTCCTTCATAATGGGCTATCCCGGCCGCACCCAGAGGTTCCAGACCGCTGCACAGCTGGAGTCTATGATTGACGGATTCATGGTGGCCGTAGGCGCCCGTACCGCCCGTCAGGAGGTAATGCGCCGCGGAATGGAGTCCGACCCGAAGATTCGTCTCCAGTATGCCAGCAAATATGCAAGTTCTTCAAATGCCTGGAAGAAATGGCAGGGCGAGAAACTCGCTTTCGAAAAACTGAACATCATCGGCCGCGAGAAGGAGAAAGAGGCCGCCTTTACCCAGTGGGTAAGCCAGAGCCCGGCCCGCGAAAAGAAATACGGTTCCGCCCTTGAAGACATTGCCATGCTTACCGGACTTCGCACCAAACCGGTCAAGGAGGGAACCCTCATCAGGGAAACCCTTGTCAGGATAGGACCCCTCGGGGTGCTTGGCGGATTTAACCGTGCCTCCCAGCGCGCTTTCCGCAGCGGGAGTGATTCGACTGCTGCCCTTGCCAAGGGCGTAGCTGCAGCAAAGGCCGCCTACAAGGATTACGACGTGGAACTCGAAAAGCAGATTACCGTAAGGATGCTCGAGTATTATCGTGAACAGGCCGCTCCTGAGAATTATCCCGCAATCGAAGGAGTTGACTTCGCAACTTTGGATATACCCGCCTATGTTGAAAGTCTCTTTGCCAATTCGGTTTTTGCCTCCGCCGAGAATTTTACAAAACTCGGAGAGGGTGCCTGGCCTGCGGCAGATGATCCCGCACAGGTACTCTACGATGCAACCATGAAGCTGTACCGCGACAAGATGCATTATGCCAATCTCGACGCAGACGCCATAGCTGCGGCCTCGAAAGCCTTTGCCGGAGGCCTTCTGGAGTGGCAGGCCGGCAAGCCGTCATACCCTGACGCCAACTTCACGATGCGCCTTACCTACGGAAAGGTCGGAGGTTATTCTCCCAAGGATGGTGTCTGGTACAAGCACTATACTACCCTTGACGGCGTGATTGAAAAGGAAGACCCTTCAAATTATGAATTCAAGGTGCCTGCTAAGGTAAAAGAAGCCTGGGCGGCCAAAGATTTCGGCCAGTATGCCAACGCAGACGGCAAGCTCCCCACCTGCTTCCTTACCAACAACGACATCACCGGTGGCAACTCCGGCAGCCCCGTGCTGAACGCTAAAGGCGAACTTATCGGCCTGGCCTTCGATGGCAACTGGGAGTCGATGTCGAGCGACGTCATGTTCGAACCCCAGCTCCAGAGGTGTATATGCGTAGATATCCGCTACGTCCTCTTCATGATGGATAAGATTGGCGGCGCAAGCCATCTCCTTAAAGAACTCGACATCGTCAGGAAATGAGAGAAGAGATAATAGAAATACTTAAAACCGTCCTTCACCCCGGGCGCGACGACCGCAGCGTGGTCGAGCTCGGGATGGTAGGCGACATAAAGGAAGAGCCCGGCAAGGTTGAGGTGCAGCTGCTGTTCCCCGCCCGCCGCGATCCTCTCGCAGAATACCTTTCCGGCAGCGTCCGGGCTGCGCTTTACCGTGCTCTCCCTGCCGGGACGGAGATTGTCGTAAAGACCGAAGTTTCCGCTCCGCGCGAGAAAAAGCCTTCGGTCAACGACCTGACGCTCGACGAACTGACCAACGTAAGACATATTATCGGCATAGCTTCAGGTAAGGGAGGCGTTGGCAAATCCACCGTATCGGTAAACCTTGCCGTCGCCCTAGCCCGGCTTGGATATAAGGTCGGTCTTGCCGACGCAGACGTGTACGGGCCGTCGATTCCCATCATGACGGGCACGGAAGATGCCGTTCCCGGAGCAATGGAGGAGGATGGCAAGACGGTGATGCTGCCGATAGAGAAGTTCGGCGTCAAGTGGATGTCAATCGGTTATTTCGCCCAGGCCGGGCAGGCGCTTATCTGGCGCGGCCCCATGGCCTGCAACGCCCTAAAGCAGATGATACTGCAGGTACGCTGGGGAGTGCTAGATTTTCTTCTTATAGATATGCCCCCCGGAACCGGAGATATTCACATCAGTCTTGTGAACGATATCCCGATGGAGGGTGCGGTAATAGTCACGACACCTCAGGCGGTAGCCCTGTCTGATGTCGAAAAGGGTATAGATCTTTTCCGCAACGAGAAAGTCTCGCGCAAACTCTTCGGTCTGGTTGAGAATATGGCCTGGTTCACTCCGGAAGAACTTCCGCAGAACAAGTACTACATCTTCGGCCGCGACGGCGGAGTGAAGATGGCCGAAAAGGTCGGGATTCCCCTCCTGGGCCAGATTCCGCTCGTGCAGGGAATCCGCGAATGCGGCGACGCAGGCGAGCCGGTGGCGCTGTCTTCGCGCCCCGACGCCCTCGCCTTCCTCGACCTTGCCCGGCACCTTGCCGAGGAAACTGGAAAGGAGTAATAACTTTTTTTTGCGGAATTGTGGGGAATTACGATATTTGTGGAGATGATACTTTTACGTAATACCGCCAGACCTAAAACTCATTCCGTTAATCGAGGTGGGTATAACGAATTTATAATCAGCCAAGTAAATTATTATGAAGAAACTCTTCTTTGCGGCAGTAGTCATTCTGCCGCTTCTTTCCGTGTCCTGCAGTAAGTCCAGTTCATCCAATGGCTATTCGTCAGTAAAGGCAGTTGATATCGGCCTTTCAGTAAAATGGAGTGACCGAAATCTTGGAGCCAGCAGCGTAGGTGATTTAGGTGATTACTATGCCTGGGGCGAAACCACAACTAAAGCGACTTTTACAGTCGAAAACTACAAATGGGTCAAGAACGGAATGTATCAGTATTACGGAATCGAAGAGGAAGGCAGCCCGGCTTTTCTCCGTCCTGAAGATGACGCTGCGCGCGTTCGCCTTGGAAAAAACTGGCGCATGCCAACAAAAGAAAACATTCAGGAACTTGTATCAACCTACACGAATCCGAATTATCAATGGACCTGGACCCGTGTCGGCGGACATATGGGGTTCGAGATAAAGTACCTCCAAAACGGAAACAGCATCTTCCTACCCGCTTCAGGCTTGGTCGATAATGCAACTTACCGTTACGTGGAAGCGTACGGGTACTATCTTTCCGATGAACTCGTAATGGATGCTGATTTTCTGTCGTATATATACGGCCTTAATATGGAACAGCAGCACGGTCCCGGTTTATATAGAACTCTACGCCGCACCGAAGGCAATTCAATCCGCCCTGTCGCGGACTAAGCATTCCGCATAAATACTTGTCAGGTGGTGCGGGAATCTGCACCACCTGACATGTTTTAGGCCCTTTTCCCGGCAAGTGGAACATAAAATGCGCCACCTGGCAGGCAAGGAGCGATTATTCTGCCCGGGCGGGAAGGTTGGAGTAGCGTCCGGCGAAAAGAACGGCACCGGTGCTGGTCTCGGTAATCAGATAGAGGAAAGGATGATCTGCGCGGAAGAAGATAACCAGCGGTTCGCTGGGGATTGCCGTAGCCTTTATCATGCCGGCCGACGAAACCGCTGCGGCCTCAGAACCCTCTTCATCCACCTTGATGATGGCGTCCTGGCGTACGTAGCTTAAGGCCAGAGCGTATTCCGACATCCTTGTGAAATCGGCTTTATTCTTGTCGAAGGCCAGAGGCATACCCATCTCCGAGAGAATGTCGTTCATCTTCATCTTGAACTTGGTCTCGAATTTCGGCAGCCAGATATCTACATCCTGACGCCTCTCGGGCCAGGCGATACTTCTGTCGGCCTTCAGGGCTTCGATGACCTCGGCTACGTTGTGACCCTTCTTCGGGAGAAGGATTGTCATTGCAAATGAGCCTTTGCCGTATGGGAGTTCAAGGACTTCGCAGACATCGTTGTGGCTGTATTTGTACATGCCCTCCTTCTTCATCATGTCCACTCTGGACTTGACGCCTTTCTCGTCGGTGAAATCTTCCTTACAGGTGTATTGCTTCTTGAAGGGGCTGCTCCACTGGCTCTTGAAATAAAGAGCATTGAGCAGGTAGGCGAGATTGTCGGGGGTGACTTCGTCAAGAACCTTGGGAATCAGGCCGTTGGTGTTTTTGCTGCACCAGGCGTTGATGATATCGGCAGAGCCCTTGCGGTCATTGAAATCGAGATTGCCGACTCCGGCGTTGTAGTACGTTTCGACGGTCTTGCAATATTCGTCGAGCAGATGGAATCCGTTATCGACATAGATTGCGTTTGCCAGCGACAGTTTTGTGAGATAGTCAAGGTCGGGCAGCTGCTGAAGCATCGAGAGGCAGAATTCATTGACCTCGGCTTCTTCGCCGGCTCCATAACCGAGCACATTGCAGATTTGCTCGGCTGTTTCGCCTTTGGCTCCGTCAAGAATCATCCCCAGCAGGAACTGCATGCTTAAGGGAGAAATTACATAATCGGTTTTTTTCTCTGCGTTGATCCGCGAGAGGAAATCATAGGAAAAAGTTGTGCCCGTACGAAGGAATTCGGCACTCTTGGTGCTGAGATTCAGGGTCTTCCTTGGTTCGTTGGATGAATAACCTGCCATGGCACTTTCTGAGCAAGAAGTTAAAATTGATGACAGTAAGAACCCAATAGTAAGTAGAGCGAAGCGTTTCATACTATCAAATGATTAGTGTTTGTGCAAAGTTCGAAAAATTTTCGATAATTCTTCGTATATTGCAAAAGATAACAAGATTTATACCTATGAAGCGCCTGTTGCTCCTCATTCCAATACTTTTCCTTATTGCGGCAAAGCCGCAGGAGAGGAAAATCTCATTCGACGGCAATGACAGATTCGCCGCCACCGCGGCCGGCATCTTTGAAAAAGTGGCAAGCGATTGCCAGATCGGCCCCATTATCGTCGAGGGGCGGAAAAAGCCCTGTGCAATAGTTCTCGAAAACAACGCCGCACCGGCCATTGCGGGCCGGGCTCTCGAGGAGGATGGCTATGCCATTTCCGTGGAGGCGGACAAGATCGTCATCTCCGGAAAAGACAAAGGCCTTGTATATGGCGTCTGTGGCTTTCTGAAGGATTATCTCGGCATAGAATACTGGGGCGACGGAGAATATTTCGTTTCCCCGGTGCAGGGAGAGAAACGTTATGTGCAGGCCAGAAATACAGTCAGCGAGCCGGCTTTCAGCTATCGCCAGACGCAGAATTATCTGCTTGGAGTCGATCCTCTTTACAAATGGTGGTACCGCCTCGAAGAGCCCTCCGAAATCTTTGTCGACAATCTTTGGGTTCACACCTGCAACCGACTTCTCCCTGCCTCAAGATATGGCGAAGCTCATCCTGAATACTACGCTTTTTATGGCGGGAAGCGCCATCCCGGGAGCGCCAGCCAGTGGTGCATGAGCAACCCGGAGGTTCTGGAAATTGTCTGCGAGAGGCTGGATTCCCTGTTCAAGGCACATCCGGAGCAGACATTCATAAGCATCAGCCAGAACGACGGCAGTGATACCTATTGCCGTTGCCCGGAGTGCCAGGCCGTAATGGATATCGAGGGTGGCCCCTCCGGCCCCATCCTCCGTTTCATCAACAAGGTGGCCGAAAGATTCCCGGACAAGACCATCTCAACGCTGGCCTATCTGTTCTCCGTCGATCCGCCAAAAGTTACCAAGCCCAGAGACAATGTCTCCATAATGCTCTGCGACATCGACTGCCGCAGGCAGACTTCCCTGGCCGACAATCCTTCCGGCCAGAAATTCCTCTGGGGGGCTCTCAAAGGATGGGCTCCGATGTGCAAGAATCTCTTTGTCTGGGACTACGGCATCAACTTCGACAATTACCTCTCGCCCTTCCCCAACTTTGCCACCATGGCCGAGAACATGAAGATTTTCAAGGGGAATAACGTGAAGATGCATTTCTCGCAGATAGCTTCGAACCGCGGGGGAGAGTTCGCGGAGCTGAGGTCATATCTGGCCGCCAACCTGATGTGGGACGCTTATGCTGATGCGGATTCCCTCATACAGTCTTTCCTTGACAGATATTACGGTGCCGCGGGGAAGCCCTTGTTCCAGTATATCAAGATTATGGAAGGAGCTGCCGTGGGCTCGGACGTGGATTTATTCATCTACGATTCGCCCGTTTCGTACAAGAACAACATCCTCCGTCCGGTACTTATGAGGCGTTATAATGCTCTCTTCGACAAAGCCGAGGCCCTGGTCGCCGACGATCCGGTTCGGCTGAACCGGGTGATGAGGAGCCGGTTGCCTCTGCAGTATTCCGCGCTGGAAATTGCCAGGACCAATCCTTTCATGGATAAATACAAGTTGTCGTTCGACCTTGACGTGTTTGCCTCGCGCTGCAAGATGTTCAACGTCCCTACGCTTAACGAGAGGAGCAATCCTCCGGCAGAATACGTCGAACTGTATCGCAGGAGATATCTCGGGGAGCGCCCCGGCAATCTGGCCTGCGGGAAGAAGATAACTTACCTGCTTCCTCCGCACAAGCGCTACGCGGCTCTGTCCGAGAACGCCCTTACCGACGGGATATACGGCGGAACGACATACGTGGAGAACTGGGTCGGCTGGGAAGGCACCGACGGAGCTTTTGTCCTGGACCTTGAAATACCCGCCGAAATAGTTTCTGTCAGCTGCGATTTCCTCCATCAGATTGGAGCCTGGATTCTGCTGCCGCAGCAGGTAAGCTACAGCACTTCCCTCGACGGCAAGTCCTGGGAGCCCCTCGCCACGATAGATATCCCGGAAAAGCGTACTGGTAAGGTGGAATTCGTTGAAATCGAAGGCCGCAAGGACGAGGCGGTCAACGCGAGATATGTGAAAGTTGAAGTAAAAGGAGTGAAGACCTGCCCCACGTGGCACTATGGAGTGGGGAATCCCTGCTGGTTCTTCATTGATGAAATAACAGTTAAAGAGAAATGGCGGCTTTTGAAGTAATAGTACCTGTATATAACCGGCCCGGCGAGGTGGAGGAGCTGCTGGAGAGTCTGTGCTCCCAGAGCTTCAAGGATTTCGGGGTGATTATAGTCGAGGACGGGTCCACGCTGCCCTGCAAGGATGTTGTGGAGCGGTACCGGGGCCGGCTTGACGTAAAGTATTTCGTCAAGCCGAACGGCGGCCCGGGCTTGGCCCGCAACTATGGCGCCGCCCATGCCTCGGCGCCATGGCTAATAATCCTCGACTCGGATGTAATCCTCCCCGAGGATTATTTCGAGGCCGTCCGCTCCGGGCTCGCCGCTCCCGAAGGCGACTGCGACGCCTTCGGTGGCCCCGACCGCGCACATTCCGACTTTACCTCCGTTCAGAAAGCCATCAACTGCTCAATGACCTCCTTCCTTACCACCGGCGGTATCCGCGGCGGTAAGGTAAAGGTGGACAAGTTCTATCCTCGCAGCTTCAATCTCGGCATCAAGACGGAAGCATACAGGGAGCTCGGAGGCTTTTCAGAAATGCGCTTCGGCGAAGACATCGACCTGAGCATACGCATATTCAAGGCCGGATACCGCTGCCGCCTGCTGCCCGAAGCCTGGGTGTGGCATAAACGTCGTACCAATCTCAGGAAGTTCTTCCATCAGGTGCACAATTTCGGCATGGCCCGCATAACCCTATACAAGAAGTACCCTGAATCGCTGAAGCTGGTGCATACGCTTCCTGCGCTCTTTACTCTTGCAGTCGCGTTAATGGTGCTTGGGGCGCTCGCATGCTCCGTGCTCCTGCCGGCCTGGACGGCGGCAGCCGCACTCTCCCCGCTCGCCCTCTGGGCTCTGGCAATCTTCACGGATTCGACAATCAAGAACAAGAACCCCTGGATAGGGCTACTGTCGATTGCCGCATCATTTATCCAACTTATCGGCTACGGAAGTGGTTTTATCCGCGCATGGTGGAAAAATTTACGTATATTTACAAAAACTGTATAAGACTATGATTCTAGCTTGGGCGGCACTCAGTGCCGGAATGAAAATAATCTGGGGGGTGACTCTCGTTGCCTCCGCGATTTTCCTTATCCAGAGCATCGCGACCTTCATCGGCGCCGGCAGCTCGGACATCGATACCGACATCAACTTCGACGGGCTCGATTCCGACGTCCCGGACGCCATTGCCGGCGGCACCGACATGAACCTTTATACCTTTCGCAACCTCATTAATTTCCTGCTCGGTTTCGGATGGTCTTATATCATACTTCACGATTCAATTGCATCACGCATCCTGCTCATAATCGTTTCGGTACTGATTGGTGCCGTTTTGGTGGCAGCCGTCATGTTTCTGTTCAAGTGGCTTAGCGGAATGCAGCAGGCCGGCAACATCAACATTCGTCAGGCGGCCCCGGGTTGCAAGGGAAAGGTCTATCTGGCTGTCCCGGAAGCAAGAAAAGGCACCGGCAAGGTACAGATTACCGTCAATAACGCCGTACGTGAATACGCCGCCATTACCGACGGCTCCGCCCTCCCGACCGGCGCTCCGATCAAGGTAATCGAGGCCATTGACGAAGAGACCCTCCTGGTGGAAACAATCGAGAAATAATCATTAAATACATACAGCTATGCAAGAAATGGCAGTTCAACATCCTATTTTACTCATTCTGGTAATTGTCGGCGTTCTGTTCGTCACCTTTACCGCCATCCTCAAACGCTATCGCCGCTGCCCCTCCGACAAGATTCTGGTAATCTACGGAAAGACGGGCAAGAACAAGGCCGGCTCAATCTCATCGGCAAAATGTGTCCACGGCGGTGCAGCCTTTATCTGGCCCGTGTTCCAGGATTATGCCTTCCTGGACCTGACGCCTATTTCAATCGAGTGCAACCTGACCAACGCCCTTTCCAAACAGAATATCCGCGTTGACGTCCCCTGCCGCTTTACCGTAGGTATCTCTACCGAATCGGACAGCATGACAAATGCCGCCGAGCGCCTTCTCGGCCTCTCCATCGACAGCATCCAGAACATTGCAACCGATATCCTCTTCGGTCAGCTCCGTCTGGTCATCGCAACGATGGACATCGAGGAAATCAACGCCGACCGCGATAAATTCCTTGCCAACGTATCTACCAACGTTGAGGCAGAGCTCCGCAAAATCGGTCTGAAGCTCATCAACGTCAACGTAACCGATATCCGCGACGAATCCGGCTATATCGAGGCCCTTGGTAAGGAAGCTGCCGCAAAGGCCATCAACGACGCCAAGAAGAGCGTTGCCGAGCAGAACCGTTTCGGTGAAACCGGCAAGGCTGTGGCCGACAAGGACACTCGTATCAACGTAGCTGCAGCCGATGCAGATGCCGTCAAGGGAGAGAACAACGCAAAGATTGAAATCGCCAACTCCGATGCCCTGCGTCGTCAGAAGACTGCTGAAGCCGACAGGCTCGCCGTCGCCGCTGAAAAGGTACAGGCCGCAAAGGCTCTCGAAGAGGCTTATCAGAGCGAGCGTGACGCCGAGCTTGCCCGCGCCGAACGCGAGCAGGCCACACAGAAGGCCAATATCGTAGTTGCCGCCGAAATCGACAAGCAGAAGAAAATCATCGAAGCCGAGGCTGAAGCCGAGCAGATTCGCCGCAAGGCCAAGGGTGAGGCCGACGCAATTTATGCCAAGATGGACGCCCAGGCCCGCGGTATGCTCGAAATCCTCACCAAGCAGGCCGACGGTTTCAAGAATCTCGTTACCGCCGCCGAAGGCGATGCACGCAAGGCCGTACTGATGATGATTGCCGACAAACTCCCCGAGCTCGTCAAGACTCAGGTCGAGGCTGTCAAGGGTATCAATATCGACAAAGTCACCGTTTGGGATACCGGCGCAGCCGCCGACGGCAAGACCGCCACTTCGAACTTCATTTCCGGTATGATGAAATCCGTTCCCCCGCTCGACGATCTGTTCAAGATGGCCGGAATGGAGCTCCCGTCATATCTCAAGGGCGAGCCGAAGCCTGCGGCCGATGAATCAACCGACAACCAATAACCCTACCACATGAAACTAAGCACTAAAATATGGATACTGGTAGCCGTAGTGGCTGCCCTTGTGATAATCAAAGGTCTCGGAAAGGAAGAATCCTTTATCTCCGACTGCGCGGCCCGCGAGCGGGTGGAGCTTGATTTCTCCACCCGCATGGCCGACGCCCGCCTTGCGGCATTCTACAAGCTTCCGGAAGATGAAGAAGTAAGCTCAGTCGAAGAAGGAGCCCTGCACTTCCTGTATGCTTATATGCCCTTGGCTGACCTTACCGACTATTCCACGGAATTCTATCTCGAAAACGTCCGCAAGACCTTCGAGGTAAAAGAGGAAATGAGATGGGGAAGCGAGATTCCGGAGATGATATTCCGGCACTTCGTGCTACCGCTCCGTGTCAACAATGAAGACCTCGATTACGCCAGGATTGAGTTCTATAAAGAGCTTAAGCCTCGCGTGCAGGGCCTTTGTATGGCGGATGCCATTCTCGAAGTCAACCATTGGTGCCACGAGAAGGTTACATACCAGCCTTCAGACGCCAGGACCTCCTCCCCGATGAATACCGTCCGGAACGCCCTTGGCCGCTGCGGCGAGGAATCCACCTTCACCGTGGCCGCGCTGCGGGCCGTCGGCATCCCCGCCCGCCAGGTCTATACCCCCCGCTGGGCACACACCGACGACAATCACGCCTGGGTTGAGGCCTGGGCCGACGGAAAATGGTATTTCCTCGGCGCCTGCGAGCCCGAGCCCGTACTTAATCTCGGATGGTTCAACCAGCCCGCTTCCCGCGGAATGCTCATGCATACCAAGGTGTTCGGCCACTATGAAGGCCCGGAAGAGGTTATGCTCGAAGGCCCCAACTTTACCGAAGTCAATCTTATAGACAATTATGCCAAGACGGGCCGCGCCGACCTTGTCGTCGTCGATGAAGCCGGCCTGCCCGTCCCCGGAGCATGTGTGGATTTCTGCATCTACAATTATTCCGAATTCTATCCGGCAGTCAAGAAGTACACCGGCCCCGACGGCCGTATCTTCCTTACAGCCGGCCTCGGTGATATGCTCGCCTGGGCGTCCAAGGATGGAAAATACGGATTCTCAAAGGTCAGCTTCGGTTCTGATGAGCTCGTTAAGATAGTCCTTCGCGATGCCCCTGAGGCAGCATCTGCCGAGATTGACATAGTGCCTCCTCCAGAGCAGTACACTCTGCCGCCCGTAACTCCCGAGCAGAGGGCCCTGAACGACAAGAGACTCGCCGAAGAAGATTCGCTCCGCCACGCCTACGAAGGGACCTTCCACAAGAAGGGTTTTGCTCCGGATTTGCTGGTAGACTCACGCGGCAATTGGAGTGTCGTCGATTTATTCCTCCAGGAACACAAGGATGACCCTCGCGCCGAGGAGCTGCTCCGCAGCCTGAGCAAGAAGGATTTGCACGACGTAAAGCTCGAGGTGCTCGAAGACAGCTTTGATGCAAAGGAATCCGTCCTCTGCCCCCGCGTAGCCAACGAGTTCCTTACTCCCTACAAGCATTATTTCCTCGAAACCCTTACTCCCGAGCAGAAGTCTGCCCTCAAGGACCCTCTTGCCCTGATTGCCTGGACAAAGGAGAATATTGAGGTTATCGACGATCCTACGGCCTGGATGATAAACCAGTCGCCCCGTGGAGTGTTCGAAAGCCGACAGGCTTTTGCCCGTGGTCGCGACATATTCTTCGTAAGCCTCGCCCGTACGCTTGGAACGGAAGCCAGAATCAATCCCGTTACAAGAAAGGTGCAGTTCCAGGATGCCAAGGGCGTATGGACTAACGTAGACTGGGATGCCGAAGAGCAGAAGGTAGCCCCTACGGGTACACTCAGGCTTCACTTCAAGCCTACGCCTACAGTCGAGGCCCCCGGATACTACCGTCATTTCACAATCTCCAAGATTCGCCCCGACGGCCGCACGCAGCTGCTTTCCTTCGACGAAGGAGAAGTTGATATGGGCGGCGGAGCCGGCTGGAACGTATTCAAGAAGGGAATCGCAATTGAAGAGGGCAATTATATACTTGCAAGCGCAAACCGCCTTTCCGACGGTTCCGTTCCTGTAAATATCGCCTTCTTTACCATTACCCCGGGTAAAGCTACGGACGTGCAGCTGGTAATCCGTGAAAAGTCGGAGGCCCTGAGCGTCGTCGCCCTGTTTGAGGCACCGTCACAGGTACAGGCGCTTGCCGGTAACGGAAACTATGCCCTTGGCTATCTCGAAGTTGGCAAGGAGCCCACAAATCACGCTCTGGCCGACATAGCCCGAGCCCGCGAAAGCTTTGAAAAATGGGCCCGCCCGGTGATTCTGGTCTGCCCCGACGAGGCTTCGCTCGAGAGGCTGAACAAGGAGATTGCCGAAGGCCGTTATGGTCAGCTGCCGTCAACAGTTGCCTTCGCAATGGATACCGACGGACAGATTGCCGCAGCCTTGAAGCCGGATTCATCCCGTCTTCCGAAATTCATCCTTGCCGATGCTTTGGGCAAGGTTTACTTCCAGTCCGAGGGATACACCATCGGCCTGGGTGAGCAGATTATTTCGGTTGTAAAACGGCTATAGGGCCGGCCGCATCGGTTTGGAGTTCACCGCGTCGATGAAAAACAGCTGAACGGTGGCTTCGGGGTTGATTGAAAGAAGAATCTCCCCGCCCGGTACGGAGTAATGACTCACATAGGTGCAGTTTTTATGCTCCAGCGCAAGAAGAGGGTTCGCTTCGGCAAGTTCCGATGCGAACTCTTCTTTTTGAATGGCAGGTTCGCCGTATCGGAGATTCAACTGCATCTTGATAGATTCGTAGCAGGTGCGGACATTCTCCCAGGTCTTTTTTGTGTCGAAATTGACCAGCACCAGGTACACGATATTGTCGTTCTGCCGAGAGGCCACTATAATGGTGCCTTTGTGCCCGAAAACCTTGCCGGTGACGATGGCGTCATATTTAACTTGCTTGAATCCTTTGTTTATGAGAGCCTTGACAAAGGGATTGACGTCGCCGTCGACGCTGATTCCTTCAAAAAGGATATGCTGCCCTGCGAGCCCTTCCTGTGCAAAAGAGAAGGCCGGAATCAGGGATATGATAAGGCAGAGAAGTAATCGTTTCATCTAGAAAATAAGTGTGGCTTTAACTGGATAATGGTCGGAGATGAATTTGCGGTCATCGTACGGCTTGCGGACAACCTCGAACACCGGGCAGCTTGTAAAGCCCTTGAAATAGATGTAATCTATGGTCTGGGCATGCTCAGTCTTGCCCCAGGCGTTGTAGGTTACGCCGGTATCGGTCTTCATTGCAACTTCGCGGGCGCTCTTCATCACCTCGTTGAGAGGGTTGAGGATAGGATTGTCGGGGCGGACGTTAAGGTCGCCGACCAGAACCATAGGAAGATTCTCGGGGTTGATGCTGTCGATGCGGGAGACAATCAGCTTGAGGCCTTCTTCCTGCGCAGTGACACCTTTGTGGTCGAGGTGGGTATCCACGAAGAAGAATTTATTGCCGGAGGCCTTGTCTTTGAGAAGGGCCCAGGTGGCGGTGCGGTAGCAGGCCGCATCCCAGCCGCGCGAGGGCTTGTCGGGGGTTTCGGAAAGCCAGAAAGTACCCCATTTGAGAAGCTTCAAGGTCTTGGTGTTATAGAAAATTCCCATATGCTCGCCTTCTTTCTTGCCGTTGTCGCGGCCGACTCCGACACCCTTGTATCCGTCAAGATACTCCTTGAAGAAGGCCATCTGATACTCAAGTGCCTCCTGCATACCCACGATGTCAGGCTTCTGGTCTTCGAACATCATTATATTGGCCGGCATGCGGTACAGCCATTCGTTGGTGCCGTCTTTCGCTTCGCCATATCTTACATTATATGACATAACGCTGATGGTGGCGGGCTTCACCGGTTCTTTTGCGAAGGCGACCGCGGGTGAAGCAATCAGCAAAACCGACAGAATGCGAAATAAGAGTTTCATACTTTCAAAGCTTGTTGACAAGCAAATTTAGAAATATTCTTTCTACTTTTGCATTATAAACCGCAAAACAAGTCAAAGAAAGATGCAAAGCTTCTCCGATCTTGGCCGTACGGGCGCCATCGAGGCCCTTTACGAAGGCACTCCTTACAAGCCGTTCAAATCTGCTTCATTCGCACCTGAAGGCCTTTCGGCCCAGGCGTCCAGGCTCTTTATGGAAGGTACGGATTTCAACCTCGTGTACTTCCCGCTGAAGCATCTCGGCTATAGGTCGGTGGTTGCCGTGACTGCGGATTTATACGCCTCTCTGGCCCGCCCGGAGGTACTTTCGGTAATTCTCGGAGTGTCGGCAAAGCTCGATTATCCGCAAATCAGCGAATTGTGGAGCGGAATCGTTGCCGCGGCAAAGGAACACGGATATAATAGTGTATCCCTCGATTTGCTCCCCTCCCGAAACGGCCTGACGATTTCAGTCTGCGCCGCAGGAGCCGTGTCTTCCATAATGGAGGCTCAGCGCCCGAAGCCCCAGACCAAAGATTTGCTTTGCGTAAGCGGTTCGCTCGGAGCGGCATATCTCGGCATGAGTCTTCTCGAGAAAAAAGCTGCCGAATACCAGCAAGGCGGCCCTCAGCCTGACCTGGAGGCTTATAAAATGATTATCGCCGACTATCTCAAGCCGGAAATCAGCCCTGCTGTGGTGAATCACCTTGAAGAGACCGGAATCGTGCCCTCGGCGGCGTGCGTCATCGACAGAGGTCTCGCCGACGCCGTCCGGCGCCTCGCCCGCGACACCTCGCTCGGCGTCAAGGTTTACGCCGACAAAATCCCCTTCGAGGGTAATTCCTTCGAATTGGGCAAGAAACTCGACATCGACCCCGTATCCGCCGCATTCAACGGCGGCGAAGACTACAGGCTGCTTCTTGTAATTCCCATTCTGAAGGCGGAGGAATTCCGCCGCAACTTCCAGACTTTCGACGTTGTAGGTCATCTTGCCTTGCCGGAGGCCGGTACGGTTATGGTCACCCCGGAAGGGGCTGAACTACCCATCCGCAGCCAGGGCTGGAAAGACGAAGATTAATCTCCGGGATTATTTCCTGATGATGTGATAGCCCACGCCGATTTCGTAGAGGTCGGCTACAAGGTCGGTGGATACATTGACCGACTGCTTGTGGGAATTGAATTCAACCCTATAATTGGTTGCGGGGTCGAAGAGGATTACCTTAAGGGGAGTCTTGCCCTTGTGGTGCGACAGGACCTTGCCCAGCTTCTTTCTGAATTCGGGTGTGAGCATCGGCGACGAGAGGGTAATAGCAAATCCTCTGACAAGATCCTCGGTTAAATTACCGAGCAGGCGTACTCCGCTGATTTTCAGGCCGAAAGGAGCTTTCTTTCCGGCGGCTTTTTCCTCCGGCGAAATCTTATACTTCGGGCAGATTTCACCCTCGATATAGATAGCCGAATGAGGCTGGAACATGTTCATGAATGCCTCGTGGTCCTTGCCGAAGAGGGCTATTTCATAGGAGCCGCTGAAATCTTCCACGGTGCTGCGCGACCAGGGCTTGCCTGCTTTGGTTGTCATCTGCTTGCAGGAAGTGACCAGTCCGCCGACCGCGATTTTACGGGTTTCTTCGCGGGTTTCGCAGCCGGTGATTTCGTCGGCGAGCGCTCCCAACCGGCAATTCGTGAAATTATCCAGCTCGAAACGATATTTATCCAGAGGATGCGAACTCAGATACATTCCCACTAGCTCCTTTTCCTGCTGCAGCATCGGCAGAGGGTCGTCGTTCTTGCTGAATGAAGGTACGTCCGGGCGTACGGGCTTCAATTCTTCGCTCTCGCCGAAAAGGGATGACGAACTGTCTTCCTGGTCGGCCTTGAACTGCACGCCGTAATCCACGAGTTCATCAATAAAGTCAGCACCGCTGGCGCCAATGGCAAAATAAGCATCGCGGTCAATGCCGAAGGAATCCAGGGCTCCGGAATAAACCAGAGATTCGAGGGCCTTGCGGTTGATGACTCCGCTCATCCTCTCCATGAGGTTCCAGATATCTTCGAAGGGGCCGTGGGCCTCACGCTCGGCTATAATGGCATCGACGATATTTGAGCCGAAGCCCTTCATTCCACCAAGCCCGAAGCGGATATCTCCCTTGGGGTTGACGGCAAAATGCGCCTCGGATTCATTGATATCGGGAATCAAAACTTTAATCTTGCTCTTGCGGCAGTCGTCCATTATCTCCTTGATCTCATCCATGTTGTTGAGATTCTGGCTGAGGTTGGCCGCCTGGAATTCCGCGGGATAATGGGCCTTGAGCCAGCCTGTCTGGTAGCTAACCCAGGCATAGCAGGTGGAATGAGACTTGTTGAAGGCGTACGATGCAAACTTGCGCCAGTCGGCCCAGATTTTCTCGAGGGTTTCCTTGGGGTGTCCGTTCTTGACTCCGCCTTCCACGAATTCTGCATAAAGCGACTCCAGCACGTCGAGCTTCTTCTTGCCCATCGCCTTACGGAGCTTGTCGGCCTTGCCTTTTGAGAAGCCCGCAACCTTTTGCGAGATACGCATCACCTGCTCCTGGTAAACGGTAACTCCATAAGTCTCGTCGAGGAATTCGGCCATTACGGGAAGGTCGAAGCGAATCTCTTCCTCGCCCCTTTTACGTCTTACGAACGAAGGGATGTAATCCATAGGCCCCGGACGATACAGGGCGTTCATAGCAATGAGGTCTTCGAAGCGCTGTGGATGGAGCCTTTGCAGCCATTCCTTCATCCCGGGAGATTCGAACTGGAACACGCTCTTGGTGTCGCCGCGCGAATAAAGGGCATAGGTTTCAGGGTCGTTGATAGGAATCTCTTCGATATCGATATCCTTGCCGTAGCGTTTCTTTACCATCGCAAGGCATTCCTTGATGATGGAAAGGGTTCTCAGCCCGAGGAAGTCCATCTTGAGCATTCCGACCTCCTCGATATATGTTCCTTCGTACTGCGATACCCATACATCCTGTCCGGTGGCCTTATCCTTGGCCATCGTGATGGGGATGTAATCCATTAGGTTGCCGCGGCCGATAATCATCGCGCACGCATGTACGCCGGTCTGGCGGATGCAGCCTTCCAGTTGTTTGGCGTATTTCAGAACGTCCTTGACGAGGTCGGTGCCGTTGTCAACCTCGTTTTTCAGTTCAGGAATATACTCAAGGCAGTTCTTGAGCGTAGGCTTCATCTCCTTTTCCTCTCCGTTCACCTTAACGGTGAAAGGGCGGTCGGGGATAAGCTTCGACAGGCGGTTCGATTCGTCGAGGCTCAGGCGGCTGATTCGGGCGACGTCCTTGATGGCGCTCTTGGCGGCCATCGTACCGAAGGTAATGACGTGCGAGATATGGTCGATGCCGTATTTGTCCTGCACATACTGAATCACGCGATAGCGGCCTTCGTCGTCGAAGTCCACGTCTATATCAGGCATAGACACGCGCTCGGGGTTGAGGAACCTCTCGAACAGGAGGTCGTAGCGGATAGGGTCGAGATTGGTGATGCTGAGGCAATAGGCTACAGCCGAGCCGGCGGCGCTACCACGGCCGGGCCCCACCGAGATGCCGTTGTTCTTTGCCCAGTTGATGAAGTCCTGCACAATCAGGAAGTAATCGGGGAAGCCCATTCGGGAGATGGTCTTGAGCTCGAAGTCGAGCCTTTCGGCCTGCTCTTCCGTAAGGGTGTCGCCGTAGCGCTTGCGGGCGCCTTCGTAAGTAAGGTAGCACATATACGCCACCGAGTTGCAGAATTCTTCGCCGCGGGGATTTCCTTCTTCGTCGTTGCGGCCTTCGTCGATTACATCCTTGTATTTGGCCGACCACTCGTCAATATGGTCGAGGAAGTCCTTGGGGAGTTCGTATTTGGGCAGAACGTGGCCGCGGTCAATCTTGTATCTCTCGACCTTGTCAAGAATCTCAAGGGTGTTGGAGATGGCCTCCGGATGCTCCGGGAAGAGGGCCAGCATCTCCTCCTCGCTCTTGAGATACTCCTGCTGGGTATAGCGGAGGCGGTCGGGGTCGTCGATGAATTTATTTGTGGTAAGGCAAATCAGGCGGTCGTGCGCCGGGCCGTCCTCCTTGCGTACGAAGTGTACGTCGTTGGTGGCGATGACCTTTACTCCGTGCTTCTCGGCCAGACGGAAAATCTCTGCCGTATAAAGCTTCTGCTGCTCGTAAGTCTCGAGGCTGAGGCCGGGGACTTCGGTCTTGTGCAGCATCACCTCGAGGTAATAATCGTCGCCGAAGACTCTCTTGTGCCATTCAATGGCCTCGGATGCCCCCTTTTCGTCGCCCGCAAGTATATACTGAGGAATCTCGCCTACCATGCAGGCCGATGAGCAGATAAGCCCCTCGTGGTATTTCTCGATTACTTCGTGGCTCACCCTGGGCCTGTAGTACATGCCATCTACGTGGGCGATCGACACTATCTTCATCAGATTCTTGTATCCCTCGTAATTCTTCGCAAGGAGAATGAGATGATAGTATTTTGAGTGGTTTTTGTCCTTGAGGGTATGGTCGTAGCCGCGGGTTACATAGATTTCGCAGCCGATGATAGGCTTTACCGACTCGTGCTTGGCGGCATACTTCAAAAATTCCTTCACCCCGTACATGTTGCCGTGGTCGGTTATGGCCAGACCGGGCATACCGAGTTCCTCCGCCCGGTTGAACAGGTTTTCAATGGACGACTGACCGTCGAGAATCGAATATTGCGTATGTACGTGTAGATGAACGAATGCCATATTTCGCGGGGTATGTATCTACAAAGATAAAAAATAACGGGAACCCATTCAAGAGCTCCCGCTATTTTTTAAGGAATTTTTTATTCCGCTTTATTTCTTCTTTGAGCCGTTCTTGGCCTCAGCCTTCTTGGTGCTGTCGAACATGACCGGAGTACCAATCATGATGGAAGCATAGGTACCGATTACGATACCGAGGCAGAGGGCAACCGACAGACCCCTGATGGACTCTCCACCGAAGATTGCAATGGCAAGCATAGGGAGGAGGGTGGATACGGAGGTGTTGACCGTACGGGTGAGGGTTGCGTTAAGAGCGGTGTTGACGGTCTCCTTGAAGTCCTGGTTCGGGTGGAGGGCCTTCATCTCACGGATACGGTCGAAGATAACCACGTTATCGTTGATGGCGTAACCGATGATGGTAAGGATAGCCGCGATGAAGGTCTGGTCAACGTCCAGGTTGAACGGAAGTATGCCGGAGAACAGGGAGAAGAAACCGATGATGATGATGGAGGTGTGTGCCAGTGACACGACGCCGCCAAGACCCCAGGTCCATCCGCGGAACCTCACGGCGATGTAGCCGAAGATAACGATGAGAGCGAAGATAACGGCCATGACGGCGTCGCGCTTCATATCGTTTGCGATGGTCGGGCCAACCTTGTCGGAGGAAATGATACCGTTCGGGTTGTTGAGGGTCTCCTTGAAGTCGTCGAAGGAAATCTCACTTGCGAAGAAGCCCTTCATTGCATCGTAGAGCTTGCTCTCGACATCTGCGTCAGCCTCGGAAGAATCATCGTTTACCTTATAAGTGGTGGTAACCTTCATCTGGGTAGGGCCGCCGAACTGCTTGACCTCTACGGAAGCGGAGTTGTCTTCGGTCGTGAAGGCCTCGATGGCAGCAGCGCGAACCTGCTCGGTTACCTGCGGCTGGTCGAAGCGGACGACGAAGGTCCTACCTCCCTGGAAATCGACACCGAAGGTGAAGCCCTTGGTGAAGATGGACGCGAGGGCAATCACAATCACGATACCGGAGATGGCATAGGAGAATTTGCGCTTGCCGATGAAGTCGATCTTGGTGTTCTTGAGGAAGTTGCGGGTAGCAGCGCTGTCGAAGGTAATCTTCTTGCCCTTGGAAATCTTGTGTTCGAAGATAAGACGGGTGATGAAGATGGAAGTTACGATAGAGGTGATGATACCGATGATGAGGGTGGTAGCGAAGCCCTGTACAGGACCGGAACCGAACACGAAGAGAACGATACCGGTAAGGAGGGTGGTTACCTGACCGTCGATGATTGCTGAGTATGCATTCTTGTAACCGTCGGCGACTGCCTTTCCGATGCCCTTGCCTGCGGCAAGCTCTTCCTTGATACGCTCGTAGATGATAACGTTGGCGTCAACGGCCATACCGAGGGTAAGGACGAGACCGGCGATACCGGGAAGGGTGAGAACTGCACCGAAGGCGGTGAGGATACCGAAGAGGAAGAGGACGTTGCAGAGCAGAGCTACGTCTGCGGCAACACCTGCGCCACGGTAGAAGATAATCATATAAATAAGTACCAGAACGAATGCAATCAGGAATGAAAGCATACCGGCGTTGATGGACTTGGCACCGAGGGAAGGACCTACGACCTGCTCCTGGATGATTTTGGCAGGGGCGGGAAGCTTACCGGACTTGAGAACGTTGGCAAGGTCGGTTGCTTCTTCGATGGTGAAGTCGCCGGTGATGGCGGAGTTGCCGCCGGTGATTTCGTTCTGGACTACAGGATAGGAATATACCATTCCGTCGAGGACGATGGCAATCTGGCGGCCTACGTTAGCCTTGGTGAGGCCGGCCCAGATGTTGGCGCCTTCGGCGTTCATAGTCATGGAGACTCCGGGGCCACCCTTGGCGCTGCCGTTATCATAGGATACGCGTGCGTCTGCGACTGCACCGCCGTCAAGCGGAGCCTTGCCGTCGATGGTGGAAACCTTGATACCTACGAGTTCATACCAGTTGTTGCCGGCAACCCTCTCGGAGGGCTTTACGGACCACATAGGGTTGAATTCAACCGGGAAGATGTCGCGAATCTGAGGCATTGCAAGATACCTGTTCACCACTGCGGTGTCAGCGCCCTGTGCATAACCGATGCAGGCTGAACCGTTGGCTCTTGAAAGCATGAGAGCGGCGAAGAGAGGATTCTGCTTCTTGTACTCGAGGCTGGCTTTCTCTTCCTCGGCTACGAGAGCGTCACCTTCTGCGGGAGCCTTTTCGGCCTCAGCGACTGTGGCTGCGGGCTCGGCATCGGCGAGAATCTGGGAGAGAGTATAGTTGGCCTCGTTGAGGTAACCCTCAAGCTCTTCATAGGTGAAGGTTGTCCAGAATTCGAGGGATGCAGTGCCCTGGAGCAGCTTCCTTACACGCTCAGGCTCTTTGACGCCAGGGAGCTCGACAAGGATACGGCCGCTGCTGCCAAGCCTCTGGATGGAGGGCTGGGTAACACCGAAGCGGTCGATACGGTTGCGGAGCACGTTGAAGGAGTTGGCCACGGCGGCCTCTGCGTTCTCGCGGATGACGGATATTACCTGTTCGTCGGTGGACTCGGGACGGATACGGTCCTTCATGTCATAGGTTCCGAATACGGCAGAGAGCCTCTTGCCGTTGGAAACCTGCTTCCACGCGTCGGCGAAACGGGTGATGAAATCTTCGCGGGAATCAACGTCGTTCTGCTTTGCGAGAGCAAGGGCTGCGAAGAATTCCTCCGGAGGAGTGTCGGTAGCAAGGGCCTTTACGAGGTCCTCGAGCTGCACCTGCAGCATGACGTTCATACCACCCTTGAGGTCGAGACCCAGGTTGATTTCTTTTGCTTTTACATCTTTGTAGGTGTAGCCGAAGTAAACTTTCTGTGAAGAAATGGAGTCGATGTACCATCTGTTCTTCACTTTGCTCAGGGAGTCAATGGCGTAGGCCTGATTGTCCTCGCTGATCTTACTGAAGGCTGCACTGCTCTTGAAAGTTTCGACGGCTGCATCTGCGTATGCTTCGGCTTTTTTCTCCTGGAGAGCGGAAATCGCAGTGAAGGAGAGCTGCCAGAGGCAGGCAAGGCCAAGCAGGATAGCCACGAACTTGATAGCGCCTTTACTTTGCATTGTACTTTTATTTTAAAAATTTAACTTTTTCAAATACATCTGATGCCAATGCGGCAAATTAGCCTGCAAAGTTACTAAATTTTTCGTTATTTCAAATAATCCTTGGGGAGCACTCCGAAGTGCGCCTTGAAGCACTTCGCAAAGTAAGATGAAGAAACGAATCCGACACTTTCGGCGGCTTCATTGACCCTGGCTCCTCCGCGGATAAGCCTGGCAGCTCGTTCAAGTCTGTACTGCTTGAGGTAGTCGTTGGGGGTGAAGCCGGTCAGGGCCTTAAACTTACGGAAGAAATTTGTCCGGGACATTGCCATGTCGGAGGCAAGCGCTTCGATTGAAAAGTCATCGTCGCTAAGATGCTTCTCGATAGCATCGTTAATGGCATTGATAAAGTTGAATTCAGGCCCCTTGGTTGTCGTTTCGGGCAGTACTGAACCGCTCAATACGGCATCCCTGAAAGTTTCTCTGAGTCTGAGAAGATTGTCGACCTGTCCGCGAAGCTGTCTTATGGAGAACGGTTTTTCTATAAATGCGTCAGCGCCGCTTTCCATACCCTCGGATTTTGCATCAAGACTCACTTTAGCCGTCAGCAGGATAACCGGGATGTGGCTGAAGGACAGCTGTTCCTTAACTTTCCGACACAGTTCGAAACCGTCCATTATAGGCATCATCACGTCGCTTATAATGACATCTACTGCTTCTTTCCTGACCATATTGAAGGCGTCTTCACCGTTTTTCGCCGTAAGAATATCGTACCACGCCGATAATTCGTTTCTAAGGGTCTCGCGAAGCTCACGATTGTCCTCAACCACCAGTACTTTTATCCGTTCACTTGATGGCAATAATGCTGGTTTGGCATCATTGTCAACGGCGGATTGATTCTTTACCAAAGGAAGACGGAATACAAATGAAGCACCTTCCGTGACAGCGTCTTCTACGGACAGTTTTCCGTGATTGGCTTCTGCCAGCTGACGGGCGTAGGCGAGGCCTACTCCGATTCCGGAAGTCTCTGCGACCGGATTGTCAGGAGAAGTGTAGAACATTTCGAAAATCTTCTCCTGCTGATCCTTTTTTACACCAGGACCATTATCAGTGACTACCACTACTGCATTCTCTTCCTCTTCGTGGACGCTCACCGATATGCGGTCTTTGGTATATTTCAAGGCGTTGGACAGGAGGTTGGTCAAGATTTTAGTGACCATATCTTCATCTGCGGAGACAATTACTGGGGTTTCGCCAATGACTGTATCCAGTTTTATCCCTTCCGAAGATGCGCTGTCAACAAACGATCCGGCAACGGAGGAAACTACGTCGCGCAAATCCATTCGTGTCATAAGAACGTTGATGTTCCCGGAAGCCTGCTTGTCATATGTCAGAATCTTGTTTATGGTATCCTGCATATAATTGAGGTTGCGGGTAATGGTGTCGTTCGTACTCCTGCTGTCTTTTTCGTGTTGGAGCCGGATTAAGGTAAGAGGGGTGCGAATTTCGTGGACCAGCCCCATAAAGAAACGGATTTTTTGTTTGTATAGAGCTTTTTCCCTCTCTTCTTCCCGCTTCTTCATCAGGTCTGAGTATCTCTTTTCCAGCCTGTTTTTTCCAAAAAAGAACAGGGATACCATTCCGGCAATTATTATGAGTACGAAAGCTGCGATTGCAATGTGTGATTTCCACCATGGAGAAGAAATGCTGATTCGTACTGTATCATTGGAGCCCTGTACCATAAAGACGTATTCACCTGGCGGCACCTTGGTATAGGTTGCTATCGGAGACAGAGAAGGCGCATTCCATTCATTGTCGAAACCCTGTAGCATCCAGGAATATAAATGCTGATTCTGATTGGCAAAAGCCAGCTCGGCAAGACGGATGGAAAAACTGTTATTCTTGTACGACAACCGGATATGTCTTCCTCCTGGTGGAATAAAAAACGCTTGTTCGCCGACGGACATTTCCCTTATTACGGTGAAGGTCTTGTCAGGTTTCCTGATAGCATCTTCCGGGGAGAAGGAAATTATAGCATCATCCTGTCCCAGATATAACTTTCCATCAACCGTACGTGTTATAGAAGAGGCTTTTAAGTTGACAAGGGAAACGGATTCGTTTTCAGGGTTCAGCTGCCACAGGCCGGACGAGGAACAAATCCAAAGATTTCCATTATCGTCTTCGGTCAAGTCATAGATGCTACTATCCTGAAGTCTTCTCGCCGCCAGATGGTATTTTGAAAAGGCTGTACATTCAGGACGAAGGGACCATAAGCCTTCACCGTCAGTGCCGGCCCAGATAATACCATTATGGCACTTGAATAGCGATGTTATCTTTTGCCATGGAAGAGCATCGCTTCCGCTGCGGGAAGAAACGAGGTGCTCCCATCCTCTGGTAATGAGGTCCATCCTGAATATGCCTCTGTTCGAAGTTGACAGGTATAGATAGTGCCCGCCGTCTTCGCACATGGCCACCACGGCACTTTGTGATACCAATTCGAACTCTTTGAGAGAAGCGTCGTGATGCTGCTCTCCATCGAAAATAATTTTAATGCTCTTCTTGTTGAGTGTCGGGGAAAGATAATTCTTGTCGGGAGTACAAGAAAGCAGACCAAGGTCTGTCCCGACAAACAGTTCGCCGGAAGCCGCCTTGTACAAGGAATGGATTGCTCCGCCTGTTGGATAGTGGCTGAATGAGCGACTGTCGCAGGAATACCTATACACACCGTCAGTATCGGTGCCAATCCATAATCCTTCAGGAGCGCTTAGTAGTCTGGTTATCTGCCCGGAGCATGGAACATCAATGTGCTGGCTGATTGTCGTTTCGCCGCGCTTCAGCAGATAAAGCTTATCCTTGATGCCAATGAAAAAATGCCCGTCATAATCTTCGGCTATAGGGATGTAAGTATCCTGATGAACCCCATCGGGGAAGCGGAATTTTGCCAATCCGGATTCTTTGCCGGAAATTTTTATTAAACCCCGGTCGGCAGTCGGGACCCATCGGTTCCCCTCGCGGTCGACAAGAGAGCCGTTTCCGTGGATCTGATAATCATTGGTTTGTTTAAGATATCCTCCGCGCGAGCCATACAAGAATTGCGAGCCGTTGCGGTCGACTACGACCACGCGCCCCTCTTCAACTTCTGAGATCTTCTTGATAAACGGATGATTGACGCTATGTTGAGTAAGGGTTCCGTTGTGTGTATTATATATGAATAAGCCCTGTCCTTCTGTCCCGATCCAGATGACTGAGCCGTCGGTAATTGCCAGTGTATTTACGCGGCTTATAATGTTAACGCCATATTTTGTTACTGTTTCAAATGGATGAAATTCTCCGTCTTCTACGGAAAAGTTCCATATCCCCTTATCGGTGCCGGCCCATATCTTTCCGTCTGCCTCAAGCAAGCTGTACGTTGCCCTGCCAAACGGTTGAAAGGTCTGTCCGTCATATAAATCCAGGCCCGTAGCTGTGCCTATCCAAATAAATCCACGTGAATCCTGAATGCAGCAGTTTACCCTGTTGTCGGACAAACCGTCAGTCTCGGACAACAGTATTTCGGGCGTATCGGGTGTAATAGCCTTTGCTGCAAAAGGATACAATAATATCAGTATTAGAAGCGTCTTTCTCATTAGAACAAAGTTAGTCAAACAATCCGAGAATCGGCGGCAGAAAAGGATAATCTTTAACCAAAAAAAGAAAAAATCATACAGCACTTAGGAGGAATCGCAATTATTGATTAAATTCGTACGGTATGATTAAAAACGCCACATTACTCGTAGTCACTTTATTGGTAGCGTCTTGCTTTGGTCGGGGCTCAGTTCGTCCGTCCGGTGAGGATGAGGCTTTTGTCAATCCTATATTTCAATCGGGCTCTTCTCCGTATTTGATATTCCATAACGGTCATTACTATTATACCCAGACAATGAATGACCATATATCCATCTGGACGGCTGACAGATTGGCGGAGATATCCAAATCAAGTGAACATGTTATTTTTTCGCCCGGTGACGTTTATCACATATCCGCCCCGCAGCTCCATAGAATAGATGGCAAATGGTATCTTTATTTCAGTTCTGACGCCGGTACCGGAAGTGATGTGCGCCATATATATGTAATGGAGAATCCTGAGGATGACCCTTTAAGCGGGTCTTTTAAGATGATCGGCTGGATTAATACGGGAAATGCAAAAGATATACACCCGACGACATTTTCTCATAAAGGTAAAAGATACCTCCTGTGGTCCGGCACGGAGTCTACGATACCAGGGGATATTTCCAAGTGGAGCATATACATTGCCGGTATGAGCAATCCGTGGACTCTTGATACTCCAAAGGTTATTATTTCGTCTCCGGAATATGAATGGGAGTGCCAGTGGATAGACGAAGACGGTACGTCAACTTCATCGCCAGTCTATGTAAACGAAGGTCCGGCCTTCCTGTATTCGAGGGATTCAACTCGCCTTCTTGTGTATTACGCTGCCAGCGAAACTTACACGTCATACTACTGCGAGGGGCTTTTGATAGCATCTTCTGACGCGGATCCCCTGAGCCCTTCCTCCTGGCACAAACAGAGCGAGCCCGTCTTTTCAAAAAGCGAAGAAACTGGAGTCCTGGGTCCAGGTCACCTTAGCTTTTTCCAAAAAGACGGAAGCTTGTTCATCCTTTATAACGGGAAGTCCCGTTTTTCTGATATGCACGCCGTGGATAACCGTTCTTGTCGGATGCAGCCTGCTTCCTGGGGTGCTGACGGAATCCCGATTCTTGGTTATCCTATAGGCATTTGAAACGTTTTTATCCTTTTTAGGTACTTTCCTTTCCCGCGGGGCACGTACGAGAGAGTAACTTTGCGCTAATTGTTAACAATTACGCACATGAAAAAAATACTTTCCGTGCTCGCACTGATGCTGACGGCCATTTTTTCCCAAGCTCAAACGCTGGAGGTCGAAGGCCGTGTGGTAGGCACTGACGGAGAACCGCTGGCCGGAACATTCATTGTAGTTCCCGGAGCAGACGGAGCTCCGAAATCCACGGCGATGGCCGATGTCGAAGGCCGTTACAAAATCACTTGCCAGTCGACAGACGTTCTGACTTTCCATTTCCTCGGAATGAAGGATGTCGCAGAAAAAGTTGCCGGCCGCAGCAGAATCGATGTCGTTCTTCAGCCCGATGCTGCAAATACGCTTGACGAAGCGGTGGCTATCGGATACGGTTCCGTAAGACGAGAAGACCTGACCGGTTCCATTTCCAACGTGAAGATGGGTGAGATTCGCGAATCTCCTGTGACTTCCGTTGACCAGGCAATGCAGGGCAAAATTGCCGGAGCCGATATTATGAGTACTTCCGGTGAGCCTGGAGCGGCAACGTCCATAAGAATTCGCGGTACTCGTTCTATTGAGGCCTCCAACGAACCTCTTATCGTTGTAGATGGGGTTATGGATGCCGTCAGCGACCTGAACGATATAAATCCGGCCGACATCGAAGATATTTCCGTTTTGAAAGATGCTTCCTCAACCGCAATTTATGGAGCAAGGGGAGCCAATGGCGTAATTCTTATCACCACCAAGGCCGGAACGTCACAGGCTGCATCCAAACCGAATATTACCTTTAAGGCTACAGCCGGCGTTTCCGTACTGCCGTTCAAGCCCGACATCATGAACGCCTCGGAGTTCGCGTTGTATCGTATCGATTACAACTTTTTCAGATACGGATGGGATACTACAAAACCCGTAGGAACGGGTTCTATTCCGGATCCCCTTTCCTATGGTAAAGGAACTGACTGGATAGATGCCATTACGAGAGTTGCTCCTTATCAGAGCTACTACCTTTCCGTCAGTGGCGGCGGTCAGAAAACCAAGTATTTCTTCTCGGCCGGATATACCGACAACGAGGGTATCATGAAGAAAACGGGAGAGAAGAGATTTACGAACACTTTCTCGATTAATCATCAGATGTTCCCCTGGCTGAAGGTGGGCTACAAGATGAATTTCACTTATCGCAAGACCGAAAACCCTCTTACTACAATCGGAGGAACAGCCTGGTGGAATTCGGCTATGTATCTTTCTCCTATCATCGGGGAGCGGGATAATTACAATCCGCTCTATTATGATGGAGGCGTCATCAACACCCCGGTATCGTTAATCGAGAACAAAACTGACTACTACAGGAGATTTGCGAACAGCCAGACAATCTGGGCAGAAGCGGATATTACTCCATGGCTTATGTTCAAGACTCAGTATAACTTCCTGCAGTTTGATCGTCAGAGATTTACATACAGCAAGTCAACCCTTCCCGCCAAGCAGGGCCGCGAAGGCGGTGACGCCTATCAGGAATCACTACCTGAGTATCACCATACATTCGAGGCGAGTTTCAATGTCAAGAAAGACTGGAAGAAGACTCATCATCTTGACGCATTGCTCGGCTTTACCGGCTTCATCATTGATTATACCAGAATGAGCGTAAGCGGCAAAGGATATCTGGTGGACAGTATGACATGGAACGACCTCGGCGCCGTACAGGACAAGGAAACATATTCCATCAATTCATACGGGAGATATAAATCGACGGCATCTGTAATTGCCAGGGCCAACTACAATTACATGAAACGCTACTATCTGACCCTGACCGGCCGTCTTGACGGAGCCTCCAACTTTGCAAGCGACAGGAAATGGGGTTTCTTCCCTTCCGCCTCCGCCAAGTGGAACATCCATAACGAGGACTTTATGAAAAAGGCCACTTGGGTGGATGAATTGTCAATTAGAATGAGTGTTGGTCAGACGGGTAATGACGCTATCGGATATTTCCTTTCCCAGCCGGCAGTAACATCGTTTACAGGGGCCTTGATTGACGGCTCAAGGGTTACGTCTTATCGCCCTTCCAGAATCTCGAATCCTAACCTTACCTGGGAAACAACCACTTTGTTCAACGTTGGCATTACCGGAAAGTTCTTCAACAATCGTCTTTCCATTACCGCCGAGGCTTACGATTCCCGCACGAGAAACCTTCTACTGAACGTTTCCGTTCCAAAGAGCACCGGATATTCATCCGTCCTGCAGAACCTCGGGAAAACCTCCAACAAAGGACTTGAGCTGACGGTTGAAACCAGAAACATTGTCAAAAAGGATTTCACATGGAGCAGCTCCTTTACCATTTCGCATAACGACCAGCGAGTTCTCAGCGTAGGAACTGAAGACTTCGTTTCCGTCTATAAATCCCCGAGCAATAATCCATATATGATGCTCGGATATGTTAAAGGATACCCCCTGAATGCTCTCTGGGGCTTCCATTATGCGGGAGTATGGCACAATCAGGCTGAGATTGACAAAAACAACATCACTCACGCTTATGCCGGTCAGACTGCCGCCAGGGAACTCGGTCTCCCCAGATATGTGGACGTAAACCACGACGGAGTTCTTAACCAGAGCGACCTTTGCTATCTCGGTAATGCGGATCCGTACATTTACGGAGGTCTCAACAATACTTTCCGCTACAAGAATTTCAAGCTGAACATGTATTGGACATACAGTCTCGGCGGAAAGATATTCAACTACTCCATGTTCTATATGGCGGGCGGTATCTATACAAACCAGTATCGCTTTATGCTTAACGCCTGGCATCCGATCAAGAATCCCGATTCAAATATTCCGCGCGCGGGAAACTACGAGACGGCTGTTCCGAGCGACTTCATGGTTTACGATGCCAGCTATCTGCGACTTCAGGACGTAAGCCTGAGTTATACGCTCAACATGGGGAAAAAGAGTTTCCTGAAAGATATCGTATTCACCGTCTCCGGGAACAATTTGCTTCTGTTCAAACATTACAACGGCTTTGATCCGGACGTATCAAGCGATGCCTCAGGCTCTAAAATCCGCCGTATGGATGTAGGCGCCTATCCAAAGGCCCGAAAATTTGTTTTCTCCGTTCAAATCAGGTACTAGTGTATGAAAAGGATAGTTTTATTATTTGCTGCAGTCGTATCAGCAGCATCGTGCTCCCTGAAAGAGCCGTCGAACTTTTTCGTTACTCCTGACTATATGGAAACGCTGCAGCAGGCTGATGCTTGTGTTACTGCAACGTACAGTCCGCTAAACACCATATATTCTTATACCTTTGGTATTGCCACTGAAGGATGTACAGATCTGTTCCATATTCAATCGGCCACACAGGATGCACAGTTGGACATTTCTCCTGCAAATGCCCGCTTTGGCAATACGGTTTGGGAATATGCCTACGCCGGTGTCAGGAATGCCAATTATGCTCTTTGGGCGATGCATGACTCCGGTCTTGAAGAAGAGGACCTGGCTCCTCTTTGTGCAGAAGCAACGGTAATGCGGGCTTTCTGGTATTACATTCTGACCTCTTTTTTCGGAGATGTACCTTTTTATGAGGAATATGTTTCCGACCGTCAGGCTCTTGACAGGGTCCGCCATCTTCCCAGAATGAGTGCTATTGATACAAGGGCTACCATGATTGCTGAGGTTGAGTCCTGCATCGGGGCTCTTCCTAAAGGCAGGACCTATGACCTTGGACTTCAAAGGGCAGGCTGGGCTTTCGGAAAGATGGTACTGGCCAAGATGGCCATGTGGAACGCTTGCCGCGATACCGGAAACGAAGAATACTGGTGGCGCAAGGCAATTTCCGCACTTGAAGACCTTGAAGAAGTTTACGGTGACCTTACCGAAGCATCGTATCCGCTTGAAGATATCGCCTTTGGAGTAAAGAACACAAAGGAGGATATATTTGAGATTCAGCACACATACACTCCCGGAGGGCTCCAATACTCCTCAAGTTATGCCGCAATTCTGATGCCTTATCCCAAGTCCGGCACAAACTTCAACGGAGTGCCGATTCCGGAGCTTGGAGACGAATGTATAGCATGGCAGCCCATGCGCCCCAATGCATATCTCCATAATGGTCTTTTCATCAAAGGAGGAAGAGACCGCCGCGGCTCGCTTGCGATAGTTTATGAATGGAACGGCAAAGCCTTTACCCGTAGCTGGCCAGGCCCTAAGTTCTGGTGCTATAATATGATCAACACTCACGATAGCAATAACTATCCGGTATTCCGTTACGCCGATGCGGTGCTCATGATGGCTGAATGCTACAACGCCATAGGCGAGCGCGATAAAGCAATGTCGCATCTGAATGCCGTTAAGACACGCGCAGGAATCAGCACGGTAGACACCTATACTACCACAGACCGTTTCCTGGATGAAATCCAGATGGAACGCGGACGTGAGCTCTTGGGCGAATTCCAGCGTAAGTTCGACCTTGTCCGCTGGGGCATCTGGTTCAAGAGAACCTATGAATTCAACGATTATCAGAGGGTAAAGGACAATATCCGCCCCTGCCACGAGTATTATCCTATCCCTGACACAGAAGTAGCTCTCTCGGAGGGAGCCCTTGACAATAAAGCATACGAGCAATGAGAAGACATTTACTATACGTATTATTCATAGCGCTCCTTGCAGTAGCCTGTGAGGATGAATTTGAGTTTTCCAATCCTCTTTCGCTTGCCAGCGAGAAGCTTGTTCTCGATGCAAGCGAAGGCAGTACTCCCGTTATTGTCTACGCGAACGGCTCCTGGACTGCTTCGCTGACAGAAGGGGCTGACTGGGCACACATAGAGAGCACATCCGGCTCGGGTCTCGGACAGGTTCTGTTCTTCTATGAAGCCAACGAGGGCCTTTCCCGCAAGGCCGTTTTGAAAATTACGGCAGGGAAAAATGTCCGCATTGTAGAACTGGTTCAAAAAAGCGGCATCGGTGACGTAGAACTTTATTTCCAGGCCGGCGAGATTGAGTTGCCGAGAAACGCCGCTTCGGGTGAAATTCCTTTTTATACTAATCTGCCGGAATCTGAGACAGAAAAAATCACCGTACAGGTACAGTCTGAGGAAGGGACCGAAGTTTCGTGGCTTAGCGGCGTGACCTTGACAGGTTCTGCTGTGGCAATGACAGTTTCGGCAGATACCGAAGCCCAGGATCGAGAAGCTGTTATCACCATCTCTTATGTTGACCTGATGGATGTGGAGCATACCTCAAAAGTGAAGTTGATCCAGAAAGACCGTTCGCCTTTCCTAAGTTTTTCAGAGGAGTCCATCAGTGCAAAATATTCCCCTCTTGCATCGACGGTTTCTCTGCCGGTTACGACAAACCTGCTTCCGTATGTTCAAAGGATTCTTGCCGCGTCCGGTTCTTCGGAAAACTGGGTCGAGATTTCTTCATGGGACCAGACGACATCAGCTTTCCAGGTAAATCTCGAAGAGAATACATCTGCGGATAGCCGCACATCTACGTTGACCTTCCCGTTTACCGACGGCGAAGGAGTTACTGCAACCTTCTCATATATTCTCACCCAGAAGGGAGCAATTCCTCAACTCTCATTTGAAGACGTAAAGAATCTTGTCCAGAGTGGCAGCTATATCTTTACAGAGGAAGGAGCTATTGAGGGAGTTATAATATCAGACAATGAATCTCCTAATATGGAGACTGCTACCAACCTCAGCCCCTCTTCACTCGACAAAGACCTTAATGCTAAAACAGCTTACATTCAAAGCGCCGATGGCAAGTCAGGATTCCGTCTGGTCTTTGTGTCCAAGGAAGATAATACTCTTCGCAAGGGAGACAAGCTGACACTCGATCTTCACGGAGTTACAATCAAGAAAGAGTCCGACCCTGAACGTTATACCATAGAAGGAGTAACCGCCGGAAGTCTTTCAGTTGACGGACAGGCGGAGCTCGCGCCAAGGGAACTCACCATTTCAGAATTAAATGATTCTGATATTTATACTCTGGTTAAGATTACCGGTCTGGAAATGAGCTTCAAGCACGGGGCTTACACCAATTGCCACGACGGTTATTCGGCTCCTGTAAGTGCTCTTAATCCCGCGGGAAGCAAAACTAATGAATCAGGGTCCAATTCCTCTCCGCAGATTTTTGATACTACGCCTTGCAGTATGTTTGATGCCGCCGGGAAAGAAATAAACCTGCTGATTAATAACAATGTAACCTGGCGCCGTTATGGCAATGGAGTCCCGCAGGGAACATGTAATGTAACAGGAATCCTTGTACATACCGATATATCAAGGTGGGCAAGGAATGGATACCTTGGAAGATATCAGCTCCGTCCGATGGCAGAGGCTGATATAGAACCCGTAGGTGAGCCTTTCTCAAAAGTTATATTCTCATGGTACGGCAGTTGGGGCGACAGCACCCTTTACGGCGATGCAGCAATAGCCTCTGGCTTAAAGACTGACGGAACAATTACGTACAATGTCGGATCAGTCCAGACGAGCATTAATTTCAACGACCTCACGAACTATTTCGAAAGTCCGGGATATTCCGGCCGCTATAAAGGCCAAGTCAAGAATGCCGCGCTCGGATTCGTGAAGACCGGCGGTTATTTCTGGGCCTCTGACAACATTGACGATATGTCTGCGGCTCCCTGGTTCTGCCTGAACTTCTCTACCGCCGGTTTGTCGGGTAATTCAATGCTTCTCGTCTGGAGCGCAGCTCAAGGTTCTTCTCGCGGAGCTACGGATGATATCCAAGGTCCTACACAGTATCGTGTCGAGTATTCCACCGATGGCAGCAACTTTACGGCTATTGACCACATTTATGCCATGCATCCGGTGGTAACCTGGTCTGCGGCGGTCGTAGGTGGGTTCTCCGTCCCCGGTCTCCATCAGTACGTAACTGCGCTACCGGTGTCACTGCTTGGACAAAATAGCGTGTGGATTAGAATCCGAGCAGCCTCCAACGTTTCCCTCGACAATGATTATCTAACTCCGGAAGGAGGAACCATAAAGAAGTATACCTCACCAAATTATACGATGGTCCGCTTTGGCGAATTAACCGTCCTTTATAATTGATATGCCTATGAAAAAGATATTAATTCCCTTGCTGGTCCTGGCCATCTCGGCGTGTAACTATGACGACAAAGATCTGGTCAAAGCCGTTGATCTTGGTGCCGTCCCGAAGATAGTTCTATCTTCCTCTGACGGCGGAGAGGTCGAGATTCCATACTATGCAAATCTTTCCGGAACCATTTCTTTGCTTGATGAGGCTCCGTGGGCTGAACTTAGTGCTACAAGATTCTCCTCAGACGGCACGCTGAAAATCAAGGTTCAGGCCAACAATGGTATGCGTAGATATACCAGGGTGCTGTTCAGCGCTTCATCAGTTTCAAGAAAAGATACTGTTATCCTGCGCCAGGACGGCTTTGTTGACACGCTCAAAGTAGCCGCCACGAGTGTTATCGTCTATAACAATATGGGCGACACTGAAATTCCGGCAGAAGTATCGCTGAAGCCATCATCAGTCAAAGCAACCGTAAGGTATCTTGACGCCGAAGGCGGCTCCTGGGTCAAGGCGTGCAGCGTGTTGGAGGACGTCATAAAGATTAGGACAGACGACAATATGTCTCCGGATAATGTCCGCAGTGCGGTTTTAACCCTCTCTTGGACTAACGGATGGGCGCAGAAGATGCACCGCGACATCAATCTTACACAGGCCACAAGCGCCGCGTCGGGCAATCTTGTGGGTAAACCTGCAACCTTCGAATTGATACGG
This sequence comes from Bacteroidales bacterium, assembly GCA_017443025.1. GTDB lineage: Bacteria > Bacteroidota > Bacteroidia > Bacteroidales > UBA932 > Cryptobacteroides. Next base: position 237,486 of record JAFSPG010000018.1, on the reverse strand, counting down.
AGCCTTGCCACTGAAGATCCCTCCGTCATAAACGACAACTACTTCCTTGAGGGCTACATCGTAAGCGACAATGCTTCCAAAAACGTAACGGAAAATACCCAAAGGACGTCTACTTCCATTGATTATACCGTCACCGACAGAAGTGCAATCTTTGAAAGCATTGACGGCAAGTATGGATTCCTTCTTGAAACTGTCAGCGAGCAGGATAATGTCTTCGAGCCGTACAGCAAAATAACACTGCTCCTTTCCGGGGCGCAAATCCGCAAGTTGCCAAAGCCCGACAGATACGTAATCTCAAATATTCGTTCTTCAATGGTTGCATCTTCCTCCGTTGTCGGAGAGGCTGCAATCCCGTCGAAGGTCCTTTATATCGCAAATCTCAAGGATTCGGATATTTACACCAGAGTAACAATCAAGGACTGCGAATTCCCTGTGCGCAAGGGTGGACTGACTCCGCTCAATGAAGGATACACCTCCATCTATAAGACAGACAGGGTAACGAAGTTCGCTTCTCTTATCCGTGACATTGAAGGTAACTCAATGTACGTTTATACAAATACTTCCTGCCCGTATCGTCGCGACGGCAGGAGGATAGGCGATGGCAGAGGCAGCGTCAGCGGAATAGTAGTAAGCGAATCATATGAGAGCTTCCAGGACGTTGGAAGGCTTCAGTTGAGGCATCAGAAGTGGGAAGATATTGATTTTGCCGATTCATTTGATGATAATTTCTCCGCCCTTATCTGCGAATGGAGATACTTGCGTCAGGGCAATGCCGACCGCAGTTGGAGCGCAACAGCCGGGAAGGGTACAATGACTCATACTTACACTTCTTCTTATAATACCACTTACAACACTCTTTGCTATCCGGTTTACGATCAGAGTTATCTTGGCCCTGTTTTCAGCGGCTGTACCAACGAAAATGGTTTCGGGGTTATTCTGGAGGACGGCTCTGATTACGCATCTGCTTATACCGGAAGCGTAGAAAAGGGGCAGTTGCTCGCAAATTCGGGCTGGCCGATGGCCTGGATGAAAGAAATGTGGGTAAACAGCTCGGGAGATTTCTATGCCTGGGAACTGCATTTCTCAACAGAAGGCATTTCTTCTGATGTGCTTTCTCTTCAGATATCGACGTTAAATGCTTCTCAGGAAGGCAAGAGCCCTGTGAACTGGAAAGTCATGTGGGCCGAAAACAACGGCAAAGATGCTACCTGGCAGGAGATAGCCACGTATTCCGTGCCGGATATTGTTCTGTGGTCCATTACTCAGCCTTGGCAAAGTGCAGGTTATAAGCCAATCAATATTACTCTCCCTACCCAGATGCTCGGAAAAGAAAATGTTTATATCAGGCTTACTCCGGCCGACAGGAAGGGAAATACCACTCTTGGTTATTGCGACACTGATTTTGTCAACGGTACCGCAGGTTCGACATCCAAGGCCAATAATGCAATAAACTACGTTGCCATAAGATACAATAAATGATATTAACGAGTGTCATACTGACATTTGCTGCTATTTTCGCGGGCGGATCCGAAGTCGAGAAATCACAGATTCTCGAGGGAATAGTCATATCCTCTCCGGCAAATCCTAATCTCGATGATGCCGTTCAATCCAATTACAGGTCAGCATCTGCGACTCAGAATAACCGTACGGCATACCTGGAGGTTAAGACGGGGGATTCATACAGAGGTGTGAAGCTTGTATTCCAACATCTTGATCCTGAGGCCAGAAAGTTGGATCGCTATTCCCACGTAAAGATAGACATATCAGAGGCCACCATCGAGGATAATGGACGGGTGATTCGCGACATTCCCAACGGAGCCGTACTGTCGGTCGAGCCGGGGGTAAAAACCGATGTGCCTACAAGGATACGCCGCGTTAAGGAAATATCTGATGACGACCTCTATACCTGGGTGACAATCCCTGAGAGTGAATTCGTATTCAAGGATGGCTCATATTGCGACATCCTTGAGTCTTATGCCGGTATGATGGGTACCTGGCAAACTCTGATGACTGATGCTTCGGGTGCGTCCTTCTATGCGGTTTTCAATTCTCGCGTGCCTTGGCGGCGCACCGGCAAGGGCGTCCCTCAGGGAGTTGGGAACGTATCAGGAATACTGGTTAAATCAGACCTTGTCCGCTACGGGAAAGTCTCCGCTCCTCAAATCCGCGTTCTTGAGGAGGAGGGTTTTGATATGGAATGGAACGGCAAATCGTCGTTCACCACCATATGCGAATGGAACTGGAACGACAATGTCGATGAGTTCAATACTGCCGAGGGCAGCATGCACTATATCAAGCGACAGAAAGTGTTGCCGGATGAAGGGCGTGGTTATGTATGGACAGACTTTGAAGCTTCAACATATAGAGGCAGGGATCTGAACAATCCCGTTGTCGAGCCGGACAAAGGATATTCCAGAGGCCATCGCGGCCAGGTGCTGAAGGGCTCGATGCAAGTAAGGACGATGGCAAAGAACTGGTGGAACTGGGCCGATGACTGCGGTAATGCAGTGATGATACAGTTCTCAACAGAGGATATCTCGGGCGAGAGCCTTCTGCTTGATTTCAATTTCGCTGCCGGCGACAACAATGCGTATAATACCAGAATGTGCCCCGTATATTGGGGAGTTGAAGTTTCGACCGATAACCGCACTTTCGCCCTTCTTGACATTCCGCCCATTGTACTTCGTCCGCTTCCTTGGTGGGAGAAAGATATCGACGGCGTGCACTATGTCACTTCACAGGAATGCGGGCTCGGATTTACGGCCCATCAGGTCAAGCTGCCAAAGTCTCTTTTCGGGCAGAAGACCGTTTATGTGAGAATTTGCCCAATTAGCAGGCAATCCTATACTCTGGCTCTCGAGGGCTCGGCCAACTGGAGCATACGGCCCAATCATAACAACTGGACATTTATAGAATTCGGCACCATCGCAATCCGATACAGATGAAGAAACTGATTCTCATATTGTTCGCTCTTTGGAGTATTAATCAAGGTATAGCCGCTGCTGTTCCAGGATATCTCTCACCTCTTTCCCTGTCCGGAACTTCGGACGGAAGCTTTGTGCTCTCATACGAATATAAGGGTGGGATTTTTACAATCAGCAGTCCGGACGGCGGAGAAACATGGTCTTCAGCTGCCGTTTCGAGCGAGAGTGTCGAGTTGAGGCGTCTTCATCCTATCACCCTTCGCAGCGGCATGATGCTCCGCCCTTTCCAAAAAGACAGTACGACGACGGGCGTAGAAGCATCGATGGATAAAGGAAAGACTTGGATGCCGTTCGGCAGGGGAATCGCAATAAATCAGAAGGTTGACGACGGTATGAACCGCCCTGTTCTTCTCCCTCTGAAAAATGGCAGAATCGCCCTGCTGACACAAGCTCACGGTTATGAATGGGCATCCGTAAGCATATCATCCGACTTTGGCCAAAGCTGGAGCGAACCCAAACCGTTCTTTTATACTCCATTCCAAGATTATTCTCTTACCCTTCTTCCGAACGGCAAGTGGCTTTTGGTGAAGAATGGCCGACTGGACCAGAGGTTGTGTTATTTGCCTGACGGACTTTATGTGTATCTGTCCGACGACGAAGGCGCCTCGTGGTATGGAGGAATGCGGCTCGATGGAAGAATGGATGCCGTTAAACCTGTCGTTTGCTCCCCCGGCAACGGAAGTATATATATTTCTTGGGCCTATGCTCCCGAAAATGGTAGCGCTGCAGAAATCAAATTCTCGGTAACCTCTGAAGTTGAAATCGGGCTCAGCATGCAGGATGCGGTGAAGAATGCGAGTGTTGTCAGGACCATAGTCGATAAGAATAAAGAAGCTCGGGCAGAGTACGAACAATGGCAAAAGAAACTCACTTCACCGATGGGCGATTGGGCGGCAAAGCCAATTCGGGTGGCAACATTTAACATTGAATATAAGCACGACGACCCCAAACGTCCTTCCTGGGAAGACAGGTTGCCTTATGTCAATTGGGTCGTAAGGGAGTATGACTTTGATGTAATGGGTGTTCAAGAGCCCTTCAAACCGGAATACAACGACCTCAAGGCGCTTCTCGGAGACCGGTATGAGTCCTTTTTTGCCTCAACAAACCTCGAAAAGCCAGATTTCTCGAATTCGATTTTCTGGAAGCGATCCAGAGTGGAAAAACTTGACGACGGTATCTTCTGGTATACAGAGAATCCCGGTCAGAAAAATGGATTTGGCGGAGGAAGTTCGCGCCTTTGCATCTGGGCTAAATTCCGCGACAAAGAGACCGGAAAGATATTCTATCATTTCAACTCCCATTACGATTTCCTCAGTAACGAGGCAATGCTGCTAAGCTCACGCTTGCTATTGAATAAAATTCGCGAGATCGCCGGCGAGTATCCGTCGTTCTGTACGGGCGATTTCAACTGTTCGGACGGGAACCCTGCGCTTGACTGGATAGAGAACTGCGGCTTTATGGTCGATGCTAAGAAGAAGGCGGCGAAAGCTGAAAACGCAGAGTATTCTTCAATGCGCCGCTATGCCTCTGCGGTTGCAAAAAACGGCTACCAGCTTGATCATATTTATGTTACCTCCGGTAGCACGAAAGTAAAATACTGGAAACTGATAATGGACGAGCACGAAGGCATGCGCGGCGGCTCGGACCATATGCCCATATACATTGACTGGATATTATCTAATACAAAAACCAAATAATTATGAACAGAAAACAAAAGTACTCAACACCAGAGACTCTTTATCTGGTCGTGTGGACAGAACTGTCCTTCTGCCAAAGTGGGAATTTGCCCCATAATTTGGATGAAGACGATTTGTTCGAAGAAGAATTTGTTTAACCTTTAACGTATGCCAATTATGAAGAAAAATGTTATTATCCGCGCTGCGTTAATGGCAGCAATTACTCTTGGTCTTGCAGCGGCATGTGCCAAGGAAGAAAAAGTATCAGAAGAAAAACCCGTTCCCGGAGAAGAGGTTGTTAATCCTTCGGTTATCAACGCTTCCATTCCGGACGAGTTTACCAAAGTCGCCCTCGACGATGCGGGAGTAGGCAATGGTCTTGCCCTCAGCTGGGAAGAAGGCGACAAACTCACTGTTATTGGTACTACTACCGAGCAGTTTACTCTTGCCAGCGGTGCCGGCGAAGTAACGGCTACATTTTCCGGGAATCCCGTATTAGGTGACACCTTCACAATCCTCTATCCCGGTGATGTTTATGATACCGTTGAAAAGATTAATGCACGCAGTTATGCCGCACAGATTCAGGATGGCAATGCGGGCACCTCTCATCTTGAGTGGAATGCCAAGATTGCAGGAGTGGCAGATTACAGCACGCTTAAGTTCTATGACAATGCCAACCTTGTACAGAACGGCGCCCTTAAGTTCCGTCTTCAGCTCCCGACAGAATTTACGAAAGTTTATTCTGTAGCACTTAAGGCTCCTTCAGCCATTTTCTATGCTACTAACGCAAGCGATGTTCTCACAGACGAGCTCAAACTTACTCTTAAGACTGGTGTTTCTGACGGTATCACCCTTGGCGAAGATAAAGTTTTGACTGCATTTATGATGGTCTCCTGGCAGCAGACAGTTCTCCCTGCCGGTGCAGAACTTACCATCGAGGTGTGGGGTGACCAGGATAATCCCTGGACCAAAGTCAAGACTGTCGGCGAGGGCGGATTTACAATCGCCGGCGGAAAAGTCACGACTGTTACCCTTAACAAGAACAACTGGGACGAACCTCTCTTCTGGGGTGGTAGCGGCACATCATCAGACCCGTATATTATCAAGACGGTCAACAACCTTCGCAATGTCAAGACCGTGATGGATGCCAACCCCACAGCCGGCCTCTACTTCCAGATGGCCAACGACATTGATCTCGAAGACGCAGTTTGGGACCAGGTCAATCAAGCTAGCCCCCATACGCCTTATACTCTCTACTTTGATGGTAATGACCACACTATCAGCAACTTCTCTATTGCTTCTAACGAAATGGGCCTGTCCTCCTTCTTTGGCGAAATTTCCGGCGAAGTAAAGGATCTTGCTTTTAGCTCAGCTACCATCCAACAGGGAGGCAGCAATGGCTCTGCTGGTGTTCTTTGCGGTATTGCGAATGGCCTTACCGTAACTAATGTGGATGCTACTAATGTGGATATAATTATTAACAACTCGCCAGGGGAGACTACTGGCGTCGGTGGCCTCATAGGATATGCTATAAATTCTACTATCTCCAACTGCGATCTGAATGGCTGCGACATTGATCTCAACGGGAAAGATGCCCAGAATGTTGGTGGTCTTATCGGTCGTCTTCGCGAAGGAGCTTCTTCAGTGACAGGTTGCTCAGTTGCTGACGCAACAATTGCTGCCCGTTACTGTGCTGGCGGCCTCATCGGCAAGGTGGCCTGCACTACCGGTCCTGTAAATATCAAGGGCAATACGAGCAGCAGTATGACTGTTTCTTTCCGTGATTCGCAGGCCGACAGCAAACAGGGGGCCGGTGGTCTGATCGGTCTTATTGAGGCTACAGGGGACCCTGCAGTCTCTGTCAATGTTGGCGACGCCTCCAACCCGACAACGGTTTCAAGCCTTACCATCAATCAGGCCCAGGGATATGTGGGTGGTGTCGTTGGTAATATTATGGATGGCAACGTGACAATTAATAAAGCCACTGTTGATGGCAATATTGCAACCACCGGTTACTATGCTGCTGGTGTTCTCGGACGCAGTAGTAAGGCGGTTTCAATCAGTTATTGTGATGTAGATGCAACTGTCTCTGCTCAAACTGGCGCTGGTGGCGTACTTGGTTATGTATATGAAGCAGCACCTACTATCTCCAATTGTACGGTTGCCGGTTCCGTTACAGCCACTAAAGATAATGACGTGGATGGTCTGACGCTTTCTCTCGCTGGTGGTATTGCCGGATTTACCCGTAGTACATCTGCGTTGGTTGAATATTGTGATGTAACAGCAGACATTAACGGTGTCGGTGGTGTAGGAGGCATTACGGGACGTAATAAAGGTGGTACCATAGATCATTGTACATACTCTTCCGGTTCCATTACCGGATCGAATCGCGTTGGAGGCATTTCTGGGGCCAATACCGGTGCCGCAGGAACGTTCACAAACAATACGGTATCAGGCGCAACGATTAATGGTGGTGCAGATGGTCCTACTGGAGGTATCCTTGGCCGTAACCACAATGGCGGCACATCGATTACCAACTGCTCTGTAAGCGCCACTTCAATTCTTGGTCCGAAGATTCTCGGCGGTATTGTCGGTGAGGCTGGCGGTGCAATCACCATCACTTCTTGCAAGACCGTTGGAGGAGAGGTCAAGGGTAATGCTGCAAATAATGATGTCAATTATCTTGGCGGTATAGCTGGTAATATGAATGGCACTATAACCAAGTGTTATTCCACGACTGACGTAACTTACAAGTCTAACCGCTCCAAAGGAGTAGGAGGCTTTGTCGGTGGTACGACTAATAATACAACTATCACCGAATCTTATTTTGCCGGCGCGGTATACTCGTTCTCCCAGGCTGGTGGTCTGATTGGTGTTGTAACAAAGCAAACCACTATTGAGAATTGCTACATTGCAGGTCTCATTAATAACTGGCAGGGATTTTTTGGTGGTATGGCTGGTTATATTAACGCGGGTATCATCTTCAAGGCAACAAATTGCTATGCTTCTCTACAAATTTATTCTGGCGATTCTGGAAATGCAGTAGGTGGATTCATCGGAGGCGCGGGAGTAAGCACCTGCACGTGGAATGTTTCCGGTTTACTGGGCTGGCACAGTTCCATCGCTTATCCAAAGAACAATAATTCCACCGACGGTGTTATCATTGGCAAGATGCACAGCGCTGCCCAAACTTCAGGTACCACCTCGTTTACTAACTGCTATTACCGCAACGACTTGAGTTATTCCCATAAGAACGGTAGAACTCCCGGCAGTGAGACGTCCAACACTACGGGCGGTACCGGTCGATTTGATGGTATCCGTGACGATTCTGGAGTTACCTGTCAGGATAGGGCTATCGCCCTTGGCTGGGATTCCACCAAGTGGAAGTTGGATAACGCCGACGGCTATCCTACACTTAAGAACGTAGTAGAATAATACGATTCCCCGGTCAGGGGGCACATACACCCCCTGGCCATTAATTAGTTCTTTGACATACTGTTTGCCGCTTTGTTTTTTTGCAGAAATGATATATTTTTGCAAAAAAGAAGAAAGTATATGACTAATAGAGTTAATGTTAGTATTCCACAAAGTGACATGCCATTTTTTAGGAAACTTTCCAAAAAAATGGGGTGGACTTATTCTTCAACCTCTGCGACCGGTGAAAAAGCGAGAACCTTGAAAAGCATTGAGGTAAGTTTTCGCGAACTCAAATCGGCGCAGTCAAGCAACAGGTCGCTTCCGACAATTGATAAATTATTTGAAGAAATAGGTTCGGTCTAGCTCATGGTCACCATTACTTATCTGCCGGAATTTTTGAAACAGGCCAAGCGCCTTGCCGGGAAATATCCTTCTTTCCCCGAAGATCTAAAAACATTTGTCGAAGAGATCAAAGAGAATCCACTGGCGGGTGTTGATTTAGGTGGCGGCATTCGGAAGGTTCGAATGTCTATCAAGTCTAAAAATAAAGGTAAGAGTGGGGGCGCGCGTGTTATCACGTTTAACTATGCGGTTAACGATGACAACAGAGAAGTCACATTAATGACAGTCTACGACAAGTCAGATCGAGAGAATATATCAAATAAAGAAATCGTAGATCTTCGAAAGACAGTGTTAGGATCAAAATAATTCTATCAAGGGAAGCTTTGCTGGCACAGGCAAAAACGAAATACTTAAAGCGGTAAACAGTATGAGATGTTTATCGCTTTTTTGTATGCGTATGACAAGAAAATCATTTTGGTTAATCGCGGCCGTTGCTGCAGCCATGATTTCCTGTGAGAAAAGCCTTCCAAAGGTTAATGAACCCGACGAAGAAGAATCACAGGAACAGGAAGAGCCCGGGCTCCCTGCAATTGATGACACATCCGCACCAACGTTGATAGCGGCTGAAATACCGTCGTCTGTCGGCACTAAGGTATCCATAACGGCCTCGGACACTCCGGGACTTGCGCTTGCGTGGGAAGCCGGAGATTGTCTTCGTATAATTGGTCAGGCCGGGAATGCCGGAGAAGTATTCTCAATTGTAGAAGACGGAATGACTTCTTCAAAAGCCGGATTCTCGGGACCTTCCGTAAGCGGGGAGTCATTTACAGTTCTCTACCCGGGTACTGTCGGGTCCGAGGAAGACTGGAACTCCATCGGCTATGAAGGACAGGTTCAGGTCGGTAACGGCTCTACTGAGCATCTCTTCTGGAATGCGAAGTTGTCGGGCCTTAAACGTTATTCCTCGCTTGTCTTTGCCGACAGGGACGGGCAGACATTTGAGCAGAACGGAGTTATCAAGTTTTCGTTCAAATTGCCCGAGCGTTTCCCGACTCTCGAAAGCATAGTTCTTTCTTTGCCCGACGCTGTCATCCCGGTAACGAATGATCCTGACGGCGAAAAGACTACATCGATTTCTATCAGTCTCGAAGAGCTTGGAATAACAGCAGAAAGCCGTGATATCGTGGCGTATGCCATGTTCCCTCCTTGCGAAATTGAACTTCCCGAGGGAGCGGTTTATACCATAACTCTTAACGGCCCCGACAGCCAGTCGGAAGCCATTGAGAAAACAGTAAGTGAGGGTGGGCTTGTGCTCGGAGGAGGATGCGTTGCTGCGCTGTATCTCGACGCTGATGACCTGCAGGAACCTTTGTTCTGGGGCGGCTCCGGTACAAAAGACGACCCGTATCAGATTAAAACCCTGACGCACCTTCAGAACATGAATGACCTGATTGTGGATAATGCCGGCGCAAGCAAGCTTTTCTTCAAACTTGTCGACGACATTGATATGGACGGAGTGGATTGGCTGTACAAGAACAACAGCATAAATAACGCCTTCCCGATTGATTTTGATGGTGCCGGTTATACTATCCGTAATTTCTCAATGACCAATTGGAGCGCCTCGTTCTTTGGAGCGCTGAAAGGAGAAGTCTACAATGTGACATTCAAAGACGCCATCATTATAACCAACCCGAGCAGCGCTTCACGCGGCGGCCTTCTTGCCTACAGGGCAGGAGGAACGGATATCCCTGCGTATATCCACGATGTGACGGTAGATGGATTGAATGTTACGGGGACCACCTCTGCCGTAGGCGGTCTGGTAGGCGCGCTGACAAACGGTACGATAGAGAATTGCTCCCTTTCCGGCCTTGTTATTTCGTCGCAAGGAGCTATCGGCGGTATTGCCGGCGAGATTCTTGATGCCGCATCATCAATCACAGGATGTTCCGTTTCCGGCTCCATTACAAGTACCGGCAACAATGTTGGCGGAATTGTAGGAAACAACGAAGATGGCGGCGGAATGACCGTCAGTTCTTGCCGTGTTTCCGCAACGCTTGCCGCAAAAGCCCAAATCGGAGGAATTGTAGGTCGCAGCAAGGCTGCAACGTGCTCTATTTCCCTTTGCAATACATCAGGGACCTTCTCTTCCAATAGGACGGGAGATTACGGCTATCTCGGCGGAATCGGTGGCATTATGGGCAGGTGCTCCGTCAGTAAGTGTCTAGTCGAAGCGACTCTGAGCGGAGATAAGGGCACGGGTGGTATTGTTGCTACTACATGGTGGGGAGATATCGAAATATCAGAATCTGCTTTCTCTGGAAGCATTTCCGCGAAAGGGACACAGGATGGCGGCATCGTGGGTGCGGTAAACTCCAGCAGGAACCTCACTTTAAACAACTGTTATTCTTCTGGAAGCATCACCGCAACGGCAGGTGGCTTCAGTGCCGGTATCCTTGGCTATGTTATGGATAAAGGCTCGCTGACAATGACCAATTGTTATTCATCAATGAGTGTCAAGGTGGGCACAAATGGCAGTAATGCACAGGGCGGTCTTATCGGAGGCGCCGATAAAACAACACAGACGTGGAATGTGTCCGGCTGTCTGGCCTGGAACGAGAAAATAGATTTTTCCGCAGTCAACACCACCAAGACAGACGGAGTTATAATAGGTCGTGTTCACAGTGGCTCTTCAACCGCAGCAACTTCTTTGCAAAACTGCTGGTACAGGAACGATCTGGACTATACGGTCGGATATTCACGTACTCCCGGTGATGACGCCGACAGGACCTCTTCACCAGGGAATACCCGTTACGACGGGAAGCGTACCGCTGCAAATGTTACCTGTGCCGCGAAAGCACAGGAAATCGGCTGGAATGAGGAGATATGGGATTTATCTCAGGATTACCCTATGCTGAAAAATCTGGCAAAAAGTGAGGAATAGACAATGAAGAAAGTATTATATTCGATTGTTGTGGCATTTTTGGCCATTTCGTGCGCAAACAACAAGTACGAATGTCCGAAACATGTGGTTTTCATCGGTGTTGACGGATGGTCTGCAGTGAGTTTTTCCAAGGGTGGATATCCATATATCAGAAGTCTGATGAACGAAGCCTCCTGGACTCTGGATAAACGCTGCGTCTTTCCGACAGCCAGTGCAATAAACTGGATGTCTATATTCTCTGGAGTATCACCCGAATATCACGGATACGTGCGATGGGATTCTCGTCGCCCGGATATTACTCCGGCTTGGACCGATGAGCGCGGTGAGGTCCCTACGATTTTTCGGTTGGAACGTAATGCTCATCCGGAGAGCGACATCCTCGTAACTTTCCAGTGGGATGTAATCCGCTCGCTTATTGACTCAACGGCGGTCACCACTTGTATCCAATTCCCTCAAACCGAAGAGGGTGATTGGGAAGAAGCAAAATGGGCTGCTGACTACCTGAAAACCAACCAGCCAAAATTTTCTTTCATTTACTTCGGAAGTCTTGATGCAACCGGCCATAAGTATGGCTGGGAGTCGGAAGAATACCTGTCGTATTCCGAACACTTCGACGACATTGTCAAGTTGCTGAACGATGCTGTCTGCGAGGCCGGGATCGAAGATGATACAGTTTTTATCATGACTTCCGATCATGGCGGACACGGCAGGCATCACTCCACGGAATATGTTGACGAGACGCTGCAGACGCCGTTTTTCATTTGGGGTAAAGGTATCCGTAAAGGACATCATATTGAAGCCCCTTCTGTAGAAATGGACGTTACAGCAACTCTGGCAAAACTCCTCGGAGTCGAGCCTATTAAGCACTGGACATGCCGTCCGATCGATGAAGTATTTGAATAATGAAGCAACTGCTGGCATATTTTATTTTATCTGTTCTAATTTCCTGCGCTCCAGCTCTGGAGCGGGGAAATTGGGAAGAAGAGCCATATAACGCCTTGAGCAAATTGTTAAGCGACGGCTCTTTAAAGGGAGGATATGCCGTTTTTGACTGCGACAATACTGCTATTCTACACGATGTTACGCATACCCTGATGGTATATCAGATAGAGAATCTCGAGTTTGCGGAGGCGGTAGATTATAAGTTTCTATGCGGCCTTCCGAGGACGGATTTTATCCTTGACGATTTAGGCTTGACTGCCGAACAGATGGGCAGTCATCTCTACGGGCAATACGTGCATCTGAAAGAATTGTTGTCGGGAGGGAAGACTCTTGACGACATTCATTCAGAAAGCGAGTATTTGGATTTCAGGGCAGGATTCCTTGCATTCTATAAAGCCATCGGACGCAATTATGATTATGATGTGCTTTGTCTGTGGGAGCCGATGCTGTTCTACGGCCTTCCGAAAGAAGTAGCTGTAAAGAGCCTGGAGTACTGGCTTTCCCAAGGAAGGGCTTGGAATGAGGAATGGGTCTCTCCGGACGGCCGCTTCAAGGGCGTGGCGGAAAAGGGTATTGTCATATCGCAGGATATGAAAAACCTGATGGCTTCTCTCCGCAGGGCCGGGATAACTCCGTACATCTGTTCTGCCTCTCCGGAATGGCTTGTAGAAGCACTCGCCTGCACACCGGCAAACGGACTCGGGTTTCGTCCCGATGAGGTATATGGCGTGAGGTTCTGCGAAACAAGATATGAAGAAGCCTATGAGCAGCCCTTTTTGGAAGGCAAAGTAGCCTGTATTAACACATACATCGCCCCTTTGCACGATAACAGGGAGCCAGCCATGGTCGCCGGCGACAGCTCGGGGGATATTGCCATGCTTACGTCATTCGAAGGTATGAGAATCGGATTGATTATGAATCAAGGCCGAGGGGGTGAAATAGAGATGCTGGCAAATATAAAAGATGGAAGATATGTATCGCAAACTGTAGTTATAGACTATGAAAGAATATGAAGAACCAGATGTAATTCTGGTAAATTGCGAACTGTGTTGCAATTTGCTTGCAGGCGGTTCCGCGGAAACTATGAATGTAATAAACGATGACTGGGATGACTAAGCTCTCATATATTCTTATGCTCTTCCTCGCTATATCTTGCAGTAAGAGCAGTTCTGATAAACCGGAGCCTGTTGTTCCGGAGAGAAATACTATTCACCTGCGCGCTTCTATGGAAGGCTTGAAAGCCGGAGTGGATGATTCGGGCGTTATAACCTGGCAGTCGGGGGATAAAATAGCTGTCCTCCTCGATGATGGCAGCGTAACATCCCTTTCGCTCGAAAGCGGAGCCGGAACAAGAAATGCAGTGTTCAGCGGAGATCTGCCAGCTGGAAGGACTTTCGCCGGCAAGGCAGCTTATCCTTGGTGGGATGGCGCATGGAGCTCTTCCGCAGGAGAGTTGGTGTTAACTCTTCCCGAGGCGGTTACCTGGACGGCCGGCGATTATGTGCCTGCCATCATGAAGGCAACTGCCGTAGGAGAAAGCCTGTCCTTTATGCACGTAGGAGCAATCATGCAGTTTACCATAAAGGGGATGCCGGCATCTGTGGCGTCGTTCAAGTTTACTTCCTCCGCGGGCGCCGTCATGGGAAGGAATGACTTCACGTATACATTCACGCCCTCGGCCGGGAACAGGGTCTTCCATATCCCCGTTGTCGCGGGGACTCTCCCGGCATATACTATCTCATTGCACGACGTCTCCGGAGGAGAATTCTTATCTAAAACAAAGAGTAAGACTACTAGCGTAGCTCGCTGTGATTTTCGCAAGGTAACACCAATTGCAGTGCAAGTCGACGACAAGTTCCGCGTGGTGTGCTACAATGTGTTCGAAGGAATGACACGCGACAGCGAAAATAACTATGATAATTTTGTAGCCTGGGTGAATTCTGTATCCCCGGATGTGCTGGTTCTATGTGAAGCGGGTGATTTGGAAGATCAATCCCTAAGGTGGGGGCATCCCTATTCCGCAAAGGTTAAGAAAGACTCTTTCCCTATAGTTATAACATCTTCAAGGCCAAGGACGATTGTACAGACAATTACCACTACCGGCAAAGTTGTTCACGGGGCGGTGCACATCAGAATTGACGGCTATGATATTGTCGGCCTTCATCTGAGGCCTACGAGGGACGATGATGAATCTGGAGTCTTGGAGCCGGAAGAGTATGCAAAATACGGAGCTCTGAGGAAAACCGAATTGGAATATATAATTGACCAGACAATCGACAATCCAAGTTACGCTGAGCGCAAGAACTGGATATTCTGCGGAGACTTTAATGCCTATTCACCTTTAGAGAAAACAGCTGTCAGTCCTTATGGCAGCAGGAGCGCTTATACCTATAAGGAACCTGAGGCTTCTGTGTGTTATGAGGTATACCCTGTCATAGCGGATGTATTGAAGGATGTCATTTACTATAAGGGCGGGACGGCGTACAAGCCTTCTATGTATCACGGGCGTTCGCGATTGGATTACATTTTTGCGAGCGAAGGTATTTATAGCCGCATAGCTGCCGCCGATGTAATTTTGGGCGGCTTCCCGGGCAATTATAGAAGTGAAGATGAAAATCCGTCCGACCATATGCCTCTGTATACGGACATAATCACATATGCATTCTATGTCCTGGATGGCAACAGCCGACTGGAGGACTGGCCGGAAGAAAACCTGATTATCGAAGATTAATATGAGAAAGATTGCAATAATCGGAGCCGGAATGATGGGCTCGGCCCTGGCTTTCCCGGCGCGTGAAAACGGGCATGATGTCCGTCTTGTGGGCACGCCCCTTGACAAGGACATAATAGATGAATGCCTTAAAAGCAATAAACATCTTAAGTTTGAGCGTCCTTTTCCCTCCGGGATTAAATATTTTCAATTCGAGCAGTGGAAAGAGGCTATAAAGGATGTTGATTTCATTATAGGCGGTGTGTCATCATTCGGCGTTGACTGGTTTCTTGAGGAGGTGCTTGCTAAGCTTGACCCTAAGATACCCGTGCTGTCGGTCACCAAAGGCCTCATTAATCTGGATGACGGGACTTTGATTTCTTATCCGGATTATTGGCAGAGAGAATTGGCAAAGAGAGGAATTAAGCGTACAATCAATGCTATAGGAGGCCCATGTACAAGTTATGAACTTGTATATCACGACCAGACGGAAGTGGCCTTCTGCGGAGAAGATTCAGCGCAGATTCGCATGATGAAAGAGGCTATGCAAACTTCTTATTATCACATTTCTCTCACCAATGATGTGGTTGGCCTCGAAAGCGCCGTTGCTCTCAAGAATGGATACGCTCTTGCCATAGCAATGACAATCGGACTTGTTAACAGACATCATGGCGAGGATGCCGGCCTGCACTTCAACTCGCAGGCGGCGGCGTTTTATCAGGGAGTGAAGGAGATGCGTTTGCTTCTTGAAATGCAGGGGGCAAGCAGGGATTGCGAGAATATTGGTATCGGCGACTTGTATGTAACCGTATATGGCGGCCGCACTCGCAAAGTCGGCATCTTGCTTGGCGAAGGCAAAACTTATCAGGAAGCTATGAATATTCTTGCGGGCGTTACGCTCGAAAGTCTGGTGGTATCCCGCAGGGTATATAACGCCATGGCTAGAAAGGCGGAGCTGGGTCAGGCCAATCTGGATGATTTCCCTATGCTTTGCCACGCAGCGGCCGTCCTCGACAACGGGAAGGACGCCGAGTTGCCTTGGGAATCTTTTACCTTTGACGATACAAAGTAATTGCAAATGGACGCCAGGGTAAAGTCAAAATATGTCCGGCTTCAGTGGAAAACCCTCATCATCCTTATGGTGGGGTATATCTGCTACTATTTTCTCAGGAAGAATTTCAGTGCGGCCATTCCGGCGATGGAGGCAACACTTGGCCTTTCCAAAGTTCAACTTGGTACTTTTTTAACCCTGAACGGAATAGTCTATGGTTTGTCGCGAATGGTTAACGGCATACTGGCAGACCGTTATTCCAAGAGGATTTTGATGTCTGCCGGGCTTGCCCTATCCTGTGTCATCAGCTTGCTTATTTGCTTCTCGCCGAAATTCAATGGCTTTATGTCATTGTTGGATTCTGAGGGGAAGGCAACGCTTGGGCTTGTGTATCTCATTGGTTCGCTTTGGATTTTGAACGGATATGTACACGGGATGGCCTATCCGCCCATAGCGGCCATGATGGCCCATTGGTTCCGGCCTTCGGAACTGGCGACTAAACAAAGTATCTGGAATGCATCCCATTCAATAGGCGCCGGAATCGTAATAGCCCTTTGCGGATGGTTGCTCTCGCGATTTGGATACAGCGCATGGAATCTTTGCTTCATCGTTCCGGCCGGGATCGCCTTCTTTGGGGCTGTAATAATGTTTACTTCCTTGAAGGACAGCCCTGAAGAATGCGGCCTTCCGTCGGTTGAGGAATATGAGAAGATGACTAATTCTGGCTTGACTGACGTTTATGTACATGACGATGACGGCTCGGGCTCAGACCACATATCTCAATCCCTTTCCGGCCGCCGCCTCAAGAAATTCATCTCCCGGATGGTTTTCCGAAACCCGTTTATATGGGGTATTTCAATTTCGGATTTTTGCGTATACGTCATTCGTTTTACTATCTTGGAGTGGGGCACATCGTTCCTGACTCAATACAAAGGATTTAACATCGCCCTTGCGGCAAGTATAGTGGCTGCTTCGGAGTTGATAGGAGGAGTTCTGGGTACAATAGTCGCCGGATGGATGACAGATAAATTGTTTCACTCACATACGCTTCGTACGAGTGCTCTCTTTACCTTTGGCGCGACACTTTGTTTTACGGCATTCTGGCTTATCCCTGATGGGGCACATTGGATTTGGAGTGCAGCTGCAATAATCTCGTCGGCGTTCTTTATTTACGGCCCTCAAGCCTTGCTTGGCGTGAGCTGTTCGCAATATGCAACGAAACGGGCATCAGGAAGCGCGAACGGCTTTTGCGGTATCTTCTGCTATGGGGCAACGATTATTTCCGGTATCGGTTTTGGATATTTAGTGGATAATCCTAACTTTGGCTGGAATGCCGTCTTTGTCGTAGCCATCGCCTTTGGCTTAATCGGTACGATAATCCTCGCTTCGTGCTGGAAAGCTCCGGCAAACGGCTACGAAAAGGCGAATAAAATCCTATCAGAACTATGAAAAAGATAGTCATATCTCTTTTATTGGCAATATCATTTACCATCGCATACTCCCAGCCCAAGATAGTCGGGCACAGAGGGTGTCGGTTTGATGGTCCTTATGAGAATACCCTTGAGAGTCTTCGGTTTGCCTACAGCGTTGGCGTTGATGTCGTTGAATTTGACGTTCAGCTTACAGCCGATAATGAGGTCGTTGTATTTCATGGGCCGATTGTTCCCGGACCGGACAAAGACATCAGGACTCTGTCGTTTGCAGAAGCCAGATCTGTGGTTCTTCCTGGAGGGCATCAGATGCCTGATCTGCGTGAGTGGTTCGCCGAGACGAAGAATCACCCGGCCACTCAACTAGTCATAGAGATAAAGAAACAACTTTCTGACGAAAAGACTCTTCTGCTGGCGCGGAAAACTCTCGATGAGGCGTCTGCTGCCGGCATAAGCCCGGGATATACTTCTTTCAGCACTCTGGCACTGGACGAAATCCATCGTCTTTCCCCATCGTCAAAATTGATTTACCTACAAAGCGGTACGCCCGTAATGACAGCGGCATGGGCAGCCGAGAAGGGCTACAAGGGCTTATCCTATAACCTTGACGGCTTTATGAATAATCCTTCCGTTATATCGGAAGCTAAAGCATTGGGGATTGAAACGACACTATGGCTTGTAAACGATAAAGAGGTCGCAGATTGGGCGGTTCGCCACGGAGTAGATTACGTTTCTTCCGACCATCCCGAGAAGCTTGTCGAGTGGCTTCGTCCCCTTCCTAAAAATGCCGGTCTTAGAACGGAGTGGGCGGATAAAGTAAATCCTCTTGCCCCGCTTCCTGAATATCCCCGTCCGCAGATGGTGCGTACCGAATGGCGCAATCTGAACGGCGAGTGGGATTATGCGATTCGCGGTAATGACGAAGGCTATGGCAGCCCGGACGGAAAGATACTTGTCCCGTTTGCAGTAGAGTCTGCGTTGTCGGGTGTACAAAAACACGTTGGGCCTGATAATGCATTATGGTATTCAAGGTCTTTTACGGTGCCTCGTGCATGGAAGGGCAAAAAGCTCATTCTGCATTTCGGTGCAGCTGACTGGCAGGCAGAGGTTTGGGTAAACGGGCAGAAGGCCGGAATGCATACAGGTGGTTATTCGCCATTCTCTTTGGATATTTCCTCTTTGGTGAAAAAGAGTGGAGCGCAGGACTTGAAGATTAAAGTCACTGACGCCTCTGATCAATCATGGCAGCCACGCGGCAAGCAGTGTGACCGCCCGCAGGGTATATGGTATACGCCTGTTACGGGAATCTGGCAGACCGTATGGATGGAAGCCGTCCCGGAAGCGCATATCACCTCCTATTATGCTCAATCCGACATAGACAACGCCTGCATAAAGGTGAATATTGATACAGAGGGGCTAAAAGCAGGCGATATGGTTAATGTAAAACTGCGGGAAGGTGGCATCGGCTATAGCGCCGAAGTTCCATCAGGGGCAGTTTTAGCTGAAGGGAACGGGTCAGAGGTCGTCTTGAAGGTTCCCGAGATGAAGCTTTGGTCGCCGACGCAACCATACCTTTATGGTTTGGAAATATCTGTCGTCCGTGGAGGAAAGGTGGTAGACAAAGTCGAAGGATATACCGCCATGAGGAAAATATCCGTAATTATGGACAAGGATACATTCCACGCCAGAAAGGGAGTTCCTCAAGGCTCTTTGCGCCTCGGTCTTAATAATGATATTCTTTTCCAGTTCGGTCCTCTTGACCAGGGCTGGTGGCCGGATGGCCTTTATACTGCCCCTACTGACGAGGCCCTCAAATTTGACATCTTGAAAACCAAGGAGTGGGGCTTCAATATGATTAGGAAGCATATCAAGGTTGAACCGGCTCGCTGGTATTACTGGTGCGATGCGCTTGGTGTGCTGGTATGGCAGGATATGCCTTGTATAGCAGACCATAACAAGAAAAACAATGCGATTCGCCCGAAGGATATCGCTGCTGCGCAGGCTAATTTCTGGGCAAAGGATTCATTCATTGGAGGGACGGATTGCGACGTGCCGTATTATTGGAAACAGAACTACTATAAAGAGTGGGGAGAAATTATAGATAATCTTAAAGGTTTCCCCTGTATAGTGGTATGGGTCCCGTTTAATGAGGCCTGGGGGCAGTTTGATACTAAAGAAGTTGTAAAGTTTACAAAAGAAAAGGATCCGTCACGTCTCGTTAATGAATCATCCGGTGGCAATTTCCATTTTGCCGGAGATATACTTGATGCTCACCATTATCCGGAGCCGAAGTTGAATGTCTTTGAAAGGACAATGGTAAATGTCATAGGCGAATACGGCGGAATAGGCTACCCGCTCAAAGGACACATATGGCTTCCCGAAGGAAAAAACTGGGGCTATGCGGGTCTGTGTAAGTCCACGGAAGAGGTTATAGAGCGTTATAAGCTTTACGCCGACCGGCTGAAGGTCCTTATCTCCACGGGGTGTGCTGCGGCGGTATATACGCAGACCACAGACGTGGAAGTCGAGGTTAACGGACTGATGACCTATGACCGCATTGAAAAGGTCGACGCGCAACTTTTCAGAAGCATCAATGAAGATGTGATTGCTACTCCTTCATGGAGGCAATAAGCAGTAATTTTCGCGGCATTTTTTATCTTTTGTATTTGCAAAACATAAATTGTAAATTTGCAAACTGATGAATAGTGTCGCGAAATATGCCTTGATGGTGTTGGCTTTGTGTGCCGGAGCGTCTGCGGTAGCACAGACGCCAGCCGTAGCTCCGGATTCTGCCAAGGTGACACTCAGGGCTGCAGTGGCAGCACGTCTGTCCAAGGCTGCAGATCTGCGGCGCGAGTACCGTTTCAGTCAGGCCCTGGCGGTATGCGAGGCCGCGGCAAAGGTCGATTCTACTATTTCGGTTGAAGATGAGATAATGCTTTGCCGCAACGGTATGAGCATGCTGGAGTATTGCAGCAGGCCGGTTGTGATTGCCCGCGAGAAGTTCAGCATCGACGAATTTTTCCTCTATTATCCCCTGCCGGAAAAGAGCTGGAGGGCCATTCCGAATATCCTCGACACTATTCCGAGCCCGGTAGTCAAGGCTACGTTTATTCCTCAGGGGCAGGAGTCGCTCATCTACAGCGCGCCAGATGCCGAAGGTATCAGGAATCTCCTCAAAATTGAAAAACGCGACTCGGTATGGTCAGCCCCCGAACTGCTCGGAGAGCAGCTTACTTCATCGGGCGCGGAGATTTATCCAATGCTGTCATCTGACGGCAAAACCTTGTTCTTTGCCTCGTCGGGCCTGTACGGAGCCGGAGGATACGACCTCTATTCATCTCAATGGAACGAGCAGACTCGTGAATGGGATACTCCGGTCAATATGGGCTTCCCCTATTCTTCTCCGGCCGATGATTTCCTGTTTGTAAATACTCCTGACGACAAATATTCCATCTTCGCTTCCAACCGCGACTGCAGCCCCGACAGTGTATATGTGTACGTGCTGGAATACGACAGCATGCCTGTCCGCACTTCTTTCGAGGAGGGGAGCGACGAAATCCGCCAGCTTGCAGCCCTGCTGCCGGACAATGCATCCGGAAGGGTGGACAACCGCGGCGCCATGGCCGTAGAAGTGGCTGAGAACGAGAAGCTTCGCGAATATGTGGCCAACATGAAGGAGGTGCAGGCCCTTAGGGATACCCTTGAAGACCTGACCTATGAGGCCGATTCGTACAGGGCCCGTTTTGCTTCGGCGTCCAACAGCGAAAAGGATGTGCTCCGCGAGAAAATCGTAGCCATCGAGGCAAAGCACCAGGAGGCGGAATCCTCTCTGGGCCTAGCAGTTTCCAAGCTTCAGAATCTTGAGATGGAAATAATCCTTTCAGGCTCCGTCATCGACCCCGATGCAGTCAAGGCTCTCGCCGACCGCGAGGTGAAGGGCGCCGGTACTGCATACGCTTTCTCCCGCCGTCAGATGGGAGAATCCCTTGAAATGAAAGTGCAGAAGCCCAAATCGAACTTCGATTATTCCTTCATGGTGCTTCCGGAAGGCAGGTTCGCCGAGGATAATACCCTTCCGGAGGGCCTTGTATATCAGATTCAGCTCTTCTCGGCATCGCGCCCGGCCACGGTCGCCAAGCTCCGTGGCCTGAGCCCGGTCTTCAGCCGAAATACATCTGCTGGGGCTATAGTCTACAGCGTAGGCGTCTTCCGTACGTACAAGGATGTCCTTTCCAAGCTAAACGCCGTGAAGAAGGCAGGATTCCGTTCGGCATTCATCGTGGCGTTCAACAACGGGGAACAGGTCACAATAGCCAAGGCCAAACAACTTGAAAAACCAAATAAATAATTATATGAAGCGCATTTTTACGATTATCGCCGTATTTGCGGCAGCTGTTGTTTCTTTCGCACAGCCCAAGATTACCCCTCAGGCAAAGGCCCGTGCCGCCGAACTTGTCTCCAAGATGACCTTGGAAGAGAAGTGCACTCTCATTCACGGAACGAGAAATCCCGGACGTGACTCTACCTCGGACGGTTTTCACATTCTCCCTATACGCAGGCTCGGCATTCCCGCAGTCAGGATGGCCGACGGCCCTCAGGGCGTAAGGAATAAGACCAACAGTACATATTATCCCTGTGGAATCTCCCTTGCAGCTTCCTGGAACCCCAAAGTAGCGGAGAAGGTTGGTGAGGGAATCGGTCTTGACGCCCGTGCCCGCGGAGTCGCCATTATGCTCTGCCCCGGCGTCAATATCTATCGCTCTCCACTCTGCGGCCGCAACTTCGAATATTACGGTGAGGACCCCTATCTCGCCGGTGAAACCGCAGTTGGCTACATCAAAGGTATCCAGGGCGAGGGCGTGATGGCCACCATCAAGCATTTTGCACTGAACAATCAGGAGTTCGACCGTCATGGTGCAAGTTCAAATGCCGACGAGCGTACCATCAACGAGATTTATTTCCCCGCGTTCAGGAAAGCCGTCGAGGAGGCAGATGTTGCTTGCGTTATGGCCAGCTACAATCCCATCAACGGCACCCACGCTACTGAGAATCCCTGGCTTATCAAGGATAATCTTCGCAAATGGGGTTTCGAAGGCATCGTAATGTCCGACTGGACCGCTACCTACAGCGCCCTTGGCTGCTTCCTTAGCGGTCTCGATCTCGAGATGCCCAGGGGATATGTCATGAATTATGAAAATGCCAAGATTCTTCTCGAGTCCGGTGTTATATCCGAAAAGGACATCGATGAGAAATGCCAGCATATCCTCCAGACCGTAATCGCCTACGGACTCTTCGACAAGGATCACAAGGATGCCAGCATCCCTGAAGATTATGATGTTTCCCGCGCCAATGCCCTTGCAGCGGCCGTTGAGGGCCCTGTAATGCTCAAGAACAGCGGCGTCCTTCCTATCAAGAAATCCAAAAAGACCATCATTGTTCTCGGTCCCAATGCCGATATGGTCCCCTTCGGAGGTGGCAGCGGAAAGATGCATCCCTTCGAGTACAGGAACATTACCCTCTTTGCGGGTCTTTCAAATCTCGGCAAGGGCTACAAGGTTCAGCTGATGGATTGGCAGAATCCCGATTATGAGGCTATCCGTAAGGCTGGCGCCGTTATCATGGCGGTAGGTTACCATGACAAATCCGAAGGCGAGGGTCACGACAGGACTTATTCTCTCCCCGAAGGCCAGAACGAGCTGATTATTAAAGTTGCCGAGACTAATCCCAACAGCGTAGTTGTCGTTTATTCCGGCGGCGAGGTTGATGTCAACCCCTGGTTCGACAAGGTCGGAGCCCTTATCATGGGATGGTATTCAGGACAGGAGGGCGGTACTGCACTTGCCCAGATTCTTTCCGGCAAAGTATCACCTTCGGGACGTCTTCCCTTCACTTTCTGGGGCTCTCTCGAGGCTAATCCCGTTTCTGTCAACTATCATATTTCCAGGCCTTACGGCGAGACACATCACACCCGCTTCAACAATTATCCTTTCGTAGAGTATAACGAGGGTATCTTCGTCGGTTATCGCGGAATGGAGCACTTCGGTGTAAAGCCGATGTTCCCCTTCGGCTATGGTCTCACTTATTCCGAGTTCGAATATTCAGACCTCGACATCCAGGCTAAGCCCGAAGGCTTTGAGGTCAGCTTCACCCTTACCAACAAGGGTAAGGTCGCTGCAGCTGAAGTTGCTCAGGTGTACATCTCCGAGGTTGCTCCTGAAGTTATCAAGCCGGCTCTCGAGCTCAAGGGTTACGAAAAAGTGACCATCGAGCCCAAGAAGTCAGCAAGGGTTAAGGTTTTCCTCCCTAATGCCGCTTTCTCTCACTACGATGTTGCAAGCCATTCCTGGGCCAAGGATTCAGGTGTTTATGTCGTAAAGGTCGGTGCTTCAGCCCTTGACATTAAACTCTCCCAGTCTGTTCCTGTGAAGCTTAAATAACCCCACTACTACCGTTATGAATCTCAACGAACCTTTTGTCATTACCGTTAGCCGTGAAATCGGTTCCGGCGGACATACAGTGGGCCGCGTGCTGGCAGAAAAACTCAACTGCCGTTTCTGCGACAAAGACCTTATAAGGGGTCTCGAGGAAAAGTTCAATCTCACCGCAGGTGCCATTGAGAAGCTCAAGGGCGAGAAGAAGAACTGGCTGGCTGATTTCATCCAGTTTATCACTCCGATGCCGTCGGCAAAAGCTCTTGATGTGGACCCCAAGTTCGACCAGGAGTTCCGCATCGATGTTACCAACGATGATATTTACAATGCTGAGACCGAAATTCTTCAGGAGCTGGTGCAGGAGGGTTCGTGTGTCATCACCGGCCGCTCAGGATTCCACGTGTTCAAGAATCATCCTAACCATCTGCACGTATTCATTACCGCTTCGCTCCCCAACAGGGTCGAGCGTGTCATGAAAAAGCAGGGGCTGAAGGAGGAATCGGCAGTTGTCCTTATCAATCAAATCGACCAGGCGCGCGAGAATTATATCAAGCGCCACGCCGGTACGAGCCGCTATGACGCCCGCAACTATGACCTGGTAATCAACGCCGACGGCCACACCGAAGAGCAAATCGTCGACCTGATTATTTCCTACATCAAGTAAGCGGTCCCGGGCCTAATATTTATTCGTGTGCAAGAATTCGTTTTTGTACACGAATATTTTTTTGATGAGAAGGAATCTCGTCCTCGACGTGCGTGGGCTTAGAGGCGTGAAACGCCGATGGCGGCATCAGCCGCCGTGGCGGAACGTCAGTGAGACTTGCTTGCAAGTCGAAGCAGTGGAGCCACCGACCGGAACGAAGTGAAGGTCGTAATATTGAAAAATAATCTCATCCTCGTTCGAGGACGAGATTCCGCTGCGCGGCCTGTGGGCCGCTTGCGCTATCTCTTTCCTCCCGGAGGGGTCCTTGCGATCCAATTGCAGCCCACGACCTACGGTCGTTCGGGCTATTTTGGCATACTCCATCCGTGAGCGAGCTCACGTCTGTCGTATACCAAAACAGCCCGGCGCTAACGCGCTGGGCTGCAATTGAGTGCGGAGAGGACGAGATTCGAACTCGTGGTACAGAATAACCCGTACGGCAGTTTAGCAAACTGCTGGTTTCAGCCACTCACCCACCTCTCCAGTCACTTCTGGAAGGGCTTTATAAGCAAAGCTTCAACTCAAAGGACTGCAAATCTACGAATAATTTTTTAATCCGCAAATTTTTAGCCCCTCATCGTAGAAGGTCTGTAGTTAATCTCCTGTCAGGTAGGACTCGGTCTGTGTCCACATATATTCGGCCATAAATGCCATACCCTCGGCGTTAGGGTGCACACCGCTGCCCTTGGGGATGGGGTTGTAACTCGGATCCCAAGGAGTCTTGTAGTTGCCGTTGAGGGCATAGAAGTCCACCACTGCCGCGCCGTAATGGTCGGCTATCTTGATGATGGATTGCTCGACAGTTCCGTTAACGCCGTCACCGATGCAAAGGATGAGCTTGAGTCCGCTGCGGCAAGTGACCTTGGCCAGCTGCAGCAGCTTGATGTAGGCCTGGATGAAGCTGTCGTCGGCAAGGGCGTCCACTGCAGAGGCTGTGGTAGCGGCATCGGCCGCGGCGAACCATCCGGCGAACTCACTGTCCGTAGGAACAGACGATCCGGTAATCTGGTATCCGGGAGCCAGGCTATGGCTGGATTCGGGGTTGATGGTGCCACCCTGGTAGCCATAGTCGTTGGTCCCGCCGTTCACGATGAGGACATCAGCGTCGCCAAAGCCGTCGGCCGCAGCGCGGGCATAGAAGTAATGCGCATACCAGTGCGTGCCGGAATAGCTTGCATCCGTGATGCGGTGCACAAGCGAACCGGACCAGGCCAGGTTCTTGCAGAACTCTGCGTTGGGCATGTATTCGTATATGAACTTGTACCAGTAGGTCTGGTCAACGCTTTCCACGCCTGCGCCCGGATAGTACTTGCGGTAACCGGGAACGATATATCCTTCGAAAGTGGAGATGGAGTCTCCGATTATGCTCACCTTTGTCTTGGCGACGACAGGAGGCGTACCAGGCGTAAAGTTGGAATCTCCGCATATCTGCCAGGTGTCGAATGTGGTTCCATTGCTGTTGCCATGCTCTATGGTCCCGCTGACGGGATAAGTGCAGTCGGAGATATAACTGCCTGTCTTTGACGAACCGGCGATGGCGCCGCCCTGGACGAATCCGGATGCGTCCGTTGTTGTGAGAACGGCCCTTATGGAATTAACGGAGCTTGTGCAGTTATTCAGCGAACTGCCGGCATCCAAAACGGCCACTAAACCACCTCCAATGCGCATCTGACCGGAATTGAGGGTTGTCCCTGTCATATTGCAGTCGCTAACCGAACTGTCTACCAGCCAACCGGCGATACCGCCGACGTACCAGGCTGTCGAGGAGCTGGCATTAGCCGATGAATTGCAGTGGTCGATATCCACCAGTTCGGCATATCCTACGATGCCGCCGCTGTAGCCGCGGGCCTCGTTGAGGGTGGAAGTGGTTACCTCGCAACCGGAGATAGGAATCCTGGCGATAGGCAGAGCCTTTACATAACCGGCGATGCCGCCCGTGTAGGCTGCCACCGTGTTGGTTGCCGTATTGGTGAACTGCTGGTTATAGACGTTTCCTGAATTTGTGCAATTGCTGATGCTGGATGCCCCGTCTGCCAGGTATGCTACGATACCGCCTGCGAAGCAGGAGGTTGAGTTTTGCTTTGTGGTATTGCCTCCTTGAACGTAACCGCTATTGGTGCAGCCTGAAAGGGTAACATTGCTGGTGGAATAGCCCAGGATGCCGCCCATGTAGTTCTTGGTATGGGCTATGGCGGCCTTGGTGATGTCCAGATGGACGTGGCCGGCGTCGCCTGTACCGCCGCTATTCTCACAGCCGGAGATTTCCCCGTTACCGGCCATCCAGCCAACGATGCCGCCCAGATGTGCATTCTGGACGACACGGCTGGTATTGGTCCACTGGAAATGGACGTAGCCGCTGTTGCGGGCGTTCTTGACAGAAGCTGACGAATAACCCGCGATACCGCCCAGGTTGTAACCATTGTCGGAAGTCTGGTTGATATTCGTATTGAAGAGCACAGTGCCGGAGTTGGTGATGTTTTTGGTTCCGCCGCCGTCAATGGCGCCGCTGTTCCAGCCTATGACTCCGCCCAGGCAGATGTCGAAGCCGTTAGAGCCCATTTCTGTACGGGTGAGCTGGATGGTGCCCCCGTTTTGTACATCCGAGACGTTGGATGAGGTATTTTCGCCGATAATTCCGCCCATGTAGGGGAGCCTGGCGCTGTAGATGGGATCCACACCGGTGGTTCCCATCCTGATGGCGCCGGTGTTGCTACATTGTGTCAGCGTTCCGGAATTGTAACCTGCGACACCGCCGACCGACTGAAGGCGCGGGTTGGAATAGTGGCTTACGCTCCCGCTGTTCGTACATCCGGTGACGGTAGCGGTATTCTTGCCGACTATACCGCCGGTTTTCAGATATCGGCTCTGGGAATCAGTGGAGGTGTCATTGGGTCTGACAACGGTTACAAGCACGGAGGCGCTGTTGGTGCAGGCGGAGACAGTTCCGCTGATATTGTCGCCCACAATGCCGCCGACGGCAGAATAGTAAGCGATGCTACTCTTATGGACGATGGTTCCGCTGCCGCTTGTCCCTGCAACAGCCGCGTGAGTAGCAGTCGCGCTGCAGGAAGTTATGCTTCCGCCGCTGTTGTAACCCACGATTCCACCGATGTCGGTGTAGGAATCAGTTTTAGAAGTAGAGGTAATCTGAGCCGCATTGCTGATGGCACCGTCGAAGGTGGAGCCGCTGACGCTGCCCGTATTGGTGATGGCGCCTGCGACGCCGCCGATAATCATCAGTTTGTTGGCGGTAAAGCCATCGGGAACCGTGATGAGGCCGCCATAGTGGCCGTCTTTAATGCTCCCTGTGGTTACCCTGCCCACGAGGCCGCCAACCAGGGTCTGCTGGGTGACATCGGCTACGGCCGTAAGTGTAATATCGGCCGCCGAACTGACGCTTTCCAGCGTGCCGGCGTGGGCTCCGACGATGGTGCCGAAGCGCCCCTGGGCCGTATTGGCGTGAGTGAAGCTAAATGAGCAGTTGCTATTCAGGGAGAAATTCCTAACAATGCCGTTCGCGGTGGTTGCAACAAAGAGCGGAACGGTAGCCTGCAGGCCGCTGATGCTGTGCCCTGCGCCGTCGAACAGGCCGGAAAAGTTTTTGATGCCGCCGGTAGCGTTGAAGGAAGCGGAAGTGGTTGCGTCGAAACTGATGTCGCTTCCAAGAGTGACGTTCACGGGGTTGTAGGCGCTATAGACGTTGCTGTTATAGTCCGAAGCAAAATCAACCAGCTCCTGAGCGGAATTGATAACAAGGTCAAGCATCGTTCCAGTGGGGACGAACTCGAATTCTGTCATGGCATATACGTGTCCGGCTTCAAGCGTCTTGGCTGATGTCTTGCTTTTGACCATATAATGGCCGCTTTCGTCAACTACGGTTACCTCATACCCGCCGGAATAGTCACCGGCCGGTACTACCAGATAATATACCGCGGGATTCTCTGTTGAAGTGGCCAGACTTTGGTCCACCCGCACTTCCAGATCTCCTGAAAGGTCTGAGTTCCCTGAAATGGTGGAATGCTGATAATCTATTTCAAAACGGCCGCTCACCTGCTCGCTATTGTGCCCTCTAAAGCGGACGGAGGCCAGGTTGTCTGTGTCCGGATCAGTTGCCGCACGAAGTATCTGGATTTTCAGGATGGCACACAGGCTGTGAAGCGAAATGCTGTTCCCGGAGGTGGAGTAACCAGACATCGGGAAAACGCCCTCGGCAAAGCCGCCGGCTTTGTAGGCCTGCGTGGCCGGAAGGTCGATATGCGTATCATCGGCCCAGGCTGAAGCAGGATACAGGATATTATAAGGGGGAGTAAGAATCTTGTCGGTGAATACGAAGGTGACGCTTTGGGTCTCTTCGTCCAGGCCGGAAAGTTCGTCGGAGGCCATTCCGTTCACGGTAATACGGTCTCCGTTCGACCAGTAAACCGGATGAGTAGAGGTCCCGTTGTTTCCCATATGTGTCTTGCTCTCGGGATCGATGGCGGTTTGGGCTGTCGATACCGTCAGATAAGTCTTACCTTCCATTTTGGTGGGGACGTTTTCCTCCATCTCCTTATGACACCCTGCCAGCAGCACTGCCGCCGCCAGGAAAATATAATAGCGAGTTCTCGTTGCGGTAATGATATCTGTCATTCTTAACAAAGTAAATGATAATCAACCGCAAAGATAACCAAAATCACATTTTATCTACCGGATTTTGGATACAAATTTGAATCAGAGTATCCTGACTGAAGTCAGGCCATTGCGTTCGCCTACGACATACCGGGCTTCGTCCCGGGAGCCGGCGCGACGGAAATGGTCCAGATACAGGGGTCTGCCTGCCTGAATTTCATAAGAAACGTAAAAATCTAATTTCGGCCGTCTCGAGGGCATTTTTTCTGCCCGAGAAAACTTTTTCCCTCTTCGCGAAGGCTATGGACTGGGGACTCGGCGTCGCGTAGCGACCGACTTAATTATAAAAGCAAAAAAACCTCCCCTTTGGGGAGGCTGGTGCCCGGGGCCGGGCTCGAACCGGCACGTCTTTAAAGGACACAGGATTTTGAGTCCAGCGCGTCTACCAATTCCGCCACTCGGGCATTACGCGAGTGCAAAGGTATGTAAAATAGGCGAAATAGCGAGAGAAATGCCAAAGAAATTTTCATTACCTTTGCAAAGATATGCCGGGCCCTGCAGCAGGAATAAACCCCGGCCCCGTCAATAAAGATGATTTGCGTATCACTCGCCGGTAAAAAGGCAGACGAAATATTCTCCATCCTGGAGCGCCCCGACGTGGAGATGGCCGAAATACGCCTCGACACCTGTCCGCTCGACGCCGAAGAAATAGAAGACCTCTTCGCATTGGTCGACAAGCCCCTCATAGCCACCTGCCGAGTGACGGAGGAATGCCCTGCTGCCGAAGCCGAAGCGCGAATGCTCACGGCAATAAAGGCCGGAGCAGCATACGTCGACATCGACATGGACGCCCCCGCAATGATGAGCAAACGCCTTCGCCGCGAAGCCCGCGAATGCGGCAGCCTGCTGATACGCTCCTTCCACGACTACGAAGGCACTGATTCAGCACCCGCCCTTGCCGCAATTGCGGAAAAATGCAGCCACCTCGGCGCCGACATCATCAAAATCGTCACCACGGCACGCTCTGAAGCCGACGTAAACAAAGTACTCTCCCTTTACGACCATATCCCCCCGCAGGATCTTGTCGCCTTCTGCATGAGCCCCGAAGGCGAAGTCAGCGAGGCCGCCACGGCCTCAAGGATAAGCTGCCTGGCCAAAGGCGCACCCTTTACCTATGCAGCACTATCCGAGGAGGAAGCAACCGCCCCCGGCCAGATGACCCTCGAGCAAATGCGAAGCAAAGTCTATGGCGCGAACGAAAGCCTCGGCTCCCCGACGATAGAAGTCTGCAGCTCGAAGAGCGTAGCCCAGAGAGCCATAATTATAGCAGCCATAGCGGACGGCACATCACATCTGTATAACTATACCCCCTGCGCCGACAGCGAAGCCGCAATATCGGCCGCAGAAGCCCTTGGCGCAAAGGTTGAAAGAAATGGGAGCACCCTGACAATCGAAGGCTCAAGGCATATCAGACGCCCCGAAAAGATAAATACCGGAGAATCAGGCTTCCTCGCAAGGATGATAATACCATTACTCGCAGCACTTGACGGGAAACCATTTACTATCGAAGGCGAGAAAACCCTTTTGACGCGCCCCCTCCCTGGCTCCGCAGAGATGCTGGCAGCCTTCGGATTGGAAATCAGCGGCGAGAAGATACCCATGACGGTATCGGGCCGCCTCAAGGCCGGCGAAGTAAGCATCGACGGAAAATATGGCTCCCAGCTTGTCAGCGGGCTCATTTCCGCGCTGCCGCTACTCCCGCAAACAAGCGAAGTAAGGCTTGTCAACCCCAAGAGCATACCCTATATCTTTATGACGCTCGATATCCTGCGCCGCTTTGGGGTAAGCGTAGGATGCGACATGGAAGGCGGAGAAGAATTCGCACAGACACAAGACTGGAACCTCTGCGAAGCCATCACCTTCAGAATCAAGGGCGAACGTGGATATAAAGCCGCAGATATAGATTTGGAGGCCGACTGGAGCGCCGCGGCCAACTTCCTCGTAGCCGGATCTATTTTCGGAGAGGCACATATCGCCGGGCTCGATACAAAATCCCTGCAAGCCGACCTCGCAATACTCGATATTCTGCCGATGGCAGGCGCCTGCATCAGCCAGGAAGAAGAAAGCGGCATAGTAAACGTGGCTAAAGGCCCGCTCCGCGGATTTGAACTGGACGCATCTCATTGCCCAGACCTCGTCCCTATCCTTTCATTACTTGCAGCCTTCTGCCAGGGCACCACAAAAATCTCCGGAGTGGCCCGCCTTGCAGGCAAGGAAAGCGACAGAGTCAGCGTAATAATCGAATTCCTCAGGAAAATGGGGGTAAAATGCTCCACCAGGCCCGATAAACTGATAATCGAAGGCAGGTCTCTCACCTGCCGCCTCCTGACAGGAACTCTCTTAAAAGGAGGCAGCTTCGAAAGCCACGGCGACCATCGTATAGCAATGGCCCTCAGAATAGCGGCCCTCGGGGCAGATTCGCCGGTCGAGATAGAAGATGAAGCCTGCACAGCCAAGTCTTTCCCGGCCTTCGGGCAGACATTTAATACTTTTGCGAAATGAATACATTAGGACGCATTTTCAGAGTATCGGTATTCGGAGAATCTCATGGAAGGGGTGTCGGAGTAGTACTTGACGGAGTCCGCCCCGGACTTCCACTGACGGTAAACGAT
Source organism: Bacteroidales bacterium (assembly GCA_017443025.1). Classification (GTDB taxonomy): domain Bacteria; phylum Bacteroidota; class Bacteroidia; order Bacteroidales; family UBA932; genus Cryptobacteroides. The sequence continues at coordinate 205,576 of JAFSPG010000018.1, read as the reverse complement.
TTTTCTGAAGATATCCGCCGCAGAGCCTCAGGCGCCTTCGGCACCACACAGCGCAGGGAGGAAGACATTCCAGAAATCCTCAGCGGCGTATATAAAGGATATACCACGGGCGCACCACTTACCATTCTTTTCGTAAACAGGGACACCGACAGCGACGATTACGCCCAGTTCAAGGATACTCCACGCCCGGGCCATGCAGATTTTACGGCATCAGTCAAGTGGCTGGATTTCAATGATCCGGCAGGCAGCGGACATTTTTCCGGAAGGCTCACACTTCCAATCGTAGCAGCCGGAGTAGTAGCAAAGAAGATGTTGATGGCGTCGGTATCCGCCGAACTTACTGAAGTCGGCGGCGTCCCGCGCAGCGAAGCAGGCCAGGAAGCCCTGCCGGACGGAAGTATCCGCGAGGCGGCTACAGACGCAGAAATATGGAACGATGTTCTTCAGGAGGCCGTCAATCAGGGGGATTCCCTCGGCGGAATTGTAGAGTGTACAGTCAATAACCTGCCTGCCGGCCTCGGCGAACCCTTCTTCGATTCCGTAGAGTCGCTCATTTCGCACGCAATATTTGCAATCCCCGGCGTACGGGGCATAGAATTCGGCGACGGATTCAAGGCGGCAAGAATGAAAGGCTCTCAGCATAACGATCCTTTCGTAGAAGTCCGCGAAGGCGTGGCCCTGCCGCTGAAAAACGGGGCCGGAGGAATCAACGGCGGGCTCAGCAACGGCTGCCCGATAAAATTCCGAGTTGCCTTCAAGCCCACGTCAAGCATCGCCAAAGCCCAGCAAACCTTCAACTTTACAGAAGGAAAGATGACCTCTCTGCGCATTGGAGGCCGCCACGACGTATGTTTTGCCTTACGTACACCTGTTATCGTAGAGGCGATGACAGCCATCGTGCTTGCCGATTTGACGGCAATGCTGTAACTTTGCCATCCACATGGAAGAAGATAAAATCATAAAGGAGTTTACCTCCGGCGAATATAAACAAGGCTTCATTACCGCCATCGAACAGGAGTATATTCCCAAAGGGCTGAACGAAGACATCATCCGAATGATATCCGCCCGTAAACAGGAGCCGCAGTGGCTTCTGGACTTCCGCCTTGACGCTTTCCGACGCTGGCAGAAGATGCCTCAGCCTAAATGGGGGCATCTCAAACTCCCGGAGATAGATTTTCAGGATATAATTTATTACGCAGCCCCTAAAAAAGACTCCGAGCGCCCCAAAGAAATAGACCCGGAACTTGAAAAGACCTTCGAGAAACTCGGCATCCCCATCAACGAGCGCAAGGCTCTCGCCGGAGTAGTGGCAGTAGATGCGGTCTTCGATTCGGTGTCGGTTGCTACGACTTTCCGCAAATCACTCGCCGAAAAAGGAATCATTTTCTGCTCTTTCTCAGAAGCAGTCAGGGAGCACGGCGACCTTGTGAGGAAATATCTTGCATCCGTCGTACCAGCAGGGGATAATTTCTATGCTGCACTTAACTCAGCGGTATTCAGCGACGGCTCTTTCTGTTATATCCCCAAGGGCGTCCGCTGCCCGATGGAGCTCAGCAGCTACTTCAGAATCAACGCCGCCGGAACCGGACAGTTCGAGCGCACCCTCATTGTGGCCGACGAAGATTCCTACGTGAGCTATATGGAAGGTTGTACCGCCCCGATGCGTGACGAGCATCAGCTTCACGCCGCCGTTGTGGAGATCGTAGTAGAGAAAGGCGCCGATGTCAAGTACAGCACGGTACAGAACTGGTATCCCGGAGATGCCGAAGGCCGAGGAGGCATCCTCAATCTTGTAACCAAGAGGGGAATTTGCAAAGGCGAAGGAAGCCATCTCAGCTGGACACAGGTAGAGACAGGCTCCGCCATCACCTGGAAATATCCCTCCACAATACTCAAGGGCGACGACTCGTCATCGGAGTTCTATTCCGTTGCAGTAACGAATAATTTTCAGCAGGCCGATACCGGCACAAAGATGATACACCTCGGCAAACGCACGAGGAGCCGCATCGTCAGCAAGGGAATATCAGCGGGAAGCAGCCAGAATAGCTATCGTGGCCTCGTGGTAATGAATCCCGGCGCCGACGGAGCCCGTAATTTTTCCCAATGCGACAGCCTGCTGATAGGTTCCACCTGTGGAGCACACACCTTCCCGGACATACGCAGCAACAACCCAACCGCCATAGTCGAACACGAAGCTACAACGTCGAAAATTTCAGACGAACAGCTGTTCTACTGTAATCAGAGGGGAATATCTCCGGAGAATGCCGTTGCGCTCATTGTCGGAGGATACGCGAGGGAAGTGCTCGCCATGCTCCCTATGGAGTTTGCCGTTGAAGCCCGCAAACTTCTGCAAGTTTCACTTGAAGGTTCTGTAGGATAATGGAGTGGATTAATTACATATTGTTTACCATCGGTGGCGACCGGCCGGTACTGCTCATCGATCTTATTACATCGGTGCTTGGCCTGACCTGCGTATTCCTCGCCGGCCGGAATTCAAAGTATAACTTCTGGGTGGGGTATTTCTATACCGCGGCCCTGTTCCTGATGTTCTGGAACAAGAATCTTTACGCCAGCCTGATTCTCCAGCCCGTATCACTTTGTATAAATGTAATTGGTCACTACCGCTGGACTCACCCTGGAAAAGATGAACGGAGTTCGGAGGATTCGTCCGCACTGAAGGTTTCAGGAATGACCTGGCCCTGGAGGGCGATAGCCGTTCTCGGAGTCTTCTTCCTGGCCTTTGCATGGGGCACCCTTCTTGACGGGCTCTTCCCCTCAGACCCTCATCCATACCTTGATTCCTGCGTGACAGTGCTCATACTTACAGCGCAACTTCTGTCAGCCATGAAGAAGTGGGAATGTTGGATACTTTGGCTTTTGGTTAATTTAACACAGATTGCACTACACCTTTCGGTAGGTCACGTATTTATGCCGTTAGTGTGTGGTTTATACTTAGTTAACGGCTTGTGGTCTCTGCATACCTGGTCGAAACTTTACAAGAAAAACGCTTGACGAAATGAAAGAGTCATTATTAAGAATAGAAGGTCTTCACGCCGGAATCGGCGGAAAAGAAATCCTCAAGGGCATCGACCTCGATATCCGTCCGGGAGAGATTCACGCAATCATGGGTCCTAACGGAGCGGGTAAAAGTACTCTCGGTGCCGTACTCACCGGAAAGCCCGGATATGAGGTTACTTCCGGTAGAGTTTCCTACATGGGCCGCGACCTTCTGGCCATGGCTCCCGAGGAACGCTCCTGGGCCGGACTCTTCCTCTCGTTCCAGTATCCGGTCGAGATTCCCGGAGTCACAATCTCGGCCTTTATGAAAGCCGCTATCGACGCAAAGCGGCAGAATGCAGGTCTGCCTGCTTTCACTGGAGCAGAATTTCTCAAGCTGCTCAGAGAGAAAATGGCCTTCGTCAAGATGTCTCCCGATTTCGCCAAACGTGAAGTTAACGTAGGCTTCTCAGGTGGCGAGAAAAAGCGCAACGAGATATTTCAGATGGCAATGCTTGACCCGGCGCTGTCGATTCTCGACGAGACCGACAGCGGCCTCGATGTAGATGCCCTTAAAATAGTTGCCGACGGAGTCAATGCTCTCCGCTCCCCTGAAAAATCCGCCATCATAATAACACACTATCACAAGCTTCTCGAATATGTTGTGCCCGATAAAGTCCACATCCTGAAGGCAGGAAAAATAGTGGCCTCCGGTGGCCGTGAGATGGTGGATGTGATTGAAAACAACGGATTTGAAAAGTTCTGATCGCAGATGTCGGCTAAGAATCATAAACTGTTTATCCTTCGCCCGGGCGATAAGTTCGAGCCTCTGAATCTTGTACTCGGAGAGAACTACCGGGAGGAAATCACCTTCCTTGTCCTTCCGGGCGTCACGGCCGAGATTGACTTGAACGCAGAGCTTTCCGGAGCTGGTGCTGAAGTCAAAATCCGCGGACTATTCCTTTGCTGCTCCGACGAAAAAGTGTCAATCCGGACAAATATCCGTCATTCAGTCCCCTCCACAAGTTCTTCTCAGCTTATCTGCGGCATTGCCGGAGGGCAGTCCAGGGCGAGCTTTGCAGGAAGGATAGTTGTTGTTCAGGACGCACAGAAAACAGAAGCCATCCAGACTAACCGCAACATCCTTCTTTCAGACTCGGCTCGCATCGAAACACATCCCGAGCTTGAAATCTATGCCGACGACGTGCAGTGCTCCCACGGAGCTACAATCGGACGTCTCTCGGAAGAAGAACAGTTCTATATGCGTTCCCGGGGTATTCCCGAAGGCGAAGCAAAGATTCTGCAAATGATATCTTTCCTTGCTCCTGTCCTTGAGGGACGGGAAGACAAGGAGGCGCTCATGCAGCAAATTGAAAAATCCTTGAGGCAGATGGTATGATAGCTCATCCTAACGTCAAGATAAACCTCGGGCTGCATATTCTCAAGCGCCGCCCAGACGGCTTCCACGAGCTGGAAACCCTTTTCGTGCCGTATCCCGGCATATCAGATACTCTCGAGATAGTTCCGTCAGAGGAATTTTCAATTGATATAATCAAGAAAGGAGGAGTGGATTGGGATCCGAAAAAGGACCTTACGGTCCGCGCATACGAGCTGCTGCGCTCGGATTTCGGGATTCCTCCGGTAAAAATCCGTCTTGAAAAGACTTCCCCGGTTGGTGCCGGGCTCGGCGGCGGGTCTTCCGACGCCGCCTTCGCCCTCCGGATGCTCTCGGAGCTCTTCTCACTCGGGCTTGACGACGCCCGCCTGGCCTCCTATGCTGCCCGCCTCGGCAGCGACTGCCCCTTTTTCATTTATAACAGGCCCATGCTCGGTCGCGGCCGCGGAGAGATTCTGACCCCTTTCGACATCGAGCCTTTGTTGAAGGACTACAGGATTGAAGTCGTCGTTCCCGAAGGTATCAGCGTATCTACTTCAGAGGCATATTGTGGCATCAGCCCGCGTGAAAGAGCCCCTCACGAAAGCCTGGAGGAAATTCTCCGCAGCGGAGTCAAGGAGTGGCCCGAACGCCTGGTGAATGATTTCGAAGCAACCGTCTTCGCGAAGTATCCCGCTCTTGCCGAAATCAAGGCCGGACTTTATGAAAAAGGCGCCGCATACGCCTCCCTTTCGGGCAGCGGCTCTGCTCTCTTTGCCCTCTTCAAACAGAACTAATCATTGTATCGCGAGAGGGTCGCGGCGGTCGAGGAAGCGGAATGATGCTGCTTCAAGAATGTGAGCCGTCTCGATATTCTCGCTGTTCTCGAGGTCCGCGATAGTTCTCGACAGCTTGATGATGCGGCTGAAGGCACGCGCCGACAGCCCCATCTTTTCAATTACCATTTCCAGGACATTTTCGCACTCGGGCGAAAGGGGACAGAAGCGGTGGAGCTCTGATGCGTCCATCTCCGCATTGGTCTTCTGCCGCCCGAAGCGCTCGGCCTGTATTTCTCGCACCCTTAATACCCTTGCCGCAATTTCAGCGCTGCTTTCGGCTCCTTTTTGATGGCCCCTGTGCCCGGCTATCAGTTTTTCGGCCTCCAAAGTGTGAACCCAGAGCTGAATGTCGATTCTGTCCATCAAAGGTCCCGAGAGCCGGCCCAGATAGCTCAGCCTCTGTGTGGGCGTGCAGGAGCAGCGGTCTTTCTCGCCAAAATATCCGCAAGGGCAGGGATTGCTCGCCGCCACGAACATAAATGAAGCCGGATATTCTATTTTTGAATGCAGCCTTGAGATTACTACTTTTCTATCCTCAATAGGCCCCCTGAGGGCCTCCATTACATTTTTGGGCATCTGCGCGAATTCGTCCATGAACAGCACGCCTCCGCTGGCGAGCGATACCTCTCCGGGAACGATGTTCTCACCGTTCCCTCCTCCTATCATCGCCGCCATCGAGGCGCTGTAATGCGGCGCCCTGAAAGGTCGGCGCCGCATCAGCCCGAACTTTGCCGAATTCTTTCCCGCTGCCGAGTACACCTTGCTCACAAGAATGGCCTCTTCGGTGCTCATGGGCGGAAGAATACCGGCCATAGCCTTGGCCAGAGAAGTTTTTCCGGCGCCCGGAGCGCCAATCATAATGACATTGTGCCCTCCGGCAGCGGCTATTTCAAGTCCGCGCTTGACGGATTCCTGCCCGATAATCTGGGAGAAATCCGTATAATCATTCCGGAAAATACGCTTACCCTCCCTCTCCATCAGCATCTCCCGGGTAACCAGAAGGTCGTCGGCAAGGTCGCCGCGCAGAATTCTGAGGACGTCGGGCAGCGAGCGTGCCCCATAAATCGGGAAATTCCTGAATGCCGTGGCTTCCAGGGCGGAGTCGTAAGGGAAGATGCAGCCCTTCTTACCGGAGGCCTCCGCTAGCTCCGCCATTGAAAGAGCTCCGTTTACCGGCCGCAGCGAGCCGTCGAGGCTGAGTTCCCCCATCATCAGGAATTCATCCAGCAGAGGCAGTTCCATCTGCCCCGACGCCGCTATGATCCCGAGGGCTATGGGCAGGTCGTATCCGCTGCCCTGCTTATGCATGTCGGCGGGAGCCAGATTGATGACAATTTTTTTGCCCGGAATTCGGTAACCTACTGAATTAAGGGCGGTTACAGTGCGCAACAGGCTCTCTTTCACGGCGATGTCCGCCAGGCCCACAAGGTGTATTCCTATGCCAAGGGTAACGTCCACCTCAACGGTTACCGGAACGGCCTCAATGCCAACGCATTTGGCGCAAGAAATCCTTATTATCATATCAGTCGTTATTTGTTTTTTCGTCAAGGACAATATTTACTTCGGTAATGAAACCGTTGAAGGAGAACGGAAATTTCCTTCCGACAGACGTAAGTATGTAAGGCTGGCTCCCTGTCTCGGCCGGATTGAGCCCAAGGAAGAACTCGTCGCTGAGCAGATATCCGCATCGTCTCGAAATCATCCTGTACTTTCCGGGAATCTGCTGGCTGGCTCCGTCAAGGATAATCAGTATCCAGTTATACGCTTTCAGGCCACGGATAATAATCCGGTGCCCGCCTCCTGCATAAACGTCAATCTGGCTGTTCGTCGAGGTGTAGTAATCGAAACGTCCCGTTCTGTCGCAGACAAAATCATTCAACACCCCGTTGGAAATCTGCACGCAGCGGCCGTGCAGCAGGTACTCGCCTTTTCCGCTCGGCACAATCCTGCAGCTTCCGATACGGTCATATCCGCTCATCGGGAAAGACGACAGCCTTCCTCCTTCGTAAATGCTCAGAACCCCCGTATGCCCCTCTGGGAGCCCGACCATTACCATCTCTCCACCGATGGAACATATATCCATTATAGTGCTGAACCTCTGTTGGATGACTATTTCGGTAGCCAGCTTCTCCTCTACCAGAAAGCACCTCCTGTTGTCGGCCACCGCCCCACTCTCCTGCCGATAGTAGTAGAAGCACACCTTTCCCTTATTGACAAAGAGGCCTCCCGGAGATTCCCCCAGCCTTCCGAAGGCCAGCCCATCGGCGTCTGAAAAAACCTCATTTCCATTCCTCCGCAGTGAGATTCCCCTGCCGGAGCGGTTCTGCCCGAGGGTCCACACCGCTCCGTCCTTGACAAGAATCCCGTAAATTGCCTCCCTCCCCGGGTATCGGAAGGACTCGTGTCCGTCGCACAGGATGAAAGTTTCGCTGTCGGATGAAAAATCGGAGAAGAGCCGCCCTCCTATAATCCTGTGCATGTCAGGGTCGGCGCTTACGCGAGTGTCATACCCTACCGTGCAGGAGCAAACTTCCTCGCCGTCGCGCAGCAGAACAAGTTCCCCGGGCACACTACTGGCGAGGGTGTCAATCTGCCAGTCGTAGCCTTCGGGAAAGCGGATTGCGCTTATATATATAATAGTATCCGGCACGGGCCGCCTGGATATGACACTGGAAGTGTCCTGATCGTTTGTCACCCTACCGGTTCCTGCCCGGGACTCTCCGGTCAGGTGGTTTTCTTTAAGGAAGTCGCAGGCGGCACAGATAAACAGCGACAACAGGCAAATACAAAATAGACGTTTCATGGCGCAATCGTTTTTCGGCAAAGAAAGGAAAAGCGGCCCGAAACGTCATAAATTTCACCCCATATAGAAGATTTTCGCCACTTAAATACGATTTTTATTATTCGCATTTCGAGCAAACTTTATATTTTTGCCGAAGATTGTCAGGCCAGACGGTATGGAACATAGAATCATCATCCCTTCACTCGGCTCCATCGAAGATGCAGCAAAGTCATTTCTCGCAGAGATAGGACAGGCGAAAATCATAGCCTTCTATGCCCCTATGGGTGCCGGTAAAACGACTTTTACCGCCGCACTGTGCCGTGTCCTCGGAGTAAGGGAAGATGCAGTAAGCTCTCCGACCTTCGCTATAGTCAATGAATACCGCGCAGCCGGTGGCTCCACGATATACCATTTTGATTTTTACAGGATAGAAAAGCCGGAAGAGGCCCTCGATACGGGCCTTTATGACTACCTCGACAGCGGCTCTCTCTGTCTTTTGGAATGGCCGGAGAATATAGAAGACCTCCTCCCGGACGAAACCCTAAGGGTAAAGATTACCGTACAGCCCGACGGCAGCCGTGTCCTTACTTGGACCGACTGAGCAAAAAACTTCCGTTAAAAATTACAGATTGAAACGCACGCCGAGCTCGAGTCCCATCATCCAGGGCTGCTGGGTACGGATGCTCTTGGGCTGGTCGCAGTCGAAGTAGTATCGTATGCTTGGATCCAGGTAAATGCCGAAGTGGTTGGAAATCCTGTATTCAAGCCCGAAACCGGCGGCCACCGAGAACTGGAATCCGTCAAGCTTTTTCGTAAGGGTATATGCCTTGCCGGGAGTGTGGATTACGTATTTGTTGGAAATCGCCCGCTCGATCATCCCGCTTGTGAAGCCATAGAGCCTGACTTTGTTCTCGTTGCCGTAGATTGTAAAGTAAAGGCCGAGCGGCACTCCGAGGTAGTGGATGTTATGGTCGATATCGTCAGATTCGATTCTTGATACTTCGCCATCGGCGACCCTTGTGTACGTACCACCGAAATTCCTGTGCAGGAAGGTATAGGAAAGGCCGGTGCTTACGCCGATTACATTGCTAATAGGAATATGGACTCCGAGCCCGAAGGTCAGAGGCATCATATAGGTAGACTGGTCGGTTTCGCTGACCGAACTTTCTTTTGGCAGCGAAACGGCGGCCCTGCGGATACCTCCCGATGCCACTGTCGGCGCGCCAGTTGATGAAATGCCGTTATTCTGGCGGTTCCCGCCGATTGTTATGCCAATCTTCTTTCCGAAGTGATGTTCATCTTCGGCACTTTCATCGTCTGCTTCGTCTTTACCAGCGACAGGCTCTTGAGTCGCGACAGGCTCGGACGCAGCAACCGCTTCGGCTACGGGCTCGCTAACCTCGCTGAGGACATCTTGCTCAACTACAACCTTTTCGGCGGGCTTTGCCTCCGCGAGAAGAGTGGCCGGAGCCTCTGTAGCAACGACAGGAGCTACAGAGGCGACTACCGGAGAAGGTTGCACAGCCTCCGGCTCGGGCTGTGCACCTCCGGCGTGAACAACTGGAGTATCCGCGTCTGACGACTCGGATGCTGCCTCGGCGACGTCTTCGGAAAAAATGACAGCCGGCTCTGAAGTGGTCGCTTCGGCAAGTGAATAGTCTTTTGTATAGGTATCAGCGTTGTTCCCTGAATCGAGAAGGCCAGGAATGGTAAGGAGCAGGGCGACGGCCGCGGCGGCAGCCAGGAGGCCGTAGCCGATGCGACGGGCGGTAAATACCCACGCTCCGCGCGATGCCTTTGCATCCATTCGCGCACAGACACCTTCCCACAGGCGCCCGGGGACTTCCTCGCGGGCGTCGGAGAGAATCTTTCCGATTTGAGAGTCAAACTCGTTCTTTTCTGTACGCATCTTACTTCCTTTCAATCTTTTTCTGCAACATTGCACGGGCTCTCTGTACGTGAGAGCGTGAGGTTGCGGGAGTTATGCCGAGCGCTTCGGCTATTTCCTTGTGTGAATATCCTTCAACGGCGAACATGTTGAATGCCGTCCGGTACATTGCCGGAAGTTCCGAAACGAGGCGCAGCAGCTCCTTGTACCCCAAATCCTTGAGACCGTCCGGGCTACCGGACTCCATCTCCGCCGCGGCGTCCAGCTCGGAAGCTGCCCGCAGGGCGTCCTTTTTTCTCAAAGACATCAGTGCCGTGTTGACAAAGATCTTTCTGGCCCAGCCTTCGAAGGAGCCTTCGCCGCTGTAATCTTCCAGCTTGGAAAACAGCGTGACGAAACCGTCCTGGAATACATCCTCGGCAGTGTCGCGGTCGCCCATATATCGCATGCAGACGGCCAGCATCTGCGGGGCAAGAGAGTCAAAAATGGCTTTTTGAGCAGACTTGTCGCCGCTAATGCTCCTGGCAATCAGGTCGCCTTCGGAGGCTTCATTAGTAAGATGCAGTTTCCGGAGGAAATGTTGCATCATCGGCATAAAATGTTATCTAAGGTCAAAAATATGAAAAATTACCGGAATAATATTCGGAAAATCACTACTTTTGCTATTGTAGTCAGGTAGAAAGTCATATCTGGAAGAAATGATGGACAGAAGGATTATCGCGATAATAGCTTTTTGTATGATGATGGTTCTGCCGGCGTGGCCATCGGCCGCCCAGCAATCTGTCAGGGACGAAGCTTTTATCCGTGGAGTCAGCGCTTATTCCGCCGGTCGCACCGAGGCTGCTGTAAAGCTTTTGTCAACCCTCGTGAAGGTAGATTCCCAGGATGATGCCGCCTGGTATTACCTTGGCCTTTGTGCCATCAGTCAGAAAGATATGGCGGCGGCAAGAGAATATTTTTCCAAAGCCGTGGCAATCGACAGCACCAATTACTGGTACCGCGACGCCCTGGTGTCAACATACTCATTCGGCGCCGAAGACCTCGACGAAGCAATCGCCCAGTACGAAAAGCTTCGCCGGGATTTCCCTAAGAAAAAGGACCAGCAGTTTATTCTTGTGCGTCTGTATTATGCGGCGGGAGATTATGCGTCTGCCCTTTCGTCGCTCGACGAAATAGAAGGTGCCTACGGCAAGACGGACGCCAGCGTGATGACCCGTTTCCGTATACTTTCCGACCAGGACAAGAAGGAAGAAGCGCAGGCCGTCCTGAAAGACTACGTGGCCGAATATTCATCGCCATACGCCCTCTCCATCCTCGGAGATTATGAGATGGGGCTGTATAACGATGATGCCGCCAGGGCCTATTACGACGAAGCCCTTTCTCTCGAGTCGGGTTACTTCCCGGCCAGATTAGGCAAGGCCGAGACTTTCCGCCTCACGAGAAAGTATCCTGAATTCTTCAGTATGCTCAAGGAGATGGCCTCGGATGCGGAGGTCCCCGCCAACATGAAGGCCGGATATTATATGGACCTGCTCCGCAGCACCGACCAGCGATTCGCCACCACATTCCGCCCTCAGCTCGATTCGGTAATGACACTTTCGCTCGAAGTCGCTCCTGCGGATACCACCCTTCTCCGCACGGCCGGAACATATTATTTCTATGTGGGCGAAACCGACAAAGCCGTCTCTACGTTCAGAAAATTCAGGGATGCTGCACCGGCCGTTCCTGCCGCACACGTAGCATATATCCAGGCCCTCGTTTCAGGCGAAGACTGGAAGGCTGTAACTCAGGCCTGCGCCGAGGCCGAGGAGGCCTTCCCGGACAATACTTATTTCCTTCAGGCCGGCTATATAGCAAAATATAACCTGAAAGACTATCAAGGCGTAATTGAAAAAGCCGAAAAGCTTCTTTCAAAAGCTCAGGGCGATACCACCAAAACCCTCGAAGCCCTGTCCCTCATGGGCGACATGAAGGTACGTATCGGGCAGGAGAAGGCCGCTTACAAGGATTACGAAAAAGCCCTTAAAATCAAGCCCGATTATGCTCCCGTCCTTAATAATTATGCCTGGAATCTCTGCCTCAAGGGCAAGAATCTGAGCCGTGCGGCGAAAATGGCCAGGCGGGCCGTGGAACTCGAGCCTAAGAACAACTCGTACCTCGACACCTACGGCTGGATTCTCCACCTGCAGGGGAATGATATCGAAGCAAAGCTCTTTTTCAAGCAGGCTATCATTAACGGCGGGAAAAGCAACCCGACGATAATGGCCCATTACATAGTGGTCCTGGAAGCCCTTGGCGATAAAGATATGGCCGATCTTTACAGGGAACAATTGAAGAAATTACCCCCTCCGGAAGATGAATAGACTGTCTGCGGCCATACTTGCCTTTGCGCTTATGCTGCTTGTCTCGCCACGGGCCAAGTCAGACGACATTTCTTCCCGTCAGCGCAGGATCGACAACCTGAAAAAAGACGTCGAACTCCTTGAGGGGCGTCTCCGCCAGAATGAAATCAAGCAGGGAAGCGCCATCGAACGCCTCGACCTTGTCCGCGCAAAAATCACCGCCGAAAAATCCCTTGTAAAGGAAAGCGACCGTGAAATATCCGCCTACCGCGATTCCATCCGCCGCTGTACCCGCGAAATAAGGACGCTTCAGGCCCGTCTTGACACCCTTACTACCTATTATTCCCATCTGGTCCGAAACGCCTACAAGAACCGCGATGCCAAAATCTGGTATATCTATATTCTTGCCAGCGAGGATATCGGTCAGGCCTTCCGGAGGATAGGATATCTGAAGAACCTGTCGGCTACAATGTCGGCCCAGGCCAGGAAAATCGCAGAGGCCAGGGAAGAGATGAAAGTCCACCGCTCCAGGCTCCAGAACCTCCAGGGCAGGGCCGAAGCGATAAAACTTAAGCGTCAGGCCGACCTCAAGGCCTTGCAGAAAGACGAGAACAGCGAGCAGAAACTGATAGCCAGCCTGAAGACGAATGCTTCCAAGTACAAGAAAGAGGTCGATGCAAAGCGCAAGGAAGTAGAAAGGCTGAACAAGGAACTCGAGCGCATTCGCCGCGAGGCTCTGTCTTCCGCGAAGAAGGCCTCAAAGGGCAAGACCGCCGAGAACGTGGCCCTGTCAAAGGAATTCGCCGCCAACAAGGGCAAACTTCCCTGGCCGGCTGAAGGCCCCGTCATCCAGGGCTTCGGCGTAAACACCTATCCTTCTGCCAAGCATTCGCTTACGATGAAGAACAATGGCATAAACGTCGCCATGCAGGCCGGCGCCAAGGTCAGCGCAGTATTCGGCGGCAAGGTGATAAAGACCTTCGACGTAAAGGGATATGGTCATTGCGTAGTAATCAGCCACGGAGGATATATGACCATGTACTGCCGTCTGGGGGCAGTGAGCGTCAAGACAGGAGAAGCCGTGGCTACAGGTCAGGCCATAGGTAAAATCGACACCATAGTCGGCGAGACATATCTCCATTTCGAGATATGCGACCCCTCCGGCAATCCGGTAAATCCTGAACTCTGGCTCAGGTAATTATCTCAGTTTTACGAGCGGAACTGTTCCCGGGGCGGCATCGTCCTCGGGTTCTCCTTTCAGATAGATGATTCTCTGGTTCGGGCTTCCCCTGAAAAGGAGGGTAGTGTCGCGCTGCTCCAGAATGAAGGGGCCGTCCACGAGGACGTCAAGGTAGGGGAGCATCTTGGCAAGGTGCGCGTCTGCCATAATCTCTTCGTAGGTAAAGCCTGTCCAGCACCAGATGGTTTTATTTGTCTCCTCCTTGATTCTGCGGGCGAGCTCCGTGAAGGCGTCGACCTGATAGAAGGGGTCGCCGCCCGAGAAAGTGACGTCGCTCATCGAATCAGCCTTGATGATTTCGAGGAGTTCGTCGACGCTCATCGGCTTGCCTCCCGCCATGTCCCACGACTGCGGGTTGTGGCAGCCCTTGCAGTGATGCAGACAGCCTGCACAGTAAATGGCGGTCCGGAAACCAGGTCCGTCCGCCATTGTCTGATGCAGTATGTCGAGTACGCGAATGTCCACTATTTGTGAATTACGCGGTCTTTGAGCTCGGCGAGTTTGCCGGAGTTCCAGCGGTTGGTGGTACCTACGAGGTAACCGGTGATGCGCTGGAGGGTGTCGATGTGCTTGCCGTGGCAGTGAGGGCACTCGTGCAGATCGTCGTCGGCGTTCTCGAAGCCGCAGTCGAGGCAGCGGTTGCGGTTGTGGTTCACGCTGCCGTAGCCGATGTCGTACTTGTCCATCAGGTCGACAATCTTCATGATGGCCTCGGGGTTGTGGGTGGCGTCGCCGTCAATCTCTACATAGAAGATGTGGCCGGCGTTTTCGTACTTGTGGTACGGGCCCTCGATCTTGGCCTTATGCTCGGGAGTGCAATGATAGTACACCGGAATGTGGCTGGAGTTGGTGTAGTAGTCTTTGTCGGTGATTCCAGGGAGGACACCGAAGACTTTCTTGTCCCTCTTGGTGAATTTTCCGGCAAGACCCTCGGCGGGAGTTGCAAGGAAGGTGAAGTTGTGCTGGAAGGTCTCGGCGAAGCCGTTGATCTTCTCGGCCATGTGGGAAACGATGCGAAGTCCGAGCTCCTGTGCTTCCTCGCTCTCGCCATGATGCTTGCCGATAAGGGCGATAAGGCATTCGGCAAGGCCGATAAAGCCGATGGAAAGCGTACCCTGATTCATTACCGGCTCGATGGAATCCTCGCTTTCGAGCTTCTCGCTGCCGAGCCAGAGGCCGTTCATAAGGAGAGGGAACTGCTTCTTGAGGGCGGTCTTCTGGAAGTCGAAGCGCTCGTTGAGCTGCTTGGCGGCAATTTCAAGGGCCCAGTCAAGTTTCTTGAAGAAGCTCTGGATGCGGGCGTCCTTGTCGTCCTCCTCGTTCATTGCCTCGATGGCGAGCTTTACGATATTGATGGTGGTGAAGCTGAGGTTGCCGCGGCCGATTGAAGTCTTCGGCCCGAAGCGGTTGCCGTAAACGCGGGTGCGGCAGCCCATTGTGGCGACTTCGTGCTCATACCTCTTAGGGTCGTCTGCCTTCCAGGCGTCGTCCTGGTTGAAGGAGGCGTCGAGGTTGAGGAAGTTCGGGAAGAAGCGGCGGGCGCTTACCTTGCAGGCGAACTTGTAGAGGTCGTAGTTCGGGTCCTCGGGCAGATAGCTGACTCCGCGTTTCTTCTTCCAGATCTGGATAGGGAAGATAGCTGTCGAGCCGTTTCCTACGCCTTCATACGTGGTGTTGAGGATTTCACGGATGATGCAACGGCCTTCGGCGGAAGTGTCGGTACCATAGTTGATGGAGCTGAACACGACCTGGTTGCCGCCGCGGCTGTGGATGGTATTCATATTGTGTACGAAGGCCTCCATTGCCTGGTGAACCCTGCCGACGGTCTGGTTGATGGCATGCTGGAGAGCACGCTCGGCGCCCTGCAGGCCGGTAAGGTCGCGCTTGATGTAATCATCAATTTTGGCGGTCTTGAGCTCGGTGTAGTCGGCGTTCATCATTGCAGACACTTTGTCGATTTCTTCCTCAAGAGTCTTGCGGACGTAAGGAGCGAGATAGAAGTCGAAGGCGGGGATGGCCTGGCCGCCGTGCATTTCGTTCTGGACCGTCTCCATGGAGATACAGGCCAGAACCGAGGCAGTCTCGATTCTCTTTGCAGGACGGGACTCTCCGTGGCCGGCTTTCAGGCCGTATTCGAGAATCACGTCGAGGGGATGCTGGATGCAGGTAAGGGACTTGGTAGGATAGTAGTCCTTGTCGTGGATGTGGATATAGTTTCCGGCCACTGCATCGCGGACATCGGCGGAGAGAAGGCACTCGTCAACGTAGCTCTTGGTAGCCTCGGAGGCGAATTTCATCATCATGCCGGCGGGAGTGTCGGCGTTCATGTTGGCGTTCTCGCGGGTGATGTCGTTCACCTGGGCGTCGATGATAGCCTGGAAAATTTCGTAAGTGTTGGCCTTACGGGCGAGATTCCTCTGGTTGCGGTAGGCGATATACTTCTTGGCCACCTCCTTGCGGGGGCTCTTCATCAGCTCCATCTCGACGCAGTCCTGAATCTCCTCGACGCTCATTCCGTCGACGTTGATCTTGGAGATTGTATCTGCAATCTTGGCGGCGAGGATGATGTCCTGTCCGTTATCCGTTACGTCCATTGCCTTGAGGATGGCGGCAATGATTTTCTGGTTATTGAATTCGACAACGCGACCGTCGCGTTTTATAACGTGCTTCACCATGATTGGTTAAGTTTTAGCTTTGATTAAATATGCCCGGAGTCCGGGCACCACTTTTTTCCATTGCGCAAACAAAGATAGCGGACATCGGAATTTCCTGCAAACATTTTCCCAAATAAAGTTTTCAACAATACAAAAATCCCTTGTTAACTTATTAGCCAACAAGGGATTCCAGAAAAATCTAATTTAGAATTATTCTAAATTGATAACATTATTGTTACTTATTCACTCTTAACCTACAACCCAAACCATCACGTGGCGGTCGAAGGTCATGTACTCGAGTTCGAACTCTTCTTCGTAGCCGTCCTTATGAATGAAAGTAGCCTCGAGTTCGCCTTCTCCGCGGGGACGGAAACGCTCGACTTCGATTTGCTCGGCGAAGTCAACACGATATGCCGACACTCTCTTGAAGATGGCTTCTTTGGCGCACCAGTAGATGGCCAGCTGCTCGTTGCGGCGCTCGTCGGAAAGGTCATCCTGTTCGTCCTCGGAGAGGGCCTTCTTCTCGACGGCCGAGAAGTCGCGGTCGAGGGACTCCAGGTCGATGCCTACGTCTTCTTCGTCGTGAAGGATGACGGCCACATACTTGGGTGTATGCGTGATACTGATATTTGTGACGAGGTTCTCGAGATAGGGCTTGCCGTTGTCGTGGTGGCTCAGGTAAACCTTTTCTTCGAACAGTTCGCCGAGGAGGGCGCGTACCGCCAGGCGCTGCTTGCGCAGGGATTCGCTGCCGATGAAGGAGATTTCTTCAAGTTCATCGGTAGGGGTGGCGCTAAGGCGCTTGAGTTCCTCTTCCGTCTCGGTTATTTCCCAGACGGCGATGGTTGCTTCGTTTTCGAGTTGTTTCTTGAGATATAGTCCCATAAATTATATGTTTGACCAGGCGACAGTTCTATGAGCCTATGCGGCTGAATTTCCCGAGATACGCAGGGCCTGTCTTTGCCCAATAGGCACTGACATAGTAGGATGCGTCGGCCTCCACGTCGACATCCGGCTTTGTAATTATAATGTATGACTCGGGGATAATGAAGCTCGATAACGGGTCTTCCGAACGGGATTCCGTCATCATCTCTCTATTGTTGGTAGAACTGGGAGGCTTCTCCATGGTTTTGTTTTCAAAAATACACTGCAAAGTTAACGAAATATTTAATATCTTTGCAAAACTTTTGAAGTAATTAAACTAACCTATATAGAGATATGAAGTTTCTAACTGATGAAAAACTGCTCATTGTCGGTGCCGCAGGCATGATCGGGTCGAATATGGCCCAGACGGCAATGATGCTTGGTCTTACCCCCAACATTTGCCTTTATGACATCTATGAGCCCGGCCTCAAGGGTGTCGTCGCTGAAATGAACCACTGCGCCTTCGAGGGTGTCAACCTTACCTGGACCGCCGACCCTGCAGTGGCTTTCAAGGATGCAAAATACATCATTTCCTCCGGTGGTGCCCCCCGCAAGGCCGGAATGACCAGAGAAGACCTTCTCAAGGGCAACTGCGAAATCGCAGAGGAATTCGGCAAGAACGTCAAGAAGTTCTGCCCTGATGTAAAACACATCGTCGTAATCTTCAACCCCGCCGACCTTACCGGCCTCGTGGTTCTTCTTCACTCCGGCCTCAAGCCTGAGCAGGTAACCACTCTCGCAGCTCTCGACTCAACCCGTCTGCAGACCGCTCTCGCCGAGCATTTCGGTGTACAGCAGTGCAAGATCACCGGTTCTTACACCTACGGTGGCCACGGAGAGGCCATGGCAGTTTTCGCCTCCAAGGTAAAGATCGACGGCAAGCCCCTCGCTGAGTGCGGACTTTCCGCCGAGGCCTTCGAGCAGATTAAGCACGATACCATCCAGGGAGGAGCAAAGATCATCGAGCTCCGCGGACGTTCCTCTTTCCAGAGCCCTGCCTACAATGCCGTCAAGATGATTGAGGCTGCAATGGGCGGAACCAAGTTCACCTGGCCTGCAGGCACCTATGTAAACAATGATACCTACAAGAACGTGATGATGGCCATGCCCACCGTTATCGACGCCACCGGCGTTCACTTCAGCAAGCCCGAAGGCACAGCTGAGGAGATGGCTGCCCTCAACGCATCTTACGAGCACCTCTGCAAGATGCGTGACGAAATCATCACTCTCGGAATCATCCCTGCAGTAGCAGACTGGAAGAAATCCAACCCCAACCTCTAGTTGGGGATAATTCGGGGTGTGGCGCAGTTGGCTAGCGCATCTGCTTTGGGAGCAGAGGGTCGTGTGTTCGAGTCACATCACCCCGACCAAATATTTTATCGATGATAATCCAGGCCACCGGAATACATAAGAGCTTCGGGCCGCTGGAAGTCCTCAAAGGTATTGACTTTCAGGCAGTGCCGGGCGAAATAGTATCCATCATGGGTGCTTCCGGGGCTGGAAAATCCACCCTGCTTCAAATTATCGGTACGTTGTCGAAGCCGGACTCCGGTTCTCTTGTCATCGACGGCGTAAATGTCCTGGAACTTGGCCGCAGGGACCTCGCCGCTTTCCGCAACGGCAAAATCGGCTTCGTATTCCAGTTCCATCATCTCCTGCCTGAGTTTACGGCTCTTGAGAACGTGATGATTCCTGCCCTCATTGCCGGCCGATCAAAGGCCGCGGCAAAGTCGGAGGCTCTGCGTCTTCTCGACGTGATGGGGCTCTCCGACCGCCTCTCACACAAGCCATCTGAGCTTTCCGGCGGTCAGCAGCAGAGAGTTGCCGTCGCGCGTGCGCTGGTAAATTCGCCGGCCGTCCTTCTGGCCGACGAACCCTCAGGCAACCTCGACAGTGCCGCAAAGGCCAATCTGCATCAGCTGCTGCTGGATTTGCGGGAGCAGTTCGGCCAGACCATAGTGCTGGTCACCCACGACGAATCTCTTGCCGCTGCCGCCGACCGTACGCTTCATATGACCGACGGTCTTTTTGTTTAGAGAGTCATTTTTCGTGACTTTCTCATCTCTCTCCGTTACGAAATTTCCGTGCAAATTTTGAAAATCATTAATTTATAATTACATTTGAAAGTTGGACGATACAATTTATTCACCAAAAACTAATAAAAAATGAACGTAGAACTCTTCAACAAGAACGTGAAGCTCGCCTTCACCGCCGTGCTGGTTCTTGCAATCAGCCAGATTCTCCTTCCCTTCGTTGACCTCCTCGGCGGCGCACAGGGTGTTGCTAACAGCGCTGGTGCTGGCAGTGGCAGTTTCTGGGTAATTGTCCGTTGGCTCGTCAACATCGCATACCTCGCCGGTGTCGCAGGTTTCTGCTATGTTATGTTCATGCTCAAGGACGTTGTCGAAGGCTCAGCCAAGGAAGCCGTCAACCTCGTATTCATCGGTGCAGCTATCGCTACCGGTGCAGCTATTCTTGACTTCTTCCTCAGTGGTATCCTGATGGCCCTCATCGGTATCGGTGTTGCCGTTGTTTATCTCCTTGGATACAACAAGATGAAAGTTGCAGCCGAGCTCCCCGATACCGCAAAAGCCGGTGCAGGTCTCTGCTCCATCGCAGCTATCCTTATGCTCATCGGTGCAGTTCTCTGCCTGATCCCTCTCCTCGGATCTATCATCAACTTTATCCTCCTCATCCCTGCTTACATCATTCTCATCCTCGGATGGAAGAAAGCAGTCGTTGCATAATAAAGTTGGAATTGCAATATTATCTCCCGGGCTCTTAAGTCCGGGAGATTTTTTTGTATCTTTGCGGACGAAATGAAGCATATAAGAAACTTTTGCATTATCGCCCATATCGACCACGGGAAGAGCACCCTGGCCGACAGGCTTCTTGAACTCACCAAGACGCTCTCGGACAGGGATATGGAGAATCAGGTCCTGGACGACATGGACCTTGAGAAAGAGAAAGGCATCACCATCAAGAGCCACGCCATCCAGATGGACTATATATACAAGGGTGAGCCGTATAAACTCAATCTCATCGATACTCCCGGGCACGTGGATTTCAGCTACGAAGTGTCGCGCAGCATAGCCTCCTGCGAAGGAGCCCTGCTGGTGGTTGATGCTTCGCAGGGCGTTCAGGCCCAGACCATATCCAACCTGTATCAGGCCGTCGATCACGGCCTGGAAATCATCCCGGTGCTGAACAAAATCGACATGGACTCCGCCATGGTCGACGTAGTGACCGATGAGGTCTGCGACCTTCTCGGCTGCTCTCCCGACGAGGTTTTCAAGGTAAGCGCCCGCACAGGCGAGGGAGTGGCCCCACTGCTGGACGCCATCGTGGAAAAGATTCCCGCCCCGAAGGGCGATCCGGACGCTCCGCTTCAGGCCCTTATTTTCGACTCCGTCTTCAATTCCTTCCGCGGCATCATCGCCTACTTCAAAATCATGAACGGAAGCATCCGTAAAGGCGATAAAGTAAAGTTCTTCAACACCGGCAAGGAATACTCCGCCGACGAAGTCGGTATCCTCAAACTCCAGCTCAGGCCTACGGATTCGGTAGGCTGCGGAGATGTAGGATATATAATTTCAGGTATCAAATCTGCGGCAGAGGTGAAGGTGGGCGACACCGTTACACACGTGGAGCGCCCCTGCGCCGAGGCAATAGCCGGATTCGAGGAAGTAAAACCTATGCTTTTTGCCGGTATGTATCCGGTTCAGGCCGACCGCTACGAGGACCTTCGCGCCACCCTCGAGAAATTCCAGCTCAATGACGCATCCTTCGTCTATGAGCCGGAATCATCCCTGGCCCTCGGCTTCGGCTTCCGCTGCGGTTTCCTCGGCCTTCTCCATCTCGAAATCGTTCAGGAGAGGCTGTTCCGGGAGTTCGCGATGGACGTTATCACCACCGTACCGAACGTATCGTATAAGGTATATACCACAAAGGGCGAGTGTCTCGATGTTCACAATCCCTCCGGCCTTCCGGCCCCGACGCTTATCGAGCACATCGAGGAGCCTTTCATCAAGGCCCAGATTATCACAAATACCGATTTCTACGGCCCTATAATGAAGCTCTGCATGGACAAGAGGGGCACCCTCAAGGGCGAGCACTACGTTACGGCGAACCGCGTGGAGCTGACCTACGACCTGCCGCTCTCGGAAATCGTCTTCGACTTCTACGACAAACTCAAATCCATCTCCAAGGGATACGCTTCCTTCGATTATCACCTGATGGGCTATCGTCCCGCGAAGCTGGTGAAGCTCGATATTCTCCTCAACGGCGACCCTGCAGATGCCCTTTCTACCCTGATTCACGAGGACCACGCCTACGATTTTGGCCGCAAAATCTGCCTCAAGCTCAAGGATCTTATCCCACGTCAGCAGTTCGACATCGCCATCCAGGCTGCCATCGGAGCCAAAATCATAGCCCGCGAGACGGTTCGCCAGGTCCGCAAGGATGTTACGGCAAAGTGCTACGGCGGCGATATCACCCGTAAGCGCAAGCTCCTCGAGAAGCAGAAGGAAGGAAAGAAGAGAATGCGGCAGATAGGCACTGTTCAGGTGCCGCAGAGCGCCTTCATGGCAGTTTTGAAACTCGACTGATATGAACCCATTTTCCGTAGCGATTCTCCTGACAGTTTTCAACCGCAAGGACAAAACCCTTGCGTGTCTGGAAAACCTGTTCCGTCAGATAGATTCCCTTCGTACCGACGGGCGTTACGGCTTTTCGATATTCATGGTTGACGACGGCTGTACGGATGGTACTTCCGAGGCCGTCAGAGAGGCTTTCCCTCAGGTAAATATCATAAAAAGCGGCGGAAATCTATATTGGAACCAGGGGATGAGGCTAGCCTGGAAGGAGGCCGGCGAGCAGGATTTCTATCTCTGGATAAACGACGACACCCTCCTTCTCGACGGAGCTGTCGCCACCCTTCTCGAAACTTCCGAATTCCTGCGCCACAAGGCTATAGTCGTCGGGACAACCAGAAACGATGGCGGAGCCCTGACCTACGGAGGCCGCACCCGTTCCAATAAACTGATAAATCCCGATTCGGCTATTCCTGTGGTCTGCCATATGTTCAACGGCAATCTCGTGCTGGTGCCGAAGGCCGTATATGATGCAGTCGGCTCACTTTCGCCGGCCTATCAGCATACTTTCGGCGATTACGACTACGGTCTCAGGGCCCGCAAGGCCGGCATCTCCAGCGTAGTGGCCCCGGGAGTTCTCGCCGTATGCGAGAGGGACCACGGACTCGAACCATGGCGCGACGGCCGCTATCCCCTTAGAAAGAGATACTCATATCTCTCTTCTCCCAAGGGCCGTCCCCTTAAGGAACAGTTTCTGTTCGATACCCGTCTTATGGGATTCTTCTATGCCATAGGGCATTTCATATCAGTGAATTTCAAGGTGTTATTTCCTAAAAAGTCATCGTAAAATGAAAAAAGCGCGTGCGATTATCAGGTCATTGAGGTTGAGGACTCTTCCCCTTTCCCTGTCGGGAATCATTCTTGGTTCGATGCTGGCGATAGCCGACTATAAAGTAATTCCTCTGGCCGTGGTGCTGCTGGCCGTGACGGCAGTTTTCCTCCAGATTCTGTCGAACCTCAGCAATGAACTCGGAGATACTCTCAAGGGTACAGATGCGGCCCGTGAAGGAGGCCCAATGTATGCCCTCAACGCCGGCCTTCTTACTATAAGCGACATGAAAAAGCTGATTGCCGTGTTTGTAGTGCTCTCCCTGCTGAGTACATTCTTCATGGTTTACGTAGCCTTTGGCTCTCCTTGGTGCATGGAAGGAATCTGCTTCCTGCTTCTTGGCGTCGCGGCCGTGATTTCGGCGATGCGCTACACCCTCGGGCCTTCCCCTTACGGCTACAGGGCCCTCGGAGATATCTATGTCTTTATATTTTTCGGCCTTGCGACCGTTCTTGGCAGCTATTTTATCCTTGCCCGCGAAATACCTTCCTGGCTGCTGCTTCTTCCTGCAGCTGCCGTCGGCTTTTTCAGCGTCGGAGTCCTCAACATAAACAACATCCGCGATGCCAAATCCGATGCCCTTACGCGTAAGACCGTGGCTATCCTCCTCGGCGACAAGTGGAGCAGGATTTATCAGACTGCTCTCATCGTGGCCGGATGGCTTTGCGCCCTCGCATTTTGCAGTCTGAGATTTTTCGACATCTGGCACTATCTTTTCGTGCTTACTCTGCCGATGTTTATCATCCACCTCAGGGGCGCATGGCGTCTCAAGGACAAGGACCTCGACCCTATGCTTCCAATTCTGGTGATGGGTACATTCATTTTCTCCATCCTGATGGGCCTCGGCTTCATAATGTTCCTTCTGTAAATGCCGAAAAAAGAGAATATCCGCCAGATGTTCGACGACATCTCCGGCGACTATGACCAGCTGAACCATATAATGTCGATGAATGTCGACAAAACCTGGCGCAGAAGGGCTCTGAAGCACATAGTCGCAAAGGATGATGCTCCCCTGAACATCCTCGACCTGGCCTGCGGTACCGGAGATTTTTCCGTCGCCATTGCCCGTAGGATGAAGAAATACGGCAATGCCGGCCATGTCACCGGACTCGACCTTTCCGAGGGTATGCTGAAGGTAATGGACGAAAAGATAGTGAAGGCCGGACTTGGGGATATGATTTCGACCTCTCACGGCGACGGAGAGAATCTTCCCTTCGATACAGACTCCTTCGACAGGGTTACCATAGCCTTCGGCATCCGCAATTTCGAAGACCGACTGCAGGGCCTGAAGGAAATGCTGAGGGTTCTCAAACCCGGCGGCCGTCTGGCCATCCTCGAACTCTCAGTTCCAAGAAATGCCGTGCTGAGATGGTTCTACAAACTTTATTTTCTGCATCTGCTTCCCGCTATCGGCGGGGCAATTTCAGGGAACAAGGCAGCGTATAAATATCTGCCGGCGTCAGTGCTGAATTTCCCTGCTCCGGGAGAGTTTATGCAGACTATACTTCAGGCAGGATTTAGCAAGGTATCAGCCAAATCCTACACTCTCGGCATCTGCCGCCTATTCGTGGCGGAAAAATAATCGGATTTAAGGTACGGGATCGTAGCCGGAGCCACCCCAGGGGTGGCAGCGGAGGATGCGCCTGATGGCGAGCCAGGAGCCTTTGAAGGGCCCGTGCTTGCGAAGGGCCTCGATGGCGTACTGGGAGCAGGTGGGGGTGAAGCGGCAGCTCGGGGGCTTGAGCGGCGAGATGCACACCTGATAGAATTTCACCAGCAATACAAGCGGGAAAACAGCTATGCTTTTGAGGATATGTTTTGCCTTGGGGCTCATGTCACTCTTTTTCGCCGGAAATAGCCCGCAGAATTGCCGCAACGTCGCCGGCAATTACCTCGTAATCAAACACTTCGGCCGAATTGTAAACAAAGAGGATGTCGCACGCAGGACAGCCTTCGAGCATGAATTTCTGACGGCGGTAAGCCTCGCGCAGGCGGCGCTTAAGAAGGTTGCGCTTTACAGCCCTCTTGAAGAGCCGCTTCGACACCGACACCATGATTCGGACTGGTGCCGTCGCTTTTTCGGAATCGCTTCCGTCAGCCTCCGGACGCATCAGTACGCAACATTTCAGACAGCCTTCGCGAAAGAACCTGCCTTTTTTAAGGAGTTCGCCTATGGCTGCTTTGCCGCGGAGCCGTTCTATGCGAGGAAGCGTCTCCATCCGGGGAAATTATTTCTGTGAGGAAAGGAATAGCTCAAGGGCCTTGGCCACTGACGGAGCCTGTGGTGTGGGAGCTTGAAGGGCAATATTCACTCCGGCGTCATCGAGCGATTTGACAATCTGCCGCCCGAAGGTGATAATCTGGAACTTCGACAGGTCGAGCTCCGGGAAATTCTCCTGGATAGACTTAAGGTCGGCGGGATTGCACATTACCATGGCGTCATAGCCATTTATGTCAACACCCTTCAAATCCTGCGAAACCGCCTTTACGAATACACCTACGGTGTAATCGAGATGGGCTTCGTCGAAGAGCTTGGTTATGGCCTCATTGTGTCCTGAATCGGAAGTTGCGATGAGGAACTTCTCTCCTTTATGCTTGGCGGTAACGAGGGCGACAACCGACTGCGGTGTGCCAGTTCCATAGAAAATCTTGCGTTTGCGGAAGACGATATGCTTCTGGAGATACACGGCGACGGCTTCCGTGGTGCAGAAATACTTCATCGTATCGGGCACCTTGACGCGAAGGTCTTCGCAGGTTGCGAAGAAGGCGTCAATGGCGTGGCGGGCAGAGAAAACAATGGCCGTATAATCTGGAAGATTGATATGCTGGGCCCTGAATTCCCTTGATGAAAGGGGCTCAATTACATAAAAAGGGTGAAAGTCAATTTCAACCCCGAATTTCTTGCAAAGCTCTGTATATTGTGGCTGGCCGGCAGGTGTGGCCTGCGAAACCAGAATCTTTTTGACGCTCATACGCTCTTAGAAAATAAGTATACAGGTAATCAATAAAGCGGAGGTTAACCCTTCGAGCCCGCAAAGGTACAAAAAAGCTTTGAAATGATGATATTTCCGCGATAAAATTTCCAGATTTCTGAGTAGAAGCATGAAGTATAACAGCCCGATTATCAATAGAGAAAGCCTTGCTGTTACATCAAGACCCCATCCTGCCAGCATCTCGATGGCCGTGACGACCAGCATAGCCATTGTGGCCATCGCAAAAAAGTTTCTCGGGTTGCTTACGGCGATTTTCCATTCCTCTGAAGAAATTCTGGGGGCGAGTAGCCGGGCCATTGCCAGCCTGACAAGCAGCCAGCCTATGCAAATTCCTATTGTCAGAATGGTTGTCATGCCATCCGACATCCCTTCCATCGCCTGGAGGCGGAAAATATGGCTGCGCGATACCATAAGGCAGAACGGCACCACGCAAAGCAGGGCCACGAGGTTCCTCTCCCTCCAGAGAGGAACGCTTATGTAGATGTTGTAGGAGCCTTTCGTCCGCCAGAGGCAGTTCCAGACTATCGGTGCTATGTGCAGAATCTGCGGAAGGATAATCATTCCGCTGATGGTGCAGGCTACGATAAGCCACACGTTCCACGGGTCGGCATTCCAAAGGGCCGTGTCGGATAAAGACGACAGGCCCGACTCATTAGTGCCGGGGACGTTTCCGTCGAGGAGAGCCTTTGAAAGACTCTCAACCTGCGTAGTGTCCGCGCCCAATATGTCAGAATCGAAAATAGTCATTCCCTGCATCAGTTGCCGCGTTTGGCGCGAATGTAGCCCATGTCCCAGAGCAGTTTGACGACTTTGTCGCGGAGGTCGCCCTGCACGGCTATTTCACCTTCCTTGACAGCTCCTCCGACGCCGCATTTTATCTTGAGAGTGCGTCCAAGTCCGTTCAAATCGGCCTCCGGGCCGATGAAACCGCTTACGAGAGTGACCATTTTGCCGGCCCTCCCGTGACGGTCGAGCCGCACGATGAGTTTCTGTTTGGATGGATGCATCGTTTCCGCCTCATCAGCCTTACCTTCAGAGGTGGCGTAGGCAAAATCCGGATTTGTGGAGTAAACCACTCCGAGGCGTTTTTTCCAGTCGTTATCCATCTGTCAACAATTTTTGCAAAGATAAGGATTAATTGTCGTATATTTGCAGGTTAATATAATTATTGGAAAAATGGATAATCGCATATTCAAGAAGTGGAACCGTATAGTATCGCTGGCCGTCCTGGCAATCGCCTCGTTTACTTACGTTGCCACCATTGAGCCATCGGCTTCATTCTGGGATTGCGGCGAATTTATAGCATCGTCATATAAACTTGAAGTCGGACACCCCCCGGGAAACCCTGTGTTTCAGCTGATTGCCCGCTTCTTTACAATATTCACCGACGGCGCCCACGCGGCCATCGCCGTGAATTTGATGAGCGCCCTTTGTTCGGCACTCACCATCTTCCTGCTGTATCTGACCTGCGTATTCTTTGCAAAGAGGATGGTTTCGCCCAAGGAGGACGGAACCTATAGCAAGGATCAGGGCATAGCCATTTTCGGGGCTTCGGCTGTCGGCGCCCTTGCCTACTGCTTCTCCGATACTTTCTGGTTCTCTGCCGTTGAGGGTGAGGTTTATGCGATGTCTTCGCTTGTGACCGCCCTGGTATTCTGGGCCATGACCAAATGGTACGAGCAGGCCGACATGCCGGGCGCAAACCGCTGGATAGTTCTGATATCCTTCTTGATGGGCCTGTCCATCGGCATCCACCTTCTTAATCTCCTGGCCATCCCGGCCCTCGTCTTCATGTTCTATTACAGGAAGCGCGAAGAAGGCACCTACACCTTCTGGGAGATGATAAAGATTTTCCTGCTGTCGATAGTTATCCTCGGTGCCATCCTTGCGGTCATCATCCCCGGAGTGCCTAAGCTCGCCGCCCACGTCGACAGGATATTCGTGAACTCCTTCGGCGCCCCCGTCAATCTGGGAGCTGTCGTGTTTACGGCTCTTATCCTGGGCCTTTGCTTCTGGGGCCTGTTCGCCACTTACAAGCACGGAAAGGTAGCGTGGAACACCATCCTTCTGTGCCTTACCAGCATATTGATCGGCTTTTCCATATTCTCAGTAATAATCATCCGTTCGAGAGTGATGACTCCCACCAACGAGAACCAGCCCGACAACGCTTTCTCCCTGGTGAGGTATCTCTCGCGCGAGCAGTACGGCAGCCAGCCCCTCCTGTACGGGCAGTATTTCGACGCTCCCTACGATGTGGTCATCGGCGATTACTGGGCCCTCGTTGACGGTAAATACAAGAAGGTCCCTTCTCCGATGGACGCCGATTACAAATCCGAAGGTAAAATGCTGTTCCCGAGAATGTGGAGCGGCGGCGACCAGAGATATATCGACTTCTACCTCTCCTACACGGGCGGCGATGGCATTCCGGTAAAGGAAGCCACCTACAAGAAACCTACTTTCTGGGCCAACCTGAATTATTTCCTGGACTATCAGTGCAACTGGATGTACTGGCGCTACTTCATGTGGAACTTCGCCGGCCGCCAGAACGATGTCCATTCACCTGTTCCGGGCAACCGTTTCTACGGCAACTGGGAGTGCGGATTTACCGCAGTTGACAACGCCCGCCTCGGCGACCAGTCAGGTGCCCCGGCAATCCTGAGCGAGAACAAGGCGAAGAATCATTACTACATGCTTCCGCTGCTGCTTGGCATCTTCGGACTTATGGTCCAGTATGCTAAAGACCGCCGCGGCTGCTGGCTTGTTTTCCTGATGTTCTTCATGACGGGCATTGCCATCGTGGTGTACCTCAACCAGCCTCCTTATCAGGTGCGAGAGAGAGATTACGCCTATGCCGGCTCATTCTACATGTTCGCAATGTGGATAGGCCTGGCCGTGATTTTCCTTTACGACAATGTCTTTGTCAAGTCCATCGAGGCAATCAAGGAAGGAGTGGCAAAGAATAGCCACAAGATAGCTTGCGCCGTGCTTGCAAGCGTCCTTTGCCTTGGCGTTCCGGCCCTCATGGCCCAGCAGAACTGGGACGACCACGACCGCAGCAACCGCAAAACCGCAGTGGAACTCGCCAGGAACTACCTGAATTCCACCGGCGAGCAGGGCCTGCTCGTCACCCACGGCGACAATGACACCTTCCCCGTCTGGTATGCACAGGAAGTCGAGGAAATCCGTCAGGATGTGCGCGTCTGCAATACTTCCCTCCTCGGCACCGACTGGTACATCGGACAGATGAAGTATGCCTGCAATACTTCCAAACCCTTGGATTTGCAGATTTCCCAGAACCAGTACCTGTATGGCACCAACGACTTCGTCTATATCTACGATACCCGCAATCAGGTGATTCCTATCGCCGACGTGATGATGGTGTTCCGCCATCCCCAGGCCAAGCTTCCTCTGACCGACGGCCGTAAGGTCGACTACATAGTTTCCCGTAGAATCAGCATCCCCGTCAACAAGGAGAATGCATTGAAGAGCGGGATAGTCCCTGCCAAGTTCGCCGATTTGATGGAAGATGAAATCATCCTCGAAATTCCCAAGGGCAAGGATTACATAACCAAGCAGGAACTTTTCATCCTCGACTTCCTCTCGACTTATCAGTGGGACCGTCCGCTGAATCTCCTCAGTCAGGGCGGCGATCTGAACATCGGCCTGAAGAAGTATCTGATGTACGAAGGCTTCTCCACCAAGCTGGTGCCTTTCCGCAACAGCATTTCGTCGTCGAAGGGAGTAGGAATCATCGATTCCGACGCCCTATATGACAAGATGATGAATGTCTATACCTGGGATGCCCTCAAGCGCCAGGATTACTTCGTAGATTACCAGAATCTGATTACCTTCATCGGTACGGTCCAGCAGAGAGAGATTTTCCGCACCGCAGCCAAGGTAATGCTCGACGAAGGCAAAAAAGACAAGGCCATAGCCATCCTCGACAAGTGTCAGGAATGCGTTCCGGCCAGCACATATCCCCTTGAAACCATCATCCTCGGCTTCCCGACCAACGACCTCAACATCTGCGACATGGTGGATTATTACTACCAGGCAGAAGCGCCTGAAAAGGCCTGCGCGCTGGCAGAGGCCTTCGGCTGGGAACTCATTAAGACTACGGTATTCCTCATGGATTACTACGACGAAAAGGAGATGGAGACCCAGTATTGCATGTCGATTCTATACGACCTCTGCAAGACTCTCAAGAAGAACGGCGCCGAAGACCTCGCAGAGAAGCTTAACGGCGCCGTCGAGAAGAAGATCGACGCAATGATGGCCATTTACGGCAAAGAAATGGAAGAACTTGGCGAGATTGCCAAAGACGATAATCAGAACAGCTGATGAAACTTGAATTCCCGGGAGAGGTCTGGAAAGACTACGAACTGATCGACTGCGGCGGCTATGAAAAGCTGGAGCGCTTCGGTGGAGTCGTCATGTCGCGTCCCGAGCCCAAGGCTCTCTGGGACAAAAGCCTTTCCGCAGAGGAATGGGACAAGATGGCCCATACCAAATTCGTCCCCGGCGCCGGCTTTGCAAAGGCCGGCAAGGAGGACAGCGGGTCCTGGGAGCGTCTCCGCAAGATGCAGGACCAGTGGGAAATCAAGTATAAGGGTGGACTTTCCTTCAGCCTGAGGCTCGGACTCACCTCCTTCAAACACGTGGGAGTTTTCCCCGAGCAGGCCAGCAACTGGGAATATATCTACAGCCATACCGCGAAACTGGCGGCTGCCGCTAAAGCAGCCGGCGCTCCTGCCCCGAAGGTGCTCAATCTCTTCGCCTACACCGGCGCGGCCTCGCTTGCCGCGAAGGCCGCCGGCGCCGACGTGACGCACCTCGATTCCGTGCGTCAGGTCGTCACCTGGGCCCGCGACAATATGGAGCGCAGCGGCCTTGACAACATCCGCTGGGTCATCGAGGACGCCCTTAAGTTCGTCCGCCGCGAACTCCGTCGCGGCAACGTCTACCAGGGCATCATCCTCGACCCTCCCGCCTACGGCCGCGGCCCCGACGGCGAGCGCTGGATTCTCGAAGACCTTCTCTACGAACTCCTGAAGATGGTTGCCGGAATACTTGCCCCGACCGGCAGTTTCCTCGTACTCAACCTCTACTCCAACGGATACACCGCAACGCTCGGCGAGACTCTTGTCCGCGAAGCCTTCAAGCCCCTTCCCTCCGCCGAAATAGAAAGCGGGGAGCTGGCCTTGAAAGACCGCTTCGGAAAAGTCCTGCCGCTGAGTATCTTCGTACGAATGTCAACACCTGAAACAAAATAACAATTAAAAAATAAACGATTATGCAACAGCACATTGATTCTTATGATTTCACTGGCAAGAAAGCCATTGTAAGAGTTGACTTCAACGTTCCCCTTGACGAGAACTTCAACATCACCGACGACACCCGCATCTGCAGGGCCATGCCTACCCTCAAGAAGGTACTTGCCGGCGGCGGCTCGCTCATCATCATGTCGCATCTCGGCCGTCCGAAGAAGGTCGACGCCAAGTTCTCCCTCAAGCATATTCTCGGCCGCGTTTCCGAGTGCCTCGGAGTACAGGTCCAGTTCGCAGACGACTGCATGAAGGCCGCCGCCCAGGCCGCTGCCCTCAAGCCCGGCGAGGCTCTTCTCCTTGAGAATCTCCGTTACTACGCCGAAGAAGAAGGTAAACCCCGCGGCCTCGCAGAGGATGCCTCCGACGACGAGAAGAAGGCTGCAAAGGCTGCCGTAAAGGCTTCCCAGAAGGAGTTCACCAAGACTCTGGCTTCCTACGCCGACTGCTATATCAACGATGCTTTCGGTACCGCACACCGCGCTCACGCCTCAACGGCTCTCATCGCCGAGTACTTCCCCAATGACAAGATGTTCGGTTATCTGATGGAAGGCGAAATCAACGCTATCGACAACGTCCTTAAGAACGCCCAGCGTCCGCTGACCGCCATCATCGGCGGCTCCAAGGTCAGCTCCAAGCTCGCAGTTCTCAAGAATCTCGTAGGCAAGGTCGACAACCTCATCATCGGCGGCGGCATGGGTTACACCTTCATCAAGGCCCAGGGCGGCAAGATCGGTCTCTCTCTCCACGAGGACGAACTCATCCCCGATGCACTCGAGATTATGAAAGAGGCTAAGGAAAGGGGTGTCAACCTCTCCCTCTCCGTAGCCACCGTATGCGGTCAGTCCTTCGACAACGATACTCCTCGTAAGATTTTCCCCATCAATGACATTCCCGAGGATTGGGAGGGCATGGATGCAGCACCCGAGTCTCTCGAGAACTGGAAGAAGATTATCCTCTCATCCAAGACCATCCTCTGGAACGGTCCTGTTGGTGTATTTGAGCTCCCTAACTTTGCAAAGGGTACCCTCCAGATCGCCGAAGACCTCGCAGAGGCCACCAAGAACGGCGCTTACACCCTTGTCGGCGGCGGCGATTCAGTAGCGGCTGTCACCCAGATGGGCTACGCCGACAAAGTGAGCTATGTTTCCACCGGCGGCGGTGCAATGCTTGAGGCCATCGAAGGCAAGGAACTCCCCGGCGTTGCAGCAATTCGCGGTTAATAAGATATGACAGACCTTCTTGCCATACACTGGGACGTATCGCCCACCTTCCAGTTCCTCGGAATAACGTTCAGGTTCTATTCCCTGCTCTTCGTTTCGGGATTCATCGTCGGCTGGTATATTTTCAAGCGTTTCTTCATTCGCGAAAGAGTGAGCGTAAAGCTGCTTGACCCCCTGCTGATAACTCTTCTGGTAGGTACCATCCTAGGCGCCCGTCTCGGACACTGCATCTTCTATGAACCGGCCGATTACTTTACCAGCTGGAAGGGATTTCTGGAAATATTCATGCCCTGGAAGGGCGGTCTGGCCAGCCACGGCGGCACGATCGCCCTCTTCATAGCGATGTGGTGGTATGCCCGCAAGTATGGTCCGAAGAACGGATTCGATTTCATTTGGCTTCTCGACCATCTCTGCATCCCTGTCAGCTTTGCGGCGATGGCCATCCGCCTGGGAAATCTTTTCAATTCGGAGATTTACGGCGGCGAGACAGGTCTTCCCTGGGGCTTCGTATTCTCCCGCTGTGGCGAGACTCTGCCCAAACATCCCACCCAGATTTATGAGGCGCTGTGTTATCTGCTCCTCGGTCTGGTTCTGATGTGGCTGTATCGCAAGCGGCTTGAAAAGCTCTACAGGGGGTGCCTTATCGGACTGTTCTTCATCGGCTGTTTCGGTTCCCGCTTCCTGATAGAGTTCATAAAGAACGACCAGGTCGATTTCGAAGCCGGTATGGCTCTCAACATGGGGCAGCTCCTGAGCATACCGTTCATACTTCTTGGAGTGGGGCTCCTGATATATGCGTGGAAAACACGTAAGCCCGCTTATTCAGATAATTACGTCGCCTCGGAGGGCATGATAATTGATAGTAAAAATCTTTCCGCAAAAAAAGGACAGAAATAGAGATGAACATTATTTGGAAAGTAGTTTTCGGAGCGGTGGCCATGTTGCTGCCGGCCGCATCATCCTTTGCACAGGATACAGCTCCGGGCGAGGCTGAAACGGTTATCACCCTGCAGGATGCCGTCAAGATAGCTCTCAGCGAAAATGTTTCCGTCCGCGTAGCCGACATGGAGATTCAGCGGGCGGAGTATAACAAGAAAGGCAGCTATGCGGCGCTTTACCCTCAGGTTACCGGCGTCGGTACCTTCCAGAGGACCATCAAGAAGCAGGTCATGTACATGGACGGCATGTCGGGCGGCAGTATTCTGGGCAGCTATTTCGAGCCCATCATCACAGCCCTTGAAGAGAACGGAATACACGTTGATATGAATCCTTCCGGAGGCGGTGACTCCGGCGACGAAGGCGGCGGCTCATCCTCCAGCGAAGGAATATCGGTAGGCCGCTGGAATACCTGGAGCGGCGGCATCAATGCCACTATGCCGCTTGTCAACGCTCAGCTCTGGCAGAGCCTTAAAATCAGCGGGAAGAGCGTTGAACTTGCAGTTGAACAGGCCCGTTCCTCACGTCTGGAGGCCGTTACGCAGGTCAAGCAGGCATATTTTTCAGTTCTTCTGGCCAAGGAAGCATTCAAGGTTTACAAGGATGTTTACGAGAATGCCTTCGAGAATCTCGCACAGGTACAGCGCAAATACGATGTTCAGAAGGTCTCCGAACTCGAACTTACCCGCGCCAAGTCAAATCTGGCATCGGCCATCCCTAATGTCTATAATGCCGAAAGTTCAGTCATCCTCGCCCTGTGGCAGCTGAAGGCCGTAATGGGGGTTGACCTCGACATGAATATCGACGTAGCCGGCTCCCTTACCGACTATGCTGAGCATATGTTCTACGATATCCACGAGCACGACAATTTCAACGTCGATCTCAACACTACCATGCGTCAGCTCGCCATCCAGGCCGAGCAGCTTGCAACTTCGGTGAAGATGCAGAAATACGCCTACCTCCCCACTTTGTCGGTGGCCTTCTCGTACACCATGAACGCAATGACCAACGACTTCAAGTTCAGCGAATACCGCTGGACACCATATTCCTACGTGGGGCTTACCTTGAGTATCCCTATTTTCACGGGAGGGAAGCGACACTACGACGTAAAGAACGCAAAACTTCAGGCCGCCGAGCTCGATCTTCGCCGCTCTGATACAGAGCGCCAGCTCAAGATAAGCATCCGCCAGTTCCTCAATACCATGGAGACCAGCATGAAGAGCTACACATCCTCCGAGGAGGCTGTCGAACTGGCCCGCAAAGCTTACGACATTTCACAGAAATCCTACAACGTAGGCAAGAGCACCCTGACCGACCTGCACGACGCCGAGCTAGTCCTTACGCAGGCCCGCCTCGCGAGCAGCCAGGCCATATTTAATTTCGTCAATGCCAAGGCCAGCCTCGAGCAGGTACTGGGCAAGGATTTCATCACCACTGAATAAACACAAGGACAGACATGAAACGGACTATTTTCAAATTGACCATTCTCCTTGCCGGCGCTGCGGCATTTGCAGCCTGCGGCAGTTCTTCAACCACCACCCAGGCTCCCGCCGCGGAGCCGGTACATAATGTTGAGGTAACAAAGGCAACAATGTCAAAAGTTCCCCAGAGGAGCACCTATTCCAGCACCGTCGAAGCTTTTGCAGTCAATAACATAGCCCCTCAGGCAAGCGGACGTATCCGCAAGATAAATGTCGAGATTGGAGATTACGTGAACAAGGGCCAGATTCTCGCTGAAATGGATCGCGTCCAGCTCGACCAGCTTGCCCTGCAGCTCCAGAACGACAGCACCGAATATTCCCGTATCAAGACGCTCTACCTTCAGGGCGGAGTATCAATGAGCGATTTCGAGGCTGTGGAGCTCAACTACAAGGTGCGCAAGAAAAATTATGAGAATCTGCTTGAGAATACCATTCTCCGTTCTCCCCTTACGGGCTTCGTAACCGCCCGCGGCTATGACTCCGGCGACCTTTATTCGATGTCGAAGCCTATCTTCACCATCCAGCAGGTGCTCCCTGTCAAACTTCTTGTGGGCATTTCCGAAAGCGAATATACCAAGGTCAAGAAGGGAGACAAGATGGATATCACCGTGGATGCCATCCCCGGCCGCCATTTCGAAGGCAAGGTTAGCAGGCTGTATCCTACTATCGACCAGGCTACGCATACCTTCCAGGCCGAGGTCCTTGTTCCCAATACCGACAAGATTCTCCGTCCCGGCATGTATGCCCGAGTAACAGTTACTTTCGGAGTCAACAACTCCATAGTTCTTCCCGATGTAGCAGTTGTCAAGCAGGAAGGGACAGGCCAGAAATATGTCTATACCGTCAACCCCGACAATACCGTCAATTTCGTGCCGGTTACCCTCGGCGTACACGAAGGCTTCAACTATGAGGTCCTTGACGGAATTGCCGAAGGCGATATAGTTGTTGTCAAGGGAGCATCTGCGCTTAAGCACGGAGCCAAAGTAAATATCCTCGGAAAATAATAAGGAGGCCCGAAAATGAGCATTTACCGTTCAGCGGTCAACAAACCGGTTACCACTTTCCTCATCTTCCTGGCCTTCGCCATCCTGGGCCTCTTCTCCCTGTCCAGGCTGCCGATCGACTTCTTCCCGGATGTGGAGTCGAACACCATCATGGTGATGTCGTCCTATCCCGGGGCCAGCGCCGAGGACGTGGAGAACAACCTGACCAAAATCCTTGAAAATACCCTCAACGGTGTAAGCGACCTGAAGAACATCACTTCACAGTCGAAGGAAAACATCTCCTTCCTTACCCTTGAGTTCGAATACGGAATCGACATTGAAGATGCCACGAATGACGTCCGTGACAAGTTGAGCATGGTGTCGTCCAACCTGCCCGACGGCGCCACCCAGCCTGTCATCTTCAAGTTCAGCGCCGATGATATCCCTATCCTGATGATGTCTGCCCGCGCCCGCCAGAGCGTATCGGCCCTCGACAAGATTCTCGACGATAAGGTGGCTACTCCTCTGGCCCGTATTTCCGGCGTCGGTACCGTCAGCGTCATCGGTGCCCCTCAGCGTGAAATCCAGGTCTACTGCGACCCCGCCAAACTTGAGGCTTACCATCTGTCCATCGCCTCTATTGCCGGAGTAATTGCAGCCGAGAACCGCAACGTTCCTTCCGGAAGCATCGATATCGGTTCCGAAACTTATACCCTTCGCGTAAAGAAGGAGTTCTCCGACCCTTCCGAGATGCTCGACCTTGTGGTCGGCCATTCCGGAGGCAACAATGTTTACCTGAAAGACGTAGCCCGCATCAACGACGGCCTTGAAGAGCGCTCACAGGAGTCCTTTACCGGCGAAACCCGTGGAGCCCTTGTGATGGTTCAGAAGCAGTCCGGCTACAACTCAGTGCAGATTGTCGAGGCTGTCAACGAAGCCATGGAGAAGAGCATCAAGCCTACGCTGCCCCCGGACATCGAGTTCGGCGTAGTCTTCGATACCTCCGACTTCATCGTCCGTACCATCAATTCCCTCAAGGAGACCATCATGATTACCTTCCTGGTGGTTATGCTGATTGTTTACATCTTCCTCGGCAGATGGCGCGGCACCCTCATCGTTATCCTGAGTATCCCGATTGCCCTGCTGGCGTCGCTGATGTATCTGTTTGCAACAGGCAATACCCTGAACATCATCTCGATGTCGGCTCTGTCCATAGCCATAGGTATGGTCGTGGATGATGCCATCGTTGTGCTCGAGAATGTAACGACTCACCTTGAGCGCGGAGAAAAACCTAAGGAGGCGGCAGTACACGGCACTTCAGAGGTTGGTATTTCCGTTATCGCCTCTACGCTCACAATGCTCTGTGTGTTCCTGCCCCTGACTATGATTCCCGGTATGGCGGGCGTCATGTTCAAGCAGCTGGGCTGGATTGTGAGCATCATCATGATAGTTTCCACGACTGCCGCCCTTTCACTGGTGCCTATGATGTGCTCCAAGATGCTGGGCAATGAAAACAAGTCCGGAAAGCTCTATCATTTTATTTTCGACCCTATCAATAACTTCCTTGCCAAGATTTCGAACGGATATTCCCGTATGATTTCGTGGTGCATGAAGCACAAGAGGATTGTCCTTCTCGGCGCCGGAGTGGTGTTTATCGTCGTTGTAGGCGTCCTTGGCTCCTCCGTCAAGACGGAATACTTCCCCCGTAGCGACCAGGGCCGAATCTCCGCCAGCATCGAGCTTCCTATCGGAACCTCGCAGGACGTAACCCGCGAGGTTGCCGCCAGGATGTATCAGAAGATAAGTGCCGATATACCCGAAATCAAGGTATTCAACTATCGTTTCGGCCAGGCCGACACCGACAATACCTTTGCGAACATGCAGGCCAACGGCACCCATATCATTTCGATGAACATCAATGTGGGAGCCAAGAGTACCCGTTCTCGCAGCGGTGCAGAGATTACCGATATCATCCGCGCTGACATCAATTCCTTCCCTGAGGTCCGCAAGGCAACCGTCACCGAAGGCCAGTCCGGTGGTATGGGCGGCGCACCGTCCATCGCCGTAGAGGTCTATGGATATGATTTCTCCGAAACGGAAGCCGTGGCCAGGGCCCTAAAGGCTAAGATGGATTCATCCGGGGTATTTGCCCAGGTGGTACTGAGCCGCGACCAATATACTCCGGAATATCTCGTCGATTTCGACCGTAAGAAGCTCGCCATCAACGGACTTACTTCAACCTCTGCGGCGAATGCAGTAAGCGCTGCCATGAGCGGAAGCGTGACTTCACACTACCGCGAAGACGGCGAGGAGTATGACATCCGTGTACGTTATGCCCCCGAGTTCCGCAACAGTACCGAGAGTATAGGCAACATAGTCGTTTACAACAATGCCGGCGTCGGAATCCGCGTCAAGGATCTCGGTACTGTCGTTGAGGACAAGGTTCCACCGACCATCCAGCGTAAGAACCGTGAAAGGCTTATCACCATCACAGGTATCATGGCTACCGACAGGGCCCTGAGCGAAGGTGTAGCCCAGGCAAATGAGGCCCTGTCCGAAATCAGCATCCCCGGAAATATCAATGTCGTTATTGCCGGTGATTACGAAGACCAGCAGGATATGTTCGGAGATATGATCCTCCTGATGATTCTCATCGTCATCCTGGTTTATATGGTGATGGCTTCGCAGTTCGAGTCCTATATGGGGCCGTTCGTGATTATGTTCTCCATTCCTTTCGCCTTCGTAGGTGTGCTCATCGGCCTCTGGATTACCGGAACGCCTCTAGGCGTAATGGCGATGATCGGTATAATCATTCTGCTCGGTATCGTGGTGAAGAACGGTATCGTGCTGATAGACTATACCATCCTTTGCCAGGAGAGGGGAATGAGCGTGCGCGAATCTACAGTTACGGCATCCCGCAGCCGTCTGCGCCCGATTCTCATGACCACCCTCACTACCGTTCTGGGTATGGTCCCTATGGCAATCGGCGGCGGTGACGGCGCCGAGATGTGGCGTTCTCTGGGTATGACAGTCGTATGGGGT
The DNA here is from genome assembly GCA_017443025.1 of Bacteroidales bacterium. GTDB lineage: Bacteria > Bacteroidota > Bacteroidia > Bacteroidales > UBA932 > Cryptobacteroides. Next base: position 167,072 of record JAFSPG010000018.1, on the reverse strand, counting down.
CTCTCCATCTCTACCGTTATCACCCTCGTCATCATTCCTACGCTTTACTGCGGAATATATGAGCATCAGGCTAACCGCAAGGAGCGCAAGGCTGCAAAGTTGGCCTCTAAAAATGCATAAGATATGAAAGCGATATTTGTAGCATACAATCAGGCATATAACCAGGAAATTGTAGAAATCCTGGAGAAGTTCGGCCAGAGGGGATACACCAAGTGGGAGGATGTCGGCGGACGTGGTTCCGTCGACGGCGAGCCTCATCTTGGCAATCACGCCTGGCCTACTCAGAATCACGCTCTGCTGTCGGTGGTTGATGACTCCATCGTCAAGGACCTGATGGCGGCCCTGCGCAAACAGGACGAAACTTATCCTGACCTCGGCCTGCGGGCTTATGTTCTGCCGGTCGAACAGGCAATTTAAATATCAGAATTATGGCAATAGTAGCAACAAACGCAAATTTCAAGGATATCCTTTCATCGGAAAGGCCGGTGATGGTTGATTTCTGGGCTGTATGGTGCGGCCCCTGCAGGATGCTTTCACCTACTGTGGATGACATCGCTGCCAAATACGAGGGTAAGGTCGATGTAGTAAAGTGCAACGTCGACGACTGCCAGGAGATTGCAATCCAGTATGGCATCCGCAGCATCCCTACCCTGATGTTCTTCAAGAACGGGGAGATGGTTCATCGGACCGTGGGAGTGGTTCCCGCTTCTGAAATCGAGGCAATTCTCGCCGGGCTTCTTTAATGTTCAGGAAGACTCTCGTAAGCGTCGTTCTGCTTCTTGCAGCCGGAATCTGTGCTCAGGCGCAGATTCTCTTCGGTTCTGCAGTAGGCTTCAAGTCGTCTGACGAATACAGCGCCGGAGCTGTCGTTCAGGTGTCGCTGCCCGGAGGCTTTGCCGTGCAGGGCGGCCTTATGTACCAGACCAAGGAACTCTCGAGTAATACTCCCGAAGTGGCTGTCGTGGATACCGTGGTCAGGACTATAACCTCGAAGTATTCTTATCTCGAGGTGCCTGTTCAGCTCCAGTGGGGTGTAGATTTGATATTGCTTCGCCCTTATATCTTCGCGGAAGGATTCCTGGGCTATGCCGTCAAGGCGGATCATGGCCACAGATATGAGCACGGCGTCGCTGTGGGCGGCGGTCTGGAGCTGTGGAAGATCCAGCTCTCGGCCAAGTATTTCTGGAATCTTGGCGGCGAAAGGTACACTCGCTTCAAGGGTTTTGCCCTGACCGGAGTCTGGTTCTTTTAATTTCGTTTAAGGAATGGAAGCAAAGCATCTCTCGAAATACATGTCAGCCGATATTGCAAGGGTGGAGTCGATAATGAGGGCTTCGCTTGGAAGCGATATCCGTCTGCTCCAGGAGACAAATAACGATGTTCTTGCTTCCGGCGGAAAGAGAATCCGTCCGATTATGGCGGTTCTGGTTGCCAAAGCTCTGGGGCGTTGCAACGACGACACTTATCTTTTCGCGGCCGCTTCCGAACTTATACATAATGCCTCCCTGCTGCACGACGATGTGGCCGACGATGCTTCGCTTCGTCGCGGCAAGCCTACGGTTAGTTCGATTCTCGGGCCCAGGGCTTCGGTCCTACTCGGAGATTTCTGGCTCGTCAAGGGTATAGATGTGATTTTAAGCGCTCAGCGCTACGGCGATCGCGTGATGCACGGCTTCGCAAAAACTCTGTCGCATCTTGCCGAAGGGGAGATGCTCCAGCTTGAGCTCGCTCGTACAGGCAGGACCACCGAGGAAGATTACCTGCGTGTCATCTTCGACAAGACTGCCTCTTTGTTTGAGGTTTCTGCCTATTCTGCCGCCATCTCTGCCGGAGTCCCGGACGCTCGTGTCGCCGCTGCGGCGAATTACGCCCGTTGCGTCGGTATGGCATTCCAGATCAAGGACGACATCTTCGATTATCAGGAGGCTTCCAATATAGGAAAGCCGGTAGGACAGGACCTTCGTGAGAGAAAGATAACTCTTCCTCTGCTGGGAGCTTTCAAGACAAAGCCTGAGCGTGAGACCGAAATCCGCAAGAAGGTTTGCCTTGTGCCGGAGCATCCTGAATATATAGCCGAGATTATGGAGTATGTCCGGGACGGAGAAGGTATCCATTATGCCGAGAAGAGGATGCAGTATTACTTGCATGAGGCGGTTGAGTCGCTGTCGGCGTTCCCCGACTGCCAGGAGAAGGAGTATCTGGCTTACGTTGTTCATTATATCTCAGAGAGGACGTTCTGATGAAATTCTCGCAGATATACGGAAATGCTTCAGTCAAGCGGACGCTGCGGGGGATGGCCGACAGCGGCCACGTCCCTCACGCCATCCTGTTCTATGAGAACGATGGCTGCGGGGCCCTTGCCCTTGGCGTAGCCTTCCTGCAATATCTGAACTGCAAGTGTCGCCACGGCGGCGATTCCTGCGGGGAGTGCCGCGACTGCAACCAGATTTCCAAACTTGGGCATCCGGATATGCATTTCACCTTCCCGATTACTTCCGGGACTAAGGTGAGCGGGGCGGTTAAAGATTTGACATGCAGTATGTTCCTTCCCATGTGGAGGGAGCTGTTCGCGGCAAATCCTTACTTCCTCGAAAATGAGCTGGCCGAGGCTCTTGGCTTTGAAAAGAAGGCCGGGGCCATCACCGTGAAAGAGGGCGGCGAAATTCTCAGGAAGTTGTCGCTTTCTTCTGTGGGCGACGGCTGGAGAGGCATCTTTATATATCTGCCCGAGAAGATGAACCAGCAGACGGCCAATATGCTGCTCAAATCTCTCGAGGAGCCGGCGGAGAAGACGATTTTCATACTTGTCACACACTCTCCCGAGTCGTTACTCCCTACGATTTCTTCGCGCTGCCAGCTCATCCGCGTAATGCCGCTTGAGGTCGAGGAAATAGAATCCTCCTTAATGGATATCCTCGGAGGTGGAAGCGACGGTCATTTCGATGGAGGTCCATCTCCTTCTCTCATCTCCCAGGCCGCAACCCTGTCGGCTGGCAGCCTTGGTGCAGCCCTTCAGATGATAAATGATTCCGGCGACGTCTCCCTCTATGACGAGCTTTTCCACTCGCTTATCGACAGAATAAAGGATAATGACCTTTCCGGTGCTCTTGAAGTGGCGGATGCTCTGGTCGGACTCGACTCCCGAGAGAGGCAGAAGGCCTTCTGTATCTACGCCGGAGCCTGTGTAAGAAAGCTGTTCTTCGCCACGCGCGAGGAAGAAATATCAATGTCAGGAATCACTCCGCAGGAGAGGCAGTGGTACGTTGCTGCGGCCTCATCCCTCAATCCGAAGTTCCCCGAGGCCGCTCAGACTATCCTTACCCGCTCGGTCGGGATGCTCGAGAGGAATGTTCTGCAGAAAATAATATTCTGCAATATGGTAACCCGTCTTTTCGTGGCTGCCAGAAAACGGTAATCCGTAAAAACAAGAATTATGAACGAGAATGAAAATATACAGTTTGACTGCAACCGAGGATGTACCGTCACCCGCGATGCTGAAGACCAGCTCAAGTGTAATTATCGCTTAGGTTGCTGCAAACTTGCGTCTTACGACTGGATGGCCGGGATTGGCCAGGAGCAGTTCGACAAATATTTCGAGGTGCGGTTCAAGAATACCCGCAAGGGAATCTATGTCAATGATTCCGGGCAGAGTATTCGCGTTGGCGACCTGGTTATAGTCGAGGCTGCTTCCGGTCACGATCTTGGCATCGTTACCCTTGAGGGTGCCGTAGTCGGCCGTCAGATGGCCGCTAAGGGTATCAATCCCGAGACATACGAATTCAAGAGAATCTACCGCAGGGCCAAGGCTTTCGATATTGAAAAGTGGCAGGAAGCCATCGCCCGTGAACAGGAGACAATGATTCGTGCCCGTCAGATTGCCGTCGAACTTGGCCTGGAGATGAAAATCGGTGACGTGGAGTTTCAGGGCGACGGTACGAAAGCCATCTTCTATTATATCGCTGACGGGCGCGTGGACTTCCGTCAGCTGATCAAGGTGTTCGCAGAGGAGTTCAGAATCCGCATCGAGATGAAGCAGATCGGTGCCCGCCAGGAGGCCGGCCTTATCGGCGGCCTCGGGGTTTGCGGGCGTGAGCTTTGCTGCGCTAATTATATCACTCAGTTCAAGTCTATCACTACTTCTGCTGCCCGTGTGCAGGATTTGTCGCTGAATCCACAGAAACTCGCCGGTCAGTGCGGCAAACTCAAGTGCTGCCTGAATTTCGAAGTTGCCAATTATCTCGATGCCCAGAGCCGTCTGCCCAAGGTGGTGGAGCCTTTGGAGTTCGAGGACGGCCTGGCATATCTTGTCAAGACGGATATTCTCAAGGAGCTAATGTATTTCTCCTACGACAAGAATTCTCTTGCCGATATTTATCCTCTCGATGCTTATGAGGTCCGCGAAATCATCAAGATGAACCGCAATGGCATCAAGCCGGAGTCTCTCAAGCTTGAGCCGGAGCCTTCCAAGCCGGAGTTCATCACTTCCGTGGGCGACGAAAGCATTACCCGCTTCGACCGCCCGAAGAAGGAGAAGCACCGTGGGGTCGGCCGGAACCGCCATGGCCGCGGCAAGGGCGAGGGTAATCAGAATAATTCAAAGCAGTGAGGCGGCTTGCCTTCATAGTGTTTGCCTCCCTTTTGTTCGCCTGCTCCAGGCCGGCGAGCGACGAATCGTACAGGCTTATCGATGGGGATTCAGTTTCCTTTACTCTTGATATGGCTGATTCGCTTCGTTACAGCCTTGAGCTGTTGATTTATGCGGGGGAGTCCGCTGTCGGAGATGATGCAGTTTTGCCGGTTGAGGTATCTCTGCTGTCACCGGACAGCCTTGTGTACAGAGACCGTTTGGATTTCCAATTTACCGATATCGTAGAGAATAATCCTTCGTCTTCAGTGTTCGTAAAGGTTATTTCCGAGGGATTCAGGCCGGTGTCGTATGGGGAATGGTCGATGACAGTTCGTTTTCTTCCGGAGGATATTGAAAAACTGGCGCTTCGCGGAGTCGGGGTGCGTCTTGAAAGGGAATAACATGGGTCACGGAAAACTGCGCAAATTTGCCGAGAACGAGACTTTCGCCTGTCTTGTACAGCCTGCTGCCGAGGAAGTTCTTTCCGGGCGTGGCAGGGAGTTCGCCTTGAAGGATCATCCGCTCAAGGGGCATTGGAACGAAAAGATGTTCGATGCGCCGAGGCCTATCGTGCTGGAGCTTGGATGCGGGCGTGGAGAATATACCATCGATTTGGCTCGCCGGAATCCGGACTATAATTATATTGGTGTGGATATCAAGGGTGCAAGGCTCTGGAGGGGTGCAAAGGAGGCTACCTTGAGCAAGATGGGGAATGTGGCTTTTCTGCGTACCAGAATCGAGTTCATTCCCGCTTTTTTCGCTCCTTCCGAGGTGGCGGAAATCTGGCTGACTTTCTCCGACCCGCAGCTTCATCACGAGAATTCCCGTCTGTCAAGCCCGCTTTTCCTTAAACGCTATCGGGAGTTTCTCGCTCCCGGTGGGCTGATTCACCTGAAGACGGACAGCATGTTCCTGCATCAGTACACACTTGCTCTCTGCCGCGAGAACTCCTTCTCCATCCTCGCCCGCTCTGAGGACCTTTACTCGGAGGATATGGCAGAGCCGCATCGCCGGTCCTCCCCACTTCGTGGGTCCCCTCCCTTTTCGGGAGCCAATGCCGGCTTATGCGGCCAGCCATATCCTCCGCAGGCCGAGGCTCGCGAAACTCGTCGGGCGCGGCTCGGCGGGGCGGAGGCCCTCTCCGACGCGCAGGTCGACGCCATCTTCGAGGTCCACACCTACTACGAGACGATGTTCAGCCGCCAGGGCTACCGTATCACCTACCTCTGCTTCTGCATCGGCACCTCAGATGATATCCTCAGCCCGTCGTCGTTCGACGCTGATTACTGGCGCTCCGTCGAGGGCCCCCGCCACAGCGTCGCCCTCCCGGATCTTTAGCCATTCCCCGGCGCAGACGTCCCAAAATCTTGGACGACTGCACCGAAAAACGCCAAAATCAGCGCAGACGTCCCAGTCAAAGGGACGTCTGCACCGCTATGATATACTCGCCTCGCTTCCTGCGTGGCGGCGGAATTATAGCTGATACATGTTGAGGCCGGTGGTGGGGTCGTGGCGGCGATGGATGGGCTCCGGGAAGGTCTTGACGAAGAGTTCGCAGGCGCCGTTGATGCGCGCAGAGAGCAGGTGGCCGCCGATGCAGCTGTAGTCGCTGCGGCTGGCGGTAACGTGGACGTGCAGGTAGGGTTTGCCGTCTTTTTCGGATATGTTGCCGATCAGGTTGGTGATTTCCATCTGCTCCGCGAAGGTCTTGTCGACGTACTTCATCGTAGAGGGATTCAGATAGCGGAATGTGGCGTCGTTGGTGGCGCCAAGGCCGCTGATTTCGCCGGCTAGGATATGCTTCTCGCCGCAGAAAGCGGCGAGAGCTTCCATTATCTCAACATGGTTGTCAAGGCTAAGAACATAGTAGCCTTGAGAGAGTTCTTTGTACGAATACATTATCTTCCTATTTTTCTGTGTAGTTTACCGGCGTTCTTCCTTGTAGGTCAGACCCATGAAGAAGATGGACAGGAGACAGGCGGCGATTAGCATGGCAAAGGTCCAGCTCCATCCTGCAGTCTTGGCTACATAGCCGATAAGGGTGTTGGCCAGGATGAATGTGCCGAGGAAGTAGCCGAAGAAGCCCGTGAGTCCGGCAGCAGTGCCGGCGGCATTCTTCGGGGCGAGGTCAAGGGCCTGTACGCCAATCAGCATCACCGGTCCGTAAATGAAGAAGCCTATGCCGATAAGGCAGATGATGACAACACTGAGATTGTCGATATACATCCAGTACAGGGCCACGAACACCAGTACCAGAGCCATGAATATCATCGTCGGGAGAGCCCTCTTGCCGTGGAAGAGTTTGTCGGAGAGCCAGCCGCAGAGGAGCGTGCCGGGAATGGCCGCGAACTCATAGGCGAAGTAGGCCCAGCCGGCGCTCTTCAGGTCGATGCCCTTTTCGGTAAGAATTGTAGGAGCCCAGTCGAGGCAGCCGTAGCGCACCATATAGACGAAGGCGTTGGACAGGGCGATGAACCACAGGAATTTATTGTTCAGCACATATTTGAAGAGAATCTCCTTGGTGGTAAGAGTCTCCTCGTGCTTCTCGGAATAATTCTTCGGATAATCATTCCTCCAGGCCTCGATGGACGTAAGTCCGCAGGACTGCGGAGTGTCGCGAAGCATAATATATGCGAGCAGGGCAATCAGCAGAGCCACGGCGGCCGGGAAGGCAAAGGTGCCGATAAGGAAGTACAGATTCTCGTGGGCGCCATAGAACCAGCTGCCGAACCACACGGCGCCATAAGTGGCCATAGGCCCGACAAGGGCGCCGCCAACGTTATGGGCGCAGTTCCAGATGCTCATCATCGTACCTCTCTCGCTTACTGAGAACCAGTGGGTCATAACCCTTCCGCATGGAGGCCAGCCCATTCCGTTGAACCAGCCTACGAGGCAGTTAAGAACGCCCATCAGCAGAATTGCCATACCCTTGTGCTCGGCGCCGATGAACTGAATCGGCACAATCATGAAGCACATCGAGATTGCCGTCAGGATAAGGCCGAGTGGCAGGAAAACGCGGGCGTTGGAGCGGTCGGAGACGCTGCCCATAAGGAATTTCGACAAGGCGTAGGCCGCGGCGTTAAGGCCTAGGACGAAACCGAGCTCCGATTTGTCGAAGCCGAGGGCGGCCATCGACGGGATAGCCATCGACAGGTTTTTGCGCACCAGATAGAATCCGGCATATCCGATGAATGCGCCAAGGAAGACCTGAAGTCTAAGGCGTTTGTATCTGGCGTCGGCCTCAGGGCCGGTTTCGGCCGGCTTGTAGGCAGGTTGCTGAAGGAATTTAAGCATATCTCAAATTTTTTGATTTCAAATTAAGCAAGGGCTTCTGCGAGAATCGAAATTGGATTCATCACTTTGTAGCCGGTGCTCATTTCTATCTGCCATTTGCAGGTTTCGCAGTCGCATGCTACAACGTCGGGATTTACCTCGCGGATCTGGTTAAACAGGGGCTCACCGATTTTCTGCGATGCTTCGTAATTCTCCTTTTTGAATCCGTACGTTCCGGCGATGCCGCAGCAGTTGGAGTCGAGGAGGGTGAATTCCACACCGGGAATACTTCTCAACAGTTTTTCGGAGAACACTCCCCATCCGAGCCTTTCCATATGGCAGGGCACGTGATAAGCGATTTTCTTGTGATAATCGGGCTTGAATTCAAGCTTTGCTCCGCCCTCGAGTTTCTCGTATATGTAGCGCACGGCAATCTGGATGGCCCCTCGGATATCGGAATTGTCGATTCCGAGCAAGCCGGGATATTCGTCGCGTAGGGTAAGCGAGCAGGTGGAGGATGTTGTAAGTACCTTGAGCCCCTTGTCTATAATAGCCTTGCGCAGAACACCTACATTGTGTGTGGCCTGTTTCGTGGCCTTTCCGGACATTCCGTTAGTGATAAGGGCTATACTGCAGCACTTCTCCTTTTCGAGAAGCTGTACTCCGACGCCAAGGGCGTTGAGAACCTTTACGAGGTCTTTGCCAAGCTGAGGATAGTTGTAATTTACATAGCAGCCGTGGAAGTAGGCAACCTGCTCCGGGAAGGCGGCCTGTGCCTTTGCGTGGCGTTTAAGCCAGCCCTCGAAACTCCTTCCGCTGTATTTCGGGAATGTGCGGTGCTTGTCAATCTTGAGAGTTGCGTCAAGCAGTGATTTGGTCACCCCGAGCCCTATTGTAGCATTTACGACAGGGGCCAGCGGACGGGCCAGGGAGCCCATCGTGTCGGTCGAAGCCAGCATGCGGTCGCGCAGCTTGGGCTTGGAATGGTCGTGCTTGATTCTCGCAGCCTGGATGAGGTCGGCGACCTTTACGCCGGAAGGGCAGGCAACCTCGCACCTCTTGCAGTTCATGCAGTACTTGAGGGCGTAGTTGAAGAAGAAGGGGTCCTTCAAACGAAGCCTTTCGCCGTCGGGGCCGGCCTGCTTGGGGCCGGGATACAGGGGATTCACCTGCAATACCGGGCAGTAGGCTGTACAGACGGTGCATTTCATGCACTCTTCGAAGTTATACTTGCTCTGTGTAAATTCCTGCAGGTTCATTTTATGTTCAGTATTTGGTTGGATGCCTCAAGGGCACTGCGGATGGCAAGGCCGGCGCCGGTGCCAAGTTCTGGCCTGGTTCCACCGAGGATGGAGCCGATGGCAAAGACATTTTCAAGCGCCTTTCCCTCACGCAGGGCGTGAAGCGAAGCGTCGGTGACGACACCGTATTTCATATAAGGCTGATCGGCGGCGAATGAAGGATTGTACCAGGCGCTGCGGTTTTCGTCGAAGCGGACATCAAGCCCGAATATCGGTTCGGAGATGCCGAAGGGATTCGAGCGAAGCCCCTTGGAGAAGTATCCTCCTGTAGCCAGGATGAAGTTGTCGGCTTCGATAAAATGATTGTCGAGATTGCGGGTGGCAATGCTGTGTACCCGGCCTTCGTAGAGATGGGCTTTCAGGACTTCGTCCGAAGCCATGAATGTGCCGCCGAGAGCTTCGTAGCGGCGCTTGAGAAGCATCTGCGTGCGGATTCCCGGCACGGAAGGCGGAAGAGTTCCGGCAAAGACCACGCGTACCGGAATGCCCTTGCGCAGCTGCTCGATAACCGCTGAATCCTGCAGACCGAAAACCTGAGGCAATACAACTGCATCTTCGTCGCTCAGAAGCATCCTGACTTCACGGATGACTTTGTCGGTGATGCGGTCCATTATTCGTGCAATCTGCACTGAACGCATTTCGCTCGGACTCTTTGCAAGAGCTTCCAGCTCGGGGAAATTAATCGAGCGGATCTGGCAGGAGATTCCCTGTTTTTCAAGACCTTCGGCGAGGAAGGAAGCGAAGAAATCGTGGAAGCCCGAAAGGTTTACCACCAGGGCTTTCTTTGCAAACTTTGGAGCCTTGAACAGTTCGATGTCTTCCAGCGACAGTTCGGCGTCGCGGAAGGTTCCGAGCGGCATCAGGCGAACGCCTTTCTCATAATGGAGTTTTATGCCGGCGGCTGAGAAAAGTTCAATGATTTCGGCAGGAGCTTCCTGCATAGACGCGAAACTTCCGGAGAAGAAATGAAGGGCATTCTGTCCGGTGCTCACTATGGCTGTATCCAGGCCTTTGCTCTGCAGTTTAAGGCCGGCCGTGAGGCCCGCCAGGCCTCCGCCTATTATAACACAATCGAATCTCATATGCCCAGAACGTGTTTATAAACCCACTGAGTATATTCCGCTTCGCGGAGGGTATCGCCCCAGCCGATGGGATAATTACCTTTCCAGCGTTCCTGCAGGAAGTCGGACAAATCCTTTCTCTCCCTCTCGATGCAGCCGTGCGCCTTGGCCAGGAGGCCGGCGGCGCGGCAGGCGCAGAACTCACCCTGGCAAGTTCCCATTCCTATTCTGGTGCGACGCCTTAGGTCGGTAAGCGACGATACATCCATATGCTCTATGGCTTTCTTGATTTCGCCGGCGGAAACTTCCTCGCATTCGCAGATGAGAGCGTCATTGCGGCGGCCGCCGGTCGGCATTGCGGCTACGGCCGTACCGTGACGAGAGGCCGCGGCCTTCTGGGCCGTAGTAGGATTCTCCCAGATTTTCTTGGCCACATCCTCGTAGGATTTCTCTTCGGAGCCGGGAAGCGGGACTTCGGCCGTCTTGCAGACCTCGTTTACTCCGAGCTTCTTGCAGACCATGTCAGTGGCCATCTCGGCCATGAGACGATAAGTCATCAGCTTGCCTCCGGTAATTGTTACGAAGCCCTTGAGCCCGTCGCGGACCTCGTGGTCGAGGCAGACGATGCCGCGGGAGATATTACGGCCCGAAGGGTCGTTGTCGGCGCTTACCAGAGGCCTTACGCCGGCGTAAGCGCGGAGAATTCTGGTTGATGACAGGCTCGGGGCCAGCTTGCTTCCTTCCGTAATCAGGAGATTGACCTCTTCGGGGGTGACGGCTACGTTGTCGCAGTCCTCGAAAGGAATTCTGTCGGAAGTCGTACCTATAATGCAGACGGTATCTCCGGGAACGAGAATATCAGCGTTGGATGGCTTGCGGCAGCGGTTAATCACCATATTGTTAACCCTGTGGGCGAAGACCAGAAGGGCTCCCTTTGCGGGGAACATTCCGACGTTGACTCCTGCGAGTTCTGCGATACCGTGCCCCCAGATACCACCGGCATTAACGATGACGGGAGCGAAATATTCTGCCGTTTCTCCGGTCTGGAGATTGCGGGTGCGGACTCCTACGACAGTATCGCCTTCCTTGATGAAGCCTGTGACTTCGGTGTGCAGTCGGACCTGACCTCCGCGCATTTTGGCGTCGAGCATGTTGGCCGCGCAGAGGCGGAATGGATCGACGCTTCCGTCGGGTACCCTTACGGCACCGATTAACTCGGGATTTACTGAAGGCTCCAGCCTTTTTGCAAGCTCGGGGTCAATGATTTCGGCTGAAATTCCGGCCTTGCGGCAGGACTCCACAAAAGTTTTCTGATAAGCGAGGTCATCTTCCGGGAGGGTGATGAAAAGGCCGTCGGTTTCGTCGATGCAATGTGCGGCAATCTTGCGCAGAATCATATTCTCGCGGATGCACTCCTCGGCGCTTTCTGCGTCGCCGACGGCATAGCGGGCACCTGAGTGAAGCAGGCCATGATTGCGGCCGGTCGCACCCGTGGCGATATCCGACCTCTCGATAAGCAGGGTTTTCAGCCCGCGCATCGCACAGTCACGCTGCGTACCTGCGCCGGTGATTCCTCCGCCGATAATAATAACGTCAAACATTCCTTTGCCTGTGTTTTTCGTGTGTAGCAAGTGTACGGAATGCAAATATACAAAAACAAAATTGCCTATGGCAATAATATTTACTACTTTTGCGGTATACTATCAGGAAAAGCAATGGCAACTTTCGGTTGGTTCGGTGACCAGCAACACCGTGTTTTCAATTACAGGCCAAGATACTACGACGAGCAGAAGGAAGCCCGCCGTCAGATGTTCGGCGGCGTCGATGGCTCCCTCGAAGAAAAAGCCGAAAAAGGGGAGTATGTACCCGGAGCCAGCATACGCGGCGCCTTCCGCGACGGCGCCTACGCCCGCAAGCGTTCGGGCGGCAAGGCCCACACCGTTATCGGAATCATCGGACTGGCCCTCGTTGCGGTCATCCTGATATTCATAACCAAATTCTATTCGCTGCTTTAGGAAATGCACATAAGAGTACTTCCCTCGAATATAGCCAATATGATTGCCGCCGGCGAAGTTGTCCAGCGGCCCGCTTCCGTCGTCAAGGAGCTTATGGAGAATGCCGTTGATGCAGGCGCAGATTCCATCACCGTAGTGGTGACTGATGCCGGTCGGACGCTGATTCAAGTGATAGATAACGGTTGCGGAATAGCCCCGGATGAGGCTGCGCTCTGTTTCGAGCGGCACGCTACGAGTAAAATCGCAGACGAAGCCGACCTCCAGAACATAACCACTTTCGGTTTCAGGGGAGAGGCTCTGGCATCAATTGCGGCTGTAGCCGAAGTTACTCTCAAGACCCGCCGTGAAGAAGATTCGGTAGGGACCGTCGTGGAATTCGCCGACTCGCACCTGGTTTCCGAGGGTGAGGCGGCCGCGCCCAAGGGAACGAATATCGCCGTGCGCAATCTTTTCTACAATGTCCCGGCCCGCCGTAAGTTCCTCAAGTCCGACAATGTCGAGCTAAAGCATATCATCGAAGAGTTCAACCGCGTTGCGCTTACCCGCCCCGAGGTGGCCTTCACCCTTATTCACAACGGTAAGGACATTAACGCCCTCAAAAAGGCCAAATCGCTGAAATTCAGAATACAGGACCTCCTCGGCAGCAATGTGGCCGATCCTCTTGTAGAGTTGCAGTCTGATACCTCTGTCGTTAAAATCAGCGGCTATGTCTGCCGTCCTGACCTTGCCAGGAAAACCCCAGGCAACCAGTATCTTTTCGTAAACGGAAGGTATTTCCGCAGCCCGTATCTTCATAAGGCGATTATGAACGCTTATGGCGAGATGGTGGCTGAGGGAGCCATCCCCTCATATTTCATCTACCTCGAAACCGATCCTCATTCCATCGATGTAAATATCCACCCTACCAAGACGGAAATCAAGTTCGAGGAGGATTCGGTAGTGTTCCAGGTACTTTATGCCGCCGTCAGGGAGGCTCTTGGCAGCAATTCTTTCGGGGCTTCGATTGATTTCAGCAGGCCCGCTGAGGGAATGCCTGTTTTCAGCAACCGTTACGAGTCTTTCCGTCCGGATGTTTTCGCCCCGTCGGTAGAAGTAGATGCCGATTACAATCCTTTCAATTCTGAAGGTGGAATTCCGGCTTCCGGAGACGCTCCGGCGCAGGCGCCGTCTTTCCGCCACGGCCAGGACTATTCCTCATACGTTCATAAGACCGACGATTACGGCAAGCTCTTCGACGACAGCCCCGTGTCAAAGGAACGTCAGCTGATTGTCATTCAGGGCAAATATATAGTTTCTCCTTCCGCTGCCGGGATGATGGTCGTGAGCGCGCGCCGGGCAAAGGAGCGCATCCTCTACGAAAAATTCCTTAAGGTCCTTTCGGCAGGCGGCCATGTGAGCCAGTCGGCCCTGTTCCCCGTCCAGTTGAGGGTGGGTGCTGTTAACGTGCCTCTTCTTCAGGACAATCTGCCGCTTCTTGAAAAGTGTGGCTTTGATATTTCCATCCTCGGAGTCGATACGATTGTCGTGTCCGGTGTGCCAGACGGCTTTTCCTGCGACCCCGGAATGGTAGAGGCTATGGTCTCGGACCTTATACTTATTCTCTCCGACGGAACTTCATCGCTTCCCGGAGTTATGGAGTCATCGCTCGCGGAGAAATTCGCCCGTCTCGGAGCCGCCGAGGCCGATCCTGTAGGCTCGCAGTGGGACGCCGCCAAACTGCTCGACGCCCTCTTCGCCTGCGAAAATGCCGAGTTTACCCCATCCGGCAAGAAAATTATCAGCGAAATGTCCGTCGACCAGATGGAAAAACTTTTCTGACGCCATGCGTTTTTTAGAGAATACACCCGTTGTAAAGCATATCCTGGCGATAAACATCATTCTTTTCATCGCCACTCAGATTAATCCTGACTATATGATCAGGACCTTTGCGATGTTTTACCCGGAGTCACCGCTTTTCCGCCCCTGGCAGCCGGTAACCTACCTTTTCATGCACGGCGGAATCATGCATATTCTTTTCAATATGTATTCGCTGTGGCTCTTCGGTACCGTCCTGGAGCAGAGCATTGGCTCTAAGAAATTCTTTGTATTCTATATGCTTTGCGGCCTTGGAGCGGCAGCACTGCATTTCGGGGTGGAATCCATCAGTTTCGAGTCTGCCAGCATGGCCGCAAAGATTGAGATTATGCGTATTCCTACCCTCGGGGCCTCGGGTGCGGTTTACGGCTTATTCCTCGGATATGCGATGCTTTATCCCAACAGCGTCCTTTCGTTCATTTTCCCTCCGGTTTCCCTGAAGGCAAAATGGATGATGCTGATTTTCGTCGGGATAGAGCTGTTGATAGGTATCTCCCAGACCTCCGACGGCGTAGCACATTTCGCCCATCTCGGAGGCGTGGTAATGGGAGTTCTTCTGCTTCTTTTCTGGCGCAAGACCGACCGTCTCTGGCAAAGGGATAAGTGGATATGAGTCAGCGCAAGCACCGGTTTTTCGGCATTACGGCCAGAACCCTGATGATTCTTTCGGCAGGGCTTCTCGTGCTGGCCTATCTTTCAATTTTCGTCAACCCGGCGGTGTTCTGGGTGATGACGATTTTCGGCCTGCTGTATCTGCCTCTGCTGCTCCTTAACATGACTCTTCTTGTCTGGGCCTTGATTCGCCATTCCAAGTCTTTCTGGATACCTCTGCTGGCAGTCTTGCCCTCAATCCTAATATTCGGTCGCCATTTCCAGATGGCCCCGGAGGAAATGTTGCCTTCGGCCGATGATGTAAAGATTGTTTCTTACAATGTGGGCCGCTTTGCCGCTTCCGGCCGCGCCGCGTCCCGCGACAGCGTCTTCGCCTTTCTACGGCGGCAGGATGCAGATATAATCTGCCTGCAGGAGGTGTTTTTCGACCATTCGTCCTCGCTCGAAAATGAGTTTGCCGGAAAGTTCGGAGATTACCATTTGGAGTATTACGTTTATACCCAGCCTTCAGGAGTTTACGGCAATGTTATCCTGAGCCGCATGCCTGCCAGGAACAAGGGGAAGGTAATTTTTGAGCACAGTGCCAATATGGCCCTATATGGAGATTATCTTATTGGCGACCGACTTTTCAGGGTTTACAACTGCCATTTCCAGAGTTACAATATCTCCCTTTCCGGTATTGGAAAGGCCCTAAGGCGCGGCTTCGGAGATGCGGTTCGCGATACCGAAAGGAAGATGAGTTCATCTCTCAGCCTTCGTCCCAAGCAGGTTGATGCCGTGATTCAGAATATCGAAAAGAGCGCCCTGCCCTGTATAGTTACCGGCGATTTCAACGATACGCCGATGTCTTATACTTACTGGAGGCTTTCCAAGGGTCGCTGCGACTCCTTCATGGAGGCCGGCCGCGGATTCGGCGCTACATATTCCATGCTCCGTCCGCTTCTGAGGATAGATTACATATTGTACCCTGAGCTCCTGGAGGCTGTATCGCACAAAGTTTTTTCGGAGATTGACGCTTCGGACCATTACCCGATAGCGACGTCGCTCCGTCCGGCCAGAAATTAATTGTTTGCTATGATAGCTGTAGAATCCGTAATCAAGGAAGCCCTGGAGGTTCTTCGCTCCGGAGGCATCATCGTATATCCTACCGATACTATCTGGGGAATCGGCTGCGATGCTACCAATCCCGAGGCAGTTGAGAAGGTTTATGCGCTCAAGCGCCGCTCTGACAGCAAGGCGCTCGTGCTGCTTGCGTCGTCGCTGGATATGGTAGCCCGTTATGTAAAGGAGATTCCGCCGATTGCCGTGGATTTGGTTGAGGTGAACGACCGCCCGATGACTCTGATTTATCCTGGCGCCATCTGCGGTAAGGCACCCGTGCCTCCGGCAAAGGCTGTCGCCGACAGGCATTTCCTCGCCTGGAACGTAGTTGCCGAAGACGGCTCCGTGGGAATACGCGTCCCTATGATGGATTTCTGCCGCGATCTTGCCTTCAAGCTCGGCCGGCCGCTGGTATCCACCTCGGCCAACATCTCCGGAGAGCCTTCGCCCAAATCCTTCAAGGATATCCCGCAGGAAATTCTTGATGCCGCGGATTATGTGGTTCCTGCTGCCCTGGAAAAGGATTCTACCGGTGCGGCGTCACAAATCATCAAGGTTGAACTTGACGGTGAAGTCAAGATAATCCGGGCTTAGTTATGGAGATTTTTTTCAGCAGTGATGTTTCCGGGAATACCCTCAGGCTCTCGCCAGAGGAGTCGAAGCATTGTGTAAAGGTGCTCCGCCGCCGCTCCGGCGACTCTATCGAGGTGATTGACGGCTCGGGTACCCTTTACCGCTGCGTCATCACCCTCGACAATCCTGCCGGAGTCGAGGCCTTGATTTCGGAAACCATTCCCGACTGGGGTACTCACCCGTATAAACTCACAATGGCCGTGTGCCCGACCAAGAACCCCGACCGCTACGAGTGGTTCGCCGAGAAGGCTACCGAATTCGGCGTCGACTGCATCGTGCCGGTGATAGGTGAGCGCTCGGAGCGTCGTGTCTTCAAGACCGACAGACTCCGCCGCGTGGTGCTCTCGGCGGTGAAGCAGTCGCTTAAAGGCGCCGTCCCGGAGGTTGCAGAGCCCGTATCGGTGAAGGAGTTCATTGCATCCTGCCAGGCCTCCTGCAGGCTGATTGCGTATTGCTTCGATGACGCCTCCACCCCTCGCCGCAGCATCACCGAGGTTCTGTCCGGCAATGATATTGCCGTGCTCATAGGGCCGGAGGGTGATTTCTCGCCAGAGGAGGCCCGTATGGCCATTGCGGCCGGATTCGTCCCAATCCATCTTGGAGAATCACGTCTCCGTACTGAAACCGCAGCCATTGCGGCTGTAGCGGCAGTTTATTTCCATCACATATAGTATGTACGTAGGAATCATATCCGATACTCACGGAGTATTCAGCCCTGAATTCAAGGGCTTTCTGGCTCCTGTCGACCAAATCTGGCACGCCGGCGACTTTGGCGGCGACATCGCCTTTCTCCACGGCATCTCCGCATTCAAGCCCCTTGTAGGCGTTTACGGCAACTGCGACGCCCAGGAAATCCGCTTCGACTGCCCGAAGACTCAGTTATTCAACTGCGAAGGGCACAAGATACTGATGACACATATCGGCGGTTCCCCAGGGCACTATCCCCTCGACGTCGCCGCCATGCTTGATGCCCATAAACCGGACATTTTCGTATGCGGTCACTCGCACATATTGAAAGTGATGCACGACCCCAAGTACAACACCCTGTACATCAACCCCGGCGCAGCAGGCATCCAGGGCTGGCACACAGTCCGCACAGCCATCCGCCTCCACGTCGACCCTGACCGCATCCACTCCCTCGAGGTCTTCCAGCTCCCGAGGTAGGTAGATTTTATATTAAAACGATAAAATGAAAATTATTGTTTGTTTTGTCGTTGCGGTGGGGTACATTTGCGTCAGACGTTTAACTAGTTAAAATTTTACTACTATGAAAAAAGTTATGATGGCATGTGCTGTAGTAGCCGTTATGATGGCTGCTGCATCTTGCGGTTGCAACAACTGCAAGAAGGCTGAGGCTTGCAAATGTGAATGTGCAGAGCTTTGCGAGAAAGCAGAGTGCAACAAAGAGGCTTGCAAATGCGCAGAGGCCTGCGAGAAAGCTTGCTGCGACGCCGCAAAGGCTTGCGAGAAGGCTTGCGAGGCTGCTCCCGAGGCACCCGCAGAGGCCGAAGCTCCCGCTGAATAATCAGCTGTCAGCATCGAAAATTGGGAGGTTGACTCGAAATGAGTTGGCCTCCTTTTTTTCGGAGCATGGCGGTAGCCTTCGGAATGGTACGCGCCTTCGGCGCTATCCCTCCCAACCGATGGTTGGGCCCCTCCCGTTCATGTGGCCACGGGCGGCCACACCATCCGAAGGCTACCCCATGCCCTTAAAAACATGAGTGTTGCTAAATCTCGAAAATAAAAATCGTAAATTTAAATTTAAAGAATCGTAAAAATCGTTTCGAGCATATTGTTTCCGTATACTTTTGTGGCTGATGTTTTTTTTTAAGTTTAACGCTAAAAATCTTTAGCCATGACAAACAAATCAAAATTACCTCCAGCCATTCCGGCTGCGATCCATGAACAACTCCCAAAACCGGCAGGCAGATTTGCCCGCATCATCCTCGACAGATGGTTCAAGAGGACTTTCGGCGAAGAATCCCGGAAGCGACTTCTTGAACTACTCTTGAAGGAACTGATTCCAGAGCGCGAGATTGAATCCCTGACCTATGTAAGAGACGAGCACATCAACGCTTTCGATGACGGCCACGACGGCAGAATCGACGTGGAGTGTACCGACAAGGACGGTTCACGTTTTATGGTAGAGATGCAGGTACGGCCCCAGAGCAGTTTCTACGACAGGGCCGTGCTGTATTCAGCCCTAGGCATCCAGCAGCAGGTAGAACGCGGAATCGACGAATACTGGCTGAAGCCTATGTACTTCATAGGCTTAATGGACTTCTCGATGCACGAGAATTCAGACCAGGTACTCTGGAGATACTCCATCCGCAATGACCAGGATAACGAAGAACTGATGACGGACCATCTGCATTACATTTTCCTTGAACTGCCTAACTGCAAGAACGCCCTGACGGAGAAGGCGACCATCCTGGACAATTTTTGTTACGCCCTCCACAACATGGAGAACCTGCCGGAGAAGCCGGAGGGCCTAAACGAAGAAATCTTCAAAATTTTGTTTGAATCAGCGGAAATTGCTACCTTTAGCCCTGCAGAACGAATCAAATATACCGAAGACATGACGACCGAACGAGACTTACGGAATCAAATGGCCTACGCTAAGAAAGAAGGCAAGGCCGAAGTAGCCCGAGCCATGCTGAATGACGGACTGCCAATAGAAACCATTGCAAAGTATTCTGGACTGTCCGTTGACGAAATCAAGAAACTTGCTTAAATAATTAAGTGCAGCCGCTGACTTGGCGGCTGCACTTTTTCTTGAATCATACTGGAACTTAGTTGTCCAGGTTTAATTTTGTCAAGATCTCCATGTGCACGAAGTGATTCATGTGTTTTGTCTTGTTGTTCCGCAGAAGATATTCTGCAAATGACGACAAGGCGTTGTAGGCTTGTTTCTTAATATGACGGACGACAAGACTGTCTATCAGCCCCTCCCGCAGACAATCCAAGTTGTTCTTGAGATCGTCAAAGCCCACCACTATACGCTTTGGGTCAGGATGCTTACGCAGAAAATCCCTCAGAAGAAAGACACGGGAGTTGGTCATTGCTATATGGTGCACTGAGGGGTTTTTGGTGAAGAAATCTTCCAAGATTTCTAATATTTCATCGGTTTTCTCGGGATCAATGAAGATGGTGTGTATCCGACAATCAGGGAATGAGTCCTCTATATAATCAGTAAAGCCATGACGTCGTGTACGATTAGGGTCAGATTTATGCCTCATGTCGCGGCGGAGTCGAATCAGAGCTATTTCTTTTGGATCGGTACGAGTAGTCAGAAGCCATGCTCCGAGCCGCCCGTTCTTGTAAGAATCGATGCCGTGATATATGCTATAATTAAGGTTGTCAATCTTATTGTCCATAAAAGCATACTGGATATTATTGCTTTCTAGTTCTTGACAAAAGGTTGCAACGATGTCAGGAAATACCACACTAAGCATTACTCCATCCGGCTTTGATTCGAGAATGCTCTTACAGCTGTTGACGAAAGATTCCTCGTCATTTTGATCAAAGTGATAAAGGGCAACACTTATATTATGAGGAGAATAATCTTTTGCGGAAGCAACTAGGCCATTGTTCATCTCCTCCCAGTATTCACCGGGCCTGAATTGTGGAACAAGGCAGGCTATACGATATTTCTTTTTTGAAGCCAACTGAGACGCGCTGGCGTTGGGTGTATAGTCTAGCTCCTTTATTGCCTTCAATACTTTTTCTCTAGTTTTCTGAGACACGTACCCCCTATTGAAAAGGACTCGGTCAACCGTGGCGCGAGCAACGCCGGCTTTCTTGGCTACATCAGATACCGTATATGTTTCATTGGTAATTAACTGCATACTCATTAAATTATGCTACAAACTTACAAAAATTTTTGGACATCTATAATAAATTAGTAACTTTGCCCCTGTGTGGGCACGTGCCCCTATTGCTAAATCGGTAAGATTAGGCCAATTTGAATTATTTGTTTTAATATTTATATGTTATGAAAAAACCAACACTAAAAGGGAATGTTGCTCCTTACTTCCCGCCCGTGGCGCAGGTTATTTGCGTCATGCAAAACGAGGTGGTTTGTGCTTCGTTGGAAACCTACGATGATGTGATAGACATCGACGAGGAATCTTGGACTGATTTTTAAAATGGAGGCTGTATTATGAAAACACAAGTTATGAAATCGATTCTGTTAGCCGGAGCCACTCTTGCTATCATTTCTTCCTGTTCAAAGGAGGCTGCCCCTATCGATAACAATAATTCTGGGCTTGAAAAAATCGTTCTTAGTGCCGGAGCCGAGCCACTATCTTCAGCGGAAGACACTAAGGTTTATTTTGATGATTGGAGCACGTATCAACTTAATTGGGCCAACCAGGATAAAATTTCTGTTTTTTCCGGTAGTGAAAATTATGAGTTTACTAATACGGCGAGTGCTGGAACCGTGGCTACGTTTGAAGGTGAAATCGTACCCGCTTCTTCGTATACCGCCCTGTACCCCTATAACTCTTCCGCGATTTTAGAGTCTGGAGTCGTTTCGACTACGTTCCCTGCTTCCCAGGCTGCCGTAGCCGATGGGACAGCAAAAGAGGCCCTTCTTGCTGTAGCGGTTTCGGACGGCGACAATCTTAACTTCAAAAATATTTATGGTATTGTCAAGTTCGAGATTGTTGACGACGATATCACTTCTGTTACGCTTGAAGGTAACAATGGAGAGGTATTGGCCGGCGATATCGATATCACTGTCGATGCAACTCCTTCATATGTTGTTACCGGAAATCCTTCGACTGAAATTGTGCTTACTCCTTACGGACGCTCTACATTCGTGGCCGGAGATTATGCAATAGCTGTGCTTCCCGTGGAATTCACACACGGGTTCAAACTGATATTTACCCACACCGGCAGCAGCATTAAGAGTGCAATAAAGGCAACGAAAGATATGTCATTCACCGTCGCAAGAAACGGTGGTCTTAATGCCAAAGAAATGGAATTTGAGGACACGGATTATAAGTATTATTACATCCGCACAAAAGCTGATTTGGATGCATGGAATGCAGACTATGCGAACTGGCATTCTTACGATAAGGTGTATCTTGCTAATGATATTGATTATGAGGGTGGGACCTGGGTTACCCAAACAGCTTCAGGAACAGAATTCAGGGGCACTTTCGATGGCCGCGGGCATAGTATCACTAACATTCATATTACATCTTCTACGGAGCATTCTGGTTTCTTAAGAAGAGTGGCAGGAACGGTAAAAAATCTCACGATTGGCTCATCTACAGATGCAAGCGACATTAGTAGTACTGTCTCTGCCTCAGACCGTTCAATGGGAGTTGTAGCGCTTCTTGTTGGCGGTAAACTGGAAAACATTGTGAATTACGCCGATGTTAATATGGGGACCAATACGGCCTATTGCGGAGGCTTGGCCGGTAGGGTTCAGCAGAACGGAGAAGTTCAAGCTTCCATAACTAACTGCTATAATTATGGTAGCGTTAATTGTACAACGACCCGGAATGTTGCTGCTATTATGGGTGGTATCGCCGGTTATCTTGAAACAGGAAACCCTTCTGTAAGTGGTTGTTACAATTTTGGGGCTATTAATTTCAATGTGAGTGGTGCAGATAAAAAAGCCAACATTGGAGGTATAGCCGGACAGGTCACATGTGGCGCAACTATAAGCGGATGCCATAATGGCAGTGAACTTGTTCCAGGTAGTATCACTGTCAGCGGTTCAAGCTCCCACAGCAGTGGATTCGAAATTGGTGGTATTATTGGTTTCAATCAGACAGCAGTTGCAACGGTTTCGTATTGCATTAATCATGCTGCAATTGCAAATCATGCGTCTGCTTCTAGTTTGCATGTTGGTGGTATTGCTGGCGGGCTTGACAAGGCGTCTACCATTGAGCACTGCGATAATTATGGTAGCATCATCGACGATGGTACATGTACAACTGCATACGGAAGTCCTACTACGGATGGTGGTTCCAGGACTGCCGGTATTTTGGGCTCTGCAAATGCGGCCGCTTCAGTGACATACTGCAACAATTATGGTACGGTCGCAAATAATTCCGCTTCGGTTTATATAGCTGTCGGAGGAATTCTAGGCTTGAATGCAGGTACTGCTGCCAACATCGATCATTGTATCAATACTGCGACTATCAGCAGTACACCAGTTGCCACCGGTACCCTTAATGGCGATTCTGATCAGCAAGTTATTAGGTTAGCTGGTATTCTAGCAAAGACATCTACAAAGGGAGCAAGTGTAACATATTGTGAGAATTATGGCGACATAACACTCAGCAATAGTTATAAGGTGCTGCGTAGTTTTCAGGGTGGAGCCGTAGGATATACCGAGGGCGCGTATATGGAAAATGGCAAATATTACGCAACCATTACTAGAGGTTCAGTAGGTGGTGGTAATATTTGCGGAATAGTTGGACGTAATGCATCAAATCAGGGCTCGTCGCTGATTGGAAACGGACTTGGTGGAAAAGTTCAAGCGGTAGTGCTCACGTCGTCAAATTATGAATCATATATGTTTAGTTCTGCAGGTTGGGAGAAAACTCGCTCAGGCAACTACTTCCTTGAGTCCAAACCCACAGTATCATCCATGAGTACTCCGGTAATGATTAAAGATACAGACATTAATCCTTGGTAAAATTAACGTATGAAGAGTTTTTTCCCAATAACGGTAATAGCTCTCCTGCTGGTATCTTGTACCAAAGAAATTGAATCCCCTTCTCCAGAAAATGGAGTGGATTCTCTTCCTAATCAAGATGAATATGTAGAGCTCACCATTGTCCAGAAAAATGGAAAGACCATTTTAGATGATGACGCTGTGGTAACTTGGGAGGCCGGCGACAAGATCATAGTCAATGGCGAAGAGTATTCAATCAGTTCTGGGGGTACTACCGCTACAGTATCAGTTAAGAAAGCAGACCATTATTCAGCTTTCTTCCCTGCACAAATCTACAATTCCGGGAATCCTCTTATTCAGCCGGCCCAGTACTATGTCAAGGACTCTTTCGGCTCGGTAGCCTTCCCAATGCGCGCTGAATCCAGTACTACAACGTTGGAGTTCACCAGCTTGTTTGGTGTGCTTGAGCTGACCGTCAAGGGAAGCGAAACGGTCGCGTCCATCAATGTGAAGGATAATGGCTCCGGATCAGTCTGTGGGAAATACGAGTTCAGCGGAACTAAATTGGTTCCGGCGGAAGATGTTCAATATGACAATGTTACATTGAATTGCATGAACGCAGGAGGCGTGAAGCTGTTGTCGTCGGGCAAGAAGTTCAATATAGTGTTACCCGCGCGTACGTATAATAGTGGTATCACTATCACCATTTCTTCTACATCCGGGCATGCTATGGTATTGAATTCTTCTACACCAAGGACTATTGTAGCCGGTCATGTACTATGCCCTCCAGAAATAGTCTTCTCGTACGATTCAGACCAGATATACTCCTATCATTTTGATAACTTTACATACGGAGCTGATCCCGTTGCGGGGAAAAAGGGCTTTGCGGTAACCAATCCTTCTGCGCCCGGTCCCTATGAGATATGTGAGGCGATGACGTCTTCGGCGACTACGGCCGGAACCGGATACATTTCTACAGATATCGAACATAACGGAAGCTCATATTTCGCTCTCGGTACTGACTATGTGTCTTCGAGAAGTCTCGGTCGTTTTACGATGCTTGGAAATACCGTCGAGTGTCATGGATACCTTGGCGCAGGAATAAATGGCGGCAATCCTCCCAATATCAAGCTTCCTTCATTCTCGAATCTGCCGTCAGGTACCATATGCAAGGCTGAAGTTTGCTTCAAGCTCGCCTGGCAGGAAGGTCATTCATCCTCACCACTCTCAATTACACACACCTATTCCACGACCGGAAAAATACTTGAATTGTGGATAGATGGTGTAAAGAAAGCGGATTATACACCTAATGGAACGGCCTCCGGGTCGTTAGGCGACAACTCTCGCTGGTCAACGAGCCAGAGCGGTGATGAAGTTCAGGCCAAATATTATAACACCGAATGGGTCAGAGTTCTTCTGGGCGATTTGCCATCATATACATGGCATGAAGTAAAGCTGGTATTAGGCGCAGTTACACCAGGGACGGTGATTCAGATATCTCCAAAGATTGCAGATGGCATATCTTCGGCCTTCTTTATTGATGATATAGAGGCAAAGCGGATAGATTACACTGTCCCGGAAACATATCTTCCTTGGACTCTTATCTGTAATCCCATGTCTGCAACGACTCTGAACTATATCAAGAATCATGGGAATGCATTGAAAATGGGCGGCGAGAATCATTATATAGATATAATGTTCCCGGATTACAACACACTGAAAAACACATGGGGCTGGAATAGCACTACTGTTCTGGAGCATATTGAGGCCCTGGCTGCTGATATCGAGACTGCCGGATATAAAGTGTGGAATATTCATATGCCTGATTGTGACGAGGACGGAAGCTATGAGACAAATGTCTTTGAGTTCTTCCATCCTACATCCTCAGTAAGGAATGCGGCGGTCAACAGAATGCAACAGATTATTCGTTGGGCGAAACCCCTAAAGGCCATAAATCTTACCATTCATGCAACAGGCCCGGGGCGGTATTCATATTCTTATAATTCTTATAAGAGTTATGGCGTAGCAAGCTTCAATTCTTTGGTTTCTTATGCGAACTCCTCTGATATGGAATACCCCGATGGTTCGCACCCGATCATCAATATTGAAAACATCCAGAACAACGGAACCAATACGACACATGTCTGTGCCAGGCCTGAATATATGAACTATTATTGTTCACAGGTTCCCGGATTAAAGGTGTGTTTTGATGCCGGACACTCCATTGTCGGCAGTAATCTTACAGCTGTGCAGTACTTAAGCACACTGGGAGGAAATGTCGGCACGGTTCATATTCATGGCAACGGTACAACTTCCAAGGATTACCACTTGTATCCAGGTTATTCCAATGGAGTTTTTTCCGGTAGCGGTTCGTATCCTTGCGGAAATGACCTGATTAATTGGCCGGCTCTCTATGAAGCCTTAACTACTGATTGCGGCTACTCCGGTCCATTTTCTTATGAGTTAGGAGTTGAGGCCGTTGATGGAATAGTCAGTTTCAATAATGTTGCTCACAATTACTATTCATTCATTTTGAATAATCTCTGAACAATCAATAAATAATTCTATATGAGAAAGACACGTGGGACATACCTTAAGCTACTCTTTCCGCTCTTGCTGCTTTTGTTGAACGGAGCATCTGTTTTTGCTCAGCAAGTGATTACAGGAACGGTCAGAGACGAAAACGGGGAAATAATGTTTGGCGCAGGAGTCGTTACCGCTGACGGGAAGAAGGGCACTGTGACCGATATGAATGGGTGCTATAGCATCAGTGTTACCCCGTCGGATAAAATTCTCCGATTTTCTTTCATTTCTTATGAAACACAGGAAGTTGTAATTGGAGAAAGGACGGTAATCGATGTGACTTTAAATCCGGATAAGTCCAATGTCCTGAATGAGGTTGTGGTAATTGGTTACGGTACGACCAAAAAGTCAGATTTAACCGGTTCGGTCTCGACCGTAAAGCTGGGTGACATCGAATCTGCTCCTAAAACTTCCATTGACCAGGCTCTCCAGGGAAGGATAGCCGGTGTTGACGTGATGAATACTACGGGAGAACCAGGAGCGGTAACCTCGATTCGTATTCGAGGCACCCGGTCAATCACTGCATCAAATGAACCCCTTATCATCGTAGACGGAGTTTTGGATGCGGTTGCAGATATCGGTGAAATTAACTCTTCTGATGTTGAATCCATCTCTGTGATGAAGGATGCATCTGCGACTGCCATCTATGGCTCTCGCGGTGCAAACGGCGTAGTAATTATTACCACCAAAAAAGGTATTACCTCGAAGCCGTCGGTTACTGCAAAAGCTGAATTTGGTGTATCTCAGGTAGCACGCAAGCTGGATTTGATGAATGGTCAGGAATTCCTGCGCTACATGAATGATATCAACTATTTCAGGTATGACGCGTATAAGACGACGCCGCACTATTTACCCGGCGATTATACCAATAATACAGATTGGATGAAGGAGATAACCAGAATTGCGCCGTATCAGAATTACAATGTTTCCGTAAGCGGGAAAGTCGGAACCCCTCTGAAATATTTCGGTTCTGTAGGATATAATGACCATCGTGGCGTAATAAAGGGTAGTGCCAATCAGAGATTCAATGCAAGGCTTAATTTAACCTATGATTTTGCCAAATGGTTCACGCTCAATCTTAAACTTAGCTATACGTTCAGGTCTCAGGACTTAAACAAGGCTAATATCGGAGGTTCGAGTTTCTGGGATGGTGCTATATATCTTTCACCTCTCATTGGACCTTTGGATACGGTCAATCCTCTGTATGAGAACGGAACGGCCATTAACACTCCCGTTGCAGTGTTGAATCAGGTAGAGAAGAAAAGGGAGCAGCTGACGCATAATGATGTTGCAGAGTTTGTTTTCAAGCCGATGAAGGGCATGGTTATTAAAAGCCAGAATTCGATAACGAGATATCAACGTCACGACTATCAGTTCTGGCCCAGTACGCTTCCCAACAGGGTAGAGGGTGAGGGCGCGGATGCCTACAGGGCAGAAATGGATAACCGCACTTTAACAACAGAGAATACTATATCATATAGTAGAAAAATTCAAAAACATAGTTTTAAGGGATTGGCCGGATATTCTGCTTCCAGATATACCGCCAATAGCCTTACCCTAAAGGCGGAAGGTCTTCTCACCGATGATCTGAAGTGGAATAATATGGCCGGTATTACGAGCAAGGAAAATTATAATGCCACTTCTGGTTCTGAAAAGGTCGTAAAACAATCCGTCTTTGCGCGAATTGAATATAATTACGGCGGCCGTTACTATCTGACAGCAACGGGTCGTTATGATGGTTCTTCCAACTTCGCACAAAACCAAAAATGGGGATTTTTCCCGTCTGCGGCAGCGAAGTGGGTGATCAATAAGGAAGCTTTTTTCAAGAATGTACGATGGGTCGACGAACTTTCTCTTAGATTAAGTGCTGGACGTACAGGAAATGATGCTATTCAGCCATATCGGTCCCTTGCTGCCTACAGTACTACGACAAGTAGTTATTTGTTTAACGGAGCTCAGGGCGCAACCGTTTATCCCAGCCGCATATCAAATCCTAATCTGACTTGGGAAAAAACAACCATGTATAATGCGGGTTTGGACATGTCGTTCCTGAAGAACCGCTTGACCGTCTCACTGGAGGGATACCTGTCATATACAAATGACCTTCTTTTGAGCCTTCAGTTAATCCAGTCTACCGGATATTCCAGCAGGATGACAAATATTGGTCGCACCTCAAACAAAGGAATCGAGCTGACAATCGACGGTAAGATAATTGAACGCAGAAAGTTCGGCTGGACGGCACAGTTTACATTATCCCACAACAAACAGATGGTCGAGAATATCGGTCAGGAAGATTATGTCTCCGTATTGAACAGCCCCGGTAATACGCCATTTATGATGTATGGATACAAGAAGGGATATCCTTTGAATTCCCTTTGGGGCTTCCAATATGCCGGTGTCTGGCATACGGAAAATGAGTTCGAAAGGAACAAGATCATCAAATCTTACGTTTCTAACACTACCAGCAACAGCGCTCGCGAGGTGTTGGGCTATCCGAAATACGTAGATCAAAACCATGACGGCGTACTTACTGAAGAAGATTTGATTTATCTCGGGAATTCAGATCCTGTTATCTATGGCGGCCTCCAGAACACGTTTAATATCGGTCGCTTTAAAATTGGATTGTACTTCTCTTATTCTTTGGGAGGTAAAATATACAACTACAGCGAGCTGTCGATGGCCGGGGCTTACACCTCGAACCAGTACCGGTATATGCTTAATGCCTGGCATCCTGTCCGCAATCCTGAATCAAATTATCCGAGGGCCGGAACCGACGACAGAATGCTTCCAAGCAGTTTTGCAGTGCATGATGCATCGTATCTCCGCCTGAAAAACGCCTCAATCAGCTATACATTTGATCTTTCGAAAAAAGGCTTGTTGAAAGACTTGACCGTAGGGGTGTCAGGAACGAACCTGTTCCTATGGACGAATTACAATGGATTTGATCCGGATGTCTCCACAAGTGGAGAGTCAACGTTGCGGCGTGTTGATATGGGTGCATATCCTCAGTCCAGAATGGTTATTTTTAGTTTACAGGTTAGATACTAATGGCTATGAAAAAGATATTGTTTGTTACCCTTACTGTAGTACTATCTGCCTGTTCTCTTAAGGAACATCCGACATCTTTCGTGAATTCGGAGAATTATTATGAGAATAAAACGCAGTGTATTGCTGCGTTGAATGGGTGTTATCTATCGTTGTCAAACATCTACACCGCCAACTATATGCTGGCAATTGAGGCATGTACCGATTTATGGTATAGCAACTCCACTACTGTAGATGCCAGTCTTGATGTTACTCCGGCCAAGCCCCAGTTCGGTGCAAGAATGTGGACCTATGGCTACCAGGGTGTCATGAGGGCAAATGAATGCGTGGAATGTATAGCCGCCTCAAATCTCAAAGACGAGGAAAAATATCCTTTGGTGGCGGAGGCTCGCGTACTGAGGGCCCTATTCTATTACCATCTTACTTGCTTTTTCAATGGCGTTCCGTTCTATATGGAGAAAGTCAGCACAGATGATGATTTGTTGAGGATTCGTCAATTACCAAGAACAGATGCCTCAGAAATCAGGAGCATCCTGTACGATGATTTGAAAAACAATGCAATTCCCTATTTTACAGAGGAGAACGGTTTGCTTCGCAGAACATCCGAAATTGATGGTCAAAGGGCAGGATACGCTCTTGGCCTGATGCTCATGGCTAAATTTGCCATGTGGAATGAGGATTGGGATGCAGCTATGTGGCCGATTAATAAGCTTTGCGAATTATATGGTGAGTTTTCTGAAGCTCGTTATCCCCTGGAGCAAACCATGTGGCGGTATAAAAACAAAGCCGAGAGTATTTTGGAAATTCAGCATGGTTGGAGCAAGACCGGCGTTCAGTTTGCCGGCAACGTGGCCAATATAATGACTCCGTCAAACAAGGTTAGTGATTCTGGAGATTACAGGCTGTATGATGGTATTCTGCTTCCGTATGTTGGAAATGAAGCCACCAGCTGGAACTCTCTCAGGTGCAATAATGGTTATGGTATATTCAGGCCGGCATCTACTACTAATCCGGCTTCTACACCTGCAGAAATCAGCAATACAGCCTATCATAATTCTATTTTTGAGCCTATGCCGCTCACGTTCGGGCCATACAGCGAAAAATACGGACGTTTCACTACCAGAATAGACTTTGATTCGATAGAAGCAGGCGAAATACTTGATAAAGACGGAAATGATTCGCGCAGAAAGGGCAAGAAGATAGACCGCCGTGTTCTCTATACTATAGGAATTGGCAATCTGGATTCACTTGGCTTGCATCCGAAGGTTAATGATAAGACCTTTAACCTTACGGCAAACAATGGTGTGGGCTGGCCCGGGCCGAAGTTCTGGTGCCAGAATCTTGTACTGAGCAATGACTCTAACAATTATACGGTATTCCGTTATGCTGATGTGATTTTGATGGCAGCAGAATGTTATCTGCACATGAAGGATTCAGACAACGCTATCCGCTATATTAATATGGTCCGTGAGAGGGCCGGAGTTGAGCCATTGTCTGAGTTTGCTGGGTTTGATTCACTGGAGGCGTTTCTACGCTGCGAAAGAGCCCGCGAACTCGGAGGTGAATTCCAGCGCAAATATGATCTTGTCCGATGGGGAGTTTGGTACGACCAAACTTATAACTCCACGCAGAATGCGACACTCAAGAATCATATGAAGCCTTGTCACAGGTATTATCCCATTCCTCAGACACAATGCGCACTATCTGGGGGCGTTCTCAGGAATGACGAATACGAAGAATATGGAATGTAAATCCTTGGGAGTATGAAAAAGACAGCGATATTTTTAATATGTATCTTGGCGCTTTGCTCTTGCGAGAAACGTTTTTCAGAAGACTGGCAGGAGTTAAGGCTGGATTTTGAGTCTTTGGTGCTGCCGTCCGATAAAGACGAATCATCTATCAATATTTACTACAACGGCGCTTGGACTGCCGAATTGACCGACAATAATGGATGGATAAGGCTTGCCAAGACTTCGGGTAAAGGGGTTGAGGCGCTTGGCCTTCTCTTTTCTATGAATTCAGGACTTTCCCGCGCCGCGACACTTACAATCAAGGGTGGAGAAACCAAAAAGGTTATCCGGGTAGTTCAGCGAGCCGGCTTTGCAAATCCTCGCTTGGAATTCAGCCAACGCTACAGGTCCTATCCTAATGGGGCGTATAAGGTTACCCTTTCTTTCGATACGAACATTCCGTCCGAATTCTTCTCCGCCGCTGTCATTTCAGCCAAGAAAGACGGATATGCAGCAGATTGGATATCCGATATTGCGTTGGAGCAGAAGGAGGACCCCGTACCGGAAGAGAAGCAAAGCCAGTTCCCTACCGGCGCAAGGCGTTATGTCTCTGCTATTGTTCAGTCCAACGATGGCGGTACATTACGCGAAGCAGTTCTGTCTGTCATTTTACAAGACGCAGCAAATGTTGTTTATAAGGATTCCATCACCATTATCCAGAATCCGGGTGCTGCTTATTTGACTATTCAGCAGACGGATGTGGCAAAGAAGAGCGGAGGGGAGCGTATAATCCCTTTGTCAACGAATCTTACCGCGCTCTATGATGATATTGACCTTTCGGTATCGTATCCCGACCCGCAGGCCGTAGATTTTGTATCGAATGTCAAAATCGAAGGCTCCTCATTGAAGTATGAATTGTCTGAGAATACATCAGGAGTTGTGAGATATGCGACACTCGATCTGTCGTATACTGATTTAGACGGGGTTGTAACTCAGGCTTCTCCTGCCTTGTCTATCGAACAGACGCTGTTCGATGATTCTTTCGATGACATTGAGCTTACAACGGCCAACGAGCTTATGGCTTGGAACGGTGCTTATAATGACTGGGCTTCCACTGATCATATCAGGCTGGGCGCAGACATAGATCTGCAAGGCCAGGAGTGGACGGCAAGGGACTTCGAAGGCTCTTTCGACGGTCAGGGGCACAAGGTATATAATTATACTGTAAGCGGTGACGGTGCGGTCGGATTCTTCTCATCCTTAAGTGGGGGAGCATCAGTTTCCAATTTAATACTGGGCTCTTCTGATGGCCTTACTTATGATGGCGTATCGGTCGTGACGCTCTCGGCATCATCGTCTGCACAGAAGCGTGCAGGTGGTCTTGCTGCAGAGATAAAAGACCAGGCTGTCGTCTCCAATGTCACAAACTTTGCCCCCATCTGCTTTGCCGAGGGGCTTACCGGTGGCGCAGCTGAAGTGGGTGGAATTGTCGCGTACGTTCCGTCTGCCGTTTCCCTTAGCAATTGTATAAACAACGGTGACATCTCTCTCTCCGGAGGGTCGTTTGTTTCTATCTATGTTGGAGGAATAGTCGGAAATACCACTGCGGCGATGACTCTGGGTGACTGCTCAAATACGGGTAACGTAGTAAATGCATCAACTTGTTCTGTTGCATATACCAACAATACCGCTTCCGGAGCATCCATGACTGCCGGTATAATTGGTAGTTGCTCTGCTGCTGCCACTCTGAATAAATGTGAGAATGCCGGAAATATTGAGAGCAACTCGAATTCAGTTTATATGACCGTTTCCGGTATAATTGGATTTAATAAAACGGCCGCAGCTACGATGACCTCTTGTGTCAACAGAGGAAATATTAGTTGTGCTCCCGTAACTTCAGGGTCAAATCAGTTAATACGAATTGCCGGCTTCGTCGGTCATTCGCTGATTGCCGGGACAAAGATGGATGGTTGTGAGAATTATGGCGACGTAACTCTCAACAACAGTCAATCTATTTACAGAAACTGGCTGGGCGGCGCCTTCGGATATTGCAAGGCTGTAATTGTGTCTAATTGCAAATTCAACGCTGTGCTTTCCAGAGGGCCTGTTGCCGGAGGAAAAATCGGGGCCATCGTGGGTCAGGATGATACCACTGGCGGACTCATTAGTAATAGTGGAATCGCAGGTCAGGTTGGAGGAACGGCGTTGACTTCTGAGAACTTCCTGTCATTGATAGTCGGTTTGAAAAACGGCTCCTATACAACAAATCCGGGCAGTGCCGGTAATTATTTCTTATCTGAGTAATTATGGAAAGGAAAATATTTATCTCCATCGCATTATTATTTATCACTTTGGGATGTTCCGATTATCTTGATGATGCTGAATATGCCAAGATTAAGGAATTGGCAACAGCCTCAAAGATATTTGAAATTCCAACAAGCGAGACGAGCTTAAAGGTCCCGGTATACTCCAACGGCAATGTTTCCGTGCGTTTTGTCGGAGAGAATCCGTCTTGGGTAACGCTCGAGCAATCTGCTTTTGCGGGCGATGATACTCTTCGTCTGGCCTTTTCAGAGAATGAAGGCTTTCGCAGAATGGCTAAGGTGCAGTTGACGCTCAACAACGGCGAGAAAACAGACACGCTCTTCTTTAAGCAGTCGGGTGTCGTCCCGTATCTTCAATGTGCCGCCCCTTTCACCACCATTGACGGTCGTTCTGCCGGCGCCGCATCGTTTGATGTACAGTCCAACCTGGAGATGAATCAAATAGAGACATCTGTCAGCTATTTGTCGGGGGCGGAAGGATGGATTTCGTCGGTTTCCCTTTCCGAGGGGAAAGCCTCTGTCAATACATCTCCTACAGGCAGTGAGCATATGAGCAAGGCGAAAATTACGCTATCATATATTGATTCATGGGAGGAGGAGTTTTCCGTGGCCTTGTTCGCCACAGCATCGGACAAGAACGGAAAATTTGGTACGGAGATTACGTGGACAGAAGCTCGTGCACTGGCCGGTCAAGGCGAAATACAAGATGATAGTTTCATCACGGGAGTAATCATCAGTGATTTCCGCTCCAAGAATTTGGCGCTGAATCCGTCTGTTTCTTACAACAAGGTAGATATAACTGAATCGGATAAGACGGCTTATATCCAAAAGGAAGATGGTTCCATGGGCTTTTGCCTTAAGTTTGAAACCCCTGAGGATAATGTATTGTCAAAGGGTACAGCTGTAACGTTGTCTTTGCAGGATTTGACTATTAATAAAGAGTTGAATCCGGAGCGTTATATCATTACGGGGGTAAAGGCTGGGAATATAGTTCAGAGTGCACCTGGTAATATTGCAGAGAAAAACAAGATGATAGCCGAACTTCAGGATGATGATATTTATACGTGGGTAAAGCTTCAGGGAACGGAATTTTATTGTAAGTATGGGGCATACTCGAACGTGAACGAGAATTATACAATATCTTCTTCCATAAATGCCATGCTCTCGTCAAGCAATAAGGACCGTATGGACACTTGGGCCTCCATGCTTGTTGATACAGAGGGCTCGGCTATTTATGCTCCGGTAAACATGTCGTGCGAATGGAGGCGGAGTACAGATACAGGTATTACAACCCTTGTCCCTCAGGGCAATGGTGTGACAGAAGGAATCATTGTGAGCGAAGAGAATCCTCGTTATGGCGACATGGGTAAATATCAGATTCGAGTCATTGACCAGACTGGATTCTGTCAGGAGGTTGACGGGACTTCGGCCTTTACGGAGCATGTGCGTTATAATGGACAGCCCTATAGTTACCGTTACGGGCAATATGGAGCCATTGATCAAAAATATGCTGCACCGGTGGGCTTAATCAACAGGATGAAACAGATTATCCCGTCCGATGATATCAGCCAGACAAAGAAGGTTCCAAATGCGGAATTTACTTGCCAGAACTGGTCTGCGGCGGCCGCACTTACCGATAACAATTATCCGATTGCCAGTAATGATGCGTACTGCTCACCTTTCTGCTCGAATGCTAAAATCGGCAAAGCCGGCGTTGCTTCAACCGATAATTCGACAGGACACCCTAGAGCCATGATTCTTGTGCACGATATAAAAGGTTGGTTTGAGTGGACAGACAACAAAGTGACAGGATATCATGGCGTGGTCCTGGATGTTAAGGCAAAAGATTTGAGTGGAGACGTGATGATGTTGTCCTTTGCCTTCGGTGCAGGAAAGAATTCTGCCTCAACCTCAAGGAATTATCCGGCGCACTGGTGTGTTGAATGTTCAGTGGATGGCGGCGAAACCTTTGCGCTGTGCCCCGATGCTGCTACGGGGAAAGATTATGTCCATCTTCGTTCATACCCATGGGCTGATTCCAATATCGACGGCACCAAATACATGACGGCAGGAGGGGCTGGACTTGGCGCCACCGAGCACTGTTTCCGTCTTCCTTCAGACGCCTTTGGCCTTGAGCATGTCTTTATAAGAATCAGACCGTACGATGATACGATGTCCGTCCTGCCGTTGGCTTGGAACGGAGATGTCGAAAATGGTAAGGTGGCATACAACACTAAGGTTGATACTTACATTAATTTTGAGTATATTTCCGTCAGATATAGATAGAGATGAAAAAAGCCCTTCTAATCCTGCATCTTCTGGCTTTATTGTGTCTGCCGGCGTCCGCATGGTCTGATGCGGAACACCGGATGATGGCCTATATGGCAGAGGAGCATTTGACAGCAAACACAAAAGAGTTCTTAGCAAAATATCTTGACCAATCTATTGTGGAATATGCTGTCTGGATGGATACTTACCGTAACTCGCCCGGGTACGAGAAAACAACGAAATGGCATATGGTTACAGTAGGAGAGGACGGGAAATCATTTCCTGAAGGCCGGGAGGGGCAGGCGGTAAAGGCGGTTGAAACAGCCATAGATATTCTGTCTCATTACAAGGAATACAATGACTCTACCGTTCATATTAATCTTATTTACCTGATACACCTCATACCGGAGATTCATTGCCCTGCGCATTATTATTTCCTGGAATTCGGGGACGATAAAGAGACGAAGAAATATACTTTCATGCCAATTCTATGGGAGGGGAAGACCGACACGTATCACCATATGTGGGATTCTTCTCCTACACTTTCGCAGCCTGATGCCAATCTTGACGAATCCAAGGCGTATTATGATATCTGGGATGACGCTACGCGAAAGTTAGTGTCAGACGGAGGCCCGAGGGCGTGGTTTCTGGACAATGCCCGACGCATAAAAAAGATATATGGATGGGTCCGCCCCAATCAAGCTCTTGACCGCCAGTTTCTCCTTAGCAAAAAGGACTTTATTGATATGCAAGTACGTCTTGCCGCCGCACGGCTTGAAAGGACACTTAACGATTTGTTTGACAAGTGGAAAGAAACAGAATAACATATTTGATTCTATCACTGCTGGCTGTATTTGTAACGACCAGGATTAATGTCCGGGCTGAAACTTTTGAACAAGTCCGAGCATTATGTGTCAAGAATCAAGTTGTTATACCCGCAGGAGTTACGATACGGGCGCTTGTAGCAAGCGACTACAGGTCATATAATACAGAGCTAAATCCCAATATTTCCTTTAATAAGGTAGACATCTCCCTCTGCCACCGGACAGCATACATTGAAAGTTCAGACGGCAGTCTTGGTTTTAGAATCCTTTTCGATTCAATGTATGACAATCGGCTGGAGCGGGGGATGGATATTTCGTTGGATTTATCTACCTGTACTATTACTAAAGACCCTGACACAAAGTCCTACACGATTGAGGGAATTACGGCCGCAAAAGTTTCTTTGAATAGTACAGGCGTTGCCTTGCCATCAAAGAAAAAACATATCTCTCAGCTATGCAGTGAGGATATTTATACCTATGTAACCCTTGAGGATGTTGAATTCCTGACAAAACAAGGAGCCTTTTCTAACATCTATGAAATGTGCGCCCAGGCATCCTCGTTGAATGTTTGCAATCCTCCTTTCAGGGCTGCTGACGGCTGGGCCTCCTTATTGGAAGACGGAGCTGGCTATCATATTTATATGCA
The DNA here is from genome assembly GCA_017443025.1 of Bacteroidales bacterium. Lineage (GTDB taxonomy): Bacteria > Bacteroidota > Bacteroidia > Bacteroidales > UBA932 > Cryptobacteroides. Next base: position 130,538 of record JAFSPG010000018.1, on the reverse strand, counting down.
GCTGAACAGTAAATGTGAATGGCGGCGCAATGACTATCACTTCCCTAAAGGAATCGGAGAGCTTTCCGGAGTTCTGGTTTGCAATAATAATCGGAGATATGGCTGTGATTTCGGCCCTTATTCCATAAGGCCCATTTTCCGTGAAGATATTCAAATTGGCGAGGCCCCGGCAACGCATTTTCACGCGGTGGCTGAGTGGAACTGGAATTACAATACTCATCAGTCGCTAAAATGTAAGAAAGCGGGAGAAATCCGCTGGGTTAAAAGGAGTGGGGTCACAGACGATTCCATCCTGGCGGATATCGGAGAGGGAGAACTGTGGACAGACAGCGGATGTGCAATGAGCCTTGACGGAGAGTATGATTCCAGGTTCTGTGCCGTGGCGAACGGTGCGGCCAGAACTACTGCGTCAGCTCTACGCATTGATGGCAAAACAGAAAAGTGGTATCCTTCCGGAGGCCCGGCAGGAGTATATATTAGGACATCTTTGTCAAAAGTGAAGGGGCAAGGCGTCTTGTTTAATTTCTCGTTTGTCGCCGGGAACGAGAGCTATTATAAAGCTTGGGGATGTCCGGCATTTTGGACGGTTGAATATTCCACTGATGGGAAGACTTATAAATCAACCGGGTTTGAAGCACGCCTCCGACCTATTGCTTTTTATCAGTCGATGATAGCAAAGAAGGGTTACATGGGCGCTCCATATGATGCCGCGATGGGGTTTTCCGAATACAGTGTCGCTCTGCCTTCTCAGTTACTCGGAGAGGATAATCTCTATATCCGTATCGTCCCAAAGAACACATGGGTTGTCGTTCTTCAGCAGGATTGGACAAAGCCTATAGATAATGTGGGCCGAGCTTCACAATACAACAACGATTTCTGTGTTCGCTTTGGCATGCTGGGAATTAAAGTCTATTAAGGATGAAGAAGGGTGTTATTCTAATAGTGTCTTTGTGCATTGCAGTTTTCTCTGGCAATGCCGGGACAATATCGTCACTAAAGAGCCTATGTGACCCCGGTGGGAAAGTTATCATCGATGAAGACTTTATTATAGAGGGCGTCGTAATAAGTGATTACCGAAGTCCGAATATGGATTTGAATCCATCTGCCACGGCAAATCGTCTGGATTATTTCAAAAGTGATGCGACCGCCTATGTCCAGGATTTTGACGGCACTTGCGGTGTGCGTTTAATCTTTGTCGAATCAGCAGACAATCGCCTTTCAAGAGCAGACAGGGTCAGGATTAACACCAGGGCGTGCGTACTCGAGCGCACGAAGGATCCGGATTGTATGACTCTTTCCGGGCTTACCTGGCTAAATGTCATATCTTCCGCTCCCGGAACTGAGACTGATATTGTTATTAAAGAAAAATATGTGTCGGAACTTAGGGATAACGATATTTATACATATGTTTCCCTAAAAGATTTGGAATTCGTGTTTAAAGACGGTTCCTATGCCGACATTAATGAAAAGCAGGCTGCTTTCTGTCCTGCCATACACAGCGGTGTCTGCGACGCGACCGGGCGAATGGACGGATGGGCCTCATTGTTGCGGGATGGTCAAGGCTCATGCATTTACATGATGGTGAATATGCTATGCGAATGGAGAAGGAACGGGAAGGGGGTGCCAAAGGGCATAGGAAGCGTTGAGGGGATTATAGTCCATACTCCTATGAGGCGGTATGGTGGAGATATGGGAATGTATAGCATTCGCCCCATCGATGAATCCGGGATTAAGATCCCGAGGAAAAAGGCGAGCAACTGGAAGCGCCTGACAGCCTGGGTTCAAGACGGGACCACCGGTCAGACACTTACTTTTGAAATGCTTGGAGAGCAAACGGGCCTTTGGCAGAATGGCCGGAAGGGAGATAGGGTTCTTAGCGAAACCGGTCCCGGGAAAGGCTTCTTATGGACTGATTCAGATTCATTTATTCACGTTGGCTCTGATTATAATTCTCTCACGGCAGAAAAAGAAGGTGGTGTCCCCAACGGTGCAATAGTTTTTAAAGGAACAGGCACGGGGTGGTACACATTTGATGAAAATGGTAAAGCTCTACCTGACGCCAAGTCTTTTTTTATTGAAGTAGATGCCCGAAAAGCGAGCGGGAGTATGATGACCCTCAACTTTTCCTGGCTGGCCGGAAGTAGTTCCCCGGAAGAGAACTGGGGCTTCCCCGCTCAATGGAAGGTTCAATACAGCCTTGATGGGAATTTATGGCAGACGCTGCACGAGATAGCTACAGGGAACGAAGTATTTAATCTTCGTGCACATCCGTGGATGGATAAAAAGATAAAAATGCTCGGCGGTATGCGCCGTACGGGATTTGATACGGCTTTGGGAATGCAGCAGCGAAGCTTCCTCATCCCATCTGAAGCCTTTGGGAAAAGGGGAGTTCTTATCAGAATTACACCCGCAAATGATATTTACTATGCGCATCGCGTAGATCCAAAGACATCTGTGGTGGACCCTAAGAAAACCATCAAGCCGGATATGACATACACCTCTTCTATCATCCGATTTGGAGAGATTAGCATAGATTATAGATAGCATGGTAAGACGAATACTGTTTTTTTTAGCTTGTTTGCTGTTCTGTCACTCCGCTGATGCCCAGTTTTTCGGCCAGCCGGTAATTGGAGCGCAGGTCTTTGTTGAACCGGGGCAGACCGCTGAGGATATTGATGAGTTCTTTTCCATTCTCGAAAGAAATCACATGAAAGTGGCCCGCATCCGTATGTTCGGGGCTCATATTTTTCGTGGAGATAATCCTGACTATTCGTTATATGATGCGGCTTTTGATTCGGCAGAGCGTCACGGGGTCAAGATTTTCGCAACGCTATTTCCTACAACTGACGAACTACATGATGTCGGAGGATTCAAATTTCCTCATTCGAAGCAACATCTACAGGAAATAGATGAATATGTCAGAAATGTTGTAAAGCATTTCAAGGACCATCCGGCGCTGTCTGTATGGGTCTTGCAGAATGAGCCCGGTTTCAAGGCCTTCAGGTTCACAGATACTGATCTTTCAGACGAAGTAAAGGCACAATGGCTGAAATCTCTTCCGAAGACGGACTACGACAATGGCTTCCTGAAAGCCGATTTTGTGAATGAACGATTTGTGACGTATTATACTCTTTGGTATTTGAAGCACATTGCCGATATTGTAATTGCTGAAGACCCCGTGCATGGCAGGCATGTGAATCCCTTCCAGATAATGGGATATATGTCAGCCCATGATTATGACGGATATGAAAGCATCCTTACGTCTTTGGGGCTGTCTATGCATTATGCTTCTCATTTTGCGATATTCAACGAGAATGAGTATACCATGGCTACCAGCCTGATGAATGACATTATTCGCAGCGGGGCTCGTAGTAATCCATACTGGGTGACAGAAATCCAGGCCGGTAATGTGATGGCCAGCGGACGTACTCCATATTGCCCTCCCGGAAATCATGTTTCACAGTATTTGTGGACATCTCTTGCGCGTGGGGCAAAAGGAATAATGTTTTGGACGCTTAATCCCCGTGCGGCGGTACAGGAGGCAGGAGAATGGGGGCTCATTGATTATTTGAGAGGCGATACGGATAGGCTGCTGGCCGCCCGAAAAGTAGCTTTGGCCCTGGAAGAACATGGGGATCAGATTGAGAAAATGAAGCCGGTTTCTGCTCCCATTACCATCTTATATTCTCATGAATCTTTTTATGTGGAGCGTTTCAATGCGCGAGCGTATCCCTCCGATAAAGAAGCAAGGAAAATAGATTGCGTTGAGAAAGCCTTGTCAACGGCTTACGCGGCCATATCGGCCAATGGCGTATGCCCGGAAGTGTGCGAACTGAAGGCCTTTGACTGGAATAACGCACAAGGCCGTGTGGTTGTGCTGCCGGATTGTTTGGCGGTTCCTTCGAAATATTGGAATAAAATACGCGAATTCGTCGATGCGGGCGGAAAACTGATCATTACGGGAAGAAGCATGTACTATGATGAGAACATGTTTTGCGTCCCAATGTATCGCCCTTTCCCGTTAGCGGATTGCTTTGGCGCGGAGCTTAAGGAGTATAAAGCGACAGCTGATTACTTCCCCATAGGGGATAATCTCATCGGCCATCTATGGAGAGGAGTGATTAAACCTAATGGTGCAGAAGTAATTCTGTCGAAAAACGGTGAGGTGTTAGGGACGCGTAATCAGTATGGAAAGGGTTCTGTAGTATGGGTGCCTACTCCTATAGAGCTTGGCGCATATCATCAAGACATGTCGGGTTTGGAGGCATTCTATACGAAGGAATGCAAGGATGCTATAGAGGTGACACCTATCCGTCTGGTAAAGCCGGTAAACGGGATTGTTTTGGCGGCATTGAAAAGCGAAACAAGTGCATTGGTCGTTATTACAAATAAAACAGGCGATAAAAAGACAGTCAAGCTAATGATGCCATTCAAGGAAGCCGAAATCATAGACGGTAATGGGAAAATCAACGGTCATAGTGTAAGTCTTGCCGCAGACGATTTTGTTGCACTCATTTGCAAGTAAGATATGAAAACCATCAAAAGAATATTAGCTGTTTTAGGAATCATTTGCTCGGCTGCCTCCTGCTCCGGGCCGAAGTCTGATTGGGATGCCGTGTGGATTGGCGCGCCGTGGGAAGGAGAGGAATTTGATCAGGATAATGCCGCCCCGGCCCCGATATTCAAAAAAACATTCAACGTTGACGACGGCCTTGATTCGGCCAAGATTAAGATATGTGGCCTTGGTCTTTTTGAACTTCAAGTGAACGGGACCAAAGTCGGAGATGACGTGCTTGTCCCCAACGAATCCTTGTATTCATATAGGCCGGGTTTTACAGATGATCCGCTTGTCCCGGTCAACGGAGAGAATTTCAGCAATTACAGGGTATATTATCTGGAATATGACCTGAAGACTTATCTGGCGCCGGGGGATAATGAAATAACAGTACTCCTGGGGAATGGATTTTTCAGTTCGGATAGCCGCAGGTATGTAAAATCCTATGGTACGCCCAGGATGATATGCCGTGCGGACCTGAGCTATTCATGCGGCAAGAAGACCTCCATTGTATCTGATCTGTCATGGCGAGTGTCCAAGAGCCCGCTTATAATGAATGATATCTTCAATGGCGAGATATATGATGCCAGACTTGAAGGGAAAGAGGAATGGATGAAGCCGGCGGTAAGGAAAGCCCCGGACGGGAAGTTGGAGCTTCAGACAGCCCCGGCTGACCGTATTATGGAAGTTTTGCCTCCGAAATCTATAGTAAAACTGGAGAACGGAGATTGGGAGGTGGATTTTGGCGATTATGTGACAGGATGGGTCCGCTTCCATAATATCCATTCTGTTCCCCGAGGACATGCTGTGGAGGTGATATATCCCTCGGCGGAATATGGTAACGGCATTCAAAAGTACATTGCGCGCGGAGAACAGAAGGATGAAGTTTATGCACCACGTTTTACATGGTTTACTTTCCGTACGGTACGTATCAGAGGAATTGAGAAAATATTGAAACCAGAGCATCTTAGTGCCGAGGTTGTTTATTCCAATGTTAAAACTACCGGTCATTTTGAATGCTCGAATCCGTTGATTAATAGGGTCCAGCATCTGTTTTGGCGCACCCAGACAGACAACATGCATATGGGTGTCCCGACAGACTGTCCTCACAGGGAAAGGGGCCCATATACCGGAGATGGTCAAGTGGCATGCATAACTGCCATGCACAATTTTGATCTCAATCTGTTTTATAGAAAATGGATTCGGGATATGGCGGATTGCCAGGATAAAGAAAGCGGTTATGTCCCGAACGGAGCGCCGTGGCATCGCGGCTGTGGAGGAGGAGTCCCGTGGGGCGCCGCCATGAATATTGTCCCATGGGAACATTATCTGCATTATGGCGATATTTCAGTCCTGGTTGAAAACTATGACGCCATGAAAGCGCAACTGAAGCATATGCTTACATGGCGCAGGGATGATGGTACGATGCTCCAACGTTTTGTTAATGAAAGGGGGCAACCGCTGAAATGGCTTAACCTCGGCGAATGGAGCCCTGTCGCCGAGCTCCCTGACGACGCACTTGTGCATACCTTCTATCTTTGGAAATGTGCTCAGAATACCGCCAAAGCGGCTAAAGCGCTGGATCTTGAAGAGGATTATAAACAGTATTCGACATTGGCCCGGGAAACATATGAGGCTTTTCATAGGGCTTTTTACAATCCGGAGACGCGTTCTTATGGGCACAATGATGGTGCAAATGTATTTGCGCTGGCAATGGGTGTCCCCGACGAGTATAAAGAGGGAGTTGTTGCGTCATTGAAAAGGGAGGTCCTTTCAAACGGAGGGCACCTTATTACCGGTATTTTCGGAACTCAGCTTTTCTTTGAAGTTTTGTGCCAGAATGGATTGAAGGAGTTGGCCTATACCGCCATGACTAAAACGGATATACCGAGTTATGGTTATTGGGTTGCCCTTGGGGCAGACACTTTATGGGAATACTGGGATGGCCGTCAATCGCGGAATCATCCTATGTTCGGCGGTGGCCTTGTATGGCTTTACAGAATCATTGCCGGTGTTAATACTGATGAGAATGAGCCTGGTTATAAGCACGTTATTATCAAGCCTACTCCTGTGGGAGATCTGACATGGGCGAAGTATAGTACGGTGACGCCTTATGGAAGGCTTTCTGTTTCTTGGAAGAAATCGAGCCAGTCATTGTCTGTTAATATCGACATCCCGGAAGGTTCTCACGCTTCTGTTTACCTTCCCGGAAAAGCATCCCCCGTTGAAGTCGGTGCCGGTCATTTTGAGCTATAAGTTAATATGGACAGAAGAAAGTTTATCGGAGTATCTGCCCTGTTTACGGGCGCAATGATGGTGAAGCCGGACATGGCTTTTGCTTCGCCGGCTCAAGAATCAAAGCTCGCGACAGGCCTGGATATCAAATCATATGTCAAAGAACCAAAACGTAAGATACCTGTCATTGACTCTGCCGATGTCGTGGTTCTTGGCGGAGGCCCTGCCGGCGTGTCGGCGGCTGTTGCTGCTGCTCGTAGTGGCGCAGATGTTCTTTTGTTGGAAAAACAGTACTATTTGGGAGGCCTTTGGACAGGATGTTGTGTACTCCCAATCATTGACACCCATGGCTGTGCCAAAAATGGTTCTTGGACAAAGTGTATTTATGGGTTTGCACAGGAGCTTGTGGATGAATTGACGAAGATGAACATGTGCATTGTTCATAAGGGACATCCTACTCCTGACCCTGAGGCCACAAAGTATGTTCTGGAAAAACATATTTCTGAAAGTGGGGTCCGTCTTCTGTACAATTGCTATGCGGCCGGGGCGGTTATGAGCGGAGACAGGGTTGATGCGTTAATATTGGATTGTAAGAGCGGACGCGTTGCTGTCAAAGGAAAGATTTTCGTCGATTGTAGTGGAGATGGTGATATTTTGGAATGGTCGGGCGAAGATTTCGAGAAAAGGAAAACGCAGATTGGGGCTATGTGGCGTTATGGTAATGCGGAGAACCTGAATCGCCCCGGGGTATTTGAATCGGCGGTAAAAAATGTGAAGTTCCTTCATATGGGAGGAGAAAAGGATCAAGACGGATTGGATGTCTATAACCTCACCAGACTTCAGTTGAAATATCGGAAGATGATGTGGGAGAAGTCAATGGAGGACAAGCAGAAGCCTGGGTGTGAGGATTTGTTCCTTCTGGATACTCCAAGTCAGTTGGGTGTTCGTGTTACTCGCGTCCTTAACGCCGTACATAACGTTGAATTTGAAGACTCGTTGCGATATGCAGAGTATCCGGACTGTATCGGATTAAGCGGTGGCGACAGTAGTCTGACATACAAACACGGTCTGATAAAAGGCGCTAATCGGCCCATTTGGCAGATTCCCTACAGATCGCTCACGCCTAAGAAGGTGCATAATTTATTAGTGGCCGGAAGATGCTTCGGCTTTGACGAAGGCCTTACATATGATGCCCGGGAGATAGGAACATGTTTGGTTACCGGTCAGGCGGCCGGAACCGCCGCGGCAATGGCGGCAATCACCAGAACAGGCGTCAGGGATGTTGATATAAGTAAACTCAGGCAAAACCTCACAGCTCAAGGGGTTAAATTATGAAATTTTTAGCTGTCATATTATTCTGCTTGAGTTTGGGCGTGAACCAGTCGAAAGACTATTCTGCCACAACGATTGACGGATGCATGCTGGACGGAAGATTGCTCAAAGAGTCTTCGTCTTTTCAGCGCGTACCCGAATCTTATTTACCTGAGATGACGCCGCAGGAACAGCGTCAGGCAAAAAGACCGGCCGGGCAATTCTATACGTTCAAGACTCAGTCGAATAAATTAGGGGTAATTGTTGAGAGAGACGGAGTTAAAATGGGATCATGCAATGGCCCCATTTCTCAAGCCGGTTTCGATTTATATATCAAGAAAGATGGCGCATGGTTATGGGCGGGCTCCGTTTTACCGGTCGATAACACCCCAAGCTGGATAGTCACAGATATGGCAGAAGGTGAAAAAGAATGCCTGCTGTATATGCCGCTTTCTTGTGAGGTGAAATCGTTGAGGATTTGTCATTCATCCGGAACTACAATTACTCATTGTAGCAGTTTCCGCCACAAAATTGCCGTATTCGGTTCTTCATTCACAGAAGGGGCTGCCACTTCGCGCCCGGGTATGACCTGGCCGGCTCAGCTTTCCAGAAAAACGGGAATAATGTTCGCAGCCTTTGGTTTTTCCGGGAATGCTAAATTGCAGCCATACTTTGCTGATATGCTGGCAAAAATGGACGTTGATGCATATGTGGTGGACGGTTTCTCCAACCCGTCGCCTGAGCAAATAAAAGAACGTCTTTTCCCTTTTATAGAAGTTATTAGGAACAAAAAACCAGACACTCCGATTATTTTCTTGAAAAGCATATATCGCGAAAGCAGGAATTTCAACAAGAAGAAAGATGTATACGAACAGAGGCGTGAAGTGGTGTCCGATTCTTTGATGAAAGTTGCAATAAAGACGTATGACGGTGTATATTGGGTAAAGACGACGAACGCTACAGACCACTCTACCCATGAAACATCCGTTGATGGTACGCATCCGTCCGACTATGGTTATACCCTGTGGGCGGAGTCTGTTCGCCAGCCGATATTAAAGATATTGAAAAAGAGAGGAATCAAGTGATGTTTTTTTTATCAACCATTCTGGCCTCTGCCGTTGCTCTTATTCCATCGCCAAAGTCACTTCAGATTTCGGCGGGGTGCGTTATGACTACCCCATATGAGAATGTAACCGTCCTGAATGCCTCCCAAATAGAGGAAATATTCAAAAATCCATCGAAGAGTGGGATTATGCTTGAAATAGGAGATAATTGCTTTTCCGGCGCAAGTGAATGGGGTACGAAAGAGGGATATCGCATGGAGATCGCAGAAGCCGGAATGAAATTATTTGCTTCAACCAAGGCTGGTGCCATGTATGGCATCCAGACTTACATGCAGTTATGTGCATCCGGCCAACTGTGTACAGGGACTATTGTTGATGAGCCATCGCATAGGTACCGTGGAATTCTGTTTGATGTTTCCAGGCATTTCAGGGATGTCGCTTTCATAAAAAAGCAGTTGAATGCAATGGCATTCTTAAAACTGAATCGTCTTCATTTCCATTTAGATGATTCTGTTGGCTGGCGGCTGGAACTGGATTCTCATCCGGAGCTTGTGGCCTCCACCTCTTTTCGAAAGGAATTATATTATATCAAGCCATCAACATTCCTTGGTGTCCCTGAAGACTATGTTCCCGGGACCGTATGGAATGAGCCAGATTGTTATGGCGGTTATTATTCCAAGTCTCAGATGAAGGAAATCATAGCTTATGCAGACTCGCTGAATATAACCATTATCCCTGAGATTGAAGTACCTGGCCATAGCGGGGAATTTCACGCTTGTCACCCAGAATTGTTTTGCCCTACGTCCGACGCCACTAGTGAATCCGTTTGTCCGGGCAGAGAGGAAACTTTCAAATTCTATCAAGAGATTCTGTCTGAAGTGATAGAGTTGTTCCCGTCCGAATATATCCATATTGGCGGAGATGAGGCCAGGAAAGACAGTTGGAAGACATGCCCTTTTTGCCGGAAACGTATAGCGGAAGAGCATCTGAAAGACGAGCAGGAACTACAAAGCTATACCGTTCGTAGAATTGCAGACTTCGTTACCTCTAAAGGCAAAAAGATTATTGGATGGGATGAAATCATGGAGGGGGGCCTCCATAAGGATGCTACGGTTATGTGCTGGAGGGATATAAAGTATGGCGAAGAGGCGGCCTCTCAGGGCAATGATGTTATCATGGCCCCCATGGAGTATCTTTATCTGGACAAATATCAGAACTCCAATCATCTTGAGCCGGAGGCTATGTTTGGATATGTACCTTTTGATAAGGTTTGCTCATTCCGGCTTCCCGAATCGAAAAATATTATTGGGGTCCAGGCCAACCTATGGAGCGAATATATTGTGGATGATTCTCAATACGAATATATGCTATATCCCAGAGCGTTTGCTGTTGCGCAGCTTGGGTGGTCTTCGTGGGAATCTGCTCCAACTCCCTTTTATGAGGGATTTCGTGAAAATGTAAAAAAACTGTCCGGGCTGTTTAGGAAAAGCGGTTATACCGTTTTTGACTTTGACAGAGAACAGGAGCCTGATGCGATTATCCTGGGCTCCGTGACAAAACATAAAGCATATCAGGCAACCTATACCTATATGGGGCTTCATCCCGAACAAAAGCCTGAAATGCTGGACACAAGGCTGACTGACGGGAAGGAAAGGACCAGCCTGCGATTTGATGGCCCCGGCTCGGTAACTATCAAACTGAAAAAGCGAACCAATATTTGCGTGGTATGTGGGGTTTTTCAGAGGAAGACCGGAAGAGATTTAATGATGCTCCCTTCCGAGGTTCGAGTGTGGGTTTCTCAAGACGGAAAAAAATATTCACTAGCCGGGGTAAGACGACCTTTGGCTGATGATACAAAAACAGATTGGCAAATCAGTTACTTCCCCGTCTTTGGCGAGCATAAGGGAATACAATATGTCAGAATGGATTTTACACCTTCTGCGTCTTGTAAATCAACAGGTTTAACGGAAATCATTGTAGAATAATAGCTGTGGATAAGATTACTCGGGCGCTGCAAAAGACCAGCGATACAAAATGTCTTTTCTTGGGCGAGAGAACGATTGAGCGAACTCCCGAAATGTTTAAAATGCTTTTCCCGGGACAGAAAGCAATAGTTGTGGCTGATTCTAACACCTGGCTTGTCGCTGGGGAGAAAGTTGATGCATTGCTCCGTCAGGGGGGATTATGCTCTGAACCGGCATTTATTTTTGATGACCCCGAACTGTTCGCGGAATGGTCTTTCTTGGAACAGCTTGAGGCCGTGTTATCTGGCGTAGATGCTATAGCTGTTGCCGTTGGCTCCGGTGTTATCAATGATTTGACCAAGTTGGCGTCTTGGCACTTGAGGCGTAAATATATGATTGTCGGCACCGCAACATCGATGGATGGATACACGGCGTATGGCGCATCTGTTACCTACAAGGGGAATAAACAGACATTTACGTGCCCGGCCCCTCTCGGGATGATTATGGATCCTTCAATCGCGGCAGCAGCCCCTGATGGACTTTCTGCTTCTGGATACGCCGATATGATTGCAAAGGTTTCAGCTGGCGCAGATTGGATGCTTGCTCAAGCCGCAGGCGTTGAATCCATTGACAGCTTCTCCTTTGAACTTGTTCAAGACGGACTTAAGGAAATGCTCTCCCATTCAGCTGACATTGCTTCAAGAGATATTCCTGCTCATGAGAAACTGGCAGAAGGCCTTATAATGAGCGGATTTGCCATGCAGGCGATTCATACCAGTCGTCCTGCGTCCGGAACGGAACATCAGTTTAGCCATTATTGGGATATGGAAGGGCTGTGCTACCAAGGTAAACATGTTTCTCATGGATTTAAGGTGGGTATCGGAACGTTAGTTTCCACGGCTTGCCTTGAATTCCTCCTATCTCAAGATATAATGAGTTTGGATGCTGATCGTTGCGCGGATTCATGGCCTACCCTTGAGGAAATGGAGAAGACTATAAGGCATATTTTTGCTTCTAAACCGGCTCATGCCGCCCGTGCTTTGTGTGAAAGCGGCGCCAAATATTCATCTAAGAAGGAAGTGGCGCTTCAGATAAAGTCTTTACAGTCGAAATGGCCGGAGCTGACAAAGGATATAAGGGAGCAGTTATACTCTTTTGAGCAGGTAAGAAATCATCTGATCGCGGTAGGGGCACCATATGAACCGGAGATGATTGGAGTGAGCAGAAAAAAGCTTAAAGAGACGTTCGACGGGATTCCTTACATGAGAAATCGTTTCACCGGGATAGATGTTCTACATCGTTGCGGACTCCTGCATGCCGCATCTGAACATCTGTTTGGCAAAGGTGGAAAATGGGAAATAACAGAGTAGTGTTATGATGAACAAAAGCTATAAGTATTGGGAGTGGCGAACCATCATCTTGCTGATGATAGGGTATGCCATGTATTATTTTGTCAGGAAAAATCTTTCTATCGCAATTCCGGCTATGGAGACGGAACTCGGTCTCACAAAAGCTCAACTTGGTATATTCTTGACAATTAATGGAGTTATATATGGCTTTTCACGCTACTTTAACGGTATAATAGCCGATAGGGTGAGCCAAAAGAGGCTAATGGCGCTTGGACTATTTCTGTCGGCAGTCGTTAATCTTGTGATTTGTTTCAGCCCCAAACTGGACGGGGTGCTAAACTTGCTTGATACTGAGGGGAAGGCTACTCTTGGGCTTACGTGGCTCATTGGTTCCCTTTGGGTGGTTAATGGTTATATTCAAGGGATGGGCGTACCACCTTGCGTGAGTCTTCTGGCGCATTGGGTCAGGCCATCAGAGCTCGCCACAAAACAGTCTCTGTGGAATGCTTCTCATTCATTGGGCGCCGGGCTTGTGGTAGTGTTGTGCGGATTCCTCCTGCGCCATTTCGGATATTCAGCGTGGAATCTTTGCTTCCTGGTACCGGCCCTCATAGCTCTTATTGGGGTGCCAATGATACTGTTTGGCTTGAAGGACTCTCCTGCAGAGTTGGGATTCTCTTCTGTTGAAGAAATGGACAAAGGTGCGGCTCGTAAAGAAGGGACACCCCCAAAAGAGGTTCATAAACTTAATAAAGGCCAGTATAGGCTGATTGCCCGCAAACTGGTATATGGTAATCCTTTTATCTGGGTGCTGTGTATATCTAATTTTTGTCTTTATATCATGCGTGCCACCATTTTGGACTGGGGGTCATCATTTCTCACACAATATAAAGGGATGGAGATATCTGCAGCCGCCTCAACCATAGGAACGTGTGAACTTATCGGAGGTATTCTGGGAATGCTGGTTGCCGGATGGGCAACTGACCACATCTTCGAGCGTAAGGGCCATAGGACATGCTTTATCTTTATGTTATTTGCGGCCCTGTGCTTTATCGGCTTCTGGAAGAGTACATCAACCACGCTATCAATTATTATGTTGGTTGGAGCCAGTTTCTTTTTGTATGGGCCACAGGCACTTTCCGGGGCTGTGGCTTCCCAGCAGGCTACTCGATATGCTGCGGGAACAGCTAATGGTTTTCTCGGGATCTTCTGTTATCTAAGTACCTTGGTGTCCGGCGTATTGTTCGGTAGTCTAGCTGATAACTATGGTTGGAACGCCGTGTTCGTAAGTGCCGCCGTTTTCGGGCTTGTTGGAGCCATCATTATGGCGTTGATGTGGAAAGCTCCCGCCGACGCTTACGATAAAATCGACAACATCCTCTCCTCAGAAAAGTAAATGTTTCAGTGGCTAATTTCCTTATGTGAATGAAATGCTCACCTCTTCCATGTTCGTTATTAAAAATAATAGTTAATGCCGTAGTAATAACGGGTTTTACAAACAAGCAATTTGCAGAGTATCAGGCTTTTATATGATCTTCCTTTTGTAATTGCATTTGTAAGTCGTTTGTAAACAATAGGATTTACGAATGACTTGCAATTCTCCAAAAAGATATATTGCCGGCCCCCTTATTCGTTATTAAATTGTTTATTCTCATTTTACGCAGAATATTGGAGATTTTGTCATATTTCTGCTTGTCTGTGAGAATATCGGATAATGAATTATACAACAACTCATTGATTTCTTTCCTTGATAATTCACCATGGTCACGCAACGCTGTCATGACGAGAGATTCACACGCCTTGTCTGTTAATCCTTTGTGTTTAGAATACTCTATTTTCTTCCCTGCTGCCTGTGCGAGAGGTTTGGAGAGAACGAGGGCATTCTTTCGGCCTTCAACAAGGTGTTTCTTTCTCAGATGGGATATCTCAAAGTCCGTTAATGGTTTGCCTAGTTGTACCCGGTTGAGCATTTCTGCTTCCTCCAAAGAGATATCTGCATTTTGCATAAGAATATTCGTATAATTCATATCGATTATCCTTCCAAAGACCGTCAACGACACACGACCATCTCTAAAATCATAATCCGGCATCGGGAAAAGACGACCTTTCTGTATGCGAAACATTTTTTTATACCACTGCCAATAGTATCTACCATCTTTAACTCTCCCATTGCATTTGCAAGAAAACGATTGCGATTCTTCTCCCATGGAGAATCCGCTTGCAATACGGCTTGGATGGATCCGGGGATAAAGCTGCCAAGATTAGTGAATAATAACTTGTCGTCGAATTCGACAACATTCACTGCGCCACTCTTTGAATAATCCTGATGTTAATTATCTGATTTTGCATCTGAAGATTTGTCCCAACTGTGTTCCATGTAGCATTTTCGACGCCTAAAACCAGATAAGCATAATCCTTAGATTTTACACAAGCAATATTAGCCATACCGGAGATGTATTTTCCAATACCCTCGTAGGTAATGCTTGCGTTCTGTTCTGCAATATTTGTTTTGAACTCCAACCAGTCTAATTCTCCATTTTCACAACCACGTCTGGCAACCGCAAGGAGGCCGAAGCTCCCGCTGAATAATCAGCTGTCAGCATCGAAAATTGGGAGGTCGACTCAAATGAGTTGGCCTCCTTTTTTTGAAATATCTATTTTGCTTATGTAATATTTAATTATTACTTTTGCGAAAAGATCGAATATGAACAGGATATACTTTGAAGCAAAGGGTGAGGCGCTGCTGGAGAAAATTGGGATGAGCAAGAGCGAGTTTGCGAGGAGAATGGGTATCCGTAAGCAGAATGTTAAGGCGCTGTTCAAATCTAAGAATCTGGATACTATATACAAGGCAGCTAAAGTTATGGGTGTGCCATTTGAGATGCTTGTTGGATATATTGCAGAACCGGATTTCAGTAAGATGCAAATTGTCCCGTATAAGGAGAATGAGGTTAGTTTCAGTGATGAGGATATACCTCAGGGCGATTCGTCTGCAGATGTGGTAGCCAGGAGGAAGATAATTTCCACTTTTTATTACGAGTGGAAGAAAAAGAATCCTCTTCAGCGAAGATATAACCTGTCTCTTAAGGAGTATATCAACATTCGTTTTGTGTCTATAACGGAGACTTGTACTTATGCATCCCGAACTTACCTTTCAACCCTTGCTGTTCTTCAATTGGATGCAATATTAACTGGAGCCAAAAAAGTAGCAACCGTTCCCGCAAAGAAGAACCAGAATCAAAAGGATTTTGATAAAATGCTTATTATGCAATACCACTGTCCTGGTATCGGAATAGTTAAGATGACAGTTGGTGTAAAGCGAAGAACCCACGAAAAGGTTCAGTACTGTATTACCGCTTTAGAAGCATAAAACAAGGATGGCCTGAAAGCCATCCTTGTTAAATTTGCCCCAAGACTACGTGGAGGATGTTTACCTTTCGGTGAGGCTCGAGGCGGGGACTTTGCACTTAGCGAATTACCTCATCCGTGTCACGATTTAATATCTCGCCGCAAAGATAAAGATTATTCCCAAAATCTCAAAACCGAATTGGTTGAGAACTTTATTCCACTGGGTCGAGACGGGCGCACCAGCCGCCGTTGCGGACCATACTGATTGGAAGGACGGTAGAGTTGCTTACCATACTTACCTTGTTGACATAGTCCATGGCGATGATATGGGCATTGACACCGTCAGCGAAGCTGGTCATCTTATATTCCTTGCCTTTGGGCAGGAAATCAAGCTTGAGGTTGAAGTCGCGGCCTGTGCTGTTGGTGATGCCGCCGATGAACCACTTGTCGCCCTTGCGTTTGGCAGTGATGCAGTACTGACCGGCTTCGGCTTCAAGAACGCGGGTTTCGTCCCAGTTTACGGGTACGCTTGTCAGGAAGTCGCGGCAGTCGGGCCACTGGTCGTAGCGGCAGGGGTTGTCCATCAGCATCTGAAGATTGCTCTCGAAGATGACGAAGATGGCCATGTTGAACGACTTGGTTCCGACACCGGAGCAGATGGGGCGTCCTCCGTGATGACGCTCAGGCTGGTAGTTGAGCATTGAGCCCGGAGTGTAGTCCATGGGGCCCACGGCATTGCGGATGAAGGGCATCCACAGGCTGTTGTCCGGGAAGCATCCGCCATTGTATTCCATACCGCGCACACCCTCATAAGTGAGAACGTTAGGATACTTGTAATCAAGTCCGCTGGGGTGGAAAGCGCCGTGGAAATCGATGACGATATGATGCTTGGCGGCCTCCTTGGCGGCGCGCTCGTAGAAGTTGATCATCCACTGATCCTGGCGGTCCATAAAGTCGATCTTCGCGCCCTTGATACCCCATTCCTCGAATTTTTCGAAGAGGTCCATGTGGTGCTCTACGGTCAGCCAGGGCAGCCATACGATGATGCCTACGCCCTTGTCCTTGGCATAAGCGATAAGCTCGGGAAGATGTACCTCGGGATTGGTCCTGAAGGGGTCGCGGGTGTCAAGTGCCCAGCCTTCGTCCATCAGCATATAGCCGATGCCGTTGCGGGCGGCAAAGTCTACGAAATACTTGAAAGTATCGAAGTTGATACCTGATTTGAAATTAACGTCGGGTCCGAAGGGGATGCCGTTGAGCCAGTCCCAGCAGGTCTGGCCTGGTTTGATCCATGAAGTGTCGCCGATTACGTTGGCGGGGGCCAGACGCACAGGCATGGTGCTCTCCGCCAGCTGGCTGTCGCGCTGGGTAATCAGCATATAGCGCCAGGGGAAAGTGCGGGAACCGGAGGTTTTGGCCACATAGTCAGCCTCCTTGAGAATCTTCTGTTTGCGGTCGCCGTTATCCTCATATTCGAGGGGATTCTTGGGCTGGATGATGGAGAAGGCGTTGCCTTCGTTGGATTTGAGGAAAGTACCTGGATAGTCGAAAAGGTCGAACTCCGAAATCAGGACCTTCTGCTTCTCACCCATTATGAGTATTGGAAGCTCGCTCATCTTGTCGTCGGATTTCCACTGGTCGCTTTCTACGACGGTATAGAGTTCTTCGCAGCTGGTCTTGAATTTTTTGGGCTGCTGGAGAACAAGTTTGCAGGGAGCGGCAAGCTGCCAGGTGCCATCTTCTTCCATCACCTCGATATCTCCCTTGAGAGAAGTTATGAAGCGGTAGGCGACACCATCGTCGTAAACTCTCCATTCCAACTTGTAGTTTCCGCCCATGGTGAGCGTAAGCAGGGTATAATTGTTTTCAACCTTGCTGGACTTAAGGGGATGGATGGGGGTGATTGTCTCATTCACCTTGGTAATCTTCTTGCCCTTGAGAACGGGCTTCAAGCCAAGGGTGCGGTCTCTGAGAGTTATGCCGATGTGGCAGTCCTTGAACAGGGTTTCTCCATGACTTTCAATATCATACCAGATGCGGTCGGAGATGGTCACGGTGACTTTGGTCTGTCCGTCCGGGCTTGTTGCGCTGACCTGTTTATGTGCAAAGGCGTAAGCGCCTGAAAGCAGTAAAACTGCCAGAATAATGAGGCGTTTCATATTGATAGTGTTATGATTTGACGGGTTTATATTTCGGGACGAGGGATTTCATGAGAATCCAGGCAAACAGATATGCCAGGCCGCAGAAGGTGAACATGATGAAATATCCGGCAGGCTTGCCTTCAAAGCCGAGGAAGGTGAAGGCCGCTCCCTGCTCTTCGGCGTAGGTAAACAGGGTGCCGGCGACTTTCTGTACAATCATCGAACCCAGGCCTCCGGCCATTGCACCGATTCCGGTGATGGTGGCGATGGTGCTCTTGGGGAACATATCACCTACGGTTGAGAAGAGGTTGGCGCTCCAGGCCTGATGTCCGGCAGCGGCGAGGCCGATGAGTATTGCGGGCCACCAGGGGGAGTCCAGATGTACGCCCAGAGGCTGGGCGAACAGGGCTGCAATGGGGAAGAAGGCGAATATCAGCATGGCGAGCATTCGCCCGGAATACGGATGCATACCCTTTTTATCGACGAAAATCTTAGGGAGATATCCTCCGCCGATGGAAACCACCGTCACTATAAGATATAAGGTAAAGATGAGCCACTGGCCCAGAGCCGATGTAGCAGGGGCGTGGAACTGGTTGCTGAAATACGACGGAGCCCAGAAGAGGAAGAACCACCATACGCCGTCGGTAAAGAATTTTCCGGCGATGAAGCTCCAGGTCTGACGGTAGCTGAAGCACTTGAGGAAGGGGATAGGCTTTTCTTCGGCAGATTTCTCGGCTTCGCTCGAAATGACAGAATCTATATTGTCATTTCGACCGAGCGAAGCGAGTGGAGAAATCTTCTCTTCGTCATCTTGGTGGATGTATTCCAGCTCGGCCTTGTTTACTCGGGAACTCTTTTCGGGCTTTTCATACATGAACTGCCAGAAGAACATCCATATGAAGCCGAGGCCGCCGATAATGATGAAAGCCCATTCCCAGCCGAAGGCGCTGGCCAGCGGCGGAATCATCAGAGGAGCCGAGAGGGCACCCACCGAAGCTCCGGCATTGAAGAGCGACGTGGCGAAGGCCCTGTCTTTCTTGGGGAAGTATTCCGCCGTCACCTTGATGGCCGCCGGGAAGTTTCCGGCTTCGCCTAAGGCCAGGATGCCGCGGCATAGCAGGAACAGGTAAACAGAGGTTGTCGATATGGCCAGTGCTATCTCGGAGCCAACTTCCAGCCCGCGCAGTGCGGCGGATGATTCAAGCCCGGTGATGTAGGCTGCAGCCCAGCCGCAGGCTGCGTGCATGCAGGCGCCGGCTGACCACACCCCTATCGAAATAAGATAGCCCTTCTTCGTGCCCATCCAGTCGATAAATTTTCCTGCGAACAGGCAGCAGATTGCATAGAAGATGGAGAAGAAACTGGTAATTGTGCCGTAATGAGCGTCTGTCCAGTGGAATTCGGGCTTGATGAATTCTTCGTAAGTCAGCGACAGCACCTGGCGGTCGAGGTAATTGACGGTGGTGGCCACGAAAAGAAGACTGCATATCCACCAGCGCCAGTTGCTCATCAGTTTACTTTGTGTGCTCATATAACTTTTTTAAGATTTCTCGGCTTCGCTCGAAATGACATTAGATAACTGTTTTTACGGCTTCGCGCATACCCTTGGATTGAATAGTTTCAAGGTCTTCGGCCAGAAGTCCGGTAAGTCCGGGAATGGCGTTGAGGTCTTCGCCCCAGATGAAATCCGCTGCAAGCACGCCTTCGGCAACCTTACGCACGTCGCCGCTTGCCCACAGCCCCTTGAGAAGTTCCATTATCTTTGGATCGTCGTTGGGGACAATCTCATCTTCGCCCCTCTTTCCGCCTTTGTAATAGGTGCAGATTCCGGCAAGGCCGAGGACAAGGCCCTTCGGGAGCTCGCCTTTACGCTCAAGATACGTTTTGAGGCCCGGAAGGTCGCGGGTTTTGTATTTAGGGAAGGAGTTGAGCATAATCGATGTGACGAAATGCTTGACGAAAGGATTGCGGAAGCGCTCCATTACGTCGCCTGCGAATTTTTCCAGCTCTTCTTTCGGAAGATTAAGAGTTGGCAGGAGTTCTTCGTACATCACTTTGCGGACGAACTTGCCAATCTCAGGGTCTTCGCAGCATTCCTTGACGGTATTCAGGCCGCTGAGATATCCGACCGGGCTCAGAACGGTATGAGGGCCGTTCAGCAGAGTTACCTTTCTCTCGTGATACGGGGCCTCCGAAGGGACGAAAAGCACGTGAAGGCCGGCTTTGTCGGCCGGGAACTCGAGAGCAATCTCCTTGGGCGCCTCAATCACCCACAGGTGGAAAATTTCGGCCTTATCGAGAAGATGGTCCTCGTAGCCGGCACGCTCGCAGAGGGCAGCGGCATTGTCGCGGGGATATCCCGGAACGATTCTGTCGACGAGTGTGGAATATACGCCGCAGGCATTTTCAAACCAGTTGGCAAATTCCGCTTCCAGCTTCCAGAGGCTGATATACTGGCGGATGCATTCCTTGAGATGCTTCCCGTTCTCGAAAATCAGCTCGCAGGGGAAGATGATAAGGCCTTTGTCCTTCGCGCCGGCGAAATGTTTCCAGCGGTGATACAGCAGTTGGGTGAGTTTGCCGGGATAGGAAGCGGCGGGCTTGTCATCGAGTTTGCAAGACGGGTCGAAGGCGATGCCGGCCTCGGTGGTATTGGAAATGACAAAGCGAATCTCAGGCTGTTCCGCCAGGGCGAGATAGGCCCCGAAATCGGTGAAAGGATTGATTCCCCTCGAAACGACGTCTATCATTTCAAGACTGTCGACCGGCTTGCCGTCCTGAAGGCCCTGGAGGTTGAGGTGGTAGAGGCCGTCCTGCTCGTTGAGTACGTCCACCAGACCTTTGTCGATAGGCTGAACGATTACTACGGAGCCGTTGAAATCAGTTTTCTGATTGGTCTTCCAGATAATCCAGTCGATGAATGCGCGGAGGAAGTTGCCTTCTCCGAACTGAATCACCTTCTCTGTGTAAGTCTTCGCCTTGGGCGCGCTCTTTCGGTTTAATCTTTCCATTACAGTGTTACTCCTTGTTTAAATATCGCTATCTCACGGAAATCGCTTTCCTCGCTTCTGACAAGCTTGCCGGAGGCGACTTCGAGAACGAAATCAATAAAACTCTTCGCTACTTCTTTCATAGGGGCATCCTCGGCCAGAATCCCGGCATTGAAGTCTATCCAGTGAGGCTTGCTTCCTGCCAGGGCCGAGTTGGTGGAAATCTTCATCGTGGGCACGAAGCTGCCGAAGGGAGTGCCGCGACCCGTGGTGAAGAGCACTATCTGGCAGCCGGCTGCGGCAAGCGCGGTGGAGGCTACGAGGTCGTTGCCAGGCGCACTCAGAAGGTTGAGACCCTTCGTGCTCAGGCGTTCGCCGTATTTAAGAATGTCGCAGACGGTGCTTCCGCCGCATTTCTGCGTGCAGCCAAGAGATTTTTCTTCAAGCGTGGAGATTCCTCCGGCTTTGTTGCCGGGCGAAGGATTCTCATATACCGGCATTCCCTGTTTTATGAAGTATTCCTTGAAATCGTTGATAAGGGAGACGGTCTTGTCGAAGGTGGCTTTGTCCTTGCAGCGGTTCATCAGTATGGTCTCTGCTCCGAACATTTCGGGTACCTCCGTAAGGACCGCCGTGCCTCCCTGGCCGACCAGCCAGTCGGAGAAGACACCGAGAAGGGGATTTGCTGTGATTCCGCTCAGGCCGTCGGAGCCGCCGCACTTGAGGCCGACCTTGAGTTCAGATACCGGGATGGCCTCACGCCTGTCTTTGGATGCCACTTCGTAAATCTCGCGGAGTTGCTGAAGGCCGTATTCCACTTCGTCTTCGACTTTCTGGGTGACGAACATCCGTACGCGGGATTCGTCCACGGGGCCGACGAGCTCCCGGAAGGCGTCGAGCTGATTGTTCTCGCAGCCGAGGCTCACCACCAGCACGCCTCCGGCATTGGGATGGTGTACCATGTCGGCGAGGATGCGGCGGGTATTCTCGTGGTCGTCGCCGAGCTGGGAGCAGCCGTAATTATGAGGGAAGGCGACTATGGCGTCGACGGAATATTTCTCGACTACGGCTGCGCCTTCGCTCGAAATGACAGAGGGGGCGCTCGAAATGACAGACTTAAAGCGCTCGACTATCTGCTGGCATACGCCGTTGACGCAGCCTACGGTGGGGATTACCCATATCTGGTTGCGGATACCTACCTGCCCGTCGGCCCTTCGGAAGCCGAGGAATGAAGGAGATTTCTCGACTCCGCCCTTCGGGCTCCGCTCGAAATGACAGGATGAATGGTAGCTCGAAATGACCGAGGGAGAGATGTTTGAAATTACCTCCCGGACGGGCTCGTATTTATATTCCAGCAGGCCCTCGAGGTTGGTCTTGATGCAACTGTGGTCCACCAGTGAACCTGCGGCTCCCGGGCGTGTAAGATGTCCGATAGGATAGCCGTACTTTATTACGTTGTCGCCGGCGCGGAGGTCGCAGAGAAGGACTTTGTGCCCGCGCGGAATATCGCAAAGCAGGGTTACACCTTCAACAACCTCACCTTTGTGGAGGTTTTCCAAGGCAACGGCCACGTTGTCTGAGGGGTGGATTCTGATATAGTTCATTAAAGATTTCTCCACTACGCTTCGGTCGAAATGACAGGGTGACGCTTAAAAGTTAAAGTAATTCTTGGCGTTGTTGTAGGAGATGTCTTCCACCATCTTGCCGAGGAAGTTGAGCTCGGAGACGGGGAGTTTGCCGTCCTTTATATCCTTGCCGAGGACATCGCACAGAATTCTTCTGAAGTACTCGTGGCGAGGGTAGGAGATAAAGCTCCGGCTGTCGGTGAGCATTCCCACGAAGCGGCTCAGAAGGCCGAGGACACTGAGGGCGTCGATTTGGCGGCGCATTCCGATTTCCTGGTCGAGGAACCACCATCCCGAGCCGAACTGCATCTTTCCGGGGAAGGAACCATCGTTGAAAGTGTAGGCCATGGTCATCATCACCTCGTTGTCCTTGGGGTTGAGGCAGTAGAGAATGGTTTTGGCGAGGGCGTCTTCGGAGGCGAGACGGTCGAAGAACCTGTGTCCGGCGGCCGCCATCGGCAAATCGTGTATTGCGTCGTATCCGGTATCAGGGCCGATGAGTCCGAACATCTTGGAATTATTGTTGCGAATTGCGCCCACGTGGAATTGCTGGGCCCATCCGGCCTTGGCGTCCATTGCGGCCATATCGTGAAGGAATGCGCTGCGGAACTTTCCGAGTTCTTCTTCCGAAGGAGCCTTCCCGGCCAGAACCTTCTTGTAAATGGCTTCGACCTCTGCCTGGGTGTAATCATCAGCATAGAAAGTTTCCAGACCGTGGTCCGACAGCTTGCAGCCCATAGAGGCAAAGAAATTGTGGCGCTTCTGCAGGGCATCAATCAGGTCGGAAAATGAACGGATTTCCATTCCGGCGGCTTCGCCGAGTTTGTCAATATATGCTTTGTATGTCGTCGGGTTCTCAATGGCCATGGCTTTATCGGGCCGCCAGGCGGGGATGACCTTGGTGCCGAAGGGATGCTCGGCAATCTGTTTATGATAGCGGAGGTCGTCGGCGGGGTCGTCAGTCGTGCATACTACCTCTACTCCGAATTTGCGAATAAGGGCCTGTCCGCGGAATTCAGGGGTGGCGAGTTTGGCATTGCACTCTTCGAAAATCTCCCTTGCGGTGGCGGGGCAAAGCAGTTTGTTGATGCCGAAAACGCGGCTGAGCTCAAGATGTGTCCAGTGATACAGAGGGTTCCTCATCGTATAAGGGACGGTCTCGGCCCACTTGCTGAAGGTTTCCCAGGAGGAATGCTTGCCTCCGGTAATGTAGTCTTCGGGTACTCCGTTTGCCCGCATCGCCCTCCATTTGTAATGGTCGCCGTAATTGCCGTCTACCAGCCATAGCTGGGTAATGTCGCGGAATTGGATGTTCTCTGCAATCTGCTGAGGCACGAGGTGGCAGTGATAGTCGATGATCGGCTGGTGCTCCGCATGATGGTGATAAAGCTCCATCGCAGCCTCGCTGCGCAGCATAAAATCACTGTTTATAAAGTATTTAGACATATAATTTAAGGTTATTCAGTGTTGTGTTGCCCGCATAACTATGCGCGTGTCTCACAAAGTTAGTAAAAAAAATTATTACCTTTGTGTCTGTCCAAAAAATAAGATTATGCCAATGAAAGGTGCAAAAGTGGTTACTTTCGGAGAGGTGATGCTTCGCCTGTCGACCCCGGGGTATAAAAGATTCTCGCAGTCTCACGAATTTGAGGCGACATTTGGTGGCGGCGAGGCCAATGTGGCCGTATCGCTCGCCAATTTCGGAGTTGATGCGCATTTCGTCACTCGTCTTCCGGATAACGACATCTCGGCGATGTGTACGTCCGAACTGCGCGGCCTCGGCGTCAATCTCGACGGAGTGGTCTATGGCGGCGAGCGTCTCGGCATCTATTATCTCGAGACAGGTGCCGTTGCCAGGGGTTCCAAGGTGATATATGACCGTGCCCATTCTGCCGTTTCCGAGATCAAGCCGGGGATGGTGGATTGGAAGAAGGTTCTCTCCGGTGCCGACTGGTTCCACTGGACCGGCATTACCCCGGCTCTCAGCCAGAGCGCGGCGGATGCCTGCCTTGAGGCAATCAAGGTCGCTAACGAGATGGGTGTGAAGGTTTCATGCGACCTTAACTACCGCAAGAAACTTTGGAAGTATGGAAAGACTGCCGCTGAGGTTATGCCTGAGCTTGTTGCCGGTTGCGACCTCATTCTCGGAAACGAAGAGGACGCCGAGAAGGAATTCGGCATCAAGCCGGAGGGCTTCGACGCCGAAAAGACCGGCGGAGAAATCGACCAGAAGCGCTTCGAGAGCGTCTGCCGTCAGCTGATGCAGAAGTTTCCTCGCTGCAAGAAGGTGGCTATTACCCTCAGGGGCTCCATCAACGCCAATCACAATACCTGGGGCGGAGTGCTTTACGACGGAAAGACTCTCTTCGAGAGCCATCGTTACGATATTACCGATATCGTCGACCGCGTCGGCGGAGGCGATTCCTTCATGGGCGGCCTCCTGTACGGCTTGCTCGCCTATGATTCCGACCAGCAGGCAATTGAATTCGCAGCTGCCGCTTCGGCGCTCAAGCATACTATCCCCGGCGACTACAACCGCGTGAGCGTCGCCGAGGTCGAAGGTTTAATCAAGGGTGGCGGCAGTGGCCGCGTAAGCAGATAAATTATGGCAAAATTCAATAAAATCGATACTATCAGTATCATCCGCAGCACAGGAATCGTTCCGGTATTCTATTACGGCGACTTCTCGGTCGCAAAGAAGGTCGTGAAGGCCTGCTATGACGGCGGTATCCGCGCTTTTGAGTTTACCAACCGCGGCGATGGCGCCGACGAAGTGTTCAAGGAGCTGATTGCATATGTGCGCAAAGAGTGCCCCGAGATGGCCCTCGGCGCCGGCACCATTCTGGATGCCGGCACGGCCTCGGCCTACATTCAGGCTGGCGCCGACTTCCTCGTGTCGCCCTGCACTGTCGATGAGATAATTCCTCTGGCCAACCGCCGTGGAGTGCCTTATTGCCCCGGTTGCGGTACCGTCACAGAAATCGTCCACGCTATTGAGAAGGGCTGCGATCTTGTAAAGATTTTCCCTGCCGGAAACGTAGGCGGACCATCCTTCGTAAAAAATGTCCGTGGCCCTCTGCCCTGGGTTATGTTTATGGCAACAGGGGCCGTCGAGCCCACCGAGGAGAATCTTTCCGCTTGGGCCGCTTCGGGCGTAACCGCCGTGGGAATGGGCTCCAAGCTCTTCCCCAAGGCTGCCATTGCCTCCGGCGACTGGGCGGCAATCACCGAACTTTGCCGCTCTTCCCTTGCCTGGTTTCATCCTGGTAAATAATAAATGAAAGGTTCCGCGACGGTAGTCAAGAATGCCGGCAGCCATTTCATGCTGTCGGAGCTTCCGTTGTGGAATCCTTTTCCTGCCGTTCTCAAGGGTAAAATACGCCTTGAGGGCTCGACTTCGACCAATCCCGTTGCCGTGGGCGACATCGTGGAATTCGAGAAGCCGGATGGCGGCGAGGCCGACATGGCCCATCCTGCCGTGATTCTTTCAATATCGCCGCGCCGCAATCATATCATCCGAAAATCCACCAATCTCTCGCGCCAGAATCACGTCATTGCGGCCAATCTGGATATGGCGTACATCGTTACCACGCTGTATTTTCCGGAGGTCAAGCTCCCGCTTCTGGACCGTATCCTCGTAATGTGCGAGGTATTCGGCGTACCTGTCACCATTGTTCTCAACAAGGTGGATATGTACAGGAAGGAGGCCGCGGAGAGCATAGAGGTATTCCATCAGATTTACGAGGCTGCGGGCTACAGGGTGATGGAAACGTCGGCTCTGACCGGTGAGGGAGTAGATGCGCTTAGGGAGGATTGCCGTGGAAGGGTATGTATATTCTCCGGAGAGTCGGGGGTGGGTAAATCCTCATTGATAAAGGCGCTTGATCCGTCGCTCGACCCCAAGGTCGGGGCCATTTCATCGGCTCATCTTCAGGGGAAACATACCACTTCCCTGTATGAAATGTATCCGCTTTCACAGGGGGGATATATCATTGATTCTCCTGGGCTTAGGGGCTTCGGTCTGGTTCATCTTGAAAAGGAGGAGATAGCCCGGTATTTTCCGGAGATGCTCCGTCTTTCAGAAGGCTGTCGCTTTGTACCCTGTACTCATACTCACGAGCCGGGCTGTGCCGTAAAGGCTGCTCTGGATGCCGGCGAGCTCAGCCCCGAAAGGTACAATTCCTACCTCGGAATGCTCGAGGACGATGGTAAATTCCGCTAGGCATGGGACTTTACAGCTATTTCAGAATCTCGAAGCCTTCCGTGCAGAAAGTTGCGCCGGAGGATGTTCCTTCGACATACCGTCGTTTAAGGAACCAGACTTTCTGGGGGGCGACCATAGCCTACAGCCTTTTCTATGTGTGTAGGATGACGATAGGCGTGGTCAAGCAGCCGCTCATAGACGGCGGCGTGCTGACTGCCGCCGAGCTGGGTATCATAGGCTCGGCCATGATGCTGGTCTATGCCGCCGGGAAATTCTTCAACGGTTTTGTCTGCGATTATTGCAATATCAAACGCTTCATGGCCTGGGGCCTGGGGGTGTCGGCTGCGGTCAATCTGCTTATGGGTGCCCTTGGACTTCTTGCTCCGGGCAGCAGCGCCATTCTTTTCCTTGTTTTCGTGTTGTTTTGGGGCTTCGGAGGCTGGGCTCAGTCCATGGGGGCTCCTCCCGGCATCATCAGCCTGTCGAGATGGTTCCCGCTTAAGCAGAGGGGGACGTATTACAGCATTTTCAGTGCGACTCCTTACCTTGGAAAATTCCTTTCGTTCATCCTTACGGGAATCGTGGTGGGCTGGCTTGGCTGGCAGTTCGGTTTTATCTTCGCCGCCCTGGCCGGCGTTTTCGGCGTGGCTGTCATACTGCGCTATGTCAAGGACACTCCTCAGAGTCAGGGATTGCCGTCAGCTCAGGAAATCGCCTGCGAAGAGCCATTGGCTTCTGATAAAGTTCATACGAGGACTCTGCACTGGAAGGTTTTCAGGAATCCCGGAATCTGGATTATCGCCCTGTCGAGTGCTTTCGTTTATATTACCCAGTATGCCGTGAGCGACTGGGGAGTGCTGTATCTACAAAAAGGGAAGTCGTTTACTCTCGAGCAGGCAACTCAGATTATCGCGTTTTCAGAGGCTTTCGGAATAGCCGGAACCCTTTTCGCCGGATGGATTTCCGACAGGCTTTTCGGAGGCAACAGAATCATTCCGGTAATATGCTCCGGCCTGCTCTGCATGGCGGCCCTGGGCCTCTTCCTCTTTACCGGCGGAAGCTATCTGCTGAATATTGTTTACGTGGCCCTGTTCAGCCTGGCGATAGGCATAGTATTCTGCATTGTCGCCGGCTTGATGGCTCTTGACATAGTCCCTCGCAAAGCCACTGGCGCAGCGCTGGGAATCGTCGGAATTTCAAGCTACGTAGCCGCGGGCATACAGAACATCGTCAGCGGTTTCATGATTCAAAACAGCAGCGCTTCAGGGCAGTACGATTTCACCTCCGTGTCCATTTTCTGGCTCGGAGCCTGCCTCCTCTCTTTCCTCCTCCCGGTCCTCTCCTGGCCCGGCATGCGCAAGAAAATCTTATGAGATTTCCGAGAATATTTTCACTTATAGCCTTGCTTGGCCTGGTCGCGTGCGGCGGCGCTCCACGCGATGTGCTCTACGAGTGCGTGGTGCGTGATGCCGGATATGATTCCGTGGCTGTATATCGTATCCCCGGGCTCGTGACAAGTAATGCAGGAACCCTCGTGGCGGTATATGACATCCGCCATAATAATGTTCGCGATCTTCCCGAGGACATTGACATTGGCGTTAGCCGCTCCACCGACGGCGGCCGCACCTGGGGCAGTATGATTGTAGCGATTGACATGAAGCAGTGGGGAGGTCTTCCGGATATCGATAACGGAGTTGGTGATCCGTCGATTCTCGTCGACAGGCACACGGGCCGCTTATTCATAGTTGCCGCCTGGACGCACGGCTTGCCTTTGGAACCACAGGCGTGGTTTACCGTCGGCAGTGGTCTTTCTCCGGAGGAAACAGCTCAGATAATGCTTGTTTACAGCGATGACGACGGACTAACATGGTCGGAGCCGCGCAGCATTACTCCTATGGTCAAGAATCCGGCTTGGTACTTTACCTTCCAGGGCCCCGGACGGGGAATTCAGATGGAAGACGGAACTCTTGTTTTCGCTGCTCAGTATCAAGACGAAATCGACCGTACGCCGCATTCCACAATTATGTACAGCTGCGACCACGGTGACACCTGGACTATGGGCACAGGTGCTGCTCCGAATACTACCGAGGCTCAGGTAGCCGAACTTGAGCCTGGTGTTCTGATGCTCAACATGAGGAATGACCGCCGTACCGGAAGGGTAGTTCGCCTGACTCGTGACATGGGCCGGACCTGGGAAGATTATGAGTCAGAGACACTCGTCGAGCCTGTATGTATGGCCTCGCTTCTGAAAGTACCTTCAGATGAAAACTCTATTGGCCGCGACATTCTTCTGTTCTCAAATCCGAACCATCCTACCCGCCGCATCAACATGACGCTACGCGCCAGTCTTGACGGCGGCCGCACCTGGCCGGCCGAAAATTCCATCGTGCTCGATACCCTTGACTGCTGGGGCTATTCCTGCCTCACGATGATAGACCAATCCACCGTCGGCATCCTCTACGAATCCAGCCGCGCCCACATCTTCTTCCAGGCTATCCCTCTCTCCGCCCTTTTCCGCTAAGGTTCTTCACCCGCTACTTCCTGCGCTTTCATACGAACCCGCCCTGTCAGGTGTGCCAAAAAATGTTCCACTTGGCGGGAAAAGGGCCGATTTCCCGGCAGGTGGGTCAGAAAATGCGCCACCTGACAGGGGAAAGGTTACTATCGGGTGTGATGACTGAAGTGCGTGGGGATGGTGGAGAAAAGGGAGAAAGAGTTTCGAGGGCATTTTTCTGCCCGAGAAAACTTTCTCCCTTTTCGCGTCAGGGTCTGACAAAGGGCATTCAGCCGAAACCGACCCCGTCAGGGTCTGAAAGACAGGCGCTTGCTGCGCGCAGTTAGATTTGGATGCCGCGGTTAAATCAGCGGGGTGGCGGTCATGGCGGCGGGCTGAGGAATGCCCATAAGCTTGAGGATGGTGGGGGCTACGTTGCAGAGCGCACCGTCCTTGACGGATTTAACATCCTCTCCGGCGCCGATTACCACGAACTGTACCGTATTGAGTGAATGGGCGGTGTTGGGGCTGCCGTCGGCGTTGACCTCGAAGTCGGCGTTGCCGTGGTCGGCCGTCAGCAGAACGACGTAGTCTTTGGCAAGAGCCTCTTCAACCACACAGCCGACGAGTTTGTCGATGCAAGCGACGGTCTGGGTGACGGCGGTGTAAACGCCGGTGTGACCGACCATGTCGCCGTTGGCGAAATTCAGGATGATAAGGTCTTCTTTCTCGCTGCGTATTGCGTCAATCAGCTTCTCGGCGACTTCCGGGGCGCTCATCTGCGGCAGAAGGTCGTATGTTGGAACCTTCGGGGAGGCTACCAGGATGCGGTCCTCGCCCTCGAACTGAAGTTCGCGGCCGCCGTTGAAGAAGAAGGTTACGTGTGCATATTTCTCTGTTTCGGCGATGCGGAGCTGGCGTTTGCCGGCCTTGGAAACGGTTTCGCCGAGAGTGTCCTGAACGAGTTCCTTGTCGAAGAGAATGTGGACTCCGGTGAAGGATGCGTCATAGGGAGCGAGGCAGCAGTAGTAAAGCGGAATGGTGTGCATACCTTCCTCCGGCATATCCTTCTGGGTGAGCACGGTGGTAAGTTCACGGGCGCGGTCGTTGCGGAAGTTGTAGAAGATAATGGCGTCGCCCTCTTCAATCTTTGCCAGCGGAGCTCCGGCTGCGTCAGTTACCACGATTGGCTTGATGAATTCGTCGGTAACGTCGGCATCGTACGAAGCCTGGATGCCTGCGGTTGCAGAAGTGAAGGCGGCACCTTTGCCCTCTACCAGAAGGTCGTAGGCTTCCTTGACGCGGTTCCAGCGTTTGTCGCGGTCCATTGCATAGAAGCGTCCGCAGACAGTGGCAACCTTTCCGGTAGTTTCAGCCATCTTCTCTTCCAGTTCGGTAACAAAGCCAAGACCGCTGCGGGGGTCGGTGTCGCGGCCGTCCATGAAAGCGTGAACGAATACTTTGTCGAGGCCCTGCTCCGCGGCGACGCGAAGGAACTCATAAACGTGGTCGAGCGAGGAGTGAACACCTCCGTGGGAGGTCAGACCCATCAGGTGAAGCTTCTTGCCTGAGGATTTTACATATTCGAAAGCAGCCTTGATTTCGGGGTTCTCGAGCAGCTTGTGCTCGCGGCAGGCGATATTGATCTTGACCAGATCCTGGTACACCACGCGGCCGGCGCCAAGATTCATGTGGCCGACCTCGGAGTTGCCCATCTGACCGTCGGGCAGGCCCACATATTCGCCGCAGGCCTGAAGATGACCGAAGGGATACTTGGCGCGAAGAGCGTCGATGTTGGGGGTACCCTGTGTCCAGATGGCGTTGGAATAATCGTGGCGGCCTTCGCCCCAGCCGTCCAGAATCATAAGCAAAACTTTCCTGTTCATATGTATTACGTTGTTATTTTTCTTAAATTTGCAACCGCAAAGATAAGCATTTATAGCATCCGTTGCAACATCATTTTCGGGCGGATACCTCCATTCAAAACGACAAGCCATGTCTAAGAGAAGAAAAAGCGGCAAGCAGGAAAACGACAGATTCAAAAAGAAGGGAAAGAAGCCCGGAAAAAAAGCCGGTACGGAATACGAGGGCATAGCCCAGATGAACCGCGACGGCAATCTTTTCATCAAGGTCGAAGGCCTGGAAGATGACATCTTCGTAAGAGCCTCCAAATCACACGGCGCCCTTCACGGCGACTCCGTCCGCGTGGCCTTGAGAAGTGCCCGCAGGGGCCCCGGAGCCCATCGCGAAGGCGAAATCCTACATATTATCCGTCGCAATGACAAGCCCTTCGTGGGTGTGCTGCACCGCCTTGGCGCGCAGGCCTGGGCCATAATGCAGAGCAAGAACATGCCCTATGACATAGAGATCGGCAATGTGGAAGATTATCCGGACGCGCAGTCGGGATACAAGGTTGCAGTCAAGGTCAGCGACTGGCCCCGCGGCCATCAGTATCCACAGGGCGAAATCGTAGATGTGCTCGGAGAAATGGGGAAGAACGACACCGAGATGCACGCCATCCTCACGGAATTCGGCCTGCCTTACAGGTTCAACAAGGAAGTAGAGGACGCAGCCGAGGCCATTCCCGCCAAGATTTCCCCAGAGGATTTGAAAGGCCGCCGCGATTTCCGTAAAACCCTCACTTTCACCATCGACCCCGCCGACGCCAAGGACTTCGACGACGCTCTGTCGTTCGTACCCTTAGCCAACGGCAACTATGAGGTTGGAGTCCATATCGCCGATGTATCCTGGTACGTCAAGCCCGGGAGCATCATCGACAAGGAAGCGCAGGAGAGGGGCACGTCGGTCTATCTGGTCGACAGGACCGTCCCCATGCTCCCTGAAAAGCTTTGCAACAATCTCTGTTCGCTCCGCCCCGGAGAAGACAAGCTCACCTTCTCGGCGGTTTTTGAGATTACCCCCGGTGCCAAGCTGGTATCGGGCTGGTTCGGAAGGACGGTAATCAACTCCGATTACCGCTTCAACTACGAGCAGGCACAGGAAATAATCGAGGAATCATTCCCCGGCGAAAAGAAGCCGGAAGTAAAGTTCCCGAAAGAAATAAAGCAGGCAATAGTTACCCTTTGGGGCCTTGCCGACATCCTTCGAAAGAATCGCTTTGCGGCGGGAGCCATCAGCTTCGAGCGCCCGGAAATGAAGGTGGATGTCGATGCGGAAGGCCGTCCCATAGGCGTGCATCAGCATATTTCCAGGGAAGCCAACTGGCTGATTGAAGAATTTATGCTCCTGGCCAACCGCAAGGTGGCTGAATTCGTGGCAACAGGCGGCAAGATGGACGGAAAAGCCCGGAAGGATGCCAAGACATTCGTGTATCGTATCCACGACCTCCCGAACGCCGACAAGATTCATTCCCTGAAGACCTTTGCAGGCACGTTTGGGTATAAAACCGACCTCGGCGAAGGCGGCGGCGACAAAGTTGCCCGTCAACTGAACAGTCTCCTTTCCGCCGCCAAGGACAAGCCGGAATTCATGGCTCTCGAGATGGTTGCCCTGAGGGCGATGGCGAAGGCCTGCTACAGCACCGACAACATTGGGCATTACGGCCTTGCCTTCCGCTTCTATACCCATTTCACATCTCCCATCCGCCGCTACCCCGACCTGATGGTCCATCGCCTTCTGTCGCTCTACCTCGAAGGAGGAAAATCGCAGGACAAACTCTATTTCGAGGGCCAGTGCGAACACGCCTCCGAGAGGGAAGTCATAGCCGCAAATGCCGAGCGTGACAGCATCAAGTACAAGTTGGTGGAATATATGATGGACAAGATCGACCAGGAATACGACGGTCATATCTCCGGCCTCACCGAATGGGGAATGTATGTGGAGATAGAGCCCACGAAAATAGAAGGAATGGTCTCGCTGCGCGAGATCAAGAGCGATTTTTACGTCTTCGACGAGCAGAAATATCGGATTTTCGGGCGGCGCACGCACAAGATTTACCGCCTTGGCGACCCTGTGCGGATAAAGGTCAAGCGGACGAATCTCGAGCAACGGATTCTCGATTATGAACTGATAGAAGATCCCCTGTCTGAAACCCCTGATAAAAAGCCAAAGGGCAGACGGAATTCTCCCGGCGAAAATAAAAGGAAAAAACAGAAGGATAATTAAAAGGTTTTAATTATATTTGTACGATTCGGCACCAAACCGGGTCGTACATTTTTTAAGGATATGACATTTCTTTCGATACTCGCAGTTGCGGCATCACTCGCAGGCTATGTAAAACCCTTCGTGGGCACCACCAATTTCGGCGCCTGCAACCCCGGCGCAGTAGTCCCTTCGGGAATGATGAGCGTGAGTCCCTTCAACGTAATGGGCTCCGACCTCAACACCTGGGACAAGGACAGCCGCTGGTGGAGCACTCCCTACGTTTACGAGAACAAATACTTCACCGGTTTCTCTCACGTCAACCTCAGCGGAGTCGGCTGCCCCGACGGAGGAATTCTCCTCACGATGCCTACGAGCGGTCCACTTAAGGTAGATTACCACGCCTACGGCTCGCAGTATAAGGACGAAACAGCTTCGCCCGGCTATTACGGAGTTACTCTTACCGACTACGATATCAAGGCTGAAGCCAGCACAACCCTTCGCACGGCAATCGAAAGATTCACCTTCCATAAAGGCCAGGCCAATATCCTTCTCAATCTCGGCGAAGGCCTGACCAACGAAAGCGGGGCGATGCTGCGCCGAATCTCAGATACCGAAATCGAAGGAATGCGCTTTGCCGGTACCTTCTGCTACAACTCGCAGGCGGTGTTCCCGGTGTATTTCGTAATGAGGGTGAGCAAGGCCCCTTCATCCCAGGGCTTCTGGAAAAAGCAGCAGCCCATGACGGCCGAAGCCGCATGGGACTCCGATGCCGGCAAGTACAAGATTTACAAAAAGTACGGACGAACCCTCGCCGGCGACAAGATAGGCTGTTGGTTCACCTTCGACGACGTAGCCGAGGGCGAGCAGATTCAGCTACAGATGGGAATATCCTTCGTAAGCTGCGAGAATGCCCGCGAGAATCTGGAGGCAGAGCAGGGCGAGGCGTTCAGTTTCGATGCGGTGCGCCGGGCAGCTCTGGCACGCTGGGAGAACGACCTTGGCAGAATTCGCGTTGAGGGCGGAACGCAGCGCCAGAAGGAAGTATTCTACACAGCGCTCTATCACGCCCTGATACATCCTTCCGTACTCAACGACGTAAACGGAGAATATCCGTTGATGGAAAGCGACGCCACCGGAAAAGTCGCCCCCGGGCACAATCGCTACAGCGTTTTCTCTCTATGGGACACCTATCGTAACGTTCATCAGCTTCTCACCCTCGTATATCCCGAGCGTCAGGCAGATATGCTCTGCAGTATGGTCGATATGTACAAGGAATGGGGCTGGATGCCCAAGTGGGAGCTTTTCGGCCGCGAGACATTCACCATGGAAGGCGACCCTTCGATTTGCGTAATAACCGACTCCTATCTCAAGGGCCTCCGCGATTTCGATATCGCTGCAGCGTACGGGGCATTCAAGAAAAGCTGCGATACGCCTGGAGCGCAAAACAAGATGCGCCCCGACGCCGACCCCTATAATTCCCTTGGCTATATTCCAGTAGGATGGTTTTCCGGTGATTTTTCCGGCGACAATTCAGTATCCCATGCATTGGAATATTACGTAGCAGACAATGCCATGTCGCTGCTTGCCTCGGCCCTGGCCAGCGAGGAAAAAGATGCTGCCCGCAAGGAGGCATTCTCCGGGGATGCGGCACTTTACCGTTCCCGTTCCCTTGGCTACAGGCATTATTATGACGCAGCCTCCGGAGCCCTTCGCCCCATCCTCAAGGACGGTTCATTCCTCACGCCCTTCGATCCCAAGGATGGAGCAGATTTTTCTAACGCCACCGGCTTCCACGAAGGTTCTGCCTGGAACTACACCTATTACGTTCCCCACGACGTGAAGGGCTATGCAAAGCTTATGGGCGGCAGCAAATCTTTCGTAAGGAAACTTCAGAAAATCTTCGACGAAAAACTGTACGACCCCGCCAATGAGCCCGATATCGCTTATCCATATCTCTTCAGCTACTTCCCCTCCGAAGCCTGGAGAACCACCGTCGAGGTCGACAGAATACTCGAAAATTACTATACCACCGAGCCTGACGGCATTCCCGGCAACGACGATACCGGTACGATGAGCGCGTGGGCTGTATTCTCGATGATGGGCTTCTACCCCGACTGCCCCGGAGCGCCCGAATACACTTTCACCGCCCCGGCTTTCGACAAGGTTACCATCGCCCTCGATGAAAAGGTCCACGGCCGCGGAAGCCTGGTGCTCAGCAAGACTCCCGGTCGCAGAATCACCGGAATCAAGGCCGGCGGCAAGGCCGTGAAGGGCTTCCGCATTACCCACGACGCCCTTCTGAAAGGAGGCAACATTGAATTCAAGTGCAAATAACAACAACCGCATAAAATGAAACTAAAAC
The DNA here is from genome assembly GCA_017443025.1 of Bacteroidales bacterium. Taxonomy (GTDB): domain Bacteria; phylum Bacteroidota; class Bacteroidia; order Bacteroidales; family UBA932; genus Cryptobacteroides. Next base: position 94,792 of record JAFSPG010000018.1, on the reverse strand, counting down.
ACATTTTTTTAACATCAGCCATAGCTGCCGCAGCCTTCACTTCCTGCTGCGGAGGCGATGAGCCGCTGACATCTTTTGTAAATCCCCGAATCGGTACGGGTGGTCACGGCCACGTGTTCGTGGGGGCCAACGTTCCTTTCGGAATGGTTCAGGTGGGCCCTACCAGCATCCCTCAGCAGTGGGACTGGTGCTCCGGCTATCACGTGAGTGATTCCTCTGTAATCGGATTCAGCCACACCCATCTTTCGGGCACCGGCATCGGTGATCTCTTCGATATAACCATTATGCCGGTTACAGGTGAGGTCACTCCCGGACGCGGTACCGTTGAAGACCCCGGTACCGGAGCCTGGAGCTACGCCGACCGCACGAAGGAAATCTGCGTCCCCGGATATTACAGCGTACCTCTGCTCCGCTACGGCATCACCGCCGAAATGACTGCTACTTCCCGCGTGGGCTTCCACCGCTATACTTTCCCCGCCTCTGAAGATGCCTCTGTCGTAATCGACCTCGAGAACGGCGGCTGCTGGGACAGCGTAAGGGATGCCGGCTTCGAGATCCTCAAAGATGAAAACGGTCTTGTAAAGGCCGTCGGCGGATATCGCTATTCAATGGGTTGGGCCAAGAACCAGAAAGTATTTTTCTGGGCCGAATTCTCCAAGCCCGCAAAGGAATTCTTCAGCGTGGAGAACCCTGAAAACGACAATCCCGCCCGTCATCCGGTCTACGGCTATTTTAAACTCGGCTCCACTGCCGAATGCGAACAGCTTCTCGTGAAGGTAGCCCTCTCGCCGGTATCGGTCGAGGGCGCCAGGGCCAATATGGAGGCTGAACTTCCCGGTTGGGATTTCGAAGCCACCCGCAAGGCCGCCGACAAGGCCTGGAACGAAACCCTCGCAAAAATTGAAGTTCCTAAAGGCGACCGCGATACCAAAACGGTGTTCTATACGGCCCTTTACCACACGATGATTGCCCCCTCGGCCTACAATGATGTCGACGGCCGTTACCGCGGCTCCGACGACGTAGTTCGTCAGGGGGATTTCAACAACTACACCACCTTCTCCCTCTGGGATACCTATCGCGCCGCCCAGCCTCTGATGACGGTCATCCATCCCGAGATGATGAACGACGTTGTAAAGACCTTCTATCACATCTACAAGGAGCAGGGCGACCTTCCTGTCTGGCATCTGATGAGCAACGAGACCGACTGCATGGTTGGCAATCCGGGCCTGATAGTCTTTGCTGACGCCATCGTGAAAGGTTTCCGCGCCGGCCTCTCCGACGAAGAAATCATAGATGCTATGGTCACTACGGCCACTACCCCCGACCGAGGGCAGGATCTCCGTATGAAATACGGCTTCATCCCCGCCGACCTTTATCATGAATCCGTAGCCAACGACATGGAATATGCCATCGCCGACGGCGCTCTCGCCAATTGCGCCGACTTCCTCGGCAAGGCCGATATTGCCGCAAAGTTCCGCGAGCGCAGCCACTCATATCGCAATTTCTGGGACCCTGAGCTGCAGTTCATGCGTGGCCGCAAGACCAACGGAAAATTTACCGAACCCTTCAATCCCGTTTATTCCCGCCACGAGACCTCCGATTACTGCGAGGGCACGGGCTGGCAGTATCTCTGGCTTGTTCCCCAGGACCTCGATGGCCTCGTAGGCCTATTCGGCTCACGTGAGGCCACGGTGGCCAAGCTCGACGGCCTGTTCGAGGCCCCCGACCACGTTGAGGGCGAGAATGCGTCCCCCGACATCTCCGGCCTCATCGGCCAGTACGCCCACGGCAATGAACCCAGCCATCACACCATCTACCTCTATTCGATGCTCGGCGAGCCTCATAAAGCCGCCGACCGCATCCGTCAGGTCTATAAGGAAATGTATTTCAACGCCCCCGAGGGCCTTGCCGGCAATGAAGACGTAGGCCAGATGAGCGGATGGTATGTTCTCTCAGCGATGGGCTTCTACCAGGCGGAGCCTGCCATGCCGCGCTTCTGGTTCGGTGCCCCGCTCTTCCCGGAAATGAAAGTACAGGTCGCCGGAGGGGAGTTGGTAATCAAGGCGAAAGGCCTGTCCGAGCAGAACCGCTATATCGGCGCCGTAAAACTCAACGGCAAGCCTTATGACAAGCCTTATATAGAGTACGCCGACATAGTTGCCGGAGGAACTCTGGAATTTGAAATGATTGACAAGTAAAATAACGATATGCTTTATCCTTTGAAATTCAAGCCGATCTTCAAGACGGTAGTATGGGGCGGAGAGAAGATTGCGCCCTTCAAGCAGGTTGAAACAAGCCAGGAGCACATTGGCGAGAGCTGGGAGCTCTCCGGAGTCCCGGGGAACGAATCGGTGGTGGCAGACGGCCCGCTTGCCGGCAAGACCATAGCCGAGCTGGTGAAAGAATATAAGGGCGAACTTATAGGAAAGCACGTCTATGCATCCACAGGCGACGAATTCCCGCTGCTCATAAAGTTCATCGACGCCAAGAGCGACCTTAGCATCCAGGTTCATCCGAACGACGAGCTTGCCGCCGTACGTCATAACGGTTCCAAAGGCAAGACCGAAATGTGGTACGTCGTAGGAGCCGACGAAGGCGCGCACCTGCTTGCCGGCCTGAAGGAATCCATCACCCCCGACGAATATGCCGCCCGCGTCGAAAACGGCACCATCACTGAAGTGCTGGCAAATCATCCGGTACACAAGGGAGATGTGTTCTTCCTGCCAGCAGGGCGTATTCACGCCATCTGCGGCGGCTGTTTCATCGCCGAAATCCAGCAGACTTCAGACATTACCTACCGCATCTACGACTATGGCCGCCTGGGCCTCGACGGAAAGCCCCGCCAGCTGCATACTGAGTTGGCCAAGGATGCCATCGACTACAAGGTATATCCGGATTATCTCACAAAATATACCCCGGCCAAAGGAAAGGAGGTCGAGGTCGTGGACTGCAAGTACTTCACCACTTCCGTATATGAACTCGACAAGCCGCTCGCCAAAGATTTGTCCGGCGTCGATTCCTTCCTCGTGGTGATATGTACTTCCGGTAAAGGAAAAATCAACGATATCACGATACATCAGGGCGAGACGGTCCTGATTCCCGCTTCAGCAACGGAAGTCAGTTTCATTCCCGACGGCCCGATGACCCTTTTAACAAGCTATATCAAATGAGCAAGATTGACATCATAGGAAATCCCCTTCCCAATATTCCCTGGGAAGACCGTCCGGCAGGATGTACGGCCCCCGTATGGCGCTATTCCGCCAATCCTGTTATTCCCCGTAATCTCCTTCCGGACTCAAACAGTATTTTCAATTCGGCCGTAGTCCCCTTTGGTGAGGGCTTTGCCGGAGTATTCCGCTGCGATGACAAGAACCGACGCATGGCCCTCCATGCCGGCTTCTCCAAGGATGGCATCAACTGGAATATCAATCCCGAGGTCATTCGCTTCGACTGCGATATCCCCGAAGTGGGAGAGTGGGTATATGGGTATGACCCCCGCGTGGCAAAAATTGAAGACAAGTACTACGTTACCTGGTGCAACGGCTACCACGGCCCCACCATCGGCATAGCCTGGACCACCGATTTCAAGACCTTCCACCAGGGAGAGAATGCCTTCCTGCCTTATAACCGCAACGGCGTCCTCTTCCCCCGCAAGATTGACGGCAAGTTCGCGATGCTTTCGAGGCCTTCGGATACAGGTCACACCGCCTTCGGCGATATCTTCTATTCGGAGTCTCCCGACCTTGTTTACTGGGGCAGGCACCGCCACGTGATGGCTCCCGCGCCCTTCGAACAAAGCGCCTGGCAGTGCATGAAGGTAGGAGCCGGCCCTGTGCCCATCGAGACATCCGAAGGCTGGCTGCTGATTTACCACGGAGTGCTCCGTTCCTGCAACGGATACGTCTATGCCTTCGGCAGCGCCCTCCTCGACCGCGAGCAGCCCTGGAAAGTTCTTGCCCGCAGCGGACAGTATCTCATCACCCCAGAAACCCTTTACGAGCTTGTGGGTGACGTGCCGAGCGTAGCCTTCCCCTGCGCCAACCTGTACGACCCGGCCACCGGACGCATCGCCGTCTACTATGGCTGCGCCGACACGGTTACCGGCCTCATATTCGGATATATCCCCGAAATCATTGAGTTTACCAAACGTACCAATATTCTTTAGCCGCGATGGACGAGAACTTCGATTACGCAAAGGCTATGGCCGAGCTTGAAAAGATGGCCGAAGATGCGCAGAATCCCGCTACCAGCCTCGACGACGTAGGGGCGATGGTAAAGCGGGCCCGCACTCTTGTTGCGGACTGCAGGGAGTATCTCCGCTCGCTTCGCGAAGAAATCGACGCCGAAAAATGATTTACGACAAAGACCCATATCTGAAGCCCTATAAAGCGGCGATTGACGCGCGTCATCAGGCTATTTTAGCTGCCGAAGAGAGATTCGCCGGAAAGAATGGCCGCCTCGCCGACGTGATGAACAACCATATGTACTACGGCCTACACCGCGAGGCCGGAGGGGGATGGGTGTTCCGCGAATGGGCACCTCACGCCAACCGCATTTTCTTCATATGCGAAGGGAACAACTGGAAACGCACTTCGGCATATGAGCTCCAGCCCGTTTCCGGAGGCACCTGGGAGATACATCTTCCCGCAATGTTCCTCAGCCATGGAGAGCTTTACAAACTCTTCATAGAGTGGCCGGGTGGAGGAGGAGAAAGACTGCCCGCATATTGCACGAGGGCGGTGCAGGACCCTGAAACCAAGGTTTTCTGCGCACAGGTATGGGATCCGCAGCCTTATCAGTGGAAGAATTCCCGCCCTGCCTCGGTAAAGAACCCCCTTATCTACGAATGCCATATCGGAATGAGCTCGGAGCAGGAGAAAGTCGCTACTTTCGAGGAATTCCGCCGCGACGTCCTCCCGCATGTTGCCGAGCTTGGCTACAATACCCTTCAGATCATGGCCCTGCAGGAGCATCCTTATTACGGCTCCTTCGGCTATCAGGTGTCGAATTTCTACGCACTTTCGTCGCGCTTCGGCACTCCTGAAGAGTTCAAGGCCCTTGTGGATGACGCTCACGGCCGTGGCATAGCCGTAGTAATGGATATCGTCCATTCCCACAGCGTCGACAACGAGGCCGAAGGCCTCAGCATGTTCGACGGCCGCGAAGACCTCTACTTCTACTATGGCCCGCAGGGTCGGCATCCGGCCTGGGGCTCCCGCTGCTTCGACTACGGCAAGGACGAAACCAAATACTTCCTCCTGAGCAACTGCAAGTTCTGGATGGAGGAGTACAATCTGGACGGATTCCGCTTCGACGGAGTCACCAGCATGCTTTACTGGGACCACGGCCTCGGCAAGGATTTCAACGGATATGAGCCTTACTTCGATAAAGGCGTCGATGAAAACGCAGTACAGTACCTTGCGATGGCCAACCGCCTTATCCACGAAATTTATCCCGGAGCCATCACCATCGCCGAAGACGTCAGCGGAATGGCAGGCCTGGCCGCCCCATTCAAGGAGGGCGGCGTAGGCTTTGATTTCAGGATGGCGATGGGCATAGCCGACCACTGGATAAAGTGGATAAAGGAGAAGCCCGACGAAAAATGGAGTCCCGGCGAGATATGGTATGAACTTACCAACAAGAGGGCCGACGAAAAGACCATCAGCTACGCCGAGTGCCACGACCAGGCCCTTGTGGGCGACAAGACCATCATCTTCCGCCTCATCGACAAGGAGATGTATTTCTCGATGAACAAGGGTTCGCAGTCGCTGATTGTCGACAGGGGAGTTGCCCTTCACAAGATGATACGCCTCGTTACCCTGGCCACCGCCGGCGACGGCTATCTGACCTTCATGGGCAATGAATTCGGCCACCCGGAATGGATAGATTTCCCCCGTGAGGGGAACGGCTGGTCATATGCCCACGCAAGGAGGCTATGGTCGCTCAGCAAGCCTGACTATCTGAGATACAAATATTTGCAGGATTTTGACGAGGCTATGGTTCAGCTCTTCAAGACTGAAAATCTTCTTGCCCATAAACCTGTGCTCCTGCGCGCCGACGAGCAGAAGAACGTTCTGATTTTCACGCGCGGAGATTACATGTTCGCCTTTAACTTCAACCCTTCGGGTTCCTTCTCGGACTATGCTTTCCCCGCTCCGGCGGGCAAGTGGGTGGTGCTCCTCTCGTCCGACGAAGCCCGTTTCGACGGCTTCTCCCGTACGGCTCCGGGCGAGGCCCATCTCACCCTCCCGGCTCCAGCCGAGGGCGAGACTGCTGCCTATGGGGCAAGGCTGAGCTTGTACCTTCCGTCGAGGACGGCTATGGTGCTGCAGAAAAAGGATTGAATCGTTAAAGTGGATTTTTAGTTGTTCAAATAATGTAATTATTTGTAATTTTGCATGATATAAAGATTTAGAACGCAAAAATATATGGCATTCCTGAAATTTAACAAGAGCGAACTCGTGAACCTGTCGTACTCCCTGAGGCGCGAGATTATCTCCGCCAACAAGACGGGAGCGGTCTGCAACACGAGTATAGTCACTTGCAACACCCGCAGGTATCACGGCCTGCTTTCCGTGCCGGTCGACGCCTTTGGCGGCGAGAAGCATCTTCTCCTGTCGTCGGTCGATGAAACCCTCATCGCAGGCGGAAAGCAGTTCAACCTCGGCATACACTGCTACGGCGACTTGTATGAGCCCCGCGGCCACAAGTACATCGTCGATTTCGGCGCCGACCCTGTGCCCGAGATTGTGTACAAGGTCGGAGAATACGTCTTTGCAAAGAGCATCCTGCTTACCCCCGACAAAGACCGCGTGGTGATTAAGTACGAGCTCCGTCAGGGCCCCGGCAAGCTGGATCTCCAGCTCAAGCCCTTCCTGGCCTTCCGTCATCTTCACGCCCTTACCCACAAGAACGCCACCGCCTGCACCGACAGCAAGGAGGTACGCGGAGGTGTTGCCTTCAAGCTTTACGAAGGTTTCCCGGAGCTCAATCTCCAGCTCAGCTCGGCAAAAGCTGAGTACACTCACAAGCCTCTCTGGTACGAAGGCATTACTTATTCCGACGAATATCGACGTGGCTTCGACTGCAGGGAGGATTTGCTTGTACCCGGCTGGTTTATCGTGCCGCTCGCTCCCGGCGAGAGCGTATATCTCTCAGCCGGAGTCGAGGAAGCAGCGCCCAGGAACATCAGGCGTAATTTCGAAGATGCCGTCGCCGCCATGCCCGGGATTGAATCCTACCATCATCAGCTCGTCCACCAGGCCGACCTCCTGAAGCGCACCCGCGGCGGGCACAGCCAGATTACCGCAGGCTTCTCCTGGCTTTATACCGGGCTTCTACGCGAAACCCTCGAAGCCCTCCCGGGCCTCACCCTCTACGCCAACGGCTCGATGGAAGAATTCGAGGAAATCCTCGACAATCTTATCGCTGACAATCAGGAGCGCCTCTTCCGCCGTACAACCCAGGTTGAGGCTCCTCTCCGTTTTGCCACGGCCCTTCAGGAGTATATCGATTTCGGAGCCAAGGCCCGCAAGGTCTGGAGCAAGTACGGCGAAACAGTCAAGGGTATCATCGAGAGTTATTCTCCCGGCATCCGCAAGGAAGTCTCCCTCCAGCCCAACGGCCTGCTCTGGGCCCAGATGGACGGAGTAGCACTCTCGTGGATGAACGCCTACACCGGCGGCCGTCCCGTTACCGAAAGGGCCGGATATCAAGTCGAGACCAACGCCCTCTGGTACAACATGCTCTGCTTCGCCATCGAAATGGAGATGAAGTATAAATCGGCACGCTCGCCCTTTGTCGAAAAGTGGTCGCATATCCGTGACGCTGCCGGAGCTTCCTTCCAGCCCATGTTCTGGATGCCCGAGCGTGGCTATCTCGCCGATTATATAGATAATTACGGACAGAACACCGATGTTCGCCCGAATCAGTTATATGCCATCTGGGTACAGTATCAGCCCGTCGACGACGAAGTTGCCGCTTCGGTCATGAAAGTTGTCAAGAGCGAGCTCGAAACCCGCCGCGGCATCCGCACCCTCTCTCCCCGCGACAACAAGTACAAGGGAGTCTATGAGGGCAGCCAGACCGACCGCGACCTCGCCTATCACCAGGGTTGCACCCGTCCTTCACTGCTGTATCCTTACATCTCCATCTGGTTCCACATGATGGGTTCGGCCTTCGTCAAACGCGCCGAATGGCTCTGCGAAGGTCTTTATGAAGATTTGAACATGCACGGCATCGGTGCCTTTTCCGAGCTCTACGACGGAGACCCGCCTCACGAGCCTCACGGCGCCATCTCATCTGCGCTGAGCACCGCCGCCCTGCTGTCGATTGATTATCTGATTGAAAAATTCAGGGAGGACTAAACCATGAGAGTATTAATGTTCGGCTGGGAGTTTCCTCCCCATATCGCAGGCGGTCTAGGTACGGCCTGCTACGGCATTGTAAAGGGCCTCGCCCATAACGGCGTGGAAACGATATTCGTGATGCCTTCCGCCTCCGGCGACGAAGACCAGAGCGCAGCCCGCATCATCAATGCCAGCGATGTTGCAGTTACATACACCGAGGAGCTCGGCATCGGCGACTTCCTCGACAAAGTCAAGTTCATCCACGTCGGCTCCAACCTCGTGCCTTACTGCGACCCTGAAGACTTCACCAACCTCGTTGAGGAAGAGCGTCGCCGCCAGCAGAAGGACTTCCGCATCCATTATGGTCAGAAGTTCAAATTCTCCGGCAAGTACGGTGCCAACCTTATGGAAGAAGTTGCCCGCTATGCAATGGTAGGCGGCACAATCGCTCTCCAGCACAAGGACGAATTCGACGTAATTCACGCCCACGACTGGCTTACCTACTATGCCGGCATCGCAGCAAAGCGTATGACTGGCAAGCCTCTGGTGGTTCACGTTCACGCCACCTCCTTCGACCGTGGCAGCGTCGATAACATCGATACCCGCGTCTATGCCATCGAGCGCAACGGAATGGAGGCCGCCGACAAAGTCATCACCGTGAGCGACCTCACCCGCAACATAGTCATTACCAAGTACGGAATCAACCCCGACAAAGTCGTCACCGTGCACAATGCCGTTGATTTCAGCGGCCGCGACGACCTTCAGGTAGAGCGCGGAGTCAAGGACAAAGTCGTTACCTTCCTTGGCCGAATTACCTTCCAGAAGGGCCCCGAATACTTCATCGAGGCTGCTGCCAAGGTTCTCAAGCGCACCAAGGGCGTAAGGTTCGTGATGGCCGGCAGCGGCGACATGATGAACCGTTCCATCAAGCACGTCGCCCGCCTCGGAATCTCCGACCGTTTCCATTTCACCGGCTTCCTCCGCGGAGCAGACGTTCAGAAGATGTTCGCTCTGAGCGATGTATATGTGATGCCGTCCGTATCTGAGCCTTTCGGTATCTCGCCGCTTGAGGCAATGCGCACCGGCGTCCCTTCGGTTATCTCCAAGCAGAGCGGCGCGGCCGAAATTCTCCGCTATGCCTTCAAGGTGGATTTCTGGAACGTGGATGCAATGGCCGACCAGATTTACGGTCTGCTACAGTATCCCGCCCTTGCAAAATTCGCCGCCACCGAGGGCTACGACGAAGTTAACACCCTCAAGTGGGATAACGCCACGGCAAAGATGAAGGCCGTCTATGAATCAGTTGTAAACAAATAAAAGAATAACATACAATGGCAAAGAAACAGATATGCCTGTATTTCCAGGTCCATCAGCCTACGAGGCTCAGACTTTATCGCTTCTTCGACATAGGTAAGGATTCCCATTATTACGATGATTTTGAGAATCGTACCATCCTCCGCCGCATTGCCCAGAAATGCTATCTGCCTATGAACCAGTTGCTGCTCGACGTAATCCGCGAGCAGAAGGGCGCATTCAAGGTAGCCTTCTCGATTTCAGGCTCCGCCCTCGAACAGTTCGAGCGCTACGCCCCTGAAATCCTCGACAGCTTCCGCGCCCTGGCCGATACCGGTTGCGTGGAGTTCCTCGGAGAGACCTACTACCATTCGCTCTCTTCGCTTGCATCCCCGGCAGAGTTCCGCCTTCAGGTCGAAAAGCACCGTCAGGCCATCAAGGAGTACTTCGGTCAGACTCCCGTGACCTTCCGCAATACCGAGCTCATTTATTCCGACGCTATCGGCGATATGGTTTCCGAGATGGGTTTCAAGACGGTCCTTACCGAAGGCGCCAAGCATATTCTCGGCTGGCAGAGCCCCAATTACGTGTACTGCAACCCCGAGAAGCCGTCACTGAAGGTTCTTATGCGCAACAGCGCCCTGAGCGACGACATCGCTTTCCGCTTCTCTGACCGTAGCTGGGACAACTGGCCGCTTACCGCCGACAAATATCTCGCCTGGCTCAAGGCTGCCGTTTCCGACGGAGGCAATATGATCGGCCTCTTCATGGATTACGAGACCTTCGGCGAGCACCAGAAGGCCGAGAGCGGAATCTTCGATTTCATGAGGGCCCTTCCGGGCGTCGTAGCTGAAGACGGAGAGTTCGAATTCAGCACTCCTTCATCCATCGCCCGTCGTTTCAAGGCCGTTTCCGAAATCAGTGTGCCTGAAGCCATCTCCTGGGCCGACGAAGAAAGGGATACATCCGCATGGCTCGGAAACGAGCTCCAGAAGGATGCCTTCAACAAGCTGTACGGCCTGTATGAGAAGCTGGCCATTCTGAACCAGCCTTCGATGTGGAACGACTTCGGACATCTGCAGGAGAGCGATCACTTCTACTACATGTGCACTAAGTTCTTCTCCGACGGAGCCGTCCACAAGTATTTCAACCCCTACGATACCCCTTACGAGGCTTTCATCAACTACATGAATGTACTGAGCGACTTCATGATCCGCGTTGACGAAGCTCTGAGCGAAAAGCTCTAAGATTGATTTGTGCAAAAGGATTTTTACTAAATGAACAAAATGCTTAAACCCGACTATCTGTTTGAGGTCAGCTGGGAAGTGTGTAACAAGATGGGCGGGATTTATACGGTTGTCGCGACCAAAGCCCTCTTCCTGAAATCTCAGCTTGGCCGTCATCATATCCTTATCGGCCCTGACGTATGGATGCATACAGCCTCGAACCCTGATTTTACAGAGGACCCGCATCTTTTCAGAATCTGGAAGGCAAAGGCCGCCGAAGAAGGCATGCAGGTAAGGATTGGCCGCTGGAACATCCCCGGCAAGCCTATCGCCATACTGGTGGACTTCAAGAAATTCCTTCCCGAGCAGGATACCATCCTCGGTAAGTGCTGGAAAGACTTCGGCGTGGATTCCCTTACCGGAAACTGGGATTACAAGGAGAATTTCCTCTTCGGCTATGTAGCCGGAAGGGTTATTGAGAGCTTCTGGAAGTGCAATATCTTCCATACTGACAAAGTCGTCGCCCAGTTCCACGAGTGGCAGACCGGCGCCGGACTGCTTTACCTGAAGCAGGCGAACATTCCAATCGCCACGGTGTTTACTACCCACGCCACCATGATTGGCCGCTGCCTTGCCGGGAATAACTTCCCTCTTTATGATGGCACTCAGTATGATGCCGATGCCAAGGCGCGCGATTTCGGAGTGGTTGCACGCCATTCCCTTGAGGCCAAGTCAGCCGCAAATACCGACATATTCACTACCGTCAGCGAGATAACCGCTTCTGAGTGTACCCGTTTCCTTGGACGTACCCCCGACGTAGTAACTCCTAACGGCTTTGAGAACAGTTTTACTCCGGCCGACGACAAGGCCTACGACGAAGCCCGCGTCTCGGCAAGGGAGAAACTCTGCAAGGTGGCTTCCGCCATGGCCGGTGAAGATATCCAGAAGGATGCTCTTTTCGTATGCATAGGCGGAAGGTATGAATTCCGCAACAAGGGAATAGATGTTTTCATCGACTCCCTCGCAGGAGTAGGGAATGATATCAAGCGTCAGGTGGTCGCCTTCATCATGGTGCCCGGCGCACACAACGGCCCCGACAAAGAACTCCTCGAAGTACTTGCCGGCAAAGGTCCCGAGCATTATTCCACCCAGACGAGCCATAATCTCGCATATCCTGAGTCCGATCAGGTACTAAACCGTTTCCGCGAAAAAGGTCTGGTAAATGCCCTTGGCGGCAAGGTTAAGGTATTCTTCGTGCCTTCCTACCTCAACGGCAACGACGGAGCTTTCAATATGAAATACTACGACCTTCTCGTGGGTATGGACCTCGCCCTGTTCCCGTCTTACTATGAGCCCTGGGGTTACACTCCCCTCGAAGCCCTGGCTTTCCGCGTGCCTACGCTTACAACCAGCCTTGCGGGCTTCGGCAAGTGGGTTGACGATATCTACGAGGGCAAGCCGCATCCCGGCATAACGGTAGTTCGCCGCGACGACTTCAATTACGACGAAGTAGTAGCTGCCGTACGGGACCGAATCCTCGAAGTGGCCGCCCTTCCCAAGGCCAAACGCAAGGAGTATATGGATTCTGCCCGCGAGGTGGCATCAACTGCTCTGTGGAACAATCAGATCAAGTATTACAACGAGGCCTACGCCAAGGCCCTGGAACTTTCTTCCGCCCGTGAAGGCAATTTTAACGTGAATGACGAAAAACAGATGAAATACAAGAAGATCGAAATCAAAAATCCTTCGTGGAAGAGCGTGATGGTAACCCGTCATCTTCCCGAGAAACTCTCCGGACTTGAAATCCTCTCGAAGAACTTCTGGTGGTGCTGGAACGATAGCGCCAAGGCCCTGTTCAAGGCTGTCGACCGCGACATCTGGCATAACTCCGGCCATAATCCCAAGGTTATCCTCGACACCGTCAGCCTTAGCCGCTATGAGGCTCTTGCCAAGGACAAGGATTTCCTCGCGCAGCTGGATTCCGTGATGAAGGAGTTCAACGTGTATATGGACCAGAAGAAGCAGCGCAAGGACCCTTCCGTAGCTTATTTCTGCATGGAATACGGCCTTGATTCTTCTCTGAAGATTTACTCCGGAGGCCTCGGTATCCTTGCCGGCGACTACCTCAAGGAAACCTCCGACATGAATGTCAATCTGGTGGCCGTAGGTCTGCTTTACCGCTATGGATATTTCACCCAGATTCTTTCTTCTCAGGGATATCAGGAGGCACGTTATGATGCTCAGGACTTCCTCAGCATTCCTGCCGAGCCGGTGATTGGCGAGAACGGCGAGTGGCTCCAGGTGCAGATTGCCTTCCCCGGCCGCAATCTTTCGGCCAGAATCTGGAAGGTTGCCGTGGGCCGTACCGACCTCTACCTGCTTGACGCCGACTTCGAGGCCAACCGTCCCGAAGACCGTCAGGTAACCCACCAGCTTTACGGCGGCGACTGGGAGAACCGTCTGAAACAGGAGATTCTCCTCGGTATCGGCGGCATCCGCGCTCTGCGCCTGTTGGGAATCAATCCTCAGGTATATCATTGCAACGAGGGCCACGCCGCATTCATCGGTCTTGAGAGGCTCCGCGAATATATCGAGAACGAAAATCTCAATGCCGTCGAGGCAATGGAGGTTGTCCGTGCTTCTTCGCTCTTTACAACCCATACCCCTGTTCCCGCAGGCCACGATGCCTTCGACGAAGGTATGCTCCGTATGTACCTTGGCCATTATGCCCAGAGGCTCAAGATTGACTGGGAGTCTATGATGGCCCTCGGCAAGATCAACGCCGCCGACCCGAACGAGAAGTTCTCGATGAGCCATCTGGCCGCCAATATCAGCCAGAATATCAATGGTGTGTCGATGCTTCACGGCAAGGTAAGCCAGAATATCTTCTCCGACATGTATCCCGGTTATCTGCCCGAGGAACTTCACGTAAGTTATGTAACCAACGGTGTTCACTATCCCACCTGGGCTGCCAAGGAGTGGAAGAAACTTCACGCTACCGTGTTCGGCCCCGAGTTCCAGAGTCATCATTACGATAAATCCTGCTTCGAGGGTATATACAATGTGTCCGACTCCGACATCTGGCATATCCGCAAGATTGTCAAGAGGGAGCTTATCCGTACCGTAAAGGAGCGTCTCTCCGACCCCGGAATGAGCAGCCACTATTCTCCCCGCGAGATTATGACCATCAAGGATACTCTCCGCGATGATGTCCTCACTATCGGCTTCGCCCGCCGTTTCGCTACCTATAAGAGGGCCACTCTTCTTTTCAGCGACCTCGACAGGCTCGACGCCATTGTGAATAATCCCAAGATGCCGGTCCAGTTTATCTTTGCCGGAAAGGCTCATCCCGCCGACAAGGCCGGTCAGGATCTTATCAAGCACATCGTAGATATTTCCAAGCAGGACCGCTTCATCGGCAAGATTGTCTTCGTTCCCGGATACGACATCACCCTTGCCAAGCGTCTCGTTCAGGGTGTTGACGTATGGATGAACAATCCTACCCGTCCGCTCGAGGCTTCCGGTACTTCAGGAGAGAAAGCTGCAATGAACGGCGTAATGCACTTCTCCGTCCTTGACGGATGGTGGGTTGAAGGCTACAAGGAAGGTGCCGGCTGGGCCCTGTCTCAGGAGCGCACCTACGACGACAATGCCTTCCAGAACGAACTCGATGCCGCTACGATTTACACTACAATAGAGAGCGAGATCGCCCCTATCTACTACGATGTGGATTACCGCACCGGCCGTTCCGCCCGCTGGATTGAGTTCATCCGTAACTGCATCGCCAAGGTGGCCTGCAACTTCACCACCAACCGCATGCTTACCGATTACTGCAACCAGTACTATATTCCTCAGGCAAAGCGCGCAGCAAAGCTTCTGGCCAACGATTACAAGATTGCCCGTGAGATTGCCGAATGGAAGAGGGGTGTCAGCCTCCTGTGGGATAACATCGACGTGATTTCTTATACCCAGCCTGATGCCTCCTATAACCTGTCGCCGAAGAACCCTCTTACCAGTGAGGTTGTGCTTCATATCGGTGATATCAAGCCGGAGGATATCGGAGTGGAAATGCTCTTCTGTACCACCGACCGTCACGGCGAGCTCCATATCCAGGACAAGACCGAGTTCAAGCTCGTGTCTTACGAGGATGGTGTCGCCCGCTATGAGGCTTCACTGATTCCTGAGCGCACGGGTATGTATCAGGTTGCTACCCGTTACTACGCCAAGAATCCGATGCTGCCTCACCGTCAGGATTTCGGACTTGTAAAATGGTTGTAACTACCGGTTTTTTTGACGGTGTCCATCTTGGGCACCGTCATATTCTTTCATGCCTCGCGGCTAGGGCTGCGGAGCGTGGAGAAGAAAGCCTTGTAGTTACTTTCTGGCCTCATCCGCGCATGGTCCTTCAGCAGGATGCGCGGGACTTGAGGCTGCTTTCATCGCTCCAGGAAAAGTGCGACTTGATTCGGGCTGCCGGGATTGACCGCGTGGAGGTGCTGCCGTTTACGCGCGAGTTCGCCGCTCTCACTGCCCGCGAGTATCTTCAGATGCTGGGCGAGCGCTTTGGCGCGACGCTTCTCGTGATGGGATATGACAACCGCATCGGAAGCGACCACCTGACCGGCGAAGCCCTTGCCGCCTCCGGTGCAAAACAGCCTGTTTTTGCACACAAGAAGCCGATATTGGTCACCTCAAGTGCAAAACAGCCCGTTTTTGCACCGGAGCCCCTTTACTCACAACAGGAGGGCGGCCACACCATCCATGACCTTTCGCCTGTAGCGATATCATCTACTAGGATTCGCGAGGCGCTTTCGGGGGGCGAGGTCGAGGCCGCAGCGGCTATGCTCGGCCGGCCGTATGGGCTGCACGGCGTAGTCGTGGCCGGCAACCGCATGGGCCGCCGCCTGGGCTTCCCCACGGCCAATATGAAACTCTACGAACCCCTCAAACTGATTCCCGCCGGGGGAGTGTATGCCGTTGAGGTGGATACTCTCGGCCGAAGCTTCCGCGGAATGTGCAATATCGGCGTCCGGCCTACGATGGGCAAGGATAACGCCCTTACTGTCGAAACCAATATCTTCGATTTCGACGAGGACATTTACGGCCTCGATATCGATATCCGCTTCCTGCGCCGCATCCGCGACGAACGTCGCTTCGACTCCCTCGATGCCCTTAAAAGTCAGCTCGAAGCCGACAGGCAGGCCTGCCTCGAGTAGTCATTATAGAAGATAGCTTTATGCGCAAACTGTTCCTGGTAGTCCCCTGTTTTAATGAGGCTGAAGTACTTCCGCTTTCCATTCCGCGTATGCTCGAAGTGCTCGATTCCCTCGGGCCGGTGACGGCAGGCGAGATAGAATCCGGCATCATCATATCTGACGACGGAAGCACCGACGGTACAGCCGGAGTTGTAAGCGCATACCCTGACAAGAGAGTCCAGCATCTGCCTTTACCTCATTCAGGTCAGCAGGGAGCGATACTTGGCGGTATAAGAGCGGCCCTGGAGCAGGGCGCAGATGCCGTCATCACTCTCGATGCCGACTTACAGGACGATCCTGCGGCCATCCCCGAGATGGTCTCCAAATGGCTCGGAGGGAAAGAGGTTGTGTATGGTGTAAGGGACAACAGGGGGAATGATTCTTTCTTTAAAAGATTCAGCGCCCAGGCCTGGTACTTCGTAATGCACCTTGCCGACAAGCGCCATATCCCAGGACACGCGGATTTCCGCCTTATGGGGCGACGTTGCGCGGAGACTCTTCTCGAGAAAGCCTCGGCCGGTGGTGACCTTATCCGCAACGTAGTGCCTACTCTTGGCTTCGATTCTGCTAAGGTGTATTACACCCGCGGCGACCGCACTGCCGGCGAAAGCAAGTACAGCGCAGGAAAGATGCTTTCGTTCGGCTGGAGGGGTATCGTCGCCCAGGCGCCGTTCTGCCTGGCAATGCTGCTGCTTTTTACTTTCGTCGCATACTTCTTTACATCCATCGATTCGCCGGTGCACGACAATATGTCGGCGCACGGCGGATATATCAGGCACGATTCGGCGTGGTACTTCATGTGCGGGAAGGCCTGGGTTAACGGCCTTGTGCCCTATGTGGATTTTGCCGACTCAAAGGGGCCGCTTCTGTGGCTGATTTATGCAGTTGCGTACCTCTTTTCGCCGCTCTCCTGGGCAGGTTTGCTGTGGATAAATGCACTTGCTTACCTTGCCACGGCTTTCTTCCTGTTCAAGGTCTGCATGATTCTTACGGGCTCCCCGAAGAAGTCGATGTGGATGGGTATGATGCTGAATGCCTTGTATTTTATCCCGCTCTTTATCTTCGACGACAAGGCAGAGGTCATGACGCTGCCTTTCGTGGCTCTGTCGCTGCTTATGGCCTGCAAATCGCTGTACGGCAAAGAACAGGGCAGCTTCTTCTGGTGGGGATTTTCGTTCGGAGCCATAATCCTTATAAAGTACAGCGTGGGGGCTATGACCGGCATTTTCCTAATAGCCATGCTTACGCGCCTGCGTAGCTGGAAGGCCTTCTTCAAGGCCTCCGGTGCGGCCATGGCCGGATTTGCCGTAATAGTTGTCCCTATGCTCCTTTATTTCCTATGGAAGGGGATACTGGGAGCCTTTATACAGGAATATTTCATAACGACATTCCAGACTATCGACAATATTCTGGACTCCAACGACAAAGGTGAATTCTTCAGATCCGAGATGCTGGGATATATGGCTTTGGCCGTGGCCGGCGCGCTTACGTCCATATTTGCTCTCAAGAAGGCCAGATGGTTCCCGCCCGTTGCTATGGCTTGGTTCCTGCTGTGCCTTAGCAGGTATGCAAGGACGTATTATTTCATCCCGGTTAACGTGCTGATGGTATTTACTGTACTTGTCATCGTACGCTGCTTCGACAAGGATTTCGGTATCAGACGTTATATCTGTGGGGCTCTTATAGCGGTGGGCGCCTGGTACTTGGTCCATACCAATGCCTGGACCTACGAGCACGATTATTTCTTCGGTCGTAAGCCTACCATTCACCGCGAAAGGGCCATGGAATATATGCAGACCGTTGCCCGAAAGCATAATCCGCGCGTTCTCTATTTGGGCTGCGGCGACCATGGATACGGAATCCTGGCCGAAGACCTGCCGGCCTGCAAGTACTGGGCGATACAGGCAGGTTGTACCAAGGAGATGACCGACGACCAGGAGAATGCAGTAAAAAAAGGCCTGGCGGACTTTGTCTTCATTAATACTTACGACAAATACCGCCAGGATTTACTTCTTGAATCAGGATATTCTCTATGCGATAAGCCGGAATACGGCGACTATCGCTTATTCAGCAAGAATAATTAATACGAACCGGAAGAGCTGTTATTCCCGCCACCATTGTGGCTAGATGAGGACTTATTGTTGCTAGATGAGGACTTATTGTAGCCAGATGAGGACCCACTATTTCCACCACCATTGTAGCTAGATGAGGACCCACTATTTCCACCACCATCGTAGCCCGAAGATGAGGACTTATTGGGATACCAGCCGGAGGGATAATCAGGGTTAATATTTTCATCCCATTGTCCGTCAGGGGAATAATGCTGCCCCTCACCTACGAGGAAAGTATGTTTAATGTTATGTCCGTTATTATCAAGTGCGGTAATCTCTACGGTTCCTTCTGCGATGGCCTTGATACCTATAATATTGCCCTCCGCACTTGTTCCTTCGTGGGACACGGTAGATTTGGATGTTTCTACAAAAACCACTACACCCTCGGGATACATGCCCCATAATACTTTGCCCGGATATAGTTTTGCATTCTTGTAGTCGCTTCTTCCTATGGCCAAAGGAACAATTTCGTACAGACCCATGACTCCGGGTTCGTTGATGTTTTTCCAGAGATTGAAGTCAAGAAGCTCTGCATGGAAAGTTTCGAAATCGACCAGTACGTCGTCGTTCTTGTCGGAACCGCCGCCGCAGCTTGCAATTACAAGGCCGGCTGCAACAGTCAATGCGGCGAGGAGAACCCAAAGTTTTTTCATAGCTATCGTGTTAAAATTCTGCACATTTCGACAAAAATATGAATGATAAAGGAAAAATACAAATATCTTTTTATATTTTTGCTGCCGATGTAGAATTTGTAAAGGAATGATTATGAAAGACAAGCTTATCAATGTCTCTTTCATCGTGGTGATATTTGTCCTGGCCGCGCTGGCCAGAATAGCCCTTCTCCCCCTCGAATCCGGCGACTATTATAACTATCTGTCCGTTTGGATGGGTCGTATTCAGGAGGTTGGGCCCTGGGATTCACTTTCGATGACGATATCCAATTATTCCTCGGCATATATGTATATAATGTGCCTGCTGTCGGGCTTCAGCAATTCAATGCTTGCCCTTAAGCTCGCCTCTGTAGCCTTTGACTTCGTGGCCGCGGGAGTAATGTTCCTTCTGCTTCATCATCTGACCGGCAGCAAGCGCAAGGGCGTGGCAGCAATGGCCATAACCCTGCTTTGCCCCACCGTCATATTCAACAGCGCGTGGTGGTGCCAGTGTGATATTATCTACTGTACCTTCATGCTGCTTTCGCTCCTCTTCCTTTTGAAGGACAGGGGTTCGCTTTGTTGCATTATGCTTGGACTGGCTTTTGCCTTCAAGGTTCAGGCGGTGTTCCTGCTGCCCTTCCTGGTGATAATGTGGCTTAAGGGGAGAACTGTCAAGTTCTGGCAGTTCCTGTGGATTCCTGCTGTTTACTTCGTAATCCAGATACCTGCCTGGATAGCCGGCCGGCCGCTTTCAGAGCTGATGGGTGTGTACTTCCTGCAGGCAGGGGAATTCCCATTCGGTACCATGCATTTCCCGAACATCTATGATTTTCTCGACGAAACCGTAGCCCGTTGGCACCATATGAAGGAAATCGGCAGCTTCGGGCTGTATTTCTCGCTTGGCGTGCTCGGGATATTTGCCTACTGGATGTACTCCGTAAAATTCAGGCTGACGAACGAGATTCTCGTCACCATGGCTCTTTTCTCGGTATGCCTGGTGCTCTTTACGATGCCCCACATGCACGAGCGCTATGGTTTCTTTGTGGATTTGCTGGCTATAGTCTATGCCATTCAGCGCCCCGAAAAGTTGCTTATCTCCCTGGGGTACGTGGTGATTTCTATCATCACATACGCCTTCTTCCTTACTGGAACCTGCTTCATCCCCACGTTGCCCCTGGCATTTGCCATGCTTGCACTCAATGTATGCGTAGGCATGGACCTTGCCCGCCAGATTCGCGACAACGCCCTTGAGGAATAAACTTATCCGGAATCTTTAGAGTTTACTTGAGAGGAAGCGTCTGAGGGTGGCTTCGTCCTTGACGCCTGTGCCGGTTACGAGTTCGCCGTTAACGATGAAAAACAGCGAGGGAATCTTGTTGACGTTATAACTGAGAACGGAGGGTGACGCTGTGCCGAGGCCGTCACAGACATTAATCCATCCTGTATTCTGCGTACGTACGGCCGTAGCCCAGGCGGCTTTGTCGGTGTCGAGGGAGATTGCATAAATCTCGAAGCCCCGACCTTTGAAATCGCGATAGACCGGCTTCAGGACATCCTGGTTGAACATCTTCTGCTCGCCCATTTCCGAGGCCCAGAAATAAACCATCACCACTTTGCCTTTTACCTCACTGAGCTTGACCTTCTGACCCTTTTCATTGGGGAGTACGATGTCGATATAGCCGACTTCTTCGGCTTTTTCGATGGCGTTGCTCATCTGAAGCTGATTCATCCTGCGCTCTGCTTCGGCGTCAAGGGCACGGACATATCTTGACTCAGGATAGACGGTCTTGAGGGAATCACAGGTGGCCCTGAAATGGATGGCGTCGGTGAGCTGCGAGAAGATGGGCTCTCCTCCGGGGAGTTTCTCGGAAAGAAGGGGAATGACGGAGAGCGACTTGCTGTTGGCCATGATGAACTTTACGTTCTGGCGGTAGTAGTAGATATAGTCCTGTACCTTGATGTTCCCGGAAGCAATTTTTCCGGCGAAGCTGCGCTGGAGAGAAACGGCCTCCAGAAGCTTTGAACACTCTTCCGAGCCATCGACCGTCCAGATTCCGAGGGTGTCGGCCTTGACGGAGACTGCATCTCCTGCCTGGAGAAGAAGGGATGCTACAGGGGTTTTGCCGTAATATACGTATACGAAATCAGGGTCGCCCTTTGCAATTTCCATCTTGTAGGAGAAACTGCCGTCGGCACCGGTCTTGATTGTATCCAGTGTTTCCACTCCGGCTGAAGCGAGTTTCTTTACGATAATATCCTTTCCTTCGGCGCCGGTAACGGTTCCTGATATATTGGCTTTATTTGATGCACAGGACGCCAGCGCAGCGGTGGCTGCGAGGCATACGAAAGCTTTAATGTAGCTGTTCATTGTTAGGATTGTTTCTCGAATTCTTTTCTGATAGCTTCGGCGATGGCCGCGAATCTCTCGGGTGAGAGCTTGAGATGTTCCTTGCGGAAGTCGAGGTCGCCTTCGCTGCTCAGAGGAACAAGATGAATATGGGTGTGGGGTACCTCCATGCCGAGAACGGCCACGCCGATTCTCTTGCAGGGGATGGCAGCCTTCTGGGCGCGGGCCACCTTTGCGGCGAAGGCCCAGAGTCCCTGATATACGTCACTGTCGAGGTGGAAGATGTAATCGTCTTCTACGTGCTTGGGCACGCAAAGCGTATGACCTTCCGTCAGCGGCGAAATATCCAGAAAAGCATAGTAGTTTTCGTCTTCCGCTACCTTGTATGAGGGAATCTCGCCGCGGACTATCTTTGTGAAAATCGTTGCCATGGCCTTTTAGAGAGATATATCCAGAATCTTGAACTTGATTACGCCCTGGGGGACGCTGGCCTCTACGGTTTCGCCCTTTGAATGCCCGATGAGTGCTTTTGCAATAGGGGTGGTGGCGGCCATCTTGCCGTGAGCGAAATCGGCTTCGGTCTCTCCGACGATGGTGAATTCCATCACCTGCTTGTTGGCGAGGTTCTCGACCTTGACTTTGTTCATGATCTGAACTTTGTCGGTGCCTATCATCGATTCGTCGATAACCTTTGCATTGGCCACGAGCTCCTTGAGATTAGAAATCTTGAGTTCCAGGAGGCCCTGGGCTTCGCGGGCGGCGTCGTACTCGGCGTTCTCGGAAAGATCGCCCTTCTCCCTCGCCTCGGCTATAGCTGCTGCGATGACGGGGCGCTGCGCCAGAGCTTCTTCCAAATCTTTTCTCAGTTTATCCAACCCTTCCTGGGTCATGAAATGTACGTCTGCCATATCGTGTTATTATTATGTTTACATCAACTTCGAGTGAACAAAAAGGAGTCCTGCCCACAAGCAGAACCCGTTACTGATGCAAATATACAAAAAATAAATTAAAAAAGAATCATATGCGCCCTTCTATTTCTCGGCGGAGAAGAATTTGAAATGGAAGATTACGAGGTAGAGCGCACCGAGGGTGACGCAGGCGTCGGCGAAGTTGAATACAGGCTCAAAGAAAATGTGTCCACCTACAAGAGGAACCCAGTCGGGCCAGGTAAAGAGCGGGAAATAGAACATATCCACCACCTTACCAAAAAGGAAGGGCCCGTAAATCATCGAGTCTATGATATTGCCTGCAGCTCCGGCCGTAATCATTGTAAGCCCCACGAGAACACCCGTGGAAACAAGCGGAGAGCCGTCGTCTGACGTTTTGTGCGCCAGGCGGTTAATCCACCATACAAGGGCCACGCAAAGGCCTATTCTTAAAACTGATAGGATAAGCTTGCCTACAACTCCTCCGAATTTCATTCCGAAGGCCATGCCGGCGTTCTCCACATAACTAAGGCAGAACCAGTTGCCCAGAACGGGAATCTGCTGCCCGGGCACCATACCCTCCCTGACCAGGACTTTTATAACCTGGTCAAGGATTACCAGTACGACGCCGAGAACTATCAGCCCTTTGCCTCTCGCGAAAGCCATCTCCTAACGCTTGCCGGAGAGTTTTTCCTTTGCCTCTACGGTAAGGGTGGCGTGCGGTACGAGACGCAGGCGCTCCTTGGGGATGAGCTTGCCGGTCTCACGGCAGATACCGTATGTCTTGTTCTCGATGCGGACGAGAGCGGCCTCCAGGTTCTGGATGAACTTGTACTGGCGCTGTGCCATCTGGCTGGCCTCTTCTTTGGTCAGCTGCATCGTTCCGTAGTCCTCGACTGTCTTGAACGAAGGGGTGGTATCCTCGATGTCGTTGGTACCGTTGTGCATGACGACCTTGCGCAGGCCTTCGTATTCGGCTTTTGCCTTTGCGAGTTTTTCAAGAATTATTTCCTTGAATTCGGCCAACTCCTCATCGCTGTAACGCAGTTTTGTTTCTTCGTTTGCCATAACACGTGGTATTAAATGATTTTATTTGTTCTTTTTTATGATAAAGTGAATTTCTCCCTCATCCCATTCCGCGGCCAGGGCGCCTTCCGGTGCAGGATCGGCAGACACGGCCTCAATTTCTGAGAGAGTCTGGGAGGTTATGTATTCGTAATGAATGTCGACGGCGTCGGCAATAGTAAAAAAGGCCTCGCCGGAAGCGTAGATTGTAACTTTAACCCTGTCTGTAACCTCGAAACCTCCATCTTTGCGGGCGGTCTGGATGCGGTTCACGAGTTCACGGGCAACACCCTCGCGGCGCAGTTCGTCGGTGACGGTTATATCAAGGGCGACGGTCAGCTGATTTTCCGTAGCCACGGCCCATCCCGGCATATCCTCGGAGCTGATTTCATAATCTCCGGGGCGGAGGATAACTTCACCTCCAGGTAGATTGATGGCGTATTCCTTACCGGCGATATCGGCTTTCTGAAGAGCGGCGATAGTGCTCTGGTCGAAACTGCCGAAGGCTCCTGCAATCTCCTTCATCCTGGGGCCGTAAACCTTTCCGAGAGTTTTGAAGTTGGGTTTGATTTTCAGGGTGATGATTCCGGCGGTATCGGCGATGAAAGACATCTCCTTGACGTTGACTTCGCTCAGAATCAGCTTCTGTGCGCCCTTCATCTGTTTGCACACGGCCTCTGAAATCACAGGCACCACAAGCTTGGCGAGCGGCTGACGGACGGGCAGATGGTTGAGCTTGCGCAGAGAGTGAACGAGCGAGCAGGTCTTCTGGGCTATGGTCATCTTTTCCTCAAGAGCGGCGTTAATCAGTGACTCGTCAACCTCGGGCATAAACTCGAAGTGTACGCTGCCTTCGCCACCTGTGAGGTCGAGGTACAGGCGGTCCATATAGAACGGTGCGATAGGGGCTGCGAGAAGGGCTACCTTCTTCAGGACCTCATGGAGGGTCTGATACGCGGCTTTCTTATCGTCGTTCTGCTGGCTGCCCCAGAACCTCTTGCGGTTGAGGCGTACATACCAGTTGCTAACCTGGTCGCAGACGAAATCCTGAATCATTCGTCCTGCGGAAGTTATGTCGTAATCCTCATAGGCGGCGCGTACGTCGCGTACGAGGGAGTTCAGCTTGGAGAGTATCCAGCGGTCGATTTCCGGCCGGCCGGACACGGGTACAGCCTTGTCGGCGGGATTGAAGCCGTCGATGTTGGCATACTGCGCGAACAGTTTGTAAGTATTGAACAGCGTGCCGAAGAACTTGCGGCGGACCTCATCCACGCCGGCTTCGTCGAAGCGGAGGTTATCCCAGGGCTGGGCATTTGTGAGCATGTACCAGCGGAGGGCATCTGCGCCGTATTTGTCGAGGGCATAGAATGGATCCACGGCGTTGCCGAGGCGCTTTGACATCTTGTTTCCGTCTTTGTCGAGAACGAGTCCGTTGGAAATCACCCTCTTGAAGGCCGGAGTGCCGGATACCATCGTATGGATGGCGTGAAGGGTGTAGAACCAACCTCTGGTCTGGTCGACGCCTTCGGCGATGAAGTCGGCGGTGGCGCCGAAACCTTTACCATCAATGCCACGGAGACCTTCCTGGGCGTAAGGCATGGCTCCTGAGTCAAACCATACGTCGATAAGGTCTGTCTCGCGGGTCATCTTGCGGCCGGAATCGGACACAAGGAAGATATTGTCGACGTAAGGACGGTGAAGGTCTATCTTGTTGTAGTTGTCCAGGCTCATGTCCTTGGGGTCGAAACCGGCGGCCTTGAAGGGATTTTCCTTCATTATTCCTGCGGCCACGGCCTTGTCGATTTCGGCGAAGAGTTCGGCTACGCTGCCGATGCATTTTTCTTCCTTGCCGTCTTCGGTGCGCCAAATCGGCAGAGGAGTACCCCAGTAGCGGCTGCGGGAGAGGTTCCAGTCCTGGATATTCTCCAGCCACTGCCCGAATCGCCCGCTACCCGTAGAGGCGGGCTTCCAGGTAATCTGCTTGTTGAGTTCTACCATCTGCTCCTTCACGGCGCTGGCTTTGATGAACCAGGCATCGAGAGGGAAGTAGAGCACGGGCTTGTCGGTCCTCCAGCTGTGAGGATAGCTGTGAACGTGCTTCTGAATCTTGAATGCGCGTCCGTCGGCCTTCATCATCATACAGAGGTCGATGTCGAGCGTCGGGGCATCTGCGGGAATACTGTCGTCGAAGGCATTCTTGACGTAGCGGCCGGCGAACTCCTTGTAGGAAGGGTTAACTTTTTCGGCTACATAGGAAGGGTCGAGGTCTTCGATGGGGAAGAAGCGGCCCGAACGGTCGACCTGGGCCTGCGGCTTGCCGTCGCGGTCAAGGACCATCATCGGAGGAATGTCGAAGGCAGCGGCCACGCGTTTGTCGTCGGCGCCGAATGTGGGGGCGATATGGACGATGCCGGTACCGTCTTCAACGGTTACGTAATCGCCTGTAATTACCCTGAATGCATCTCCTTCGAGGGGCTTGAACCAGGGGATAAGCTGTTTATATCGAATGCCCGCGAGCTCCTTGCCCTTGAATGAGCCGTCAAGAACCTTGAAGGGAACTTTCTGGCCGAAAAGGGAATCCAGCAGGGCTTTGGCAATTACGTATATTGCTTCGGCTCCGCTGTAGGGGTTGCAGGAGCGTACACGGATATATTCAATCTCAGGGCCTACGCAGAGGGCAGTGTTCGAAGGAAGGGTCCAGGGCGTAGTAGTCCAGGCGAGGAAATATACCGGAAGAGGTTCGGTGTCGAACAAAGGCTGGGATTTTTCATCCTTTATGACCTCGAACTGGCAGGTGACCGTTGTATCGGTGACATCCTTGTAGCAGCCGGGTTGGTTAAGCTCGTGAGAGCTCAGGCCCGTGCCGTCGGAGGGAGAATACGGCTGGATGGAGAAACCTTTGTAAAGGAGGCCCTTGTCGTAGATTTTTCTGAGGAGATACCAGAGGGTTTCGATGTAGCGGTTATCGTAGGTAATGTACGGGTCGTCCATATCCACCCAATAGCCGATACGCTCTGTCATGGCCACCCATTCCTTGGTGTATTTCATAACCTCCTTGCGGCAGGTGTCGTTATACTGCTCTACGGAGATGGTTTTGCCGATATCTTCCTTATGGATTCCAAGTTTTTTCTCAACTCCGATTTCAACGGGAAGCCCGTGGGTGTCCCAGCCTGCGCGTCGGGCCACCTTGAAACCGGTCTGTGTCTTATAGCGGCAGATGGCGTCCTTGATGGAACGGGCCATGACGTGATGGATTCCGGGCATGCCGTTTGCCGAAGGCGGACCTTCGAAAAAGATGAATTCCGGAGCTCCGTCGCGGATTTCGAGCGAACGGCCAAATGCATCTTTCTTTTTCCAGTCCTCCAGCACTTCGGCGCCTGTCGCCACAAGATCGAGAGCCTTATATTCCTTGAATGCCATATTTTCCTTCTTTTTAACTATCTTTGCAAAAGCGTCTGATATAAGACTGCAAAGATACACAAATTTGACATTGATTCAAAATGAGCCTGATCGATATTGCAATACTCCTGGTATTTATTCCGTTTCTCATCAGCGGAATAAAAAACGGCTTTATGGTGCAGGCTACTTCGCTTGTGGCACTTGTGGCCGGAGCGTGGCTGGCTCTCCGTTTTTCATCCCTGCTTTCTTCCTGGATAGCCCCGTATGTCGGCATCTCGACACAGGTACTGAACATCATATCTTTCGTGGTGATAATGATTGCCTGCGTCCTTCTTCTGGCACTTCTGGGTCGTGGTCTCAAGGCCGTGGTAAAGCTTGCCCTGCTGGGATGGCTCGACAAGACGCTCGGAGCCCTTCTGGCAATTGTCAAGGCGGCTCTCATCCTTGGTATCGCCGTCATCATTTTTACCCATCTCAACGGTAAATTCGGCTGGGTTGAAAAAGAGGTTCTTGACTCATCTTTGCTTTATAATCCGCTTAAGGATCTGGCTTATGCCATCTTCCCGTATTTCAAGGAATTGATTGCCCAGGTATGACGCGTCTCCTGCTAATTGAAACTTCTACTGCCCTTACTTCCGTAGCCCTTGTAGCCGACGGAGAGGTGGTTTTTTACAAGGATGATTCTGCATCCCGCAACCAGTCGGCACTTACGGCCCCCTTCATCAAGGAGGCCCTTGATTCCGGCGGAATCAGCGCCAAAGAACTCACGGCGGTTTG
Organism: Bacteroidales bacterium; assembly: GCA_017443025.1. Classification (GTDB taxonomy): domain Bacteria; phylum Bacteroidota; class Bacteroidia; order Bacteroidales; family UBA932; genus Cryptobacteroides. Next base: position 67,392 of record JAFSPG010000018.1, on the reverse strand, counting down.
CGTAGGAATGGGCCCCGGCTCATATACCGGCCTTCGCGTGGGAGTATCCTCCGCCAAAGGCCTTTGCTTCGGCGCCGGCTTGCCCCTGCTTGCCGTCGGCACCCTCGACATCCTCGCCTCGGAGGCCATTCTTCGCGGATCCGCCGAGGGCTGCACGAGGATAGTCCCGCTTGTGGATGCCCGCCGGATGGAGGTCTATACGGCCAATTTCTCTCCCCAAGGAGAGCGCCTTGACGAAGTTCATGCGCAGGTGGTTGAGGCCAACACTTTCGACAGTATTCTTGAAGAAGGTCCGGTTCTTTTTGTTGGTGATGCCGCCGACAAGTGCTCTTCGGTCATTAAGCATCCAAATGCACGATTCCTACAGCTCTATCCCAGCGCCCGAGGTATGGTCCGTCCGGCCCTTGCCGAGCTTTCCGCCGGCAATTTCCGCGATACGGCCTACTTCGAGCCCTTCTACCTGAAGGACTTCGTGGCTACCGTTTCCAGAAAGAAACTTTTTTAAACTTTAACCTTGCCGACGTTCTGGAAGGCATAGGAGAGGGTGGCTCCGTAGAGGATGATGGACCAGCCCATTTCCAGCCATATCATGAAGAGAGGAATGGCTGCGAGGGCGCCGTACACGGCGCTCTGCTTGCTTACCATCACCTGTGTTTCGAGGTACAGGAACTGAATGCCGGTAAAGATGATACCGGCAAAGAGCGCCGCCTTGAGCGCATGGCGATAGCGCACGTAGGTGCCTGGAATGTATTTATATACGGCCGACAGCACCAATACGATAGCTCCGGCCAGCATGCTCCACGACATCAATCCCTTAAGCGGCTTCGCGAGCACGAAATCAGCCGGCAGAATCCACTCGAGGATGTGCGAATACAGGATGGAGCCGGTAAAGAAAATCATCACCACGAAAGGGGAGAGTATGACTATGCCCATGATTCCCACTACCATCCTCATTACGCTGCGCTCGCGTTCAATCTTCCAAACATTATTGAATACCTGCCGTACCGAAATCATCAGCGAGAGCACAATCCATACGAAGGAAGCCATGGAGATGAAACCGAAGAGCCCGCTCTCGGCGGTGTCTGCAATCCTGTCGGCGGCTCCGAGAATGGTCTGGATGATATCTTCCTCGCCGAAATTCTGATATAGCAGATCTGCGAATTTTTCGCGGAGGCCTATGGTATCGGTAAGATAAAGGGCGATAGCCACCGCGGGAATTACGGCCAGCATGCTCCTGAAGGCAAGGGCAGTGACCTGATAGCCGATTTTCTGCTTTGAGAAGGTTCGCATCATCAGCACCACAGTACGCAGGTCCTGAATCCTCCTGGCCGTCCATTGCGAGAAATCATCCAGTCGCAGAAGCCACAGGTCGTGGGTAAAGAAACGTATCGTGACAGTGATGCGTATGGAGCACCATCTTACTACCGCCTTGAGCCTGGTTATCAGTCTGCTTCCTACCATAACTACTCCGGTTTAGCTCTGTAAATGCGTGGATAATGAAGGTTGGACATCTGGTAATAGGCTTCCGCTTCGCGGACAAGCCCTTCGTTCGGCTCGGAGAGAATCTCTTCGTCGAATTCCCATTCGCCGTCAGGCACTACCCTGAACTGCTTTACCTTGCGCACGGGAGAAAGAACGGTCAGCACATCGTCGGCGTAATACCCGAGGTCCTGGTAAGTGGCCATGAAAGCACGCTCGCGGAAGTCCGGGGCCAGAATATTCGTTCCGTAGAAGGGTGCCTCATACCCGATATTCAACAAACCGAAAAGGGTTGGCATCACATCTATCTGCGAACAAATCTTGCCTACGTACTGAGGTTTGATGAAGCCGGGAGAATAAATGAATGCCGGTATATGATAGCGGTCGACCGGCAGCGAAGTCTTGCCGGCCGAAGAAGCGCAGTGGTCGGCCATCACAACAAATACGGTATTGCTGAACCAGGGGCGTTTAGCGGCCTCGGCGAACAGATAGCCTATTGCCCAGTCGGTGTATTTCACGGCCGCAGAACGCGACATAGGGTTGCCGTCGTACTCGATTCTGCCATCAGGATAGGTATAAGGCCTGTGGTTGGAAATCGTCATTATGTGCGCGAAGAAGGGTTCGCCCTTGCCGTGCATAAGGTCGAACTGGCCGATGGCTTCGCGGTATGTGTCTTCGTCGGAAGTACCCCATATATTGGAGAAGGCTATGGCCGAAGCGTCGTATGAGGCTTTATCGAAAATCTCGTAGCCGCAGCCCCCGAAGAACTCGCCCATATTGTCGAAATAGCTGTTGCCTCCGTAAAAAAACTTTGTCCGATAGCCGTAGAGGCGGAAAATGTCTCCGACCGAATACCAACAGCCCTGCTCAGGCCTTTTTACCAGACTCTCACCGGAAGACGGCGGTATGCAGAGCGTAACGGCCTCGAGCCCGCGCACCGTACGGTTGCCGGTGGCATATAGACGGTCGAAAACAAGGCTCTTTTCAAGCAGTGAGTCGATATTTGGAGTGATTCCCTTTTCGTTGCCGTAGCGGGCCAGGAAGTCTGCGCTGAGACTTTCGATGGTTATAAGAACTACGTTTCTTGGCTCAGGGTCGGTATCGCCGGGGACGAACTTCCACCCGCGGTCGTTCTGCCCGGTCATCTTCTGCTGAAGGGCTCTGGCCTCATCTTCCGGTAACATAGGGTAGAACTGCCTGTAGTCGAGCTTATTCGAGGCGAAGGCTTCGAGAAAATCCCAGCAGCCGTTCTGGTGAATCTGAGTGGCGAACATATCGCCGCTCTGGAAGTTTCGGTAGCCATAGTGGAGGAACATCCCTCCGGCAAAGGAAGCAACACCAAGGGCAATCAGCGAAATACACCAGCGGCCCCACGACGCCACCCCGCTTCCGGAGAGGTTTTTCCCGCGGACCATAAGCCATACTATACTGCCGGCGATGGCTAGCATTGCCAGCGTCATAGGCACCATTGGATAGGATTCCATGATGTTGCCCACAACCTCATTCGTATATACCAGATAATCGACGGCGATGAAGTTGAACCTTACCCCGAACTCCGACCAGAACACCACTTCACTGAAAGCAATCAGTACGGCCAGGATTACGTACAGCATCATCGTTAAATAGATGGCGGCCAGGCGCCAGGCCGCGCGGATGCCGGGGATGAAGAATTTTGCCGAGAAGCAGGCCGTAATGGTAATCAGCGCGCCATTGACTATGCGCGGCAGCGGGCCGCCATATTCGTCGGTGATGTCGTTGCACAGAACCACGTACAGCGTCAGAGCCATCAGCAGGCTCCATATTATCCATCCTGCACGCCGGCCATATTTGTCATCGGTGAAGGTGGTATAGATGAGGAAGGCCGGCACAAGGGCTATTGCCGTAAATGCAACGTCGTTGATAACTCCGAGGAAGAAAATTTTAAGCCAGTCGGCAAGGCCCCAGTCCACGACAGTCATCGGGTGGAGAATCAGGATAATCCTTATGATGAAGCCCAAGGCCAGTGTGAGGCACAGAAACCTTGGAGCAAAGAAGGAAAACCAGTCTTTGGCGGCAGTCTTTTTCATTCAAAACAAGTTTATCTCTTCGATACGAAGACGGTGTCGGCGCGGTCGGTATAGAGAATGCCGTCCAGGTGGTCGCACTCGTGCTGGAAAATAACTGCGGTGAACCCTTCAATCTCTTCATTGCGGGCTTCCCCGTCAGGTGTGGAAACATAGCTGATTTTTATACGGCTGTAGCGAGGTACAAGCCCTCGCTTGCCCGGGACCGACAGGCAACCTTCAGGGCCGACTTTAATCTCTCCCATGAGGCTGTCGATGCGGATATTGGGGTAGCATTCGAAAGGCTCTCCCTCCTTGTCGAAGCGTTGTACGCAGACAATGCGGCGGTTAATACCCACCTGAGGCGCGGCAATTCCCACGCCGTCCTGAGAAGGGTCCGTTACGGTACGGAGCATTTTAGCCATAAGAGTTTCAAGCTCCGCAGACTTCAGGGCATCAGGACTTAAATCTATACTGGGAGTGCGCAGGATGGCGCTGTCGGCGGTAATCGTAGTAACGTACATAACCGAGTCGGAGCCATTGATGAGTTCCTTCTCCGCCTGCGTCCATCCGCCGCCGCGTCCGCATCCGGCTATTGCAATGACAACAAAGGTCAAAAGGATATTTCTTATCATAAACTTCAAGTCTATAGTGAAAGCAAATGTACAGAAAATATTTGAGATGAGACAAAAATACTCTACTTTTGTAAAAACCTCTTCATCTATGGTAAATACAATCGCCGAAAGATTTGACCTTCAGGGCAACATATTGGAAATCAAGCCCTTGGGCAACGGCCTTATCAATGACACCCTCCTTGTCAAGACCGACGGCCCCAATGACTATGTATTGCAGAAGATTAACAACGCAATTTTCAAGGACGTCGAGCTTCTTCAGCATAACATCGACTGCGCCACGGCCCATATCCGCCGCAAGCTTGCCGGAGACCCTGACATCGACCGCAAGGTCCTGACCTTCCTCCCCTGCAAGGAAACGGGCAAGACTTACTGGACCGACGGCCGCGAGTATTGGAGGATGTCAGTCTTCATCAAAGGCTCCCATACCTTCGAAACTGTCAATCCCGAGTATTCCTGCATAGCCGGCAAGGCCTTCGGCAATTTTGAGGCGATGCTCGCCGATATCCCCGATACCCTTGGCGAGACTATTCCCGATTTCCATAACATGGAGCTCCGCGCAAGGCAGCTCCGCGAGGCCGTTGCGGCCGATGCGGCCGGCAGGATGGCCAATCCTGAGGTGAAGGCAATTCTGGACGACCTTCTTCCTTTCGAGGCCGAGATGTGCAAGGCCGAGAAGATGCACCGGGAGGGAAAGCTTCCAAAGAGAATTTGTCATTGCGACACCAAGGTCAACAATATGCTTTTCGACGACGCCGGGAATGTTCTGTGCGTCATCGACCTTGATACCATAATGCCTTCGTTCGTGTTTTCTGATTTCGGGGATTTCTTGCGTACAGCGGCCTCTACGGTGGCTGAAGACGATCCGGCTATCGAGAAGGTGGATTTCAGGATGGATATATTCGAAGCTTTCACAAAGGGCTATCTGTCTTCCGCCAAGGCCTTCCTTACTCCGGTAGAGATTGAAAATCTTCCATATGCCGTCTGTCTTTTCCCGTATATGCAGGCAGTGCGTTTCTTCGCCGATTATATAAACGGCGATACCTATTACAAGATTAAGTATCCGGAGCATAATCTGGTGCGCACCCGTAATCAGGTGGCTCTCTTCCACGCCGCAATGGCAAAAGTTCCGGCAATGCAGGCTTTCATCAAATCGCTCGTCTAGGATATGAAGACTCTCCGAATTCCTTTGCTCGGCAATCTGGAAGACAGGGATCTGGATACTTCCATCGAACTGGAGGGAAACTCCTTCCGGGTTGATAACGTCAATTGGCCGGAAAAATACCCATATTCGCCTTTCTGCGCCGGCCGCATTGCGCGTACCGAGGATTCCATTGTCGTAGATTTCCGCGTGAGCGGGCTGGATTTGCGGGCAGTGAATCTGGAAGATCGTGGGCATATCTGGGAAGACAGCTGCTGTGAGTTCTTCGTCCAGGCGCCTGACGGCAGCGAGTACTTCAACTTCGAGGTGAATCCTGCCGGTTTCCTCGTAGCTTCGCACGGCCCTGCCCGCGAAGGCCGCGAGCCACTTCCCGCCGAGGATTTCGCCAGAATCGTCAGGATAACATCCGTTTCCGGCCTTTCATCCATCGACTCCCCCGTGGAGTTCGAAGGCGGCCTCTGGAACTGGAGAGTAATGCTGATAATTCCTTTCGATATCATCGGAGTTGATGCTGATAATCTCCCGGCAAAACTTCGCGGTAACTTTTACAAATGCGGCGACCTTACCGCCCATCCTCATTTTGCCTCATGGGCTCCAATTTCCACTCCCATCCCCGATTTCCATCGCCCCGAGTTTTTCGGAGAACTGAAATTTTGATATGATACCTGTAAAACAAGACGGCAGTACTTTCATCCAGGAGCTTTGCATTCCCTGCTATCAGACCGACAGTAAGGGGCTGCTCAAGCCTACTGCCTTTATGGATATAGCCCAGGAGATTGCCTACTGGGCGGCCGAGGCCCTTGGGTTCGGCTATGGCAACCTTCATGTCCACCACACGGCCTGGGTTCTGGCCAGGATGCACATACGCTTTATGCGTCCAGTTCGCTGGCGCGACAATGTGAGTTTATATACCTGGCATAAAGGGACAAACGGCCTTTTGTATCTGCGTGACTTCCTGCTCCGTGGGGCCGACGGAGAGATTGCCGTTGCGGCTACCAGTTCCTGGGTTGTAATGGACGAACTTAGCCGAAAAATGGTTCGCCCCGATTCGCTTCAGCAGTTTCTGCAGACAGGCCTGGCCGAAGATGCAATTGCCGAGCCGGCACCGAAACTGCTTCTCCCTAAAGACATGGAATTGGCAGGGGAGCACGTAGTCAGCAGTTCTGAAATTGACATAAACCATCACGTCAATAACGCCCGCTATGTCGGCTGGGCCCTCGACTGCCTGCCGGCCGATACCACCATCAATGAACTCGTGGTCAATTTCCATAAAGAAACCTTCGATGGTGAGCAAATTCAGTTGCGTACCGGAAGCGCCGACGGCTCCATCTACGTCGACGGCCTCCTCGGCGACAAACTCTGCTTCGCGGTACAGATAAAAACAGATAAATGTTACTAACAGCCATTATATCCGCGATTGTTTCTGCCCTGATTCCGCGCTACGAGAGGGCGATTAATGATGAGTGGTCGTTCAGAAGAGACTGCGATTCGCATTGCCAGACCGTATCTCTTCCCCACACCTGGAATGCCCTTGACTGCATGGATGACGAACCCGGCTACTGGAGGGGCGCAGGCTGGTACGAAAAAACAATCAGTCTCCCTGACGATTTTACCGGAAAGAAGGTATTCATTCGTTTCGAAGGAGCCAACCAGGAAGTGGACCTTTATGTGAACGGCTCTCACGCGGGCAATCACAAAGGCGGCTATACGGCCTTCATTTTCGATATAAGCAAGCTCATAGTCAGAGGCGACAACAATTTCAGAATCAAGGTCGATAATTCCCACAACGAGGGTATTCCTCCTGTCTCGGCGGATTTTACCTTCTTCGGAGGTATTTATCGTCAGGTTTCACTCCTTGTAGTCCCCGAAAACCATATCAGCGTAGAGCATTACGCCAGCGACGGAGTTTATATCACCACTCCAAAAGTTTCCGGAGCTGAGGCCTCAGTGGAGATAGAAACTCATCTGAGCATTTCCTCCCCTGAAAAGAAGATGATTCTGGAGCAGACCATCCTTTCGCCCTCGGGAGCAATGGTTGCAAAAATTCGAAAGGTGTTGTCAAGGCCCGCCGCCGGTGACGTCGTGGTCAAGGCCGGCGCCACTGTAGCCAAGCCCCTTCTTTGGGATATCGACGCCCCTCATCTTTATACCCTGGTCACCCGTCTTCTGGACGGCAAAGGCCGTGAAATCGACTCGCAGCGAAACAGCTTCGGAATCCGTTCTTACCGTTTTGATCCCGACAAAGGTTTCTTCCTCAATGGCAGGCACATCAAGCTTTTCGGCACCAACCGCCACCAGGATTGCCGTGGCCTTGGAAATGCCCTCCCCCGCGAAATGCACCTTAGCGACGTGCAGCTTCTCAAGGATATGGGCGGCAACTTTCTCAGGATTTCACATTATCCCCAGGACCGCCTTGTCTCCGAAGCCTGCGACAGTCTGGGCATCCTCAGCTGCATGGAAATACCGGTAGTCGACCGCATCGGTTATGCCGACGACTTTACGGCCAACTGCGAGAATATGGCAAGGGAGATGGTATATCAGTACTTCAACCATCCGTCAATTCTCGTATGGGCCTATATGAACGAGATTCTCAACGACAAATCTCCGTGGAAGAGCAAGGGCCTGCCCAAGGATGAATACTTCGCCAAAGTGAGGGCCTGCGCCTCATCCATCGACGGTGCCATAAGGCAAGCGGACCCTTCCCGCCCCACGATGATTCCCAGTGACGCCGACTTGAAGAAGTACGATGAATGCGGGGTTTGCCACATTCCCGATATTATCGGATTCAATCTCTATTACGGCTGGTATTATGGCAAGTTTTCAAAAATTGGCCCCGGCCTTGACAAGATTCACGCTACGTACCCCGACAAGCCCGTGTTCGTTACGGAATTTGGCGCTGATGCCGATGTCAGGCTTCACTCTTTCCAGCCTGAGGCTATGGATTATACCTGCGAATTCGGCCTCCTTTTCCATAAAAGCTATATACCTGTCCTTATGGAGAAGGAATACGTTTCCTGCGCCACCGTATGGAACCTCAATGACTTCCACTCGGAAGCCAGAGGCTTCGCCGTACCGCACTTTAATCTGAAGGGCATTGTCACCAGCGAGAGGGTACCCAAGGACAGCTACTGGATGTACAAAGCCCTGTTCGGCAAGGCTCCCTTTATCCGCATTGCGGGTGGCGATTGGAAAATTCGCGGCGGCCAGGCCGACGGAGGAAAATTCGTCCAGCCGGTAGAGGTATATGCCACCGCACCTCAGGCGGAACTTTTCCTGAACGGGCAGTCTATGGGCTTGAAGCCGGTAAGTGACGGCCGAGCATCATTCGATGTGGCCTTTATAAACGGCGAAAATACTCTTGAGGCCCGAGGCTCCGACGGAGCGAACGACAGTCAGGCGATAGATGTCCGCCTTGTCCCCGAGGATATGTCGCTCTTCAGGGAAATAAACGTAATGCTCGGCTCGAAGCGATATTTCGAAGATCGTGCGAACTCGCAGATATGGATTCCAGAGCAGGAATATCGCAGCGGTTCCTGGGGCTTTGTGGGCGGACAACCCTGTCCGATTGCAAAGGCAAATATTACCGATACTGATTTGGACCCCGTATTCCAAACCCGCAGGGTGGGGCTGGAGGCATTCAAGGCCGATGTCCCCGACGGAAAATATCGCGTTTATCTGTATTTTGCCGAGACCGAAGAGGCTGCGCGCGAATTCTCCGTCGGCATAAACGGTAATACCGTCCTTGAGAATTACAGCATTTCCCGTGAAAAGGGATTGAATGCCGCGATAATCAAAGAATTTACAGTTGATATCGAGGGAGGTCAAGGCCTTTCTGTGGATTTCATCCCTTCAGAGGGCCAGCCAGCTCTGAACGCCATAAGAATCGTAAGGAACCTGGCCTCGGTTAAGGAATTCGGCGCCAGGGGCGACGGAGTTACGCTTGACACCGATGCCGTTCAGGCGGCCATCGATTATATTGCCAGTCTCGGCGGCGGAGTCGTATCCGTACCCCGGGGTACATACCTCTGCGGTTCCATCTGGCTTAAGAGCAACATGGAACTTCGCCTCGAGGAAGGTGCTGTCATCAAAGGCAGCCCTGACATCAAAGACTACTGCGCGGCAGACTGCTGCCCTCAGAACGAAGGCGAAATCGGCCACGGCGATTATATGAGCGGCGGTCACCTGCTTCTGGGGGTAGGGGTAAATAATGTCACTCTGAGCGGCCCCGGAAAGATTGACGGCAACTCAGACGCCTTCATTCTGGACAAGGACGGCTACTATTATAAAAAGAAAAAATATGTCCCTTTCCGCCCCGGACAGATGGTGTGGTTCGTCGACAGCCAGGACATAAAGATAAAGGATATCGAACTGGCCAATTCTCCTTATTGGAGCTGCTTCATGCTGAACTGCGAGAGAGTATCCATAGACGGCTGTTATGTCCATACTCACAGGAAAGATTATCATACGTACAACGGCGACGGACTTGATATCGACCGCTGCCACAATGTTACAATCAGCAATTGCCGTATCGATACCGCTGACGACTGCATCACCCTCCGCGCATCTTCTGCCCATCTTCTGGAGCATCCTCAGGACTGCGCCGGAGTTACCGTCAGGAACTGTCACCTTTCATCAAGTTGCAATGCCATCAGGGTAGGCGTGGGTGAAGGACGCATTTACGACGCTGTTCTTTCGGATATTACCATCACCGACACCAAGACAGCTTTCAATGTCGTGTCATCGTATTCCAAGGGCTCCAGGGGAACGGATATAGGCGATATCCTCTTCAAAGACATAAAGGTTGAGGCCAAGGAACTTATGCGCATTCATCATATGCGCTCGAAAGATGCCGTCATCAAGGACATCACCTTCGAGAACATCAGCGGTACCGCCCCTGAGGATTCCCACATCTGGGCAAAGCGGGCGGCTCCGTTCCGGGGTATCATCCTCCGGAACGTGAATGTGCCTGCCTGCTTTGAATGCATCGACGCCAAAGTGAAAGTTAAAGGCGGAATGATTAAAAAGAGAAAGCTGAGCCGGGAGGATGTTGAGCTCAGGCGTAAAAACATCGAAATCGAAAAAAATCTTTTATATTGATATGAACCAGTTATTTGACATCAAGGGTAAAGTAGTGGTCATGACCGGAGCCTGCGGGGTTCTTGGGGAGACCATCGTCAAGTATTTCGCATCCGAAGGCTGCAAGGTTGTCTTGCTGGATTTGGAACGTGCCCGCGAAAAGGGTGAGCAGATTGTGTCCGCAATCAAGGCTGCCGGTGGCGAAGCGATGTTTTTGCCAACCAACGTATTGGAAGAAGCTGCTCTGGAGCAGAATCTCGCCGATATTCTCAAAGCCTACGGTACTATCGACATCCTTCTGAACGCCGCCGGAGGCAATATGGGTCCGGCCAACGTTCAACCCGACCAGACCATCGCCGACCTCGACATCGATGCGATGAAGAAGGTGTGCGAACTGAATATTTTCGGCACGGTAATTCCTACCAAGGTGTTCGTAAAGCCGATGGTGGAGCAGAAGAAGGGTTCCATCATCAACTTCTGCTCGATGTCCTCCTTCCGCCCGCTTACCCGCGTAGCTGGATACGGCATTGCCAAGGCCGGAATGGCCAGCTGGACACAGTGGCTCTCCGGAGAACTGGCCATGAAGTTCGGCGAAGGAATCCGTGTGAATGCCATTGCTCCGGGCTTCCTCCTCACCAACCAGAACCGCACTCTGCTTACCAACCCTGATGGCTCGCTCACCGACCGTTCTCACAAGATTCTGGGCCATACTCCTTATGGCCGCTTCCTTGAGCCTGACGAACTCGTCGGTGCCCTCCACTACCTTGCTTCCGACGCCTCCAAAGGTGTCACCGGCACCATCGCCGTCGTCGACGGAGGCTTTAACTGCTTTACAATTTAACTTATGTATACAATGAGACAATCCTGGCGCTGGTACGGTCCCAACGACCCGGTCACGCTGGACAATATCCGCCAGGCCGGAGTCACCGACATAGTGAGCGCCCTTCACCATATTCCCAACGGGGAAGTATGGACGGTGGAAGAAATCGAGAAGCGCAAGGCCCAGTGCGCCGCAAAAGGTCTGGTATGGAGCGTAGTTGAAAGCGTTCCCGTTCACGAGCATATCAAGACCCGCGAAGGCAGGTACCTTGAGTATATCGAGAACTACAAACAGACAATCCGTAACCTCGCAGTCTGCGACATCCACTGCATCACCTACAACTTCATGCCTGTGCTGGACTGGACGCGTACCAATCTGGCCTATGAAATGCCCGATGGCAGCCGCGCCCTCCGTTTCGAGCGTGCCGCCTTCCTGGCCTTCGACCTTTTCATCCTGAAGCGTCCCGGCGCAGAAAAGGAATACACGGCTGAAGAAATAGCCAAGGCTAAAGCCCGCTTTGAGGCGATGTCGCCCGATGAGGTAGCATTGATTACCCGCAATATGATTGCAGGCCTTCCCGGAAGCGAGGAGAGTTTTACCCTGGAGCAGTTCCAGTCCGCTCTCGACCGCTACAAGGGCATAGGCCCCGAGGAATTAAGGTCCAATCTCATCTTCTTCCTCCAGCAAATCTGCCCCGTATGCGAGGAGGTCGGCTCTCGAATGGTCATTCACCCCGACGATCCGCCATATCCAATTCTGGGCCTGCCGCGCATAATGAGTACTGCCGAAGATTTCCGCAAACTCATCGCCGCCGTTCCCAGCCCGGCCAACGGCCTTAATCTCTGCACGGGCTCCCTCGGCGTGCGCGCCGACAACGACTGCCCTGCAATGATGCGGGAGTTCGGCGACCGCATCGACTTTGTCCATCTGCGCTCAACCAAACGCGACGCCGAGGGCAACTTCTTCGAGGCTAATCTCCTGGAAGGCGATGTCCCCGTCTACGAAATGATGAAAGCCATGTTCGAAGTGGAGCAGAAGAGAGGATTCCGTATCTTCCTGCGTCCCGACCACGGCCATCAGATGTGCGATGACCTTAACCGAAAATCCAATCCCGGCTATTCCTGCTACGGCCGCCTGCGCTCTCTGGCCGAACTCCGAGGCATAGAATACGCCCTTATCAATAAAACCAATAAACAGTAAGCAATATGAAGAGATACTTTTTGCCGCTCCTTCTTGCAGCCGTGATTTCCTGCAGCGGGAACAATGATAATTGGACTCCTGTAGGAGACCGCATCTCAACCCCTTGGGCCGAAAAAGTCAGCCCAAAAAATGCTCTTCCCGAGTATCCTCGCCCTCAGATGATTCGCAAAGCCTGGGAAAGCCTTAACGGACTGTGGGATTACAGCATCAAAGCAGTTGATGCAGCCGCTCCGCAGGCCTATGAAGGTCAGATTCTGGTCCCGTTCTGCGTCGAGTCGTCACTTTCCGGAGTCGGGCGCATGGTGGGCGCCGACAGCGTCCTGTGGTACAGGCGTGAGTTCAAGGTTCCGTCATCATGGAAGGAGAAAGTCCTCCTTCATTTCGATGCTGTCGACTGGAAGGCCGAAGTCTGGCTCAATGGCAGCTTGCTCGGCGTTCATACCGGAGGTTATACGGCATTTTCCTTTGATATCACCGGTCAGCTTCGCAAAGGCCGCCAGGAACTGGTAGTGAAGGTCTGGGACGGAACCGATAATGACGAGCAGCCGCGCGGAAAGCAGGTTTCCAATCCTCGCAGCATCTGGTATACTTCTGTGACGGGAATCTGGCAGAGCGTATGGATTGAACCGGTAGGAAAGGCCTACATTAAAGATTATAACTGCATCTCCGATATCGCTCAAAGTTCCGTCGTGGTTATTCCCGAGGTGGAAGGTGACGCCGACGAGGTCAAGGTTACCATTTTTGAAGGCGCTGAGGGCTGGGACGCCGAAAAAGGTAAGGCAGGCAGCAAGATAGCATCATCATCCGTCGAGCCCGGCAAGCCGATTACCCTGGAGGTCCCCGGTGCGCATTTCTGGTCACCTGACTCCCCTTATCTGTATCCTATTACGATAGAGGCCGTCAAAGACGGCAAGGTGGTCGACAAGGTCAATGCATATACGGCCCTGAGGAGTTGTTTCGAGATGATTGATTCAAACGGCCACAAGCGTATGGCCTTGAACGGCGAGCCATGTTTCCAGTATGGTCCCCTCGACCAGGGATGGTGGCCTGACGGCCTTTACACAGCCCCGACTGATGAAGCTCTGGCCTTCGATATCGTCAAGACGAAGGAATGGGGTTACAACTTCATCCGCAAGCATATCAAGATAGAACCTTCCCGCTGGTACTATCACTGCGACAGGTTGGGAATGATGGTCTGGCAGGATATGCCTTCTGTAGCCGAGAATATCACGGCAGAGCCTGATGATCCTAACAAACAGTGGGGTCGCAAGGCCTATGGTACCGGCTGGGACTATCCTCTTTCCGAGTCGGCAAAGGCCAACTTCTATAAGGAATGGGAGGAGATAATGAATCAGCTTAAGAAGTTCCCCTGTATAGTTGTTTGGGTGCCCTTCAATGAAGGCTGGGGTCAGTTTGATACGGAAGCCGTGGTGGCCTTTACCAAGGCTCTGGACGGCTCACGTCTCATCAACTCCGCATCAGGCGGCAACCATCGCCACTGCGGTGATATCCTCGACAGCCACAATTATCCCAAACCCAAGATGTTGCTCCGAAGCAACGGCGAGCAGATTGATGTCGTGGGTGAATATGGCGGCATTGGTTGCGCAGTTGAAAACCATACCTGGAAAGAGGACGGCAACTGGGGTTACAAGGGCCTCTGCGAAAATGGCGAGCAGGTTCTTGAGAAATATCGTCGCTATGCTCTGGAATATCTTTTACCTTCCGTCGCCGACGGCATTTCAGCCGCCGTATATACCCAGACGACTGATGTGGAAGGAGAAGTGAATGGCATCATGACCTACGACCGCAAGGTTATTAAAGTCGACGAAGCTCAGCTCCGCGAAGTCAACCTCCAGGTGCGTAATGCCATGACTTCCAAGTAAGCTCCCGGATTATATGGCCGGAAAAAAGAAGACAGCAGTTATTATAGGAGCGGGGCCGGCCGGTCTTACGGCCGCCCGCGAACTGCTGGAAAAGACTGATATCCGGCCAGTCATTCTGGAGGCTGAAGAGGCAGTCGGAGGAATAGCCAGGACAATCTGCCACAACGGAAACAGAATGGACATAGGCGGGCACCGCTTCTTCTCCAAGAGCCCGGAGGTGGTGTTCTGGTGGTATAACATGATGCCACTTCAGGAGCAGTCTTCCGATACTTCCGACGAAGTCTTTTTGAAACGCCCGCGCAAGAGCCGGATTTTCTTCCTGCGGAAATTTTTCGATTATCCTGTTACCTTATCCGGAAGGACCTTTGCCAATATGGGCTTCTCCCGGACGATAAAGGCCGTTGGAGGATATCTGCTGGCCCTGCTGCATCCCCGCCGCCCGGAGAAGTCTTTGGAAGACTTTTACATCAATCGCTTCGGTAAGCCTCTGTACCGGATGTTTTTCGAACATTACACCGAGAAGGTATGGGGCATCCACCCTTCGGCCCTCGGCGCCGACTGGGGGAGCCAGAGAGTAAAGGGCCTTTCTGTATGGGCTGTCTTCAAAGATATGCTTGCAAAGAAGACGGGAAGGAAGAAGGGCGGAAAGGTCGAAACATCCCTTATAGAAGAATTTATCTACCCGAAATACGGTCCCGGTCAGTTCTGGGAGGTTGTGGCTGATAAAATAAAGGCAGGAGGAGGGGAAATCCTCCTTAATTCCCGGGTTACCGGCCTTGATGTCGACGATTGCAATGTCACCTCGCTTGAGTATCGCTCCAAAGATGGGAGCATCAATACTATCGACTGTGACTATGTGCTTTCCACTATGCCCATCAAGGACTTGATGGCGGCCATCCACGACGCCGGCAAGCCCGATGATGTATCTCGCATAGCCGCTGGCCTCCCGTACCGTGATTTCATCACCGTAGGCCTTTGTGTCAAAAAGCTTAAACTCTCCGGAGGGAGGGTATCCGACACGTGGATTTATATCCAGGAACGTGACGTCAGGATAGGCCGTCTGCAGATATTCAACAACTGGTCGCCCTATCTTGTGGGCGATAATGAAAACACAGTATGGATGGGGCTCGAGTACTTCTGCTCGGAGGGAGATGAACTATGGGAGATGAGCGGGGAGGACTTTATCAAAATGGCAGTCGATGAACTTGCCGGAATTGATATCATCTCCAAGGAAGACGTGCTGGATTCCTGCCACGTGCGCGTCAGGAAAGCATATCCGGCCTATTATGGCAGTTATTACGAACTGGATAAGGTCAAGGAGTATCTGAACGGGCTTGGGAATCTGTTCTGCCTCGGGCGGAACGGCCAGCATCGCTACAACAATATGGACCATTCGATGCTGACGGCAATTAGGGCCGTCGAGGCCATCGCCGGCGGCAAAACCGACAAATCTGCCATCTGGGCCGTCAATTCAGAAGAAGAATATCACGAAGGCTAGCTGGGGTTCTCCTTAATTTGCTTAGCCAAATCCATACATACAAGGGCGTTGAGGACCATCAGGGCAGCTGCCAGATATATGTGCGGAATGAGAATTGCGCTATGCAGGAACCACATATAAGAGAGTAGCGACACGGTGATGTAGCCTATGGCTATTGGCGTCTTCGACGGGCGCTGGACTGCATATATGATGGCGAGCATATCGACTATGAAACCATATCTCTCGTGCATGTGGGGCAGTGTAAAAAGGGCCAAAGATACTGAGAACAGGGCCATCGTCACCAGAATTTCTCCTGTCATCCTGAATTTCTGCGAATACATCCACCAGGCGAAAACACCCATCGCCCCGAAGGAGAAAGCCAGGCCGAAGGCCGTCATTTCCTTCATATTATGCCAATGGAAAAGGGTTTCGTCCAGGAATTCGTAAATGTTGGGGAAATTCATCGTACACCAGGGGTATTCTCCCGCCTGGAGATAATAAACGCGCAGAAGTTCAATCAGTGGCCGACCGGCAATGCAGGCCGGAACCTGGATGAGGACGAAGACTATGGGAATCAAGAGGAAGTGCCAGGCCTTGATTGTCTTTCCCTTTGCGCAAAGGATAACCAGGAAGGGGAGTATGAAAATAGCTTGCTGCTTGAAAGAGTAAGCGATTCCCATCATTATGCAGCACAGGGCGCCCTTGTCCTTAAAGAGGAATAGCAGAGCCAGGAGGGTGAAGAAAGCGTAATGGATGTCGCAGTTGGCCCACCAGGCGCTGTTAATCAATATCGTGGGGCAGAAAAGGAAAATTGCCGAAGCGAGAATGGATTTTCTGCGGTTTCCCGTTAGCTGCTTGATGAGCAGGAAGATTACAAAGGCGGCGGCGTAGTCGAAGACGATGGATGCCGCCTTTGTGGCAACCAGGGAATTGCTGAAGCCTGATATCAGGCACAGGACGTACATGTACGACGAAGTATAGTCCGACACGGCTACTCCGAGGGAGTTCCAGGCTCCGAGTTCCTGGATTCTGTGTACCCAGCCCGAAACCGGTCCCTCCCAGTCGACCGACTCCAGAGGCAGCAGCGCAATCCTGGCCATCAGCGACAGCACCACCATCGCCGCAATAAATATTATGTCGAAATACCGCTGCCGCATAAATAGATTACTCGCAAATGACAGGGAATACTGTCAGTCTCAGGGTGGTTGTGCCGTAGGGAACAAGGTCTATATACTGTGCAGGGCCTGTGGCCTTTGGCGCTATCGGAAGGTCCGGCGTCAGGAGTTCTCCCTTAGGCCCTTTGTCAAAGTCCCATTCTATAGGATAAACAGGTATGCGCAGTACTCCGGTCTGGCCGGCATCGGGTTCGACATCGGCCTTGACAGCATAGTTCCAAGGGGCTGAAGGCTGGATGTCCCAGCAGGGGAAAGCGTTGTCGTCGGAAGGATATTTCCCGTTCATATTTGCATATCGGATAGTGTCTTTGGCGAAAGTGGCCGGAATAGCGTAACTATACACCAGAGGCCCGCGTTCGAACCAGATGCCACCGCCGAATGCTGTTTTGCTGAGGATTGACATAGGAAGATGCAGTTCAATGCAGTCTCCATCCTTCCACTGGCGGTCCAGATCGACAAAGGTGCCTGCTTCGGTTTTTGTCTTGACGGGCTTGCCGTTGACTTTCAGGGATGCTTCCTTGCACCACTGAGGTATTCTGAGCGTCAGGACGGCGGAATGTTTACCTTTTGAAGCGTTTACTTTGAACTTTATGGTTTCTCCGTACGGATATTCCGTTTCTTCCACGAAGGTCAGGTCGTCGTTATAGCGGAAAGCGGACGGGCCGTACAGGGCCGCCACGACGCCATCGGGAGAGCGTAGCCACATTCGGGCCGCATAGTTCGGATAGAGACGGTGGATGTTGCCCGCGCAGCATTCCGTCTGGTGCGTAGGCCTGTAGGCCATCCAGGTGGAGCAATAATTGTCTTTGTTGTGGTTTGAAGTCCCGGTTGCAAGGAACTGATTTACCGAGGAGTAATATTGCAGGGCCTTGAAATCTTCCGTTACGCTGCCGGCTCCGGCGTTGAATACAATCTTCTCGATCATGTCGGCGTAGCGTGCGTCCTGGAGAATCTCAAGGAAGTATCCCAGCGTCCAGCTCATGTCTATTGCGTTGCAGGTCTCATGACTATGTCGGATGCCACGGCCCTGGAGCCATTCTGCGCTCGTGAAAAGGCCATCGGGTAGTCCGTCTTCTTCATACAGCCTGTCCAAAGAGCTTACAGCCAGTTGCTTATACCATACGTTTCCGGTGGCGGCATAGAGCATAATGGGGAGTTTCAGAAACTCGCTCATCGTTACTCCGTGCATGTTATATGGCTTTTCTCCCATAAGGAAGGCGGGTGTCACGCGGTCGTCTCGTTTGATATCAACGCCCTCAAGGAGTTCCTGGCGATAACGGAAAGCTGAATCTGCCCGAGCAATCAATTCTTTGTCGCCTGTCTGGGTGGCTGTCCAGAGCATTCCTTCGATAGAGATGATGTCGCGCTTACGCACAAGTTGCTTCATGGGGATGGACTTGTAATGCCTCGTCAGCGCGTCCAGAACCTCAGGATTCGGCGATACGTCATATGCTGCTTTCATTGCCCTGAAAAATACGGCGAAGGGCCAGGTGTTGCTGATTACTGTCGAGCCAAGGCGGCCATTGTCCCATGGATGCTTCAGAGTATAGGAGATACCTGCCTCTCCTTTGTCGATGAATTCCTTGTTGTCCAGCAGATATCCCAGTCGCAGAAGGCCGTCGGTGTAGTATGCCGTCTGCTCGTATCGCCACCAGTCCTGGCCGTGAGTTCCCATACGGGGGATTTCACCTGCCCACAGGCAGGTATTGTATGGGTAGGAAAGTGCCTCGGGGTGCCCGGATAGGCCTTCTTTCTGGGTGAGCAGTTTCTGCTCAAGCCAGCCCGCCGGCCGGATATCTTTCAGACTTGCCTCCCTCCACGGCTGCCCGCCGAGAGAAGAACAAATCATCACCAGTGCAAATAAGGAGAATACTATCTTTTTCATGGCTTACGTCGTTAACTCTCGCAAAGATAACATTATTTGCACGTCAGGCAAATATTTAGGGGGTAGTGAAGCGGATGAAAATGGAATCCCTCACTCATCATGATTGCGGTCCCAGGGGGTCTGGGGGAGCGAATAGAATGACTACCTTAAGAATCTCTGCGAACTCTGCGAATTCAACACGCCTATTACCACTGTTACCTATCGGGCTGGAAAAAGAGAGGAAACTACAAAGCCAAAATACGAACTCATTGGTACTCACGCCGGCCGCCGCACCTTCATATGCTTCGCCCTATCCAGCGGCATTCCTCCTCAGGTAGTCATGAAATTGACCGGACATAAGGATTACAAAGCAATGAAGCCCTACATCGACATTGCTGAAAAGGTCAAGGCTGAGCAGATGGCCATCTTTGAAAAGAATTTGAAGGATAATCCGGAATAATCGTTAAATTTGTCAATTATGAAGGATTTTCGCACATACATTCTTGGCCTCTGCGGCAAGAAAGAAGGATACGAAGTTGAGTTCAAGGGTGCCAAAGGAGGCTTCCCGGGGAGTTTCTGGGATACTTATTCCGCCTTTGCCAATACAGCAGGTGGTATTATCGTATTAGGTATTATCGAGAAAAATCATCGCTTTAAGCCGGATGGCTTTGACGAGGAAACTATCAACAAATACAAAAAAACGTTTTGGGATAGTGCACATAATCCTCAGAAAGTGAGCGTCTGCCTGTTAAAGGAAGAGGATGTCATTGTAGACCGTTATACCGATGGATCCTTCATCCTCATCTTCAAGATTCCCCGCGCTCCCTTTGATTCAAAGCCTGTGTACATTGACGGTAATCCTAAGAATGCCTACCGCCGTAATCACGAGGGAGACTACATCTGCACTCAGGCTGAGATCAGCCGGATGTATGCTGAAGCAGACCTTCTGGTCCATCCGTTGGACTCGACCATACTGAAGAATTACCATCTGGAGAAGGATTTCGACCAGCCCACCATTAACCAGTACCGTCAACTGTTCAAACTTCGGCAGCCCCGTCACGCTTGGAATGCGCTTGACGATATGGAATTCCTTCGGAAGATTGAGGCTTGGCGGGAAGATCGTGAGACTGGAGAGAGCGGCTTTACGCTGGCAGGTGTTCTGATGTTCGGTACGGAAGAGGCCATTCACGATGCAGCTCCCAACTACTTTGTCGATTATCGAGAGAAAATGTCACCTGATCCACGTGTCCGTTATACCGACCGGCTATATCCCGACGGCACTTGGGTCCCCAATCTATTCCAGTTTTACACCCGTGTTCTGGAGAAATTATACCACGCCATACCCGTCAAATTCAAGCTTGAGGGTGACGGTCGTGTGGACGAAACTCCCGCCCACGAATCTCTGCGTGAAGCCGTCTGCAACAGCCTCATCCATTGCCAGTGGAGGATGCTTGAAGGCGTTGTCATTGAACGCTACCCGGACCATCTCTACTTCTCCAACCCTGGAACTATGCTCATTACGGTAGAAGAATTCTTCGAAGGTGGTCACTCCATCTGCCGCAACCGCATACTCCAGAAAATGTTTATCGTCTTCGGTCGTGGTGAGCGCCTTGGCAGCGGTGCAGACATCATCAGTCAGGGTTGGAAGGAGAACAATTGGCCGGAACCGGAGATAAAAGAGCACTTCGGCCCCAACACCGACCGGGTCGAACTTACCTTACGTTTGAGTTCTGTTTCCGCACCTATTACCGAACAAGGTTCAGAGAGTTCAGTGAAAAGTTCAGTGAAAAGTTCAGTGAAAATAGTTCAGGCGATGCGCGAGAATGCTCATATTACTGCAGCGGAGCTTACTTTAATGTTAGGAATATCGGAACGGGCGATTTATAAGAATATCGCAAAGCTACGTGATGCCGGCATCATTCGACGTAAGGGTTCGGATATCGCTGGGGAATGGGAAGTACTCAAGTAAACAACCATGCCCCACACCGACAAACAATACCGAAAACAGTTACGGACCTACAAGTTCGTAATCTATATGGTGTTGGCCGCCATGTTTGTGATTGGTGTCGGTCTGCTGTTCATATGGCTATATGACAAGCTGGGCGGAAGCTTCATGAGCCGCGGCTGGCAAATCTTCTTCATGATTACCTTCGCGCTTCTTGCAGCAGCCCTCCAGATTCCGGAATACCTCGCGGACCTCCGGAAGATAGACCTTGAGGATGAGACCAACACACCCGGCGCCAAGCCCAAACCCTACGCCGCCGCTTTGGACCATGCCAAACAAGAAGGCCTTATTGACGAGAACAACCAGCTACAGGGCCCCGCTCAGACTTTGTCCGCTTCTGTATAGCCAACAAGTATTTCCATCCCTACGGCCGGGAAGACTGGAACCCCATCGACAATCTACTCAAAGGCCCCGGCGGAAAACCAGTCACGGCAGAGCAGTTAGCCCAGACCTTCCAAGATATCTGGTCGCGCGAAGGAGTCTGATAATCAAGTCTATAATTTCTATAGAGCATCTATAAAGACCAATTCTCGGTTAGAATAGATGCTCTTTTTGTGTAGAGTGGTTTCCTTTGTCCCAGCGATCCTTCAGGGAGGACGGAAGCCGAACTGATGGGGAGAGCAAGATGTGCCCGCAGAGACTTTCTTCCGAATACCCGGCGAGCATTAATCAAAAACCCAAATAATAATTGATGATTTATGGAAGATAAGCTCAGCCCCAAATACAATGCAGCTGTACAGCAAATTAAAACGGCTATTCTACGAAGTCAAGCCAAGGCTCTTGCCGGGATAAACCAGGAGCAACTCGCTCTCTATTACGGTATCGGGCGCTTTATTTCCCAGAATTCTCGTGCTGGCTTTTGGGGGAAAGATGCAATTGATACGATTAGCCGACAATTGTCATCAGAGATGCCTGGACTAAGGGGTTTTTCTCCTCGTAACTTACGAAATATGAGGACTTTCTATGAACAATGGCAAGTCTTAGACAATAATTTGGCAGATGCGTCTGCCAAATCTGCAGATGAAAACAATTTGATCCCTTTAGGACTCCTTGCTGTTCCTATTGTTGCATTTTTCAGTATTGGTTTTTCCCATCATGTATTAATACTGTCTAAAACCAAAACAATAGAGGAAAGGAAGTATTATATTCAACTCTGCGCAGATCTACAGCTTAGTCATGAAGCATTGGCGCGTAAGATTGCGGAGGATTCATTCCATAATCAATGGAAGATGCCTAATAACTTCATTGCTACAATTCCGGAATACAAGCAGGCATTTAGAGCCATTCAGATGTTCAAGGATGAATATCTCCTGGATTACATTAATGTAGAGCAATTGGGAGAGCGAGATGAAGACATTCGTCGAGTATGTGCTACAAGATTACCAGCGTCCAATGGGTGTTGCCACATACAAGGTAAGTCAAGAGAAATTGAAAGAGCTTCTTCCGGATGAAGAAGAAATGAAGAAACTTATGTGATTAAGCTCATAACACCCTTACTCACCTACGGGATTTGCCCGGCTTCGCCGGCCACATCCCTCCCCGCCTGCGGCGGGCTTTGCTTGCGGTGCCAGGGTTCTGGGGGAGCGAATAGTTCCCCCGGTATAAAAAGGGAAAGCGGCGCATTTGCGCCGCTAATCCCGAACGAACCGCGTCAGCGGTGAGTGAGGGATTCGAACCCCCGGTACGGTCACCCGCACACCTGTTTTCGAGGCAGGCTCCTTCAACCACTCGGACAACTCACCGGTTAAGGGACGGCAAAGTTATAAAAAATAATTCAGTTTACAATATCGCTTACTGGTGGCAGGGCATTTTGTCGATGCGATTCTGGTGGCGGCCGCCTTCGAAGGGGGTGTCGAGCCAGGCGCGGACGATGGCCGAGGTCTTGCGGTAGGGGATGAAGCGGGCGGGGAGCACCAGGACGTTGGCGTTGTTGTGGGCGGCGACTAGCTCGCCGATGGGGATATCCCATGCGAGTCCGGCGCGGATACCCTGATGCTTGTTGAGGGTTATGGCCATACCGTTGCCGGTGCCGCACAGGGCGATGCCAAGGTCGACTTCGCCGCTTTCGACTGCGGATGCAAGGCGGTGAGCGAAGTCGGGGTAATCGACGCTTTGAGTGGTGTCGGTGCCGTAATTGACTACTTCGATGCCGCGGCCCTGAAGCATCTTCACGAGCTTGAACTTATAGTCCACGCCGGCGTGATCGTTGCAAATTCCAATTTTCATCTTATTCCCAAATTATAGTTGCCCCTGCTCGCCAAGATGGCTGTCCTTGAAGCCGAGGAAGTATAGGATACCGTCGAGACCGATGGTGCTCAGGCTCTGGCGGGCGCTTTCCTTGACGCGGGGCTTGGCATGGAAAGCGATGCCCAGGCCGGCCTCCATCAGCATCGGGAGGTCGTTGGCGCCGTCGCCCACTGCAATTGTCTGGGCAAGATTGACCTTCTCCGTCATGGCAATCAATTTAAGAAGGTCAGCCTTGCGGCGGCCGTCCACGATTTCGCCTACGTAGCGGCCGGTGAGCTTGCCGTCCTCGCCGATTTCGAGCTCGTTGGCATATACGTAATCAATACCGTAGCGCCTCTGGAGATATTCCCCGAAGAAGGTGAATCCACCGCTGAGGATGGCAATCTTGTATCCGCAGGTCTTGAGGACGCTCATAAGGCGGTCGGTGCCTTCGGTAATAGGCAGATTCTCGGCAATTTCTTTCATCACCGATACGTCGAGGCCCTTCAGAAGAGCCACTCTTTCGGTGAAACTCTCTTTGAAATCAATCTCTCCTCGCATGGCCCTCTCCGTAATGGCCGCCACCTTGTCGTAAACTCCGTGGCGGCGGGCAAGTTCGTCGATGCATTCGGCCTGTATCAGGGTAGAATCCATATCAAAGCAAATGAGCCTTCGCATCCTGCGGTACATATCGTCCTTCTGGAAGGAGAAATCAATTTCGGATTCGGCGGAAAGTGCCATTATTTCCCTCTGGAAGGCGGCTTTGTCATCGAGGCTGCCGCGTATGGAGAATTCGACGCAGGCCCTTACGTTTCTTTCGGGATGGGCGATGCTCATACGCCCGGTGAGGCGCTTGATGGCGTCGATGTTCAGATTGTGCCGTGCAATGATTTCGGCGGCGGCCTCAATCTGCCTTGCGCTCAGGCTCCGGCCGATGGCCGTGAGGATGTAGCGATTGCGGCCCTGCCGCCCTGCCCAGGCCTCGTAATCGTCGAGCGGCACTGGTTCGAAACCAATGCTCACGCCGAGTTCCGTGGTCTTGAACAGGAGTTCCTTCATTACCTGCCCCGACACATTTTCATCAATCCGAATCAGGATGCCAAGCGAAAGCGTGCTGTGAATGTCGGCCTGGCCGATATCCAGAATTGTGGCCTCGTAACGCGCCAGGATATGCATTATCTCTGCCGTAAGTCCGATTCTGTCCTTGCCGGCAATCCTGATAAGAATCTGTTCTTTTCGACTTTCCATAAGTCATCAGCTGTTTATCATTGCAAATATAAATTGTTCAAATCGATTTGCATACAAAATAAGGAATAAATGTAAGGGAGAAATGACTATCTTTGCGAAGCAAATTCTTAAAATTATGACAAGAGAAGAGAGAATCGGCTATGCATTGTCGCTTGCATCCGATACCAAAGTATTCAAGATGGGCCGTGGGGCCGCGAGCGAGGCTCCCGCTATTTTCAAAGAGTGTTTCCCGTGCAAAAAAGCCCTTCTTATTGCCGATGTTTTCAGCTGGCCTGCAGCCGGTGAGATGGTGTTCGGGTTTTTTGAAAAAGCCGGTATTCCCATCGACAAATATATAATTGAAGAGAAGGAATTCCACGCCGAGTGGAAATACGTCGAGCTCGTCGACGGCCTTCTGGATTCTCACCCCGGCCATATCCTCGTGTCCGTGGGTTCCGGAGTAATCAACGACCTCTGCAAACTCAGTTCTCACCATCACGAGCAGTCATATCTGACCATTCCTACTGCAGCATCGGTAGATGGATATTCCTCTTTCGGGGCATCCATCACCTTCGAGGGCGCAAAGCAGACCTTCTCCTGCCCGGCTCCCGTAGCGATACTGGCGGATATTGACGTAATCGCCGCTGCGCCTAAGCACATGACGGCAGCCGGCTACGCCGACCTTGCCGCAAAAGTGCCCGCCGGCGCGGAATGGATGGTCGCCGACTTCGTCGGTACCGCCCCCATCCATCCCGAGGCCTGGAAGGTGCTGCAGGATTACCTCGACGACTTCCTCGCCCATCCGGCCGAAGTCGCCGCCGGCGACCCTGAAGCCATCGCCGATATCTTCGAGGGACTCACCCTCAGCGGTATCGCCATGCAGATAGCCCGGAGCTCACGCCCGGCCTCCTGCTGCGACCACCTCTTCAGCCATATTCTCGACATGACGGAGCACCGCTACAACGGCAAGCTTCAGTCGCACGGCTTCCAGGTGGCAATCGGCACCCTTACCATGTGCGCCGTCTTTGACGAACTGTTCAAGCTCGACCTTACAAAGCTCGATGTAGGCGCTTGCGTGGCCGCCTGGCCTACGCTCGAGAGCGAGCAGGCCAGAGCGCTGGAACTCTTCAAGGATTTTCCTGCACCGCGCCTCGGCTTTGACGAAATCACCAAGAAGTGGAATGACCCCGCTACCGTCCGCGAGCAACTCACACGCCTTAAGGCAGAATGGCCGGAGCTGAAAGCCCGCCTGCAGGGCCAGGTCTATTCCTACGAAAAGATGAAGTCTCTTCTTAAGGCATCCGGAGCCCCCTACGAGCCCGAGCAGATTGGAGTCTCAAGAGAGAAGCTCCGCAGCATGTTCCCCCTTGTACAACTGATGCGCTTCCGCTTCAACGTACTTGACCTGGGCAAGCGCGGCGGCTTCTACGATGCAATCGTAGATCCCCTCTTCGCCAAGGGAGGCCCTTTCGAGATATAAGATTTCCAATACTGAAAACCATAATTTTATGAGATATTTATTCGTATTGCTGGCGGCTGCAGCCTTAACTGCGTCGTCGTGCATCAAAAGTATGCCCAAGAACGATGAATGCGATATCCTGAGCGCCTGGGTAGAAGGCGAGGACATAGATATCAACTTCTACAACAGATCGCAGATGAAGAAGGAAAATATCCCTTCCAACATCAACGAAATAGCATTTACCGTACGCTCGCTTTACTCTCTTCCGGAACTTGCAATCAAGTTTGACATCACCCCCGGAGCGACAATTACCCCCGAGAGTGGCTCTGTCCACGACTTCAAGCAGGGCCCTGTAGAATATACGGTAACTGCCCAGGACGGAAAATGGTGCCGTAAATACCATGTTTACTTCGTCGAAGCCGAGCTGCCTAAATTCAAGTTCAGTTTCGAAAACGTAGATGAAGTGTATTTCGAAGCCAGCAAGAGCACCTATAATGTGTTTTACGAGCTTGACAATACAGAGACCCGCCGCAATGTCTGGGCTTCAGGCAATGCAGGCGTAGCCATCATGCGTCAGGAATGGACACCGGACATGTTCCCTACAAAATCCGTTGCCGAAGGTTACAGCGGCAAGGGTATATGCCTCAATACTCAGGATGCAGGTACCCTCGGAGCCCTTTTCGGAAAGCCCATCGCTGCAGGCAACCTTTTCCTTGGGAACTTCAACATCAACGCCGTATTGACGGACGCACTGAAGGCCACGGAATTCGGTATTCCCATCGAAAGGGAGCCGGTCCGCATAGTCGGATTCTATAAATATCAGCCCGGCGACACCTTTACCGACAAGGATATGCATATTATCCCCGACCGAGTCGACGAAGCGAGCATCTATGCCGTATTTTACCGTAACCAGGACGAGCAGGGCAACAGTATCGTCCTTCACGGCGACGACGTCCTGAGCAGCCCCTATATTTTAAGGAAGGCTCAGGTTGCATCCCTCCCGGCCACCGACAAGTGGACAAGGTTCGAGGCCTTCTTCGAGGGTGGTGACGCCGACAGCGAAATTCTGGCAGCCCTCGGCTACAGTTTCACCCTTGTTTTCTCATCCAGCAAGGATGGAGCATCTTTCGAAGGTGCAATCGGCAGCACTTTGTATGTAGATGAGGTTGAAGTTTCATTTGAAAATGAACAGTAAGCAATGAGAAGATATATTATGATGATGGCGACTTCCGTCGCATTGGCTTTTGCCTCGGGAAATACTCTCTTTGCAGGCATTATCCCCGAAGGAACAACCATAAAGGCCCGCGCCGGCTACAGCATCGGCGGCACCGCTCCTATCGGCATGCCCGCCTCGATCCGTAGCATCGAAGCCTTCCGCCTGACTCCGTCATTTATGCTTGGCGCAGATGCCACCATGCCGCTCAAGGGGAAATGGAGCATCTCGGCCGGCCTGCGTTTTGAAAACAAGGGAATGAATGCAGATGTCACCACCAAGAGCTATAGCATGGAGCTCAAGAAAGGAGATACTCAAATTCTCGGTCTCTTTACCGGACATGTTCATCAGAAAGTCAGTCAGTGGATGCTCACACTCCCCGTGCAGGCCAATTATGCACTCAGCGGTAAAGTAAGCCTGAAGGCCGGCCCCTACTTCTCCCTTCTTCTGTCGAAGAAATTCGACGGCCTCGCTACCAACGGTTATATCCGCCAGGGCACTCCTACCGGCCCGAAGATTGATGTCGGAAACAAGCCCGGTGAGTGGGCCACTTATGATTTTAGCGAAGACCTTCGCAAATTCCAATGGGGACTCGATGCAGGAGTCGACTGGCAGCTGAATCCTCATGTCGGCCTTTCCGCCGACCTCGCCTGGGGGCTTTCAGGAATCTTCAAGAGCTCTTTCAAGACGGTAAAACAAACTCTCTATCCAATATACGGAACGATAGGAGTTTTCTATAAGTTCTAAAAAAACCGGGGCTTGTGAAAAGCTCCGGTTTTTTTAGGTTTATTAATCTAGAGGATTAAAGCTCAGTATAAACGCACAGGTCGTCGAGGCGGACGTTGCTGGATGCGCCATTGGTGAAGGTCAGGTCGAATGTCGAGACGTTCTGGCCGATAGTAATGTCGTAGGTGAAGGAGAAAGGTTTGGCAGCCTCAGTTCCTTTGGTCTTGTCTCCGAGGGTTACGCCTTCCGTGGATGTCGTGACTGTAAAGCCGGCAGCACCAGCTGTGTTTCCATTGTTGACATAGAACTTCAGCGTAGCGCTGGTGGCGCCGCCGGTAGGAATACCGGAGATAGTCCAGGTCTTGCCGGATTTGCCAAGCAGAAGGTTCAGCTGGCTGGTTGCACCATCCATCTGGTTGTCGTTGTAGAGTTTGGTGTTAGTGTCGCCGCTCGTAATGGAATAGGTGACGGTGGCGCTGCCATATACCGTTGTGCCTTCCTGGCCATAAGTTTCGGGGGTCTCATCCTTCTCGCCGCCGGTCCAGTCCTCTGCCCAAAGAATGGTTTCGTCGCCTGAGCTTGCAGCCTGCTGGCTGACTTTGATTTCCTTGGACACAGAGGTCTCGCCGGTCTTGCTGAGGGTGACGGTAATCTTACCCTGGCGTGCAGCTCCCTGGTTGCCATTGACGGAATAGGTGATGACGGAGTTCAGGATAGAAGCCTCGTACACAACAGTGCCGTCGCAGCTTACCGAAGGAGTCCAACCTTCGCCGTTGGTAATGGTTACGTTAGTTGTTGCACCGGTAACTCCCTCGGCTGCAACGCCGGTGATATCGCTGGCCGTAATGGTAGGGACATCTCCGCCGTCAACCTTCTCGATGAACCAGGCGTAAACAACTTCAATCTTGTTGTTATATGAACCGCGGTAACCGTGAATCTTGATATTGTCGCCTGCAACAAGGCCGAGCGAAGAGTAGCTCTTGTCATTCTTGGCGCCATATCCAAGGTTGGTGGAGGTAAGACCATAAACATATACGGTTCCGGTAGCGTCGGTAAGGTCGAAGTTGCCGTAGGTGGTATTGATTGTGCCGCCGATGGTTCCAACCAGCTCATAAACCTGTGTGTCGGATTCCGCTGCCGCATTGAACTGTTCTATTGTCGCGACGATAAAATCTCCGCCGGTTGCGCTCTGCTGGGTTACGGTAACGGTCTGCTGGACGTCACCGGCAGAGAAGGTGATATGACCTTCGCGGGCGTCGCCGGTATTGGCCTCAAGTGTAAACTCGAACACCTTCTGGGGATGGGCGGCTTTGGTTGCCTCTACAGGAGCCATCCAGGTTACGTCGCTGGTAGCGGTAACAACGGTATTGGTCCTGATGGCGATCTCGAAGCCGGCGTCGTTGGCACCGACGGTTGCAGTCTGGGAGTCAAGGACGATAGCATATTTGGCGCTCTGGGTGAGGGCTACGACTACCGGATTTACACCTGCTGCAGAGAAAGTGATGTTTGCTGTACGGTTGTTGAATTCGTCTTCGTTGGCATCAATGGTAAAGGCGTTCTCAGCTGGGCCCTTGTGGAGCCAGGTAACACCTGCTTCAATCTCGGAGGTATAAGGCACATTCGCGCTCACGGCGATTTCGAAACTGCCGGCCTGATAGTCTACGTCGTAGGTGGTAGGAACGTAGATGGCAGGGTTGGCGTTGATGGTGACAGTCT
Source organism: Bacteroidales bacterium (assembly GCA_017443025.1). Lineage (GTDB taxonomy): Bacteria > Bacteroidota > Bacteroidia > Bacteroidales > UBA932 > Cryptobacteroides. The sequence goes on along the minus strand of JAFSPG010000018.1, from coordinate 38,010 downwards.
TGACGAAGGTGCTTCCTTCGCTGCCGGTAAGAATGAAGAGAACCTTGCCCTGGATTGCGGGATCGGGAGCGGTTACAGAAATCTCACCGCTGAGGCCTTCGTCATTTGCAGGAATGATGTTGACCGTGTATCCGTTATTTTCGAAGGTGTCGAAATCGAAGGTTTCGCCTTCAGGAACGATAACCTCGTAAGGTGCTGTTGCGGTAGCTCCGGCGGAAATGCTCTTGATGAGGCTCTCGTCGAAGATAAGCTGGAGCTTCTTCATAAGCTCGGCCATCGGGAGAGTGATGGTTTCGTCGTTCTGGAGGGTGAGGATAAGATATCCGTTTTCCTGGGAAACAGACTTGAAGATAGGGTCTGTTGCGGCAGGGCCGGCTTCTACCCAGGTAACGCCGTTATCGGTAGAAATATACCATTTGTCGTTTTCAAGCTTTACCTTTGGGGCGATGGCGTCGGCGCGAACCTTCTCATTTCCGGAGTCGAGGAGCCATTCGCCGTCGACGGTCCAGTAATATGCTCCGTCTTCGTCCTGCTTGACGGAGATAAGGGGCGTATGGCCGGCCTCACCGTTGGTGACGGTATAAGACTTGCCGTTTGTAAAGGTGATAGTGAAGCCTCCGTCTACGGTGGCTACGTTCTCTACATAAACCTTTTGATTCAGGGCTGCGACGATGGCGGAGATGGAAGCGAGGTCATTGTTGACGACATTCTCGATAGCGAGAATCCTAGTCTCGTGGTCGTTGAGCTCGTCCCAGATGTCGGAGTCGTCGAAGCGGCAACCACTGACCAGCAGAGCGGCCATCGGAAGTAGCATCAGTAGGAATTTTTTCATTGCGTTTTGGATATTAAATTTTGTATTAAAATATTTTCAATACCATATTCTGCAAAGTTATCATTTTTCGCCGAAACTGCAATAACGAAATGCTTTTATTTTCTGCTTGAATCATGGTCAAAAATCTCTGGAATATCACCAAAATGCTAAAAACGTTTTCCGCTTACGGATTATTATTAATAAAAAGGATTCTGCTTACAGATTTTAAAAACATTTGTAAAATGCTGAAAATTCGTAGGTTTGCGAAGGAAAGCTGAAAAATAACATTAAACGATTTAAAAAAATCCATTGTTATTTAAAAAAACCTTTTTATTTTTGTAGGCCGGATTGGTGTGAAACCGCCAGAGAACCAGGGCAAAAATTCCATCGGTCCGACTGTATATTATATAAGGAATAAGTATTTTTACTTAATACACTTTATTACTAACTAACACAAATGCACATGAAAAATCTGTTCTCCAGAGTGACTTTGACAGTTGTGCTGATGGCAGCAGGCCTCGCGGCTTTTGCCCAGTCAACCGTTAAAGGAACAGTAAAGGACGCTTCGGGACAGCCCGTCATCGGAGCTTCTGTATTTGTTCAGGGAACCCACAACGGCGTTATCGTCGCCGAAGACGGCTCCTATACTCTTTCCAACGCCAAGGCAGGTGACAAGATCGAAATCTCCTGCATCGGCTATGCTTCACAGGTTGTTGTGTTCGACGGCCAGGCCATCGACGTAGTCCTCCAGGAGGATGCCGAGATGCTTGAAGGTACCGTCGTAACCGCTCTCGGTATCCGCAAGGATCAGAAGAAAGTTGGTTACGCGGTTTCCTCCATCGACGCAAGCAAACTGAATGCTACTGCTGCTCCGTCACTGGGCTCCGCCCTCTACGGTAAAGCTTCCGGTGTCCGCGTTACCACCGCCCCCGGCGGCGCAACCGGCGCTATCTCTATCCAGGTCCGTGGTCTTTCTTCCATTACCGGAAGCAACCAGCCTCTCGTAGTTGTTGACGGTGTTCCGATCCGCAACGGCGAGGCCAACAACGGCGACTACTGGAACACACAGAGGATCCAGTCCAACGGTCTTACCGACATCAACGTCGAGGATATCGAGAACCTCACCGTTCTCAAGGGCGCTTCCGCAACTTCCCTCTATGGTTCTGAAGGTGCAAACGGCGTTATCCTCATCACCATGAAGAAAGGTAAGAGGAACAGCGGCATCAACGTAGAGTTCGGAGCTTCCGTTCAGGGTGACTTCGTAGCTTATATGCCTAAGTATCAGACCACCTTCGGTCCCGGCCCCCGCAACGGCGCATGGAAGGGCAACGGTCTTACCGATGAAGGTTTCTATTACAGGACCGACCGCAACGGCAACCAGGTTCTCGGTGTAGCTTCCGCTACCGCTTACTTCGGACCTAAATACGACGGCCGTGAGGTTTACTATTTCGATGGCACAATGCGCAAGTATCGCGCTATCACCAGCAATCCTTGGAACGACCTGTTCCGTACCGGTTTCACACAGCAGTACAATGTTGCTGTTACCGCCGGTAACGATAAGGGTAACATGCGTTTTGCATACACCTTCTTCGACAACACTCCTAACCAGTACAACTCTCACCTCGGAAAGCACAACTTCGCTCTCTCCGGCAGCCAGAACATCACTGCTAACGGCGAGGTTAAGTTGAACTACTCCGTAAACTACATGAATCAGAGCGTGAAGAACCGTCCTTGGCGTATTTCACGTGTCACCAATAACTTCTCCGGTATGTTCGGTGCCTTCGACGATGTCGCTTACGTTCGCAAGCACGCCGTCACCACCCTCGGCTACATGAACAGGACCTACACCTCCACCAACCACGAGAATCCTGCAGAAGGCTGGGCTTACGGTCTTTCCTTCGGCGATTTGGTAGGTGATTATCTGTGGCAGATCCTCGGCCGTGAGCAGAACGAGAACAACCAGAGGCTCATTGCCAGCGTTTCTCCTCAGTGGGAGGTCATCAAGGGCCTCACCCTCAAGGGCAACATCGCCATCGACTACACCGGCCAGAGAATCGAGGATGAGCGTCATCCCCGTTACTCAAGCGCTTTCGGTACCGACGGCGACGGTTTCTATTCACTGTCCAACAACACCTACACCACCGTTTACGGCGACTTCATGGCCAATTACACCCGCCAGCTCACTGACAAGATCGGCCTTGATGTAAACCTCGGTTACTCCGCCCGTAGCGAGAAAGCTCTCAACAGCAACGTTTCTACCAATGGTGGTTTGACTATTGAAAACTGGTTCCACCTCAATTCCAGCGCCAACAAGGCTAATTCCGGAATGACCAAGACCGAATTCCTGAAGCAGGCTATCTTCGGAACCGTATCCCTCTCCTACGACAACTGGGCCTTCCTTGAGGCAACCATCCGTAATGAGAAGGTTTCTTCCCTGAAGAACGGCAACAACTCTTACTGGTATCCTTCAGTCAACGGTTCCGTAGTTCTCACCGAGCTCATCAAGAGCACTCCTTCATGGATTGATTTCGGTAAGGTTCGTGCTTCCTATGGTATCGTGGGTAACGCTCCCGCTGCTTACACTGCAGCCAATGTTTATACCCAGAAGTCCTTCCAGCTCGACAACTCGACCTACACCTACAACAGGATGGACACCAGCCTGAACAACGAGGCTCTCAAACCTGAAACTACTTATGAGTTTGAGGCCGGTCTCGAAGGCAAGTTCTTCAAGAACCGTCTCGGCTTCGACTTCGCTTACTATCACAAGACCATCAAGGACCAGATTCTCCAGACCACCGCTCCTATGTCAGCCGGTGCAACTTCAATCTGGATGAACGTAGGTGAACTCGAGAACCAGGGTGTTGAATTCAATGTTTACGGCACCGTATTCGAGAACCGCGACTGGAAAGTCGACCTCAGCGCCAACGTAGCATGGAACACCAACAAGGTTAAGAAGCTCGCCGACGGTCTCACCGTTCTCCAGCATCGTAACCTTGACGGTGGCGCCGCTTATCTCTATTCCTTCGTAGGTAAGAAGATGGGTGACATCTACGCTTATGCTCCTCTGAAGAATGAGAAAGGACAGACTATCGTTTACTCAACCCTCGGCGACCCCACCGGCGACGGCTTTGCAAAACTTACCCCCGAACCTGTAAAGGTCGGTAATGCAATGCCTGACCTCATCGGTGGTTTCAGCGTATCCGTAAGCTACAAGAGGTTCACCCTCGACGCCCTCTTCAACTATCAGATCGGCGGCGACGTAGTCAACACTCCTTACGAGTACCTGATGGGCCGTGGTACCCTTACAAACTCCATGAAGTATCGTGACAATGCCCACGGCGGTCTCGACTACTACTTCGACGAGGACGGTTACTGCGTACCTGCAGCAGGCTTGAGCGCCGGTCCTAACGGCGAGAAGATCTGGCACAACGGTATGATTGTTCCCGGTGTCAAGGAAGACGGAACTCCCAACGATCAGATCATCAGCTCCGATATTTGGTACAACTGGACCTACAACTGGGGTACCGGTGATCCTACATACTATTCACACGCCATCTTCAAGAACACCTACCTGAAGTGCCGTGAGCTCACCCTCACCTATACGGTTCCCGAATCCATCCTCAAGGGCTGGTGCAAGGGCCTCAAGGTTTCCGTATTTGCCCGTAACCCGTTCTACGTGTACAAGAACCTCCCCATCTGGGATGCTGAGGCTTCCGACTCCACCGGTTGGACCAACCAGGCCTTCCTCGAGGGTTCCACCAACGCTACCCGTACGTTCGGTCTCTCTCTGCGCGCAAACTTCTAAAAGTGTCTGACAATTTAATATGAAAATGACAATGAAAAAGATATTTGCACTTGCACTCGGTCTATCGCTTATCTTCTCTATCTCTGCCTGCAAAGACAAGGATTTCGACGAGAAGTTTGCTGATCCTTCAAAGACCTCTACAGTCTCTTGCGACAAGCTTTTCTCCGGCGCAATGTTCGTAGGAAGTGCTACCTACAAGGGTTTTGCTTATCCTACATACTGGCGTTTGTACACCTGGGAGGGCACTATCGCCCAGTTCACCCAGCAGGTTGGCTTCACGAACGAATCAGGTAGCGTTTACTATCTTTCCGACAGCTGGGCTACCGACCGCTGGAACAACTTCTATGAGATTCTCGCCCAGTTCCGTCTGATGCAGTCCACCTACAACAAGGAGGCTGCAGTAGACCAGGAAGGCGACCGTATCTTCGTCGACCTCACCGAAGTTTTCGTTTACGATCACCTCGCACAGCTCGTCGATGCATTCGGACCTGTTCCTTTCACTGAGGCTGGCTATCTCGGAATTACCGGTAACTACGCAACGTCATTCCCTAAATATGACAGCGATGAGGCTCTTTATGAAATGATGATCGACCGCCTCGGCGAACTTTACACCGACATCAAGGGCTACATCGACAATCCTGTTACCATTTCCAACGCCAAACTCAAAGTTCAGGATTTCCTCAATGGCGGCAGCCTCGACAAATGGCTCCGTTATGCCAACTCCCTGCGTCTCCGTCTTGCAGTTCACGTAGCTGCAAAGGGCAGCCTTGTTGCTAAAGCAAAAGCTGCTATCGCAGAGTGCGCCCAGAGAGAGCTTGTTACCAATCTTGAGAACGGTATCTTCGGACCTACCGGCAACGATATGGCTGATGGCGGCCACTACTATGAGTGGTACCGCGACGGTTTCGCCGGCGACGGCAAGAACTTCACCGCTTCCCAGACTGTGATCGATGCCATGATGGCTACCGGAGTAACTGAAGATCCTCGTCTTGCTATCTTCTACTATCCTAACGCAGCCGGCGCATATGTCGGTAAGAGTGTAGAAGAGACTAAGGCCGAGCAGATGGAGAATGATACAAAGACATGGAATGAGCGTGCTTATGCTACCCTCGACTCTGTCACCTTCGTTGCCAACGGCAACATGAAGGCCCCTATCTTCACTCCTGCTGAGGCTTTCTTCCTCCTTGCTGAGGCTCGTCAGGCTTACGGCCTTGCAGGCTCCGCTGAAGCTGCTTTCAAAGAGGGTGTAGTTCAGTCTATCATCGAGTGGTACGACCGCAACATGACCAGCACTCCTCTCGGAAATATGTCTACAGGTACTCAGCAGAAAGCCGCTGAGGCCCCTTCTGCAAGCGACTGCATGGCTTATGCAACAACGCTTTGGGAATCCTCCAACGACAAACTCGAGACCATCATGACCCAGAAGTGGCTCCACTTCAGCCTCATCAATGCTCACGAGTCATGGACCGATATCCGCCGTACCGGATATCCGGCACTGTACTATCGTCCTGATACCCAGAGCCAGCAGAACCGTAACATCGTTCAGAGGATTCTCTATCCTATCGTTGAGAAGAACAACAACACCGCAAACTACAATGCAGCCGTTGCTGACTTCGAAGACACCAACGATCACGTGCTCTTCTGGGCAAAGAAACTGCAGTAATAAACTGATAACCAAATAAGCATTGAAGCCGGGGCGAAAGCTCCGGCTTCTTTGTATCAATCTCTTTTTGCATTTGTTGCGGATTAAGAGTATCTTTGTACTCTCACTGAAAGTGAGTTAAGTTTTGACTATGGGAATGCTGTTGGTTTTCCTTTTGGGCGCAATGCTCATCTCGTTCTTCTGCTCCATTCTGGAGGCTACGCTGATGAGTACCCCGATATCATACATAACCATGAAGGAAGAGGAGGGTTACCGTCCTGCTTCCCTTATGAAGATGTATAAAACCGACCCCTCCCGCCCCCTTGCCGCAATACTCTCGCTCAATACCATAGCCAACACTATCGGTGCAGCCGGTGTGGGCCAGGAAGCCACTCTTCTTTTCGGCTCAGCCTGGTTTGGCCTGGTGAGTGCAGTCACCACCATCCTCATTCTGGTGTTCTCCGAGATTATTCCAAAGAATATCGGTACTTCGCACTGGAAGTCCCTCATGGGCTTTGCGGCAACGTCGATTCGCTACCTCATCATAGTGCTCCATCCTATTGTCCGCGCCATAGAATGGCTGCAGAAGCTTATTTCCCCGAAGGAGAGCGACGCTACTGTGTCCCGCGAGGAAGTCGGGGCCCTGGCCGACGTAGCCGAGGAGTCCGGCGAGCTTGACGAAGACGAAAACGAGGTAATCCAGAACATTATCTCGCTCGATGAAGTCACGGCCGCCGACGCCATGACTCCCCGCGTAGTATGCGCAATCGCCCCCGCTACGATGCGCCTGAAATCTTTCTATAAAGACAAGCGCTTCCTCCATCACAGCCGCATCCCCATTTACGCCGACAACGACGAATACATTACCGGCTATATCCTCAGGATGGAGGCTCTTCAGCTTATCGCAGAGGATAAGTTCGATGTAACCCTCGGAGACATCCGCCGCGACATCCCATCCTTCCCCGAGGAGACTTCCCTCGACCGAATCTGGGACGAAATGATAGCCAAGGATGAGCCCATTAGCGTAGTAATCAACGAATACGGTTCCTTCCAGGGAATTCTTACCCTTGAAGACGTAATCGAAACCATCATAGGTAACGAAATCGTGGACGAGCGCGACGAAGTCCGCGACATGCAGCAGCTGGCTAAGGAACGCTGGCGCAAGCAGAAAAAGGCCGGAAAGGCCGCCAAAAAAACCACATAATCAGTTATGAAAGCAGTATTGCGTATTGCCTGCCTTGCGGTTCTTTCGCTTGGCTTTTTGATGTGCTCCAAGAGCGGAGACGGCTCTTCTACAAAAGCCCCCAAAGTAACTATCAAGACTACTCTTGTCACCGCCGACGGCGGCCAGCAGTTTATTTCCATCGAGGCCGACGGAGCCTGGAAATTGTCCTCGCCGGCCGACTGGGTGCAGTTCAATCCTGAAAGCGGTGTCGGAAGTGCTGCGGCAGTAGTTTTGTCGTATGAGGCCAACGAAACACCTTCGTTCCGCACGGCTACAATCATTGCCACTGTCGGCAACAAGAGCGGAAGCAGCGTCTTGTCGCAGAGCGGCCAGGGCCAGGAGCCTTCCGTCATTCCTCACATAGAGCCTGAGGAGTCGTCATATACTGTTGGCGCTGCAGGTGGTACATTGGAAATCAGACTCAACACGAACGTCAAGTATACTTCCACGGTGTCGCAGGCTGCTGCATCCTGGATTCACGTTTCCACGGCACACGCCAATATCTTTACGATTGATGAATATACCGGCGACAGCTCACGTACGGGCACCATAACCTTCTCGTCGCTTGACGGTATTGTTTCTGCCACGGTGACGGTCGTGCAGAATGCCAGCAGCGTTCAGCCTGCCGCCACGGTCACTACAGGCGCAGCCGACGGCATCACCACAGCTTCGGCAGTTCTTTCAGGCTATTTCTCGGCAGCCAGCAGCGCCCCTGTAGAGGCGGGATTCTACTGGGGCATTACCTCACAGCCTACGGATGCAGTCAAGGTCCCTTCAGCTCCGTCCGGCACGGCAAGTGAATTCTCAACCAGCATTTCAGGACTTTCCGAAAACACCACATATTACTATCAGGCTTACGTAATCGTCCGTGAGAAGAGCGGCGAGCAGACCTTCAAGGGCGCTGTCCGCAACTTCACTACCCAGGAATCAGTCGGACCTACGCCCGTAGTCCCCGGAGACCAGAAGGGCTGGTATGAGCTTCCTCTGATGAATATATCCGTCTCCGGCGATTATATGTACAATACCGACAATCCTTCGGATTATTACGCCTATCATATCTGCCCGGATCTTTATACCTCCGGAAACAAGAAGGCCAGGAACTATACTATCTGCTTCAGCGGTGAGCACCACTGCCCGCTTTGGGTGGCGGCTCCGAGGCATTCGATGTACGAGGGCGGCTCAGGACGTACCGATGCCTACAAGATTGACCCTGACATCCCGGCCGACATTCAGTACAAGTCCAAGTCGGCTGGCAGCGGCAGCGGCTGCAACCGCGGGCACATGCTCGGAAGCGCAGAGCGCACTGCTACATCGCAGACCAACGCCCAGGTATTCTACCTCAGCAACATCGCTCCTCAGCTATCATCCGGCTTCAACACCGGTGGCGGCGGCTGGAATACCCTGGAAGGCTGGGTTGACGGTCAGGTATGCTCCGATACCCTGTACGTCGTGATTGGTACTTATTTCGAGCAGTTTACCGACGGCTACGGATACACCGTCCAGCCCAAGAAGATTACCTATGCAGGCCGCGACGACGTTTCCTTCCCTACCATGTTCTACTATGTGCTGATGCGTACGAAGAAAGGTTCCACAGGCAAGGCCCTCAAGGATTGTGCTGCCTCTGAAATCAAGTGCGCCGCCTTTGTTAGGGCACACACCAACAGTCTCAAGGGGCAGAAGGTTTCTTCCAAGGAGATGATGAGCGTCTCGGCTCTCGAACAGATTACGGGGATAACCTATTTCCAGAACGTTCCCAATGCGCCGAAGTCTACGGCTACGGCTTCTGACTGGGGACTCTAATCGGAGCTTTCAATAGCTTTGCAGCAGGTTTCGGCCGCTTCGCGGTCGGGCCTGCAACGGAGCGTATATACTCCGCAGGCGAGCACTATTTGCTCGGCGGTGGAGTTGATGCAGTCCATTATGGGGCGGTTCCACCTGATTGAAGATACGGAGCCGACGAATGCCGTGAAGGCGGATAAGCCTTTGTTCGGGCTTATGCTGTTCTCCGGGGCCTGCTCAAGCCTTACTATGGCTCTGATTTGGGCGGATGTGTTCCTGTAGCAGGGTGTCTTGCCGCTCCATGGAGTTCCGTATACCATAGGTACGCCATTTTCTACGGCGACTACAGGATTGTCGTCGTTGAGCAGTTCTGCTCCTTCGATATGCTCCAGCCAGAGGTGGCTGTGGGTGCTCTTGCCTGTTCCGCTCTGGCCGAGGAAGATATTGGCTTTACCGAGATGCCTTACGGTGGAGGCGTGGATGAGAAGTTTTCCCTTTGTTGCCTGGCTGTAGGTGAACATCATCATCAAGGCGGTGGAGAGGTTGAATACCACGGATGATTTACGGATGCCGGCGGCTGGATAGACTTCGCCTTCAGAGAAGGTGGTGTTCATACAGAGCGTGGCGCAGGGGATGCCTGTATCCGGGTGTTCGTCGAGGGTTATTCTCGGTGCGCCGTCGTTGTCGTATATGGTATAGAAGGGCTGCTGGGAATCGATACGGATGAGTTTACGTCCGAGCTCCGGCAGGGTATCATGGCTGGTTTTGAGGGTAATGGTAAAGTCGGGTTTATCCTTGCCTTCATAGAGGAAGGGCTCGTATTGCGACATGTCGAGGATTCCGGGCTTGAGGGCTTCGGGGAGGACTTCTTCGCGTGTCTGGATGAGGGTGCGGTGGGGTTCTTTGTCGCCGGCCCTTGTGGGAAGGATTTCAAGGCCGATGCCGCCATCTGCCGCCCTGCGTATGCGTTCGGATACTACCGGGCCATATTCCATGAATGACCACGGTTCTTCGAGTCTCACCTCAAATATCGCATTCGCTACCTTATAAACTCTCTTTTCCATATATTTTAGTCTTATAACCTTATCATTTATCTAAAAACTACGCGCCTACGGCGCTATCCCTCCCAACTTTCAGTTGGGCCCCTCCCGTTCACGAGGTCACGGGCGACCACGGTTTTTAGATAAACAATAAGGTATTGTTTATCATTTTTGAAGAAGCGCGAGGGCTTCTTCGAGGAGTAGGGCGTTCTCGACCGTGAATTCGCCGCAGCGCGAGCGAATCAGGCTGTCGAGGTGCGCGCCGGAGGCGAGGGCTTCGCCCAGGTCGCGCGCAAAGGCACGGATGTACGTGCCTTTCGAGCAGGCTATCCTCACTTCCGCCCTCGGGAGCCCCAGCCCGCTGTTATCCGTAACGTTTATCCGTCCAGATGCTCCAGCGCTGTCGGGGCCGGGCACAGAGGGGCCGACGATCCTCCCCACACAGTGGGTCCCCTCCCTTTTCGGGAGCCAAAGTCGTCGGTTCCCTCCATGTCCGTCCTCTCTGGTCCCTCTTTGCCCAGTCTCAAAGGAAAGAAGTTCGGTGGCGGAAATCGTTATCCATTGCCTGGACAGCAGTTCCTCAGCCTGAGCGTCGAGCTCTCCGCCGCTGCGGTACAGCTTGCGGGCCAGTTCGTAGGCCCTTACGCCGTCGACCGACTTGGCCGAGAACAGCGGCGCCACCTGCTCCTGCTCGCCGATAAAACCTTCAAGCGCCTTCCTTACGGCGTTTTCCGACACGCCGTCGGTCGGGTACATCCTGTCGATTGGCTTTTCGAGGTCGTACGAGGGGGTAGTGGCCCCGAAAGTTATGCCTGCGATATATTCTTTATCGCTCTTCTGTATTTCTTCGGCCAGTTTGGTGGCCTTGCCTATGCAGACTATCAGTACTCCGGTAGCCAGAGGGTCGAGGGTGCCGGCGTGGCCGACCTTCAGATTCTTCTTGCCGAAGTGCTTTACGGCTGCGAATTTTATCTTTCGAATTACGTCAGCGGAGGTCCACCGATAGGGTTTGTCTATCGGCAAGATGATGCCCTCGGGATAGTCGTCAATCGACCGGGACAGCATCTTCAGGCTTCTGTCTGCCGTCAGAGCGCACATCCGTTAACGCGGCGGAGAAGTTCATCCCGCCCAATGAAACTTATTATGTCGGCAATTCCGAGGCCGCTGGCGGCTCCGGTAAGAACAAGGCGCAGCGAGTTCATTACCTTGCCCATCGGCCATTCGTTGCCTTTGATAAAGCCTACCAGATGCTCTTCGATAGCCTCCTTGGAAGAGAAGTCTCCCTTCTCGGCGAGGTCCTTGACTGCAGCCTTGACCATGGCAGGAGTGTCTTCTTTCCAGAACTTCTCCACATCCTTCTGGTTATACTCCTTCGGGGCGAGGAAGAGGCACTTGGCGCTCTCCCAGATATCCTGCACGAAGAAGGCCCTTTCCTTGACAAGGGCTACGGCCTTTGTTACATATTCGTCTGTGAAGGCTCCCTTGAGTCCGTTCTCCTCGAGAATGGGGGCGAGGAGTTTCGCCAGTTCGGAGTCGGATTTCATCCTAAGGTATTCGCGGTTGTACCAGCGGGCCTTTTCTGGGTTGAAACGGGCGCCGGACTTGATGATTCGCTCAAGCGAGAAGACCGGAACAAGTTCTTCGAGGGTGAAGAGCTCGCGGTCGTCGCCGGGATTCCAGCCGAGGAAGGCCAGGAGGTTTACGAAGGCCTCGGGGAAGTAACCGTCCTCGCGGTATCCGCGAGAGACTTCGCCCTCGGCGTTAACCCAGCGCAAGGGGAAGACGGGGAAGCCCATCTTGTCGCCGTCGCGCTTGCTGAGCTTACCCTTGCCGTCGGGCTTGAGCAGAAGCGAAAGGTGGGCGAAGCGGGGCATTGTGTCCGTCCAGCCGAAGGCCTGATAAAGCAGATAGTGCAGGGGCAGGGACGGGAGCCATTCCTCGCCGCGGATTACCTCGGTAATCTCCATCAGATGGTCGTCGACTATGTTGGCGAGGTGATAGGTGGGCAGTTCGTCGGCCCTCTTCCAGAGTACTTTGTCGTCGAGGGTGTCGGTGTTGACCTCCACGTGTCCGCGGATGAGGTCGTCCATCTTTACGACGGTATTCTCCGGCATCTTGAAACGGATGGTCCAGTCGCTGCGCTCCTCGAGAAGGGCCTTGGTCTCGGCCTCGCTGAGGGTAAGCGAATTGCGGAGCTCCTTGCGTGTATTTTGGTTATAGATGAAGGTCTGCCCGGCGGCTTCGGCCTCGGCGCGCTTCGCGGCAAGTTCCTCTGCCGTGTCGAAGGCATAGTAGGCGTTGCCGGAGGCAACCAGCTGCTCGGCGTACTTGCGGTAGATAGGCTTGCGCTCGCTCTGGCGGTAAGGGGCGTGAGGATGCTTGTCCGATGCTACCGATACCACGTTTCCTTCAGCGTCAACGCCTTCGTCCGGGGTGATTCCGCACCATTTCAGGGCTTCGATTATATATTTCTCGGCTCCGGGGACGAAGCGGTGTGAATCTGTATCTTCAATGCGGAGAATGAAATCGCCGCCGTTCTGCTTTGCGAACAGGTAATTGTAAAGGGCAGTCCTGACTCCTCCCATATGGAGAGGACCGGTGGGTGAGGGGGCGAATCTAACTCTTGTACGTCTCATCTCTTATTCTTCTTCTGTGTGACTTTTAATGATACGGCGTATGGCTGCCGTCTGCTCCAGCTCGCTCTTATCCTGTCCGGGCTCTACCAGAAGTACAGGCTTGTTGTCGGGCGAGAAACTGAACTTTCTTACGTTCTTGGTGGAACTGTAACCTATTATTGTGGTGTTCGGATCGTCATTCGGCAGGAGAATCTCGCCAGTGAGATCTGCCTTGTGGTATTCGAAGTCCCTTTCAACCGGAATGATTTTCCCGAGGTCGGTGCCGGTTATTCCGATAAGATTCATCTTGAAGCCTGTGGCAATCACCGTAATCTGCACCTTGTCGCCGTAAGAGGGGTCGTCGACCAGTACGAGGCCGTGCTTGAAGCTCCTGGTGCCACCGGTCTGCTTGGAAATCATTTCCTCAAGCGTTTTGATATCGTCCATCTTGAGGCCGTTGGAATTATTTCCTACGGTAATGTTTACCAGTAGGTTCTTCGAGGTCTTGAGGTCGAAATCATTGAGCAGGGGAGAGTCCAGAGCGCCCTGAACGGCATCTTTCAGGCGGTTCTCGCCACTGCCGTGGCCGCAGCCCATCAGGGCCATTCCGCTGTTGCGCATCATATTGCGGATATCCTTGAAGTCGACGTTGCGGTAGCCTGTGGTGGAGATAATCTCGGTGATACCCCTAACAGCAGTTGCCAGGACTTCGTCGGCCAGGGGATAGGCGTCCTGCACCAGAACGTTTCCGTAATATTCGTACAGCTTCTCATTGTTTATGAGCAGCAGGCTGTCTACGTTATGTTCGAGTTCGTGGATGCCGTCTATGGCCTTCGAAAGGGTATCGTCGCCTTCATTGCGGAAGGGGATGGTAACGACGGCCACCGTCAGTATGCCCTTGTCTTTTGCCATCTTGGCGATGACGGGAGAAGCACCCGTTCCGGTACCGCCGCCCATTCCCGCCGTGATGAAGACCATACGGGTATTCGGGGTGAGCAGCTTTTCGGCTATGAGCTGCTGGGATTCAATCGCGGCGTTACGGCCTTCAGTTGGGTTTGTTCCTGCGCCAAGGCCTTCTCCGAGCTGGATTTTTACCGGCACGGGGCATTTGTTCAGGGCCTGGGCGTCGGTGTTGCACACGAGGAAGCTGCAACCCTTGACTTTCTGGCGGTACATATACGACACCGCATTGCAGCCACCACCGCCTACGCCGATAACCTTTATGATGGAGGAATCGGTCTCCCAGTCGCTGGGAGCGATATTGTTTCCAAGAATGTCCAATGTTTCTACCATAGTCCTTAAATCATCTCTTTATCCATATCCTTGACTCTTCCGTCCACGAATTCCTTGAATTTGTTCCAAGACACCTTGAAGAAGGGGCCCTTGGGGGCGGCCGGCGCCGGAGCGGATTCGACGGGGTTGTCGCTCACTGTAGTATCTTCTACCGGAGCCTGCTCATGTATGTCAACAGGCTTAGTCTCGTCAGCGAAGGTAAATGCCGTCTCAGGAATCCTCATATTTTCTATGCAGCTCGGGAGGCCGTCTTCCTTTGCCGCGAGTATCAGACCAATGGAGGTGGTAGCTTCCGGATCTATTATTCCGGGGCAGCCGGAAGCGGAGAATTTCTTTCTCGGGAAGCCTGGCCTTACGTTGTATCCTGAGAGGTCGTTGATATACATCGATATATTGGTCAGGTTGGCGCAGCCGCCGGTAATTACGATGCCGCGGCGAAGTTTCTCGGACAGTCCGCTCGCCTGAATCTCGTACAGGAGGGCTTCGGTAATCTCCTTTACGCGGGCCGTGATAATCTCTGAAAGATATTTGACCGGCACCTGTTTGTAGCTTTCCATATCCTCTCCTTCAATCTGGAGAATCTTCTCGCCGAGGGTCTGGAGCTTCTCGGGGATGCAGGCTCCGTAAGCGAGCTTGATATTTTCGGCGAGCCTTTCGGAGATGAAGCATTCGGTCTTTATGTCAGAGGTAATGCTATTTCCTCCGAACGGAATGGCTGCATAGTGGCGCAGAATCCTGTTCTGGTAAACGGATACCGAGGCTACTCCCGCGCCTATGTCGAGGAGGGCTACTCCTCCGCTGATTTCATCGCTGGTAAGTACAGCCTTGGCCTGGACCACGGGGTTGAAGTATTTCCTGGCGATGGAGATGCCCGCGCTGCTGAAAATCTTGTCGAGGGTTTTGATGGAATTCTTCTTGCCGATGAAGAGCTTGAAATTACCCTCCAGGTTGCGGCTTATCTCGCCGATTATGTCGCTTTCAATCTGCTGGAAGTATTCATCCGACGAGAAGGACTGGGCTACTGCGCAGTAGATGGTCTCGGCCTCGGGGTCGGGGAGAGGATAATCTTCCTGGGCAATCTTCTTGAGGGCTTCCACCTCTTCTTTGGTGATGGATTCCTCGGGATTCGAGCGCTCGACTTTTGCATTGCCGATTTCTTCGCGTACGTACCATCTCGGCAGGCCTACTACGACCTGCTTTATCTTGATGTTCAGGGCCTGTTCGGCATCGGCTATCAGACGCTTTATCGGCTCCGCCGCTTTCTGCGGATTGTATACCGCGCTGTAGCGGATGCCCGCGGAAGGAAGCGAATTGTAATAAAGAATCTGGATGTCGTCGCCGGCGACCTTGGCAACCGTAAGCACGATTCTCGCCGTCCCCGGGTCAATAGCGGCTATATACCTCTCTTCAATCATAACAACTTACCTTGAGCAGATTATTTGTCCTTTAAAACTGATGTTGACGGTTTTGTAATCCCGTCTTTCGCCGTTCTGTACGGCTATATACTCATAATACTTTTTAATCTTCGAAAATTTGTCTTCCACCCTCAGCGGCTGGCCGAAGATGAAGATTTCTTCGCCGACGGCCGGTTTAAGGCGGAGATTCCCCTCCCTGTCGGCCTCGATTGCCGGGAATAGGGCTTTCCATTGGGGATGTTCATTGATGAAACTTGCAAGATCGATGATTCTCCCGAGCCATGCCCTTCCCTTGGCATTGTCGATGCGGCCCTTGAATCCGGAGGGAAGCACAAGCGGGCTGTTTCCTTCCACGACCGGCACGTCGGAACGATACCCGGGCTGCAGGGGGAAAATGAAGCCTGAAGGATCGGCGTAGAAGCTTTCTACGCCGGAAAGGGAGAACTTGACGGCGGGCTCGCGCTGCATTACGTCAACGTGCAGCTGAGCGCCGGTGAAATAGGCCTCGCCATTACGGATTGCAGGTTTGGAGGAGAGTATCTCTTCTATCTGCCACAGCTTTATGCTGTCGGGTTTCTGGCCCAGCCAGGGGCCTGCTTCATTCTGTATGTAGCCCTTTACATCGGCTACCGTGACGAACGAAACCTTTGCGCTGTCGAGGATTGTGACCGTGACTCCGGAACAGGTTACCGGACGCTGCTCGATTTCCCTCTCCCGGTCTACAAAGACCAGAAGGGCGGAGCAGGCGGCGATGGTGAAGCCGGCAAGTATGTTCCTTACGAGCGGTTTCATGCTCTTTCCGACAACAGGCGGGTTATAGGTTCAATATATCGGTCGATGTTGCCTGCACCGAAGGTGACCAGCACTTCGAGGGGTTCTTTTTCAATATAGGAAATGAGGTCCTCCTTCTGGATAAGCACTTTTTCGGGGGCAGTAACCTTGCCCAGAATCATTTCCGAGTCAACTCCCGGGATGGGTTCTTCGCGGGCAGGGTAGATAGGCAGGAGTATCAGCTTGTCCACCTGGCTGAGAGAGGCGGCAAAGCCGTCGGCGAAATCCCGCGTCCTCGTGTAAAGGTGGGGCTGGAATATAGCCGTAAGCTTCTTCCCAGGGAAGATTCCCCTCAGGGAGCGTATGGCCGAGGCGAGTTCTTCAGGGTGATGGGCGTAGTCGTCGACGTACACCAGCTTGCCGCCACGGTTGAGGTGGATGTCGAGGCGGCGGCAGACTCCTGCGAAGGAGTCTGCTCCGGAGCGTACCGCTCCCTCTGCCGTGCCGTAGGCAAGGCAGAGCGCCGCTGCTGCCAGCGTGTTCTCGGCGTTGAATCTGCCCGGAACTCCGGCACGCATATTCTTAATAGTTCCGCCGGGATAAACGAGGTCGAAAACGTAGTGCCCGAACTCGTCAATCCTTGCGTTTTCAGCCCTGAAGTCGGCCGTAGTGCTGTCAAAGCAGTAGGAGAGTATCTTTGCCTTGGTGTCACCGGCGCTGATTGGCAGCCCTTCGCGGATAATGAGGGTGTCGCTGACCTGCGCGGCGAAATCCCTGAAAGCCTGGCGGTAACTCTCGGCGGTGCCGTAGATGTCGAGATGGTCGGGGTCCATGGCCGTAATCACTGCAATCTTCGGGAAGAGCTGCAGGAAGGAGCGGTCGAATTCGTCGGCCTCAGCTACAATCACGGGCTTGTCGCCTACTATCAGGTTTGAATTGTAATTCTTTGAAATACCTCCGAGGAAGGCGCTGCAGCCGGCTCCGGCGGCCGTAAGAATATGGGCCACCATGGTCGAAGTCGTGGTCTTTCCGTGGGTGCCTGCAACAGCAAGGCAGTCCTGACCGCGTGCAATCTCGCCGAGAATGGCAGAACGCTTGACCACTTTGTATCCCTTTTCCTTCACATAGCAGAGTTCGCCCATATCAGAAGGAATGGCCGGAGTATAGACCACCATGGTATCCTCTTTGGCCGGAACGAAGGAAATATCGTCGCTGTAGTGTACCGGTATGCCTTCCTCCTCGAGAGCCTTGGTAAGATCCGAGGGGGTTCTGTCATAGCCGCTTACCTCCAGGCCTTTGCGCTTGAAGTAACGGGCTATGGCGCTCATTCCGATTCCGCCTATTCCTATGAAGTAAACACGTTTCATTTTCCGAGAAGCTTGTAAATTTCCTCCACTATGGTCTTGCCTGCGTCCCTGAGGGCGAGCTTGGCTATGTTCTTCTCCAGGGCCTGTATCTTTTCTTCGTCCTTGAGCAGGGCGAGAGCCTCGGGGAGCAGTTTCTCCACGGCCTCGGCGTCCCTTACCATTATGGCGGCATCCTTGCGGACAAGGGCCATGGCATTATGTGTCTGATGGTCTTCGGCTACGTTGGGCGAAGGCACGAAGATGGCTGCCTTGTGTGCGGCGCAGAGCTCTGATACCGTGCTTGCTCCGGAGCGGGAGATGACGACGTCCGCTACCGCGTAGGCGAGGTCCATCCTTCCTATGAAGTCGCTGTGGTGGATATTGCTCAGGTCTTTGCCCGAAGCCGCCGCAGCCTCCATGAATTCATCAACGCCCTTCTTGTAGTACTTGCCGCACTGCCATATTATCTCCACATTTTCTCCGCCGGGGCAGCCTGCGTTAATCCAGGCCTGCATCGCTTTGTTGAGGGTGCCGCTGCCAAGGCTTCCGCCTACTATGAGGATATGGTCTTTACCGGGGCAGAGCTTATAGTACTCGAGGCCTTCGCGTATCAGTTCTTCCCCTGCGGGGACGATGTCGGAGCGGATAGGATTACCCGTCATCACGATTTTGTCTGCTGGGAAGAACCTCTCCATTCCCTCATAGGCCACGCAGATGCATCCGGCTTTCTTTCCGAGCAGCTTGTTGGTGAGCCCGGCAAAGCCGTTCTGCTCCTGTAGCAGGGTGGGGATACCCATCTTCTGGGCGGCCTTGAGCAGCGGTCCGCTGGCAAAACCGCCTACGCCCACAGCTATATCCGGCTTGAATTCTTTCAGAATCTTGCGGGCCCTACGGGTGCTCTGGAGTACCTTGAAGGGGACTTTAAGGTTGTTCCAAATATTTTTCAGGCTGAGCCGACGCTGGAGTCCGGCGATAGGCAGGCCTACGATTTTATAGCCCGAAGCCGGAACTTTCTCCATCTCCATCTTGCCCTCCGCACCTACGAAAAGTATCTCCGTTTTGGGGCAGTTTTCTTTTAGGGCATTAGCGATAGATACCGCCGGGAAGATATGCCCGCCGGTACCGCCTCCGCTGATTATCACTCTCAATGGTCTATTGCTGCTGCTCATATTGTTCCATCTGTTTTTTTACCATGCGGCTCGTGGCCAGGATGATTCCGAAAGCTATGCTGAATGCCAGGAAGGATGAATTTCCGTGGCTTATCATCGGCAGTGTCTGTCCGGTAAGCGGCCCGAGGTCGGCGTTTATCATCATATGCATAAGGGCCTGCCCGGATATCATTACCACAAGGCCGCCGATGGCCGTCTGGGCAAAGGTGTTGGTGCAGTTCCTGACAAGTATCGCTCCTCTGGCCAGTAGGCTTCCGAATAGAATAATTATCACAAGGGCCCCTACAAGGCCGAATTCTTCAACTATGAAGCTGAACATATAGTCGCCGAACATCAGGGGCACTACATATCTCTGCGTGCTTCTGCCCGGGCCTTTCCCTATTACTCCGCCTTCGCTGATTGCCACTTTCGCCGCTATGGGCTGGCGGACTTTGTCGAGCAAGTCGTCGAAGGCCTTGCTCTTTTCATCCAGCGCGAGGAGCTGTTCCTCGGGATCCTGCCCCGCCAGGGAGAATCTTTCGATGGCAGTGCCTACGCGCATTCCCGGAAGAATCTTTCCGTTGGAAACCCAGTTGAGGCCGAACAGCGTAAGGCCGAGAAGTATGCCGGCGAGCCCGTAAGGGAGGAGCTTCTTGAATTTTATTCCACCCAGCAGCATTGTCATGAACATTACAAGGAAGATGAACATGGCGCTGGAGTTGCTCCCCTGCAACGTCATCGCCGTAATGGTCATGGCCGGAAGGATAATGTATATGAGGAAGCGCCAGTGGTCGTTTTTGAGGAATTGCCAGTTGTAGCGCTCGGCGAGATAGTCGGCCCAGCGGAGTTTGCCGCTGTTGTAGGCTGACGTCGCCCAGGCCATGTACATTATCATCAGTACCTTGTTGAACTCGTACACGTGCAGCTGGAAGCCCATTACTGAAAGGGCCCTTACGGCATCATTCGTATCGACGACTCTGATAAAGGGCAGGCGGATTTTTATCACCAGCATCGTCAGCAGCAGGAAGGAAGCAAAGAATCCCAGCTGCGAAATCCATTTGAGCACGCCGATTTTCTTCACGAAGGTGTAAAAGAAAAGTATTACTCCGAGGCCGAGGATGGCGATGCCCACCTGAGTGTAGATGATGTTTATCCTCGAGGTATGATGCATCTTTGCCAGCAGCGGAGTGGAGGAGGAGATGGCGATGATGGAGAACGCGATAAGTATCAGGACTATCATCCAGATAATCTTGTCGCCTTCGATACGGTCGATTATGTTCCAAATGCCGGTTTTCCTGTTCTCTGCCATCTTAGATAGTTTTAAAGGTTCCTTACGGCCTCCTTGAATTTCTTTCCGCGGTCTTCGTAGTTCTTGAAGAGGTCGAAGCTGGCGCAGCAGGGGCTGAGGAGGACGACATCGCCGTCGACGGCCATCTCGCTTGCCTTGCGGACAGCTTCCTCGGCTGACAATGCGTCGGTAATGTTTTCGGTACCAACTATGCTTTCGAAGCACTGATGCAACTTGGCGTTGTCGACTCCCATGCAGATGATGCCCTTGACCTTTTCACGGACTAGGTCGTAGAGCACGCTGTAGTCGTTGCCTTTGTCCTTGCCGCCGACAATCCACACTACCGGGCTCTTCTGGCACTCAAGGGCGTACCAGGCTGAATCCACATTTGTGGCCTTGGAATCGTTGATATACATAACTCCGCCTACGCTGAGCACCGGCTCAAGCCTGTGCTCGATGGGCTGGAAGGTCTCGAGGGCATTGCGGATGACTTTGTTGTCGATGCCCGAAGCCTTTGCGGCAAGGGCGGCTGCCATCGAGTTGTAGATATTGTGTTTTCCGCCGAGGGCAAGTTCCTCGAGGTAGAGGTCGCATTCGTCCTGTTCGTAGCGGACCACGATATGGTCGTCCTTCAGGAAGGCGCCCTGCTCGACTTCGCCCTTCTGGGTGAAAGGCAGCATCTTGGCCTTGGTGATGATGTTGCTGAGGTGGCCTACGGTGATTTCGTCGTCGGAGTCGAAGATGAAGCAGTCTTCTGGGCGAAGATTCTGGATAATACGGAATTTGGCGCGGACGTAATTCTCCATCTTGTAGTCGTAGCGGTCGAGGTGGTCGGGGGTGATGTTGGTGATGATGGCGATATCAGGCCTGAAGTCATAGCAGTTGTCCAGTTGGAAGCTGCTGATTTCGAGGACGTAGTAGTCGTAGTTGCAAGTTGCCACCTGATATGCGTAGCTCATTCCGATATTGCCGCCGAGCCCGACGTTGAGGCCGGCTTGCTGCAGGAGGTAGTAGATAAGGGAGGTGGTGGTCGTCTTGCCGTTCGAGCCGGTAATGCAGATCTTGCGGGCTTTGTCGTAGCGGCCTGCAAACTCGATTTCCGAGATGATTTTAATTCCATTGTCTTCTATCTTCCTGACGATGGGGGCTGACGAGGGGATACCGGGGCTCTTGATTACTTCATCCGCCCCGAGGATAATATCTTCGCTGTGAGAGCCCTGCTCGAAGGGAATATCCCATTTGCGCAAGGTCTCGAGATATTTTTCCTCTATCGTTCCCCTGTCTGAGAGGAAAACGTCAAATCCTTTCACTTTTGCGAGGACTGCGGCTCCGACACCGCTCTCTGCCCCGCCCAACACTACAATCTTCATTATCTGACTACTCTAAAATTATCTGACTTTCAACAATGCCAAGGTCGCGACTCCGAGGAGAAGGCCTATAATCCAGAAACGGGTTACGATTTTTGCCTCGGGAATTGCGTTTTTGGGTTTCTGGATGATCGACGGAATACCTTCCTTCTGGAAATGGTGATGCAGCGGCGACATCTTGAATACCCTTTGTCCTTCGCCATACTTGATACGTGTACGCTTGAACCAGAATCTTTGGATAATCACCGAAAGGCTTTCCACGAAGAAAATCCCGCACAGCAGGGGGAGCAGAAGCTCCTTTCGTACGAGGATGGCGGAAACTCCGATGATGCCTCCTATGGTAAGGCTGCCCGTATCTCCCATAAAGACCTGTGCCGGATAGGAATTGTACCAGAGGAAGCCTATGAGGGCTCCTACGAAGGCCGACATGAATACTGCCACTTCTCCCGCTCCGGGTATGTACATTATGTTGAGGTACTGCGAATCGATTATGTTGCCGCTGAGCCAGGCCAGGACGCCGAGCACCACGCCTACTATGGCCGAAGTGCCGGCCGCGAGGCCGTCCATCCCGTCGGTGAGGTTGGTGCCGTTCGAGCAGCCCGTGATTACAAAGACTATCATCAGCACATAGATGGCCCACTTGGCATACCATCCCATGCTGCCTCCGAAGGGAGAAAGACTCCTGTAATCGAACTCGTGGCTGCTTACGAAGGGTATTGTGGTCTTTGTGGTTTTAACGACGTTGACGTCAGACCAGCGATGGTTTTCGACCATGATGTCGGCGTTGGGGGAGAGTTCGCCGCTGCTGTTGACATAAACGGTTCCGGTCTCGCTGTCCATCTTGCCGCGGATGACGATATCGTTGCTCTGCCATACCGTGAGGCCTATTATCAGGCCGAGAATAACCTGGAGGATGATTTTGGTCTTGCCGCTCATTCCTTCCTTGTTATGCTTGAAAACCTTGATATAGTCGTCGCGCAGGCCGATTGCTCCGCACCAGAGGGTGGTGAAAATCAACAGAAGGGCATATATGCTAGTAAGGTCGCAAATTAGAAGGGCAGTTCCGGCAATGGCTATGATTATGATGATTCCGCCCATCGTGGGGGTGCCTTTCTTGCTTAGCTGGCCTTCGAGCCCGAGGTCGCGGATAGTCTCTCCTATCTGCTTTTTCTGCAGGAAGCGGATAATCTTTTTGCCTGCGAACAGCGCGATGGCCATCGACAGTACTGCAGCCAGCATCGCCCTGAACGAAAGGTATGTCATCAAACCCGCTCCCGGGATATCCCAGTCCTGGAGTGCTTGGAACAGATGGTAAATCATAAGCTCTTGAAAATCTCTTCGGTTATTTCCCTTTCATCGAAATGGAATTTCTCCTTTCCGATAATCTGGTATGTTTCGTGGCCCTTTCCGGCGAGAAGTATGGCTGCTCCCTCAGGGGCTGTAATTATGGCTGTGCGTATGGCCTCACGACGGTCGGCGATGAAAAGCGCCTTAGCCAGGCCTTTTGTGGAGAATCCTCCGCGGATTTCTTCCAGGATGTCTTCGGTCTTCTCACTGCGGCTGTTGTCGGAGGTTACGATGATGCGGTCGGCGTACTTCTCCGCCACTGCCGCCATCTCGGGGCGCTTGCTGCGGTCGCGGTCGCCGCCGCAGCCGAACACGCACACGAGCTGCTCGCCGGGGGCAATGTCTCGCAATGTCTTTAGCACGTTGTCGAGGGCGTCGGGGGTGTGCGCATAGTCGAGAATTACCGAAATGTTCTTCGGGCCGTGCATTACTTCAAGGCGGCCTTTTGCGGACTCGAGGCGGCTTAGGGCTACGAGCACTTCGTCGCGGTTCGCGCCGAGAGCGAGGGCTGCAGAGTAAATGGCCAGGAGGTTATATGCATTGTGATGGCCAATCAGGCGCGTCCAGATATCAGTGTCGTCTATGCGGAGCAACATTCCGTCGAAGCTCTCCTCCAGAATCTTGCAGCGGTGGTCGGCCGCCCTCTGCAGGGCGTAGGTGACAACCTTTGCCG
This sequence comes from Bacteroidales bacterium, assembly GCA_017443025.1. Lineage (GTDB taxonomy): Bacteria > Bacteroidota > Bacteroidia > Bacteroidales > UBA932 > Cryptobacteroides. Next base: position 14,445 of record JAFSPG010000018.1, on the reverse strand, counting down.
CTGTATTCTGTACCATCACTGGGCCGTTCTTGTCGTCGGTGTTTATCAGGGCTACGGCCTCTTTCGGCAGGCGGTCGAAGAGCAGTTTCTTGCAGCGGAGATATTCGGCGAAGGTCTTGTGATAGTCGAGATGGTCGTGGGTGAGGTTCGAGAAGATGGCTACGTCGAAGTCGAGACCGGTTACCCTGTCCTGCTCGATTCCGATTGAGCTGGCCTCCATGAAGCAGTACTCGCAGCCTTCGTCAACCATCTGGGCCAAAAGCCTGTTGGTGGTGACTGGGTCGGAGGTGGTATTGGTCGTTTCAAGCTGCTTCTTGCCAACGTAGTTGGCGATGGTGGAAAGGAGCCCGCAGTTGTAGCCGAGGTCCATGAACAGCTTGTAGAGGAGGGTTACGGTAGTTGTTTTGCCGTTTGTTCCGGTAATGACCGTAAGCTTGAGCTTGCGTGAAGGATGGCCGAAGAAGGCCGAGGCCATTTCGGCGAGGGCCCTGCGGGAGGATTCCACCTTGAAGAAGGCTGTGTCCCCCTTGTCGAGCCCGGCGAGTGCTTCGTCACGCTCATATACGACTGCAGCGGCGCCCTTGGCAATGGCGTCGCCAATGAAGTCGTGCCCGTCGATGCTGAAGCCCGGGACGGCAACGAATACCGCACCGGGAATCACTTTACGGGAATCGGCCGTGATGTCGCTGGCCTTACTCAGTATTTCCTCTATCGTTCTCATCAATCTGCTTTGTAATTGCAAGGGTGTCTGCCTGTTTGATGTCTTCAAGCGTCGGAACGTGGCCGGTCTTCCGGACTTCGCTCCTGAACGTGGGGTCCATGGCGTAGAGCCTGTCCACCACCTCCCTGATGGCGCGGGCCGGGTTGTTTCCGCCGTAAACCGCATCGCTTACCGCCACCGGCACCGTGTACATCGTGGATATTATGCTGTATTTGGGTTTGTCGTAAGGGAAGAAGCCTACGAAAGTAGCCTGGTACTGCCTCTTGCCGTTGACCTCTCGGACAGGTTTTCCGCCCGGGGCGAATTTCTTCTCGATTACCATCTGGGCCGTACCGGTTTTGCCGGCGACAGGGAGTTTGGCATCGAAGAATACATTGTGACCGGTTCCTCTGGGGTTGGCTACTACTCCGCGGAGTGCGGAGCGCAGGGTGTCGGCCACTCTTCTGGAGCAGATGCTTCCGTTGAGAACGGTGGGGTAGAACTGCTTTTCTACGGTAACTCCCCGCTCTATGCTCTCAACCAGATATGGCTTCATCATCCTTCCGCCGTTTGCGATGGCGTTGTAGAAGGTGAGGATGTGCAGTGGCGTTTCCTTGACGGTGTAGCCGATGGCTACCGAAGGAAGGTCGGTGTCGCTCCAGTATTTCTTGTTCTCGGGATTGGGCAGAACGGGAGAGGCAAGGCCGCCGATGTCGAATACCATCGGCTCGTCGCCGAGCTTGTAGCGATAGAGTTTCTCTATCATCTTCTTGGGCTCGCTTCCGTAGTACTTGAGAGCAAGGTAACGGAAGGCGTAGTTCGATGAAATCTCGAGAGCGTGGCGAATCGGTATTGTCTTCTTGTCGGAGCGTCTTTCGTAGTTGGTTATGTATCTGTCGACGCCGAAACGCTTCTCGTATCCGGGGACCTGTCCGCCGTTGTTGGGGATTTCCTGGTCGATGGTCACGAAACCATCTTCCAGAAGGCTCATCAAGGTGGTGGACTTGAATACGGAGCCAGGTTCGCCGGCCTTGGTCACCGCGAAGTTGATGCTTTCGCCGAGGTGGCCGGTCTTGTCGTCGCGGAGGAGATTGACCATCGCCCGGATTGCACCTGTTTCAACCTCCATGATTACCATACATCCGCCGTAAATGTTGGGATTGAGATTCATGCTGTTACGCATAGCCTTGTCGGCGATGTCCTGGATGTCGATGTTGATGGTGGTGCGGAGGTCATATCCGCGCATGGGGGCGCGGGAAGTGCTGTCGAAATCCTGTATCTTCTTGTTGCCGTCGGTGATTTTGGTCCAGAAGTATCCGTCGGTGCCGTGGAGCCAGTAGTCGAATTTGCCTTCGAGGCCGATGTTGTTGCTCTCGCGGTTGTTCTTTACGTAACCGATAGTCCTTCTTGCAAGGCTTCCGTAGGGATACTGGCGGGTGTCTATGACTTCCTCGATGTATCCTCCCTTGTTGGACGGCTCGTTGAAAAGGTGGAAGGACTTGACCTTCTTACGGGTGTCGTAATCGATGATATGTCCGATCTTTACGTATTGCCTTCCGTTTTCGCGGCCGTTCTTTATCAGCTCGTAGTACCATTTTGCGGAGTGGTCGCCGTATAGGGCGGCAAGCTCGCGGGAGAGGGTGTCGGCCTTGCTCATCCAGAGAGCTTCCTTCTGGGCTCCGTTTTTCTTGTCCTCGGCGTAGCTGCCTTTCATTACGGTGCAGTCCATGTACACCTGATAGAAGGGAAGAGACATCGCCAGGAGACGGCCGTCATGCGAGAGGATGGCTCCGCGGTCGGGGTTGAGGATTTCTTTCCGGATTTTGGGATGGAAGTATTTGTTCAGCTTCGGATTGGGCTCGTAAGTGAGCTGTATCTGGATGAGCCTGAGCAGAAGAACGACTCCCGCTATGAGATATAGCAGGTAGATTATGTAAACCTTTCTGGCGGTTTTTGTGTTCTTCTCTTCCATTGCCTTTGGCTACTGTTCAATCGTTACGGCCGGTTTCTCGGGGCTGGCTACCTTGGAGCCGCGGCGGGAGAGCTGCTGCTCCACCGTTTCGAGCCTTCCCATCTTCACGAGCTGAAGGGTTTTCTGCGCGTGGTAGATCTTCATCTCGGAGATGATGGCTTTGTTCTTTTCAATTTCCACCAGCGTGTTCTGGACCATCATGCTGCAGAGGATGGCAAGCCAGAACATCAGGAAGGTGTAGAGGATGTGGATGAAGAAACGTTCGATTTTCAGCTTCAGCAGGAGCTGACCCATCAGTATGGCCTTAAACCCGCCGATGAGCGCTGAAAAAAATTTTTTGACGTACTTCATACCCTAAAGTTTTACAGCTGTTCTCAACTTTGCGCTGCGCGCGCGGGTGTTGCCGGCAATCTCCTCTTCCGTAGGCACCCCTGCCTTTCTGTCGAGAGCCTCGAAAGGCACCTCGGCGCGGCCGAAAACGTCCTTCTTCATTTCTCCGTCCACGTTACCGGTCTTGATGAAGTTCTTCACCATCCTGTCCTCGAGGGAGTGGTAGGTGATGACCACCAGCCTTCCGCCGGGGGCGATTACGTGAGGCATTGCCTCAAGGAACTTCTCCAGCGCACGCATCTCCTGGTTTACCTCGATGCGGAGCGCCTGATATACCTTTGCGAGAGCCTTGTGCTCCGCCTGCTTCGGGAGCATCGGCGCGATGGCCTTGTCGAGGTCGCCCGTCGTGCGCAGCGGCGTGCGCGCACGCGCGGAAACAATTAGCCCGGCCATCCTGCCGGCCCCCTGAACTTCGCCGTAGAGGCGAAGTATCCTTGAGAGCGACTCTGCATCGTAGGTGTTTACGATATCGGCTGCACTGACAGGAGCGTCCTGGCTCATCCGCATGTCCAGCGGAGTGTCGAACCTGAACGAGAACCCGCGCCCGGGAGTGTCGAACTGGTGTGAAGAGACACCAAGGTCAGCCAGTACTCCACAGGCTTTTTCGGGCAGGCCCTCCTCGCGCGCGAGAAGAGTCAGATAATTCCGCACGAAGCGGAAGTTATTGTGTATCAAGTGTAGACGAGAGTCGTCCGGTTTGTTCAGTATCGCATCAGCGTCGCGGTCGAAGGCAATAACGCTCCCTTTTCCGGTCAGGCGGGAAAGGATTTCTGCGGTATGGCCGCCGCCTCCGAAAGTAGCATCAATGTATAATCCTGACGGGTCGGTGATGAGCGCCTCGACACTTCTGTCAAGCAGCACGGGGATATGATAGTCGCTCATCTGAGGCCCTCCTTATCTCTTCTGAGAAAGGCCTTGGGCGAGAGATTGGTAATCGATGACAGACATTTCCTGGTCGCGGTATCTGCCCGCATCCCAGATTTCAATCTTGAATCCTTTACCCGCAAATATCACGTCCTTGGTCAGACCAACCATTTCCTTGAGATTGTTGGGGATGAGTATGCGGCCGAGCTTGGGATCCGGAGAGACCACTGCGCTGTCCTGCATATACTTCCTCCAGAAGTTTGCGTGAGTAGGATTGAATAAATCCAGCTTGCTCAGAACGCTGTCTGCCATTTCCTGCCAGTCCTCGAAGGTATAAACCTCTAGGCAGTCCTGGTATATGTCTTTGTGAACGACGAACTTAGGCTCAGAGTCGCCGTTAACTGAGCATTTGAGGTCGGAGGGGAAGACCAGTCTTCCTTTGTCGTCGACCTTAGCGCTATAATCACCTATGAAAGCTGAGTGGTTCATTTTATAATCTTTTCATTCACGCAGGGACAAAGGTAAATAAATTTTTCCACTTTCTTCCACTTTTTTACAAATTTTTCCACAAAATAATTAACAATCAAAAAATTCGGCCTCCCAGAGTGCCGGGAGACCGAATCGTGAAATCGCGTTATTAATCAGAAATTATCGCGCCACGAGCGAAGTTAGTTGCCCATGGTCATGACTTGACCGGAGCCACGGTAAAGGCGGATGGGGCCGTCGGTCTCGACGGCAAGGACGGTTATTGCGCTGTCGAGGGCGGACTCCGGGACATCGATTTCGACCAGGCCGGGGACGTCTGTCCAGGAGAGTTTGTTGTAAACTTTCCACTTGAGTTCGCGTCCGTCACCGACTACGCGGATGCGCTTGATATTGTCGACGAGCCCCTTGATTTCAATCGGGCCTACAGGCTTGTAAGTCAGATAGATATAGAGGATGTCCGCTGTGGAGTTGACGCTGGTGTAGGCCTTCACGTGTTCGCCCGGAATTCCGGCGCGGGTGCCGTAAACCGCCTCGGCGTGTTTACCGGTCCAGCGTCCGAGTTCTTCGAGTACTTCAACTTCCTCGGCCGGGATGGTTCCGTCTTCTCTCGGACCGATGTCAAGGAGCAGATTTCCGCCGTTGCTGATGCAGTCCACAAGAGTCTTCAGAACCATCATCGGGCTCTTGAAATTGACGTCTCTGTGCTGGAATCCCCAGGAGTCGTTGATCGTATAGCAAAGCTCCCAGTAACGGTCGGCCGGACGGACGACGGGGACTCCTATTTCGGGTGTTCCGTAATCGCCGTAACCCTGTATGCGTGAATTGATTATGACCTTTGGATTACGTTTGCGCAGCTTGGCTGTCAGCTCACCGGCCTTCCAGGTTTCTGCGCTCTGTTCCCAGTCGCCGTCAAACCACCAGAGGTCGGGGTTATAAGCCTCGATAAGCTCGTTCAGCTGGGCGTTGTCGAAGTCCAGGAATTTCTGCCATCTGGCCGGGTCTTCCGGGATTTCATATCTCGGCACTCCGTCGCGCTCGTAGTTCGGATAATCGGGATGGGACCAGTCAATAAGGGAATAATAAAGGCCGAGTTTAAGTCCTTTGGCCTTTACGGCATCCACGAACGGCGTAAGGACGTCGCGGCAGGCGGGGGATAGTTCCGGGATGCTTTTCTTGTCCGCGCGAGTATCCCAAAGGGCTACTCCGTCGTGGTGTTTGGAGGTGATGACGGTGTATTTGGCCCCGCTTCTTGCAATAAGATCCGCCCATTCTTCAGGCTCGTACCGGGAGGCCGTAAAGCGCTCTGCCTGAGCCATATAATCCTTATGGGAAATATGTTTGTTGAAGAAGGACCAGCTCTCTCCTACGCCATCGACCGCATATATTCCCCAGTGGATGAAAATTCCAAGTTTCGCATCGTCGAACCACTCCATTTTTTCGTCGGTGAGTGTCTTTTTTGCGTCGTAGGGGGTACACTGAGGCGCCCCGCTTCCGGAGCAGCGGGCAAATGCCGCCGCGAGCAGGATGATAAGGGAGAGTTTTCTCATATAATTATATTAAGGTGTATGCCGCTCGATGTTTGCATCACGGTCGGGGCCGACGGACAGTATGCTTACCCTTACTCCGAGGTAATCCTCGATGAAGGCGATATAATCCTTGAAGGCCTTCGGCAACTCATCTTCGCTTCGAATTCCGCTAAGGTCTTTCTGCCAGCCCGGGAACTCGTGGTACACGGGAGTAATCGCCTCCGGAGAGATGTCGAAGGGGAAGCGGTCGGTCTCTTTTCCTCCTATATTGTACGCCACGCAGGCCTTGATTGTCGGGAATGAATCCAGACAGTCGGACTTCATCATTATGAGGTCGGTGACTCCATTGACTATGACTGCATACCTGAGGGCTACGAGGTCGAGCCAGCCGCAGCGGCGCGGCCGGCCGGTGACGGCGCCGAACTCGTGGCCAATCTGGCGAATCCTTTCGCCAGTGGCATCAAAGAGTTCGGTCGGAAACGGCCCGCTGCCGACGCGGGTGCAGTATGCCTTGAAGATTCCGTAAACCTTACCAATTCGGCCCGGGGCTACGCCGAGGCCAGTGCATACGCCGCCGCAGGTAGTATTCGACGAAGTGACGAAGGGATAGGAGCCGTGGTCGACGTCCAGCATTGAACCTTGGGCGCCCTCGGCGAGGATATCGTGCTTCTGAAGGGTGTCGTTGACGAAAAACTCACAGTCCACGAAGCTGAACTTCCTGAGTTTTTCTATGCACTCGAAGAAGGTTTTCTCTTCGGCCTCCGCCTTGGCGATAACCTCATCGAATCCTTCGAGATTCATGCGCTTGACTTCGGCGATATGAGCCGCTTTAAGGGCTTTGAACTTCTCGGCGAAGCCCTGACTCTCTATATCTCCCACCCTCAGGCCCTTGCGGCCGGTTTTATCGGAGTATGCAGGCCCGATTCCCTTGAGCGTGGAGCCGATTTTAGCCTTGCCTGCGGCAGTCTCGCGGGCTGCGTCAAGAAGGCGGTGGGTGGGGAGTATCAGATGGATTTTACGGGAGATGACGATTTTGCTTTCTGGCTCTATGCCCAGATTTCTGACATTATCGCATTCTGCGGCAAAGGATATCGGGTCGAGTACGACACCGCTGCCAATCAGGTTGACGGTACCTTCGCGGAAGATTCCCGAGGGAATGCTGCGGACCACGAAGGACTGTCCGTCAAAATGAAGCGAGTGCCCGGCGTTTGGCCCGCCCTGAAAACGGGCTACGGTCTTATATCGCCCGGCGAGTACGTCCACGATTTTTCCTTTGCCCTCATCTCCCCACTGGAGTCCGAGGACTACGTCTACCTTACTTCCCATCGTAAAAATGCCGAAGTGTTTAAATCGCCTTTAAATTATTAGAACGGGAGATCGTCGGAGTCGCCTTCACCTGGAGTAGGGAGGTCGACGGGTGCGGGTGCAGCCTTGGGCTGGAAGCCGGCGGGAGCATAGCCGCCTGCTGCAGGCTGGGCTTGATATCCGCCCTGTTCAGGGGCATCCTCGCGGTCGCCGCGTTTGCCAAGAAGCTGGATGTTGTCGGCTACAATCTCGGTGGTAAAACGCTTGTTGCCTGTCTGGTCGTTCCAGGAGCGGGTTCTCAGGCGGCCTTCGATGTAGAGCTGCGAGCCTTTGCGTACGAAACGCTCGACGGTGTCGGCGAGGCCGCGCCATACGACGATGTTGTGCCACTCGGTGTTCTCCTGAGAAGTACCGTTACGGTCGCGGTAACGTTCAGTCGTGGCGAGGGTGAAAGAGGCCACCTTGGAGGTCTGGCCGTTTTGGGTTCCATTGTCAAGGTAACGTACGGAAGGGTCCTGGCCCACGTTACCGATCAGCATTACTTTGTTCAGTGACATATCTTATCTGTGTTAAAAATAATAATCAACGTTTTAACACGCCAAGATACACAAAATATTTGACAAAAGCAATGTTATTTCGTTCGACAAAGATTTCCTAAGTTGAAGCTGAGTGTCAGGACCTGTTGCCAGCCGAGGAAGCCGTCTTTGCCGAAGTGGAGACGGGCGCCGGCCTTTATGTTCAGGAAGTCTGCGATGTGGGGAGTCCAGGCTATTTCAGCGCGATTGTAAAAGCCGCGGTAGAAAGGAGTGCCGAAGTAAAGGGCGGAGCCGTAAACGGCGCCGGAAGGATCCACCATATCATAGAAAGGCATCTGGTTGTCGCCGAAGTAAGAAGTGTTCTTAAGCATTATGTTCCAGCGCTTTGCCGTTACCTCGAATTCTCCTCCAAGGGGATTGATCACTTTCTTCGATAGTTCACGGTTGCGCTGATAGCCTGCCATAAAACCGGCCCTAAGCGACAGCTCCTGCCAGGCTCCGCGTCCCTCCGGGAGCCCAATTTTGGCCCAGGGTTCGAAGAGGTGATTGTCAACGACTTCGGGAGCAAGTTCGGAGCAGGCGTAGTGGTAGAAACTGCCGGTCCAGCCGAGACTGAGCCAGGGCTTTGCCCGCCACTCTCCGGCAGTGAAGATCTGAAAGCGTTCCCTGCGCTCGTAGCCGAGTTTCCCCATCCAGTCGCAGCCGAGTTCTGCAAACAGTTTTTCGGATTTCCATTTTAAGATGACGCCCTCATAAAGATGGTCGGTCAGAACAGCTTCATCCGAGTAAAAAAGGTCCGAATAATATCCCTCCTGCATAGAGGTAGGGTATATACCGGCGGCTCCTTCGAAGGTGCCTTTATCGGTGGTGATTTTGAGATTGTAATACGCCAGCGCCTCGCTGAAAACATCTTTCCAGCTCTGTTCGCCCATGTCGTGGACGAAATCAGCACCTACCATAAGGCGGTGGCTGATGCTCTCGTTCTGCTGGAAACTTATTCCAACGGCCGGCATTATGGAGGCGGAGTGGAGCGTCTTTGACGGGCTGCCGAGAGCTTCGCCCTTCGATGTCATTTCGCGGTTGTCGAAGTAATACTTGAACGGGGCGTCGATTTCCAGCTTCAGCGTCTGCGAAAAAGCGGATGCTGAAGAAACTGCCACGGCTATGAGAGTAAGAATCTTTTTCATATTTCGTGTTCTGTTCAATCTAAATATGTCTTTTCTCCGGTAAGGATTGGATATCCGGCCACTGCCTGTGCACGGAGCCATTCCTGGCCGCCGATGTATGTCGCTCCGGCTTCAAGGACCTCTTCAAGGAGTTTTCCGTTGAAGACCGGGCTGAAATAATTCGCCTCAAGTATGATTTTCGGCCCGCGTCCCGAGGCGGCGATAAAGTCGTCCTTGCCGAGCCGCGTAATTTCATCAATAGGGCCTGAAGCGGTATAGATTATTATGTCGGAGTTGCGGACTGCCGCGCCGAGCAGGGCCGTCGGGCACACTGCAAAGCGGTATTCCGGCACATCGAGGGCGAATAGAGCCGCGCGTTCCATCGTGCGGTTGGCGAGCGTTACGGTGCAGCCCAGCTCCGCGGCTGCCACCGCCGCCGCCTTCCCGGCCCCTCCACATCCTATCACCAGGGCTTTGATATTCTTTGCTGTATCTCCGGCTGCTTCATACGTTCCGAGCAGTTTTTCTTTACCTTTCGCGAGGAAGAACTGGTGAACTTTTTTAACCGCGTCGCATGGCCCGAAAGTTTCTGTGAATTCAGAGGTAATTCCAGGGAATACAGCTTCTGCAATACAAAGAATAACTGCTTGGAAATCAGAATTTTCTCCGGAGATTCTTCCGTCTTCGGCCTTTACGGCGATATTTACTGCTCCGCAGCGGAGAGCCGGCCCGGAAATCGTTCCGAGCCCGTCTTTAGCCAGCGCCAGAATCTGCCCGAAAGCAGCCTCTTTATATGGGGTTGTGATATTTACTCCGTCGTATCCGTTCAGGAATGTTTTCCAGAGAGGCTCGAATTCATCACCCTCCAGCAGGTCATAAGGCCACTTACCGCCATAGGCTGCCCGGAACAGTTCCGGACTTCCCGACCGGCGGATATCACGCCCTATTAACCCATATCTTTTCATATTTTCCTTTCCGTTCCCTCCTCTCCGTCATGCCCTACTCTTGTCCGACAGGCCCTACTCTTGTCCGTCATGCCCGACCTGATCGGGCATCTCCCCGGCGCTGCCTCACGGCCTCGAAAAGCAGAATCGCCGCCGACACCGAAACATTCAGCGAGTCCGCTACCCCGAGCATAGGAATCCTGATATGCTCATCGGCGGCCTCTCTCCAGATATCGGAAAGCCCCTTATCCTCGGTTCCCATCACTATGGCCGTTCCGCCTGTCATGGGCGAATCGTAATATAGCACCGAATCTTGCAACTGTGCGGTCAGGATGCGGATATTATTTTTCTTGAGGAAGTCTATCGCTTCTTCGGAAGAAGCCACGGCAACCGGCACGGAGAACACCGCCCCGGTCGAAGCCCTGATGACATTCGGATTAAAGACATCCGCCAACTCGTCGCAGACTATCACGGCGTCGGCTCCGGCAGCATCGGCCGAGCGAAGCACGGCGCCGAGATTGCCGGGCTTCTCGACGGCTTCCAGCACCACCACGAGCGGCTTCTCCGGAAGATTCAGCCGTTCGAGCCCGAGCTCCGGCGTCTCCACAATCGCCATCACTCCTTCCGTCCCGCCGCGGTACGCAATCTTCTCATACACCGCCGCACTCACCTCGAACACCGCTGTGCCCAAATCGGAGGACGATTCTGGAGTCAATTCGAGCCCTGCCTCGGGGTTGGCAGTCCGCGAAAGCCGACTTTGGCTCCCGAAAAGGGAGGGGACCCACGGAGTGGGGAGGATCGGCGTCGCGGAGCTGCCATCCCCGAGGGCCATCCTGTCAGGTGGTACATTTTCTGACCCACCTGCCGGGATTTCCGGCCTTTTCCCGCCAGGTGGCGCAAATTTTGGCACACCTGACAGGGCCAATGGTCCGGCGTCGTTCTCCGCAAGACCAAAAATTTCCGGGCACACGAACAGCGTGCGCACCTTCATGCCGGCCGCGACGCAGCGCTCAAGCTCCCTCCGGCCCTCCAGCACGAAGAGCCCCTCCTTGCGTCTCAGGCGGGATTTCTCCTGCAACGCAAGAAGCTCCTTTATCTTAGGATTCTGTGCCGATGTGATAAGTTCCCTCATGACGGGGGAGAATTAATTATGACTCAGCCTCTTCCTTGCGAACGGTCTTCTCCGGACGCATCTGAGGGAAGAAGAGAACATCCTGGATGGTAGTCTGGCCCGTCATGAACATCGTCAGACGGTCGATACCCATACCGAGACCTGAAGTCGGAGGCATACCGTATTCAAGGGCACGCACGAAGTCGTAGTCGATGAACATCGCTTCATCATCTCCGCCGGCCTTGAGCTTGGCCTGGTCCTCGAAGCGCTCGAGCTGGTCAACAGGGTCGTTGAGCTCGGAATATGCATTCGCCAGCTCCTTGCCGCACACGAAGAGCTCGAACCTCTCGGTAAGAGCAGGATTCGAGCGATGGCGCTTTGTCAGCGGCGACATCTCCACGGGATAATCGATAACGAATGTCGGCTGGACGAAATTCTTCTCGCAATATTCGCCGAAGATGGCATCAATCAGCTTGCCTACGCCCATCGAAGGAGTAATCTCCACATTGAGCTTCTTGCACACGCCGCGAAGTTCGTCAACTCCCATCCCGGCCACATCTACACCCGCATATTCCTTAATGGCATCGAGAATGCCTATTCTGCGGTAAGGAGCCTTGAAATCCACCTCGTTGCCGGCGATGGTCACCTTAGTGGTGCCGTTCACGGCCGTAGAGACCTTCTCCAGCATCTTCTCCACAAACTCCATCATCCAGATATAATCCTTGTAGGCAACGTAGATTTCCATGCAGGTGAATTCCGGATTATGAGTCTTGTCCATACCCTCGTTGCGGAAATCCTTGGCAAACTCATAAACCCCCGGGAAACCTCCCACAATCAGCCTCTTGAGATAAAGCTCATTGGCGATTCGCATATACAGCGGAATGTCGAGGGCGTTATGATGGGTGATGAAAGGACGGGCAGTCGCACCACCGGGGATGGACTGGAGGATAGGAGTCTCAACCTCGAGGCAACCGGCGGCATTGAAGTACTCGCGCATCGTGGCGATGATTTTGGATCTCTTCACGAAAACATCCTTCACCTGCGGATTGACGATGAGGTCAACATACCTCTGGCGATAGCGAAGTTCAGGGTCGGCGAAGCCGTCATGGACGGTCCCGTCGGCGTCAGTCTTGACGATAGGCAGCACCTTCAGCGACTTGCTCAGCACAGTCAGTTCCTTGGCATGAACCGAAAGCTGGCCTGTCTGGGTGATGAATGCGAAGCCCTTTATGCCGATGATATCTCCGATATCGAGGAGTTTTTTGAAGACAGTATTGTACATCGTCTTATCCTCACCGGGGCAGATTTCGTCGCGCTTGACGTAAACCTGAATCCTGCCGGTCTCATCCTGCAGCTCCATGAACGAAGCCGCGCCCATGATGCGGCGCGACATGATACGCCCCGCGATGCAGACATCCTGCAAGTTGTTCTCCTCCGGTTTATACTGCTCAGCAATCGACGCCGCGGTGGCATTCACCGGATAAAGTGGCGCCGGATACGGCTCGATACCAAGTTCCCTCAACTGCTTCATCGACTCCCTGCGGAGCAATTCCTGTTCGCTAAACTGCTGTATTGCCATTTCTTTCAATTTTTTCGTACAATCCGCAAATATAACAAAATCTCCCCGTAATTCCGCACATATCTTCTTTTCCTTCCACTTGATTAAGCTGCCTGCGCGACAGTTTTGGCGCGCAAATGAGTATAGATTTGCTCGTCGAAATGGCCCCCAACGATTTAACAATGATAGGCTTCTTGAAGATTCAGACAAGGATTGAAAAATCCACGAACAAGACAGTCTATTTGATAGAAGACAGATGTCTGGAAGATTTTGCCCGTAAAACAGCCGACGAGGATAAAATATTGATATATGAAGCAGTATGATTCCGAAAAGCCGATTTAGAGCGGATTCTCAAGAATATCAACAATATTGAAGACCTTTACCCTTAATATATGGCGATTTCACGTCTTCATTCCCCTGGGACGGGACGCTGTCATTTATCTATCACAAGCCAATAACCGCCTTTATCTGGCCCCTCACGCTCAATAACACCCTCCGCTTTTAGTTTGGCGATTTGCTTATTAACGCCACTCCGTGACATCCCCAATTCGGCTACAAGTTCCGCTATGGTGATGCTTGGATTCTTGCGCATCAACTCAACAATTTTCAGTCCACTTTTCTGTCTACTTTTCAGTTCACTTTCAGTCTCCTTTCCTGGTAAACTGGTGGACTGACCTAACCACAATGTCAGCTCCACCCGGTCATCATTCTGACCGAAGTGTTCCTTGATTTCAGGCGCTGGCCACTTGTTATCGGCCCAGCCTTTCTTTATGGTATCGGCACCGCTGCCAGCACGTTCGCCGCCGCCAATCATCTCAAACATCTTGTGAAGTGCCGAGTTGCGGCAAATGCTATGGCCGCCTTCGAAGAAGTCCTCTACGCTCACGAGCATCGTTCCCGGATTCGAGAAATACAGCCGGTCAGGATAACGTTCAATGACAGGACCTTCGTAAAGACGTGTCGATGCGTGGACAATGCAGTTCACCAATGCCTCTCTGACGGCCTTATGAGCTGTGGTCTCATCTTGGCGATACACGCCCTCCATTTGGAATGGAGTCGGTAATGCAAGGAAAAGCTTGGGCAGAACACGACGATAGAACTGATAAAGATTCGGCTCCCACATACCGTCCGGATAGACACGGTCTGTCCAACGGATGTTCGGATCACTGCTCAGCTTCTCCCGGAAATCCACGAAATACCTGGGCATCACGCCCATAATCGCCAGTTCTGTACCGAACATCAGCACGCCAGCCAGCGTAAAGCCCTTCTCACCAGACTCCTGGTCCACACGATAGCCACCAAGTCGCTGCAGGAATTCTAGATCGCCCAAATCATTCCACGCATGACCTTCATGTCGTATCTGGAACAACTGCCGATACTGTCGGATGGTGGTTTGGTCAAAATCACGTTCCAACGTAAAGTTCTTCAGGATACGACTGTCCTGCGGATTGGTAAGAACCATCGCATCGGCAAACATCCGGCTGATTTCATCCTTTGTGCAGAGATAATCACCCTCGTGGTTACGCTTAAACGCCTGATTCGGATTCCCGTTGATATAAACCGGCTTCACATCAAATGGAGCGCGAGGAATGACAAATACCAGAACCTTCTTTCCGTCAAGTTCTCCCTCAATCACATCCTTATCCATTAGAAGACAATGGCTTACCTTGCCCTTGTTATTGGCGCAATCCCAGAACGTCTTCTTATACTTGTCCACCTGCTCATCCGTGAACCCATCTGGAGTGAAGCGATGATTCTTCTCCTTCACGCCAAGCACAATCACACCACCCTTCGTATTTGCAAAAGCAGAATAAGTCTCCCAGAAACTCCCCGGGAAACCGCCGAGTGCCGACTTGAATTCGACCTCGGTTCCTTCTTTCTTCTGGC
>JAFSPG010000017.1 GCA_017443025.1 Bacteroidales bacterium | reverse complement strand
TGCAATCCGTACTACCACCGATAAAAAAGCAGCCGAGGAGAACGCTCCCAAGGTCTATTCAATGATCGACAAGCTCGCCAAGATGGGTGTTATCCACAAGAACAAGGCGGCTAACCTCAAGAGCGGTATCGCAGTTTACATCGGCAAACTTTCATAAAGAAAGATATTTAAGGAGAACTGCTTCCCGGGCAGTTCTTTTTTTACCAGATCGGGATGTAGCGCAGTTGGTAGCGTACTACGTTCGGGACGTAGGGGTCGTCCGTTCGAGTCGGATCATCCCGACAGAAAATGGCCTGCTAGAAATAGCAGGCCATTTTCGTCGGGACGACCAGTTAATGACCGAGGTGGCGTACCCCCTCGAGCTCCCCTGGGTCGGGCTACGCCCTCCGGACCCTTCCCTGCTAGAAATAGCAGGCCATTTTCGTCGGGACGACCATCCATCTATTATAGGCGATTTGCTGCGGCTTGAATACGGTATGAGAGATCGATGAGAGCGTTCTTCAACGTCTGAAGTTCCTCCTTGGTAAAGCCTCCACGGCCACCATTTCCGTCGATTCCATCAAGTTTATGATAGAACCATGACGGAGACTTTTGAAAATAGTCATTCGCTATTTCCCTCCAGGTGATTTTCATATAAATATCGGAGAGCTGTTTTTTAACATCTACGACTTGAGCCCGGTCGCCTGCTTTCATTATTATTTCCATAGTGGTTTGATTTGTATTCTGTTTAATCCTCCGTTTCAAAAGGATACGTCAAGTCATCAAATAATCTCTGCGCATAATCCAGAAGTTCAGGGTATCCATCAGGATAGCTTTTAACGTAGTTGCGAATCGCTGCAATAAGGTCAAACTCTTTCTCTGAAACTTCAATTGTAATTAAAGATGTTTTCATATTTACAACGGGACAAAAATACTATAATTTTTTTGTATACTACAATTTTTTATACATTCTTTCTCTTCAGTTTGCAAAATATAGTCAGTAACTGAATCCATTCAATTTACCCGAAATCATCTTTTTACGATTCTTGTGCTCTGCAGGACGAAGAAGGCGGTGTTTTGCACTGCAGACGGTTGTGTATGTGCTCTGCAGTGCAAAATACCTGGGTTATTGCACTTTTGACGGACAATCATCCGTAGTGCAGTGCAAATTAAGCCTATTTTGCACCGGAGGATTTGGCAGACATCGGGTACATGTCATTAATAATTTCTATGGGAAGTCCGGTCATCCTGGCGAGCTGTCCGTTTGAAGCATGATAGAGGTTTCTAAGATATACGGCTAGTTGCTTCTTCTTAACTATATCCAGCTCTTTAGGTGATTGAATTCCGAATTTGCTTTCGCACATTCTGCGCGATAAGACAAACAATTCATCGTCGGAAACCGGCATTATTTCTCCATATGATTTTGCCAATTCAATCTGTGCCTCTACATTTTTTAAAACCGACATAAGAAATTGTCTTGCGGAGCCAAACAGGCGCTCCGTAAGACGGTAGTTCACGAAACTTTCAGGCAAGATAAGGCGACCTTCTACTCTCAATGCATCCGGAATAGCTTTTTCAGAACTATGTATTACAGCACGTCTTTCTCTATACGTAAGTGCCCCAGCGGCTTTCCCTTCGTTTCTATTAAATAACTCATTGAAATACAAATATCCACTGCACCAACGATATGACAGCAAGTTGATATCCTGCCTAACCACGAATGGATTCCTGACAACATACGCCACCTCGTCCCTAAATTGCCTAAGCGATGTTATTGGGTTAATACCGCTCTTTATAAGCTTTAAATATTGGCCCTTTCCCCTATATGAAAGATAACGAGATATACCTTTAATCCACTCATCAAAGAACAGTCCTCCTCCACTTTCTCCTGTCCTCAGAATCAAGTGAAGATGATTGCTCATAAGAGCGTATGCCATAACTTCTGTATCCAGATTATAGGAAAGGATGGCCACTTGATTCAATAAAAAGGACCTGTCGTCGTCATTGTCAACAAGGGTACCGTTTTCGATTGGTGAGGTATAAAGGTGGATAAATGGAGCAGATTGATTAAATAGGGATTCAACTTGCCATTGGGTGTTAGTTATAGGTCTCATCTTTCTTCAGTTTTGCCAAACATAGTCAAATACTGAATTCACCCAATTTGCCCGAAATCATCTTTTTACAATTCTTATGATTTTTTTACGATTTTTATGTTCTTTCTAGAGTCAGTCAGAGCTTCGTCTTTGATTTGCTTGCCCATGAATTTAGTGCTTTATTGCACAAAAATAGCCGCCAAATGGCGGCCATAAAGGACGAAAAGGCAAAAGCTGCGCAATGCCAAATTGTTCAAATATGAATTACTCACCTAACTTCCTTCGAATTCTTTTTCCGTCTCTCGCCATTTTCTCTTCCTCTTTCTTGTCGGCGAGCCAGATACCCCTGATTAACATAACATGACATTGATAAAAAAGAGTTTTTCCGATTCTTATCGGGTCTATCATTTCTCTGCTAATGCTTAAAACTTGTTCCTGCTCTTTTATGTTAAGGCTATCAAACATTTCACGTGCATGTCTAATATCCCATGCCCGATTTGGATCTTTTAAAGCTTCTTCGTATATCAACTTACATCTGCTGTCCCATGATGCTCCAGTGCCATATCCCCCTCCACCTGAGAATATCATCCTGACAAGGAAGAACAGGAAGATAATCAATAGAATGATTCCGAAACCGGCATCAACGTCTCCAAGAAGTGCAACCATACTCTGACAAAGAAGTTTCCAGTTTTACTATTTATTCAGGTGATCGACGACCTTCTGGAGTTTCATGGCATCTTGCGGACGCAATAAAATCGAATCAAAGTCGCCATAAATAGACCTGCTACCAAAAATGTACTTGCATGCATGAAGAATTCGTCTCCAAAAACAGGGCCTGGCAAGAAAAACAATCAGCTCAACATCCTTGTCGGTGTTGTCGTATCTAATCACGGCGCAATGACTTGGGTCGCCGCACTTGCAAAGTAATAACTCCTCGTGGTCAAATGAGGCAGAATTTGAACTAACCATATCTGCAAACGTTTGTGTATTCCGTATCACGGACACAGCAAAAATACTACATTTTTTATATTCTACAATTAATTATACATTCCTTAGTTTCAGTTTGCAAAATATAGTCAATAACTGAATCCATTCAATTTACCCGAAGTCATCTTTTTACGATTCTTATGCTCTGCAGGACAAAAAAGGGGGTGTTTTGCACTGCAGACGGGCGTGTTCGTGCTCTGCAGTGCAAAATACCTGGGTTATTGCACTGCAGAAGGTGAATCTCGTTTCGTACAGTGCAATAGAGGCATATATTTGCACTGGAGGATGGAGAATATAATAATTGCCGGGAGCGGGATGGCTTCCGGCAATTATTGATTGATTTATCCAGTAGGGAAGATTTACAGGTTGAATTTGACCATGGCGAGGATGCGGTGGTTGGGGGTCCAGTGGAGGTCGTCCTGCACGAGGCCCTTTTCATCCATGTTCTTGCCGAACTGTACGGTGGTGAAGTTGTACTCCAGAGCAAGGGTGAGCTTGCCGAGGTTGTAAGCGATGGTCGGAGTAAAGCGAAGCATCTGGCGGAAGTTGCTGGCACCGCTGGTGTTGAACCAGTACAAGCTGTCGGGGTCAATCAGATCTTCAGCGGTTCCGAGAAGGCGGACATAGCCTGCCATACCCATCACCTGCCACTTCTTTCCGTACTGGGCGGAAATGAAGGAAACAGAGCTGCGCATCGGAGTATACTCGTAGCTGCCGTCAGAATTTAACTGACTTACACCATATCCGGAGAGAAGATTCATATGCTCCCCCGCCTGGGCCAGAACAGACTTGGCCTTGATCTGGAAGCCGTTCTTGCCGGTATACTGCATATAGATGAAGGGCGAAACGGTGGTCAGACGGTCGCTGAGTTTGTTTCCTTCTCCGTCAATCCAGCGAGGCTTGATGCTAAGAAGATTGGCACCGGCCTTTACGAGGAATCTCTTGGTGGGCTTTACGGTAACTCCGAAGTAAAGCTCAGGGAGAAGACCGTACTTCATATAATCTGCAGATTTGGTAACCGTCATATCGCTGAAAGACTTCGGGCCGACGGGCAGATACTGCATATTATATAGGAAGCCTCCGGTAAGGGTAATCCTGTTATCAAAGGTGTAATGCGCCATCACCTGAGGAGAACGGTTGAAAGGATTGAAGGGAGCGCCTGTCTCGAGGTTGACGATATGAGGCATATCGGCAGCCATAGGATGCCAGGTCTGGCCGATGTTGAGAGCCAGAGAGTTTGTACCCTTCTTGCCAAGGCCGTTCCATCCGAGGGTAATGAAAGCCTGACGGAGCCTGAGAATGGCCACGGAGCCGCTCTTGCAGTAAAAGTCAGCCTCAACCTTACCGGAAACGTTCATATCTCCGATTTTATATCCGGAAACATCGAGTCCGAGACGTGTGGTAAGGGAAAGGAAACGGAACGAGGGCGTAGCGTTTTTGTCAGGATCGCCGCTTTCGTCCTTAGGCATATAGAAATAAAGGTCTTCAGTACCTGCCATCACGGCGCGGGAGTCGAAGATGGCATAATTACGGATGAAGCCGTAGAGTTTAAACTTTGCAGGGGTTTCGTCCTGGGCATAGGCAGCAACAGTTGAAAGCAGAGCCAGGGAAACAAGGGTAAAGAATAGTTTTTTCATAGGTATAAGCTGCTGAAAGTAAACTTACTGAGCAATGTTAAAAGGGAAGAGCGTGGTGAGCCAGAAGAATCCGAGGATAAATCCGATTACACCGACGATGATTCCGACCTTTGCCATTTGCTTTGTCTCCACAAGACCGGTCGATGCCGCGATGGCATTTGGAGGAGTGGAAATCGGGAAGAGCATGGCGATGGAGGCGCAGACAGCGATGAAGGAAATCATTGCATGAGTGCCGCCAAGGGCGAAGAAGGAATCATGGCTGGCTGCTTCCGGGTCGGCCATACCGCTCGCGACCACGATAAGAATCGGGATGAGGAGGGCAGCAGTGGCGGAGTTGCTGATGAAATTGGAAAGGAAGTAGCAGACAAAACCGGCCACCATAAGTACAATCACTACCGACATCGAGCCGAAGGGGATGGCGTTGATGAGTACCTTTGCAAGGCCAGTGCCCTGGAGGCAGGCGCCGAGTGCGAAACCTCCCGCCACTAACCAGAGAACGCTCCAGTTAATCTCCTTGATATCATCCTTGGTGAAAATTCCGGTACATGTGAATACTCCAAGAGGAATTAGGGCAACTACATTCGAGTTGATTCCGGTAAGGGATTCAGAAGCCCAGAGGAGGATGGTTCCAATGAAGGTGCACCATACTACTACCGACTTCCAGTGCTTTTCTCTCTTGTGTTCAGGAATTTCAAGGACGACTTTATCGCTCTTGAAGGGGAAGAAGAACTGGAGAAGCACCCAGGCCACGAGAATCATAATAACCACGAAAGGCACCATACGGACCATCCATTCGACGAAGGATACCTCGTAACCGGCTTCTGCGAGGAACTTCACTGCAGTAGCGTTAGGAGGGGTTCCGATGGGTGTTCCGATACCACCAAGGTTGGCGGCAATCGGAATTGCAAGCGCCAGACCGACCTTTCCTTTGTCATCTGAAGGCAGAACTGCAAGGACGGGAGCCAGGAAGGCAAGCATCATTGCAGCGGTAGCTGTATTGCTCATGAACATCGAGAATACGGCAATCACCACGAGGAAGCCGAGGAGAACCATCTTGGGCTTCGTTCCGAAAGGCTTCAGAAGATAGCGGGCCAGTGTAACGTCGAGGCCGTATTTCTCAGCCATGATGGCGAGTACGAAGCCGCCGAGGAAGAGCATCACTACGGGATCCGCGAAGGATGACATAAGGCTCTTGTAACCAACGAGCGAGCCATATTCAGGTTTGCAGAGGAAGCCGATACCTTTATCGGAAACCGTCAGCAAAGACAGAACAATGATAAGAATGGATGTAGTCCAGTTCGGGATAATCTCGAACATCCACATAAGAGCAGCGAAAACAAAGAGTGCGATAACACGCTGCTGAACGACCGTAAGGTCGGCAATTCCGAAAAATTCAACCGGAACTGCTACAAGAAAAACGGTGACCAACAGCACTATTGGCAGAAGGACACCGAATTTAAAATTGAACTTAGAATTAGCCATTATTCTTAGGTTAGATTGTTCCCTGCTCAAGCATAGCCTGGGCAACTTTCATAAATCCTGCGATGTTTGCGCCCTTGACGTAGTCAATGTGACCGTCGGGCTGGGTGCCGAATTTGACACACTGCTCGTGAATCGACTTCATGATGAAGTGCAGTTTGTCGTCGACTTCCTTGCCGCTCCAGGAGATATGCTCGGCATTCTGTGTCATCTCGAGGCCGCTGGTGGCTACACCGCCTGCATTAACTGCCTTTCCGGGAGCGAAGAGGATGCCGTTATGCTGGAAGAAGTGGATAGCTCCGGGCTGGCAACCCATATTGGAGACCTCGCAGCAGCAGATGCAGCCGTTGGCCTTGAGTTCCTTGGCGTCGTCCTCGGAAAGCTCGTTCTGGAAGGCGCAAGGGAGGGCGATATCCACGGGGATGCTCCAACTCTTTTTGCCGGGGGTGAACTTTGCCTTTTCGGAGAATTTGGTAGCCATGTCTTCCACTTTGTCGCGGTTGGAAGCACGCATCACGAGCATATAGTCAATCATCTCCGGGGTAATGCCGTCGGGGATATGGCAGACGCCGTCGGGGCCGGAAATGGCCACGACCTTGGCGCCGAGCTCAGTGGCCTTGATGCAGGCGCCCCAGGCTACGTTGCCGAAACCGGAAACTGCGACTTTCTTTCCCTTGATGTCGATGCCGGCCTTCTCGAGAAGGTGATGGGTGAAGTAGAGGGCACCGAAACCTGTTGCCTCAGGACGGAGGATGGAGCCGCCCCAGGTGCTTCCCTTTCCGGTAAGCACGCCGGTATTGTACTGGCGGGCGAGCTTCTTGTACATTCCGTAGAGATAACCGATTTCACGGCCGCCTACGCCAACGTCGCCGGCTGGAATATCCTGATCGGGGCCGATGCAGTTCCAGAGCTCAAGCATGAAGGCCTGGCAGAAGCGCATGATTTCGTCGTTTGACTTGCCTTTGGGGTCGAAGTCGCTGCCGCCCTTGGCTCCGCCCATGGGAAGGGTGGTAAGAGCATTCTTGAAGGTCT
The DNA here is from genome assembly GCA_017443025.1 of Bacteroidales bacterium. GTDB lineage: Bacteria > Bacteroidota > Bacteroidia > Bacteroidales > UBA932 > Cryptobacteroides. The sequence goes on along the minus strand of JAFSPG010000017.1, from coordinate 68,685 downwards.
GCTCGAAACCGAGGAACTTGAGCATCGACGGGGTAACTGCCCTGTGGAAGCGAAGACCGCCCTTGTAGGGGCCGATTGCGCTGTTGAACTGAATACGATAACCGAGATTGGTCTGAACTTCACCTTTGTCATCGAGCCAGGTGACACGGAACGTGAATATACGGTCCGGTTCCACCATTCTCTCTACTATCTTTGCCGCCTCGAATTCAGGATGCTGGTTATAAACTTCTTCGATGGATTCGAGGACTTCCTGGACAGCCTGCAAATACTCCTTCTCAAGCGGGTACTTGGCCTGCAGGCGGGCCATAATGTCTTGTGTCCTCATAGCGATTACTGCTGCATTTTCTGGGCCTGGGCCTGAAGTTCAGCCTGAAGTGATTCAAGAGTCCTGTCTGCAGGGATGCCGAGGGCCTTGCGGGCAGAGGGAGTAAGGTCGGTGCTCTGGGTGTCATCCACATAGAGGAGAGAGGTGCTCTCGAATACATAGATGTAGCCGCCTTTCTTTGCAAGAGAGGTGACAACCTCGCGGGCCTTCTGGTAAACAGGGGCCATCTTGTTGTTCTGAAGCTGCTGGAGCTCACTCTGGGCAGTCTGCTGGAATTCCTGGATGCGGGTGTTCATGTCGGCGAGTTCCTTCTCTTTGGTCTCGCGTACGGAAGCTGTCCAGGTGCTGGCCTTCTGCTGATACTGCTGATACTTGTTTTTGAATTCTTCCTGCATCACGTTGATTTCGTCGATGTACTCCTTCTGGGCTTTCTGGAGAACGGCCCTTGCGGAATCAGCTGCAGGAGAAAGGGTAACCAATTCTTCGTAATTGACGTGAGCGAATTTTGCGCTCTGTGCCGATGCTGCTACTCCGAAGAGAATTGCTGCGGCAAACAAGATAACTTTTTTCATATTGTTGAAATTTTGATTAATATTTTCTAACCAAAGGGTTTAATATCAAATTGTTAGAATTCCTGTCCGATGATGAAGTGGAACTGGCCGCCGCCCTTGCGCCCGTTGGCGTCGCGGTCGAAGCCGTAGCCCCAGTCGATACCGATAAGGCCGACGACAGGAAGGTAAATCCTCACGCCCAAACCGGCAGACCTCTTGATATGGAAGGGGTTGAAGTCGCGGATGTCGGCCCATGCGTTACCTCCTTCGGCGAAGAGCAGGGCGAAGATCGTGGACTGCGGCTGAAGGATGATGGGATAACGGAGCTCGACCGAGAACTTGTCATATACGTTACCGGCGTAGTTGTAGCCGTTGGAGTTATATGCACTGGGGGCGATAGGCGTAAGGGAATAATTGTCGTAACCGCGGAGGGAGATGACTTCGTTGCCGTAGGTGCTGTAGCCGGTCATGCCGTCGCCGCCCACGAGGAAGCCCTCGAAGGGAGAATAACCCCATCTGCGGTTGTAGTATCCGAGGTAACCGAACTGTGCTCTCGTCTTGAGCACGAGGTCGCCGATGAGTTTGGTATAGAAATCGGCCTTGAAGTTCCACTTGTGGTATTCAATCCACTTGTAGCGGTCACGGGCCGACCATTTGTCGTAGTCGATGTCTTTGTAGCTGCTGACCTTGACGGGCTTTCCGTCTTCGTCGAGACGGCCCTTGTCGGTGCGGCGGAAGAGGGAGAAAGGAGGCGTAAGCTGGAGAGAGAGGCTGATATCCGAGCCCTGACGGGGGAAGATGGCCTGGTCCGTGGAGTTACGCGTAAGTCCGATGGTCCAGCTGAGGTTGTGTGAAACGCCGTCGTCGAAGATGAAGTAGTTCGAGTACCAGTTGTTCAGCTTATAAACCTGCCAGCTGAGGGTATTGTGCAGTACAAAATAGTTGTCGGGCCATTTGAGTCGCTTGCCGATGCCGGCCGAGAAACCGAAGATGAGCATCTCGCGGTCGTGGCTGGTGATGTTCCAGGCCAGATAGGAGTTGGTCTGGCGGGTGAAATAGGCGGAAAGGCTGAGCGAAGTAGGCTTCTTGCCGAAGAGCCAGGGCTCCACGAAGCTCATTGAAATAGCCGTGTAATAGGTACCGCTGGTCTGGAGGCGCAGCGCAAGCGTCTGCGCATCTCCGAGAGGCACGGGCCTCCACGCGGACTTATCACGGATTCTGCGGGTTGAGAAGTTATTGAAGCTCAGACCGATTGTTCCGATGAAAGTGTTTCCGCCCCAACCTCCGGAGAGTTCCAGCTGGCTGGACGGCTTTTCGGTGACGTTGTAAACGAGGTCAACCGTATTGTTCTGCTCGTCGGGGACGATGGAATAGCCGGTAGGCTTGTACATTTCCTCAGGGTCGAACTGGCCCATCGAGGCGACCTCACGGAGTGAGCGCTCGAAGTCGGACTGGCTGTAGAGATATCCCGGACGGGTGAAAATCTGGCGGCGCACTACCCTCTCGTTGGTGAGGTCGTTGCCGTTGATGATGATATTGTTCAGGGTAGCCTGCTTGCCTTCGACGATGCGCATTTCAACATCCACTGAATCACGGTCGATGTTCATCTCCACAGGCTTGACGTTGAAGAAGAGGTATCCGTTGTCGCGGTAGAGCTTGGAAACGTCGTAATCGCTCTGGCCACCACCGCCGAAGAGCCTCTTCTGCATGGTAACTACGTCATAGACATCGCCTTTCTCTACCTGCAGTACTGAATTCAGGACCTCGGACGGATAAACTGAGTTGCCCGTCCAGGAGATATTCCTGAAGTAGTATTTGCGGCCTTCGTCGATGTCGATGTCGATGCTGACGCGGCCGTCGGGGAGGGTATAGACGGAGTCGCGGGCGATGCGGGCGTCGCGGTAGCCGGCTTCGTTATACAGGGTGACGATGTTCTTTTTATCGTTCTCGAACTCCTTGGCGTTGAACTTCTTGCTGTTGAAGAGGTTGTACAGCCTCTTGGCTTTGGTCTTCTTCATGGCCCTCGCCAGACGGTGGTTGCCGAAGCGGGTGTTGCCGCTGAAGTTGATGTCCTTGATCTTGACCTTCTTGCCCTTGTTCACGGCGAAGTTCACGCGGATGGCGTTGCGCACGACGGTATCTTTCCTGACCTGGGGCTCGACAGTCACGTTCGAGAAGCCTTTTTCCTTGAAATAGCGTACGATGATATCGCTGCTGGTCTTGGAGACATAATCGGAGAACTCGCCGCCTCGACGGAGATTAAGTCTTTCGAGGAGGTCTTTGCGCTCTCCGTTCTTTATACCGGTAAAGGTCCAGCGTGATACGCGGGGCCTTTCCTTAATCAGGATGCGAAGGTAGATGGAGTCTCCGACGTGAGAGATGGAGTCGGCGGAAACCTGTACGTCGCGGAAGTATCTCTGGGCCCAGAGGCGATTGACTATATTGGAGATATCATCGCCGGGGACGGTAACCGATGCGCCCTTGTAAAGGCCGGTAAGCTGGATTATCTGGTTGTCGCTGAAATAGGTGTTTCCCTCGACGGAGATATTCCCCACGGTGTATTTTTTGGGCTTGCCGTATGAGAATTCAGTGGCGTCTCCCGCCTGCGCATACGCGCTCACGAAAGAAACGAGGGGCAGGGCCGCCAGAATCAGTATCCTAAACAATTTCATCTCTCTCAAATACTGCATTTATTCAAAGACTGCAAATGTACAAAATTTATTTGACTTTTCCATATCTGCGGTCGCGCTTGGCATAAGTGCGCAGCGCCTCGCGGAAATCTTCCTCGGCGAAATCCGGCCACAGGACCTTGGTAAAGTAGAATTCCGAGTAAGCGCCCTGCCACAGGAGATAGTTGCTCAGGCGCTCTTCACCGGAGGTGCGGATAATAAGATCAGGGTCGGGAATGCCGGCAGTTACGAGGAACTTTCCGAAATCGTCTTCGCTTATCCCTTCAAGGAAACTGTCGGCGTCGCCAGAGGCGACAGCCTGCTTCGCAAGGGCCTTGGCGGCCTGAAGGATGTCCCATTTTCCGCTGTAACTGAGGAAAACGACAAGAGTCATCTTGTCGCCGGCGGAAGTAATTTTTTCCGTCTGGGAAATGGCCTCGTCAAGATCTTTCGGAAGCCTTGAGCGATTACCGAGAACCTTGAATCTCACTCCGTTTTTAATCATCGTTTCGAGATAATCGGAGATGGATTTGAACATAAGTTTCATCAGGTAGGCAACCTCCTCTTCGGGACGGTTCCAGTTCTCCTCGGAGAAGGTGTAGAGCGACAGATATTTCACTCCCTGCGCTACGGCTTCTTCGGTGATTTTCTTAACTGATGTTACTCCCTGAAGGTGGCCCTGAGTGCGCTCCAGGCCACGTTCCTTTGCCCAGCGGCCGTTGCCGTCCATAATGATGGATACGTGCTGCGGGACTCTGATGACAATATCTTGACTCATTCAGATTTATCAGAAGTTGTTTCTCATATCCTCGCCCCAGAACAGGCGGCTCGTAAGGGCCGACACGAATTCCGATTTGGCGAGACGGATCCTTTTCAGCGAAAATTGTGCCACCGCTATTTCGACCGTCCAGTCGGAGTCGATTTCCATCGTCTTGTTGTCCATGGTCATTATGGCCTTGGGGTCGCGGGACTGGATGGAGATGGAGATTTTTGCGGTATCGGGAACCACCAGAGGGCGCACATTGAGGTTGTGCGGGCAAATCGGTGCGATGATGAGAACCTTTGTATCGGGCATGCAGATAGGTCCGCCTACGGAAAGAGAATATGCCGTAGAACCGGAACTGGTGGCTACCAGGAGGCCGTCGGCCCAGTAAGTCGGCAGGGCTTCGCCGTTGATGGCCACGTTGATGCCGAGCACTCCTACTCCGCTGCGGTGCAGGGATACCTCATTGACTGCATAAGGCAGCAGGCCGATGTCGCGACGGGCGTTCTTACCCTTGAGAGTGGCGTTGAGCATTGTCCTGTATTCCACGGAAAACTCCCCTTCCATAAGGGCGGGAAGGACGGACTCTGGCCTGTTCTCGGACAGGAAGCCGAGGCGACCGAAGTTGACGCCGAGGATGGGGATGCCCACATCGGAGACCGTCTGTGCGGCGGAAAGGAAGGTGCCGTCGCCGCCGACGCTGAGAACGAGGTCGGTGTGGGGACGGATATCGGCCTTGGTGACAATGTCGTACAGTTCGTACGAGGCCTTACTGAGTTGCTCGCAGAGCTCATTGAAGCGCTTGTTGCCCTTGAGCTCGTCCTTAAGCATATATATTCCTATCTTCATTCCAGAAAAATGATTCAGTTTAACTTGCAAAATTAACACTTTTTTGCAAAAAAGGCAGAGATGGCTTATTTTTGTAGATTGATATGAAGAATATGACGAGACTGAGTGTGAATATCAACAAGGTGGCGACGCTCCGCAATTCCAGGGGCGGCAACATGCCGGATGTAGTAAAAGCGGCCGTAGATTGCGAGTCTTTCGGGGCCGACGGCATCACCGTCCACCCAAGGCCTGACGAGAGGCATATCAGATACGCCGACGTCTATGCCATCAAACCGATAATCCGCACGGAGCTGAACATTGAGGGCAATCCCATTCCTAAATTCGTAGATTTGGTCTGCGACGTACTCCCTGCTCAGGTAACGATGGTCCCGGATGCAGAAGATGCCATAACTTCCAACGCCGGGTGGGACACTCTCGCAAACCGTCAGTTCCTCAGTGATATGTGCAGGGAGTTCAAGGCCAGTGGAATACGCACATCGATTTTCGTCGACCCCGACCCTGCAATGGTGGAAGGTGCCGCCGCCTGCGGCTGCGACCGCGTGGAGCTCTACACGGCAGGCTTCGCCGAGATGTTCCCGGAGAACCCGGAGAAAGCAGTCATGCCCTACCTCGAGGCGGCAAAAATGGCCCGCGAATGCGGCCTGGGGCTTAATGCCGGGCACGATTTGAACCTTCTGAATCTCGGTTATTTCCTTAAGATGATTCCTTGGACCGACGAAGTTTCAATCGGGCACGCCCTGATATGCGACGCCCTCTATATGGGCCTCGAGAAAACGGTCAGGGACTACCTCTCCATCGCGCATGGCGCATAATTTGCAGTATCCGCGCGGCCTATTTAAATAATTTAAGTATTTTTGCAGGTTGAATATCAAGATATTTATTAAGAAAAAATAAAAGTATGAACAAGAACACCCCCATGATTCTCAGCGTGATTGCCCTTGTTGCAGTCATCGTCCTCGGCATTCTTCACTTCACCGGCGGATGCAAAGCCAACACCACAGTTGCAGGCACAGCTGCTGCCGATTCAGTCAAGGCAGTCGCCGGTTCGGTAGTTTACTTCGACATCACCCGTGTCGCAGCCGAATACGACTATGCAAATGAACTCGGCGACGCTACCGAGAAGAAAATCAAAGGCATCACCGACGAAGTTACCCGCCGCGGCAACCAGCTCCAGAATCAGGTAAACGCTTTCCAGAACGATTACAACAAAGGCAACCTCACCTCCTTCCAGGCTGAGCGCAAGGCCAAGGAACTCCAGACCAAGCAGCAGGAGTTCGATGCTTACTATCAGCAGCAGGAGCAGAAGGCCGCAGAAGAAAGGGCCGTAATGCTCAACAAGATCGGCAACGCCATCCTCGAGTATGTACAGAAATTCAACGAGGAGAAGCACTTCGCCTTGATTATCTCCACCCAGGGTCCTGCAACCGTTGCTGCAGGTGACGGTGGCCTCGATATCACAAACGCCATCATCGCCGGCCTCAACGAGGAATACGTCGCAAAGAAAGCCAAAGGCCTCGTAGAGTAATTTTCCAATAAACCGATTCCCGGGATGAAAAGAGCCGGACTGCTCATAGCCCTCGCCATTTGCCTGCTTCGCGGAGCCGCCGCCTTCGGCGCGGCCTCTCCGCAGGAGCCTGCCGGCGAGGGCGGCAGCGTTCCGTACATCACCCATGTTGTCCGCTGGTTCGAAAATATCAAGGACATTTCCAAGAAGTACGGAGTTCCGGTGGATGTTATCTCGGAAATCAACGGTCTCAGCAACAATAAGATCAAGAAAGGTCAGCGCCTGAGGATTCCGGCCGATTACAATCTGTATCTGGAGGAGAAACTGGGTATCCGCCACAGTCAGGACGCCCCTGTTCAAGTCCAAGAACAGCAGCCTCAGGGCAACGGCCCGGCACCGCTCGTTCCAGTGGCCGACACAGTCGGCACCGAAGCCGAGCCTGCTCCAGTCATCGTCTTTACCCCTAAAGCATCGGTTAATGCCGTCCTGCTGCTGAATCTCGGAAGCGGCAACGACAATAACCTCGATTTCTACAGCGGAGCCCTTATGGCAGCCAGAGACCTCGGCAAAGCCGGGACGGGCGTGGATTTGCACGTCATCGACCTGTCTGCCGAATCGCTGTCGGACGAAGCCATCGAAACCATCGAAAAGGCTGATGTAGCCATCGGTCCCGTTCAGGCCGCCGGAATCAAGGACATCCTCTCGAAAATCGAGAATCCCTCTTCCGTAATGATTTCGCCGCTTGACCCCAGAGGTACGGCTCTCGCCGATACCACGTCCAAAGTAATCCAGGCTCCGGCGGCCACCAGGTTCCAGTACGAAGATCTCGCCGAATGGATTATCTCTGACCGTAAGCCCGAAGATAACATTGTAATTATCAGCGAGAAAGGCGCAAGGCAGTCGGAGGGAATGACTCTACTCGGAGATAAACTCAGCGGCAGCGGAATCATCCCGCGCAGCTTCTCTTATACCATCCTCGAGGGGCGCGACATCCTTGGAAGTTTCGAAAAGGTATTCGCGGCTGAGGGGACCAACAGAGTGGCTATCCTCTCCGAGAGCGAGGCATTCGCCAATGACGTGGTCAGGAACCTCAACGTCTTGATTCACAACAAATACGACATCGTCCTCTACAGCGTATCCCGAATCCGCGGCTACGATACCATAGACGTGGAGAATCTCCATAATGCAAATCTCCACGTAAGCATGTCGTATTTCATCAATTACGACTCCCCCGAAGTCCGCAGGTTCATCTCCGAATACAGGGCCATCTTCAATGCGGAGCCAAACCAGTTCGCCTTCCAGGGCTACGACGTAGTGTCATATTTCCTGAAAGCCTGCGCCGAATACGGCACCTGGTGGAGCAAAGGACTCATCGACGCTCCTCGCGCCAATGGTTTGCAGTCGTCATTCAAATTTGAAAAAGGAGAGAGGTCGGAAGGCCTCCTCAACACGGCCGTCAGGCGTGCCGTTTACGGGTCTGACTACTCTGTAAAAGAGATTCAGCATTAGCCATAGCCTCTTTGGTGACCGAGGCTCCGCTTAGCATTCTGGCCAGTTCCATCACCCTTTCAGAACCTTCGATTTTGCGGATGGTCGTAACGGCCTTTCCGCCGGAGGTGATTTCTTTGGACACAAGCAGGTGAGCCTCGCCCTTTGCGGCGACCTGAGGCAGGTGGGTGATGGTAAGTACCTGCATGTCCTCCCCCATCCGGCAAATCATAGAGCCTACGTTATCGGCTACGCTGCCGGAAATTCCGCTGTCGATTTCATCGAAAATGAGCGTGGGCATAGCCGTGAAGCGGGCCATCATATCCTTGATGGACAGCATTATGCGTGACATTTCGCCACCGGAAGAGACTTTCCGCACATCTTGGGGATTGCTTCCCGTGGCGGAGAAAGTGAACTCCACGCCGTCGCAGCCCGAAGGGCCTTGGTTTACGGGGAGCAATTCCACACCGAACACGGCCTGCTCGAGGCTGAGGGAATGCAGGGATTCGGTAATTTTTGCGGCAAATTCATCTGCTGATTTTTCGCGGGCCGCGTGAAGCTCGTCTGAAAGCCGGCCCAACTTCAGGCCGAGCTCCTTCACCTCCTTTTCAAGACGAAGCACTTCGTCTTCGAGGAAGGAAAGGTCGCCGGCTTCGCCCGCAAGGGAATCCCTTATGGCAATGAGTTCTTCGACCGTACGGACATGGTGTTTTGTGATGAGTCCGTAAAGGAGGGAAAGCCTCTCCTCGACGGCTTCGAGACGCCCGCCGGAAGGGTCGGTATCACTTACGAATGATTCCAGATCTGAGAAAATATCCCTTAGCTCGGTGCGGACCGACTCGAGGCGGTCGCCGAGTTCATTTGCCCCGGGAAGATAGTTCCCGGCTTTGTAAACCAGACGCTGCGCATCCTTGAGTGCGGAAGAAACAGGGAGTTGGCCTTCGGCGTCGCCGTCATAAAGCTGGGATGCCTGCATCAGGTTTTCCCTTATTTCTTCGGCGTTGGCCAGGGCTTTCTGCTCGGCCTCGAGTTCTTCCAGTTCGCCTTCCTTCAGCGATGCGTCCTGCAGCTGCCGCAATGCTGCCGAGTTGAAATCCTGCTCTCCCTGAAGCCTCTCAAGCTTTGAGGATAGTTCTTCAAGTTCCTTCTTCGCCGCTGAAAGAGACTTCCAGGTCGCTGCGCATTCCTCGCGCAAGGTGCCGTTGCCGGCGAAGGCGTCGAGGACTCCGAGCCGGAAGGAGGCGTCGTTCAGAATGAGGTTCTCGTGCTGGGAGTGAATGTCGATAAGGCGCCCGGCAATGTCCTGCAGTACATCTTTCGATACGGGTTCGTCGCCCACGAACGAGCGGGAACGACCGCTTCGGCTCACTACACGGCGGACAAGAATCCGGCCGCCGTCCCAGTCGAGGTCGGCCTCTTCGAAAATATTTTTCAAGAGAGCGTCGCCGGGACAGTCGAATTCTCCCTCGACAACGCAGGTGTCGCCGTTCTCCCCTATCACCGAGGAATCGGCCTTTGCTCCCATCAGCAGGGATATCGCCCCGAGCAAGATGGATTTTCCCGCTCCGGTCTGTCCGGTAATAATGACCAGACCCGCCGGAAATTCAATATCCAGCGAGTCTATAAGTACATAGTTTCGGACCTGAAGGGAGCGGAGCATTTTGCCTAGTCTTCGTTTTCGCTCTGGGCCATACGATAGTAGAGCTCGCCTTCGCGGAACTCCTCGATGGCTACGAGGGCCGGCTTGGGCTGACGCTCATAGTATTTGGAGATTTCAATCTGCTCGCGGTTCTCGAAGATTTCGTCCATCGTGTCACGCTCGTTCTTGAACTCCTCAAGCTTCTTGTTGAGCTCTTTTTTCTCTGCGAGGGCAATCTGGTTGGCCCTTTTGTAGAGGACTACTACGGATTCGTAGATGTTGCCGGTAGGAGCGGCGAGTTCATTGACATCACGTGTGATGGTGTTTACGGGTACTTTTTTCTTTTCCATATCTGTGTATTTGTTTATTGTCTTTTCTTTGCGGCCGCATAATGAAACCGGCCTTCATTCCTATATACTGAAGACCGGTTTCAATTTGTTTCAAAATTTTTTTATTTGCCGGAAGCGGCTTTTCTTTCCTTGATAAAGTCCTTGTCCTTCATATTGTCGGTTTCATCGATGCCGACATCCTTTCCTATCGCCCTCTGGGCCCGTTTATATAGGGCTGTGAGCTCTCTGGTATAAGGGGAATCGGGAATCTCGCCGATGAAATTCAGATAGTCGTCCATGAATTCCATATAACGCTCCTTCTGCTTGTCGGGGATGCTGTGATAGGCATATTTGTACGACGACATTGCGATATGATAGAGTATATCTTCGCGGTAGATGTTCTCGGCGTCGGTCTTGAGAATGTTCCTGAAAGCAACGCGGGAAGCCTTGTAATCTTCCATCTTATAATATAGGAGTGCGTTCTCATAGGCCTTTTTGTCGAGGCGGTCGCTGAGTTTCTTGTGATAGCCCCTGCAATCGCCGGCGTATTCCGAATCCGGGAAGTCCCTCAAATATTCCTCGATGGCTGCCATGGCCTTGTGTGTGGGGGCCTGGTCGAGTTCATACCTCAAGGTCGAGCGATAGAGACAGTCGATTCGGTAGAACCTTGCCTGGGAGGTGAAGACGCTTCTGGGATAGTTCTCGATGAACTTGTAGAAGTTGGCCTCGGCGGTATAATAATCCTTGTATTTGTAGTTGCTCAGGCCCCAGTAGTACTGGACGGTGTCGTCGCGCTCGGTGCCGGTGGTCATGACGGACATTGACTCGAAGAGCATGGCGGCCTTGCGGTATTTTCCTTTATTGAAATACTCGAAGGCGGCTTTGTACTTCTCGTCGACGTCGTTGCTTGAAAGGAGCTTGTCGAACTTCGAGCTGCAGGCCAGGGCGCCGGCTGCGATGGCTGCGATAAAGAGCAATTTTACGATATTGTGCTTCATAATTCTGTGTTTTCTACTTAGTGTCCTCTTCTGCGAGGAACTTTTCTGCGTCAAGGGCGGCCTGACAGCCGGATGCCGCGGCCGTAATGGCCTGGCGGTAACGGGGATCGCGGACATCGCCGGCGGCGAATACTCCTGGGACCGATGTTATTGCGCTACCCTTTTCAGCTATTATATATCCGTTCGGGTCGGTTTCCAGCCACTTCGAGAACAGCTCCGAATTAGGGTGATGCCCGATGGCCAGGAAAAAGCCGTCGACGCTTATATCAAAAACCTTACCATCTGCGTGAAGGAGCCTCGCACCGGTTACTCCGGAGGCGTCGCCGAGGACTTCCTCCGTGTTGCATTTCCAGAGAATCTCGATGTTGGCCGTGGATTTGACTTTATCCTGCATAGCCTTTGAGGCGCGGAGGACGTCGCGGCGCACTATCATATAAACCTTGCGGCAGATATTCGAGAGATATACGGCCTCTTCGCAGGCAGTGTCTCCTCCGCCTACTACGGCTACGTCCTTGCCGCGATAGAAAAAGCCGTCGCAGGTGGCGCAGGCCGAGACTCCGAGGCCCTTGAACTTCTGCTCGGACGGAAGGCCGAGATAGCGGGCGGAGGCTCCGGTGGCGATGATTACCGTGGCGGCGAGCTCGATGCGGCCCTTGTCGTCTTTAAGGGTGAACGGACGTTTGCCGAAATCGACCTCCATTATCCTTCCGGAGCGAATTTCGGCGCCAAAGCTTTCAGCCTGGGTTTTCATAGAGGCCATCAGGGTATTGGCGTCCACTCCGCCGGGGAAACCGGGATAGTTCTCGACCGTGGTGGTGGTCGTAAGCTGTCCGCCGGCCTCAGGACCTTCGTAAAGAAGGGGCGACATACCGGCACGGGCAGTGTAGATGGCCGCCGTGAATCCGGCGGGTCCGGACCCTATGATTACGCATTTTCGGATATTGTCCATAAGGGCTTCGTAGTTTGTAGCTTGCAAAGATACCTAAATTTATTTATTTTTGTAACCTAATGCGATTGGCATTTTTATGACCGGACTTCTCAACAAACCTATGACGATGGACGAATTCAGGACGTCCCTCAAGCGGCATTCGCTGAAAGCTACCGCTCAAAGGCTTGCAGTCCACGAGGCGATGATGGCTCTGGGGCACGCCAGCGCGGATATGGTCTGTGATTATCTCGCTTCGTCCGGCTCCGCAGTCAAGGTCAATACATCTTCCGTCTATAACATCCTTTCGCAGCTCGCCTTGACGGGCATTTACCGCCATAGGCTGAGTGCCAACAATAAAATGTATTTCGACGTAAATTCCGCACGTCACATCCATCTGTACGACCTCTCGACCCATACATTCAGGGACCTCCCAGACGATGAATTCTCCGAAATGGTTTTCGCAAAGCTGGGAAGAAAACGCTTCAAGGGGTTCAAGATAGAGAATGTCGATGTACAGATTCTTGTACGTCCAACCCAAAAATCATCAAAGAAATGAGACATTTCGTAAGAATCCTCGCCGTAATCCTTCTGGCTGCGACTTCCTGCAGTAAAGATGATTCCATTATTTATGGCTATGAAGGTTTTGGCACCGTTTCCGGGACGAATATCATCCTGGACGACGGCATAACCGCAATCGTCAGGAATATCCAGTGTGACGATTCTTATGTTGAGTGCGACAGAATTCTGATTTTCTGCGACCTTCTGATGAAGGAGGGGCCCGATACCTATGGGATTAATCTCAGGGACTGGAAGAAAGTCTTGAAGAAGCCCTGCCTCGTTGCCAGCGAGGTCACCGACTGGGAGGCCGTTGGAGATGATCCTGTAAACCTCGTACAGGGATGGACCGGCAGCGAATTCCTCAACATGGAGCTGAATTTCTCTTTCAAGGCTGGCTCGGAGACTTCACATTTCATCAATCTGGTTTACGATGACGTGGCTTCGGATGCCGATACGCTTCGGTTTACCATCCGTCATAACGGCTACGGAGAATCATATCCTGATATTCCTGAAGAGGAGGCTGTTCTTGGTCGCGCTTATACTTCCTTCCCTGTCACGAGCCTTATTCCCGAGGGGCAGGATAAAATCGCCGTAAAGATTTCCTGGAAGTGGCACAAATACAAAGACGGCCGAGTACTTCCCGACACCGAAATCCGCTCCACCATCGGCTCCATCCACAGGTAATTTTCGTTTGGATATACCTTCGCGAAAGGGGAAAAGTTTCTTCGGACAGAAAAATGTCCTCAGAACCCTTTTCCCCCTTTCTCCACCATTCCCTCGCACCAGAATCGGCCTTCGCGAAGAGAGCAAAAGTTTTCTCAGGCAGAAAAAATGCCCTCGAAACTCTTTTCCTCTCTTCTCCACCATTCCCTCGCACCAGTCATTGGACTTTCTCACCAAAAAATAAGCGCCGCGAATGCGACGCTTAACTTTTTGGGGGTGAGTGATGGGGCTCGAACCCACGACACTCGGAACCACAATCCGATGCTCTACCAACTGAACTACACTCACCATGTTGGGACCGCAAATTTACTGCAATTTTTATTTATTGCAAAAAAATTATGCATACCCAGGGAAAAACGGACAACATAGGCGTAAAATTATTATCTTTGCTCGCTCAACTTGATGCATTATATGGCAAGAGAAATTAAATTCTCCCTGGTGTACAGGGATATGTGGCAGTCATCGGGCAAGTATGTGCCCCGCGTCGACCAGTTGGAAGAGGTTGCTCCTGCAATCATCGACATGGGATGCTTCGACCGCGTTGAAACGAACGGCGGAGCCTTCGAGCAGGTGAATCTCCTCTTCGGAGAGAATCCGAATATCGCCGTCCGCCGCTGGACGGCTCCGTTCCACAAGGCCGGCATACAGACCCATATGCTCGAAAGGGGCCTCAACGCCCTGCGCATGAACCCTGTTCCGGCAGATGTCAGGGAGCTGATGTTCAAGGTCAAGAAGAAACAAGGCACCGATATCGCCCGTTCCTTCTGCGGCCTGAACGACCACCGCAACCTCAAGGGTTCCGTAATCGGAGCCAAGAAGGGCGGAATGATTTCGCAGGTGGCCCTGTCCATCACCCACTCCCCCGTCCATACGGTGGAATATTATATGGGTGTTGTCGATAAAGTGGTCGAATACGGCTGCGACGAAATCTGCCTCAAGGATATGGCCGGAATCGGCCGTCCGAATGTGCTCGGAGAGCTTGTAAGCAGCATCAAGAAGAAATATCCCCACATAAAGGTTCAGTATCACGGCCATACCGGCCCCGGATTCTCCACCGCCTCGATGCTCGAAGTGGCCAGAGCGGGAGCCGACTATCTTGATGTCGCCGTGGAGCCCCTCTCCTGGGGTAAGGTTCATCCGGATGTCATCACCATCCGCGAGATGTTAAAGTCTGACGGTTTCCTTGTGAAGGACATCAACATGGACGCTTATATGGAGGTTCGCCGTCTAACTCAGAAGTTCATAGACGACTTCCTCGGATACTGGATCAATCCTTCCAATGCAAAGATGACCTCCCTTCTCGTGGGCTGCGGCCTGCCGGGAGGAATGATGGGTTCGATGATGGCCGACCTGAAAGGTTTCCAGGGCGCTATCAATGCCGCACAGAGGGCCCACGGCCGTCCGGAGATGTCGCTCGACACCCTGATGGTCAAGCTCTTCGGAGAAGTCGAGTACGTATGGCCTCGCCTGGGTTATCCGCCGCTCGTAACTCCATTCAGCCAGTACGTGAAGAATACCGCCCTGATGAACCTGTTCAACATGCTCAGCGACAAGCCTCGCTGGACTACCATCGACAAGGATACCTGGGGTATGATTCTCGGGCACATGGGTAAGCTTCCCGGCGAACTCGCCCCTGAAATCGTAGCTCTCGCAAAGGAGAAAGGCCTCGAATTCACCACCGGCAATCCTCAGGACAACTACCCGGACGAGCTTCCGAAGTTCCGCCAGATGATGAAGGAAGAAGGCTGGGACGAAGGCGAGGACGAAGAAGAACTCTTCGAGTTTGCGATGCACGAGAGGCAGTACCGCGATTATAAGAGCGGCATTGCCAAAGAGCGCTTCAACGCCGAGCTGGAAGATTTCAAGAAGAAGGCCGGAGCTCCCATCAATGTGGTCCGTCCCGTTGTGGAACTGCCTAAATTCGATGCCGAAGACTTCATGCAGAAGCATCCCAAGGCTCTGCCTGTTCAGGCTCCCGCCAAGGGCGAACTTCTCTGGGAAGTCGATGTTATCGACAATTCCAAGGCTCCTGTTGCCGGAGACAAAGTCGAGGCCGGAAAGGCTATTGGATACGTTCAGACTTTCTATGGAATGGAAGAAGTCCTTCCTTCGGTCAGCGGAAGAGTCCTTGCCGTCATGAGCAAGCACGGAGAGAAGGTCGAAAAGGGTGAAATCATCGCCTTTATCGCCGAAGAATAATTCATCCAATCATAAGAATCGTAAAAAAATCATAAAAATCGTAAAAATGTTGCCGTTTTAGCAACACTTTTTCTCAGAGAACAGGATTGTCGGACCTATTTTTGGCCCGACAATTTTTGTTTATGAAACTGAACGAACTTGAACGGTGCGAACGCCCGAGAGAAAAACTGCTTGAGAAGGGGGCCGGTGCCTTGTCCGACAAGGAACTTCTTGCCATCATCCTCAGAACCGGAACCAGCCGGAAGAATGTCGTGGAGCTCGCGGCCGACCTGCTGGAGAGGGGCGGCGGCAACTTCGTGTCGTTGTCGGCCCTGTCGAGGGAAGAGATGCGGTCCTTCGAAGGAATAGGGCCCGACAAATCAGCCACTCTTTCGGCGCTGTTTGAAATCGGCAGGCGCTTTATGGCCGGCAAGCCTCACCGAAACAGGCCGTCCATATCAAATCCTGAGGCTGTCTGTAAAGTTGTAGCCCCGCATCTGCGCGGGCTTGACCACGAGGAATGCTGGATTCTTTCGCTATCGAGAACCAACAGGCTGCTTGGAATGGAAAAGCTGTCGAGCGGCAGCCTTAACAACACTACCATTGACAACAAGATGATTCTTCGAAGAGCTCTCGACAAAAGAGCCGAAAAGGTAATTCTCGTACATAACCATCCTTCGGATGACCCCACTCCCGGACCATCGGATATCCGTGCCACCATCCGCCTGAAATCCGCCCTACAGGTACTTGACATCGAGCTTATCGACCATGTCGTTTACAGCGATTCAGGCTTTTACAGCTTCTCCGACAACCATTCTTCCGCTTTAAAATAGAACGCAACAACTATCGATTATGTCACCCAAATTCTTTATAAAATTTCTCCTTTCGACCGCCGTCGTTTTACTTGCAGGCTGCTTAAAGCCGGATATGCCCGCCGAGCCCGAATCTGGCTTTTCCATGCTTTCCGTCAAGGCCGGGAACAGCCCGGAAAGCAGGGCCTGGACCAAAGCCGGCATCAGCTCACCGTACTTCGAGGAAGCAATAGTTTGTGCTGCTCTCGGAATATATGACGCCCACGGGCAACTGGTCCATAGCGAGAGGGCGAGCGGCAGTTTCGATGGCTTTGATACGCCCGTACGCCTGCACAGCGACCAGTCATACACCTGTTACCTTGTAACGGGGTACATAGCCGGCGCAATGGATTATCCGGCGAATGAGAGTGACTTGCTTTCTCTTACCATAGAGAATTCCACCTATGATGATGTTGCGGGAGATTATTCCCTTGTTGGGACGATGGAAGAATTCGGACTCGACAGGGCGGGGAAAACGGATTGCCTCACTCCTCGCGGTCTCGACCTTCTTGACGGAAGCGCCGACGGAGTTATCAGGATTCCGCTACGCTCGCTCTGGGCGAAGGTGAGGGTTAATCTGGATTTCTCGGAAGTGGATGGAGTGAGTCTGGATGAAGATGCCGCCCCGGCGCAGCTGTGCGGGCCGTTTTACGGCAACCGCGTATTTGCGCCGTTTTGTCCAGGGGGCAGCAAGACGGTCACCGACCGTCTTGCCCTGCTGCCGAGGGCGGGGCGGACAGCGACAGACGGCGACGGAATCATCAGCTTTGTTTTCTACACTCCCGAGAATATGCTTGGCAATCTGCTGCCTGACAACAGGGATATGGATTTGAAGACTCCATCAAGTGTAAGCGCTATTCATGGAGAGACTCTCGGGATGCTGGTGGACAAATCGGCCGTAGTACTCGACAGTCCGGTGTCTACCCCGTGGGGGCAGAGCACGTCGCTGACCTACAGGTTCTGCCTCGGGGACAATCCGACCGGAAACTTCGACATAGCCGGGAATTCATTCTATGACGTAACTCTTACGGCTACCGCAAACGGCTATAAGATAAAGGAATGGAAGGGGGAATATGTGGCCGTCGACAACCGCAGCCTGGAGCTGCAGACCTTTTCCGTTCACACCGAGAAGAGGAATAGCTTCCCTAAAACGGTAACCATCTTCGACTTCGACGATTTTACCCAATGTTCCAACTCCTCTCCCTGCTATCTGCTGGCCAATTACTATGTAGGAGAGGAAAGGAAGTCGTGGGAGGGGTACGGCGCGGCGAACGGCTGGAGACTGACGTCTGAAACGCAGGCCCTGCTGAATGAATTGGGTATCAGCTGTGCAGCCGTGCATAAATATGTCTTTGCCATCAACGGACAGACCTCCATCAACTATTCCGACCAGCCGAGTTCGGTAACTAATCCGGCCGCTTCGGTCTCTCATCTGGAGGGACCTTCCGTGCAATCTACCCTGTTAAGGTTTTTTATACCCGTATATGTTCCGGGAGGCTTGAATGTACCGATTTCAATAGAGACCTTCGACGGGGAGCACAGGGCTTCGGTAACGATACAGACTCCGGCTTCGGGCAGCCTTGGCGTGGACTGGGAGCACCAGCCCAAATATATCGGCCAGCAGGGCAGGCTGATTGCCGGGTCAATGAATGGAACTGTTTGTCAGGCTGATTTCTCCCTCAAGGAAGGAAGCGAAGACATAATGGAAGTAATTGACAATCACGACAATTCCTGTACGGTTAGGCTTCTCGGGGCGGGCAGCGGATACGTCCATTACAGGGGACTGGATATGGAAGGAATCTGCATTTGCGAGGGAGATATGCCAATAAGCATTCTTCCACCGACGCTCCTTGCGGGCAGCGAGACTTATTCCCTTTCTCCTGACGGGACTGCCGTGACTGTCGGATACAGGTACACCGATGCTTCAGGTCAACTTATGACAAGAGCCTCACAGGCCGGAGGCGGCTACGGAAATTATTTCGAGCCCGACCTTTTCGACGCCCTGCTCTTGCCGCGGCTCTCGGCCGGCGACAGCCCGGTGCGGCCACTGCTGGGCCTGGACGGGATGTCGGTTTATGTCGCCAGACTTTCGTCAGGAAATATTTCAGCGGAATCGTACCTGGATGCCGCCGTGCCGGGAGCGCTGGTCCTGCGGGCCGGAGGCGCGCAGGACGTCGCCCCGGCACAGGCCGCCGTCAGGATAAGTTC
This sequence comes from Bacteroidales bacterium, assembly GCA_017443025.1. Classification (GTDB taxonomy): domain Bacteria; phylum Bacteroidota; class Bacteroidia; order Bacteroidales; family UBA932; genus Cryptobacteroides. The sequence goes on along the minus strand of JAFSPG010000017.1, from coordinate 50,124 downwards.
CCCGCCCGGGAATTACGGGGCGGGGAGGCTGCTTTGCAGCGTTGACAACCACATCCTGACGGGGGCCGCGGCGCTGCGAACCGCAGGGAGCATCGCCGTGAGGGCGGGATCCACGGCACGATTCCCGGCAGATGCCTTTTCCATTCAGGGCAACTATTCAGCCATAAGCGTAGAACCACTGCCAGATATGACTTTCTCCATCACCTCTGATGGAGACCTTTCGGTGAGCGGGAAAGCGGAGCCTGAGGGATACAGCGCCGGAAAGATTCCTGTTTACTTCACCGTCCGGAACAGCCGCAGCGGAGAAAGTATCAGGCTGGAGGCGGGATACATCAATGTATATCTTCACATCAGATGCGGAGCGGTAATAGACCTGGACAAACCTAATCCGGAAGTCAGCGCAGAAATGAAGGCTTACCAGGCGGTTCCCGCCTTTACGGCTCTCAGAAATGCTTTACGGGAAAGTTCTCCCTGCGTAATATGCACCTTCGGACGGGGCGGATACTACAACCTCGGCTACGGCCACTGGAACCACATCGATGAATTCGACGATGCCGGGAATCAGTATGTGGCGCCGGAGCAGAACTATTTGATGACTGAGTTCGTTGAAAGCAACTGGCAGGGCCCCGTCAAGCTTGGCGAAACAGCTTACAGGATTATACCCGGTGTACTTGAAAGGAATGCCGGTGTTTACGACAGTCCGGCCGCTTTTTATGCAGACAACCCCAGCCCGCCGATAGACTTCATTTTCTCAGGCGCGAGCATCCTGACCGTATCACCTTTCAATTCAGGGATGTACCATTACAACGCGACGCCGGCCCTCGCCGACGACGAGGGATACTCTTTCTATATCATTGACAGGGAGTGTGCAGGATGGATTTAAACCAACTTGCAGATAAGAGTAGCTGACGTGCAGGACTCTACAACCACCTTGGTATAATCGCCGGCTTTGTGAACGGAGTCGGGGAAAACGCACATCTTGCCTCCGGGAGTGCGGCCGCAGAGTTCGGCGGCGTTCTTGCGCGAAGGGCCCTCGACGAGCACTTCATATACTTTTCCGACATCACGCCTGTTGCTCTCGAGGCTGAGCTGATTCTGCAGGGCTATGATTTCCTCGAGACGGCGGGTCTTGACCTCCGGAGGAACGTCATCGGGATAGTTTCTGGCAGCCAGCGTCCCGGGGCGCTCGGAGTACTGGAACATATAGGCGTAGTCGTAACCGACCTCCCGCATTATGCTCAGGGTATCCTGATGATCCTGCTCAGTTTCGCCGCAGAAGCCGGCTATGACATCGGTGGTGATTACGCAGTCGGGCATGAGGGAGCGGATTTTGGCAACCCTTTCGAGGTACCAGGCCCTGGTATATCTGCGACGCATCTTTACGAGCATCGTATCGCTTCCGGACTGTACCGGGAGATGAATGCTGTGGCAGATATTGGGACGGGAAGCCATTACTTCAATGAGCTTGTCGCTGATATCCTTGGGATGAGAGGTGGCAAAGCGGACGCGAAGCTCCGGTGACACGTCGGCCACGGCGGCGAGAAGGTCGGCGAAATCGACGTCTCCATCCTCGCCCTTCCAGAAATAAGAATCTACGTTCTGGCCGAGAAGAGTAACCTCCTTATAGCCGTCGGAGAATATCTGGCAGGCCTCCCTGACGATGGTTTTGGGGTTGCGGCTCCTTTCGGCACCCCTGGTATAGGGCACCACGCAGTATGAACAGACATTATTGCAGCCGCGCATTATGGAGATGAAGGCGGAAACTCCGTTTTTGTCGATACGGACGGGTTTGATGTCGCCGTAGGTCTCTTCGTGCGAGAGCATTACGTCGATTTGCGGAGTTCCGGCCTTAGCCGCCGCAACGAGTTTAGGAAGATTGCGGTAGGCGTCAGGGCCTGCTACGATATCGACCTTACCGCTCTCGAGAAGGGCGTCTTTCAGCCTTTCAGCCATGCAGCCCACTATTCCCGTGAGCACGCCTGGGCGGCGTTTTTTCTCCGTCGCGAACAAGTCGATTCGACCCCAGATACGCTGCTCCGCGTTATCGCGGACCGAACAGGTGTTGGCCAGGATTACTTCGGCCTCGGAGATATCTTCCGTCCTTTCATAGCCGGCATCTGCCATGAGGGAGAAAATGATTTCGGTGTCGGCGACGTTCATCTGACAGCCGTAGGTCTCTATGTATAGCTTCATCGTCAGTATAATCTGAAAAATCGGCACAAAGGTAGCAAATACGGTTGATTTTTACTATATTTGAATTTTGAACCTCAACTTAGGGAAAGTAGATTGTGAGATACAAGAGAATCATAACTCTGATTGTTCTGGCGGTTCTGGCACTGTCGCTGGAGGCTTGCGGCGTCAAACGTCTCAAGGACCTGAAAGTTACGGAATGGTCGCTGGAATCGGTCTCCCTCAGGGGCCTTCGCGGCCTTTATGCCGATATGGCCCTCGGAATCGAGAACCCTGGAGTAAAGATTACTCTCGATGATATTTCCGGCACGATTTTTTATAAGGGAGAGGAGTTCCTGCGCTATCAGATGGAGCCTATTACCCTCAAGGCCAGGTGCACCGAAGTCTATTCCTGCCACTGCACTATGGATTTCGAGAGCTCAAAGACAATTCTGGACATTCTGGCCGCGATAAACGGATTCTCCCTCGAATACGTTACCACGGACCTCGATGCCAAGGTCAAGATGAACGGCATCTTCTCAAGGAAGGTTTCGTTCAAGAATGTTCCGGTTCACGTACTGTTGAACAGATTCAAAAAAAGCGACAAAAATGAAAAAGTATAAAGCAGCCATATTTGTTTTAGCCTTGTTCGCCGGCTTCACTGCCAACGCCCAGAATCCGGATGGTGAAAATCTACCTTTGCGCGACTCCATCGTGTACCGCCAGGTCCCTGTCGCCGACACCACGCTTATCGGCAAATCCATCTTCGAGGTTCTTCCGTCGAGGGCCAAAGGCGATGCCGCCGACGTTACAATCCATCAGACGGAAGCTGTCACCGCAGCCACGGAAGAGTATATCAGCCGCAACCACGACAAACAGATTCAGGGATACCGAGTGAGAATCTTCTTCGACAACCGCCAGAACGCACGCAGCGCCTCGGCTGCGGCGCTCGACAATTTCCTTTCGGTCTATCACGGAATTCCGGCATACCGCACGTATCAGAACCCATTCTTTAAGGTGACTGTCGGGGATTTCCGGACGAAGTCCGAGGCTATGGAACTGCTGCGCACAATCAAAGGCAACTTCCCGGCCGCTTTTGTAGTCAAGGAGCCAATCAATTTCCCTGTTATCGATAAGAAACATTCATTCGAAGCCGATACCATTAAAGTATCTGCAGCCGTGCTATGATAAAACAGGAACTTGCCCTGAAGCAGCAACAGAAGCTATCGCCGCTCCAGATTCAGACCATAAAAATCATAGAGCTTCCGATTCTCGAACTCGAGCAGCGCATCCGCAAGGAGCTCGAGGAGAATCCCGTGCTCGACGATTCACCTGAGCAGGGCCGCGACAAGGAGGAGGAAGAAGAGACCAAGGATGTTTCTCTGTCGGAGATTGACGAAGACGATCCCATCCCCGCATACCGCCTCAAGGTAAACAACTGGGGAAAAGACGAGCGGCCGCAGTACAACACCTTCTCCGTCAAGCAGAGCTTCACTCAGTCGCTGATGGAGCAACTCGGCTTCCGTAACCTCAACGAACACCAGCACGCAGTGGCCGCTTTCATCATCGGCAGCCTTGACGACGACGGATATCTGCGCCGCCCGATAGACAGCCTTATCGACGACATGGCCTTCAGGGCGAATATCGAAACCACCGAAGAGGAAGCTCTTGCAATGCTCAAGGTGGTGCAGGAATTCGAGCCTGCCGGTGTCGGGGCACGCGACCTGCAGGAATGCCTGCTGCTGCAGCTCCGCGCAGAGCAGCAGACCGAGGACGTCAAGCTGGCTGAAAGAATACTCACTGATTTCTTCCAGGAGTTCTCGAACCGTCATTTCCAGAAGATAATGTCCAAGCTGGGGATTGATGATACCGTCCTCAAGCGCATAATAGCGAAGATAGTCAAGCTCAACCCCGCTCCGGGCGGTCAGATTGACGACAGCTACAACGACCAGGCCCAGCAAATCGTTCCGGACTTCCTGCTGTCGTATGAGAATGGAAATCTTGAAGTTTCAATGCCCCGCTTCTCCCTTCCGGAGATTCGTGTAAACAAGAAATATGCGGCCCTGCTGATGGAGGCCGCCGGGTCTTCGGAGCGTCAGAAAAAGGAGGCGGCAACCTTCGTCAAGCAGAAGATGGATTCCGCGAAATGGTTCGTCGAGGCCCTGAAGCAGAGGCACAATACCCTGATGAGCACGATGCAGGCCATAGTCGATTACCAGCACGATTACTTTATCGACGGCGATGAATCACATCTCCGCCCGATGGTCCTCAAGGATATCGCCGAGAAGACGGGCTTCGACATTTCCACCATATCCCGCGTGGTGAACAGCAAATACATCGAAACTCATTTCGGGATTTTCCCGCTCAAATACTTCTTCTCCGAAGGCCTCGAGAACCAGGACGGCGAGGAGATTTCCACCCGTGAGCTCAAAAAGGCCCTGCAGGAGTGCGTGGACGCTGAAGACAAGCACCATCCTCTTACCGATGACCAGCTCGTGGAGGTGCTCTCAGGCAAGGGCTACAAGGTGGCCCGCCGCACCATAGCCAAGTACCGCGACCAGCTCGGCATTCCTTCGGCCAGGCTGAGGAAAGAACTGTAACCGTCATGTCAGCAGATCTCATAATGTCCATCCTGCTTGCGCTTGTCATAATAGGCGCAGCCATAATCATCCTCGCGGATGACGGCGACACCGACCGCAAGCTGCTGTGGATTATTACTATCGTGCTGCTTCCCGCCGTAGGACTCATCCTATACCTTTTGTTCGGGGTGAATTTCCGCCACCATAAGTACTACGACCGCAAGCACAAGCCGTACCGGGAACTCTTCGCGCGCGAAGCGGACGCCCATATACGGGGGCTTGTGGGCGGCGAAGGCCGCACAAGCCTCGTGCGCGAGCGTTTCCGCCCGCTGGTGAGCCTGCTCTCGTCGCAGTCCCGCACCGGCGTAGCCGCGGACAACGACGTCGAGATAATCACCAGCGGCCCCCGCAAGCTTGAGGCACTGCTCAAAGATATCAACGAGGCCAAGTCCTTCATCCATATCGAATATTACCTTTTCGGCAGCGACGAAGGCGGCACCGCAGTGCGGGCGGCCCTTATGAAAAAGGCCGCCGAGGGCGTGGAGGTCCGTTTCCTGCACGAGAACATCGCCAACTACGACACGAAGCGGAGTTTCTACAACGAGATGCGCCAGGCGGGAGTGGAGCTGATAAGGGTTTTCAATCCCAAGTTCAGGCTGCTTCAGTTCATTACCCGCCTCAACTATCGCAACCACCGGAAAATCGTGGTCATAGACGGCCGCATCGGCTATACCGGCGGGATGAATATCAAGGACCGCTACTTCAAGAAGTGGCGCGACACCCATCTTCGGATTACCGGCGATGCCGTAGCCTCCCTCCAGCATATCTTCCTTGATTTGTGGCTGGCCTCGGGCGGTACGCTGAAGAGGCCATTGACGGAATACTTCCCCGCAGACACCTCGGCTCCAAGTGCCCCAGGAACCATCCGCGGAGCGCTCGTTCAGGTTACACCTGACGAACCTGCCTCCAAGTGGCCGGTCCTCAAGATGAGCTATATCTGGGCAATCCAGCACGCCGAGAAGTATATATGGCTCCAGACTCCGTATTTCACGCCGCCGGCGAGCGTCCTTGACGCCCTGAAGGCGGCGGCCCTGAGCGGCATCGACGTTCGGGTGATGGTTCCGGCCGAAGCCGAGACCTTCTTCATGGGCCACGCCATAAAATCATACTACAAGGAGTGCCTCGAGGCCGGAATCCGAATTTATGAGAGGGGCGGAGGATTCATTCACGCAAAGACTTTCGTTTCGGACGATTATCTTTCCAGCGTAGGCACGGCCAACATAGACGCCAGGAGTTTTGAGATTAATTACGAGGTAAATACCTACATATACGACGAAGCTGCGGCCCTTCGCTGCAAGGAAATCTTCGAGGAAGACCTTGCCATCAGCCGCGAAATCAGCCTCTCCGACTGGAAGAAAACCCCGGTCGGGCGGCGCCTCGCCCAGAATCTTTTCAGGCTTTTCGCCTCACAGCTTTAATTTCAGAATATGAGACAGAAAAAATTTCTTTTGGACGAATCGGAGATTCCGAAGTATTGGTTCAACATTCAGGCAGTGATGCCTAATAAACCTCTTCCTATACTGAATCCGGCTACTCGTGAGCCTCTTTCGAGCAAAGACCTCTACCCTATCTTCTGCGAGGCCTGCGCCGACCAGGAACTCAATACCACCGACGAATGGATTCCCATCCCCGAGCCCGTGCGCGAGCAGTATGCCGGCTACAGGTGCACTCCTCTGGTGCGCGCTTATGAACTCGAGGAAGCGCTCGGGACTCCCGCCCATATCTATTTCAAGAACGAGAGCGTAAGCCCTGCGGGTTCGCATAAACTGAATTCAGCCCTCGCCCAGGCGTATTACGCCAAGGAGCAGGGGATCACCAATATCACTACCGAAACGGGAGCCGGCCAGTGGGGCGGCGCCCTTTCCTATGCCGCCAAGAAGTTCGGGATCGAATGTGCCGTGTATATGGTTAAGGTGAGCTACGAGCAGAAGCCTTACCGACGCTCGATTATGCAGACCTTCGGCGCCGCCATCACACCTTCTCCTTCTATGTCGACAAGGGCCGGCAAGGACATCCTTACCGTCAACCCCGCCGACAACGGCTCTCTCGGCTGCGCCATCTCCGAGGCCATCGAGCTGGCCGTCAACACCCCGGGCTGCAAATATGCTCTCGGCTCCGTTCTCAACCACGTCTGCCTGCACCAGACTGTAATCGGCCTTGAGGCCGAGAAGCAGATGGCTTTCGCCGGGGAGTACCCCGACATCGTCGTGGCCTGCTTCGGCGGAGGCTCCAACTTCTCCGGAATAGCCTTCCCTTTCATGAGGCATAATATCCAGGACGGAAAGAAGACGCGTTTTGTGGCTGCCGAGCCGCTTTCCTGCCCGAAGCTTACAAGGGGAAAATTCGAGTATGATTTCGGCGATGAGGCCGGGCTCACTCCCCTGCTGCCGATGTACACCCTCGGCCACACCTTCAAGCCAGCATCCATACACGCCGGCGGCCTGCGCTATCACGGAGCGGGTGTCATTCTGTCGCAGCTGATGAAGGATGGTTTCATGGAAGCTGTCGATATCAGCCAGACTGAATCATTCAAGGCCGGAGTGCTCTTCGCCAGGACCGAAGGCATCATCCCCGCACCGGAATCCTGCCACGCCATCGCCGCCACCGTGCGCGAGGCCATTAAGTGCAAGGAAAGCGGAGAGGCGAAGACCATTCTCTTCAACCTCTCCGGTCACGGTTTCGTCGATATGGCCGCCTACGACCAATACATCAGCGGCAACCTCGGCGATATTTCCATCAGCGAAGACGATCTCGCCCGCTACATCTCCAGCGCCGACGCCCTCAACCGCTAAGCCTTGGCTTTGTCTAAAAAAATATTTATTTTTGCGACGAAATATTTTGCAATTTAATATGCAAAGCATTGAAAATAAGATATTAGGCAATATTAAGAAATGCGGAAAAGGAACAATATTCTTCGCACAGGATATGTTGCGGTACGGGCAACGGCAGTCCGTACTGAAAGCGCTTGAGAGGATGGCGGCATCTGGAACCATTCTCCGGGTTGCAAGGGGTATCTATTGTTATCCCAAAATTGACAAGGTGTTGGGACTTGGCGTGCTCTATCCCTCATTGGATGAGATTGCCCAGGCCGTCGCCAAACGTGACAAAGCGAGAATTGCGCCCACGGGTGCATATGCCTTGAACATACTGGGACTTTCTACCCAAATCCAAATGAATGTCGTATACCTGACGGACGGCACCGCCCGGAGACTGAGGATTGGAAATGGCACGGGTATCCTTTTCAAGCATACGGCGCCCAAGAATCTTGCCTTCAAGAGCAAAATGGCCATGTATATCACCTTTGCACTGAAGGAGCTAGGTCAGTCCGGGGTGACGGAAGAACATAAGAAAAGGATTAAGGAATTGCTGAGGCAAGAGGATAAGTCCAAGGTGTTATCTGACGCGTCTCTCATCCCGGCCTGGATTATAAACATTATTTCGGAAGATTATGAATAACTACTTCTCGCTCTCTCGGGAGCAGCAGCGCCTGCTCCTGTCTCAAACCGCCGCCAAGGTCGGTCTTCCGGAACAGGCGGTCGAGAAAGACCTGTGGGTAACGGTAATCCTTCAGTTGGTATTCACTCTTCCATACGCCGGTAAACTGGTGTTCAAAGGTGGGACCACATTGGCTAAGGCCGGACTGATTGAAAGGTTTTCCGAAGACATCGATCTAGCCATAAACCGTTCGCAGTTTGGTGTGGAGGGCGATTTGACCAAGAAGCAGCAGAAAGCTCTCCGTAAGGAATCGTCCCTGTTCGTAAGGGATGTGCTTTCGGCCGATATCAAAACAGCACTTCTCGTTGCCGGTCTGGATGGTCTGTGTGAAGTCGTTCCCGAGCCAGATGGGGAAGGAGACAACACCTATCCAGAGCCGCGGAAAATCCATATGAAGTACCATTCGGTCTTTGGGAAACCGCTTCCTTATCTCCGTCCGGAAGTTATGCTGGAGGTGGGAGCAAGGTCACTGATTGAACCATTCAAACCCGTAAAGGTGGAGAGCTTCGTTACTCAGACTACTCCCGTTAATACGACAGTAGCCGATGTCGAAATCCCCATGGCGGAGCCGCGCAAGACCTTTCTTGAAAAGGCATTCCTCCTGCACGAATTATTCTCAACAGGCGAATACCGGAAAGCGGAACGAAAGTCCCGGCATATCTACGATCTGGCAAAGATGATGTCGCACCCGGAGATTCTCTCGGCCATCAAGGACGACCAACTCTGGAACAGCATCCACCACCATCGGCAGGTATTCACGCCCCTCCGCGACGTCGACTATACGCCAGACATTCGCGACCGTATATGCCTCATCCCGCCTGAGAACTGCCTCGGCGATTGGAAAAGCGACTACCAGTCTATGTGCGAATCAATGATTTACGAGAGCGACCCGCTACCATTCGACACCCTGATTGACCGGATGAAGGAACTTGAAAAATTATTTCAGTTGAGACACCTCTAAACTTTTGCTATGCCATCTGGAACCAATCGAGATGGTAGCTCCGCGACGCCAATCCTCTATGTTCGGGCTTGGCGATAGCCTTCGGACTGGTACGCGCCTTCGGCGCTATCCCACCACCTTGCCTGACGGCGGTGGTCCCCCCGTTCATGAGGCCACGGGCGGCCACACCATCCGAAGGCCACCGCCATAGCCCGAACATTTCAGGAGCTATTATCTGCTTTCGCAGCCTGCTGGCAGCCCGGGCAAAGCCCATGTCTGCCAAACTATTCTGTGACGGGACGGACAGACTGCCCGAAGAAGCGGCGGTCGAGGTACGAGTACACCCCCTCCGAAAAGAAGTACAAGAACCACGCGAGGCTCGGATCACCCGTATACAGGGATGAAGACCAATAGTAACCATCGGAACCGACACTGCTAAGGGAAGTGCCATTCCGGTAGCCAGCGGCAGGAAGGAAGATACTTTGCTTGTTGACAAGAAATGTAATCTTCCAGCCTTTATGCCCTTTTATGGAAGTCCATTCCAATTTGTAATTCTCATTACCCTTTGTTGCAAGTAATTCTCCAAACTCATCCAACGTGGGCATTCTCCAATTCCCACCCAGTTTAACGTGGGCTACATCATCCTCATCATACAACAGTGTTCTGTTATCGACAGTTCCGTATTTATCAGATATATTATATTTACTCAAACTTTTTTCGTGACCATTACACCATTTATACAACCCCCAAGAATAGTTAGACTTAGCACTTATCTCGCCCCGGCATAATAGTCACCATAATCAGATGGAGAAGAAGCACCCAAATTACGGTCTGCCCACAAGACTCTCAAGCCGATATCAACAGCTTTCACATCCAAAGTTTTTGATGTCTAGCCGAAAGCGAATGTGGCAAACATCAATGACGCCATCATTGCTGAGATTAAATAGAGTCTTTTCATAGTTGGATGTTATTTTTTATTTATTTTCAAGCATTTACGATTCTACTGGTCCAGCAAGATTACAGTTGTGGCGGAATTGTCCATGCCGCATATGGTAGAGCCCACATGACTGCTGAACTATTCTGTGTCATTAATTGCTCTAATAACTGTGGTTAACAGAGCACAGTATTTGCGGAGTTCGTTACGAAAGGCAAAATTCTGAATAAAGCCACGTGTTTCTTTAGACTTATTGAGCTCCTCATAATTAAAGTCAATCTCGATTGCAAGACGGCAATTGGGAGAAAAACTAATAAAAGCAATATCATCGTCAATCTTTCTTGTCTCATCTATTGCCCATGGTAATCGTAGTTCCTTAGACACTTTATCCCTCCGTAAAATAAGCCCTCTGTTACCAGGGCCATTAGCAGACAATCGTCTCACTTCACAGGACTCATATAGCCCTTTATCCATATTAGCCCACGCAAATTTATTGTCATACAAATCAAGTTCAGTATTATTGCAACCAGGCCATAGCACAAACAACCCTGATGGTTTTACACTATCTGCATAAGCAGCAATACTCCCAATCATAGAATTATTCCCTTTATTCTGAACGGAATTATGATTTGTTGTAAAAATGCATGTCAAATCTTCGCTTATATTATTCCTCAACCATATTAATATTTGTTGTATTCCCTTTATTTCCCCGAAATGATAACTGATATACTCCTCGTTAATTTGTCTTAGTATTTCGTTACCCTTTACTTTATCTATACTAATTGAGTCTGGTAAATTTTTTGAATATACATTTTCCAAATGTATTTCTTTCCTATCTCCCCCGATTATTTTATTCAAACCATTATTGTATATATTGTCCTTTGCCAAGTCCAAACATACAACGCCACTGATACACAATAAGAAAAACAACACTCCGGCTACAATATGGTAATATTTTGCTAGTTTAATCCATAATTCACTGCGGCGATAGCTCCGCATAATAAGGTGATTAGCACAAAGATTATCAATGTAAGATGATCCAATTCTATGATATTTACTCAACCTGAAGTGGCTGTCGCTGACTCTGATATAGGCAATAGGCAATTGCAGTTGAGCAGAATAGCTATCCATCACCTTTTTTATATAATCTGATTTCCCTACACTCTGCTCGCCCACGATGAAAATAATGCCACAATAGTCCGGAGAGATGTTAATCGACTTGTCTTGAGTTTTGATAATAACTTCGAAATCAGGACGGTTCTTATAGCTATTGGAGATTCGCTCTGCCACATCATTGACTTCATCTGAGTCTTCAAATTTCAGAACAAGGAATTTAAAAACAACCTGGTTTGACTTTTTTATATATGTAGGAATCTTGTTAAAAACTACCTGCCAAAGTTTAACAGGCGGTAGAATCCATTGACCATCAAAAGACTTGTATGCAAAACGAGCATATACAAGCATAGCCAAAAGCGAAGACAAAAAACAGCAAAAAGGAAATATATAACTACCACTGTTGACATATTGAATGACTGTTATAATAAAGGATATTAACACCATGGAAAGAATAACGACTATAGGCCATCTACTTGGCTTATAATCATCCTGCGCAGGTACACTTTCAATTGTAGGTGTATTTGTTTCGGCTTTTATATCATGCTTTTGGCTCTTAATACTCTGCACTATAGATACGGCCAAGGAGCCAGCTGAGCACAACGACCCAATTACAGAGATAATTGCATTAAATGTATTAAATCCCATCGTATGAATAATAAAGTGTTATTTCTCAATAAACCGCCAGACTCAGAAGTGAGTGTAACTAGCCACAGTTTAATCCCTTACTGCGCGAACAGAGTACCGACAGTAACGACATCCATACCAATTCAGCTGGTCATGAACGGCTCTGTAGGGATCGAGCTTCCTAAACGAATATTTATACAGTGACAACGCAATCGCTGCACTACTACGAGTCGCAGACGAAGTCCAATACGTACCATAAGAACCGATACCGACACCGTCCTCTCCCCCAGCAAAAGGAAGAAAGATGCTTTGTTTATTGACGAGATATGTAATCTTCCAACCTTTGTGACCTCTCATAGAAGTCAACTTCCATTTGTAGTTTACGTTTCTTACCGTTGCTACCAATTCCTTGAACTCTATATAAGTTGGCATTCTCCATCCTTCGCCCAACTTCACAAAAGCAACATCGTCCTCCTCATCCAGCCTTCCTTTGTTATCGACAATTCCTGCTTTTTCATCAAAATTATATTTAGTTAAACCATTTGTTCCGTGCCACTTATAGTTCTCCCAACAAGCTAGTGAATTTCTGAACTCGACCTCTCCCCAGGCGTAATAGTCGCCGTAATCAGAGGGAGAGTCAGCCCCCACATTACGGTCTGCCCATCTAACGCTCAGCCCAATATTAACGGCTTTCACGCCCGAAGGGTTTGATGTCTGTCCGAAAGCGGATGTGACAAACATCAATGACATCAGAATTGCTGATATTAAAAAGTGTCTTTTCATAGTTGGATATTTTTTTTATTTATTTACAAGCATCTACAGAACTACAGATCCAGCAAGACTACAGTTGCGGCGGAATTGTCCATGCCGTGCATCGTAGAGCCTACGTGACTGCCAAAGTATGTCGGGTCGCAAACGGTGAATTTGCGACCGTCGACTAACACGAAATCACCTTTGACTTCTTCAGGGAATGCCACGGCCGTAGCGATATGACCTGGATAATAAACAAGGACTACAGGTAACTTCAGCAAATCACGGACAAGCCTGGAATACAAGATTGCATGATCTTCACAATCGCTTTTAGGGTAGAATATGGATTCCTCGCAGAAGAAAGCCCTGTCGCGCCCCCATATTTCACTATCGTAGCCATAGGGGAACGAAGAATGTACGAAGTTTAATAAAAGATCTGCCGCGTCATAAACGGATTTCTCCGCGATCGCTGAACGAAGGGCAGGATACAGAGTCGATGAAACTGATTCATCCAAGTGAGCATTGGCATAGTATGCCCATCTCGTCATAAAATTGTCATTTATGCACGATGTCGGATAAGTCGAATAGAAATCGACCAGATTTTTGTTGACGCTTACAGAAATAGTAAAGCCTCTTAACCTGCTCGCTTTGCAAAGTCTTGGTTCGGAAGGATTGACTGCAAACTTTTGCTGGCTACGAATATCCAGAGACAGCGGAGCTTCCCCGTCATATCTTGCTTCGCTGACAAATTGATTGGTATCAACTTCTCTTACAGGATAATACTTGAGCCCATCCAAATAGATAAACCGCCTGCTATATATCGTGTTTTCGCAAGCAAATAAAAGGTTTGTTTTCCCTGCCCTATCCTTTGCGAGTCTGACATTGAATCCTGAATTGGAAAGTATATATGCCGCCATTACGGTTGCATTATCGGAACCGGCCCCGGCAAGAGCATCGCCGGCCGCAAGACAAAAATTAAGATAAGCCCAGTCGCAGAGAGCATAATCTTCCCTATAGGAACAGCACCGTGAAAGAATGCCTTCTACGTCTTTAGAACCTGCCAGAGCGAGCCACAAAGAAGCAGTTTCCGTATTATTGGATATGATTCCTGCAAATTCCGATGAATAATTAAGAGTAAACTCTGTTCCGAATACCTTAACAACACCTTCCAAATTCGGCTTTGGCCGCCTATCTTTATCTATCGGGAATATAGGTTTTGGACTCGGGGCAGGCACGACGGGTGGAATAATCTCCTTGATAGGGACAGGATTGTTTTTAATCGGGGTATCCTTGTAAATAACCGGCTTTATCTCCTTCTCCTTGGGCTTCGGGATAGCAGGCATCAGCTTCATCTCTTTCCAGGAGGCCGCAAGGAAAGCGGCATATCTTGCATTGGCGCTGTCGCGGAAGCTGTCATATTCCTTACGGGCTTCTTCCGTGAACTTTTCGTAACGTGCACGAAAATCATCCACGGATTGCCCTATTGCACTCCCGCAAAATATCAGCAGGGAGATAATGGCTATTGTTCTTTTCATGTGGCTATAATTTTTGTGTCCGCCAAGAATCCTGAATTTCAGGAGATACTGCTGCCGTAGGAGTTTGTGGCTTGGGGTTGGTAATTACGGCCTGTTGAACTTTCTTACTCACATAGTCAAACAACTCGCCAAGAGTGCAGTCCCCTTTGGTCGCTTTAAGCTTATCAAGCAGATAATAAGTGAATGTACCGTGGGCCATTGCTTCCAGAGGATATGAAGGTTCGTCGTCCTTGGATGCCGACAGCACGACCAGTTTTCCCTGAGGCTTGGCCTGGGTTGACTTGATTGCCGCCATCCTGCCTGACACAAGCATTCCTCCACCTCTTTTTTCTCCGCTGAAACAAGCGTCAAGAAGAACCGTTACAGGAGCATTTGTCTCTGCAAGGGAAGCATACAAGTCCTCGAGTTTATAGGCGGTCGCCACATCTGAAGCATAGCCATCAGCGGGGAGAAGATACTGCGTCTGCGTTTTGTCGTCGGCAATACCATGGCCGGCATAATAAATCAAGAACTTGGCTTCATCGCCGTAAGCACTGGCAACGCGCTTAATCCATGTTATTTCGCTACGGATATTATTCAGAGTCGCGTCGTTTTTGAAGTGAATGTTATCTTCCGGAATTCCCAATGTCTTGGTGCAATAGGATTTAAATATCTTACCATCGTTATTGGCGAACATCACAGGGTCGGCATATTCGTAATTCTCATTTGAGATGATTACCGCGAATGTCTTATCTCTCTTCCTCCCGGTTTCAGGAATATGGATATCCAGGTCCGGATGTTTCATAATGGCTGATTTCCTTTGATTCAGGCTACGTGCATCAAGATTTACAGAAAATGACCTTTTTGCGATATAATCATTATCTCTTGCCGTATATGGGTAATCAGTGCGGGCAACAAGATTATCATCTTTATAGGAAAGTACAATATTATCCAGATTTATTTTCTCGCCAGAAACCGAAAAACTGAAATTCCGGGCTCCAATTTGGCCCCTACTATAATCTTGCTTAAAACTAATTGCCTTGTCCTTGGGAACAATTGTTACGACATCGCCGATGTCGGACTTCAGCAAGAATGTCTGGTTCTCAGCATCGTAATCGCCTATATCGAATATACCGCCAGGATAAAGACTCTGATACAATATCACGGCCTTACTCGTAAGATACTTCATAACGCAGTTGTACGCGTAATCCGTTTGCCGAGCGGCGTATTCCTGGGCTGACTCAAACTCATTCTTCTTCAGCCACTCATTCATGTTAATTGCTACGAAATGGGTTAAGAAGTCATTGAGTTTAACCTTGTCTTCGTCTTGTTTAATGACGAAGTAGTCTGTGAGCGAGTGTCCATTTTGATACCGATTTTCAATTACGCGGGCCTCTCCGTCATAATATCCAATGAATTTGCCCGTTTTTTTATCTTCAATGAATCGAGTTTTTATTTTCTTTCCTGCAAACATCTCCGCTCCGCAGAAATTATAGATTTTGAAAGAATCATCTTCTTTCTTTTTTGCCACAATACATTTATCGGCTTTTCTCGTCTTGAAGTAATTATCATAATAATACTGAGAATCTCTGTCACCACTGTAACGATAATAATCATCACGCTCACTTCTATTATTACAGTATATTAAGCCAGAAAGAGGAGATGGTTCTATGATATAATCGCCATCGCTATCTATGATTCCAATACTTTGACTTTCACCTTTACCTTCCACTATCAGATGCAATCTGATGAGCCGCAAATCACTGCCATAATACATCTTCCAGAATGCAGACCGCGATTTTCTGTCATCATGTAAAGTCTGCAACAGTTTAGCTCCCTCCATCCGTGAGTCCAAATCAGAAAAACAGTCCTTATAGTTGTGATGTTTCCTTAGATCTTTTGCGTTTTTTATATCAGACTGATAACTATACCACTTCACAGAAAAATCAAACACATTAACAGAACAGTATCTGTCATGGTAGTCAGTGATTTCAACAAACGGAAACATAACCCTATCTGGAGTCGGTAATACGAGCGCTTCACTCAGGAACCGATAATCGCTTCTTGGAATCTCGATATTTATACTCCGTTTAGACTGAGCCGATAATGGGCATGTGACTATACACAATAACAATATGAACTTAAACCGTCTCATCTTGAATGAATCGTTAAATCTTTGATTTCGACACGCATTTCCGTATCGAGTTTGCGGCAGCGCGCGAGCCACTTTTGAAAAATGCCATATGACAACTCTCTTGGGAGGAAAGAACTATCTGATGATTTTCCTTCGTCGTCCGCAGCCTTAGTGAACTTATTCGGTGAAAAAATAATGTAAAGCCTGTTGAATTCTTCAGCCTTATCCGTTTGGAGAACATACTCATCCACGCTATGAGCAGGATCTGCCTTTTTTGAAAACAACAGATAGTCCTTTCCGCCTTCAATTACTCCGATGCCAGAAACGTCATTGGCATAGGGATAAAGACATTGATACCTGTCGTCGCAGTCATAGAGGTATATGGCCAGATAACCCGAAGTCGGGGATTTGAAAGATAAATACAATTCATCTCCAGACTTGAAGTCCGAGCGTTCAAAGCGTTCTTCCGTCCCATTGCAAAGAACTTTGGCGTCAAAATCTACCGAGGCATTTACAAGCTCTCTAATTTTACCACGTACGGATACTTTGATAATCAGCATATCGCCTTTGTATGAGATATCATACTTGGGCATACCCATGGTTTCTATCCATTCTCCACGGACTTCGCTTTCTCCTATCTGCGAGAAGTCGATATCTGATTTCCCGTTTTTTTGCTTAATTCTGGTTGATGACACTATACCGGTCACCGTGCCGAATTCTTCAGCCAAAATCTTCAGTTTGCAGCGGTCAAGAGCAATGATTTTCGCCTTTTCCAGAGGGATATTTTCCGGCACATAATACGTATACTCCCCTGCTGCCGTCCGCACAGAAGGGGCGGACAGCAACAGAGAAAATATACTCAGAAGTAATGAGGTTAGCATTATTTTGCGGGAACGGTACAAGAATCACCGTCACAAATAATGCTGTCGAGCTTTTTGTGCAGGTCCTCTCCCTTTTTCTTCAATTCATCGCGGATAGCACTGACGGCGGCATCACGAGCCATTTTTGCATTATATGCTACACGAGCCATGACTTCTTTGTTTTTATTGGTCTTTACCCTATAGCACTGAACCACAGGAATAACTCTGCCAAGACGCTGGGATATGAGAGTCTTACTCGCAGCAACAGTCTCTGTTATTGATGCAGCATCTTCTGCCTGGAGCTGCTTATTAGCAACCGTATTCTCTACAAGGGCTGTTACGTCTGCCTGTATCTGACTGGCAATTTGCAACTTTGCTAACTCCTGTGCCTGAATAAAAGCTGCATCATAGTTTTCACCGATAGACATAGCTTCTCCGATGATGTATTTGGGATAATTGTTCTCATCGACCTCATACTGCATCAGGAATGCCTTATCCAACTGTTTCTCCAAAGGGAGCTGTCCCGGGGTGACTGTCCATCCCTCTTTTGCAAGCCTCTTCGCTTCTTTTTTGGCCGTCTTTCCTGCCTTTTTGTTCAGATCCTTCTGGGCCTGCTTCGTGATTTCCTTACGCTCTTTAGCCAGCTCTTTTTGATTTTGGGCATCAAGCATAGTGGCTCCGACGAATAGTGCCAGCACAATACATACAATCTTTTTCATAGTTGTTTTCTGTTGCTCCCCGGCACAAAGAGCGCTATTATTAACGAAAGAAAGTGTGAGCCGACTCACCCTATCCTCAAGAAGGCTCTGGACTGCCTGAGATATGAATAGGAGAAATGCTCACACTTTCGCTATAGCGCGGGAAGATACCCGGATTATAGCCAAAGCGAGCGTTTCGATTATTCCTATATCTCATTGAATTGTCCAGATTCATCTTGACGGAATAAAAGCGAACGCTTTCTATGTATGTCTATCTGCATGGTATTACCGGCAGACAAGGCAAATATAAATAGTATTTTTCAAATAACCAACACAAGAACAGATTCCTGACCATAGTCGCTGGAGCCCTGTCAGGTGTGCCAGAAAATGTTCCACCTGGCGGGAAAAGGGCCGATTTCCCGGCAGGTGGGTCAGAAAATGCGCCACCTGACAGGGTGAAGCATCATCTGGCAGGGATGATTGGTGTGTGGGGATGGTGGAGAAGAGGGAAAAAGAGTTTCGAGGGCATTTTTCTGCCCGAGAAAACTTTTTCCCTCTTCGCGATGGGCGGTTAACTCTAAGCCTTGGCTTTGCTGGGGAGGTCGAGGCCGAGGGAGGGGTTGAGACGCGAGGAGCGAGAGAGGGCCAGGGCGACGAGGATGGCGACGACGGCGAGGCCGATGAAGATCAGTTCGGCCGATACTGCGGCGCCGGCGGAGTCGTCGTCAGCACTATTGAAGATTGCTCCCACGGCAATGGGGACGAGAAGCATTCCCATATTCTGAATCCAGTAAATCAGGGAATAAGCCGTACCGAGTGACTTCTCGGGCACAATCTTGGGCACTGAAGGCCACATGGCGGAAGGCACGAGCGAATAGCCGACGCCAAGGATGGCTATGCCGAGGTAGCCGTAGAACGGCACTCCCTGGGGAGCGAAGCCGATGACAAGATGGGCGACAAGCACAAGTACTGCTCCGAGAATCATCCAGCGTGTAGCCTTTCCTATCTTATCTACAAGAGCCCCGAACAAGGGGGTGAAGACTACCGTAAAGAAGGGAATCATCGTGATGGTCCACTTTGCGGATTCTATATCCATCCCGAAGCGGGGAATGACGATGGCAGTGCCGAATTTCTTGAAGGAAATGATGCAGCAGTAGAAGAATACGCAAAGCAGGGAAATAAGGATGAATCTCCTGTTGGTGAGAATCTTCGTTATGTCAGATAGCTTGAATTTGTCCTCTTCGCGAATCTTTCCCTTGGCGTTAACCACGCCCTCGAGACGGTCGCGGCGGGCGTCCATAGCAACGAAGACAGCCCAGAGAACAGCACCCGCAAGAAGGAGTACAAGGCCGAGGAAGGCAGGGCGGGCGGTTTCCGACAGGGTGTAAATCTCGCCGGGGGCCTTCTGGGCCACCAGCACCGGCGAGAGCACGAAAGCCGCCGCCGTTCCGAGGCGGGCGATAGCCAGCTGCAAGCCCATTGCAAGGGCCACGTTCTTCCCTTTGAACCATTTGGCGATGGAACGGGTAACGGCTACTCCCGCGATTTCGCTGCCGAGTCCGAATATCATACAGCCGGCATAAGCGATTATCATCGAGGTGCCGGGAGCGAATCCGGCAGTGATGGCGTAGGTAACAAGGCCTGCGCCCAGCACCATCAGCCCCACGAAGATGGAGCCGACAAGACGTACTCCATAAAGGTCAAGCAGAACTCCGCAAACAACCAGGCCGCCCCATACGCAGAGGAAAGAATAGCCTCCTGCATAGAAGCCGTACTGCGCGGAATCCCAGCCGAGCTCCAGACTCTCCGGGTGGGAAAAGATCTGGCTCAGCGTGGAGAACATGTCGTCGAAGAAGTAGGAGCCGAACATCGGCACCACCAGACACGCAAGAGCCGCCCAAATTAATGATTTCTTCATAATATAAAGACTTCATGTGCAAAAATGGCCGTTTTTGCACATGAACCCATAAAAATTCGTTTCTCAAGTGCAAAAAAGGCCTGTTTTGCACTCGAGACTTGTTTATTATTTCATATTCGGCTTTTCGAGGCCGAGATCCTTTCTGGCATCCCAGGCCTTGAGGTAGAGGGCTACCAGCAGGGCGGCGATACCGAAGCAGGCGAAAATAATCAGCGGAACGGTATAGTCGTAAGGGATGAATTCAGCGCCGGATTCCCTTGCTGCAATCACGGCCGGATTGTCGGCGTTGGAAGATGCGAGAACGGAACCGATAAGCATAGGGACAAGGCAGAGACCGATGTTCTGAACCCAGAAAATCAGGTTGTATGCAGAGCCGAGAATCTTTTCGTCGATAATCTTCGGAACTGAAGGCCAGAGGGCTGCGGGAACAAGCGAGAAGCTGATACCGAGCACTACGATAGTAGCATAGGCAAGCACCCAGCTATGCGTTGCGGGCAGCAGGAAGGCGAATACCAGGTGGCAGATAATCAGAAGGAAGGCACCCATGATGAGCATTGTCGCACCCTTACCCTTCTTGTCAAGGAACCTGCCGAGGAAAGGAGTGATCACTGCAGCTCCGATGGGGAACCAGCGGAAGATATTGGATGCTGTCTCGGCGGAAATGCCGTCGAGGTTGCACTGCAGCATATTGGCGCCGAACCTCTGGAAGGGGAAGATGGCGCTGTAGTACAGCACGCAGAGGATAGCCACCACCCAGAAACTCCTTGAACGGAAGATGATGCCGAGGTCGCTGATCTTGAACTCTTCTTCATCAGTCTCTTCTCCGGAAGCGGCAACCTGACCCTTCAGCTGGCCGTCAAGGTGCTTGTCCATCATTCCGAACACGATGAAGTTGATAAGTCCGATAAGGAGCAATGCGGCGCAGAATCCTACAGGGCCCTGAACACCTCCAAGTTTCTCGGCGAGATAAGGGCTGATGGAGAAGATGGAGAAAACTCCGATACGGGCGATGGCCATCTCAATGCCCATTGCCATAGCCATTTCCTTGCCCTTGAACCATTTGGCGATAGCCTTGGAAACGGTCGTGCCGGCCATTTCACAACCGCAGCCGAAAATCATGAAGCCGAGCGAGGCGAGTTTGGCACTGCCAGGCATCGAAACCCACCAGCTGTTAAGCCAGGCCTCAAGACCACTGCCTGCAAACCAGTCGCTGACTGCATAGAACTTGATGGCAGCACCGACGAACATCATCGAAGCCGAAAGCGTTCCGGTGAAACGGATACCCATCTTGTCGAGGATGATACCGGCCAGAATCAGGAAGCCGAACACATTGAGGAGATATTCGGAGCTGGCATATGTACCGAAGGCGTCAGGAGACCAGCCCCTTTCAGCCTCAACGAGCTGCTGCAGCGGAGACATGACGTCCACGAACATATAACCGAAGAACATCATCAGGGCGACGAGGAAGAGGGCCGTCCAGCGCATCGCCGGATAATCGTTAATGAGTTTTTGAAGTTTTTCTGCCATATACTGTTTGTTTTTGTTTCGGATTCGAATCGCTAAGGTAGTAAATATTTCAAAACATCTTCACAATCCGGGAAAAATTCGTAAATTAGCGGGCTGATGTACAGATTCCTCGACACAATCAACTCGCCCGCCGACGTAAAGAAACTCGCGCCGGAAGAGCTGCCGGTCCTTTGCTCCGAAGTAAGGGACTATATGATAAGGTGTTGTGCCGATAATCCCGGGCATCTCGGAGCCTCCCTCGGCGCAGTTGAACTGATTGTAGGCCTGCATTATATCTACGATACCCCCAAGGACAAAATCGTGTTTGATGTCGGACATCAGGCCTATGCACATAAGATTCTCACCGGACGCCGCGAGGAATTCCGCCAGAACCGCAAGAAAGAAGGAATCAGCGGCTTCCCCAACCGTGACGAGAGTCCCTACGACGCCTTCGGCGCCGGCCACGCCTCGACATCGGTTTCGGCGGCCCTCGGCCTGGCCGAAGCCTCTCGCCTGAGCGGCTCAGGCGAGAAAGTCGTCGCCCTCATAGGCGACGGCGCGATGTCCGGCGGGCTCGCATTCGAAGGCATCAACAACGCCGGCAACGGCAAGGCCGACATCCTCATTATCCTCAACGACAACGACCAGTCGATTGACAACGCCACCGGAGCCATACACAACTATCTTCTGCGGATTACCACTTCGAGCAAATACAACCGCCTGAAAAAAAAGATATGGAACTGCCTGGGTGAGAGCTGGCTGCGCCGCAAATTCCAGAAATGGACGGTCGATGCAAAGTCGAACCTCGTCCGCAAATCCGGCGGAGCCCTCTTCGAAGCCCTTGGCCTGAGGTACTTCGGCCCCATCGACGGAAACGATATCGAGCAAGTTACGAATACCCTCGCAAGGCTCCGCAAGCTCTCCGGCCCCAGAATCCTTCACGTCCATACGGTCAAAGGACGCGGATACGAGCCGGCCGAAAAGGACCCGGCCGTATGGCACGCTCCCGGCCGCTTCAACCCCGACACAGGTGAACGAATCAAGGATAAACGCCCGGCGCCCCGCTGGCAGGATGTATTCGGAGATGTCCTTACCGAACTCGCATCCAAAGACGAGCGCGTAGTGGGAATCACCCCTGCGATGTCATCCGGATGCGGAATGACAGCTTTCGCCAAAGCCTTCCCCGAAAGGTTCTACGACGTTGGAATAGAAGAAGAGCACGCTGCGACCTTCTCCGCCGGCCTTGCCGCCGGAGGGATGAAGCCTTTCTGCAACATATACTCGTCTTTCTCGCAGCGAGCCTACGACCAGATTATACACGACATCGCCTTGCAGCATCTCCCTGTAGTCCTGTGTTTTGACCGCGGAGGTCTCGTGGGCGAAGACGGCCCCACCCACCAGGGGGCCTTCGACCTTGCCGCATACAGGAGCATTCCGGGTTCGATCATATGTTCTCCCCGCGACGAAGCCGAACTGAGGGGCATGATGCACGATGCTCTCCGCAGCGAGACCGGCCCATATATTATAAGGTATCCCCGCGGATGTGCAGAAGGAGTGCCTTACGCCGGCGGCGAGCCCCGGGCAGTTAAGCCCGGCAAGGGCGAAACGCTTCGCAAAGGCGAAGGCGTGGCCATCCTTGCCCTCGGCAACTGCGCCTGCCGCGCCGCCGAAGCAGCCGAAAAAATTGCCTCCTCCGGCAAATGCTCCCCTACCGTCATCGACCTGCGCTACCTCAAGCCCCTTGACGAAGAACTTGTTCTGGAAGCAGCCAGGAGCCACAAGGCCCTGGTAACCGTAGAGGATGGCTGCATCAAGGGCGGCCTCTTTGGCGCGGTCACCGAACTGCTCGCCGACAAGGGCGTCAGGACAGCAGTCAAAGGCATAGGAATTCCCGACCGTTTCATAGCCCAGGACAGCCAGGCGGCACAGCGGGCTGAGTGCGGAATAGACAGCGACGGTATAGCCCGGGCGGTCGCAGATTTTTTTGAAAAAAGTTTTGGAGAATAACAATTAATACCTATCTTTGCAGTCCCTTTCGGCAACGATAGGCACGCCGATATAGCTCAGTTGGCCAGAGCACGTGATTTGTAATCTCGGGGTCGTGGGTTCGAATCCCTCTATCGGCTCAGCTAAGCAAAAGGCTAAAAGACATATTGGGAGGTTCGCATAGTGGCAATTGCGGCGGACTGTAAATCCGCTCCCTCAGGGTTCGGTGGTTCGAGTCCACCACCTCCCACTACTTTAGGCGGAAGTAGCTCAGTTGGTAGAGCATCAGCCTTCCAAGCTGAGGGTCGCGAGTTCGAACCTCGTTTTCCGCTCTTAGGTAAGCCGGTGTAGCTCAGGGGTAGAGCGCATCCTTGGTAAGGATGAGGTCATGAGTTCAAATCCCATCACCGGCTCTTTTTTGAGTAAAACTCAAGCACACAATTTTTTATACATAATATTATGGCAAAAGAAACATTCCAAAGAACCAAACCGCATGTCAACATCGGTACAATTGGCCACGTTGACCACGGTAAAACCACCCTCACCGCTGCTATCACCAAGGTGCTTGCAGAAAGAGTTGCAGGTAACGCTGACAAGGTAAAATCCTTCGATCAGATCGACAATGCTCCCGAAGAGAAAGAGCGTGGTATCACCATCAACTCTGCTCACGTAGAGTATGAAACCGAGAAACGTCACTATGCTCACGTAGACTGCCCTGGCCACGCCGACTACGTTAAGAACATGGTTACCGGTGCTGCTCAGATGGACGGTGCAATCCTCGTCGTCGCTTCGACCGACGGTCCTATGCCCCAGACCCGTGAGCACATCCTTCTCGCCCGTCAGGTTAACGTTCCTAAGATCCTCGTTTTCATGAACAAGGTTGACCTTGTTGACGATGAGGAAATGCTCGACCTCGTTGAGATGGAAATCCGTGACCTCCTCGCATTCTACAACTTCGACGAGAACTGCCCTATCATCCGCGGTTCCGCACTCGGCGCCCTCAACGGTGAGCCTCAGTGGGAAGAGAAAGTTATGGAGCTCATGAACGCTGTTGACGAGTACATTCCCCTCCCGGTACGTCTCGTTGACAAGCCCTTCCTCATGCCTATCGAGGACATCTTCTCCATCACTGGCCGTGGTACCGTTGTTACCGGTCGTATCGAGGCTGGTACCATCCACGTCAATGACCCCGTCGAACTCGTTGGTTTCGGTGACGAACCTCGTACTTCCGTTGTTACCGGTGTCGAGATGTTCCGCAAACTCCTCCCTCAGGGTGAGGCTGGCGATAACGTAGGTCTCCTCCTCCGTGGCGTTGACAAGAAAGAGGTTAAGAGAGGTGAAGTTGTGGCTGCTCCCAAGTCCATCACTCCTCACACCGACTTCGTTGCTCAGATCTATGTTCTGAAGAAAGAAGAAGGTGGCCGTCACACCCCGTTCCACAACCATTACCGTCCTCAGTTCTTCATCCGTACCCTGGATGTTACCGGTGAGATCATGCTCCCCGCTGACAAGGAAATGGTTATGCCTGGTGATAACGTAGAAATCCACGTTAAGCTCATCACTCCTGTTGCTATGAACGAAGGTCTCCAGTTCGCTATCCGCGAAGGTGGCCGTACCGTTGGCGCAGGCCAGGTAATCCGCATCGAGGAATAATACTCGAAACATAAAAAGACAAGCCTCCTGCCGTGCAAACGAAGGCGGCTTGTCTTTCCCACAGGGGAATAGAACAAGGGTAGTTCAGCGGTCTCCAAAACCGTCGATGTGGGTTCGAATCCTGCTTCCCCTGCAAATATCAAAGGTTACGATTTGGTAATGTTTAACAGACTTCGCATTTCTGCTTCCAACCCGCGGAGTCCATTAAAGTAAAAGATGAGAAAGTTCATAAACTACTGTAAAGAGTCGTATGTCGAGCTCACCCAGAAGGTGACTTGGCCCTCATGGCAGGAACTTCAGGCCCGTGCCGGTCTTGTCATGATTGCCACCGTCATCATCGCCATTGCGCTTGGCATTATCGATTTCGCTTTCCAGAATCTGATGACAGCTATTTACAAACTGTAACTATCCATTACCATGGGCGAAAAAAAGTGGTACGTCCTTAGAACTGCAGGAGGCAAAGAGAAAAAGGCTAAGGAATATCTCGAGAAAGAGATACAAAGAGGTAACCTTCAGAACCAAGTAGAGCAGGTTCTGGTTCCCGTAGAGAAGAAATTCGTAGTGAAGAACGGCAAGAGAGTCGCTGCAGAGCGTCTCCTTTTCCCGGGCTACGTCCTTATCAACGCGGAGCTGACCGGCGAACTTGAGTACGTGATCCGCAACCTCATCCCCGGCATGTCCGGCTTCCTTACCGAAAAAATCGACAAAGGCATCGAGCGCCGTCCTGTTCCCCTCAGGGAAGAGGAGGTAAGGCATATCCTCGGCCAGCAGGACGAATCCGCCACCGCAGTGGCTGAAACGGAATTCGACTACTCTGTAGGCGACTCCGTGAAGATCACCGACGGTCCGTTCACCGGTTTCGACGGTACAGTCGACGAAATAGTTGAAGACAGAAACAAACTCAAAGTGATAGTTATGATCTTTGGCAGAAAGACTCTGCTCGAGCTCAGCTTCAATCAAGTAACGAAAGAGTAAATCATGGCAAAAGAAGTAACCGGATTCATCAAGCTCCAGATTAAAGGCGGAGCAGCGAATCCTGCGCCTCCCGTAGGACCGGCTCTCGGTTCAAAGGGATTGAATATCATGGACTTCTGTAAGCAGTTCAATGCCGCCACACAGGCTCAGGCAGGAAAAGTGCTTCCGGTAGTCATCACTGTATATTCAGACAAATCATTCTCATTCGAGGTTAAGCAGCCCCCTGTGGCTATTTCCCTGAAAGAGGCCGCCAAGATCCAGAAGGGTTCAGGCGAGCCTAACCGTACCAAGGTAGCAAGCGTTACCTGGGCTCAGGTCAAGGAAATCGCAGAAGGCAAAATGCCCGACCTCAATGCATTCACCATCAAGTCCGCAATGTCTATGGTTGCTGGTACCGCCAGGAGCATGGGTATCAAGGTCACCGGTGAATTCCCCGCAGACGTTAAATAAAACACACACGCATTATGGCAAAACTTACAAAGAACCAGAAGGCAGCCATCGCAAAGTATGAGCCTTCCAAACTGTATGAGATCTCCGAGGCGTGTGCTGTGCTGAAGGACATCACCTTCACCAAATTTGACGCTTCAGTGGAACTCTCCGTCAACCTCGGTGTCGATCCCCGCAAGGCCAACCAGATGGTCCGTGGCGTTGTCACCCTCCCGAACGGAACAGGTAAGGTTACCCGCGTTCTCGTCCTCTGTACTCCCGACAAGGAGAATGAGGCCAAGGAAGCCGGCGCCGACTATGTCGGCCTCGACGACTATATCGAGAAGATCAAGGGTGGCTGGACCGATATCGATGTCATCATCTGTACCCCTTCCGTCATGGCAAAGGTCGGCCCTATCGGCCGTATCCTCGGTCCCCGTGGCCTCATGCCTAACCCTAAGACCGGTACCGTTACGATGGATATCGCAACCGCAGTAAAGGATGTTAAAGGCGGTAAGATCGACTTCAAGGTCGACAAGACCGGTATCGTCCACTGCGCCGTCGGCAAGATTTCATTTACCCCCGAGCAGATATACGAGAACGTAAAGGCTGTCATGTCTGCAATCGCAAAGCTCAAACCTCAGGCGCTCAAGGGCACCTATATGAAGAGCGCAGCCGTTTGCACGACCATGAGCCCCGGCGTCAAACTCGATGTCAAGAACTTCAGTGCTGAATAATAAAACAGGAAAGCTATGAGAAAAGAACTTAAAGCGCAGGTTGTTGAGAATATTGCAGCACAGCTCAAGGAAACCCCTAATTTCTACGTCACCGATATCGCCGGGCTCAACGCCGAGCAGACTACCCACCTCCGTCGCGCATGCTTCGAGGCAGGTATCAAGCTGACCGTCGTGAAGAACACCCTGTTCGAGCACGTAATCAAGGAGATGGGTGAGGAGATTCAGCTCATCATCCCTGCCCTCAAAGGCAACTCCGCAATTATGTACACCGAAGCAGCGAACGCCCCTGCAAAACTGATCAAGAAGCTCCAGAAGGAAGGTCTTCCCAAGCCCGTCCTCAAGGCCGCTTACGTTCAGGAATGCGCATTCGTCGGTGCTGACAAACTTGAAGAACTCGCCGCCATCAAGAGCAAAGAAGAGCTCATCGGCGATATCATCGGCCTGCTCCAGAGCCCTATGCGCAACGTTATTTCTGCACTCCAGGGCAACGCAGGTGGCAAGATTGCCGGCCTTGTCAAGGCAATCGAAGAAAAAAAGAATTAATATTAACAATTTTAAATACAAACAATTATGGCAGACATCAAAGCACTTGCAGAAGAGTTGGTTAACCTTACTGTAAAAGACGTTCAGGAACTTGCTAAGCTCCTCAAGGAAGAATATGGTATCGAGCCTGCAGCAGCCGCTGTTGCAGTAGCCGGTCCCGCAGCTGGCGCAGCTGAGGCTGGCCCCGCTGAGCAGACCGAATTCGACGTTGTTCTCAATTCCGCCGGCCAGGCCAAACTCGCTGTTGTTAAGGCAGTGAAAGAGGCTCTCGGTCTCGGTCTTAAGGAAGCAAAGGATCTTACCGATCAGGCTCCTACCACTTTGAAAGAGAAAGTATCCAAGGCCGAAGCTGAGCAGATCAAAGCTGCTCTTGAAGAGGCTGGTGCAGAGGTTGAGATTAAATAACTCTCCTCTCCCCCTTGGATGGGAAACAAATCAGGTTTAGAGCCGCAAAATGGCTCTAAACCTTTTTGTCGTCTTAAAGTTTTTCTCTATTTCAAAGGCAGACCATGTCAAAAAAGACCAACAATAAACGAATAAACTTCGCAACTTCAAAAATCCTGAAATACCCGGATCTTCTGGAGGTGCAGCTGAAGTCGTTCAAAGACTTTTTCCAGCTCGACACCACTCCTGAGAACAGGAAGAACGAAGGTCTGTACCAGGTATTCATGGAGATTTTCCCGATCGAGGATACGAGGAACAACTACAAGCTCGAGTTTATCGACTATTTCATCGATCCTCCACAGTATTCGATTGAAGAGTGTCTTGAGAGAGGACTGACCTACAATGTTCCTCTGAAGGCAAAACTCCGCCTTTCCTGCAGCGATCCCGATCACGAGGATTTCGATACGAGGGTACAGGACGTTTACCTCGGTAACATCCCATACATGACCCCCGCCGGAACCTTCGTCATCAACGGATCCGAAAGAATTATCGTTTCACAGCTCCACCGTTCTCCGGGTGTCTTCTTCGACCAGAGCCTTCACGCCAACGGTACCAAACTCTATTCAGCACGTATCATCCCCTTCAAGGGCTCCTGGATCGAGTTCGCCACCGACATCAACAACGTGATGTACGCTTACATCGACCGTAAGAAGAAACTCCCCGTGACCACCCTCCTGAGGGCTATCGGCTATGACTCCGACAAGGATATCATCAATATCTTCGGACTCGCCGAAGAGGTGGAAGTTACTCCGGAAAACATCAAGGCCAACATGGGCCGCAAGCTCGCCGCCAAGGTTCTCAAGACCTGGAACGAAGACTTCGTAGATGAAGATACCGGCGAATTCATCCCCATCGAGAGGACAATGGCCGTCATCGAACGCGGCGAAGTCATCGACGAGGATACCCTGCAGAAACTTACCGATGCAGAAGTGAAGACCATCCTTCTCCAGAAGGACGAGGCTAACGACAATGAGTACGCCATCATCTTCAACACCCTGCAGAAGGACCCTACAAATACCGAGAAAGAGGCTGTCAACTACATCTACAAGCAGCTCCGCAACAGCGAACCGCCGGATGAGGCCACCGCAAGGGACGTCATCGACAAGCTGTTCTTCTCGGAGAAGAGATATGACCTCGGCAGCGTCGGAAGGTTCCGCCTCAACAAGAAGCTGAGCCTTACCATTGACCCTTCAGTGCGTGTTCTCACGAACACCGACATCATCGAGATCATTTCCTATCTCATCCAGCTTACCAACTCCAAGGCTACCGTGGATGACATCGACCACCTCAGCAACCGTCGCGTCCGCACTGTTGGCGAGCAGCTCGCCAACCAGTTCAACGTAGGTCTGTCGAGAATGGCCAGGACCATCCGCGAGAGGATGAACGTCCGCGACAGCGAGCAGTTCAATCCCACCGACCTCATCAATTCCAAGACTCTCAGCTCCGTCATCAATTCCTTCTTCGGAACCAGCCAGCTGAGCCAGTTCATGGACCAGACCAACCCTCTTGCCGAAATCACTCACAAGAGGCGTCTCTCGGCTCTCGGCCCCGGCGGTCTTTCAAGAGACCGTGCAGGCTTCGAAGTCCGAGACGTTCACTATACCCACTACGGAAGGCTCTGTCCTATCGAATCCCCTGAAGGCCCGAACATCGGTCTTATCTCGTCTCTCTGCGTCTATGCAAAGATCGACGACCTCGGATTCATCGAGACTCCTTACCGCAAGGTCGAGAACGGAAAGGTCGACCTGAGCGAAGAAGGATGGGGCTTCATGAGCGCCGAAGAGGAAGAGAACAAGCTCGTCTCCCTTGCAAACGTGAATATGGACGACGACGGCAACATCCTTGACGAAAGGATTCAGTGCCGCCTCGAGGCCGACTTCCCTGTCGTTACCAAGGAAGAAGTCAACTATATGGACGTAGCTCCTAACCAGATGGCTTCTGTAGCTGCATCCCTCATCCCCTTCCTCGAGCACGACGACGCACACCGTGCCCTCATGGGCGCGAACATGATGCGCCAGGCCGTTCCGCTTCTCTCTCCCGAGGCTCCTATCGTGGGCACTGGTCTGGAAGAGACGGTCTGTATCGACTCCCGCACCCAGATTATCGCTGAGCGCAAGGGTGAGGTCGTATATGTTGACGCCAACGAGATTCACGTCAAGTACGAGCGTACGGCTGATGAGAAATTTGTCAGCTTCCTGCCAGACGTGACTGTATATCGCCTGCCCATCAACCGCAGGACCAACCAGAACACCACCATCTTCCTGAAGCCTATCGTCCGCAAGGGCGACAAAGTCGAGGCCGGTCAGGTTCTCACCGAAGGTTATGCCACCCAGGACGGCGAACTCGCCCTCGGCCGCAACCTTATGGTAGCCTTCATGCCTTGGAAGGGTTACAACTATGAGGATGCTATCGTCCTCAGCGAGAAGATGGTACGCTGGGATATCCTTACTTCCATCCACGTCAACGAGTACTTCACCGAGGTCCGCGAGACCAAACGCGGCATGGAAGAGCTCACCGCCGACATTCCGAATGTCAGCGAGGATGCCACCAAGGATCTGAATCCCGATAACGGTATCATCCGCATCGGCGCACACGTCGAGCCCGGAGATATCATGATTGGTAAGATTACTCCCAAGGGAGAGAGCGATCCTTCTCCGGAAGAGAAACTGCTCCGCGCCATCTTCGGCGACAAAGCCGGCGATGTCAAGGACGCTTCACTGAAGGCCGATCCTTCTCTCAGCGGTACCGTAATCGCTACTGCCCTGTACGCAAAGGCTGCCAAGGAAACCGGCCGCCGCAGCGCAAAGGCAGAGCAGAAAGCCAAGATTGAATCCCTCGAGGAAGACTTCGCCCGCAAGGCCGAGTCCCTCTTCGCCACATTCTTCGAGAAACTCGTCACCCTCGTCGAGGGAAAGAAGACCACCGGTATCAGCGACCTCTACGGCGTGGAAGTCCTCGCCAAGGGTAAGGTGATCACCGCCGAGGTCCTCAAGACCATCGACTACGACAACGTCAACTCGAACAAGTGGACCTCCGACAAGAACACCAATCTCCTCGTCAAGGAACTCATCAACAACTACTGCATCGCCAAGAAGGAAGAGGCAGCAAAGGCAAAGAGGGTTCTCGACAAGGTCAAGATCGGCGACGAACTCCCCAACGGCGTCATGCAGCTTGCAAAGGTTTACATCGCCAAGAAGAGGAAAATCACTGTCGGTGACAAGATGGCCGGACGCCACGGAAACAAGGGTATCGTAGCAAAGATCGTCAGGGAGGAAGATATGCCGTTCCTCGAGGATGGTACTCCCGTCGATATCGTGCTCAACCCTCTGGGCGTGCCGTCACGTATGAACCTCGGCCAGATTTACGAGACCGTGCTCGGTTGGGCAGGCTCTAAACTCGGGCTCAAGTTCAGCACCCCGATTTTCGACGGTGCAAGCATCGATGAGATTTGTTCTTACACTGATAAAGCAGGCGTTCCCCGCTTCGGTAAGACCCACCTCCGCGACGGTGGTACCGGCGACTGGTTCGACCAGCCCGCTACTGTCGGCGTCATCTACATGATCAAGCTCGGCCATATGGTCGACGACAAGATGCACGCCAGGAGCATCGGTCCTTACTCTCTGATTACCCAGCAGCCTCTCGGCGGTAAAGCCCAGTTCGGCGGCCAGCGTTTCGGAGAAATGGAAGTATGGGCCCTCGAGGCCTTCGGAGCCGCCAACGCTCTTCAGGAAATTCTTACTGTCAAGTCCGACGATGTCACCGGACGTAGCAAGACCTACGAAGCTATCGTCAAGGGCGACCCGATGCCTCCCGCAGGTATCCCTGAGTCCCTGAACGTGCTCCTGCACGAGCTTCGCGGCCTCGGTCTCAAAGTGACATTGGACTAATCTAAAACAGATTCAATCAAAGAAATATGCCTACTTTCAATACTAAAGACAACAAGGTAAAGAGCAATTTCCAGAGAATCAGCATCTCACTGGCATCTCCGGAGGACATCAGCGCGAGGTCCTGCGGAGAGGTCCTGAAGCCCGAGACGGTCAACTACAGGACTTACAAGCCTGAGAAGGACGGACTTTTCTGTGAGAAGATTTTCGGACCGACCAAAGATTACGAATGCTACTGCGGCAAGTACAAACGCATCCGCTACCGCGGAATCGTCTGCGACCGTTGCGGCGTGGAAGTTACCGAAAAGAAAGTGCGTCGCGAGAGGATGGGTCATATCACACTTACCGTTCCCGTCGCCCATATCTGGTACTTCAAGTCGGCCCCCAACAAGATTTCCGCTCTCATCGGTATGCCCTCCAAGAAACTGGAGACGGTCATCTACTATGAGAAATACGTAGTTATCAAGCCCGGCAAGAGCAACTGCGAGAAACTCGACCTCCTCTCCGAGGAAGAGTACCTCGACATCCTCGCCACTCTCCCTGAAAACGCCAACCTTCCTGACGACGATCCTGATAAGTTCATCGCCAAGATGGGCGCCGAGGGCATCTACGACCTCCTTAAGGAGATCGACGTAGTGGCCCTGAGCAAGGAGCTCCGCATTGCAATGGCCCAGGAAACCTCCCAGCAGCGCAAGACTGAACTGCTCAAGAGGCTTTCTGTCGTGAAGTGGTTTGAGGAGTCCAAGGACGAAAACCGTCCCGAGTGGATGATTATGAAGGTGATTCCGGTCATTCCTCCGGATCTCCGTCCTCTCGTTCCGCTCGATGGCGGCCGTTTCGCCACTTCCGACCTCAACGACCTTTACCGCAGGGTTATCATCCGTAACAACCGTCTCAAGAGGCTTATCGAAATCAAAGCTCCCGAGGTGATTCTCCGCAACGAGAAGCGTATGCTCCAGGAGGCCGTTGATTCGCTGTTCGACAACTCGAAGAAGTCGAGTGCCGTAAAGAGCGAGTCCAACAGGGCCCTGAAGAGCCTCTCCGACAGCCTCAAGGGCAAGCAGGGACGTTTCCGCCAGAACCTCCTCGGTAAGCGCGTCGACTATTCTGCGCGAAGCGTTATCGTCGTAGGTCCTGAGCTGAACATGCACGAGTGCGGTCTGCCCAAATATATGGCTGCCGAGCTCTACAAGCCGTTCATCATCCGCAAGCTCATCGAGCGCGGCATCGTCAAGACCGTCAAGAGCGCCAAGAAGATCGTCGACCGCAAGGATCCTGTCATCTGGGATATCCTCGAGAATGTGATGAAGGGACATCCGGTTCTCCTGAACCGTGCTCCTACCCTGCACCGTCTCGGTATCCAGGCTTTCCAGCCCAAGATGATCGAAGGAAAGGCCATCCAGCTGCATCCTCTTGCCTGTACGGCTTTCAACGCCGACTTCGACGGCGACCAGATGGCTGTTCACCTCCCGCTTGGCAACGCTGCCATCCTCGAGGCCCAGCTGCTGATGCTCGGAAGCCAGAACATTCTTAATCCCGCCAACGGTACTCCTATCACCGTTCCTTCACAGGATATGGTGCTCGGTCTGTACTACATCACCAAGGTTCGTCCCGGTGCAAAGGGCGAGGGCAAGAAGTTCTACGGCGAAGAAGACGTCATCGTCGCATTCAATGAGAAGGCCATCGACATGCACGCCCTCATCGAGGTGCGTCTGCCCGTTGACAAGCAGGATCCTTCCAAGGGAACGCAGATGGTCAAGACTACCGCCGGACGTATCATCGTCAACCAGTATGTTCCGCAGGAGGTGCCGTACGTGAACGAAGTTCTCGGCAAGAAGGCTCTCCGCAAGATCATTACCGAGGTTATCAAGAATACCGGTGTCACCCGCACCGCCAAGTTCCTTGACGATATCAAGAACCTTGGTTACGAGCAGGCTTTCCACGCAGGTATTTCCTTCAACCTCGGCGATGTCCTCATCCCTGAAGAGAAGGCCAAACTCATCGAGGAAGGCTACAAGGGTGTCGAGGAAATTCGAAGCAACTACCAGTGGGGTCTTATCACGAACAACGAGCGCTACAACAAGGTGATCGACCTCTGGTCGGCCATCGACAGCAAGCTCAAGGACATTGTCGGCGAGAAGATTTCCGCCGACCAGCAGGGCTTCAACCCTGTGTTCATGATGCTGGATTCCGGTGCCCGTGGTTCAACCCAGCAGATTAAGCAGCTCTGCGGTATGCGAGGCCTTATGGCCAAGCCTCAGAAGTCAGGTGCAGCCGGTGCCGAGATTATCGAGAATCCTATCATCTCCAACCTTAAGGAGGGTATGACGGTGCTCGAGTACTTCATCTCTACGCACGGTGCCCGTAAGGGTCTGGCTGATACAGCTCTTAAGACCGCTGATGCAGGTTACCTCACAAGGCGTCTGGTCGATGTGTCCCACGATGTGATCATCACTGAGGAAGACTGCGGAACTCTGCGCGGACTTGTAGCTACCGCTATCAAGAACAAGGACGAAGTCGTCGAGTCTCTCGGCGAGAGAATTCTCGGACGTACAACCGTACACGATATCTTCAATCCTCTTACCGGCGAGCTTATCCTCAAGGCCGGCGAGGAAATCCGCGAGAAGGATGCCGAACTCATCAACTCCCTGCCTATCGAGCAGGTCGAGATTCGTTCCGTTCTCACTTGCGAGTCCCGCAAGGGAGTCTGCGCCAAGTGCTATGGACGCAACCTCGCTACCAGCCGTATGGTTGAGAAAGGTGAGGTGGTCGGTGTTATCGCCGCCCAGTCCATCGGTGAGCCTGGTACTCAGCTTACGCTCCGTACCTTCCACGTCGGTGGTACCGCTTCCTCAACTGCAGCTGATTCCTATATTGACTCCAAGTACAACGGTAAGCTTCACTTCGAAGAGCTCCGTACCATCGAGAAGGTTTCCGATAACGGTGATAAACAGGAAATCGTCGTGAGCCGCTCCACCGAGCTGCGCATCATCGATGCCAACACCGGTATTACCTTCTCCCAGTACGATGTGCCTTACGGCGCCCTTCTCTACAAGAAGGACGGCGACACCGTCAAGATTGGCGACAGAATCTGCGAGTGGGATGCTTACAACGCTACTACTATCGTGGAACTCGACGGTACCATCCGCTTCGAGAATATGCAGGAAGACGTTACCTACCGCAACGAGGCATCTGACGGTACGTCAGTCGGCCGCGACAAGGTAGTGATTGAGTCCCGTAACAAGGCTCTCAACCCGTCCATCCTCATCGTTGACAGTGACAACAAGGTGCTCAAGCAGTACAACCTGCCCGTGGGCGCTCACGTCATCGTTGAGGACGGAAGCCCTGTCAAGGTCGGTGATACCATCATCAAGATTCCTCGCGCCATCGGTAAGGCTTCCGATATCACCGGCGGTCTGCCGCGTGTTACCGAGCTCTTCGAGGCCCGTAATCCTTCAAGCCCTGCCATCATCTCCGAAATCAACGGTGAGGTTATCATGGGCAAGGTCAAGAGGGGTAACCGCGAAATCGTGGTCAAGCACCGTAGCGGCATAGAGAAGCACTACCTCGTTCCTCTGACCAAGCAGATTCTCGTTCAGGAGAACGACTATGTCCGTGCCGGCGGCCGTCTCTCCGACGGCGGTGTCTCCCCTACCGACATTCTCAATGTTCTCGGACCTGTCAAGGCTCAGGAGTACATTGTGAACGAGGTTCAGGCTGTTTACCGCCTGCAGGGTGTGAAGATTAACGACAAGCACTTCGAGATTATCGTCCGTCAGATGATGCGCAAGGTCCAGATCAACAATCCCGGCGACACCGGCTTCCTCCCCGAGGAGCTTGTGGACAAGTGGAAGTTCATGGATACCAACGACGACATCTACGGCAAGTACTATGTGCTTGAGAGCGGTGATTCCACGAAGTTCTTCCCTGGAGACGTCATTTCCGAGCACGATCTGCGCGGCGAGAATGAATCTCTCGCACGCCAGGGTCTGAAGACCGTCGTCGTTCGCGACGCTGTTCCCGCCACCGCTTCGCTGGTGCTGCAGGGTATCACCCGCGCCGCCCTCAAGACCGACAGCTTCATCTCGGCTGCTTCCTTCCAGGAGACCACCAAGGTGCTCAGCGAGGCTGCTATCCGCGGCCGCCGCGACACCCTCGAGGGTCTGAAGGAGAACGTCATCAGCGGTCACCTCATCCCTGCCGGTACCGGTATGAAAGACTACCAGGATCTGGTGGTCGGCTGCAAGGAAGAGTACGAGCGCGAAATGAACGAGCTCTAATTCAAGCCAAATATCTGAAGAAGGCCAGCACCCCGTGCCGGCCTTCTTTTTTCAGAATCTGGGGCGAATTGCTTGAAAGAGAAGGAGAAGATTGTTATATTTGCAAGAATGTGCAGGGAAAGCGGCCCAAGTCTATCCTGCACAACAACAGAAAAAGAATCGAACAGCTATGAGAAATCTGTTTCTTACCAATACGCTTTCGCATAAGAAGGAATTGTTCAAGCCCATTCAGCCCGGAATGGTTGGGATGTATGTCTGTGGACCGACCGTGTACGGCGATGCGCATCTTGGTCACGCCCGCCCGGGAGTCACCTACGATGTGCTCGCAAAACTGCTGAGGCATCTCGGATACAAGGTGCGCTACGTCCGCAATATCACCGACGTCGGACATCTTGAGCACGACGCCGACGAGGGTGAGGACAAAATCCTCAAGAAAGCCCGCCTGGAGCAGCTGGAGCCTATGGAAGTGGTACAGAAGTGCACGCTGCTATATCACGAGGCCATGCGCCTTCTGAACGTGGCCCCGCCATCCATCGAGCCGCATGCGTCAGGGCACATCATCGAACAGATTGAAACCATAAAGAAAATCATCGAGGCAGGTTACGCTTACGAGAGTAACGGCTCCATCTACTTCGATGTCCAGAAGTACAATGCCGACCATCATTACGGCATTCTCTCCGGACGTAATCTTGATGATACCCTTGAAGGCACCAGAAGCCTCGACGGGCAGAGCGACAAGCACGCCCCCTTCGATTTCGCCCTCTGGAAGAAGGCTGAACCTCAGCATATCATGAAGTGGCCATCACCCTGGGGAGAGGGTTTCCCCGGATGGCATCTGGAATGCTCCACGATGAGCGAAAAATATCTTGGCGAGACCTTCGACATCCACGGAGGGGGAATGGACCTGATGTTCCCGCATCACGAATGCGAAATAGCCCAGAATGTTGCCTCAAGAGGCAATCAGGGCGTGCATTACTGGGTCCACAACAATATGATTACCATCGGAGGACAGAAGATGGGAAAATCCCTTGGAAACTTCATCACCCTGCCCGAGCTCTTTGCCGGAAAGCATCCCAAACTGGAGCGAGCCTACAGCCCGATGACTATCCGCTTCTTCATTCTCCAGGCCCACTACCGCAGCACACTCGACTTCTCTAATGAGGCCCTGCAGGCCGCCGAGAAAGGACTTGCGAGAATCCTCAGCGCCTATAAGGACATCTGCGCAATGGCAGGCGAAACGCCCATCACCCTCCCCTACGGCGAGATGATAGGGACAATCGCCCCGGAGAGCCGTCCGGAAGGAGTATCGGATGCCGTATGGACTATTATCGACAATGTTTACGAGGCTCTTTGCGACGACCTCAACACTCCGATTGCCCTGGCCCATCTTTTCGATGCAGTAAAGATGATTAATTCCGCCAAGGATGGCTCCGAAAAACTGTCCGACGCTGACGCTAAAGCTCTGACACGCCTCTTCTCCGACACTGTAGTCGGCGTAATGGGACTCCAGGACGAAGCGGCGGGTAATGGCGGAGCGAACTCCAAGGCCATCGACGGCCTGATGGAGATGGTCCTTGAGGAGCGCGCAGCCGCCAAGGCCGCCAAAGACTGGGCCAAGAGCGACGCAATCAGGGATAAACTTAAAGCCATCGGCATTACCGTCAAGGATACCAAGAACGGGGCCGAATGGACCATTGAATAACTATGAAATTCATTTCCTGGAACGTAAACGGCCTTAGGGCCTGTGCCGGAAAGGGCTTTGCAGATATTTTCAAGGCCTTTGACGCCGATTTCTTCTGCCTTCAGGAAACGAAGATGCAGGAAGGGCAGCTCGATCTCGAATTCGAGGGCTATGAGTCATACTGGAACTACGCCGAGAAGAAAGGCTATTCAGGTACAGCCATATATTCAAAGCACACTCCACTCTCTGTAAGCTATGGCATAGGAATCCCGGAACACGACACCGAAGGCCGGGTCATCACCCTCGAGATGCCGGATTTCTTCCTCGTTTGCGTCTATGTACCCAACTCACAGGATGGTCTGAGGCGTTTGGACTACAGGATGCAGTGGGAGGATGCATTCAGAACATATCTTAAGGGCCTGATGGCAAAGAAAGGGGTTATCGTCTGCGGAGACCTCAACGTAGCTCACGAGCCCATCGACCTTAAGAATCCCGCTACAAATCACTTCAACGCCGGATTCTCCGACGAAGAAAGAGGAAAATTCAGCGAACTTCTTGCTTCCGGCTTTACCGACAGCTGGCGCAGCCTCAACCCCGACAAAGTCAAGTATTCCTGGTGGTCGTACCGCGCCAATGCAAGGGCCAACAACGCTGGATGGCGCATCGACTATTTCCTTGTATCCGACAATCTTAAAAGCCGGATCGCAGGAGCCGAAATCCATAACGACATCTTCGGCTCAGACCACTGTCCGGTGGAGCTTAACATAGACTAACGACTACTTGCCGTGGATAAAAGGGTCAAGACTTCGATAAAGATTTTGCTCTCCGTCATTGTGGCGGCTCTCCTTCTATGGCTCTCATTCAAGGAGATACAGTGGGAGATTTTCGTTGACGGTCTGGCTCAGTGCCAATGGCATTTTGTCATAATGGCCATATTGTTCGGGGCGGCGGCCATGTGGCTGAGGAGCCTCAGGTGGAGGGAACTTCTCCTTCCCATTGACAGTTCGACCTCCAGGCTCACCACCTTCAATGCCGTCTGTATAAGCTATGTGGTCAATATGCTTGTCCCCCGTGGAGGCGAACTCCTCAGAGGCGGGATTATAGCAAGACATAGCAAGCGCGACGAATATGGCGAGCGACTTGCCGGCTATGACAAATCCCTCGGCACCGTCCTGGTTGAAAGGCTATGGGACACAGTGGTGCTTATCATCATCGCTCTGGTGTTCATACTGCTCTCAAGAAACAGTTTAGGCCGCTATCTGGGTGATAAACTCAGTTCAATCAACATACCTCCCCTCTGGGGGCTGTTGTCCCTTGTGCTTCTTGCGGCATTTGCATTTTTCTTTTGCAGATATTTTTGGCGAAGAAGCGCAATTATCGGCAAGATATGGAGATTCTTCGGGGGCCTTTTTGCCGGAATCCGCGACAGCCTTAAAATGGAACACCACTGGAGGTTCCTGCTATACACCATTGCCATCTGGCTCTGCTACTGGGGCACGAGTTACGTGGTAATATTATCGCTGTCCGCGGCGAATCCAAGCTTTGCCGCCATGGGCCTTATGGATGCCCTGTTCCTGATGATTGTAGGCTCCATCGCATCGGTTGTTCCGGTTCCGGGCGGATTCGGTGCATATCACTATCTGACAAGCACTGCCCTGCTGGCCCTGTACGGCATTCCGATTGAGGAAGGACTGGTCTTCGCCGTCCTTTGCCACGAATCACAGACCATCATGCATCTGCTCAGCGGCGGCGCCTGCTATCTCTCCGAAACTATAAGAAATTAATTCACCTTCACGCGAGGGAGGTCTTCCCAGAGGGTGGTGTAATGCGGCGACTGATGGTTGCGGGCCATCCGTATCAGGCCGTCGCCCTGGGCGCCGAAAAGAAGGGAACTGCGGCCGTAGGAAGCGTGAATGCTGTCGATGGCTTCCGAGAGGCGGGCATCGCGCTCCAGTGCGTCGCTGTCGGCAAAGAGCGAGGGAGTATGCCCGTCCGCCTGAATCATCGATGTGATGATTACTCCGGCTTTCTTATATCCAAAACCAGGACGATATAGTTTACGGCAGGCTTCTATGGCGGCCATAATGAGCGCCCTGTGGTCAGCGGTAGCTTCCGGCAGCGTCTGATAGAAGCAGCCGGTAGTCTGCGGAGCGTTTTCCTTGAAGCGATTGGTCATTGCAAATACCGCCAGCTCAAGGGCCAGCGAGCCCTGCTTACGAAGCTTGCTTACGGCGGACTCGGCAAAGTTCGCCACCTGCTGCGCCAGCTCGGGAAGAGTATCGATTTCCTGAGCGAAGGACCGCGACACGCAGATACTCTGCTTTGGTTCTATTATATCCTCGAATTCAATGCTCGGAATACCCTTCAATTCTCTCCAGGTACGAAAGCCCGGGAGCATGAAGATTTTGCGGACCGTAGCCTCCGGCAGGCAGGAATAATCCCAGGCAGTCTTTATACGCATTGCCTGAAGTTTCCTGGCAGACCTGCGACCTATGCCCCATACGTCCTCGACGGGAAAGGAGCGAAGGACTTTTTCTATGTCCTGCTGATGGTGCATATAGCACCCACCCTCAAGCTTCGGGTACTTCTTGCAGAGCTTGGAGGCTATTTTTGCGAGAGTCTTTGTCGGGGCGATGCCGACGGAAACCGGAATTGCCGTCATCCTGCGGCAGGTGCGGGAAATCTCTTTAGCGTAGGCGTCGAAATCTACTCCTTCCATTCCGCAAAGATTGAGGAAGGCTTCGTCGATTGAATATTGCTCCACTGCCGGAGCAAAGCCACGGAGCACTTCCTGAACCCTGCGAGACATATCTCCATAAAGGGCAAAGTTCGAGGAGAAAACAGCTACGTGGTTACGTTCTACTATGTCCCGGATTTTAAAGAAGGGGTCGCCCATCTTTATGCCGAGCGACTTGGCTTCGTTAGAACGGGCAATAGCACATCCGTCGTTGTTGGATAAGACGACGACGGGCTTGCCGTTCAGGTCCGGACGGAAAACCCTTTCGCAGGAAGCGAAGAAATTATTGCAGTCGGCAAGGGCGTACATTGCGGGGAAATCAGGCCTTCTTGATAATCCAGGTCACTACGCCCCATATAAGGAAATCATTGCCCGGGCCTACAGGAATTGGTTTAAACTTGGAATTGTGCTCGTTGCAGGGCATCAGAACCGCGCCTGAATCATTTATCACCACCTTCTTGACCGTGTATTCTCCGTCGATGAAGCATACGGCCGTACAGTCATTATACGGCTCTACTGCGCGGTCAACGATAATGATATCGCCCTCATCCATATCGGCATCGACCATGGACACTCCGTCGACACGGAAGAAGAAGGTGGATGCTGAATGGCGTACAAGTAGTTTGACCAGGTCAAGTTTCTCTCGGATATCTTCGGCTGGGGACGGAAAGCCTGCCTTGACCTCTCCCATGAAGGAGAACTCAAGCGAATCGCTCTGTGACAGTTGCTGGGGTTGCATACCTCTTACTCCGCAGATTTCTTGCGGTGGCTGAGGAGCTCGAGGGCGACGACGGCGGCTACGCCGACGGCGAGCCAGATGATGCCGGGGGCTATCATCTGGCCGCTCGCGCCTGCGGCGCGTGCCGCCTCGAGCGACTCCTCGCTCCAGGGCCAGACTTTAACCAGAGAACCCAGCACGAAGCCTACGAGCAGCAGCATAGTGCCCTGCTCATAGCGCCCGAGCAGCCAGTGAAGAAGCTTTGAAAACGCCGCAAGACCACAGGCGCAGCCTATGGCAAACACCATCAGGACGGGCCAGTTGAGAGTGCTGATAGCGTTCATTATATATTCGTACTTGCCAAGCAGCAGGAGTACGAAACTTCCCGACACTCCGGGCAGAATCATCGTGCAGATGGCAAGCGCCCCGCAGATGAAAATGAACCAGAGGTCATCGGTAGATTCAGTAGGAGAAAGATTGAAGACAAGAAGTCCGAGCCCGATGCCGACGATAATGGTAATGGCATAAAAAGCCTTCCAGTGCTTTACGGCAGCGGTCATTACCACGGCCGAAGCGGCAATCATTCCGAAGAAGAAGGCCCAGGTCTGTACCGGATACTGTACCAGGATGTATTGCATCAGCTTGGCGAGAGAGAACACGCTCAGAACTATACCGATACTGATGCCGAGCAGGAAACGCCCGTCGATTTTACGGAAGAATTCCCCCGCGGAA
The DNA here is from genome assembly GCA_017443025.1 of Bacteroidales bacterium. Classification (GTDB taxonomy): domain Bacteria; phylum Bacteroidota; class Bacteroidia; order Bacteroidales; family UBA932; genus Cryptobacteroides. The sequence continues at coordinate 8,031 of JAFSPG010000017.1, read as the reverse complement.
CCATTTGCAAGCAGTTTCCAGGTAGAAAAGCTCATAAGGGCGTTCAGCGCATCGATTACGCGGCCGAAGATGCCGGTAATCAGCGCAATGGTGCCACCGGACACTCCGGGAATCACGTTTGCGGCGCCCATCGCGAAGCCTTTCAGCGCATTTGATAAGTCATTGAGAATTGCTGCCATCTTTAGTTCGGTTTACGAGGAACTATCTTATCTTCTCAAGGAAAGCCTTGATATTGTCGAAGGTTTTGTCGGCAGGAAGTTCTCCGTTGGGCCTGTCGGCAATTACGAGGTCGAGGACGTCGTCGTGGATATAACGGCGTCCGACCTTGAAGCGGGCCTTGCAGTACTTTGCGATGAATTCCACGGTAAAATTATCCGACGGAAGCAGCAGAATCAGCATATCAGGGTTAATTCTGTCGATAAGGGCCAGTTTTTCATCGGAAGGAATGCCCAGCCAGTTGATATCCTTCTGGAGGATGGTATTGGTGATACTTGTAATGAGCCTCTCGCCACTGCCTATCCTTCGAAGTTCGAGGAAAAATATCTCGACCTTTATTCCCTTTGAACGGAAATAGTTGAGGATATCGTTCTTACAGTCATCGTAAGACGTATCTTCCACGTTTAGGAAAACAACGGCATTCCTGACATCCGACAGCGGCATTATGGCTGTAGGAACAGGACTTTGTTTTTTCCTTAGTATCCTGTTTCTTAAATAATTCTTAATCATTCTTTACAGAATCTATAAGTTGACGGATTTCCAGTTTTGCGTCCCTCCAGCGAGGGATGTCGATCTTGGTTCCGACCACCTCTACCACCTTGGCCGCGATAATTGTGCCGATTTCTCCGCAGGTCTTCAGCGGAAGGCCAAGCGAATGGGCATAGAGGAAGCCGGCCGCGTAGGTATCTCCGGCGCCGGTGCCGTCGATAGCCTTGGCAGGCCAGGGCTTGATGAAGTGATATTCATCTCCGCTCTGGACCATCGAACCGTCCTTGCCAACCTTAACCGCTGCTATCTTGCAGTGACGGCTGATTTCTTCGAGGGCTTCCCTTGGCGGAAGCTTGGTAAAGGCAGCCGCCTCGGTCTCGTTGGCAAATACAATATCTACGTATTTGTCTACCAGATTATGGAGGAAGGCCTCGTTTGATTCGACAACGTTATATGAAGCCATATCCAGGGAGATGATGCAGCCTGCGGCCTTGGCCAGATGCACGGCTTTGGCGATGAGTTCCTGGTTCTGGACCAGATAACCTTCAATATGGAAATAATCGTATCCCTCGAAATATTCCGGCTTGATGTCGTCAGGGCCCATTTCAAGGGCGGAGCCCATATAATCGGCAAAGGTGCGGTCGCCGTTGGGCCCGGTGATGAACACCATGCAACGGCCGGAAGACTTGGTTCCGTAAAGCATTCTGGTCTTCACGCCGAACTGCTCCATGGTACTCTTGAAGAGGTTGCCGAGCTCGTCATTGCCAATCTTGCCGATATAGCCCGAGGGCATTCCGAAAATGGAGGTACAGGTTATCGTGTTGGCGGCCGAGCCTCCGGGAACATATTTCACGCCGATTTCCTTAAGCGACTTCCAGATGTTGTCGCCCGTCTCCATATCGACGTGCTGCATACTTCCCTTCGGGAGATGATACTTACCCAGGAGGTCTTCGTTTGGCAGGATGGCCAGAATGTCAGTCAAGGCATTGCCTATTCCGAGAATTGATTTCATAAATCGCGAATTTCCAATCAAACTTTCAAATTTACACAAAAAGGCCGAAACCGCAAAACCGACAGTTTGTCGGGTATGTTGAATCTTCAATTTTTCGCTTATCTTTGCAGGTAGTATGGAAACTGTTTCAGCCAGACATATTTCAAAAAAGGATTTGCTGCTTGAGAGGCTAAGAGGTGGCCGCCATCTCTCAGGGCAGCAGAGGGTAAGCCTTACCCTGCTGCTCTGCGGTCCGGCTTTCCTGGCCCAGCTGGCTTCGGTGCTCCTGCAGTTCATCGACGCCTCGATGGTGGGGAGCCTTGGGGCAAATCCAGCCGCATCCATCGGCCTTATAGCGACCTCGACCTGGCTTTTCGGCGGATTCTCTTACGCCATTTGCCAGGGCTTTTCCGTACAGGTGGCTCATCTGGTGGGTTCCAACGACTTCCGCGGCGCGAGACAGGTGCTGCGCGAAGGCTTGTCGTCGTGTCTTGGCCTCAGCCTGATAATGGCCGCAATCGGAGTCATTATCAGCCCCGTGCTGCCATACTGGCTCGGGGGCTCGCCCGAGATTGCCGGCGAAGCTTCGGAGTATTTCTTCATTTTCTCCCTCAGCGTGCCCTTCATGCAGGTAATGTGGCTCTGCAGTACAATGCTTCAGTGCAGCGGCAACATGAAACTGCCAAGCATCCTCGAAGTGGTAATGTGCTTTCTGGATGTGATATTCAATTTCTTCCTGATTTTCCCCGAGAGAGATATTCAGCTGTTCGGGATGGAATTAACCGTCCCTGGCGCAGGGATGGGAGTTAAGGGCGCGGCCCTCGGCACCTGCCTTGCAATGGCCATAACCGCCGCCCTGATGCTATGGTTTACCCTGATAAAATCGCCCATTCTTTCGCTGCGCGGTGAAAGCGGCAGCTTCAAGCCGAGCCGTAAGGTACTTAAAAACGCCATAGGCATCAGCGGGCCTATTTGCCTGCAGAATATCGCGATGAGGGGCGCATACATCGCAGGAACCGTGATTGTGGCTCCGCTCGGCCCCATTGCGCTGGCAGCCAACAACCTGGCCATCATCGCCGAAAGCGTGTGTTACACGCCCGGCTATGGCCTGGCCGATGCCGCCACCACCCTCGTGGGCCAGAGCATCGGAGCCGAAAGGCAAAACCTTGCCAAGAGTTTCTCCCGCATAACGATGGCTCTCGGAATGGGGATGATGACCCTTCTCGGTGCTCTGCTGTTCTTTATGGCTCCGCAGATAATGTCCCTCCTCTGCGACGACCCCGATATCATATCACTTGGCTCCTACGTGCTGCGTATCGAGGCCTTTGCCGAGACTATGTACGCCGCGTCGATTGTGGCATACGGATGCTGCGTCGGAGCCGGTGACACTACCATACCCAGCATACTCAACCTTTCGAGCATGTGGATAGTCCGAATCGGCCTGGCAGTATGGCTTACGCCTAAGATCGGCCTGGCAGGATACTGGATTCCGATGTGTATCGAACTGAATGTCAGGGGCATACTCTTCCTCTTCCATATTAGGGGCAAGGGCTGGATTAATAAAAACTTTGCACGATGAATACCGAAAAAACCATCATCAAGAACCAGGAATTCGGCGGCGAACGCCCACTCTACTGCCAAAAGCATCTGCTGCTTGACGGCGTCATTATCCACGAAGGAGAATCTGCCCTGAAGGAGACGGCCGACATCACGGCCACAGGCTGCCGCTTCGAGGGAAAATATCCCCTGTGGTGCTGCGACGGCTTTACCGTCAAAGACTGCATCTTTACAGTCGGTGCACGTGCGGCGCTATGGTATTCGAAGAATCTTGTGATGGAAGATACTATCGTGGACGCCCCGAAGATGTTCCGCGAGATGGAGGGGATGAAGCTGCGCAATATCCTTATCGGCAGTGCCTCCGAGACCTTCTGGCACTGCGGCAACATCGAGGCCGAGAACCTCAAAGCCGAGCGCGCAGACTATATCTTCATGAAGTGCCACGATATCAAGCTGAGGAATTTCCGCCTGAGCGGCAACTATTCCTTCCAGTGGTCGAAGAATATTGAAATCCGCGACTCGATTCTCGACACCAAGGATGCCTTCTGGGAGTGCGAGAACGCCACGGTTTACGATTCGGTAATCAACGGGGAATTCCTCGGATGGCATTCGCGGGGCCTGCATCTGGTGCGCTGCCACATTACCGGCAGCCAGCCGCTCTGCTACGCCGAAGGCCTGGTCCTTGAGGACTGCACCTTCGGCTCCGACGCCGACCTTGCTTTCGAATACTCTTCAGTGGAAGCGACGATAAAAGGACACATCACCTCGGTCAAGAACCCCCGTACCGGTCATATCAGCGCAGGAAGCATAGGCGAAATCATCCTTGATTCCAACATCAAGGCCCCCGCCGACTGCGTAATTCGTGAAGGTGTCTAAAAGAAACGTGCTATCTCGTCGAGCGGACGGTGAACCGGCATCTTAGGCTCCTGATCCCTGTATCCCAGGGCGATTACTGCCAGAATCACCTCATTTTCGGGAATATCGAAGAGCTGACGTAGTTCGTCGGCCATCCTCATCCCCATAATGAGGGTATCAAAACCCATTGCCCTCGCCTTGAGAATAAGATAGGCGTTGCTTAGGCCGTTGTCGTATGCACCCCACAGATTGCCTTCTGCATCAACCTGCTGGCCGCGGAAGAAGCCGGATTTTCCGGTCTCGAAGGTAGAGACAATCATTACCGGAGCATTAATCACGCGTGACTTATTCCCGCCGATGAGTTCAAGTACGGCATTGCGTTTCTCTTCACCGATAGCAACGTAATACTTGCTCGGCTGCTGATTAGCCCATGAAGGCGCATTCTGGGTAGCGGTTAGAAGTTCGCGGACCTCTGCCTCAGATATAGTCCTTCCGGCCTCATAAGCCCGGATGCTTCGGCGTGAAACAAAAACTTCGTCAAGCGACGGAGCACCTGCCCCGCTTCCAGCGCAGCCCGTGCATACCAATGCTGCAGCTGCAATCAAAGCAAAAAATCCTCTTTTCATGATTAGCGATTATTCTGATTATGATTCATACTGTATTCCTCCGCAAATATAACAAAATACAGACAAATAACCGCCCTATGTCTTTCTTCGTCATTGCCGGCGCAGCCGAAGGAGCTGAAGGAAGAAATCTTCAAATTATTGTTTGAATCGGCAGAATTATCTACCTTTACGCCAACGGAACGAATCAGATACATCGAAGATATGACAACCGAACGCGACTTGAAGAACCAGATGGCCTACGCTGAGAACAAAGGAAAAGCCGAAGGCCTGGAGCAAATGGCAAAGGCCCTTGCTCAAATGGGCATGTCTGATGCCGATATCAAGAAAGCACTTGAATTAGCAAAGAATTCATAGACTGCTTCATGAATAGTATAAAAGCAATGGCGGCTCCGAGGAGTCGCCATTGTTACTCATAAGTGTTACGTAAGCCCTGATCTGAGCTCACCTCACTCTATCCTGTTACTTACGCAGGACATAATTTCGCAGGTAGTTGAAGATGCCGATAAACATCATAAACATGGCAAGTATTATGAACAATATAACCATGATTGCCAGCCCAACTACGGTCATTGAGTGATCTTCATCACGTGAGAGGACTTCACCGGTATTACGATTCTTGATAACAGTTACATATACCGGGGCGGAGGCGGCCAGGCCGAAAATTCCGGCAATAAGCCCGTTTGTGAGGCTACTCGACACATGCCCGGACTTCAAAGCCTTCAGATCCTTTTTCATCAGGACATAATTAGGAGTCCTGCAAGAGAAATAGTACAGGACACAGGACAGCGAGAAGAAAGGCAACGGTGTCAAATCGCTGTTCAGCAGACAAGAACACACCCCAATTATTGCAGTAATAATCAGATATTTCCATGATCCGGCAAAAGTCCTCTTGAACGCTTCATTCGTTACGATTGAGACTTTCCTCAAATCTTCGGCAGCCTCACCGTCGACTGGAAGATGATTTGCATAAACTTCGTCAAGGACTTCTTTAGCATGATATGCCGACTTCCTTCCGATAGGGAAATTATATACATCAGGACCCGGCGTCTCATTTGGATCGCAGTACGGAGTGAATTCGACATTGTACAGGTTGTCCATAGCCTCTTTCACATAGGCATTGTTATCTGCTGAACCAGACATATCGGGAAGTGTTTCTGGATACTCTTTCCTGAAATAATTAACATACACCATATGGGCTATTATAGCCAACATGACGGCAATAAACAAAATGCCGAGAATCAAGGATAATGTATCAGTCTTTGACCCAGGAAAACTAATGTCAGTATTGACTATCTCCTTCCACAATTCTGAGGTATTAATGCGACCGGGATTTCCTGTAAAGTCAGACGCCTCAAATTTAACGCTTTCGCCCAAATATGCTTGTTCTGCCTTTTTCATGCCGGTTTTAGACAATGGCTGGTCTAAAAATAAAACGCCATCACAAACAATATACACAGAGCCATCATTCCATGCAACCGCATGTGCGCCGGCCGCGAACAACTCAGACGCAGTTGATGCCAAACTAAGCCCGTTTGCAGTCTTTATTCTTTTAGATACAACATCAATCCCAATAATCTTGTCGTTTTCAGGATAGATTTTCAAGACAACTTCCTGTCCACTTACCATGCGGTAATAACGAACCGTATATTCATCGGCCGCTTCTCCGGAATCTTCCTCAACAAATTCAACTTTATCATACAAACCTGGGACCTGTTTTGGCAGGGAAGACATTTTTGTTCCCACTTTTATGTCGCCGATACCATCAACGGTAAAGACATAATCCTTTGCAGAAACGACAAAAGATGTACAGATGGAGAATAATACTCCAATCAGTAAAGCAATTGACTTTTTTTTCATAATTACACTGTTAAAAATTAAGATAACTATTATAGATTCTTTCCTATTTGAGGAGGTAGATACTCTTGATTCCGGGAAGCATGGCTGATGTTTTATCTCTATTCGACTATGCCGAAGATTCTGCCGGCATAGTCACTCCAACCAGGCGCCGCCTTGTAGGCTTCCACTGATTCATTTTGAACGTATATGGGACAATTATTAGTCTTATAGAACATATTTCCACCGGCTGTAGGTGGTGTTTGTGACTTACATTCTATTTTAAATAAGGTTGTGCAATAACCAAAAGAATAGTACCCAATGCTTGTAACACTATCAGGAATTACGACGGACGTGAGACTACTGCAACCACTAAAAGCCCCTTCCCCAATGCTAGCGACTCCCTCTGGAATTACAATGGATGTGAGACTACTGCAACTATCAAAAGCATAACTCCCAATGCTCGTAACTCCTTCCGGAATTACAATGGACGTGAGACTATCGCAATACGCAAAAGCTTCGTCCCCAATGCTTGTAACTCCTTCTGGAATTACAATGGACGTGAGACTCCGGCAACCATGAAAAGCATCGTCCCCAATGCTAACGACTCCCTCCGGAATAGTATATGATGCTACATCATATGGAGCAAATGCCGTTAAACATCCATCAACTATCAAACAACGACCGTCGACAGAAGCAAATTTTCCATAAAAAACGGACAATCTACTGCAATCTGCAAAAGCCCTATGCCCAATGATAGTAACTCCTTCCGGAATTACAATGGACGTAAGGCTACTGCAATAACTAAAAAGCCCATCCCCAATGCTCGTAACTCCTTCCGGAATTACAATGGATGTGAGACTACTGCACCAAGTAAAAGCATAACCCCCAATGCTCGTAACTCCTTCCGGAATTACAATGGATGTGAGACTACTGCAAGAAGAAAAAGCCCCGTCCCCGATACTCGCTACACCTTCCGGAATCAAAATGGATTTGAGACTATCGCAACCATGAAAAGCACTCTCCCCAATGCCTGTAACACCTTCTGGAATTACGACGGACGTGAGACTTTCGCAAACCCCAAAAGCATCGTCCCCAATGCTCGTTAATCCCGTGAAATATTCCAGTTCATTAAATGTGGTTATGGTTTGGTTATCCCAGAACACTTCTCCTAAATCCGTTACGGCGGCGGCTTCCTGGTAGCTGAGTTCGCCGTCGCCGTCAGTATCCCAATTCTCCACGCAGAGGCGCTTGACCTCTGCATCTGCAAACTCTATGATTGAGGGAGTAAAGTCACCGGCAAAGCGTAGGAAGGCAGCGCTGCCCTTCTTCACCTCGCGGGATACAACCTGAGCAGAATAACTGCCATTTGAAGTATAGAGTGTCGCTGTAACAGTCTTGTCGCTGAAATCCACCGGCTGCACCGCCATATAGGCCCGCACCGTCTCATTAGACACCGTAGTT
>JAFSPG010000016.1 GCA_017443025.1 Bacteroidales bacterium | reverse complement strand
GTGGTGAGATGAAGAAGGGTATGTTCTCAATGATGAACTATTACCTCCCTCTGAAGGGTATCGCCGCTATGCACTGCTCAGCCAACACCGACATGAAGGGCGAGAATACCGCTATCTTCTTCGGCCTCTCCGGCACCGGCAAGACCACCCTTTCCACCGACCCTAAGCGTCTCCTCATCGGCGACGACGAGCACGGCTGGGACAACAAGGGCGTCTTCAACTTCGAAGGCGGCTGCTATGCCAAGGTCATCAAGCTCGACAAAGAGTCTGAACCCGATATCTACAACGCCATCCGCCGCGACGCTCTCCTCGAGAACGTAACCGTAGATGCCGCCGGCAAGATCGACTTCAACGACAAGAGCGTTACCGAGAACACCCGCGTAAGCTACCCGATTTACCACATCAACAACATCGTGCGCCCCGACAGCCACGGACCGGCAGCAAAGCAGGTAATCTTCCTCAGCGCAGATGCCTTCGGCGTTCTTCCTCCCGTTTCGATTCTCGACCCGGAGCAGACCAAATACTACTTCCTCTCCGGCTTCACCGCCAAGCTCGCAGGTACTGAGCGCGGCATCACCGAGCCTACTCCTACCTTCTCCGCCTGCTTCGGCCAGGCCTTCCTTGAGCTCCATCCTACCAAGTACGCAGAAGAGCTCGTCAAGAAGATGAAGAAGAGCGGCGCAAAGGCTTACCTCGTGAACACCGGCTGGAACGGCACCGGAAAGCGTATCTCCATCCGCGATACCCGCGGCATCATCGACGCCATCCTCAACCACAGCATCGACAAGGCCCCGACCAAAGTTATCCCTTACTTCAACTTCACCGTTCCTACCAAGCTCGAAGGAGTTGACACCGGCATCCTCGATCCTCGCGACACCTACGCAAAGGCCTCCGAGTGGGAAGAGAAAGCCAAGGACCTTGCCGCACGCTTCATCAAGAACTTCCACAAATACGAATCCAATAAAGCCGGTAAGGCCCTCGTAAAGGCCGGACCTCAGCTTTAAGAATCCGCAATATGTTCAGGTCAATTTTCAGCTCAATCGCCGGAGCCGTTGGCAGTAAAGTAGCTTCCAACGCACTTAACAGCACCATAAACAAAGCTATGTCGAGCGTTAAAGGTGCCGGCACCATCGACAAAACCTACACCTTCACTTCGCTTCCGCAAAGCCTTGAGGAGTTCAAGCAGCTCCCAGAAGCCGCGCTTAACGATGTGTATGCAGTAGCCGCTTTATCGGTTCTTGCCCTCACCCGCTTCGAAGCCTCCAAGGACGAGTGCTACGCCATGCTCGACTTCCTTAAAGGCCCGGAGCCTCTTACTCCAACAGGCAAAGCCCAGATTTCCGACCGCTTCATGGACGGAAAATTCTACAAGGTCAACGCTCTCTTCGAGGGAGCAAAGCCCGAGAACAATTACACTCCGGCCCAGCCTTACGTGGTAAAGGTTTCGTCCAATCCTTATTCTTTCGAGAACGAAGGATACGCCACGCTTTACGTGCACTCCGGAGGAGCCGACAGCCCGCGCCCGCTGAAGCTTCGCATGAAGCCCAGCACCGGCCAGTGGTTCCTGGTTGAGATTCAGTACCTGAGCGACATTCGTCCTCCGGCAGCTGAGGATAAGTGGAGATAATAAAAATGGCGGCTCATTTCGAGTCGCCATTTTTTTGAACTTATTGAGCCTTATTTAAGATAAGCATCGCCGAAGGCCTTGCCGCAGCGCCCGAGGAAGTCGGAGAGAGCCTCGCCCTTGAGTAGGCCACTGCCAAGCAGTGCGAGGTCGGTGACGAGCTTCACGAGGTCGCTGCCCTTGGCAAATTCCTGCACTGCTCCCTTGCGGGCCTCTTTGTCTTCGGGAAGAGCCAGGGCCTTCTTCTCGGCAAATATCTTTGCGGCGAGAGGATTCTCCATATTCACGGTGATGTTGTACGACTCAGGGAGAGAACCATAGAAGTTCATTCCTCCGCCAAGAGCTGACATCTCACGGTAGCGGCGCATGAACTCGTTCCTCGTTAGCAGGATAGGAGCAGCGTCGGCGCCAAGGTTATCAGCCTCCACAACATATTCGTACTCAGAAGGAAGCACGGCCTTGAAGAGGTCGCCGAGGTCGGTCTTGTCCTCCTCCGAGAGCTCGGGCTTTGTCCTTTCCTCCTTGGGAATCAGACGCTCCACTGCATCGGAATCAACCCTCGCGAAGCGGGAATCCTTGATTTTGGTCTCGTAGAAGTTGACAATGTGCGAATCGAGCTCGCAGTCGAGCAGCAGCACGTCGTAACCCTTGTCGGTAGCTGCCTTGATATAGGAATACTGCTCCTGTTTGTCGGTAGCATAGAGGAAGACGAGCTTCTTGTCTTTGTCTGTCTGATTGTTTACAATCTTCTGCTTGTATTCATCGATGCTGAAGAATTTGTCTTCGGTGTTCTTCAGGAGAGCGAAATTCATAGCCCTCTCGCCGAATTTTTCGTCAGAGAGCATTCCGTACTCGATGAAGAGCTTGATGTTGTCCCACTTGCCCTCGAGGTCGGCGCGGTTCTCCTTGAAGATTTCTTCGAGGCGGTCGGCGACCTTCTTGGTAATATATCCGGAGATTTTCTTCACCGCGGCATCGCTCTGTAGATAGCTCCTTGACACATTCAGAGGAATGTCCGGGGAATCGAGCACTCCGTGGAGGAGAGTAAGGAAATCGGGAACAATATTATCGACGTGGTCGGTGACGAACATCTGATTGCAGAAGAGCTGTATCTTGTTCTTGTCGATGGCCATCCTTTCCTTTATCTTCGGGAAATACAGGATTCCGGTAAGATGGAAGGGGAAATCGACGTTCAGGTGAATCCAGAACATAGGGTCCTCCTGCATCGGGTAGAGGGCCTTGTAGAACTTGAGATAGTCCTCGTCCTTAAGGTCAGCGGGCTGACGTGTCCACAGCGGCTCGACATCGTTGATAACGTCATCGGCGTCAGTATCGACGTATTTGCCGTCTTTCCATTCCTGTTTCTTTCCGAATATGACAGGGACGGGCATGAAGCGGCAGTACTTCTCCAGAAGCTGACGAATCTTGCCCTTGTTGCCGAATTCTTCGGCTGACTCATCGTCGAGATAGAGGGTGACGGTCGTCCCGCGCTCAGCCTTCTTGCTGTCGCTCATTTCATATTCCGGGCTGCCGTCGCAAGACCATTTCACGGCCTTGGCGCCGTCCTTCCAGCTGAGGGTGTCGATGGTGACTTTCTTCGACACCATGAAGGCCGAATAGAAACCGAGGCCGAAGTGGCCGATGATGCTGTCGATTTTATCCTTGTACTTCTCGAGGAACTCCCCTGCCGAGGAGAAGGCAATCTGGTTGATGAACTGATCGACTTCTTCGGCCGTCATGCCGATGCCGTTATCGGTAATGGAGAGGGTTTTCTTCTTTTCGTCAAGCTCGATGGATACCTTGAGCTCTCCGGCTTCGGCCGTAAATTCGCCGCTGGCGACGAGGGCTTTGAGCTTCTGGTCAGCATCAACGGCATTGGCCACGAGTTCACGAAGGAAGATTTCGTGGTCGCTGTAGAGGAATTGTTTGATAACCGGGAAGATGTTTTCGGTGCTTACACCGATTTTCCCTTTGTTCGCTTTTGCCATATATTCAGTTTTTTATTGTTTCTGTTTTGCCTGATGATTTTGACAAATTATGTTCCAAGGCATAAAATATGACATTTTGTCATTGTTCCCATATTTTGACTATATTTGCAGCATTATGAAAAGAAAACCGATAGTTGCACTTATTTACGACTTCGACGGGACTCTCTCTCCGGGGAACATGCAGGAGTTCGGCTTTATCCAGGCCATTGGCTCCACCCCCGAGGAATTCTGGACGATGAGCGATAATATAGCCAAGGGCCAGGATGCCAGCAATATCCTCGCCTATATGAAACTGATGTTCGACGAGGCCCATCACCACGGAATCAAGCTCCGCCAGAGCGACTTCAAGCGCTTCGGCAGGCATGTTCAGCTCTTCGAAGGAGTGTCTGAATGGTTCAAGCTGGTGAACGCCTACGGAGAGGAGCACGGAGTAAAAGTCGAGCACTACATCAACTCCTCCGGCCTTAAGGAAATCATCGAAGGAACTCCGATAGCGAAAGAATTCAAGCATATCTTCGCCTGCACCTATCTGTACAACGAAAGCGGTGAGGCCGTATGGCCCGGCATTGCCGTCGATTACACCGCAAAGACGCAGTTCCTTTTCAAAATCAACAAGGGCATCTTCTCCTCAAGAGATTCAAAGATGGTCAACGAGAGTACATCCGACGACATGAAACGTGTCCCCTTCCCTCAGATGATTTACTTCGGCGACGGCGAAACCGACGTTCCCAGCATGAAAATCGTCACCATGTTCGGAGGCAACTGCATTGCTGTTTACAATCCCGAAAGGCCTGAAAAACGCGCGTCAGCGGAAAAACTTAAAAAACAAGGCAGGGTCACCTTTACGGCCCCCGCCCGTTATACCGCCGACAGCAAAGCGTTCAAGATAGTCTGCTCGATTATCGATAAGATTCGTGCAGAAAACGAGCTTAAACGCCTGTCGCGTTAGTCTTCGTCGAGATATCTCTCCAACAGTCCGTGATAAGCATCAATCCGGCGGTCCCTCAGGAAGGGCCAGCCGCGGCGGACGTATTCGGTTCGGTCGATATCTATTTCAACGACTGTATTAGCCTCTGAATCGCAGGGAAGCTCAGCGAGAATCTCGCCCTGATGGCCTGTAGCGAAGGATGTTCCCCAGAAATCAAGGCCGATAGTGGCGCCGGATGGATCGTCCTCGTGGCCCACGCGGTTGACCGTAATTACAGGCAGTCCGTTGGCTACCGAATGGCCTCTCTGTACAAGCTGCCAGGCCTGACGCTGAACCTTCTGTTCATCCTTGGAATCGGTTCCTACTCCGCCAATTGCTGTAGGATAGATAAGTATTTCAGCTCCGGCAAGGGACATAAGACGTGCGGCCTCGGGATACCACTGGTCCCAGCAAACAAGAACGCCCAGCATTCCCACTGAGGTCTTTATGGGCTTGAAGCCCAGATCTCCGGGAGTGAAATAGAACTTCTCGTAGAAACAGGGGTCGTCGGGGATGTGCATTTTGCGATACTTCCCGGCAATGCTGCCGTCTTTTTCAATGACAACGGCTGTATTGTGATAAATTCCGGGAGTACGTCTTTCGAAAAGCGAAAGTACCAGGACTATCCCGAGTTCCTTTGCCAGTGCGCCGAAGCGTTCGGTCGAAGGTCCGGGGATGGGCTCAGCGAGATTGCAGAGGGCGGCATCTTCAGTCTGGCAGAAGTAAACGCTGTTGTGCAGCTCCTGAAGAACTACAAGCTGGGCGCCCCTGGAGGCACATTCCCTGATATTCTTTTCCAACTTCTGGTTGTTGGCCTGGATATCGTTTCCGCAGCTCTGCTGCACTATTCCGACTTTCAATATTCTCATCGATTGTTCTATTTTAAGTATCCCTTCGGGAAATTCATCGTAACGCAGTGAAGGCCGCCGTGGCCTGAGAGAAGGGCGCTGCAGTCAATGGTGACGATTTCGCGGCCCGGGAAGGCCTCGCTCAGCGCTGCGGCGGCGACGGCATCCTCGGCCGCTCCGCAGCCCGGCATCAACACGGCTCCGTTGACAATAAGGAAATTGGCATAGGAAGCCGGCAGCGGGTAATCTTCAAGGTAAGATTTGGGCGGAAGCGGAAGCGGAATAAGCCGGTACGGCTTTCCGTCAAGAGTACGCAAAGCCTTAAGCTCCTCCTCCATCGCCTTCAGAGATTCATATTCTGTCGCAGAAGAATCTTCACACCTTATATATATAATAGTATCGCGTGAAGCAAAGCGGGCCATAATATCCACGTGACCGTCGGTGTCGTCGCCGTCAATTGAGCCGTTTTCGAGCCAGATTACCCTCTCGAGCCCGAAGGCGCTCTTTAGCTCCTTCTCGATTTCGTCGCGGCTGAGGTATTCATTACGGTTTACTGAAGTAAGACAACGCGCTGTGGTCAGAAGCGTGCCTGCGCCGTCGGAGTCGATGCTGCCACCTTCGAGCACGAAAGGCCTCATATCCACGCACATTACGTCCGTGGCAAAAGCTCCGTCGAAAAATATCTTCTTTGTAATCTGGTTGTCGAGGTCGGAGGCAAACTTCAGGCCCCAGCCGTTGAATACGAAGTCGTAGAGATACTTCTCCCCTTCCGGCCCGAATACGGCAATGCCGCCGTGATCGCGTGCCCAGGTGTCATTGATTGGAGCCACGCAGTACTGAATTGCGCCCGAATCGAGCCTGAGCCCGAGGGTGGCGGCGATTTCATCCAGCCGCGCCCTGGCTGCCGCAGCGTCGGCGCAGACGAGCAGCACCGGCTCGAATCGCTGGATAGCCTCGGCGATTCGGGCGTAGCACTCCTGCACGCGCGGCAGCTCGTACCACGGAGTGCTCTCGTCGGGCCAGGTCAGCTGAACGCCGCCCTGCTCCTCCCATTCTGCCGGGAGCCTGAATTTCGTACTGCTTTTCATACCGAACGCAAAGATAAATAAAAATTAGAAAGGCGGCCCGGATTGGGTCGCCTTTCTTATGTTATTTTCAAAAATCAGACTAAGCTAATTATTTGATGATGACGCAACGGTTGAGCTGGAACGGCTTTGCGAACTGGTTGGACTCACCACCGTTGACTGCCTCGATGCGATCAGCAGCGACACCGGCCTTTACGATGTAATCCTTGATAGCCTCAGCACGCTTGCCAGCGATGCGATCGTTGACAGCCTTGTTGCCGGTCTTGCTGTCGGCATAGCCGGTAACAGTGATCTTGTTGTCGGTCTTGGCGAGGATGTTCTCGATGTAGTAGTCGAGGTGAGCTTTCTCACGAACGGAGAGCTTGGCGCTGTTGCTGTCGAAGTAGATAGTAGCAGGACCGGAAACCTCAACGATCTTCTCAACTTCCTTAGGATTAGCCTTAAGAGCAGCGATTTCGTCCTTAAGAGCAGCGTTCTCAGCCTCGAGAGCAGCTACGCGCTCCTTGAGAGCGTTGTACTGGTCGGCGGTGAAAGGAAGAGGAACAACGACGGGAGTAATAGTGCTGTGACGGTCGAAGTTGGACTTCTTGCTGAGATTGAAGATAAGGCCGAGGGTGGCTGAAGGAAGACCTACATACTTGGTGTGGTCAGGGATAAGGAGGCAACGACCCTTTGCGATGATGATATTGACATCGAGAGCGAGGTCAACGCAATTTCCAAGACGGAAAGTGTTGAGGAGACCAGGGCCGGCACCGAACTCGGGAGAATCGAAGTTCTTGATAGCGAGAACACCAAACTGCATGTAAGGGATCATGTTGAAGAAACGGGTCTCTTTGTAACCGTCGAAGGACTCGAACATATTCCACATAACATCAGCGTGGATGTAGTGCTGATTGAATTTACCGTCGCCGAGAAGAGATACGTGACCGGCTTTGAGATCGAAGGAGTTCTTGATGCCCTTGTAACCGAAACGGAGACCGAGGGTAGGAGTGAACCACTTACCAACGTTTGCATCGACTGCGAGGCCGCCGATCTTGAAGTCAGTGTGGTTGCCGATTACTGCGTTAACACCGCCGCCGATTCCAAGGAACCAGTTGTCCCAGAATTTATTGGACTCGTAAGAGCCACGGACGATCTTACCGTTTTCGTCGCGGTTGTTGTTCTCCTGAGCGGAAGCGCTGAAAGAGAAGCTGAGAAGACTTGCAACTGCAAGTGCTCCGAGAATAGTTTTGATACCTTTCATGATTAGTATTAAAAAAATAAAATTAAATTGTTTTCACTCTGCTTGTATCGCCCTTTTACGCGCATACATACCGCAAAATTAGCAATAATTTGAATAATCACAAAATTTTCTGGAAAATATTGCCATAAAAAATATATTTTGCAGATAGCGGCGGAATATCTAAATTAGCGGATTGATGAAGAGATTCATTCATATAATGGCTGCAATGTGTGCGATAATTCTTGCCGCACACAGCCCTGCCATTGCCGGTAAAGACGAGAACAACCCCGACAAAATCCGCTATATAGAGAAGTATAAAGATTTAGCTATCAGCGAGATGCACCGCAGCGGAGTGCCTGCCAGCATCACTCTGGCCCAGGGAATTCTCGAATCGAACAGCGGTAATTCAATCCTGGCTGTGGAAGGGAACAATCACTTCGGAATTAAATGTCACGGCTGGAGCGGTAAATCGATGCGCCACGACGACGATGCCCGCCAGGAATGTTTCCGCGTTTACGAAAGCGCAGATGAATCTTTCCGCGACCACTCGGATTTCCTGCGTTACCAGGACCGCTACAAATTTCTCTTCGACCTGGATCCCACCGATTACAAGGGCTGGGCCTTCGGCTTGAAGAAAGCCGGCTATGCCACCAACCCCCACTATCCTCAGCAGCTCATCCGCCAGATAGAGCTTTACCGGCTTTACCGCTACGATACCGGAGATTCATCCGTCCCTCCCTCCCCAAATTCCATCGAGGAGCCCCAAAAATTCCAGCCTTCCAAAGGCTCAGGCAAGATATTCGAGCTTTCCCTTACCCGCGAAATGTACTCCCAGAACGGAGTTCCCTTCGTTTATTCCGCAGAAGGAGAGACCTACGAATCCATCGCCCGCCAGTATGACCTCTTTGTCCGCGAGATACTCAGCTATAACGACCTGAAGACAGCGGAGCCTCTTGAAAAAGGGACTGTAGTCTATATCCAGCCAAAGAAAAAGAATGCCGCCAAAGGGCTTGACAAATACATAGTTGCCTCCGACGGAGAAAGCCTGCGCGCCATAGCCCAAAGGTTCGGCATAAAACTTTCAGCCCTGCTCAAGAAGAACAGAATTCCGGAGAATTATATTACCCGCGAAGGAGATGAGCTGGTGCTCCGAGGCAGAGGAGTCAGGAAAAGAGTATTGAACTAATGATGACAAAATGTCAAATATGGCTTATTGCACTATCCGCAGGCCTGGTCGTTATCCTTACGGCCGGATGGTTTGTCGGTCGCAAAATCTATGACCGCAAGGCTTCCAATTTCAATGCGGCGGCCGAGCTCTTCATCTACCCAGGGCAGGAATGGAGCGAAATTACGGATTTCCTGACTGACAGCTGCGACGTTAGATGGAAAGCCAGTGTAAGACGTTGCATCGCTGAAGTTTCTGACAACGCTCCCAAGCCGGGCCACTATGTAATCCCGGAAGGAAGCACCTCTACCGCCGCTGCCAGAATGCTCTCGCACGGATGGCAGACTCCCGTGAAACTCGTTTTGTCGGGCATGATGCGCAAGCGCGGCAGAATCGCAAGGAAAATCAGCGCCCAGATGCTGCTCGATTCCGCCACCGTCGCCTCGGCCCTTGACGACGCCGAACTTCTCAAGACCTTCGGTTTCCGCCCCGACAACGTATTTTCGCTGATTATCCCAGATACTTACGAAGTACTCTGGACCGACGGAATGGAGGAGATTCTGCGCCGCCAGAAACAGGCCTACGACGCCTTCTGGACAGCAGAAAACCTTGAAAAGGCCCGCCGCCAGGGGCTCACTCAAGAAGAAGTTTCCGTCCTGGCATCAATCGTAAAAGGCGAGACTAACTATGAGCCTGAGATGCCCAAAATTGCCGGCGTATATCTGAACCGCCTCCGCAAGGGGATGAAACTTCAGGCCGACCCTACGGTTGCTTTCTGCTACGACTACAGCCCGAACAGGATTCTGAAAAAGCATCTGAAGATTGAATCCCCGTACAACACGTACAGGAATTACGGCCTTCCGCCCGGCCCTATCTGCGTTCCTACGAAGGCCTGCCTTGAAGCCGTATTGAATCCTGACAACCACGGGTACCTTTACTTCTGCGCCAGCCCCGAAATGAACGGCACCCATCTTTTCGCCTCGACTTTCATTGCGCATATGAAGAATGCACGCGCATTCCAGAGAGCCCTTACAAATAAACTCAGAAACGCCTCTTAAAACTATGACTCCCGTAAAACAATGGTTCCCTCACCTGGATGCTGAAGGCCTCGCCCTGGTGGAAAAGGCCTACAGAATCGCAGCGGAAGTTCTCGCCGACCTGCAGCGTTACGGCGGAGAGCCGTTTCTGGAGCACCCTGTCGGGACGGCCAAAATCGCTTCGGCGGAGATAGGCCTACCTGCCGAATGCCTTGCCGCAGTATTTCTGCACGAGGCTGTGAGGATGCATCCCGAGGCGTCCGACAAAATCAAGGATTTCCCGCAGGAAGTCCTTCAGATGGTAGAAGGCCTCAACAAAATCTCCACCATCAAGCCAAAGGACACCCGCCTGGAGGCGGAGAACTACAAACGTCTGATTGTCCAGTACTCCACCGATCCGCGGGTTACCGTACTGAAGCTCGCCGACCGCCTGGAGGTGATGCGCAATCTCTCGAGTTTTCCCCGCTCCGTCCGCGAAGGAAAGGCCCTCGAAACCCTTATGCTGTACATTCCCCTGGCCCATCAGCTCGGGCTGTACAACATCAAGAGCGAACTTGAAGATATCTATTTCCGCCACGCCTACCCCGAGGAATACCGTTCAATCAAGAATAAGCTGAAAGCCACCGAAGGCGACCGCGAAAAGCTGACTCAGGAATTCATCGAACCCCTTAAGCGCCGCCTTTCCGACGCCGGAATCGCATACAAGCTCAAAATCCGCACAAAGACAGCCTGGTCCATCTTCAAGAAGATGCAGAAGCAGAAAGTGCCGTTCGAGGGCGTGTACGACGTATTCGCAATCCGCTTCATCATTGACTGCGAGCCGGTAAGGGAAAAGGAACTGAAACTTTGCTGGGACGTATATTCATACGTTACCGAAGAATACGAGCCCGACACTTCTCGCCTTCGTGACTGGCTTACAAAGCCAAAGGATAACGGCTATGAGTGCCTGCATATCACGGTCAAGAACAAGGCAGGAGCTTATCTCGAAGTGCAGATCCGTTCCAAGAGGATGGATGATGTCGCCGAGAACGGCAATGCCGCACACTGGTCCTACAAGGGAATCGGGCACGAAGCGACTATGGACCGCTGGCTTACTTCCGTCCGCTACGCTCTCGAGCATCCCGGGCAGAACTCCGACGACCTTCCACTGCCGCCATCACACGAGATTTTCGTCTTTACGCCTACCGGCGAACTGAGGATTCTTTCGGCCGGGGCTACCGTCCTTGATTTTGCCTTCAACATCCACTCGAATGTTGGCCTTCGCTGCGTGGGCGCCCTGATTGGAGGAAAGAGCGTAAGCATCCGCGAGAAACTTCATACAGGAGATGTGGTCGAAATCCTTACCGGCAAAGGGCAGAAGCCCTCGGCCGACTGGCTGAATTTCGTGGTTACCTCAAAGGCCCGCAGCAAGATTCGTCAGGTGCTGAAGGACGAGGCCTTCAAGAAGGCCGCCGACGGAAAGGAACTTCTAGAGAGGCGCCTGAAGAACTGGAAGCTGGAACTCACCGACGAAATGCGCGGAGAGTTCATGAAGAAGAATCACTTCCCTTCAGTCAAGGAGATGTTCGAGGCCATTGGCGACGGAACGCTGGACGTGAATGTAGTCAAATCCTTCATACTGGAATGGGGCAACTCCGGCAAGTATGATGATTCCGGCAAAGATGAAAAACAGCGCGAGGCCTGGGCGGCAGAGGCCGGTTCGGACGATATCCTAGTTATCCGGGGATCCGGTAACCTCCGCGGCCTGGATTACAAGATGGCTAAGTGCTGCAATCCCGTTTTCGGCGATGACGTATTCGGCTTTGTAACCCGCGACGCCGGCATCAAGATTCACAGGATGTCGTGCCCGAATGCCGCACGCCTGATGGAAATGTATCCCTACCGCATACAGAAGGTTCGCTGGACCGACACCCCTTCAGGGAACAGTTTCCAAGTCACTCTCAAGATTTCGGCCGCGGATTCCTCCGTAACCGGTGCCATAATGGAGATTTTAGGGGGATACAAGACTTCTCTGCGCTCCTTCAACATGACGGAAAACCGCCGTGAAGGCACCTACGACATTACTATCAAGCTTTCCGTTCCTTCCGGAGCCGAACTCGACAAAGTACTCTCGCAGCTCCGCACGCGTAAAGGCGTCCTTAAGGTTTCCAGACTTTAAGATATTCCTGAAATGCCCACATTTCGTCGCGGTAACCGGCCGCGGCCTGGAAGTCGAGTTCCGCGGCGGCCTTCTGCATCTTGCGCTTGGCTTCCTCGGCGGCCTTCTCGACCTGCGGTCTTGTCATGGATCGTACGACAGGGTCCTGGAGCACTGCCGCGAGGTCGGCCTTCAGGAAGCCTCCCTCGTAAGCTGAATTTCCATCGCGCTTGGAATCGTGCCCGAGCCCGACGGTTATCCGGCCCTTGCCGAGCTCCGTAGGGCTGGGGATATATGTCGGATCGTCATACGAGTTAGCTGCGCTTACGCGGCCGGAGCCAAGCTCGCCGATAAGGATATTGTGCCTTGTCTCCACCTGCTTGGGCGTAATATTGTGGAGTTTGTTGTACTCCATTTGCTTTGTGCGCCGACGGGAAGTTTCGTATATAGTCTCCTGCATGGATTCCGTTATGGAATCGGCATACATGATTACCAGACCGTGCACGTTTCGCGCCGCCCGGCCGGCGGTCTGCGTCAGCGCCCGGCCGGAGCGAAGGAAGCCTTCCTTGTCGGCATCCAGGATAGCCACAAGCGATACAGAAGGAATATCGAGGCCCTCGCGGAGAAGGTTTACGCCCACGAGTACGTCGAAGAGCCCGTTCTTGAAATCCTCGATTATTTCTACCCTTTCAGCAGTATCGACATCAGAGTGGATATAGCGGCAGCGCACCCCGACTTTCTCGAAGTATGCGTTGAGTTCCTCGGCCATTCGCTTGGTCAGAGTCGTAACCAGTACCCTTTCATCCACCTCTGCACGGCGTCGTATTTCCTCAAGAAGGTCATCGACCTGATTCTTGATTGGACGGACCTCGATGGGAGGATCAAGCAGGCCTGTAGGCCGCACGACCTGTTCCACTACGAGTCCTTCGGACTTTTCGAGTTCATAATCCGCCGGAGTGGCGCTGACGTAAACCGTCTGCCCGCTGATATGCTCGAACTCGTCGAAGGTCAGCGGACGGTTGTCGGCGGCGGCCGGAAGGCGGAAGCCATAGTCAATCAGGACGCTCTTGCGGGAGTGGTCGCCGCCGTACATTGCGCGAATCTGGGGGATGGTGACGTGGCTTTCGTCGATGAAGGTAATGAAGTCGTCGGGGAAATAATCCAGCAGGCAGAAAGGCCGCTGCCCGGGCTGGCGGCCGTCAAGATAGCGGGAATAGTTCTCAATTCCAGAACAGTATCCCATCTCCTTTATCATCTCCAGGTCGTATTCCACCCTCTGCTTCAACCTCTTGGCCTCAAGGAACTTGCCCACACTCTCGAAATATTCAATCTGGCGCACGAGGTCGTCCTGAATCATGCTCACGGCCCTGTTGCTTTGCTCCTTTGTGGTTACAAAGTTCTTGGCCGGGTAAATCGGAACCTCGGATACGTGCTCATATACGGCACCGGTGACGGGGTCAACCAGCGATATATCCTCAACTTCGTCGCCGAAGAATTCTATTCTCACGGCTTCATCGGCTCCGCCGAGGAAAACATCCACAGTATCGCCGCGCACGCGGAAGGTCCCGCGCTTGAAATCCGTCTCGGTGCGGCTGTAGAGGCCCTCGACCAAAAGGTAGAGAAGGGCCGTCATGCTGCGCTTTTCACCCTTGCGTACCACTACGGTCTGGGTATGGAAATCTTCAGGATTGCCAATGCCGTAAAGGCAGGAAACGCTTGAAACCACAATCACGTCCCTGCGCCCGGACATAAGGGCGGAGGCGGCACTCAGGCGGAGCTTGTCTATCTGCTCGTTGATGCTCAGGTCCTTTTCTATATAGGTATCAGTAGAAGGGATATATGCCTCGGGCTGATAGTAATCGTAGTACGATACGAAGTACTCCACGGCATTCTCGGGGAAGAAATTCTTGAATTCCCCGTAAAGCTGGGCAGCCAGGGTCTTGTTGTGGCTCAGAATAAGCGCAGGCCTCTGCAGTTTCTGAATCACGTTGGCCATGGTGAAGGTCTTTCCCGAACCCGTCACTCCAAGCAGCGTAACCGCATCCACGCCCTGCCGCAACGCATTGGCTATGCCTTTAATCGCGGAAGGCTGGTCGCCCGAAGGCTCAAACGGTGCTTGAAGATTGAATTTCACTGCAAGGAAAGATTAGAGTAATTATATGTCGAAACGGTCGCCTTCGGAGGCGGCGTAGGTCTCGGGGAAGATGCTGCGGCACTCCTTCTCGTAGAGGGAGATGTCGTTCTCGCGCGATGAATAGTGCCCGATGATAAGTTTCTTTGCTCCTGCTTCCATGGCAAGGGATGCCGCCTGGAGCGTGGTGGAATGATGCCTCTGCTCGGCCTGGTCGGCCAGCTCGGCAAGGTAGGTAGCCTCGTGGTAAATGACGGTGACTCCCTTGAGCCAGCCGGCATGTTCCGCACACGGAGCGGTATCGCTCACATAAGCGTAGCTGCGGGGCTCGAAGGGCCGGTATGTACATCTTTCAGCCGTCAGGACGGTGCCGTCGGGGCGGGTGACATCCTCTCCCATTTTCAGGGCGGCGATTTCGGCGATGCCCAGCGAGAAGGCCTCGACTGCCCACTTATGGACATTTAGCATGGGCATCTTTTCACGGAAGATAAAGCCGTAGGTCTCGATGCCGTGATTGAGCGGTATGGCAACAACCTCCACGGATTTAGTCTCGTAAATCATCTCAGGAGCGGAACCCTTGAGAGGATTGAACCTTATTTCGTAAGCAATCCCCTCCCCGTAATAGGAGAGGAAGAATTTGATGACGGGGCCAAGGTTCGCCGGCCCGTAAATATTGATTGCCGCGGTACGCCCCTTCATTCCAAGGGTGGAAAGCAGGCCGAAGAGCCCGAAGACGTGGTCGCCGTGAATATGGGAGATGAAGATGGAATCGAGCTTCATCATCGGGACCCTATGGGCAGCCATCTGCAGCTGCACTCCCTCGCCGCAGTCAATCATAAAATAGCGCCCATGTACGCAAAGTACCTGAGCGCTTTGAAATTTACCGGCGACGGGCATGGCAGAAGCCGTGCCCATCATCCGTACAAAAAAGTCTTCGTTACTCACCTTTCTCGAGTTTATCCTTCAGAGCTGCGAGCTCGGAGATATCGCCGAGAGTGGTTTTTTCAACGTTGCTATTGATCTTCTTGACAGCCTTCTTTGCGGTCTCGGCTTCGGTAGCGGCCTTTTCGGCTTTAACCTCGGCGTAAGTGCGGGTATGGCTGACGAGAATCCTGCGGGTGCCGCGACGGAGCTCAACAACCTTGAAAGGAAGCTTGTTGCCTACAACGGCGGTCTTGCCGTCTTCCATTACGAGGTCGCGGGCGAAGCAGAAGCACTCGGTGCCGTCTTCGAGGGTGATTGTAGCGCCCTTGTCGCTAACAGCGGTAACGGTACCTTCAACAACGCTGCCGGCAGGATATTTGGCCTCGAGCTGATCCCAAGGGTTAGGGAGAAGCTGCTTGTGACCGAGGCTTAGCTTGTGGTTGGCCTCATCGAAGTCGAGGATGACAACGTCCATCTTGTCGCCGGGCTGAACCATCTCGCTGGGATGTTTGATCTTGTCCCAGGAAAGGTCGCTGATATGTACAAGACCTTCGATTCCGTCTTCGAGTTCAGCGAATACGCCGAAGGTGGTGATGTTACGGACGGTAGCGGTCTGCTGGCTGCCGACGGGATAGCGCTCGCGGATGTTCTCCCAAGGGTTGGGAACGAGCTGCTTCAGACCGAGGGACATCTTGCGGGCCTCGCGGTCGAGGGAAAGAACCTGTGCCTCAACTTCGTCGCCGATCTTGAGGAAGTCCTGGGCGATGCGGAGACGGGGGCTCCAGCTCATCTCGGAAACGTGGATAAGACCCTCAACGCCGGGCATAATCTCTACGAATGCACCGTAGTCGGCGATGAGAACGACTTTACCCTTGACTTTGTCGCCAACCTTGAGGTCGGGATCAAGAGCCTCCCAAGGATGTGCGGAAAGCTGCTTGAGACCGAGGGCGATTCTCTTCTGCTGCTCGTTGAAGTCGAGGACGACGACCTTGATCTTCTCATCGAGAGTAACAATCTCTTCGGGATTGCCGATACGGCCCCAGGAGAGGTCGGTGATGTGGATGAGACCGTCCACGCCGCCGAGGTCGACGAATACGCCGTAGTTGGTGATATTCTTGACGGTACCTTCGAGAACCTGGCCCTTTTCAAGCTTGCTGATGATTTCGCTCTTCTGCTTCTCGAGTTCAGCCTCGAGGAGAGCCTTATGGGAAACGACGACGTTGCGGAACTCCTGATTGATCTTGACAATCTTGAAGTCCATGGTCTGGTCGACGAATGCATCGTAGTCACGGATAGGCTTGATGTCGATCTGGGAACCGGGGAGGAAGGCCTCGATACCGAATACGTCGACGATCATACCACCCTTGGTGCGGGTCTTGACATAACCCTTGACGATCTCGCCGCTCTCAAATGCGGCATTGACCATATCCCAAGAACGGAGCTGACGGGCCTTCTTGTGGGAAAGGATGAGCTGGCCCTTGCGGTCCTCTGCGGACTCAACGTAAACTTCTACTTTGTCGCCTACCTTGAGGTCGGGGTTGTAACGGAACTCGGGAGCGGCGATGACGCCTTCGCTCTTGTAACCGATGTTGACGATGACCTCTCTCTTGGAGATGGCGGTGACGGTACCCTCGACGACGTCATTCTCGACGACCTTGGAGAGGGTCTGGTTGTAAGCGGCCTCGATTTCGGCTTTGTTCTCGCCGCCATAGAGGTCAGCGCTGCTTTCGAATTCGTCCCAGTTGAACTGATCGGGAGCTACGGAAGCGTTGAGCTGCGCTTTCTTGGTTTCTTCGTTTTTGATTTCTTCTGACATAGTTGTAAGTGATTAAAAACTAGTTGTTTAACATTATGTAATGTGCTTTACCCGCTTTAAGGAGGGCCAAAAAGCGGGCAAATATAGTGATAATTCCAAGATTATCAAAGAAAAAGAGGATATTTAATTAAAGGAGTTTGCGCTTCTTGAAGACGATGATTACCCCGACTATCAACACGACCATGAAGCCGAGTATCACGGCCCAGGCCCACTTAAATTCGGCACCGGGAAGACCGACGTTCATTCCGTAGAAACTGGCGACCAGGGTAGGAGGCATCAGAAGCAGGGAAATAAGGGTAAAAATCTTCATGATTCGGTTCTGGTCGAGGTTGATCAGACCGACAACCGTATCCTGCAGGTACTCAAGCCTTTCGAAGCAGAAGT
Source organism: Bacteroidales bacterium (assembly GCA_017443025.1). GTDB lineage: Bacteria > Bacteroidota > Bacteroidia > Bacteroidales > UBA932 > Cryptobacteroides. The sequence continues at coordinate 256,780 of JAFSPG010000016.1, read as the reverse complement.
TGGAGTGATTGATAAGCGAGGAAATATCCTGCTGGAGCACGTTGAAACGGCCTTCCAGCTCAGAGGGATATTTGTCGCTCTTAGTAAGGTTGGTAATGAGCCTCTGCTTATCCACTATGTTCTCGCGGACTATCATGGTATTCTCCTGCAACTGATTGATATCGAGGAGGAAATCTTCATTGATATCTTCCTGCTGGTTAATGCGCTTGGAGTACTGGGCAATCTCCTTCGACATCAGCTCTATCATATCGGCATCAAGGTCGACGCGCTGGTCGAGGATGCTGGCAAAAACACCGTATCCGCCGGGATAAAGATGAGGCATGGCCATCATCCTGCGCTGCAGCTCGGTAAAGCTCCTCAGAGGCACATCCCTGAGGGTAGCAAGGGTACTGTCGACCAATATGAAGGACACTGCCTCCATCCGGTATTCGTCCGGACCAGGCATAAGGAAGTTCGTATTTGCAAAGATGGCGTTGTCGGTCTCCTTGAAACGGGATGAACTCTCGATTTCTTCCGCCGTGGCACGACTCTGGATTTCTACCCCGAGAAACTGCTCCGTAAGGCGTTTCTCGTTACCCTCGGGGGCAAAAAGGTCAATCCAAACCACATCATTGCGGTTGAGCTTTTCAAAATCTGTTTCAGACTGCGACAGCAAAATGCGTCCGCCAGCCCTGTAGAAGATAGAAATCATATCTCTTCCTCCCATCCCGGGTGCTCCACCCGGCTTTAAATGACTGCCTTTCAGGCAGATAATGGTTCACAGAGCCAACCCTTGCTGCATAGTTGGCGGGCAAAGATAGTAATTTAAGTTTAATTTACAACCCTTCTTATTAAATTGCCTGCTGTTTACGCTTCCAGTTAAAGATCCAAATATTTATTCGCTTTCTTGAATATTTAATTATTCCTGTTGTTCCTTTCATGGTACCGTACACCAAGACAACTGAATACAAGAGTTTACTATTTACACCTTAATATCAGTATGGCGTCCGCGCGGAGAGGAAGGTCTCTTTTAACGCGATTTACTTCTATCGTCACCTGGCCCGCCTCAAAATCATATTCTCCAAGCTGTGCCCAGTCTCCTTTAGTCTGCCCCACAAGGGGTATATTACTGGCATCAACTGTAGAACGATATTCCCTCCCGGCATTTTCTATACGGTAATGGGCCAGGGACGAAAGTTTGTCCTTCAAGTTTGTATAGGAATATACGGCATATAGTCCTGGCTCTGGTATTTCGGCCTTGAAGATGGCCGGAGCCGCTATACTGGAAACGGGCAGTTCCAGGTAAGTGGGTCCGTAGCCCCGGTTTTTACGAACCTGGACCCAATTCGGAGCCATGACATCATCTGATAAATCATCAAGCAAAATATCAGGAGACGAGCCATCAAGGTAGGGATTCTTCCGCATTACTGCCCTGATATCTGCGGCAGAGACATCCTGTACGTCAGAATTTTGCGATATTGCCATATCCGCCGCCATTGCGGCAATCTGGCCGAGAGTCATAAACACCGGTTCCATCCTTACAGACCCGAATGCAATATGGCTGGCGCTGAGACATACCGGAACCAGTAAATTAGTGCACTCTTTACGTTTTGGAATTATACTCCGGTATGGAATAGGGTAAGGTCCGGGAATTTTGGTCTCTACGTTCCCTTCATTCTTCACCATTCCGTCAACTACAATCCTGCGGCAATTATGTGAATCCATCGTATAGGCGGCAAGAGCCACCCCGTCCTCAACGAAAGTACGGCCCTCGCAGTCGGACTGTGTAATCACATAATCTGAGACCATGCGGCGGCCTTCACGTACGTAAAGTTGCGGCGTCCAGTGGCCGCTTGAGGGATATTCATCCTTTGGGAGCCCCCAACGGGACATTTCTGAACGTATGCTCTCCGGCACCCGGGAATCTGTTTTCATAAACCACAAAAGGCCAAGCGTGTAATCATAATGCTCCTGCCAAATCTCCTTGCGACGCCTGTAACAAGCCTCCGGCCACTCATTGCTTCCGCCAATCAGGTCAGAGGAAAAACCTCCGAAGTTATTTATGTCGGTCTTACGATTAGGCATAAGATCCCAGATGAAGTAGCGGGAGCTGTCGCCCTGTACCGCAAGTAACCGTGACATAAGTTCATAGCATGTAGAATCATACCGGGCCGGTCTCTCCAAAGGGATGAGGTTTTGAAGACTGTCGGTAAGACATATACGGAAGTTATAGGCCTGCACCAGCGAATCACCGTCCCCTTCTGCCCAAGATGCATTGGTACTCAAGACAGGCAGAAGACCGCTGGATGGGTCTCCCTGAACAATGTATGGGTCTATCCCGTCAGGGAATTGATGTTTTAATGAAAGATGACGCCCATTCCACGACTCCCCGTACTTGGCAGCACTCTCACGCCCCACCGTACAGCTCACTCCCGCTGCGGCCATCAAGTCCCCTTCATAACTGGCGTCGATAAACATTTTTGCATTAATGCGAATAGCAGAACCCGTAAAGTTCCATTTCTCGTCCAACTTCTTTACATACAACGACCGTATAACCGTACCTTCTTTCTCTACGGAGAAGAGCCCTGTCTTACGTAGTACAGAAATGCGGGCATCATCCAAATATCTGTTGAAAACAGACTTCGCCACACTCGGTTCGAACACCCATTTTTCGAGGGAACCGTAGTAGGTGCCAAGATCGCGATAGAACTTGCGGGAGAGCCCTTCCACCACTTGTTTGTTGCCGATGTCCGTCTGACCGAGACCGCCTGTTGTCATTCCGCCGATGTGGTCAAGCGGCTCCACAATTATAACGCTGTGACCTTGAAGAGCCGCCGTTCTGGCCGCAATGACGCCTGCCGACGTGCCTCCGTAGATACAAATGTCATATTCCTTGTCGTGCATATTGCAAGAGACAAGAAAGGAGCAGAAGAACATTATTATGGATATGCGTCTCATCTGGCAAATAACTTTATTCTATAGATACCTGATACTTTGAAGCGCTCCTGCGCCGCCTTGCGGAAGCGGCGCTGATACGAAAGGCCGTACATCGGAGCGGACACCACGGAGCCATCCGGTGCAGCTCACCAGAGAGAGATAAATCAGTATAGCAGAAAAATATTTCATAATTTTTTCCGTATTTACGGGTTCGTCCATCATTTATCCTGCCGTTCCAGTTGAGCCTGTATGCAAAATCATAGGTATTACCTTCGGAATCCCGGTAACACTCCATATCATAGGGGACATCTTCGCATTGAGGCTCAACGGTTTGCATACTGGCCGGAAGTTGGCACGGAAGCAGGCCATAAAGATCCTCAGTGGCACATCCCTGAGGGTAGCAAGGGTACTGTCGACCAATATGAAGGATACTGCCTCCACCCGGCTTTAAATGACTGCCTTTCAGGCAGATAATGGTTCACAGAGCCAACCCTTGCTGCATAGTTGGCGGGCAAAGATACTCAAAATTTCAAATAATCAAACCGAAGCACCGGAAAAAGACAAAATGTTTTATGCTGATTTTTCCAGTTTTTCATTAATACTTCCGGCGCACCGGAGAACCTTATCCAAAATGCCTGAACTATCTTTCAGCCGTTCAAGTGGAAGATAAACCCCAACAGAACCGCATATGTGACCACCCTTGAAGATGGGAGCGGCAAAGCCGGCGATGCCATTGGAATCCCTGTCCATGGCATATCCTTTTCTCTTCATTTCAACAAGCGCGTTCACCAACTCACCCTCCGGGTTATCAGCATCACCCACACCCGGCCATTCCTCGGCCGAAGGAAAACCTACCCTGTTAATGAACTGCTCAAGATGCTCCTGGGTGTAGCACGACAAAATCATTCTTCCTGTACAGGCCCTATATACTGATTTATCGAAATTCGTCTTTACTATTATGCTTCTGTCAGGAATTGTACTCATCAGCACTATCCTTCGGTCGTTGCGGATGACGGAGAGGAGAGCACACTCGTTCAGTTCAGAGCCGAGGGATTCAATATCCACACGGGAAATCTTGGTAAGAGCGTCATTTTCGATTGTTCGTCCGCTAAGGTGATACAATTTATAACCAATGCGGTACCCACTCCTTGGAGCCGACTGGTCAATATATCCCCTTAGGCGTAGCGTTTTAATCAGATTCGCGCATGTACTTATGTCCATCGAGAGTGCCGAAGCTATCTCGGAAAGAGTCATTTCACGATTTTCATTGGCGGATAACCGTTCGAGAATATCCAAGGCCTTTTCTACAGAATGAATCATTTTTATAATGTAAAATTAACCACAAATATTACATTATTATTTTACATTTCAAATGACTTGGATTACATTTACACAGGATTTAATTCAGAAATATATATTTTTACAATATAAAAATGAATACTAAAATCGACCCTGCGACGCTAAAAATTACCGATATGCGTTTCGCAGATATTGACGGAGCACCGAAAAGGTGCACTCTCCTTAAAATTTACACAAACCAAGGTTTAGTGGGCTATGGCGAGGTGCGAGATGCTTCTTCGAAAACATATGCCCTTATGCTCAAGAGCCGCATTCTTGGAGAAAATCCTTGCAACGTTGATCGTATATTCCATAAGATCAAGCAGTTCGGCGGCCCTTCACGCCAGGGTGGCGGAGTATCAGGAATCGAAATTGCTCTCTGGGATCTTGCCGGAAAGGCTTGGGGCGTACCTGTATGGCAACTTCTTGGCGGAAAATACCGCGACAAGATTCGCATCTACTGCGACACCGACGCAGACGGCAAGGACAACGATGGACACGCAATGGGTATAGCCCTTAAAAAGAGAATGGAGATGGGCTTCACCTTCCTAAAGATGGATCTTGGCATAGGGCTTCTGATGAATGAACCGGGTGCGATAAACGCGCCTCTGGGCTTTATAGATGAAATGAAAGCCTATGCTCCTCATATCCTCAACGTACAGGGAGGCAGCGTCACCGCCGATATGGTACGCAAGCAGAAGAGCTACGACATTGTCACGACAGCACACCCATTTACCGGAATCCATCTTACCGAGCACGGACTTGACATTCTCGAAAAATACGTCAAAGATGTGCGCGAGGTTATAGGCTACGAGGTGCCGCTTGCCATCGACCATTTCGGACACGTATGCGTGGAAGACTGTATCAAGTTTGCGCGACGCGTAGAAAAATACAATATCGCATGGATGGAAGACATGGTACCCTGGATGTACACCGATCAATACCACCTCATGAGGCAGTCTACGACAATTCCCGTATGCACCGGTGAAGATATATATTTAAAGGAAGGATTTGTGCCTCTCGTAAAAGGTCACGCAGTAAGCGTCATCCATCCTGATATTCTCACATGTGGCGGTGCCCTCGAACTCAAGAAGATTGCAGATATGGCAGACGAAGAAGGTATAGCCGTGGCCATCCATATGGCAGAGAGTCCAATCGGAGCGATAGCGGCAGTACACGCTGCCGCCGCAATGCACAATGTGCTGGCTATGGAACTGCATTCGGTGGACGTGCCATGGTGGAAAGACCTTGTACACGGGCTTCCGGACCCTCTTGTCGAGAATGGATATATCAATGTTCCCAACTCTCCCGGCCTCGGCATAGAGTCGCTCAACGAAGAACTCATTGCAAAGCATGTAAATAAAAATATCCCCGGCCTCTGGGAGCCGACGGACCAGTGGAACCAAGAATTTTCAAATGACAGAATATGGAGCTAGAATTTAATCTCAGGGGCAAGATTGCCCTCGTTACCGGCAGCGGCCAGGGCATTGGCCGCGCAACAGCAGTCCTCCTTGCAAAGCACGGAGCCAAAGTCATCGTCAACTGGAATTCCAATGACGCCAAGGCTGCCATCACGATGGATGCCATAAAGGCTGTCGGCGGCGAGTGTATTGCATGGAAGTACGACATCTCTCAGGATAGCCTCAAGCAGGATTTCGAAGCATTTATGAAGGATAACGGCATCACTGTCGACATCCTGGTTCTCAACGCCTCAGTCCAAATTCGCAACGAGTGGGAAAATATCACCTGCGAGGAATTCGACAAGCAAATGCATACTAATTTCCGGGCTTCGCTACAGCTAATTCAGGCCTGCGTTCCTGGCATGAGGGAGAAGAAATGGGGCCGCATCGTCACAGTCGGCAGCGTCCAGCAGAGCCGCCCGAATACGGCAATGGCAGTATACGCCGCCACCAAAGCCGCCCAGAACAACCTCTGTATGACTCTCTGCGGACAACTCGCCGGAGACGGAATAACCATTAACAATATCGCTCCAGGCGCCATAGAAACCGTACGCAACGAAAAGGTGCTTGCCGACCCCGACTATCGCAAGATGATAGAGAATTCGATTCCTGTCGGATTTGTAGGCCAGAGCGAGGACATAGCCCCTACGGTGCTTCTTCTCGTATCTGACGAAGGCAGATACATTACCGGAGCCGACATCCCCATCGATGGCGGCATGTCGATACCATTTACCAAAGGAAAATAACGATATGAGCGTAGATCAATATAAAAAGGAAGTGGGCATGATGAAGCTCGAAAAGCTCATAGAGGCCCGCGAAGGGATTTCTACAAAGCCCTTCCCTATTCCTGATAAAGAACTTCTGCAACGTTTCGAGCAACTTTACCTTGGAGCCGTCAACGATGTGATGAGGGAATTCTGCCTATTGCATCAGGCTCTGCCAAACCGCATCAAACCTCTCCGCGAATACCGCACAGTAGCCGGTTTTGCCTTCACGGTAAAAAGCGCTCCAAACGCTAAGATTAGCGGAGAGATGGAGTATCGCACTCAGATGCTCGATTCTCTTGGCGAAGATCATTTCGTGGTCTGGGACACCTCCCGCGATCAGGAAGCAACCCTATGGGGCGGTGTTATGACCGCTACAGCCAAAGGAAAGAAGGTAAAAGCTGCCTGCATTGACGGTGGCATCCGGGACACTCACCAGATTTTGGAAGCCGACTTTCCCGTTTTCTACGAATATCGCATATCCAACGGATCCCTGGGCCGCTGCCTGATTACTCATTATCAGATACCTATTGTAATTGGCAATGTCACCATCAAGCCCGGCGACGTCATCCTCGGTGACATTGACGGAGTTTTGGTAGTACCACGCGATATTGCATACGACGTGCTCATCCGCGCCGAAGAAATCCGCGAAAACGAAAAGAAGATTTTCTCATGGGTTCACAAAGGAGAGACCATCCGTGAGATTAAGGAAAAGGGAGGATATTTCTAAGCCATGAAGTTGCTCACAGGTTCTTGGACGCCCGAGTGTGGCCACACATGGCTCACACGTGGATTCGGAAAGGTATATTCCCTCCGGAGCCTCGCTGAAGGGTCCTATCTTTGTGTTGATGGCAGGGAATATCCCACGCCCGGAAAGCATTCATGCCACATCACGCTTCTTAAAAATGAAGCTGTAGTGGCGGATTACACTTCAGGGAGCCTTTCGCTCTATCCTCTCGGGGTCGATGGTATTCCATCCGGCGCACCTACAGTCCTGAATTTCGAGGGAAGCGGACCTGTATCCGGGAGGCAGGACGGTCCGCACATTCACTCATCATGGCTTTCTCCTGACGGAAAATCGATTGTGGTTGTGGACCTTGGTTCCGATAAGATATATCGTTTCGGGGTGGTCGGAGGGGCCCTTTCTATGGAAGGGGTTGAAGCATTCCCCCTCCCGGAAGGCTGTGGCCCAAGACACTGCGCAGTTGGAAAGAACAAATTATACGTAAGCACCGAGCTTTCCGACGAAGTACTGGTCCTCGACTGGCACTCTATGGAGATTCTTCAGCGGATTACCGTCAACGATGCTCTTCCGGGAGGAGGGGGCCACGTACTGATTAGCCTTGACGGGAAGTTCCTCTATGTCTCTTCTCGTCTCAAAAACGACGGCATAGGCATATTCTCAATCGGCCCTGACGGTCTGCTCACAAGAGCCGGTTATTGTACCACCGGAGCGCATCCACGGCATTTCTGCATAACCCCCGATGGGAGAAAGCTCCTGGTAGCGTGCAGGGATTCCAATGAAATTGAGACATTCGAGCGTTCATCAGTCACAGGGCTTCTCTCCCCTACCGGCGAAAAGTTCCATATCGAAAAACCAGTATTCGTTGAAGCATATGAAGAAGATTGACTATAAGTGGACTATGTTGCTGCTTATCTCTGCAGCATACTTCCTCGCTCAAGGCACGAGGCAGATTTATTCTGCTGTGCTCCCAGATATAAAAGCGGCCTTTGGCAGCGACATTTCTGACGCAAGCCTTGGCCTTGTAGGCAGCGCATTCACCCTGGCTTTTGGCATAGTCATCCCATTTGCCGGTATGGCCGCCGACTTCTTCCGCCGAAAATGGATAATAGTTGCGGGCTGCCTCCTGTTCTCGGCCGGAATTTTTCTATCCGGCTTTGCCACCGGCATAGGTATGCTTTTTATCGCCTATGGTCTTATGAATGGCATAGGACAGTCATTGATGCCGCCCTGTAATTCTTCGCTAATCAGCGAATTTCACACTGACACCCGAGGAACAGCTTTCTCAGTGTATCAGGGCGCCATTTATTTAGGTATCGTTGTATGCTCAGTCATTGCCAGCAATATGGCCTCCGGGCATGTTGACGGCTGGCGCAAGGCCTTCTGGGTTTTCGGCGCGCTAGGCATATTGTGGACTTTAGTCCTGATTCTTTTCCTTAAAGACACTCCAAATGTCGGCAAGAAGGGAGAAACTTCAGTCGTAGATGCACTGAAAGCATTCTTCAGCAAGCCTACGGCATTATGGATGATGGCCGCATTGGGGTGCTATTTCTTTGCCACCTACGGAGTCAAGATTTGGACACCGCTCTTCATGATGAGGGCCTTCCCAGACATGGCACCGGCTACAGCTGTATTCCACGGAGTGTTCTGGTTCTATCTTGGAGCCTTCATTGGAGTCAGCCTGAGCGGGAGACTTTCTGACAGGCTTAAACCGTCCAGGCCATATATTCGCTTTGAGGTAGAGTTGGCCGGCATCCTGCTCTGCATCCCGTTCATTATGATTATCGCCGGTACTTCATCCATGACTCTGATGATAGTGGCCCTTGCCTTCTTCGGCTTTGCCACCGGAGTATATGACTCTAACCTCTATGCCGCCATGCTGGAAGTGATAGATCCTCAATACAGGGCATTCGCAACCGGCATCTTCGGCTGCGGAGGCTGTATTGTGGGCGCACTCGGCCCCGTTGTGATGGGACTTTTGAGTGATGCTTTCTCCATCCGCCTGGCTTTCGCTTCGCTTGCGATTTTCGCCCTTATCGGTAGCGGATTCGTAGCAATTTCCCGTTTTGTGACCGTAAAAAAGGATATAATCTAAACGGGGGTAAACTGAAAGTTCAATATCTTAGGCCGAAAGCAAAATCATATGCGTTTCCGTCTGAGTCGGTGTAGCATCTCATGTCGTGAGGTGTATCTTCGAACTGTTCCTCTACCGTGCGCATATCGGCAGGAAGCTGACAAGGAAGTTTGCCAACAGGCGAAAATTTACCACTGATAACATCAAGAAGAGCGTTATTGCTTACACCGAAGCTAAGGATTATTGCATCCGCATATGGCTCTACCTCAGCCGGAACGAACGGGCGATCGACGTGGATTACCAGAATAACCGGCTTGTCGCGCATAGCTCTTCTGGCTTCTTGTACCATATACATATCGGGCTCGTTGGAGGAGTATTCTGTGCGCCCTTTATAGCTTCTGTTTGGCGAACTTTCCGAAGGATCTCCTCCGGCGAGGCTCACCTCCCGGGCATAATCGGCCGTGTATGGGCCCCACTGAAGGGAAATCGGGTTGTAGTGCCCTTCCTTTTCTCCTTTGCCAGGCTGGATATAGCCCCAGTGGCCATAAGGAGTTTTAATAGATACAAGGGCAAAATCAGCCTCTTCCGGAAATTCAGCAACATCGAAGTATTTAGAGAGAAGTTCGTGGGAGAATGGATATTCGTCATACTCCTCTGTGGGCTTCATCCAGTGGGTTAATCCTGCCGGAACGTGGCGCAGAGGCTCCCATACCTTCAGGCGACCATTTAAAGGAAGGGCACCATTGTGGTTCTTGATCATTGTGACGGATTTGAGTTGTGCCTGGTATCCGGCGGCAACAAATTCCTTGCATCCGACTATTCTCTCCGCCTCGGCCGGATCCACGTAAGGATTCTCAAAAAGTCCGACGTTAAAGATGTTGACTAAAAGCCGGCGGGCGGACTGTTCGAATCTTTCCCTTGCATTTTCAGAGCCATATTTAGCTTCCCACATTTTATAAGCCTCAATGCTGGGACCGTTGTCATAAACCCCGCCAAGCTGATCAATACCAGCCTCAAACGCCTTTAAACGTCTTTCAGCAGGTGAAGATGTTTCCATCCCCCATGGCGTACCCTTATGTTGCCATGCAACTGAATAATCCTTCACGATGCCCCAGTCCGTGCAAACTACGCCATCGTATCCATATTTGCCTCGGAGAAGATCCTGTATTATATAACGGCTGAATCCATTGCCCACATTCTCACCACCAGGATCCTGACCATAAGAAATTGTATAGTATGGCATGACAGCTGATGCCATCTTGGTCTTTCCTCTCAATTTGAAGGCCCCTTCCGTAAATGGGATAAGCCCAAGAGCAAAGTTTCCGCCAGGATAAACGGCATATTTTCCAATACCGAAATGGGCATCACGGCCGCCTTCTCCGCTCCCTCCTCCCGGCCAGTGTTTGACCATACAGTTGACCGAGGCTTGGCCCCAGCCAGTCTTACTGCCAGGAGTAGTCTGAAATGCGTCGCAGTACTCCCGAGCAATATCCCTGTTCAGATATGGATCCTCGCTGAAACTCCCGTAAAAACGGCGCCAACGTGGGTCTGAGGCAATATCAATCTGCGGGGAAAGTGCCGTAGTAATGCCTAGTGCCCTATACTCGGCAGACACGACCTCACCATGCTTGAGAACCACATCCATATCGAAGGTGGCACCGATTCCCAGTTCCCTTGGCCAGCGAGAGATATTGCTGGAGCCATCAGGGTCGAATTCTCCGTCAGGCTCATGGTTATACGTACTGGTATTCGTTTTCCCGTTTGTGTAATTGCGCGGATCGGTAGAATTGTTTGCAGGTATTCCAAATGGTTCAGCCTCGCAAAAAGACTGAACATTATTGGCCCACCTTGCCCCAAGGCCCGGTTCGGCGATATCCGACACAAGGACATGGCGGACATGATCTTCTCCAAGAAAGCACTTTTGTTTCTCGCTAAGCTCAGATTCATTTATCCTTTGGGCCGAGGAATAAATCATAAGACCGCATATCTGTTCGATACTCAGCCTTGAAGCGAGGTCCTTTGCTCTTTCTATCGATGGAAGCCTCCAGTCTTCGTATGGCGTGAGAACCCCGTTTCGGTCGAGGTCGCGGAAGAGAAAACCATCCTCCAAAATGGTCGGAGCAGAAGAATAACCTATAGCCGGCCCCTTGGATTGGACAGCCAGAGAATAGCCCTCATGCTCTTCTATTGTTATTTCATTCCTGCCGCACGAGATGGCAGCAAAGATTATTATGCAAATTGAGAATTGTCGAGTCATCATTTAAAGCTTTTTCTCGGGGAATAATCTGTCAATAATCAACGAGATAGCACCGTCACCGGTAACATTGCAGGCCGGGCCATAGCCATCAAGAGCCAGATATATTGCCATAAGGAGAGCTGTCATTTCAGGAGAAAAACCGAGTATTGATTCAAGGAAGCCCACAGATGCCATCAGAACACCGCTCATCACTCCTGGAGATGCCACAGTAGCTACGGCAAGCATCAGCACAAAGTTAATGAACAGAGAAAGAGAAATAGGTGAGCCCATCATATAAGCCACCGCGACAGCAGTAGTAGCCAGTTTTATGACTGAGCCGCACATATGCACATTCGAACATAGGGGAATGGTAAAATTAGCGATATCTTCACGGACACCATTCTTCAGAGTGCATTCGGTCGTAACTGGGATAACTGCCGACGATGAGCAGATGGAGAAGCCTGTAAGGTAAGCGGGAAGCATGTTCCAAAGACACTTGAAAGGGTTTCTCCGGGCTATGACTCCGGCAACGATGTACTGAACCACAAGAAAGAGGATAGATAATACCACCCCGGTAGAAATAACCTTGATTCCCACACCCATCACAGCCGAAAATTTGCCGGCAGCGCTCATTTCGCACATCATCGTAAAGATGTAAAGCGGCATAAGTGGGATGATAGCTCTCTCTATGGTTAATTTCACCACTTCACCAAATTCATCAAACCAGTCGCGCAGAGTCCTGCCTTTGACATAAATACAGCCAAGTCCTATCATGAACGATAAGCACAGGGCAGTGAGAATATCACAAAGCGGCTTAATTTGCAAATCTATGTATGGTTCGAACGCCATTGCGTTAACCTTGTCCGGGGCTATGGCTCCTTCTGAAAGAATATTGGGAAAGAATGCCGAAGAACAGCCGAAGGCAAACAGGCCGGCGAGTACAGTTGAGCAATAAGCCATTCCGACAACCGTAAGGAGCATTTTCCCCACTCCTCTGCCAAGGTTCGTTATTGCGGGGGTAACTAGACCAAGCACCAGTAAAGGAACTATAAACTTGAGTAACTGGGCAAACAAGACATTGAATGTCTTGAAAAAACGGACAAGAAACATAGAGAGCCCGTAACCGAGACCCTCATCTGTCGATACGAACACGCCCTTGAATACAATACCAAGCGCTGCACCCAGAGCAATCGCAATAATTACCTTTACAAACAGACTTAACTTAATTTTTTTCATACTTTCTCAATATCTCAATTATTGGTTCCTTTACCGATTCCATCCAAAGAGTATAACCATAGGAATCGGGGTGAGTGCCGTCTGAAGTAGCCTCGTTACGGGAAGATGTTGCATTAGTTGTATTCACCCAATATACATCGGGATATTTCTCCGTCATTTCTTTCATCAGCTTCTCTGCATTCTCACGTTTGGCGTACTCCTTGGCATCATATGAGGAGCTGAAATTGCGTTTTTCTCTCCGAATGGTCTGCAGGAAAATAAGTGGCACACCAGGCCTGGCCTTAGTCAGTTTTTGGATGAAAGGCTCCAATCGCTCACGCACCTCGGCGGGAGTGGGATTGGAGAAGGCATCAAACACGTAGGCGTCAACGTGGGCCCCGCATAAAGCGTCTGCAAAATAAGGCTGGAGCTTGCAGTTGCCGCTAAAGCCGAAGTTCATGAAGTTCAAGCCGGTTGCTCGGGACAGCTGGGCTTCCCAGGTCATGGCACAGCGGCCGGCACCTGAGCCCTGTGTAAAAGAGGATCCGAACACTGCAATACGGCCCTTGAACGGAGCGGGTGAGGATTCAATCCACGCTCCTTCGTCTGTAATTACCTCCAGGGATGCAATTCTGGAAGTTAGCGGCAGGTAAAGGATGCATGCTTTTTCATTAGTCCCGGAGTCTTGGATCAACTGCACTTCGTGAGGTACATCGGCATCAAATTTCTTTGGAAAGCCGTTCCCGGCCCACATCCAGCGAGCATCCTTGGTCTTCATATAGAGATCGAAGCCTCGGGCTGCAATAGTAGCACTATTTCCGCCGATGGAGCCGCTGCCTCGATAGACTACCCTCACCCCGATGCTTTTTGAATTGGTAGAGAATGCAACAGCTAGTCCGCTGCTCTGTTTCGCCTGGTTTCTTTCTCCGTCGGTCATGCCGGGAAGCGGGTCTACCCGATCGAAGGGATGAGATGTTTCAAATACCTTACCGAAGAGGGTGAGATCCAGGACATCGGTATAATTCTGCGCTGACGCTGACAGCGTCAAACCCACAGTCAGTAAAAAGATGAACAGTTTCTTCATCGTAATTCTTTCCATACAAGTTTTCGTGCTTTATCTGCATTCTCTTCAGCCCCGGGAGGGCAGAAGAGAATATCTTCCGGTTTTAAATCCAAGAGAGTATAAGCATAACAAAGGGATGCAAGATACTTGGGCATTCCTTCAGCCAGATGTGTATTGTTCTGCCTGCGTTGGAGAAGATAGCCGTAGCCGGACAGGGATTCATCGTGTCTGCAGGCCTCAATAGCCTTCCCGACATTGATGCAGGCGTCCAGTTTGAGTTTTTTACATACTACAGGAGCCGCTTTCTGAATAAGTCTATACTGCTTTCTGTACAAATTATCCCATTCCGTCTGGTTCTTTGGCGTCCGACCGCCATTGTACACCTCGACAAATCTTTTCCGATAATCGGTATTACCCTTAGGATATGCAAACGGAACCATCAAGGCCGTTTTTACGCGGGCAGCCACACCAGGCTCCATCATTTCTTTAATCGAGGTCATAAGCTCTTCAAGGCCGCAAATGCGCCAATTTCCGCCAAATGTAGCTTCGGGTTGAAAGACAACCCAGTCCCAAGACTCGTCCTTTACAATGCTATCCAACGTCACGCCAATCCCGGCCAATCCATTTTCATATCCTTCGGATGGAATTTTTACAGGATCATCCGATGCCTTATACTTCCAATACTGGTAAGTGGAGTGAACCTTCTGCTGCTTCCCATTATGTATATATTCATAACTTGTATCACATATTCCGTGCAACTGATCAACCAGCGTACTGCCGCCAAGATATCCATGTCCTACGATTACGGGCTTTCCGGCGCTTGAAGCGATAGCACTGAGATAACGCATACAATCTCTTGTCCAGCTGTTTCCGATGCCAAGGATGCGTAAGGTATCCGACCGTACCGGAAGATCATCAGACTCGACAACATCCTCGACTGTAAGGTCTCTGCATTCAAGCATCGAAGCGAACGGAACTGTTCCTCTGGCCGACGAACGAATACCACGAATCGTAATGTCGTGGATATCCCCTGGATGATATAAAGAAGGATTGAAGGCATAAACAGACACCCATCCCGGAGCAGAGGCTGCAGCCGGGCGAGGATTGCCGCTTATGCATACATCGAAAATACGGACATTGTAAATCTGATGTCCACTCTGGGAGAACAGAATTACCGCGTGGAACTGGCCTCCGTCCTTGTGAATCCTCTCAAGTTTTATATTAGAAATGTCAGCCGCCCTCGGGTTCCGGGACAGCAGGCGTTCTCCCTGCCGATAAGAAAACTCATTGGGATAAAGATATTGTCCGTCCGGCCAGGTACGTCCGGGCGCCTGCATCGTGTTTATGGCAATCAGGTCATCCTCCGTATTACCGGAGAAATTCCAAACACGAAATTTCCGACACCCGCTGCGAATATCCAGTCCGTCGCCATTGCCATAGCGATTGCGGTCCATGTCCATACTCTCCACACGGATATCGTGTATGGCAACGTCCTCACAATACTCAAATTCCATTGCCCACCCTCTCGTGCGTTTGAAAAGGAGTCCGGAGATCTCCATCCCCTTCACGAAGCAGAAGTTGAATTGATGAGTTCTTCCTCCGAAGTTATCGCCGGTCATAAAACGGGTTCCACTGGTCCTGTTTAGGTCAGGACCTACGATACGGGCTCCATTTCGGCCAATAATCCGTATATCTTCCAAAGCGGCTATAGTATCCGGAATCCACGCAGGATCATCATCCTTTAGTACCACATTCGCTCCTCGGAAAACGTTATCAAAAGTTCCGTCAGCCTGTTTTACAGTAACTCCGTCTATCAGCAACAACGTATGCGAAGGCAGCAAAACGGCCCTGTCCAAAAGCAAATCCCTATCTATCCTAATCGTTCTGGCGTTGTTTGGAGCCGCGGCAATACACGCATCAAGTGCCTCTGCATCCGAATGCCCTCTACGTATAAAATCCGAAACATTGAGGTATCCGTCGCTTTGCCGGCCGGAGGTACAGAAAATGAAAGAGATTAGTATATATGCGAGGCGTTTCACTTTGAGTATAATTTGATATGGTAGATTCCTGAAACTTTGAAACGTTCGTGAGCAATTTTCTTGAAGCGGCGCTGATAGGGCAAGCCGAACATAGGAGCAGGGATTACTGTTCCGTCCGGTGCAACGAAGTCATCTTGATAAAGCCGTCCACGAAGATAGAGCATTGTGTGATGGCCGGTCTCGTCACCGTTCAGCACCTGCCAGACCTTGCCATCGCGGAGTTCTTTGCAGAAGGCCAGTTGTCCGCTAAAGGTAATCCAGGCGCCGACCCCTGCGATAATATACTCATCCTGAGCTGTCTGTACAATGATTCCGTGTGCATTCATTTCACCTTCGATACAGTGTATATCAAAGTTGTAATCACCCAAAGAAAGCGAGAACTCAGCATTCTCCGGGTCCACTTTGGGCTCACGGTAGAAGGCACGCATTGGGTGCCCCTCGACGATGAGCGGCATCATCTCTGAAATAACTTGACATTCCTGCACATAATATGGATTGTCGTAATGTTCCTCGTAGCCGAATGAGAAAACGCCTTTTGCACCTGCTTCGCCAAGGGCATACCAAATACGGCCGCCATCATTTTTCGTTTCAGGGATAAAAAGCGGCTGGCCTTGAGCATAGGCATCGCAGATACGGGCAAAACCGGGATCGTAGATATCCGGAGACATCCAGTCAAGATGCGATGCATGCTCTTTCCAGATATTTAGTACGCATTCCCGAGGGCCCCCATTAGGATATTTTCCGTAGGGGGCATCGGCCGCCTTGAGCCAGGCGTTAGTAAACATCGGAATATCATATACGGCTTTCCCGGCAGCTGCAACCTGATCAACATATTTTGCAAAAGCCTCGGCCATAAAGCGTTGAGGAGCAAGCGGATCCATATCAGATCCCCAACCATAATCAGTCCACGCTTTAAGTGCTTCCGGGCAGCAGTCCCTTTCGATAAAGGCTCCACATTCGTTCTCCACCTGAACACAAAGCACCCGATGCTCCTTGTCATACTCCTTTAGATGCGACATCAAGGCCGAAAAAGCTGTTTTATCAGCGTCCAAAGCATATGTGCAGAAGGGGGATATAGCCGTAGAAACAATTCCATCGGGGGCGACTGCATAAAAACTATTCTGCCTTATCCATACCGGCGGATAGGAGGATTCTC
The DNA here is from genome assembly GCA_017443025.1 of Bacteroidales bacterium. Lineage (GTDB taxonomy): Bacteria > Bacteroidota > Bacteroidia > Bacteroidales > UBA932 > Cryptobacteroides. Next base: position 239,777 of record JAFSPG010000016.1, on the reverse strand, counting down.
CGTTTTTCCATGTACCGAACCATAAGAGGCCGAGGTAAAGGTTCCGCTCAGATGCAGCCTTCAGCAAATGATCCACAAGAGAAAAATCATATACCCCTGGCTCAATCTCAGTCAGGGCCCAGCTTACCGGAGCAAGAACGGTGTTGTACCCTAGAGCTTCAGCTATATCCAAAGACGCGTCGATTGATTCGGGTGAGGAAGCGTTGGAATTATGCATTTCCCCTCCAAACAGAATGACCGGAACTTCACTCTTGCGAGTGCATCCCGCGACCATGAAAAGGCAAAATATTATTAAAAGTCGCTTCATACGCTAAAACTCTTGGTGAAAGGACTCCGCCAGGTTGTCCTGATTATCCGTAATAACTGAGCTGCGTTCCATTAGCAGCATGGGGCTATCCCAAAGAAATAATGAATAAGTGCGGTCTAGATTGTTAGGAGAATAATGGTACCTGTCAAGCGCAAAAACTCTACCGGTTATGGGCTCTACAAGTACAGGTTCTTGAAGCGACAGCCCCTTCAAAGTCACTTTACAGGCAATCCATTCCAGAGAGGAAGAAGGCACCCCATTAGCAAAATACATCAATGCGCCTATGAGCTTCCCGCATTTTTCAAGGCCGATGATTTTACAGCCGTTCGGTCCTTCGGCCTCAATTACACAAGGGGTAATACTATCCTGAAGCAACGATACCATATTCCTGACAGCATAGTAGGACGGCTTTTTATAAATAACTCGTCCTTTCAAGCTGGTGCACAGGAGGCCGAACGATTGGCGGAAGTCCGGATAAACCAGATCAACCATAGTAAAAATAGAACTTCGCTGACCGAGGGTAAAATCGCAGGCCATACGTCTCAGAATCACTTTCGCCTGGGAATATTCTGTCCATTCGTTGTACTTTAGTGCGTGGTCCCAGCCGAGTTCGGAGGGGCAGCCACTTTCTCCCATAATAACTTCAACTGAAGAGTCAAAAGCGTGGATACGCTCCGTTAGAAGGCGGAAATCGTAGTCTCCTTCATCCGGATTTTCAAAGTATTTGTGCAGCGTGACAATGTCAAAGCAACCTTTTGGAAGAGCATTTAGAGCATTATCCAGAAACGCGTAATCCAGCGATGCCAGGGCAAATGCCGCAATCCTGGCAGAAGAATCGGCCTTCCGAATAATAGGTGATGTAGCCTTAAGTAAGTTTACGTAACGTTCCGGACGGCCTTTATTGACACTGATATTGGGCTCGTTCCAGACCTCATAGCAATGTATTCTTCCTTTAAAATGCTCAACCGTGGCAGAAACATATTTCTTCCAGGCCTTTATGGATTCTGCATCATCAGGTATGGCATTACCAAGTGTAGTTCCACCTCCATAAAGCGGATTTCCATAGCACAGGCACATCCATGGCTGTACATTCTGAGCAAGAAGACCGTCAACGATGGTATCCAGCCATGCAAAATCATAAACGCCTTTTTCCCGCTCGGTTTTCGCCCAACCGCTCTGAATTCGGGCATATCCCACGCCAAGGTCTCCGACATACTGGCCATACTGAGCAAAATCGGCCATATCCCTGTCCAGGCACTCGCAGCCGATACTCCAGCGTTGTACCCTAATTGACGGGTCGGTCCTTATTACACCCACCTGCTTAAGCGGGGGCGTCGCCTGCATAAACTTGTCGTAAGTTACGGAAGGCCCCACCTGCGCCATAGCCAGGCAGGAACAGAATATCAGAAAATAGGTTATGCGCTTCATTTCAGATTATTGTTCTTCAATATACAAAAAGCCGGCATTCCAAGGGCCGAGTTTCGGGATAGTAACATACGCGGCACCTCCCTCCCTTTCAACGGAAAGTTGTACCGGATTAGCTTTCATTTCATACCAGCTAACCTTGCATACGCTTTCCGGCAGGTCCGGAATGCGTAACCTAACGGGGCCCTGGCAATCAATTCGCACATTCAGAAGACCCACCGTCCGCAAGCCTCCACTCTCGGCAATCCGGGGAACAACAAGGCCGATAAAGGGCGAGCAACAAACTATGGGGGAGGCAAAAGACTCGCGAAGTTGCTGCACCTGGTCAGAGGTCTGCTTGGTAAGAATCAGTCTATCCAAATCTGCATTGCTGAGCGTTCCCAGCTCTTTCCCCGGACCCGGCAGGACTGGAATAGCCGCGCAGCCGAAAGAATAAAGCCTGTCGAAAGTAGCTTGAGTACTGAAACCAACAGGAACAGTTCCTTCGTTGGCCTTGGCGTACTCCCTCAGCATAGGAATCCCTTCAGCAAGAGGCCGCAACATAGTCCTGGAATAGACAGCCGCACTCTCCCTTTCCGGTGCCATCACGAATAGGCTTAACTTGTCAAGGCCATATGCGAGGGCCGCAAAGCCTTCTACAAGCACGCCCTGCGGGGTACGCGAGCCATAGACTCGAGGCGAAGTTTCAATCTCTGGGCACCACTCCGTAATCCAATCGGAGTTTTCGACTAATTTCCGGAATCGTGCTGATTCCATACTTTTTATGACCTGAGGAGCTGCGCCCATGTCGTCAAAATAAGAACCGCCGCCAGGTCTGTACCCGCAATCCCTGCCACTGACTTCATGCAGAGTATGCAAAATTGCGGTCTGAACCTTAACGGACTCAACCTTCCTACTGCCCTGTAAACCAAAAATAGTTTCGGGAGAAATCCTTATGAATTCTTCTGCTATGATGCGGGCAATATCGGTAAGCGATGATGTGCAGAACAACTCCCATTGCTCCAATAGAGTTGAATCATATTCCATAGCTTTCAGCAACGTCTGCGCTGTCCAATGAGTACCATGGATTGAGTTGAAATCTGTAATGCATCGGTTGCACCAACATCCAATTGGAGAGGCTTTGGTCGTTGCCGGCTGATGATTGTCATAACGAAGGTCATCGTCAATCCAGACGCTACGAGGCTTGGTTTCGGCATAAATCTGCGACATCCTTCGGATGTATTCGAGAAAATTCGGATCACGAGGACAGCTGGAGTATTTATTCACAATACCGGAGTAACCAGTCCAACGCGTCCATGTTAGCGCATCGTACAAATGCTCTTCTCCAACAGCAAGCTGATCACCATGGCCGATAGTCATCTGGATTTGGAGGGAGGATCCTATTCCCAACTTCCTAAGTTCGAGTGTACCGCGTTTAATTCGCTCAGCCCTATCGCACAATGTCTCCTCATCCGAAAACCCCAACCCGGTGGAAAACCACACCTCGTCGCAGCAACCAGGACTATCCTTTATAGCCCGGTACGATTCCTTCCAATTATCATCAGAAAAAGTAGCGGTTCCTCGAAGCCGCAACATAACCAGCGAATCACTCTCATGCTCGACCGACGGATTGCTGCAAGCCATAAGAAAGCCCGCAGAAACTACGATAAAAAATATGATGAGCCGTTTCATTATCTGACTAAAAATTCAGAATCATATTTGGGGCAATGGACCCTCCGATGTAAACCGGTCCAGTGAATGTGTAAACAATCTTAGTTTAACCACCCCAAAAGTGTCAACCATTCTCAGGGAAGGTCATTATACGCCTAAAATATACTAATTATAGTTTAATTTTCAACTATTATTTATTTAATCCGAAACCAAAATCGTAAATATTGCCATCTGCATCAGTCCAAGGTACCATATCCTGGGGGACATCCTCCAACTGGCGTTCAACTTCGGCCATAGAAGCCGGGAACTGCATAGGCAGATGGCCGGAGGGCTGCCGGCCACCGGAGACCAATTCGAGAAAAGCCTTACTGCGCACCCCGAAGGCTACGAGAATTGCATCAGCCCATGGTTCGAATTCCATAACTACCGGGCGCGTGGCTGAAAGCAGCACCACTACCGGCTTTTCTCCCATTGCAGCCTTGGTTTCCTTCACTAAAGACAGGTCGGTTTCGTTCTCAACACGAATAGTCTTTCCGCGATACGAGCGCTCTCCCTTCCGAGCATTCGAAGCCGTATAAGGAGAATATTGAAGCGATATAGGCATGTACTGTCCGTCCTTATATCCTATGCCGCCTTCAGGCTCCGTAATTGCGACTAGGGCGAAATCAGCCAACTCGGGAGAGTCAACAAGACGATAATATTTAGCAACCACCGATGTATCTACAGAATACCCTACATACGGAGCCTTCTTTTGGCGTCCCGTCATGGAATAGACACCGGGAATATGACGTTTAGGCACATACACTTTGGCATCGCGAGCGACAGGCAAAGCAGCAGCGTGATTCTTAAGCATTACTACGGAACGAATCTGAGCTTCTTCACCCCTGACAAAGGCCTCATGATCGGAAAGAGTTGCTTCGGCTTGGGCTACATCTACATAAGGATTCTCGAAAAGTCCTGTACGAAACATAGATTCAAGTATCTTCCTGGCTGATTTTTCCCAGCGAGCACGCGCAGAATCTTCTCCTTTTCGCTTACACCATATCTTCCATGCGGCCATTATGTCGGCAGCCATAACTGAACCGCCGAACTCATCAACTCCGGCCTCAAGCGCCTTGAGTACGCGTTCGCCGACGGATAGGTCCTCAACTCCGTAGCACTTCCCTCCAGTAGTGAGTGGATCGCCGTTATAGTCGGGAACAATACCCCAATCTGTGCATACAATACCCTTATATCCATAGCGTTGGCGCAATAGCGAATCTATCATATAGGAACTGTAGCTATTCCCCACATTTTCGCCAGAAGGATCTTGATTATACGAAATCGTATAGTATGGCATTATTCCCGCAGCATTCAAATCAAAAGCATCCATATGGCTTTGCAGACGCCCTCCCGGGAAAACTCCGTATTTACCGATTGCAAGGTGGGCATCACGTCCACCCTCTCCAGTGCCTCCTCCTGGCCAGTGCTTTTCAATGCAGTTTATTTCAGGCTGCATCTGGTTAATATAGGCTGAAGCCATAGCCCGAACGAGTTCAGGATTTTCCCCAAACGTGCCCGGCACACGCCTCCAGCGAGGTTCGGTCGCTAAATCTGCCTGGGGCGAGAGGGCCGTACGGAAACCAAGGGCAAGATATTCGCGCTTTAACGTGGCGGCAAAATCACGTACTACCGTGGTATCGAAAGTTGCAGCAAGGCCAAGCGGAGTAGGCCACTGGGAGCATATTCCGCCGCTTCCGGCATTGTACTCATCCGTGGCCTTGATTTCGTTTCGCGGATCAGTTGAATTTGCACATGGGATACCGAAAGGCTGTGCCTCAACAAGGGCCTGTACTTTATTATTCCAACGGGCAATTGTTTCAGGGCCGTCACTATGAGCTAGAAGAACCTGCCGTGTATCGAAGTTTACAAGTGCATCGTAAAGCCTGTCGCAAATATCAGATGGCTCTGCTCCGCTTTCTGCATAAGGCTTGCCGTTATAGGTAATACCAGAAACGCTCATGGAAGAAATACCCGGGACATTCACGGTATGACCGTTAGTCATAAGTCCCGAAAGGTATTCCACCGGCAAACGGTAAGCCAAATCGGCGGCACGCTCAGCAGAGGTCAGCCGCCAGTCCTCGTATGGCTCAACCACGCCGTCACCATTCAAGTCTTTAAAATATTTGCCGTCAACTCTTATTATCCGCGCCGACGTGTAGCCAAGACTTGGACCTTCTCTCTGGCTAATAAGCATATATCCATCGTGCTTTTCAACCGAAGAACAGGCCGCAACGAAAAAAACAAATATTATAGTATCCAGTATGCGGTTCATATCAATGCACAATAGCAGCCCATCCCCCACCTGGTGCAAGACGGATAGTAAAAGGAGCAGAAACGGCAAATGAATTCTTCTTCCAGTCGGAAGCCCTATCGGAAGCCTCCGGCCCATCTTCCCAGGCCTCCACACTTGCATCCTTCAAATCGAGAGCTGCCAAGTCAACACTCAGTTCACGAGCCGACCAGTCGGTAAGTGCGCCTATGTACCATGTACTTCCCTTTCGACGGGCAGTGACAATATACTCCCCTACCTTACCGGCAAGAACTCTGGTTTCATCCCAAACCGTGGGGACTCTGTACAAGAAGTCTGCGCATTGCGGATCCGCCTCATAACGAGACGGGCTGTCGCAGAGCATCTGGAGAGGGCCGTCAAACACAACATATTCTGCCAGCTGATGGCAACGGGTTCCCTGCGACATAGGGGCGCATTTTACAGGGGCATATGTTTCCTTTGTAGCATTAAGGAAGGCCCCTGGCGTATAGTCGGCCGGCCCTGACAGGAAACGGATAAACGGAGCCGTTACATCAAATGTAACCATATCATAAGCAGGAAGCGCTCTGTTACGCATCTGTTCCAGGCCGAAAATACCCTCATAATTCAGAACATTCGGGAATCGCTTTTGGAGTCCCGTGGGAGGTGGACAACCATGGAAATCAATGATAAGCTTATTCTTGGCTGCAGTTTCAGCCATTTTATACATAACTTCCTGAGTCAACTGGTCGTTGCGCTCGAAAAAGTCTATCTTGAATCCCTTTACACCAAGCTTTGAGTAGTGTTTGCAAACCTTTTCGATATCCCGCGCAAAAGCAGAATACCCGGCCCAAAGGATAATACCGACATTTTCCTGCTTTCCATAACGAATAATCTCTTGGAGGTCAATCTCAGGAACTACGGCAAAGAGGTTATCTGCGAATTTAACAGCCCAGCCTTCGTCAAGCAGGATATACTCTACACCATGACGGGATGCAAAATCAATATATGCCTTATATGTGGCGGTATTGACTCCAGGGGTGAAGTCTTTGCTATCCAGGGCAAAAGCGCTCCACCACTCCCAAGCCGATTTACCCGGCTTTACCCATGAGAAATCCCCTGAAGAAGGCGTAGCAAGCCTGGTAACAAGGTTATTCTCAGCAAGTTTTCTGTCGTCACGAGATATACAAATAACTCTCCATGGGAAAGAACGAGCCTTCCCGCTGCACGAGGCAATATATTTTTCGCGTGATGTAACTATCATCTGAAGGTTTCTCTTTCCGCCCTGTTCCTCCTTGGCCGGATAAGGGGCAAACTTGGCCTTGAATCCGCTCCCAAAAGGTTTAAGGAACATCCCTGGATAAGAGACTACGTCCGACTCGGCAATAACCATTCTGACATAAGAACCTTCGACAAGAGCCGGCACTACCGCAAGCGGGGCTTTTCCTCCCTTTTCCGGAAGAACAGGTTTATCGTCAGGCCCCATAGCCACATCCCTCAATGCTTTTCCGGGCCTCCACACAGGAAAACGTGTTACAGTATAAAGATTCTGAAAATCGTCTTGATAAGGATCTCCATTCTTATGAGTATAAGAAAAACGCGTCTGCATACCTGCAGCAAAACGGAACTCCGCCCGTTCCGAGACTACGTTATATGCCTTACGCTTCTGGGACGTCCATCGCCAGGAAATACCGTCATCGAAAGAGCGGACTTCAAGGGCATAACCATCATAGTGCAATGAAAGGGAATTACCGTCGTGGATAACTTTCTTGGGTTTTCCGGCGCCAAATACAGTTCCCTCTGAAAGAGTCATCGAAATCGGAGATGGGTTAACAACGACTTCCCCGTCGCAGAGTACACGATACAAAACCGAAGTTTCTCCAGGCAGAAGTTCAACAGAAATACTGCCATCGGGCGATACGACCTTTTCAGCTGCCACAAACAACTTAGCATCATCAAAGCCAACGGTAGCCGTCAAGGGGAAGTGATCTGAAGGGTAATGCAGGGTGCCGTCTTCAGTTGGAAAACGTCCACGCTCGATTTTGAAATCGCTTGCCTTGAATCCGTTGAGCATGATATGGTCAGGATACCATTTTGTCCATGCCGTTTCGTCCTTGGTATTCTGTGTCCCCCACTCACGGTCGTCCGTATTAAGTCGGCCCTCTTCCTTGAATATGGTATATACATCTTCCCAGCGGGCATCCGATATATTATGCCAGTCTTTGGAATTATGTGCGATATTAAGGTCTCCCACAAGGATAGACGGGACATCAACCGGAACCAGAGCTTCGCCGCAACGGGCTATCTGCTGTAAGTTCAGGATATTTCCCCTGTTTCGAGGCCACTCGTCGTTCTTGTATTTGGTCGGCACGACGGTGTGGGTATCCATGAAATAGAATTCCTTTCCGGAAGGCTTATGAATAAATCGGGCCCAGACCAGAGGCTTGCACGTATGCTTTGGCTCCCCTTTTCGGGTTTTGGGTTTATCGGGATGACCACCAGTCCAAAAAATGCCGGTAGCAAGAGTATCGAACAACTCTTTCTTGTAAGCTATGGCTACATCGTATGATATCCCCTTAACAGTATTTGGATAGAGTATCCACTCATAATCACGACCGCGGGCTGCGACCATAGGGCGCAAGCCTTTATCACCCTTGACACCCCAGATGGTGTCGCATACCTCCTGGACGCCAAGGATGTCACAGTCCATTTCGGCGATAATATCGGCCACTGCAGGTGCGCTTTTATCCCAGTATCTCTGCTGATCGGCAAATACGCCCTTCTTCCCTTTCTCAACAAAATTCTTTCTCGAGCCCGAGGTACATAGGTTAAAAGACCCGACTTTGAAAGACTGAGCCTCTGCAATGCTAGGAATCAACAATCCAAGCGCCAGAATAAGTTTTATAAGTCGCTTCATTTCACAACAATATTTCCAGAGTTCTTACAGCCCGTCTCGGTATGGTCGCCAGTAGTATACAGACCGGTAAAGGCATTGGTGTATAAGGTTGAATGACTGGCGATATCAATGGTAATTAAACCGCTGAACGAACAATTAGTCAGAGTTATTTCATTAAGTGAAGCATCTCCGCTCGCATTTCCGACTATACCGCCACAACGCACAACTCCTGAACTCGTACCATCCATAAGAATAGTTCCGGCGTTTATGCATTCGGATATGGAATCCGTTGTTACAGCTCCGACGATACCGCCTACATTTTGAGTCTGGGATGTTGATGCACTGAGCGTGACAGCTCCGTAATTGGCACAGCCCGAAAAAGCATCAAGTGCCTGCCCGGCAATTCCACCCACATTCATGGACCCGGACACAACAGTTCCACCATCTATGGTTATATTTCCTATATTAATGTTATCTTTTATTGTCAGGATATGTGGAGCATTGCATCTCCCGACAGCGCCACCGACATAAACATTCTTAACAGTTCCGCCAATCAGGACTGTACCTCTGTTAATATTACCATATAATTTGATTTCAGTCTCGCTGGAATACATCCTTCCGATAAAGCCGCCGGCATTAATGTCCTTCCCCGAATTATCGCCGTAAACAGTTATCGTGGCCTCGTTGACGCAACCGTTAACAATACCGCGCGCGGCATATCCTGCAACGGCTCCTATTCGAATCTCCTTTCCCAATTGATTATTAACAGTGATGGCCCCCTTGGTCGTACAATTGATAACGGATGCGTTTGTATACAAGCGATTGGCTACAATTCCAGCCCAGGAGTTATTTTCATCGCCGACATAATCTTCAGCGCTACTTAAGGTAATATCTGATTCCAGTGTCAGATTCCTGACCATACCGATCAATTCGTTGGTAAAGGCCTTCCTCAAACCGGAAATCTTGAATCCGCCGCCATCAAAATCGCCCTTGAACCCTTCCATTGGAGTCCAGGTAGCATCACCGGTGATATTTGCCCCAAGGCGAGCCCTGAGCAGAAGCTCCCCGGCAGCGACTCTGGCCGCAAAATCCTTAAGCTCGGAATAAGAAGATATAATCTCAACCGGCTCAGAATTGGGCACAAAGGCAGTTGAAGGAAGTTCATACACAGTCCCGGCTACAAGAGTTTCTCCCACAAGAGCATTCTTGCACATTATTGAGCCGTCGCTTGCAACCATTTCTATGCAAATACCCTTTTCCTGAGTAGAGGGTGCAACAGCAAAACTGACGGTCTTTGGCGAGGCGGAAAGGGTCATCTTGCCTCCAGACAGAGACAAATCAATATATGAAGAAGGAATCTCCGTAATCATCTTTCCGGAAAATGAGCCGGATATTTTTTCCATGCGGAATGTTCCGGCAACAGCCGTACCGTCAAGAGAAGACAGACGAATTCCCCTAATATCTCCTGTCCCGGTTACAGGAAGAGTAATAATGGCACAGGAATGTTGCATGGTAAATGACGTGCTGGTAGCAACGGCATACATAGGCCCGCCGCAAACTGTACCGGGAGTGCAACTTTGTTTTTGGGAAATCTCAACTGCGTCACTCCGACCGGCTGATGCTCCGAAAAGTACATTGAAAGGGGTAGACACATCGCCAGCAAATGAGAAGACAGCAGTTTTGGCCCCCGCATCCCCGGAAGCAAGCGGTTTGGAAACTACTCCATTTACGGTTATTACATCCCCGGAAGCCCAAAGAACGGGATAGGCTCCGGCGCTCTTTGCCCCAAGCGTGGTTTTAGTGTCTGTTCCAGGCATCGAAGCTTCAAGAGTGAACTCCCGCTGGGGGACGTTTGCACTCTCCTTGGAACAGGAAACTATCGCGACAGCGATTGAAACAGTATATATTATCTTTCTCATATTCCTAGAAGTTTACGATGATTTTAATAGGGAAATGGTCTGAAGGCCAGTGCATTGAACTGTCTTTAGTGGCAAATTTCTCACGGGCTGTTTTATAATAAGACACAGTGCAACCGTAAGTGAACATATGATCGGGGCGCCAGCTGCTCAAGCCGCTTTCCTTCTTGTCGAGATTCATTGTACCCGGATAACAGCGCTCGGTATAATCCAGTGTGCCGTCTGCTTTCATTACATCATAGACATCTGTCCACTTCCCTGAACACAAGATATCGTATGAAGCCGAAGGAGTAGTACAGTTCATGTCGCCGCAAATGATTGACGGAATATCTTCTGTAGCAACCTCCGGCATGAACCAATCAATCAATTCGCTGGCATTTCGCCGCTGGGCGTACTCATTATCATCATCCGGCCCACCCGCATTGGGAAGGTCAAGATGCGTGGTTACAAAATAGAAAGATTTTCCACTAGCCTTATGGGTAAACTTAGCCCACGTGCAAGGGCGATTAGTTCCGTAATCCACACCTCCGGCGTCCTGAGGAGCAATTTTCCTCGAGCCTGAAAGCCAGTAACGGCCATGCGACACAAGTGTCAGAACGGATTTTTTATAGATAATCGCATCTGTAGAGCCAAGACCGTTACCAGTGGTATTGTCTGGGAACCAGCTGTCGTATGTCGTATTTGCAGCATTGTAAATCACCCAACCATAATTAGTAAGAATATCATTGAGATAGTGTTCGCCGCCATCATAATCCTTTTTCTTTGTATATGTGGTCTCATATGCCATAGCGGTAATTTCCTGAAGCCCCATCACATCGCAGTCCAGCCAGTTAATCATGTCAGCTACAGACTCATAGCTGTTTGCCCATGACCTTTGCTCGCTAACCTCGGGATCGGCGTCCATTACGCTCTTCCTGGCCGACGGAGCCCAGATATTGAATGTGCCGGCTTTAAGAGAAACCTTTATTTCGCCTGTCGAAGCATCCATATCTCCTGTACCTGCACCTTCCTGAAGGTCGATATCAATAGGCTCGAATCCCTCGCCACCTGTCATCACCACATCACTCCCCGCAACATAGGTTATTTCCGGGAAGGAACAAGCACGCCCGGCAGTCAGGACGGCTCCACTTTTGAAAAAGCGTAGTGTCATCCTGCTACCTGTATTATCATTAACCACAGCACGCAAACCTTTAGGATATGTTCCTGGGGGGATTACGAAATAAATAGTCTTCCCGCCGGGAGTCAACTCGAGCCCGCCGTCATAGGAAATGGTGATGGTGCCGGTCGCACCGGCATCAGGAGCCAGGACGCCGGTAAGCGCTCCGCTTCCATCTTTAGACATAGTAAACGGCCCGGAAATCTTTTCTCCCTGCATTGATGTTACAACAATATCAGTGAGAGTCGCCGTGCCCTTGTATTCAAAACGCACTACCGTAGCCGGAGTCCGCATTGAAACACCGGCCGAAAGGTCAGTGCTGTTTCCGTACAGCGGCACGCTGATTCCATCGAATGTCACTTTATCAGAATAAGTGGTACCCGGGCATAGAACATTGTATATGGAAGCCGGAGCAAGAATGCCGGCAAATCTGAAATTAGCCGAAGAACTCTCGCCGCTCTGGCCCGAAAGCGGATCGGATATAACACCGTTTACACTGATAACATCGCCATCAACCCAGTAAATCGGGTATTTGCCCATACCGTTTTTCTCGCCGATAACCGTTCTTGTAGAAACTTCGTCCAGACCGGCACGCAGCGTAAACCCATTGTCTACCACCGGCTCTTCCTGTTTTTTACTGCAAGAGAACGCGACAATGAGCGCAATACACACAAAGAATAATCTATTTATCATAACTCGCTATAATTCAAAAGTGACATCATCTTCAGTCATATCTTCCAGGAGTACATACCAGCCTCCGAAAGGACGGGAGAATGTAAGATTAGGGAGGGTATATAGTTTACCGGCAAGGAGAGAACATCCCTTGGCAAAAAGCCAGGTAACTGAGTCGCCGGAAGGATTTTCAGCTGTTATTACAAGCCCTTCGGAAAAACTGCCCGGAGCAATGAACAGAGTAAACGTTTCAGGCTCCGACAAATCAGCGGGAGTTGAATATATCTTTCCCCATTCTGAAGACGCAGATGAAGGTGTAAGAGTTCCGTCAGTAAAAGATATTCCAAAACGGCCAATGATTTTCTCGCCACCCGGCGCCGAAAGCGTTACAGAGGCAAGGGGGAGTTCGCCGGAAATACTGAATCTCAGTCCGACCGCCGCTTGATGGAAGGTAAAGTTCTCTCCCGTATCGCTGCCACTGGCATACATCGGCGGGAGTATTCCGTCAAGCACTACACTGTTAGATACTCCGGCTTCGCCCGGATACAGAAGATGATAGGGAGCAACCAATGAAGCGTCAATAACACGGAATTCCGCCTCACTCACCCCGGCAGCTGCCGCCGTCAGAGGATTGGTCAGAGTGCCGTTGACACTGATAACATCTCCTTCCGCCCACAATACAGGGAAAACGCCCCCCTCTTCATCGCCAAGATAGCTCTTTGTGGGAAGCTGGAGTATTGAAGCCTTAAGTTCCAATGCTCCGGGTTGTTCCACGCCCTTTTCACAAGAGTAAGTCAAGGGCAGCAGAGCCATCGCCAACATTACATAGAATCTCTTCATCTATCTATAATTTTAAATCTGCAACAACCGGGAAATGTAATGCCGGATAGTGCAGGGAACCATCATTAGTAGCAAATTTCTTACGCAGCACAGCATAAGAAACAATATCAAATCCGTCTACAAGGATATGGTCTGGCCGACCACCCTGCAATTTCGACTCATCAGGCGAATTGCAAGTATCCTTAACCTTATTTGAATCCTCGTCCAAAGAGCCCTCTTCGTGAAGTGTGTCATGAACGTCGAACCACACAGAGGAAGTAAGCACTTTGTATCCTTCGTGAGAAGGAGCATTGTGTGAATTAATAGCAATTATGGAAGGCATTCCCTTCGGAACGATTTCGTCCTTCAACATATTGATCAGATTACGGCAGTTGGCAACATTGATTTCGTGGTATACCACCTTTTCGCCATGATCATACTGAGTCGGCCCATTTACAGTTGCACTGGCAAAGACTAATTCCTTGCCGCACGTCTTGTCATATAATCTAACCCATGTAAAAGATGCTTTAGGCCCGCCGTACTTCAATGATTTGTCGCGCCCGGGCTTGTCATAAATACCACTGAGCCAATTGATGCCGTAGTCGCGAAGTTCGAACCTGGAAGACCTCCAAATAATACCATCTCCATTGGCCATATCGCCCTCAAGCGGATAGTTCGGATTGGAGTTACTGAGCACAAGCCAGTCATAATCCCCTCCCCTTTCACGAATATAATCAATGAGAGGCTTTACGTCTTCCCGTCTTCCCGCGATGGAATCGCATACATCATGAATGCCCAGTATATCGCAGTCAGAGTCAATAATTGCATCTGCCACTGCTACGGCGCTATGAACCCACATACGCTGTGCAGGCATCTTCCCCTTCTCAGCCTGGGCCCTTCTGTTGAAGGAATTGGTCACCTCAAAAGTACCGGCCCGCAGAGGAGATTTTGCGAGGGCGGTATCAAATAGGCCGGGAATGACCAGAATTGCGAGTAATGTCAGAATCCTTATCATAATTCAAAATCCGCCCTGATTGGATAATGGTCTGAAATATAGTTGATGTGCAGATACTTGCGGCTTACCACCTTAAAGTCCGTACACTTCTTGAATCCCTTGTAGAAAATATGATCGATAATGCCGGTCCATGAAAGGCCAAAACCGTTGAAGGCATACTTGGTATCAGAATTGACCGCAGTAGAACGAGCATCTTTCATCTCATTGCAAATCCTCGTGAGAGCCTTGTCGTCAATCTGACTGTTGAGGTCGCCCACGATTGCCACCGGCAACCTGGATTTATTGATTACCTTCAATGTGTCAAGAATAAGATCCATTCCCTTGGCACGTGCTTCCGGCCCCTTGTGGTCGAGATGGGTGTTTACAAACAGGAATTCCTTGCCGGTCCCCTTCATTTTAAGACGGGCCCACACAGCCGTGCGCTTAACAGCGGCATCCCATCCAAGCGAAGACTTGGAAGGAGTTTCGCTCAGCCATAATCCTCCCCAGTCAATCAAATCAACAGTGGTAGAATTGTAGTAAACGCTGGCACACTCGCCTTTAGCACCACCTTCACGGAAAATGCCCACATGCTTATACTCAGGAACTTCACGGTCGAGGTATTCAATCTGGTCATGAGTTATTTCCTGGGTTCCCATCACGTCAGGCAATACATCCCTTATCATAGCTGGGATAGCGAACTTGCGATGGTCCCAGCCATTCTCCAAATCGACGTTATTGTTGCGATAACGTACGTTGAACGACACGAGACGCACGGCCTTCTTCTTTTTCGGCGGGGTCGGAAGCCCGCTTTCAGAATAATCGCGGAACTCTATGTTACAAGTAACCGGAAGATGATCCGAAGGGTAATGAAGCGTTCCGTCGGCCGTAGGAAATTTACTGCGATCAATTACGTAATCGAGAGGCCGGAACATATTGAACATTATATGATCGGGCCACCACTTGCTGAATCCGCTTTCATCCTTGGTATCCTGAGTACCCCAGGCCTTTGCATCCTTGCTGAGCCTCTTGGCTCTGACAAAATACTGCTTTGCGTCCATGAAACGGGCCTGCGCAAGGCTGAGCCAGTGTTTTGACTTATCATCCACGTTCATGTCGCCAACCAGAATGGAAGGAACATTGTCCGGAATATTCTCGTAAGCCCACTGGCGGATCATCTTTGCGTTATACTTATTTCCCTCATGGCTCCACGAGCCGTCCTGCTGTTTTTGAGAAACAAGAAGATGGGTACTCAGGAAATAGAATTCACGGCCGGAAGCCATGTGCTTCATGCGCGCCCATACGCAGGGCCGCATCGAGCCTTTTGGAGCATCCTCTGCCATCTCAGGCTTATCAAATATACCTGCCAGCCAGAAAATTCCATTTTCAATACATTCGAATACGGAAGGCTTGAATCCTATGGCATCGTCGTAGGAAATATGCCCGTGACGAGTATTAGGATAAAGAATCCACTCGTATTCATAACCTCTGTCGGCAACCAGTTTACGAATATTCTGCGGGCCGTTCCATATACTGTCGCATATCTCCTGAAGCCCCATGATATCGCAGTCAAGATGCACTATCATGTCGGCCACCGCAGAAGCACTGTTACTCCAGTAGCGCTGTTCGCTGACTTCAGGATTGGCCTTGATTACTTTAAGCCGCGAATCGGATGTGAACACATTGTATGTACCCACTTTGAAGCGCGGCATTTCGCGAGCTACAAGCGACAGAGCAGAAAAAAGCGCAAGTATGACAACAAGTTTCTTCATTATTGTTTCTGATATGCTCCCGGCCACCAGGATTCACCTCTGGAGTTGCCCAATGCATCTTTTTCAAATATACCCTTGTCGCTTAGCCATTCGAAGAATGCCGGACCTCCGAAGCCAAAAGCCTTTATGGCGGTCTCGACGTCTGTCGCAGTAGCGCACTGGAAGCTATCAAGAATAGAAGGTCCATCCCAGTCAAGAATCCCCTTATCAGACAGATCAATGTCGCCGGACCAGATATTCGAAGCTGTCACTCCGCTCATATCGCTTTCCGTACCGACGACTGTGAATGTAATCCTCGGTGCCTGGGTATATACATTATGCCCATAAGTCGTCACAGGACGGTTCATGGTCGGGTTTGAGTTTGTATACGCAGAACTCATCGAGTAGCCTGAATCACAAAGAATAAGATTGTTGACCATAAAGTTCTTTGCGGCATCGTTGACGTTAAAGGCGACATTGCCGTTTGCCTGCGACGTTTCTTTGACCGCAATCGAGCAGTTGGCTACAAGTAGCGGAACGTTTGCTCGTACGGAACCCTTGTTACCTCCGATATTCATTGGATTGACGGCGGTACAGTTGTACATCAGCAGGGCTGAGCCGGCCGAAGCAAAGATGTCGGCGCCGTTGGTCAAACATGCATTGGAATCGAAGGTACAGTTAACCACATACAGCGTTCCACCTGCTTTCTTCAGAAGTATAGCACCGCCATTCCCGATTTTACCGGTATTGTTTCCAATAAACTTGCAGTCGACAACCCGGGAAGTAGTAGCAGCAAAGAAAGCAAGGGCTCCACCTCCTGTAATTTTTACATTATTGCCGGTAAAGGTACAACCGGCGATATCCGCCGACGCTGTTCCCCCCACATAAATTGCTCCGCCAACTCGGTCGCTCGTCGTAGAAGTACAGGCATTGCCGGTAAAGACGCAGTTTGTGATCTCATGGCTTCCGGCCATAAGGCAGAGGGCTCCACCGGCTGCGTTATGTGAAGCTCCGGTAAAAGTAATACCGTCAAGTTTAAGGTTAGCATTGGATGCGACCGAAAGGATACAGCCGTTATCGCCGCTGAGAGAGGTGGTAAACACAGTTCCTTCTTCTCCGGAAATATTTACCGTCACCGGCGAGGCATATGAAAGCGATAAGGCTGTTTCAGATGCGCCAAGGTCATAAGTTCCGGCCTTGACGTGAATCACGTGCCCGTTGAAGTCAGAACCGTCGCCAGTCAGAACTGTTATAAGCGTTGCCACATCAT
The DNA here is from genome assembly GCA_017443025.1 of Bacteroidales bacterium. Classification (GTDB taxonomy): domain Bacteria; phylum Bacteroidota; class Bacteroidia; order Bacteroidales; family UBA932; genus Cryptobacteroides. Next base: position 222,631 of record JAFSPG010000016.1, on the reverse strand, counting down.
CAATATACAAGTCGCCCTCAGTCTCCATATACTCTTCAAGAGGAGTATTGATGCACAGGACATCTCCTGCATTCAGGGAAACAGGGGTAGAACTCTTTGAGACGCCTTTGTTGCCAAGAGCGAAATTGACTCCGGGGATGGTGACTCCCGCCGGGATAGCTATGAAATGAGTTCCGGCCGAAGGCGTGGGGATGGTTACAGAATTGATGCCTTCAGCGGTGAAGGTAACATATTCGTACGAATCATCAGTAATAATGAAGCGTATCAAAGACACAGCACTCTTGAAGGTGCCGAAATCCTTGCTTTTACGAGTAGTCTGGGCCGTTATGATTGCGCAGTCTTCGAATTTTCCACTTTGAACGGAAGGAACTTCAAAAGAAAGCTTTCCTTCATCATTTACAGAGGCCTCGATACCTGCGGGATACACGGCGAAGTAGTCCTCAACATCATCAACCACAGCGTTGAAATGGACCTTTCCCTCGCCCAAAACAGCTTCAGCAGTTGTCTGGCCGCCATCCCAAAGGATGGAAACTTCGTCGCCCTCGACCCAGCTGACGCTCCAGTCTTTTCCCAATGTGGTTTTGGTAACATTGATATCAGCCGTAAATGTTACAGCCTGTTCTTCAGCCACTGGCATTTCGCCTTCATTCCGAGCCTGACCCGGAATCTTGCTGCAAGAAACTGCAACAAGAGCGAAAGTTGCAAGAATTATATATATAAAACTCTGTTTCATAATATTTTACCAGATATAGTCAATAGGATTCATGGGATCAATGTCATCGTTGCCGCCGAAGTCGGTAGCAGGAGCATCCTTGGTATTATAACGAACGCCGATATAATTCCAGGCTGTAGGGAAGGAACCGGAGGCAGGGTAGATAATTGAAGGATCGAGATACAGCGACTGAGAACCCGTACGGAGCTGATTCTCAGGAATAATGCGCACGTAAACCTTATCCTGCCCCATCAAGGTCTTTGCTGGTAACTCAATATTCACCGGTTTAAATCCAGGAGTCTGCCAAAGTTGCGTCATTGGAGTAATCTGGCAGAATTCAGGGAGCGAATAGGCGCCGGCCTTCGTCCATGATTGGCCATCGAGAGAGTATTCTACATACCAGAAACGAGGGCCTTCAAGATACATTGGAACACCGTTGATTTTCTGAGTAGTATAGTAGAAGAAGTTCATTGATGAAATCTGGACGCTCATCCTGCTTGCCTGTAAGCCGGCCGTAGAGAATACCAGAGTAGTATACTGCGGCAGGCCGTTACGGGCCGTAAGATTGGTAGCCCATGCAGCGCCATTCTCAGTCGGAGTCACGCCAAGGTCATCCGGCGAAACGGGGCCAAGGCTTGAGAAATCCTGATACTTGATGATAGGTAATTTACCGGCGCGCCCGTCGGTGTATGAATTGGGATAAACGAAACTGTAAGTAAAGTAAGCAGATTTATCACCACCGGTAGCATAATAAAGTTCCAGATTCTGAGCGAGAATATATTTCCATTCGCAAAGGATGGCCGAGAAGCTCTCCTCCTCCATCGTCTCAGCCATGCCAAAATCTTCCCGACAAGTATGACGGAGCTGATATCTTCCTATATTTCCCCAGGTCTCCTGGTCAGAAGACGAATTGTCCATATAGCTGAAACGGGTGAAGAGCTCATTTACAACGACTCCGCTCATATTGCCGCTACCCTCCGGAAGAGCCTTTCCATCCCGCCTGTAAGGGCAGGTAGTATTAGTGTACATATACATGGACTTTCCGCAGATATCATGCAGCAAAACTGCAAACTTCGACACTTTGTCTGCTCCCCCCACCGATGTAAATTTCTCGCTGACAGGAGTAAGGGACCCCTTGCGCACGGGAAGTTCGCAGTCCTTGAGGGTTACATAAGTAAAAATATCCTCGTCGGTAAGGGATCCGATATACTTTTCTTTCACAGGAATTCCCTCCCTGCCAAGATGTTCGCATGACACTGCCATGCTGCCTTTTACACCTGTTACATAGCAGTAAACAGGAGAACCGTCTATCGATACCGGCTTCCAGACTGTTACTCCGTTGAGGGAGAACTTGACATGGTCGCCCTGAAGGAAAACGTTATCGTCATCCGTAAGAGTTTGTAGCATAATACCGAAGGAAGCGTCGAGCGATTCGAAGTATATCGTCCTGCGGCACACGCTGTAGTCGATAGTAGTCGCACTAAGCTGAGTATTGTCGCCGCAGTTGCCGTTTTCCTTGTCACTTACAACGATACCTTCGATAACAAGGTCTTCATCTACGTAATAACCGGCTTCCGTAGCCAGAGCGAAGAGTTCAGGCAAAGTCAAATCCCGTCCGAATGAATCTTCACTCGACATCTGGCCCACCTGGAACACTATCTTATAAACTTTGTCAAAGGCATCGGTGTATGTCACGGTGATGCTGGCGCCTCTTGACGATTGCTCTGGATTTGCCTTGTAGTCGAATACAAGGGAGCCGTCTTTAATTGAAGCACTGCTTATCCAATCATCTCCACCTGAACAGTAATGAGAAATCTTGAAGTCACCGTCAGGGATATTTGTGTCGAGGGCGACGATTGCCTGCCCACCCACGGAGCCCTTCAGGCTGAGAACCGGAGATTCCGTATCAAAGACAGGAGCAATAGCGCCGGTCTGTCTCAAGGTCAGAGTATCCTTGTGGTTGGTCGCTTCAATTGAAACAATTATCCTTGCGGCACGGGGAAGGCCATTATTGGCGTTGTATTTAACAGCGAAGCCATCCCGTCCGGCTGTTCCGGCAGCGGGCACGCTCAGCCATGAAGCTTCGGAAATAATATCGTAATTCCTAGTGGAGATAACCGCGACCTGAACCGTGCCGGCCCCTTCTTCAAGGTCAACGACCTTCTCTGGGAAGCCGAGTCCGGAGCCTTCATGGATAGTCCGCTCGTTGATGTCTTTATTGCATGAGGCTGCGATCACTGCCGCAGCGGCAAGCATATATCTAATGAGTCTCATGGTTTAGTTGATTTTGACACATCTGACATTTTTGCCCCAGCGGCGCTGGGAATATGTATTTTCCGTTCTGCGGTTGTTCACGGTAGACTGGATGTGAAGGTACCAGCTCCCGTGAAGATTACCGTTCTCGTACGGAGTACTGCTCCAAATCCAACCTTCTGAGGAAGAAGCTAATTCTTCGGAAGCATTGACTTTGCGCCTGTACTGGCCGCTTACTGGGAAGAGAACAGAATTTCCTTCGTCATCGTTAATTACAATACCGACTTTGCTCTCGAAAGAAGCCTCTTTCAACCTTGGAACAAATTCATCAAAGGCAGCCTTGGAAGCTACGGCCCATCCATACGGACAAGGGCTCGAATTCGTAGGAACCGACTTCCACAGGTTGTCGTCGGGGGTATCAATCCAGTCCTCCGCGCCGGAATTGTCATTGCCCCAATAGTATGTTGTAGGATTTTCGGCGGCAACTGAAGCGGGGACTCCGTTCTGTGCAGTCATAAAGCTTATCGGATCGGGATACACCTTTCCATGCTTCATTGGCCCGTCAAGGCTTTCCATCGCGGGGAATGGATCTTTCCTTCCCCACTGATAATGCATTCCTATAGATTTTCCTGAATGGTCCACAGCTGCAGCAGCTACAGCACCCACATTGCGGTCCATAAAGATGTACTGCCCGAAGACTACTTCCTTCACGGCAGACTCCGGAGCCCAGATATGATAACTCCAGCGTACTGTGCCAGCATCATTCAATACTGCGACAAGCGCATTGCCAGGAAGATCTGGACTCTTGCGGAAATAAAGCTTTCCGGCAGAAGGATCGATGCTCAGATAGCTTACAACTCCTGGACTTGTCTGCCACAGAATGGAACAGCGGGTGATGTCGTTAGCGGGAACGCTGCCGTCAACCTTCTTGATATCTATGCTGTACATCTTCTCGGAAAGGTCATTGAGCAGGTAACAATTGGCCCACTTGCCGCCCTCAGTCAGATTCTCAGCTGCCGAAGGGATGTTGAGCACAATTTCTTCGGTATGAATAACGGAGTGAGGGTCTCCGGAGGGCTGGGAATCAGCGCGGATGCTTCCGCTCCATTGCGTAGTATTGGCATTTACGGTAACTCCGCCCAGGTTTCCGGCAGGAACCGCCACATAAAGTCTTGCCGGCAAGACAACTCCTTCGGAAGGGAGATTGACTGAAAGGAGATTACTGCTCTTCCCTTCTGTTGGAACAAATACAGGAGTCTGTACCCTGACATCGACAGTACCCTCACCGCATACCGGAGAATCAAACAGCAGAGAAAGATCTTTCAATAATCCTGCGCCATTGATATTAACCTCCAGCAACATACATGCAGAGTTTAGAACAACCTCTCCTTCCGATATCGTCCCGGCCATTATTCCCAGGCTGGCCGCACGGTCAAGCGACGTAATGAAATCTGCTTTTTCCGGCATTTTTACGGTAGCTTTGCCGTCTTGACAGGCAGTAATAAAAGCCTCCGGATAAACTGCGGCCTCAAGACCGGACGCAACAGATTCGCTGTTATAAATAAATATCGCAGACTGTCCGGAAATATGCACCGGGTCTATCTGGGCTGAATACATCGTATGGCCGTCGGAATCAAGAATGACGAATTTGTCTTCATCCGACCATTCAACAGGATTCCCTTCGAGGGAAGCGATAGTGGCATCTATTTGAGCAGGCTCTGCCGATGATTGATTTACTACAAAAAAGGCCGTTACCGGAGTATCCCACTTTGCGAGAGGGAACGTCAGCTTGACAGTAGCCTGACGAGGTTCCCCTGTAGTATTATCGTCTACCGAGAAAATAACTTTGTCGCTGAACACCTGATTAACGCTCAACCAATGTTCCTCCAGACCTGAAGCATACTCGACAGTATCCTTCACGTGCGAAATTGTAAGATCGTCAAGATTGGTAGCAGCCAGAATCTGACTGGTACATGCAGCCCTCAATACCTCAACTGACTGCTTTACGAAGCCGTAACTCCCTTCATCCAATCCGCCGGCCTGGGAAATGTATAGTTGCTTCGTGAGATTTCCGTTTTTAATTGTCAATGTAACTCCTCGAGATACACCGCCATTCATTTCTGCGGTGAAGTTAATCTGTGCGTTACCGCTACCTTTCAACGGAGAGATAGTAAGCCAAGGTGCAGGCTCATCCAATTCAGCGGTCCAGTCTCCCCTACAATAAACCAACGTGTAATAAGTATCACCTGTACTGGCGAATCTTAACTCCGTTCGGTTCAATGACAGAGGCAGGTCGAGCTCGTAGTCCTGCGAACAGGACTTGGCGGCGAAGCTGATAACAAGCAGCGCCGCAGCGTATATCATGCTTTTTATCTTACAGGCCATAATTGTTGTATTCTTTATTGTCAAGGGCATAACCGGAATTTACTACCTGTTCATTGGGTATGGGCAGATATCTATGGCACGGCAATTCCTTGGTAGGGATGTTACGTTTTTCCATCTCAGGTTTCCAGTAGTTCTCGACGGCGTCAAACCAGATACCCCAGCGGACGAGGTCGAATTTTCTTTGGAACTCACCGAAAAGTTCACGGGCGCGCTCGTCCCTCAATGTCTGGGTAGCAAGAGACCAGCTGCCTGCGCTGTAAGGAGCAAGTCCGGCACGCGAGCGAACCATATTCAGATACTTTTCAAAATTGTCCTTATCCCGTTTTTCCAGGTAGCACTCCGCAAGCATAAGAAGCGCATCGGCGTAACGCAGGATAGGATAATTGTTCGAATCATAGGTTGTCTTCATATACGGGCACCAGAATTTCGGGCCCATCCAGGGCTGTGAAATCCCCGACACGAAAGGAGTACCCTCCCAACGGCGGCCCTGATTGATATCGACGCGAAGGTCAGCACCGTTATCAGGCTGAAGGGCCGAATAGAAATATGAAGTAGGACGGTTGCAGGTACCCACCTTGGCTTCTGTGCCGAGCCATGGGATGGATACTCCGTCATATAACTGAGTATCCGACTTGTAAGAAGGCATACAGTTCTGGGCAAGTGTACCTGCATAAGAAAGAGTTCCTTCCGAGTAGGCGTGGCGAATTTCAAAAATACGCTCAGGAGTTTCCTTTACGCTGTAATACAAATCCGATAAAGGATAGGCAGACAACTCTCCGTACACGGGAACCAGCTTTTCGAGTGCATCGATTGCTACCTGGAACCAGTCCTCAGTACCATTTGAATCCATATATGCATTCCACAGGGCCAATTTACCTATCATCATCATGCCCATGGCCCATCCTGCCCTGCCCTTCTCCTGTATCTCGCAGGCGCGAATTTCTTTAAGAGCCCCTGTGTACTCACCGCCTTCATAGCTGTAACACGCCTGGAGTTCTTTAATGAGAGCAGCCCTAGTAGCAACAGCATCCATCCTGCCAAGATGCGCTATCCTGTCCATTGTGGGCTGGTCAACAACGTCATCTGTGTAGAAAGGAACATCGCCAAAAAGGGAAGTCAGGTTATAATACCACAGCGCACGCATAGTCTTGGCTTCTGCCAGAAGGTCGCGGCGCACGTTCTCGTCGACCGTCGTCGATTTTTCTATACCCGCAATCGCGGCGTTGCAATACATGATTGCTTTATAAGAAACGCTCCACTGAGTCTTTGAAATATTGCACTGCGAAGGATTAATATCGAGTATGGCGTTGACATCCGACGTAGAAGGGACTATCACCAAATCAGTCGTTCCATCTGTATGGGTAAACAACGTGGTGGAATAAATGGATTTCAGCCCCTCATAGCAGGAATTAACCGCGGTACGGCACTGCGCTTCGGTCTTGAAGTAATTATTCCGGTCTACGAAAGAAGACGGATTTTCGTCAAGAACGTTGCAGGATGCAGCTACATAGGCCAGCATTGTGATTATCATTGTCTTTTTCATAGGCCCTTAGAATTTAAGTTGGATTGTGGCAATTATCTTGCGAGGCCTTGGATATGCTCCGATATCCGCCCTTCTGATTACAGATTCCTGATCCTCGACTTTTGACGATACATCAGGATCAAAGCCGTTGTATTTGGTCCAGATGAACAAGTTGTCGGCGCTGACTCCTACGGAGAGGCTCTTTATCAGCTTGCTGACTTTGCGCATGTCGAACTGATAAGAGATGCTGACGGTTTTGAGCCTTACATAAGAAGCGTCGTGAATCATGAAATCGCTCGGTAGCATGCTTGAGCCGCTGGCACCTGCTGCCGGATAATTGGAATCCGGATTTCTGTACGGGTGCCAGGAGTTGAGCATGTACCTGTACTGATTTGAGCAGTATGTTCCAGCCATGTAGAACTCGGAATAGTTATAAATCTTTCCGCCCAGGGAATACTGCAAAAATACGCTCAGGTCAAATCCATAAATATGGAAGTTGTTCTGGAGTCCGCCGTATATCTTGGGATCGGAATTGCCGAGATATGTTATATCCTGATTGTCAAGGATTCCGTCATGGTTCTGGTCGACGTACTTGGGACGTCCACATTTATACGGCTTGGCATAATAATCCACGTACTGATGGGTAATGTCGTTATCGGCTATTTCTTGAGCATTGTGCCAGACGCCTCCATACTGGAATCCCCAAAGGGCATTGAGAGGATAACCGGCCTTATAGCCGTAAATCATATAACCCTTCTGGTCCTTCATCGCCACAACCTCGGATTCACCGCCGATATTCTCTACCATCTGTTTATTGTGGGAGATGGTAAAGTCTGTCGTCCATGAGAATTTTCTTCCGATGATGTTCTTAGAAGATATGGTCAGTTCAACACCCTTGTTGGTCGTCTTGCCAAGATTCTGGGTATATTTGCTGTATCCCGTCTGCTGTGCCTTCTGCACATCCAGGAGCAGGTCCTTTGTCGAAGAATAATAGGCTTCAGCCGTCATTTTAAGACGCCCTTTCAAAATAGACATATCGAGGGCGATATTATAAAGGTCTGTCTTTTCCCATGTAAGGTTCGGGCTGTCGAGGCGTGAAGGATAATAGTAAGTTGCCTGCCCGTCGCCGATAAGATATCCTGACGTAGATGAAGACAACTGCTGCAGCGATTTATAAGGGGTGATGGCGTCGTTACCTGTACGACCGGCGCTCATTCGCAGCGACAGATCCTGGAAAATGCGGGTGCGCTTAACCCAGGGTTCATTGGAGATATTCCACTTTACGGCCGCCGAAGGAAAAAATCCCCACTTATGATTTGCCGCAAAGTTCGAAGAACCGTCAACCCTTCCGGTAAATGTCACGTAGTAACGTTTCTTGTAATTGTAGTTGAACCGGCCCATGAACGACATCTTTTTAGTCGTCTGTTCATAGGAAGAAAGCGAATAATTGTCCTTGTCGCCGATGGCACTCAGGTCGTTCCACTTAAGGTCATCAACCAGCATTCCCTTTCCGACTACGCTCTGATACTCGTATTCCTTATAGTAAACCGACATACCGGCCATCAAGTCAAGGTGATGAACCTTCTTGAGGTCCTTCTTCCAGGTAACGGTATTGTCGGAGTTGAACTGGGCGATGTTGCCGTCCTGGCGCTGTACTTCACCGCCTGTTCCAGCAAGTCTCCTCACGGGCAATGTGCCGGGGAGATACTTGTACAGGTGGGTATCATACTTATAGAAAGTATTGTGACTCTTTATGAGCAAGCCCTTCAGCGGAGTAAGTTCCAAATCAAGCGAATGTGTATTTGAGAACGATTTCCTGTAATTCTCACTTTGTTTGATGGTGATTAGCGGGTTGTTGAATGGCGCGCCCTGGCCATAATTGTACAAATCGTTGATTTCGCTTGTAGTATCAAGAACAGGCGAAATATAAACGGCGCCGCTCCAAACTCCGGTTCCTCCTATATTAGCCTTGTTGTTGTTTGCAAGACGATAAAGGAAATTTCCGGTGTATGTGAGCTTTAACCAACTGTTGAACCTGTGTCCGATGGTAATACGGGCTGTGGTACGCTGGTTGCCGCTATCCTTCACGATACCCTGGTCGTTGGCGTGTGAAATAGAAGCAAAGTAATTTGTCTGCTTGTTATTGCCGCTGACCGAAAGTCCGTACTGCTGATAAGGGGCTACCCTGGTAATTGCATCCAGCCAGTCGGTTCCCTTGCCAAGGGCTGCTGGATTAGAATACTTCTCGGGATAACTCGGCTTGGCCGGATAAACAAGTCCGTCTGAGGATTTGGCGAAATCTATGCGGTCGTTGTTGTAGGTAGCGAACTCCATCGCGTTCATAAGATCAAGGCTGCGGGCAAGCTGCGAGAAGCCGAGCTTGATTGTAGCCGTCACGTTTGCCTTTGACTTTGTGGGAGAACCGGCTTTAGTCGTGACGATGATAACACCGTTTGCACCCTGAGCTCCATAAATTGCAGTAGATGAAGCATCCTTGAGGATGGATATCGACTCGATATCTTCTGCATTAAGGTCTGAGAGGTCATGAACGGCATTCATGACGCCATCCACCACGATAAGGGGTTCGTTTCCGGCCGTGATTGAACGGGTTCCACGGATGCGGATTGATGTGCCCTCGGTAGGATCGCCGGAAACGCTCACGATATCGGCACCGGCCACCCTGCCCTGCAGGGCCTGGTCTATTGCCAATGTCGGGGCGTTCTCCACATCCTTCATGTTGATAGTAGCGACAGAACCGGTTAGGTCAGACCTTTTCTGCTCGCCGAAACCGATTACGACTGCTTCGTCAAGGTAAGTCGTATCCTCTTCAAGCTTGATCTCGAAGCGGCGGAGCTTTCCAACCTTGATTTTTGCCTGCTTGTATCCGAGGAAATCGACAAGAAGTACGGACTCTTCACCGGGTACATTTATGGCAAATTTACCGTCGGCCCCTGAAACGGCTATGGCTGAAGCACCTTCCACGGAGACCGTGGCGCCGGGCAAGGCCTTGCCGGTTTCGTCGAGTACAGTACCTGTCACCGGAACGGAAACCTGCGCATGCAGAGGCATAACTGCCGGGAGAAGCGCAAGCACCGGAATCAATAACAATTTTTTCAGTATACTCATATTGCGAAAAAAGTTTTTTCTGCAAGCAAATTTGGCAAATAAAACGTTTTTCTCCCATACCCGCGCGCGCGATTATAAGTCATTATAAGTGCTGCTATAAACAAAAATCCGCCTTACACGTGCGTGCAAGGCGGATTTTAAAAGACACTTCCCTCCGAAATTACAAGGGAATTTATAAGATTTTTATTACTCTGTCTCTACGTATGCACCCATAATCTTACCGTTACGTTCATTACCCTTCTGATCGTGTCCCAGTAAATCAAGCTGTGCTGAAGTAAGACTAAGATTTGTAAAGCTTAATGCCTGTATATCACCAGCGGTCATTCCTTCACTGTAATGTGCAGAATAGCTACTGTTAAGAGGATAATGGTCAGTATCAAAAGTGCCAAGGCAGTTCTTTCCTAGATCAGTCACTGTTGCAGCCGGGGTGGTAGTTCCACCAGCGCCAAAGCGATCCGAACCGAATATTGAATAGTACTGAGCCTTCTTCAGATTATCCCGGCTACTTGCAAAATCAGCCGACGCACAAATATTATTATAGAACCAACCTTTATTGTAATTCCTATCGAAATCGGCAGGATTATTATCTGCGAATGTACAACTTACTACGTAGAAAGTCGGGGCATTATCTCCGCTCCCCCCGCCAGTACTAAGGGCTGTACCGTCTGTTGTGGCGAAGGTGGTATTGGCAATAAGATTGTAAGAATAATTGGACGTCAGCTGGACAGCGCCGCCATTATTTCCTGTTTTGCTTGCAGGGACATTATCTTTGAAAAGTGAATTGAATACAATAAGTTTAGCTATTGCCCCAGAAGCTCCTAATGTACGTAATGCGGCACCATTTGTAGCAGTATTACCCAAGAATGAACAAGCAGTAATAGTTAGTGAGGAGCCAGCCGCAGTATGAATTCCACCGCCATTAGCAGCATGGTTGGAAGAAAATACAGAATTATTTATAGACGCAGTGCCTTCGCAAAACAGTCCACCACCCCTATAGCCACAACTATTGTTCCTGAATATGGATTCATTTACAGTAAGAGACCCGGCCCCTCCTGTCCAAATACCAGCGCCTTTATGAGCATCCCCGGCAATAAGTGCACATTCCTCTATTACGGAATTGTTCTGAATTGTGGCTGAGCCTTCGTTGTACAATCCACCTCCCAACAATGCGGTCAGGGCTGTGCTCTTACCTTTACCAGTAATAGTACAGCAATCCAAAGTCAGGGTACCCGAATTATAGATAGCACCACCATTCTCAGTACAATCATTTGAAGAGAATGAAGAATTACTTATGCTACCTATACCTATAGTGTGAACGGCTCCGCCATTAACGGCCAAGAGATTGGAGAAGGTGCAATTCGCAACTGTGAATTCATAAGCTGCAGAGGTAGCTGCAATTCCACCCCCTTTTATACCGGCATTGACATCAGAACCATTACCGCTAAATGAAGAATTACTTACTGATAACGTCGGAGTATCGCTGCCAGAAGCAGTTTTCTGGAAATGAATAGCACCGCCGTTTTGAGTTACAACATTATTTGTAAAAGAACATGTTTCTGAGCTTCCTATGGTTGCGTCTCCATCGGTGTGAATAGCGCCACCGAGCTTTGCCTTACAACCAGAGAAAGTAGTACCGTCAGCGATAAGCGTCCCGTGATTGAAGATTGCTCCACCGCTTCCGGAGGTTATCAAATTGGTAAATGAACACCCATTCTGCAATGTAACAGATGCGTTTTTAATAATAGCGATAGCTGCTCCGTTTGCTGCATTAACAGTCGTAGCGTCACCAACGAAATCGGTGCCATCAAATGTCGCCTTTCCGCTCGCATATACATAAACAGAACCGCCCTGATTGCTGGAAGCTACGTTTCCGCTAAACGTGCAGTCGTTAAAACTGATGTCTCCACCAGCGCCTGTGTTACAAAGAGCGACAGCGCCACCACGTACAGCAGTATTATCTTCAAACGTACAGCCCTCAAAAGTCACTGTTTTTCCTGCGACAGAAGAATACACATACACAGCTGCACCACCATAAGTACCGCTACTTGCCGTACTTGTGAGGCCTTCAAATATACAGTTCTTAAAAGTCAAGTTTGAAGTACTTGAAGATGTGTAGTTTAATGCTATGCCTGAAATAGCCGTTTCCGTAGCCTCGGTGTTAGCCGTAAAGGAAATCCCATCAAAGGTGAAATCGTTAACCTTATTAGTACCACTTACCTCGAAAACGTGATCTGTAGTCGCCGTCTGATTGCAGATAAAATATGTTTTATTGACTGCCGGATCCTGGCCTGTAGTAGATGTACCGGTAAGACCTTCCGGATATCCACCTTTGATAGTAGCAGAAAGAGTACCTGTGTTGTAATGAGGAGCTAAGACCTCGTCCCCATTACTCTTCTGGATATTGTAGGTACCGGCTGCCACGTAGATAGTAGATTTATGCAGGCGATAAGCAGCTGTAAGTCCCTGTCCGGCGCCTCTTGAAACTGTTGGATAAATCAGCTGAACCAGGCGCTCCGGGCCACCGGCATCCTCCCAGCTTGTACCCTTTCCGGTACCGTCTTCTGTAATAAACCATGCAGTATGAATCTGGTTGTCAATTGTGCCCAAATTCTTGACCTTGTTGCGCTCCATAGTTAATGTACCGGTAGAAAGTGCACCTGTCAGCTGGCTTGACGCCTCGACCTTGAATCCTATACCATTGTCTAAGTCAATATCCGGGAGAAGCGCCAGATAATACGTTTCGTTTGGGGTAACGTTGACCGTCAGAAGGTCTCTGTTTGAACCAGTCGTAACTTTTTCCACTGCAAACGGTTCCGCAAAAGTGGTAGACACCTTGCCGTTGAGCTTGGTTTTGTCATTCGCGGCAAATGTCACCTTCGTATAGTTGCAACTCGCACCAGTTGAGAACTTCAGGATACTCGTCATGTTCTTAAAGGATAACGAAGCGGCAGCCTTTGAGGTCTTGGCGACCATTATATTGGCATCGGAGAAAGATCCGCTTTGATTACGGCCGAACTCTACTTCAATTTTCCCCTCCGAAAGACTGAGAGTATAAATCGCATCGGCAGGGTAAACTGCATAATAATAATCGGCATCAACAACGTTTGCGGATACGCTCCCGGCGTTGACTGTAGCTATGGCATAATCTACCCCTTCAGTCTGTCCATCGCTTGCTCCGTCATTCCATATAATACGAATCTGGTCGCCTTCGCTCCACTGGTGCCCATTTATCTTGTCCCAGGAAGTTTTGGTGTCATCAGCTGCTGCTGACGACTCAGCTGGAGTATCGTTTTCAGAAGAAACGGAGAACGTAAGCCTGATCATTCCCTCGGGGATATTCTGCTCCCCTTCGCCCTGTCCTTCTTCACCGGGATTTTCTTCTTCACCGGGATTTACCTTTACGGGCTTATCGTTCGGGTCTGCGAGTTCCTTGCTGCAAGAAACCACAGCGGCGCATGCTAAAGATGCGATGATAAAAATCGAGAAAATCTTTTTCATAACTAAATCTCCCATCCGTAATCGTCTTCATCCAAATCGTCCAACGAAGTGCCGAAATTTGTTGAAGCACAAATTATTTTCTCCGCCTTAACAATTACCAAATCGGCCCGGGGAGTGTCGTAAACCAATTTGACTGAAACTTTTTTCATATCTAATGAAATTTTGTTTGTTAATGATGTTAACTGCTTTCTCAGCGGTACAAAATTGGATAGTTTTTATCTAATAAAACAGTGCATTTTTTTAATTATAAGTAATTTTCAGCTTTTATTACCCCCCCCATGGCAAAAAAAAACGGCCTTACAGACGCGTGTAAGGCCGACAACATAGAATATTATAAAACGTTCAAATTATAGGTGATTTTATAAGTTTTAACTTATGTTTTTCACCCTGCTTTCAAACAATTCTTTTGGACCGATGGCTTGATTTCTCATTTTGGCGCGATAAGTATATACCGTCGAAAGCGAACACTTGAGGAAAGATGCAATCCTAGGGCTATCTTCGATTCCGAGCTTTAATGTAGCCAGAATCCTGAGCTCAGTAGGCAGGCTTTCTTTACTGGACTTAACATCAAACCTGGCCTCTTCACGAAGAAGGCTATTGACACTCTCGACAAAATCCGGGAATATCCCGAGAAAGGTCCTGTCGAAGATTGCATAGAACTCCTTATAATCGGAAAATGCAGCCGGCGAGCGTAATGCCTTAAGAAGGGATTCAACACCTTTATTTTTTGCGATCTGCCTGTATTCGTGTCTCTTTTCTTCCACCTTGTCCAGATAGCGGATACTTAGATCCATATATCTGAATACATAATTGTCCTTGATTTTATTACTCTCTGCAAGGGCGGCATTGCTGCGCCCGAGTTTCTTATTCGCATTAGCAAGTGCATTATTGGCAACAGCGAGTTTCTCAGCCTGTCGACGGGTAAACATCAGCATAAAGCCAACGACAACCAACAGAAGAACAGCAAAAGAGGTTGCAGCAACCAATAGAGTCCTCAGACGTCGCTCAGCCTTCATCGAGGCATCGACAATTATATTCTGCGCCCTGGACGACCTTATTGCCTTCGCCTGGAAGTCGCCCTCATATACATCGTTGAAATGAATCTTGATATATTTGTTCGCACGGCTTAACTCGCCTTCGTCGTATAAGGTAAGGGCGAGTTCGTAAAGCGAGAGAAAATCCCTGTTTGGAGCCTTGCAATCATAAATGGCACTGCGCGAAAGCCAAATCTTCTTCTGCTCATTATCGCCAAGCATTCCATAAAGCAGGGCCATGTTATATGCGATTGAAGTAAGTTCGTGATAGTCAGGGCTGGCCTGCTGGAAGCAATCCTGGAAAACGGAAAGTGCCTCATTTAAATACCCTTTATCGCGCAGATACTGGGCAAGAACCTTTCTGCCCGTGTAGGACAGTGTATCTAGGGCAATATATTTGATACGGCAGTGTTCAAGAGAATCTGCATAATTGCAATCTTCCTTGAATATCCTTGGGAATCTGGAAATATTAGTAAAGACTTCCACACCGATAGCAAGATATGCCCGCTTCAGATTTAAATCCTTAATTGAAGAAGTGTCGATACTGTGATATAGGTTTAAAGCTCTGTCTTCGTCATGAGCCCATACAAGAAGCTGGATTTCAGTTAGTCTTGTGCGAAAAACTTCCCGGGCAGTCCTGGCATACCGGCGCAATCTGGCAACATAATGCCCTGCAGAATCTACACTGTAATGGTGATAAGACTGATACAGCTCCAGTGCAATTCCCCATCTAAGTGAATCAGGCGCGGTTGTCAACTCCGCACGCAGAGAGTCGTTCCGGGCCTCGAAATCCCTAACATACTCATCCCTCATTGAAATGGTCCTGTCCAGTTCGGCAAGGGCCTTCTCAGAAGGAGACTTACTACACGAATTCAACAGTGCCAAAGCGCACAGTGCTGTTATAAATAATATCTTTTTCATACCCTTATATTTTCAACGGCTGGCGATGGAGGATGGCGCGGCCGAGGGAGACTTCGTCGGCGTACTCGAGGTCGTCCTCGAAGCCGAGACCGCGGGCGAGCGAGGTGATTTTTACCGGCATTCCGGCTATGTGGTTATGTATGTAGAGGGTGGTGGTTTCGCCTTCGACGGTGCCGCTGAGGGCAAAAATCACCTCGGGCTGAGGCCCGCCGTCGGCCACCAGGGCAGCCAGCCGGGCGAACAGCTCATTAGCTGTAATGTCCGACACCCCAATGCCTTCGAGTGGAGAAATAACACCGCCCAGAACGTGATATACTCCCCAGTATTGGCCGGAATTCTCTATGCTGATGACGTCCCTAATGCTCTCGACGACGCAGATGGTACGATGGTCGCGCTCACGGTCGGAGCATATCGGACAGACCTCTCCGTCACAGAGCATCATGCAGTTCGGGCAATAGCCGGCTTCGTCGCGGAGCCTGACGATGGCGTCGGCGAAATGATGCACGTTCTCGGAGGGCTGACGCAGCAGATGCAACGCCAGGCGCAGGGCGCTCCTGCGGCCCACGCCCGGCAGGGAGCCGAGGGCGTCAGTCGCATCCGACAGAAGCTTTGAAGGATATGGTTCTTTAATCATCGATATAAACTCCTTTTTTCTTCCACAGATACCATCCGTATAAGGTCCAGGCGGCATAGGTGGCATACAGGGCCGACAGCCAGTACATTCCCAGATTCAGGCACAGGGCGGTGGAGATTGAGTCAGCCACCAGCCACAGAAGCCACTGGGCGAGATAAAGCTTCGCGAGCCACCAGGTAGCCACGGCACTGAGGACTAGCACCAGGGCGTCAAGTATGGTTTCCTGCCCGCCGAAATAATTCAGGACAAGCACTAAAAGCGGCGTTCCGACAAGTACAGCGAGCGCACTCCAGAGCAATACGCTTTTCCTTAGGTGGCAGAGAGCATAATTGCTTTCCGAAACTTTCTGCTTCGCCCGCCTCCAGTTGATCAGGCCCAAGACGGATATCAGCACATAATATACATTGAGCGACATTGAAGCCCAGGTGCTCTGCATAGCGAAGGCTATGACCGCCGGAACGCCTGTGGCAATTCCGACGACCCACATCCAGGGCGACTGGACTATCTCCAGAAAAAGATAGATCAGTCCGGTGACGAGAGTCACCACTTCCATTACTTCAATGAAACTCATAAATCATTAAGGGCCGCGCTTTCGGGCGGCCCTTATGTTAAAATCTTACAGAACTGCAATAAGTTCAACCTTGAAGATAAGGGCGGCGCAAGGCGGAATCGCTCCGTGTGCTCCGGCCTCACCATAAGCAAGGTTGTAAGGGATATAAAGTTCCCATTCAGAACCTTCTGCCATGAGTTGGAGGGCTTCCGTCCAGCCTGCGATTACCTGATTTACTCCAAAAACGGCAGGTTCTCCGCGGTTGTAGGAGCTGTCGAAGACCATTCCGTTGACGAAGGAGCCTTCGTAGTGGCAGCGCACTTTGTCGGTGCGGCCAGGCTTGCGGCCGTTGCCGGCCTTGAGCACCTTGTACTGGAGACCGCTCTTGAGGGTGACGACACCGGGCTTGCCGGCATTCTCGGCGAGGAATTCTTCGCCTTCCTTCTTCATGGCCTCAGCTATCTCGGCGTTTTCGGCCGCCTGTGCAGCGGAGAGCTCGTTGAAATAATCTTCGAGGAGTTTACCGGCCTCCTCGGGAGACACCAGAGTAACCTCTCCTTCCATCACGGCCTTGAAGCCTGCAGCGAAATCCTCCACCGCAAGCTTCTTGACACCGGATTGCATAAGGTTCTGGGCTATGTTCATGCCCAGGGCGTAACTTGTCTTATCCACGGATTATTCGGCTTTTCCGTTGCTGCCAAGAACGTTGACGATCTTGTGCATATAAAGTTTCTTCATTTCGTCGCGGGCAGGGCCGAGATACTTGCGGGGGTCGAACTCACCGGGCTTCTCGGCGAAAACCTTGCGGATTGCTGCGGTCATGGCAAGACGGCTGTCGGAGTCGATGTTGATCTTGCAGACAGCGCTCTTGGATGCCTCGCGGAGCTGCTCCTCGGGGATACCTACTGCATCAGGGAGCTTGCCGCCGAACTGATTGATGATGTCCACATATTCCTGAGGAACTGAAGATGAGCCGTGGAGAACGATGGGGAAGCCGGGAAGCTTCTTCTCAATCTCGTGGAGAACGTCGAAAGCGAGGGGCGGAGGAACCAGACGGCCGGTCTTGGGGTCGCGGGTGCACTGCTCGGGTTTGAACTTGTATGCTCCGTGGCTGGTGCCGATGGAGATTGCGAGGGAGTCGCAGCCGGTGCGGGTAGCGAACTCGATAACTTCCTCGGGACGGGTATAGTGGGATTCCTCTGCGGAAACTTCGTCCTCTACGCCGGCGAGAACGCCAAGCTCGGCCTCAACGGTAACATCGAATTTGTGAGCATACTCGACAACCTTCTTGGTAAGGGCGATATTCTCTTCGAAAGGAAGGGAAGATGCGTCAATCATAACTGAGCTGAAGCCCATGTCAACACAGCTCTTGCAAAGCTCGAAGCTGTCGCCGTGATCGAGGTGGAGGCAGATCTGGGGTTTCTCCCAGCCGAGCTCCTTGGCATAAGCCACAGCGCCCTCGGCCATGTAGCGGAGGAGAGTCTGGTTGGCATAGTTGCGGGCGCCCTTGGAGACCTGGAGAATCACGGGAGATTTGGTCTCGGCGGCGGCCATGATGATGGCCTGGAGCTGCTCCATGTTATTGAAATTGAATGCGGGGATAGCATATCCGCCGGCGACGGCCTTTGCAAACATTTCGCGGGTGTTCACGAGGCCAAGTTCTTTAAAAGATACCATAATTTGAATATTTGTAATTTGTTTGTTCGAAATATCGTTTTTCCTTTCCCAAATATGTAGGGAAATCGTACAAATTTAATTATTTTTGCGGAAATCCGACATCAAAATTTGATTTTAATGGCAGACAATCGAAAAGTCCTGATTTTCTCAGCCCCGTCGGGCTCAGGCAAGAGCACAATCGTGAATCATATCCTCGGTTTGCATCCTGAAATTGAATTCTCAATCTCAGCTACTTCGCGGCCTCCCCGCGGCGAAGAAAAAGACGGAGTGGAGTATTATTTCCTCCCTGTAGATGAATTCCGCCGTCGCATAGCCGCAGACCAGTTCGTGGAATTCGAGCAGGTTTACGAAGGGCGCTACTACGGTACCTTGAAGTCCGAGGTTGAGCGCATCTGGGACAAAGGCCACGTAATAATTTTCGACGTTGATGTCAAGGGTGGGGTGAATCTGAAGAAGTATTTCGGCGACAAGGCCATGTCGGTATTCATCCAGGCCCCGTCAGTGGAGGAACTCCACCGCAGGTTGATAGCCCGCAAGACCGACTCCCCCGAAGCCATAGCCGAGAGGGTGGCCAAGGCCGCCGAAGAAATGACCTACGCCCCTAAATTCGACGTAGTTCTCATCAACGATGACCTCTCCACCGCCTTCCGCGAAGCCGAAACCCTCGTCGATAATTTCCTGGGCAAATGACCTGTATTTCGAGCGAAAAACCTAACTTGTCATTTCGAGCGAACGAAGTGAGTCGAGAAATCTTTTATTAACCATTATGAAGATAGCGGTATACAGCGGTAGTTTCAACCCGATGCACAAAGGGCACCTGGCCATTCTCCGCACCCTTTGCAAGGCGGAGTGGGTGGACAAAGTGTACCTTATCGTCTCGCCGGTGAGCCCCTTCAAGGAGGGGGCCGCTGCTCCGGAAGGCGCGAAGCGCTCCGAAGCCGCCAGCGCGGCTCTGGCACGGCACAGGGAACTGTCCAAGGCCGAGGTCAATGAAATCGAACTCGGCATGGCTCCTCCGCACTATACCATACGCACCCTCGACGCCCTCAAGGAAGCCGAGCCCGGCAACGAATTCATCCTCGCCATAGGCGCCGACAACCTCGAGAGTTTCCCGCGCTGGAAAGACTACCGGCGCATCCTTACCGAATACGGAGTGGCCGTCTATCCCAGAAAAGGATACCACAGGGGTCACCTCAGAGCCCGCCTTCTGAAAGAGGACCCCGCCTATCGGATTACCCTGCTGGACGCACCTCTGGTCAACGTCTCCTCCACCGAACTCCGCCAGGCCGCAGCCGAAGGCAAAGATATAAGCAAGCAGCTCATGTAGCCCAATTAATATGAATACTGAAATCGAGCGAAAATTTTTGATTACTGACGAAGCCTTCAGAAAGGAGGTCGTCAAATCATACCATATCAAACAGGGATACATAGCCCACGACGGCGGAAATACCGTAAGAATCCGCATCCGCGACAACCAGGGCTTCCTGACAATCAAAGGGAAGGCCGCCGAAGACGGTATGAGCCGCCCGGAATGGGAAATCGAAGTTTCACTGAAAGACGCCGAGGAGCTCTTCGCCCTGTGCAAGAAAGGCCGTATCGAGAAGATTCGCCATATCATTCCGGCTCCGGGAGGCCGCAAATGGGAGGTCGATGAATTCGGAGGCGAGAATAAAGGCCTGATTATGGCGGAAATAGAGTTGGGCTCGACGGATGAGGCCTATGACAAGCCAGCCTGGCTCGGCCCCGAAGTCACGGGCGACCCCCGTTTCTTCAACTCCTATCTCTCCCTCCACCCCTACACCACCTGGTGAGCCGTGGAGCTATCCGAGAAGTTTTGAAATCTGCTTTTCCGTGGCCGAGGGGTATAACGAAAGTACCTTTTCGGAAAGCCGGCGGTAAGATTCTTCGGGCGAATGCGAGACCTCAAGCCCTGCCGACTCCGGCACAGAAGCACCCTTGAAGCCCGGAAAAACTATCGGCGCGCCGAAAAGGTCTTCAGGCTTGCAGAAGGATGACTGCTGCCAGCCGTTATAATGCAGGTCAGCTCCGCGATATACCCGGATGATATCGCCAGTTACAACCCTGCAACCCATCTGAAGGCGGGTCATTTGGGCATCGGCCTGGCCCTTCTTGATTCCTAGCAGTGCCCGGACCTCCTTTATGCCGATACTGCCGTGCTCCTCAATATAATCCAGAATTTTTTGCCCGGCAGCATCGGGCTTATATTTATCGAGGCTAAGCCTCCAATTACGCAGCTCGCGGTACCACTCCACCGTGGCAAAAGCTGCCTTGCCTCCCCAGAGAAACTTGCCGTAGGCAATCTCGCCGCTCTGCACGCAGTAAATCTTCCAGTCCCAGGGAGTGTTTACGATTTCCCCGTCCGGGGCGTCGAACCAGTACTGGGATGGAGTCATCTCCTCGATGGACCATCCCGGAATGGGGTTTTCGAAAAAAGGAACCATACCCATGGAGAGTATGGTTCCTGTCATTGACTCCGGGCTGACTACTTTGTCGCCGGAGATATTACCTGCATGACGGCTGATGGACATGTTTACTGCTCGTCAGGGGCGTTGTCCTGAGGTCCCTGAGGGCCTTGAGGACCACCCTGGCCGAAAGGATTGCCACCCTGAGGGCCCTGAGGGCCGCCCTGCGCCTGCTGGGCCTGCTGGTACATTGCCTCGAAGGCTTTGTTGAGCAGCTCGCTGTAGTGGTCGATGTCGGCAAGGTTCTGAGCCTTGACTGCATCCTTGAGGGCTGCAACGTTCTTCTCTACATCCTCCTTTACATTGGCGGGCACTTTGTCGCCGTTGTCCTTGAGGAACTTCTCGGCCTGGAAGCAGAGTGCATCGGCGTTGTTGATCTTGTCAACGCGCTCCTTCTCCGCCTTGTCGGCTGCCTCGTTGGCCTTGGCTTCGTCGCGCATCCTCTTGATTTCCTCGTCGGAGAGGCCTGAGGAGGCTTCGATACGTACGCTCTGGGCCTTGCCTGTAGCTTTATCGATAGCGGATACGCTAAGGATACCGCTGACGTCGATGGAGAACTTCACTGCAATCTGAGGTATGCCACGGGGTGCCGGAGCGATGCCGTCGAGGTGGAATACGCCAATCTGCTTGTTGTCCTTGGCCATCGGGCGCTCGCCCTGGAGAACGCGAATCTCAACTGAAGGCTGGTTGTCGGCCGCTGTGGAGAAGATCTGCTCCTTGTCCACAGGAATAGTAGTATTGGCCTCAATCATCCGTGTCATTACGCCGCCGAGGGTCTCGATACCGAGCGACAGCGGAGTAACGTCGGTGAGGATGACATCCTTGACGTCGCCTGCGAGCACACCGCCCTGGATAGCTGCACCAACTGCCACGACTTCGTCGGGGTTGACGCTGCGGTTAGGCTCCTTGCCGAAGAAATTCTTTACGATTTCCTGAATCTTGGGGATACGGGTTGAACCGCCCACGAGCAGGACTTCGTCGATGTCGCTGACATTCATCTTTGCTGCTGCAAGGGCATTGCGGCAAGGCTCGATGGTCCTCTGGAAGAGGTCGTCGCAGAGCATCTCGAATTTGGCACGGGTGAGGGTCTTTACAAGGTGTTTCGGAACGCCGTCGACAGGCATGATATAAGGGAGGTTGATCTCCGTCGAAGTCTGGTTGGAAAGCTCGATCTTTGCCTTCTCGGCAGCCTCTTTCAGCCTCTGGAGGGCCATAGGATCCTTCTTGAGGTCGGCGCCGCCATTGTCAGCTGCGAACTCGGAAGCAAGGTAGTCGATGATGACCTGATCGAAGTCGTCGCCGCCAAGGTGAGTATCGCCGTTGGTGGATTTGACTGCGAAGATACCCGAATCCAGCTCGAGGATGGAGATATCGAAGGTACCGCCACCGAGGTCGTAGACAGCAACGTTCATCGATTTATCTTTCTTGTCAAGACCATATGCAAGAGCGGCTGCGGTAGGCTCGTTGATGATGAGTTTCACATCGAGACCTGCAATCTTGCCAGCCTCCTTGGTGGCCTGACGCTGAGAATCGCTGAAGTATGCCGGAACGGTGATGATGGCCTCGTTGACCTCCTGACGGAGATAATCTTCGGCGGTCTTTTTCATCTTCTGGAGGACGACTGCTGAAATCTCCTGAGGAGAGTAGAGGCGTCCGTCGATGTCCACGCGGGGAGTATTGTTGTTGCCGCGAACGACTTTGTAAGGAACACGGCTGATTTCCTTTGCAACCTGATCATAGGTCTCGCCCATGAAGCGTTTGATGGAGAATACCGTGTTCGCAGGATTGGTGATAGCCTGACGTTTGCCGGGCTGCCGACTTTACGCTCGCCGCCTTCGGTGAAGGCAACGATTGAAGGCGTAGTACGCTGGCCTTCGTTGTTGATGATGACCGTAGGCTGGTTACCTTCCATAACCGCTACGCAAGAGTTGGTCGTACCCAAGTCAATTCCAATAATTTTACCCATAATATTTTTCTCCTTTTTTAATTTCTTCTTTATGGTTCCCGGACGCAGCGGGAACGACGGCTATGGGTATAACGAATGTTGTGCCATTCCCCAACAACTGACATTTTGTCATATCACAAGGCCAAGAATTAAAAAATAATTAGTACATTTGGGAAATGATAGATATAAAGAATATGGAATACAGGACGTTGGGAAAGGATGAATATAAGGAGTTGGAGGAGAGGATTCTCTTCGAGGACAATCATCTATTGATTGTGGATAAGAAGCCCGGCGACCTTGTGCAGGGAGACAAAACCGGTGACGAAACTCTCTGCGACCGCTACAAAGCCTTCATAGCGCAGCGCAACTCAAAGCCCGGAAAAGTCTTTCTCGGCATTCCCCACCGCCTCGACAGGCCTGTCAGCGGCATCACCGTATTCACTAAAACATCCAAAGCCCTCGAACGCGTAAGCGCGGCATTCCGCGAAGGCAAAGTACACAAGACCTACTACGCCCTCTGCTACGCCCGGCCGCCGAAAGAGGAAGAACTTCTGGAGAACTGGCTGCTGCGCCGAGAAGCCATGAACAAAAGCTTCGTGGTCCCCGAAGGTAAATACAAAGAAGCAAAACTCGCAAAACTTATCTACAAGTATCTGGGCGCCACAGAGCGCTATCATCTTATCGAAGTACAGCTTCTCACGGGCAGACATCACCAGATTCGCTGCCAGCTGTCGAACATGGGCTGCATCATCAAGGGAGACCTGAAGTACGGAGCTCCCAGATCGAACCCCGACGGAGGAATATGCCTGCACGAAGGCCGGATTACCCTGCCCCACCCAGTCAGCAAGGAAGACATCACGGTTGAATCTCCTCTTCCGGAGAGCTGGAAGGGGGTTCACTCTCTTCGTTGACATCCTTCATCCTCTGCTTCTTGCACCAGTCACGAGGATTCTCCCCCACCTCGAGATTGAAGGCAATCGTGAAATTCACTCCCGTAGAAAAGCCCGAGAGCTGATACAGGTCGGTAACCATCAGATCCATATCGGCAAGGAAGGCCTCCTGCGCATACTTCACCCTCAGACTGTTGATATATCTCGGGAATGAATAGCCCGTGCAGTTGTTCACGCAGCGAGATATGTAACTCCTGTTGGAGCAAACCTCACGGGCAAGTAAATCTATAGAGAAATCCGGCCTGAGATAAGTCTTCTTCTCGGTAAGATATCTCTCGATTTTCTGGAAAAGAGCCTTGTCGGCCAGCGAAATTCCGCCCGAGTTTGACACCGGAGGCAGAATCACCTCCGCCTCAATGAGAGCCAGCCGCTTCAGCCCCACAAGCAGCCTGATATAAAGAATCAGGACCATAGCTAGCAAGGACAACAGTGAAGCCGCCGAGAGAATGGAATTAAAAGGAGGAGGCAGGGAAAGCGACATCCAAACCACCGCGCCCGACAAAAACATCAGCAAGGCCAGAACGTATGGGGAATATCCTCTTATTGCATCCGTTCCCTTTATTTCAGAAGACAGGAATACCGGGTCGCCGCAGCGCGTCAGAAGTCCGGCCGAAAGGACTATTCCTGCAGGAAGGAAGGCAGCCACCGTGAAATAGAAAGGCCAGAGCCAGGCCGGGGCAGACCAGCCTGACATTGACGAGGCGACGAAACAAGCCGCCAGGACAAACTGGACCCCGACGGCGCACCAGGCCATCACCCTGCGAAGAGAAGACTCCGACAATATGACAGACATCGAACCGGTCAGGCAGAGCAGCCCGGCCGATGACGACAGGTCCATTGCACCGGAAACCGACGTCAGCAAAACGGATATTAATAAGAACAGGCCAGGAATGCTTGCGGCCAGACGGACGTTACCGCCAGGGAGCGAATCCATTTTACGGTCAATTATTTACGCCGTAAAACTAACAAAAAAACCTGCCTCGGGAATTTGCTCGAATGCAGGTTTTTACGATTCTTATGTTTTTTTTACGATTTTTATGATTTGCTCTTTCCGACGGCCTTCTTTACGCTCGCTTTTATGACATCGAAGCCCTTACCATAAACTCCCGATGCCGCAGATACGGACAAAAATGCATCCGGATCGATTGACTTTATGTATTTCAGGAGGAGATTAAGGTCGGTTTTTCGGGTGATAACCATAAGAACGTGGCTCTCGACCTTCGAATACCAGCCCTGTGCCGGGAGCACCGTAACGCCCCTGTGGAGAGTCTGGGTAATACAATCGGCGATTTCTTTATATTTTTGGGAAAGAATGAACAGCTGCACCGACTGCTTGGAACCATTGAGATAAAGGTCGACCACGCTGCTGTTCACGGTAACGAGGATAAGACCGTAAACGACGACGGTAAATTTGTCGGCCCATCCCACTGGTGCACCATCTGCCGTAAAGGAAGGGATGAAGAAGGACCCGATGATGATGACGGCATCCATCCAGAGAATCATCTTTCCGGGCGAAATCGGCTTGTACTTGCAGACGATAAGGGCTATGATATCGGTTCCTCCTGTACTTCCACCCTGGGAAATGGAAAGGCCTATGCCGACTCCGGCAGCGATACCGCCCATAATCGTACACATCAACTTGCCGTTATCAAGGGCAAGAGTCTGAATCAGGGTATCAGGAATGAGGCCCGGCAGCAATTTCAAGCCCACCGAAGCCAGGAAAATGGCCCAGATAGTCTTTCCTCCAAAGGAAGTTCCCATCACGAAGAACGCGATTACGAGCAAGATTCCGTTCAGGATAAAGAAGGAATAACCCATATTGAAACCGGTAGCGTACTGGATAATACTGCCGATACCGGTCACACCCCCGCCTACAAGGTTGTTAGGGATAAGGAAGATGGTCCAACCGGTGACGTACATAAGGATACCGACTGAAACCAGAACGTACTCCTTAATGGTCTTGAGAATACTGTTTTTAAAAGGATTGCTCATTTTTTCAAACTCTTCTTGTCAATGCCTGTCTTCATTTCCTCGAAGCCTTCGCCATAGACGCCGCTGGCCGACGATACGCTGACGAATGCCTTGGGATCAATATTTTTGATAGCCTTGGTAAGAGGCTGAAGCTGCGTACGCTTGACTATGATAAGGAGCACCTTGCTGTCGGACTTCGAATACCAGCCAACAGCCTTCAAGGCAGTCACTCCCCTGTTGAGTTTAAGGGAAATCTCGTCGGCGATTTCTTCGTACTTCTTCGAAAACACCAGAACCTGCGCAGTCGCCTTCTCGCCGAGCATGAGGAAGTCGAGGAAGAGGCAGAAGGCAATCATGGCGATGTAGCCGTACACCATATCCTGAAGAGTCTTTCCTGGAACAAGGAGTATGGAAGCGATGATGAAGAAATCGACTATCATGAACACCTTGCCGGGAGAGATAGGCCAGTACTTATTGAAGATAAGCGCCACGATATCGGTTCCTCCGGTACTTCCGCCTCGGCGGAAAATCATCAGGATACCAATTGCCTCGAGAAGGCCTCCGATAACCGGAATCAGAATTTTATCGCTGATATACAGGGGATTACCCGGAATGGACTTGATGATATCGATGTCAGGAGCAAACTGGAAGAGAACGGTTGTAAGGGCGATACAGTAGATGGTTTTGAAACCGAAGCCGTTGCCCAACACCCAGAATCCTACTCCGAGCAGGATAGCATTCAATAATATATAGGTGTATGGGACAGGGACGCCGGTAGCGAACTGGAAGATGGTGCAAAGGCCCATCACTCCTCCGCTGGCGATTCCGTTCGGAATCATAAATCCGTCCCAGGCCAGGCAGAAAATCACGCAGCCCAGCGACATTATGACATAGTCCCAAAAAACTGTAAAAAATTTACGGGGCATAAAAAGCTTATTTCACTACAATATTCACAATCTTTCCTGGCACCACGATAACCTTCACTACTGAGAGCCCCGCAAGGTACTTGTCCGTCTGCGGCATGGCCATTACGGCCGCCTCGACTCCGGCGCGGTCCATCGACTTGGGCAGTTCGGCGGTGAATCTGGTCTTGCCGTTGAAGGAAACGGCATAAGTGACGCTGTCCTCGACAGTGAAAGCCTCGTTGTACTCGGGGAAACTTGCAGCCCCTACGGACTCCGTGTGGCCAAGCAGAGCCCAAAGCTCCTCAGCAATATGAGGGGCGAAGGGGCTGAGCATCACTACCATAGGCTCCAGAATCTCACGTTTGTGGCAGTTCAGGTCGGAGAGTTCACCGACAGCAATCATAAAGGCGCTGACAGTAGTATTGAAGGAGAATTCGGCAATATCGGCCTCCTCCTTGGCAATCAGCTTGTGCAGGACCTTGAGCTCTGCGGGACTTGCCTTTTCATCGCTTACGCAGAAATCCTGACCTTCGTGGAAGAGCCTCCAGAACTTGCGCAGGAAGCGGTGTACACCGTCGATACCCTTGGTATCCCAGGGCTTGCTCTGCTCGAGAGGGCCGAGGAACATCTCGTAAAGACGCAGGGTATCGGCTCCGTAATTGTCGCAGATATCGTCGGGGTTCACTACGTTGAACATCGACTTGCTCATCTTCTCGACTGCCCAGCCGCAGATATACTCGCCGTTTTCGAGGATGAACTCGGCATTCTCGAATTCAGGACGCCAGGCCTTGAAGCCCTCGAGGTCAAGGCGGTCATTGCGGACAAGGCTTATATCGACGTGGATTTCCTGGGTTTCGTACCGATCCCTGAGCCCGAGTGAAACGAACTTGTTGGTGCCCACTACCCTGTAAACAAAGTTGGAGCGGCCCTGAATCATACCCTGGTTGATGAGCTTGCGGAAAGGTTCGTCCTCGCAGACATATCCAAGATCGAAGAGGAACTTGTTCCAGAAACGGGAGTAAATCAGGTGGCCGGTAGCGTGCTCGGTACCTCCGATGTACAAATCGACGTTGCGCCAGTATTCATCGGCCTCCTTGCTGACAAGGGCAGAATCGTTGTGAGGGTCCATATAGCGCAGATAATATGCGCTCGAGCCGGCAAAACCGGGCATGGTGGATGTTTCCAGAGGCCAGCCCTCATAAGTCCAGTCCTTTGCCCTGGCGAGCGGCGGCTGCCCGTCCTCGGTGGGGCGGAATTCATCCACCTCAGGGAGTGTCAGCGGGAGCTTGTCGAAAGGAAGAGGGGTAGGAATTCCATCCTTGTAGTAGATGGGGAAAGGTTCGCCCCAGTATCTCTGGCGGGAGAAAATCGCATCGCGGAGGCGGTAATTGACCTTCCTGCGTCCAAGGCCGTGAGCCTCGACATAGTCTTTGGCAGCCTCGACGGCCTCTTTAACCTGCATTCCGTTGAGGAAGCCTGAGTTGCACATCGTGCCTTCCTTGGCGTCGAAACTCTCTTCGGAAACGTCGCAGCCCTCAATCAGCGGAATGATGGGCAGGCCGAACTTCTTGGCAAAGGCATAGTCCCTGCTGTCATGGGCAGGCACTGCCATGATGGCACCGGTGCCGTAGCCGGAGAGCACATACTCCGAAATCCACACGGGAACTTTCTCCCCTGTGAGAGGATTGATTCCGTACGAGCCTGTAAATACTCCTGTAACCGTCTTGGTCTGGGCGATACGCTCACGTTCTGTCTTTTTCTTGACGTAGGCGAGGTACTCTTCGACTTCTGCCTTCTGCTCCGGAGTAGTCACGAGAGGAACGAGGTCGCTCTCGGGAGCCAGGACCATGAAGGTGACGCCGAAAATCGTGTCGGCGCGGGTAGTGAAGATGGTAACGTCGCGCTCCTCGGAGCCGGTTACCACCTTGAATATCATTTCAGTACCTTCGGAGCGGCCAATCCAGTTGCGCTGCATTTCCTTGAGGGAATCCGTCCAGTCGAGGCGCTCGAGGCCTTCGAGGAGCCTTGCCGCATAAGCCGAGACGCGGAGCTGCCACTGGGTCATCTTCTTCTGCTCCACAGGATGGCCGCCGCGGACGGAAAGGCCGTCCTTGACCTCGTCATTTGCGAGGACGGTTCCGAGTGCCGGGCACCAGTTGACGGATGTTTCGCCCTGATAGGCAATACGGTAGTTCATCAGGACCTTGCTCTTCTCGGCTTCGCCGAAGGCCTTCCACTGCTCTGCGGTAAAGGACAAGTCCTCACCGCAGGCAACATCAAGGCCTTCTGTTCCGTGAGCCTCGAAGGCTGCAATCAGTTCTTCGATCGGGCGGGCAGATTTCAGGGAATTCGAATAATAGCTTCCGAACATCTTCAGGAAAGCCCACTGAGTCCACTTGTAATAATCGGGGTCGCATGTGCGGAACTCGCGGTCCCAGTCATATGAGAAGCCGATTCGGTCGAGCTGGCTGCGATAGCGGGCCACGTTTTTCATGGTCGTAACCTCGGGATGCTGCCCTGTCTGGATAGCATACTGCTCGGCAGGGAGACCGAAGGCGTCATAGCCCATGGGATGGAGCACGTTGAAGCCCTTGAGACGTTTGTAGCGAGATACTATATCGCTGGCGATATACCCAAGCGGATGCCCGACGTGAAGTCCGGCTCCTGATGGATAAGGGAACATGTCCAGCACATAGTATTTAGGCTTGGCTGGGTCGGTGACGGCCTTGAAGGTCTTTTCGGCGGCCCATTTGTCCTGCCACTTTTTCTCGATTTCTCTGAAGTTGTAATCCATATTTCGATTTAATTTTTTTCAAAATTCTTTACGCTGAAGCGGCCCTTGCCTTTTTTGTCGAGGCGGAACTCGATGGGGACCGAGATAACGGCCCTCACTGCCACTCCCTTGACCTTTCCGGGCTTCCAGTCGGGCGAGGCTTCGACCACTCGAACAGCTTCGGCGTCGAGGAGTTCGTGGACTCCCTTTTTGACGACGACATCTTCGACCTTACCCTTCTCGCTGACTGTAAACTCTACTGTCACCCTGCCCTGAATCCCGTTCTTCACAGCCTCCGGAGGGTATTTGATATACTGGTAAACCCATCTGTCGAGGAAGAACCTCGGATCCGCGCGGTCGAAGAAAGTAGGCTTGCGGTCGCAGTCGTACCAGGCGTAGGTACGGGCGGCAATAGCGGCGGCATCGACCTTTGTGCGGTTGAATGACGGGGCTACCTCCACGCAGCACAGCGTCTTGCTGAAATTGAAAAGATATTCAAGTTCGCGCTCCATTCCCTCGTAATCGAGCGTGTACCATGCATCGTTCTCAGAGTCGTGGAAATTGTACCGGCCCGTGGAGAAGAATACCGAAGGGATGGAAGCTGAATAAAAAGCCCTGTGGTCGGAAGGATATGCTTCCTGAGTAGTAAGTTCAGGGAGAACGGGCTGCAGTTCGCCTGCGGCCGCTTCCAGAATCTTGTTCATGTCGCGGTTCGAGGCGGTATAAGCCTGGAACGACGAAGCACCGGCTCCGAGCATGTCAAGATTGATCATCGCATCGATGAGCTTGACATCCCTGAAATCACGGTTGAGGAAATACCAGGCGCCGGCATATCTCTCCTGCGAAGCGCCGAAGGCTACAAACAGCACCGAACGACGGAAAAGGAAGGAGCCTGAAGAAATTTTTTTGGCGAGTTCAAGCATCATCGCCAGACCGGAGGCATTGCCGTTGGCTCCGTAATACACCCTCTGGCGCTTCTCGCCTTCTACAGAAAGGGAATCGGTTCCGAGATTGTCGAGCCTTGCTCCAATCACGATATAGTGCCCGGCCAGTTCGCGGTCATAGCCCTGAACGAAGCCGAAAACATTGCGGGACTTAAGGGTGTCGGCTCCTGAAGAAATGCCGAAAATATTGCCTTCGCGGGGAGTAAGCATATCCACACCGCAGGCCGAAAGTGCATCGTACACATACTCTGCGGCCCTTTTCTCGCCTTCGCTGCCGGCCTTTCTTCCCTGCATGTCGAAGGAAGAAAGCATCTCTACGTGCTCCTTAAGCCGGGTGACGGTTTCGCTCTCTCCGAGATCAGCCCAATTATCCTTGTACTGGGCCGTTGCCGAAACGGTCACAAGGCAAGACAGGAAAATAATCGAGAAAAATCTCTTCATTGCTATTCATTTATGAGAATCCAGGCATCCTGAGGACAGAAAGCCTCGGCTTTTACCTTGCAGAGCGCGGCATAGGCATCGGAGATACGGTCTTCGGGGGAAACACCGACTGCATTGAAGCCATTCTTGAATACCAGTATCTGGCCTTCATAACCTGCGGCCTGTGCTTTTGCAAGAAGAGTACCGGCGTTGGCAGGATTGGAAAAAGCACCGATGATGATATAGTAGCGGTAATCTGCCTTGGCAGACAGTCCGCCGCCTATTACAGAAGGATTGAGAATTGTGCCTCCCGATAATTTTATCGAATCCAGAATGGCTACGGAATCGGCGAGAGCCTGCTCCATGCGGCGGAGCGAATCAAGGCGTGCCAGATGAGCGGCCTTGAGGTCAGCTTCGATCTGCAGCCTCTTGGCTTCAATCTCAGAAGATGTAGGTTTTCCGGCCACTTTGCGGAAAGCATCGCAGCTTGTAAGGGTAAGCGCGAGCAGCAGGGAGGAAAGTATCAGTAACTTTTTCACGTGCGCGTTCATATAAGTGTTCCAAATATGCAAATTTAGCCAAATATTCGTTATTTTTGTCAACTGATGAGTATTTTTCGCCATAGGATTATCCTGACGGTATTTCTGGCCGTCGCCACCTGTCCGGCCGCCTTTGCGCAGGACGGAGGATGGGATTGGCGGCAGTGGTCCAATGAGATTACCCGCTGGCCTGCCCGCCAGAGTCAACCCGACAGCATATGCCTCTTTTTCATTGGCGACGTAATGATGCATTCAGCCCAGATAGGAAGGCCTCTCGGGCCTTTTCTGGAGGCGCTGAGAGGCAGGGCAAAGGGTGCCGACGCAGCCATCGCAAATATGGAGTTCACCCTCGCCGGTGCGCCTTACTCAGGTTATCCTTCGTTTTCGGCTCCGGATTCAATGGCGACATATATGGCATCCCTCGGATTCGACGTCTTCCTCTGTGCCAACAACCATATCCTCGACAAAGGATACAAAGGGCTAAAACGAACCGTCGCCCTATACTCGCAACTACCTGGTATTCAATATACAGGCGTCAGCCTGACTGAAAAAGACGACAGCCTTCGCTATCCGCTCATCTTGAAGATCAAGGGCTTTCGCATAGCCCTCGTGAACGTCACTTACGGCACGAATTATTACCCCGGAGAGCACTGGCCCAAGGTCAATCATATCCGCCGGAATGAAATGCTCAAGGCCTTAGGCCGCGCCCGCCTCGCCGGCTGCGACTATATCATAGCACTACCACACTGGGGCGAGGAGTATTCCCTGAAACACAGCCCGAGGCAGGAAGAGACCGCCCGCTGGCTGGCCGAAAACGGAGCCGACCTCATTATCGGCACGCATCCGCACGTAGTACAGGACAGCTGCACTATCGTCACTTCCAGCGGCCGGAAAGTTCCGGTTTTCTATTCGCTCGGAAATGCCGTGTCTAATATGAGCGCTACCAACACTCAGCTGGAGTTGGCACTGACGGTCAAGCTGAAAAAGCATTTGATGGGAAAGGCCAGCCTGGAAGGCATCAAAGCGGAATTCCTGTGGTGCACGAGGCCCGGCGCGCTCACAAATAATTACAAGACCATTCCAGTGTCTGAATACATCGGCCGCCGAGGCGAATGGCTGAACCCCTCCGACTACGACCGGATGCTCCGCACCCTTGAAAATGTAAAGAAAGAAACCAAAATATATGAAGCACAAGATTACGATTGATGGATTTGATCCGGTGTCGATTTTCGGGCCGGGCAACAAGTTGCTTGAAGAGTTCTGCACCTATTTCCCGGGGCTCAAAGTAGTATCACGCGGCAGCGAACTGATACTCGAAGGGCGCAGCTCCCAGATTGAGGAGTTCAATATCCGCTTCGCGGAGCTGCTGGAAATGCGCCGGCGCAAGATGAGCCTAACCGTCTATGACATCGAGTCAATCTTCGACGGCGAAAACTCCGCGGAGAAATTCAAGCTCAGCGGCGACGCCATCATCGTACACAGCACCGACGGCAAGGCCATCCGCGCCAGGAACAAAACCCAGCAGGAGATGGTCAAGGCCTATTTCGACAGTGATTTGATTTTTGCCGTAGGCCCCGCCGGAACAGGCAAGACCTATATTGCAATAGCCCTTGCGGTAAGGGCCCTTAAAAACCGCGAAATCAAGCGCATAATCCTCACCCGGCCGGCAGTTGAAGCAGGCGAACGCCTCGGCTTCCTGCCCGGCGACCTCAAGGACAAGCTCGACCCTTATCTCCAGCCTCTGTACGACGCCCTGGGAGATATGATTCCGAGCAAGCGGCTCCAGGAATTCATAGCCGACGGCATAATCCAGATAGCCCCGCTGGCTTATATGCGCGGCCGCACGCTCGACAGGGCCTGTGTCATCCTCGACGAAGCCCAGAACACCAATATCGGACAGCTAAAAATGTTCCTGACCCGCATGGGCCCGGACGCTAAGTTCATTGTCACGGGTGATGCGAGTCAGGTAGATTTGCCGAACAAGGAGGACTCAGGACTTCTGAAAGGAATCTCGATGCTGAAGGAGATAAAAGGCATCAAGACCATTTTCTTCTCCAACGACGATATCGTCCGTCATCCCCTCGTGGGGAAGATTGTCAAAGCCCTTCCTTAACGATCTTGTCGTATTTCTCGTAAGAGGCCATGAACTCAGGAGAGTTGTCGCGGAAGCGATAGTAAGCGCTCTTGAGCATCTCGGCCAGTGTCATGCGGATACTGTTGTCCTTGCTGATCTCAAAGGCTTTTTCGAAAGGCTCGATGCAGGCGAGGGTGTTCTTCTCGAACTCGGCCACGAGGGCATTGTACTTGGCATCGTCCATTTCGTCGCGGGCCTTGACTGCAGCGTCATTGGCGAGGTTGTTATACATCAGACCCTTACCGATGAAGCCGAATTCGTATGAAGGATTGACCTCGACGCATTTGTCATAAGCTTCGACAGCCTTGTCATATTCCTTTACCTGTACATAGGTATTGCCCTTGACATAGTAGAGGGATGCGTTATCGGGCTCGTTCTCGATGGCTTTGTCGAGGAGGGCGAAGAGTTTCTCGGTGCCGCTGCCCTTTGAAATGTAGTAGTTGATAAGGCCGATCATGATAGCCTGGCTCTGAGGATACTTGACAAAACCTTCCTCGAGGATAGCGACTGCCTTGGTAGTATCGCCGGCGTGCATGAGGCTCTCGGCAAGACCGGAGAATACGTGACCATTTTCGCCGTAGTAACCTACTTCATAGCACTGCTGGTAGAATCTTCCGGCACGCTCATGGTCGGGAACCACAGCTGCAGTGAAAGCAGCATTGTACAGGGCGTTGGTATCAAGAACTGCATAAGGCTCGGTGGTGGAGACAATCACTGATTTCTCAAAGACGGAGCTGGCTGCAGCCATCTTGTGGAGAGAATACAATGACATACCCTCGGCGTTGTAACGGACGTTGATTTTCTGGAGAGCGTCCTTAACGTCCTTGGCTGATTTTTCGGGCTCGAGTTCATAAGCCTTCTTGTATGCGTCAAGTGCCTTCTCGAGAGCATTGTTGACGACGGGCTTGGTAACTTCGAATGCAGCGATAGTGCCGGTAGAAGCGCCGATATAAACAAGTTTGTCGGGGAAAATGAGCTTCTGGTAATACTGCCCTGCGATGGTGCACTCTTCCATACCCTGGGGGGCAAGTCCCATGTAGGTCATTTCCTGCTGGCTGGCGCCGATCCAGATCTTGCCTGCGGGGGCGTCGTATGCCTTGATATAAGCTTCGCCAAGTTTGAGCCAAGTCTGGGCCTTGGTGGCTTTCTTGGGGTTCTGTGCGGCCTCTTCAGCCTTTTCAACGGCCTTTTTCTCGGCGGCGTACTCCTGGGCGAAAGCCTGTAAGCTTGCCACAAGAGCGATGGCTAAAAGGATCTTTTTCATAAAATTATTCAATTAAGTGGTTAATATTATTCGTTTTCCTGGGATTCAGTCGCTTCGCCGGCTTCGGGAGCCTCGGCGGGCTGTTCTTCCTCCTTGCTTGAAGCTACAACGGAAAGGGCTGCAATCGTATCGCCTTCCTTGATGTTGATGAGCTTCACTCCCTGGGCCACACGGCCTGTTTCGCGGATGTCGGACACTGCCATCCTGATTGTCAGGCCGCTCTGGTTGATAATCATCAGGTCGTTGTCTTCGGTAACCGTCCTGAGGGCAACCAGTTTGCCGGTCTTGTCGGTGATGTTCATTGCCTTCAATCCCATCGTGCCGCGGGCGTGAGGAGTGTATTCCTCAATGCCTGTCTTCTTGCCGTAGCCGTGCTCACTGACCACAAGAATCGTTTGTCCTGCGGCTTCGGGAGCATCGGGGGAATACTTGATCATGCCCACGACTTCGTCGCCTGCGGCAAGTTTTATGCCACGGACGCCGGAAGAAGTCCTGCCGAGCGGACGGGCCTGCTCCTCGTGGAAGCGTACGCAGCGGCCGTTCCTTGAAGCAATCATAAGCTGATCGTTGCCGCTTGTGAGCTCGGCGCGGATGAGTTCGTCGCCCTCACGGATGATGATGGCGCGGACGCCGTCGCCGTTGCGGCGATAGTTGCGGTACTTCTCAAGGAGAGTCTTCTTGACCACGCCGGACTTGGTGACAAGCACGATGTAATGGCTGGAAAGGAACTCCTCGTCCTTCATCGTAGGAATGTTGAGATAGGCCTGTACCTTGTTGTCGGCGGAGAGGTTCAGAAGATTCTGGATGGCGCGGCCCTTAGATGTGCGCGAGCCCTCTGGAATCTCATAGACCTTGAGGCCGTAGAAGAGGCCCTGCTCGGTGAAAAGCAGAAGCGTACTGTGCATGTTGGCCACATAGACGTGCTCGATAAAGTCGTCGTCCTTGGTGGCGCTGCCCTTGATGCCCACGCCGCCGCGGTTCTGGGTGCGGAATTCGGTGAGCGGAGTACGCTTGATATAGCCGAAGTGGGATATGGTGATTACTACGTCTTCGTCGGCGTAGAAATCTTCAGGATTGAATTCGTCGGCGCTGAGGGTAATCTCGGTGCGGCGTTTGTCGCCGAACTTGGCCTTGAGGTCCATTGTCTCCTGCTTGATGATATCCATCTGCATGCTCTCGTTGGCGAGAACGTCGTTGCAGTAGGCGATGAACTTCTCGAGTTCGTCGTACTCGGCCTGGAGTTTCTCCCTTTCGAGACCGGTGAGCTGACGCAGACGCATTTCCACAATCGCAGTAGCCTGGGCCTCGGAGAAGCCGAAGCGCTCCATGAGGGAAGCCTTGGCCTCATCGACGCTGCCGGAGGCGCGGATGATGGCGATGATTTCGTCGATTACGTCGATAGCCTTGAGCAGACCTTCGAGGATGTGGGCACGCTTCTGGGCCTTTTCGAGGTCGAAGCGGGTGCGGCGCAGGACGACTTCGTGGCGGAAATCCACGAAGGTGCGGAGCATATCCTTGAGGTTCATCGTCATCGGGCGGCCGCCTACCAGAGCTACGTTATTTATAGCGAAGCTCGACTGGAGGGCGGTGTATTTGAAGAGGGTATTGAGAACGACATTGGAGTTGGAGCCCTGCTTTACGCGGATGACCACACGGACTCCCTCGCGGGAAGTTTCGTCGTTGATATAGGTGATGCCCTCTATGCGCTTGTCCTCGACCATCTGGCCGATGCGCTCTATCATGTCCTTCTTGTTGACCATATAGGGAATCTCCGTCACGACGATGGTCTCGCGGCCGTTGTCGGCGACTTCGATTTCGGTCTTGGCACGAACGACGACGCGGCCGCGGCCGGTTTCATAGGCATCCTTGATGCCCTGAACGCCCTGGATGATGCCGCCAGTAGGGAAATCGGGACCCTTGATATGCTGCATCAGACCTTCAGTATCGATTTCGGGGTCGTCGATGTAGGCGCAGATGGCGTCACAGACCTCGCTGAGGTTGTGAGGGGCCATGTTGGTTGCCATACCTACAGCGATACCAGACGAGCCGTTCAGCAGCAGGAGAGGAGCCTTGGTGGGAAGCACCGTAGGCTCTTCGATGGTGTCGTCGAAGTTCAGCTGGAAATTGACGGTATTCTTGTCGAGGTCGGCGAGGACTTCCTCCGTGAGCTTCTCAAGCTTGGCCTCGGTGTAACGCATGGCGGCAACTGGGTCGCCGTCCATCGAACCGAAGTTACCCTGACCGAAAACGAGCGGATAGCGCTGGTTCCAGTTCTGGGCGAGGCGGGCCATGGCGTCGTAGACGCTGGAATCGCCGTGCGGGTGGAATTTACCGAGCACTTCACCCACGATTCTGGCGCATTTCTTGGTCTGGCCGGAATAACTCAGGCCAAGGCCGTCCATGCCGAACAGAACCCTTCTCTGCACCGGCTTCAGGCCATCGCGGGCATCCGGGAGTGCGCGCGAAACGATGACGGACATGGCGTAATCGATGTACGCGCCGCGCATTTCCTGATCGATATTGACCTGCTCGATAATACCGGTTTTCTTCTCTTCCTGTGAATCCATTTTACAGTATTTTAATCTTTCGCTTTATAAGCTGAATATCAATTAGTTACGTTTACACGAACACTTAGCCCATATAAACGTACAAATATACAGAAATTCTTTAGAATTTCAAACAGGAAAAATAGAATTTATGCGAATTCCACGACAGTGGAAGATTTATCCTTCGAAAGCGACACACGTATGGTCAGAAGGCCCTCGGGCGCAGGGTTGCGGATAAGCATCCTGTCGGCGATGATGAACTCTGAAACGGGGTCTTCGATGTGGCGGGTGACGGCTCTTTTAAGGGGCCTCGCGCCGAAAGCAGGATCATAGCCGGCCTCGGCCACGAAACGCCTTGCCGCAGGAGTCACATTCAGCTTATACCCAGCCTCCTGGACGCGTTTTTTCAAGCCCTTCAGCTCGAGATCCACGATTTTTTCGGTGTCTTCCTTCGTGAGGCTGTTGAAATAGACCTTTTCATCGACACGGCCGAGGAACTCGGGCGGGAAGGCCTTCTTCATAGCCTTCTCGAGGACAGACGCGCGGTCGCGGGCTACGTCGCGGCCGGCAGTGGCAAAACCAATGCCCTGCCCGTAGGCCTCGAGGTCG
This sequence comes from Bacteroidales bacterium, assembly GCA_017443025.1. GTDB lineage: Bacteria > Bacteroidota > Bacteroidia > Bacteroidales > UBA932 > Cryptobacteroides. Next base: position 184,836 of record JAFSPG010000016.1, on the reverse strand, counting down.
CGGCTGCCCACGTTCGAGGTCATTATTACGATGGTGTTCTTGAAATTGACGGTACGGCCTTCGCTGTCGGTGAGGCGGCCGTCGTCGAGAACCTGGAGCAATATGTTGAAAATATCGGGATGAGCCTTCTCTATTTCATCGAGAAGCACAACGCAATACGGCTTGCGGCGCACTTTCTCGCTGAGCTGCCCGCCTTCTTCGTAGCCGACATATCCGGGAGGAGCTCCTATGAGGCGGGATACGGCGAACTTCTCCATATACTCGCTCATGTCGATACGGACTATGTTCTCTTCGGAGTCAAACAGCAGCTCGGCAAGGCATTTTGCGAGCTGTGTCTTGCCCACTCCGGTAGGGCCGAAGAAAAGGAAGGAACCGATAGGCCTGTTGGGGTCCTTGAGACCGGCACGGTTGCGGCGAATGGCTCCGACTATAGTATCCACGGCGGCATCCTGTCCGATAATTCTGGACTTGAGACGGGTTTCCATCTTCATCAGACGAGCCGCCTCGCTCTCCGCCACCTTATTAACCGGGATGCCGGTCATCTTGGAGACGACGGTAGCAATATCTTCGCGGGTAACTTCCGTGCCCCGCTTTCCACGCGCGGCTTTCAGACGGACCATCGAGCCGGCTTCATCCATTGCGTCAATAGCTTTATCAGGGAGGGATTTATCGCTGATGTAGCGGTCTGTGAGCACGGCGCAGGCCTTTATGGCCTCAGGAATGTACGTTACGCCGTGGAACTGCTCATAATTGGGGCGGAGCTTATCAAGGATTGCTATGGACTGCTGCACGTCGGGCGATTCTACCACGATTTTCTGGAAGCGGCGGTCAAGGGCACCGTCTTTCTCGACGATTTTGGCAAATTCGTCCATCGTGGTGGCGCCAATGCACTGGATTTCTCCGCGGGCAAGGGCCGGTTTAAGCATATTGGCTGCATCCAGGCTGCCCTGAGCGCCTCCGGCTCCTACTATAGTGTGGAATTCATCAATGAACAGCACCAAATCAGGGTCTGCTGATGCCGTGGCGATGATTGTCTTGACTCTCTTCTCGAAATCTCCGCGATATTTCGTGCCGGCCACGACCGAAGCTATATCCAGAGAAATGATACGCTTCTTTGCCAGCGAAGGAGATATCTCGCCGGAAGCAATGCGTAGGGCTATGCCCTCTACTATGGCGCTCTTCCCTACTCCGGGTGCGCCTATCAGCATCGGATTGTTCTTCTTGCGGCGGCCGAGTATTTCAATCACTCGTGAGATTTCCTGCTCGCGGCCAACCACGGGGTCCAGCTTTCCTTCGCGGGCAGCACGGGTGAGGTCGTAGCCGAATTCCTCCAGATCTGCGGCAGAATCCTTTTCCGGTGCGGCCTGCTCCTGATTGGCGGCAGCTTCCTCCTCGGAGTTATACGATACTTCCTTACCTTCGGAAGGGGCCTCACGGCTTATCATTCCGTTCTCGTTCATCCATGAGAGGATGCGGCTGTAGTCAACCCCGACGTTGCGGAGGAAGGCCTGGCCGTAGCTGCCGGAGGTCCGGCAGAGCGCCAGAAGCAGGTGCATGGCGCCTGCTTCCGCGCTTCGAAGCCGTCCGGCTTCGAGTACGGTCAGGCTCAGCACGTTCTGTGCGGCTCTCGAGAAGGTTATCTGCTCAAGCTGGGAATACGGAATCTTTTCGTTTGTGAATATCCGGCTGTCGATGAACGATTTGAACTGCTGCAAATCGACTTCCAGGGCCGACAGGGCCGTAGAAGCGTCATTCTCGGCGTGACGTATGATGCCGAGGAAGAGATGGTCGGGGCCTATGCCGTAGCTGCCGGTCCTGAGGGCTTCTTCCCTGGCGTAAGTCACTATCTCGTTAAGGTGTCCGGATACCCGAATATCCATTTTTTCGAAATTTAGGCGGTAAGACGGTCAAGAGCGAGCTGAACCATATTGCGGACCAGAGCCTTATAATCAGGGTTGCTGCTCTTGAGGTGACGGTTGGCGATGGCGCAGCACAGGGTTACGGCATCGTGGCCGAGCTGGCGGGCAAGGCCGGCAAGGGCCGAGCCTTCCATCTCGAAGTTGGTAATCCGCCACTCTCCGAAGCGGAATGATTCGAATTTGGAAACCATGTCAGGCATAGCCAGAGGCAGACGGACTACACGGCCCTGAGGACCATAGAAACCGCCGGCGCAGAGGGTGACGCCCTTTACGGTAACATCCTTGAACTTTTCAATCATTTTGTCGCTGGCCTTGATGAAGTAGGGCGACGGGAGGTATTTGTCCCAGCCGACATGCTTCTTGAAAGCCTCTTCCATGTCGGGGATGGTGACATTCTCGCGGTTGGCATACCAGTTCAGGAGGCCGTCGAGGCCGATTGAAATATGCGAAAGAATGCAGGAACCGATAGGAATATCAGGCTGGATTGCGCCGCAGGTGCCGATTCTGAGGATGCTGAGACGGCGGTGCTCCGGCTTGACCTCGCGGGTCTTGAAGTCGACATTTGCGAGAGCATCGAGTTCGGTGGCTACAATATCGATATTGTCAGGGCCGATACCGGTAGACAGTACTGTGATGCGCTTGCCGTTATACTTTCCGGTGGTAGAAACGAATTCGCGGGACTCGTGACGGAACTCGATGTCGGTCATGAATGACGCTACCATATCTACCCTGCCGGGGTCTCCGACGAGGATGACATTGTCGGCGAGTTCCTCAGGCTTGATATGGATGTGGAAGGCGGAGCCGTCGGCGTTGATGATAAGTTCTGATTCAGGTATTCTCATGGCATATTAGCTTTATCAATAAAGAACAAATATAGGTTTTTATTTTGATTATTCCTATTTTTGCGATGCTAAAAAACCAATACATTTATGTGGCAGAGAATTCAAACCCTTTATATAATCCTTTCTACCATTCTTTCGGTCGTGATGTTATGCTCCGACCTCGCAGTACTGTACGGACCTGACGGCGAAATCGCCGGCGACTTCACATACGCCGGACATCTTCCTCTTCTCATCCTTCTTATCGTCATACTGCTTCTGAATCTGCTTACACTCTTTACCTACAAGCAGTTGATTTTCCAGATGCGTACGGCAGGGCTATCAGCACTTATTACCCTTGGACTGCAGATATGGGTAGCATCGATGTATTTTACGGCTGAAGAAAGTGGCTGGGTTTTCCGCCTTCCGGCAGTGTTCCCGGCAATTTGCATCATTCTCGACATTCTCGCCGCAAGGGCGATAATGGGAGACGTCATGATAATCGAGAGCGCTTCTTCCCTCAGGAAATCACGCAGGGAGCGTCGTGGAAAGTAGCTCCTTGTAAACAGACATAAGTTCCGCCACGATTCGCTCAGGGTCGTGGCGCTTTTGTGCTACCGCGCGGGCTGCTTTACCTGTAATTTCGAGAGGAGCCCGGAGAGCAGAGTCGAAAAATCTTTCCAGCACCGCCGCGAGAGCAGTGGCGTCGCCGGAGGGGAAGAGCAGGCCGGTACGGCCCTCTTCCACGAGCGACGGCACGCCGCCCACGGCGGCCGCAACTACCGGAGCACCCATCATCTGCGCCTCGCAGGCACTGTTCGGGCTGTTGTCTATGTAAGACGGATGGACGTAAACGTCGCAGGCTGCAAGTTCTCCGGCAAGCACCGAGGCAGGAGCCACCCCGCAGAGCGTTATTCCCGCCTCGTCACAGCTGGTACCAGTGCGCTTCTCAAAATACGACGGAGACACATCGCCATAGACTTTCCAGCAAAACTCCAGACCTTTATCTTTCAATAATTTACCGGCACGGAGAACCAGATCCATACCCTTGTACGGAGGCTCTGAAATGGTGGTAACTATGGTAAACTTTCCGCCGTGGCGCTCCACTGCCGGAGACGCGGCGTAGAATTCCCTCCTGAGCACTTCCCCGCCCTCGAAAATCTTCGCCCCGGGGTGAGCCTTGAGAGTTTCGGCTTTATCCCAGGAAGTACGGCAGAGATAGTTCTGCACGAGGCCAAGAATCTTTTTCTCGCGACGAACGGCATGGCGCCAGCGCCTCAAGGTATAAAGCCGCCCCACAGCCTCGCCGAAACTTCCTGCGGAAAGGATATAACTGCCCCATGACATCCCCTTAGGCATATATGCCTTGAAATAAGGCCCCATTATGCCCTGTACGTGCAAGATTACCGGGCAGTCGACCTTGTCGGCGATGAGGCCGAAGGCGTGTTCGCTTCCGAAAATTTGAATGATATCAGGCTTGAATTCCTCAACGACTTCAAGATACTTTTTGCAAAGATATCTATCTTCGGCGCCGAAGCCGAAAAAGAGTTTTTTTATTCGTGACTTGCGGGAATCCTCAGGCTTGACGTTGGCCACTTTCAGCGTTACCAGCGGGCTCACCTTCTCCTCCAGCGACGACACCCAGCCGTAGCCGTAATACTTTGTAGCAAAGGCATTGGTGAACCAGAGTACCCTCATCTTCCCTCCTTCCTGACGGCCGCCTTCGCCTCGGCGAGCGTCAATCTGCGGTTAAGGTCCATAAAGTAGTGATGGTGCCACGAAGCCCTCTTTTCTACCGGAGGCGGAGTCATATAGTCGCCGTAAATCTGGCGGAGAAGGGCATCGTTACCGCAGGGAAGCAGCACCTTGATGCCTTCAAAATCTCCGTAAAGGGCAGGCCCGTCGAAAAGTTCTCCGCGATAGAGAACCTTTTCATCGCCCGAAAAATTGTCGTAAATGATATATGCGTCGCCGCTGAGTTTCTGGACGAAGGCATCATACTCGAGCAGCCTGCGCTTGCTCCGGCGGCATATATGTCGATAGTAGAGAAGGTCCTGGATTGCGGCCAGTTTGTCGTGCAGTCCGGCGTTCATCCAGGCAGACAGACTGTGCCTGCGCATACCTCTCTTGTAGGCTACCAGCCTTTTGGTGTACTCCACCCTGAGTTCATGTGCCTTTTCATAAGGAACGGGATAGAGTGGAAAGACATCGACGAATACGCCAAGAAGCGCAGGATACTTCCGCTGCTCCCATACAGTCGAAGACAGGTCGCAGAACTTGCCGTAGGTGAAAGGATAGTTTATCCCCTCCTCCTTCAGATGCGCTATCTCGTAGCCCTCCGGCGCCGTCATACCGATGAAACGCTTGAAGTCGGGCATCGGCATGAAGACGTCGATGTCGTCGTCCCAGGGTATCATCCCCTTGTGGCGCACCGTACCTATGGCGCTGCCGTAGGCCATATAATAGCTCAGGCTTTCCCTCTCGCAAAATGCGGCGAAAGCCTTGAATGTCGCTATTAATTTCTCGTTAAGCATTATATGCGGCGAGGGCGTGCTCAAGCACCTTCAGGGCAATGGCAAGTTCCTCCTTACAGATGACGTAAGCCAGACGGACCTGCCTGCGCCCGAGCTCGGGATTGCCATAGAACCCGGCCGCGGGAGCCATCATGATGGTATATCCCTCGTAGCTGAAATCGGTAAGGCACCACTGGCAGAAGGCCTCGGCGTCATCGACAGGAAGGCTGGCCACGGTATAGAAGGCCCCCTCCGGCACAGGGCTGTACACCCCCGGAATCTTGTTCAGACCATCGATAAAGAAGTCGCGGCGGGCCTTGTATTCATCAAAACAGGCTTTGGAATACTCCTCCGTGCCTTCGATAGAGGCTTCCGCCACAATCTGGCCCAGAAGCGGCGGGCAAAGGCGACTCTGGCCAAACTTGAGGGCCATCTCCATGACCTCCTTGTTATGGGAAGCCACCACGCCTACCCTGATTCCACATTCTGAATATCTCTTCGACACGGAATCAATGAGAATAACGTTATTCTCTATCCCCTCGAGCGTCATTGCGCTTCTGTAGGGCTGGCCGTTGTAAACGAATTCACGGTAAACTTCGTCGGAGAGCAGGAAAAGGTCGTGTTTCTTGACTATATCCCTGAGTCTTAGGAGTTCATCCTCGGTATAAAGATAGCCTGTAGGGTTGTTGGGATTGCAAATCAGTATGGCTTTAGTACGAGGGGTGATGGCCGCCTCGAAAGCCTCGACCGGAGGCAGAACGAAACCGTCTTCAATGCGGGATGTAACCGTCTTTACCGTAATGCCCGCCATTGCCGCAAAGCCATGGTAATTGGCGTAGCCAGGCTCAACGGTAATCACTTCGTCGCGCTCGTCCATACAGGCCAGGAACGCAAGAAGAAGGGCCTCGGAGCCACCGTCGGTGATAATCATTTCGTCGGGGTCGAGGGCGACATCGTATTTCTTATAATAGCCTGCAAGCTTTTCGCGGAGCGAAAGCATACCCTGGGAATGGGTATATTCCAAGGTCTTGCGGTCGATATGCTTCAGGGCATCAAGCGCTTTCTGTGGAGTCGGCAAATCAGGCTGTCCGATATTAAGATGCAGAACCTTTATACCGCGGGCCTTGGCGGCGTCGGCGAAGGGAACAAGTTTCCTGATTGGCGAAGCGGGCATTTCCATGCCCCTTTTTGAAATCTTGGGCATATCAGAAGGTTATATTCAAGCCGCAGGAGAGCGCGAGGTTGGGCTTTCCGAGCGGGAGATACTGAGGTGTATACCTGGTAGGCAGGGAATCTATGCCGATGAAGAGGTTGAGGAACTTCATATCGAAGGCCGCAGCCATACCCCAGGAGAAACCAAAGGTGCCGACAGCGGCTGCACCGGTTAAATTGACGGCCTTCCAGAGGGCAAGGTTAGCAGAGGCCCTGACCTCGCTCCACGGGACGACACCGAAGCCGTGAGTCAGCAAAAGTCCACCCTTCAGCATAGGGAGGATGTCATATTTGGCACCCAGGCGGATGGTTGTAGGCAGCATCTCGAACTTTTTGTCGGGATTTTGAGGCTGGAATTCGAAGAGTTTTGACAGTTCGTCAAGGAGATCGTCGCTGTCGCCGTCATATACCCAGGAATTCTTTCCAGTGCAGCCGTTGATATTGTTTTTCCATCTGATGCCGCCGAGGTCGGTTATCGAGGCCGAAAGTTCGAGTTTGGGGAGTATCTTGTAAGTAACTCCGAGGTCGATGGCCCCGCCGAAGCCGGCAGGTTTGTTGATGTTGTCGATATCATCTATCAACTGATCGATATCGATAATCTCCGTTCCGTGATCGCTTTGCTTTACAGGAGTCGAAACACCCTTGAATGCGCCCTTGAGGGTACCGTTGGCCGTTACCGTCCAGACACCGTCACGGGAAGTAACCGAGAGATTGTCAATCCTCATCTTGGCATTGGCCAGGCCCACAAGGCCCTTGATGCGGGCGCCGACGGTAATTTTATCATTGATTTTCAATGATGCGCCGTATGCCGCTTCGACAAATGCGCTGGAGGCAAAGTCAACGTGAGGGATGTCTACCCTGCCATCGACTCCTTCCTTGAGGAAAGAGAACATCTTGTAAGGCACGGACATTCCGTTTATGCTGCGGACACTGATATCAAGGGTATGATAAATCCTCGCCCTTTTTATACCCAGCGAGAGAATGTTCACGCCGGCTCCGGCGGAAATCTTGTTGCGGCTACTCAGAGGGCCGAGGAAGCGTTCAGCGCTGACCTCGGGATGCATAAAGGTGCCGAGCTTGCCGTTGGAGAGGGGGAAGAGGAGATTGTCGATGCCGATATTTCCGTTAGTGCGCACAGAGAATCCGCCGATGACCGGGAGGCTAACAAAACTCTTTTCCGGACGCAGGGCGGGGTTCATCTTGTAGGCGAAGATATAATCGTCCATGAAGTATCCCGTCTGGAAATCCTGAGCGTAGGAGGCCGAGAATGCCGCCGCGAGGGCTGCTATTGAAATTATGATTCTTTTCATGACGCGGCCCTCCTAATCAATATCGTACTTGACTACGCCCTCAGGGAAGCTCAGCACAATGTTGCTGACCTCGATGTAGCTGTCGAAGTAAAGAACGACCTTCTCCGTCTGGCTGTAAAGGGTAAGACGCACATCGTCGAGATGTATTTCCTCGCCTTTGATGGATTTAATCTCAACCTTTACTTTCTCGTTCATTCCGGGTTTAATGACGGCAGGATCGCAGGTTGCGACAATATCCTCAATCACATTCTTATTTGCGTCCAGGGCATTGGCCGTTATGGAGAATCCGGTGTAAAGGGAATTCTCAACGTCCATGGTAGCAATGACGTGCGTGAAGCCGTACTCAAGGGAAAGCTCTTCAGAAATGCCGTCAATATCAAACGTTCCGACTTCTCCGTTGTCGAAGGTAAATTCGCGGGAGGCACCTTTTATCCATCCGGTAACCCCAATGAGCCACTTGGGCAGGATAAGGTCTTTAGCCACCACCTTGTATGTTTTGTCAAGGACTACTGTGAAGTTCTTGAGCTCTATGGTCTTGTCAATCTCTTTGTCGAGATCGTATTCATCTTCGATGCAGGAAGTCTGGAGGCAGAGCCCTGCGGCAAGTGAAAAGAATGCGAATAAGAATTTTCTCATAACTATGTCTTTAAAGTTATATCATACAAATATCGCAAAAATTCGGGAATATTCCATTTCTTTTGTCACTTTTTGCCCTATCTTTGCATCTGAAATACGGAAACAACAGTTTCCGCGGCAATGGGGATGTTTTGGTTTTGACAGCATTGACCTCTGCCGGTAAGCAAGCCGGGCGCTGCAGGGCGGCCCGTTAATCCCGACCTCCAAAAATTCAGTTGGCAACAACAACTACGCACTCGCTGCTTAAACTGTAGTCAGTTTAACTTAATCCGCGACGCCAAGGCTGCGTCGCCGACGAGTATCCTCCGGACTTTCCGCCCGTTATCGTCCGACCAGAGGGTATCATCAAGAACGGGATGCCCCGGCGGACGCCTTTAAAGCCGGCCAAGATTTAAAGGCTAAGGCTCAGGTGGCCCGTCTTCCGGCAGCCTCTCCCCTACAATCAATGGAAGAATAAGCTTGTAGAAAGCCGATGGAAGCGGTGTTTGGACGGCGGTTCGAGTCCGCCCATCTCCACAAAAAGGTCTGAGGGCATCCTCAGACCTTTTTGTGGAGATGCGGCCGCTGCGCGTCCGCATTCCTTTTATACTCAGGGGGGCGTACCCCCCTGAAAACCCCCTGTCTCTCGCTTAGTTGAGTCAACTTCTTTCAGAATAATACTGTGTGCGTGGGGATGGCGGAGAAGAGGGGAAAAGATTTTCGAGGGCATTTTTCTGCCCGAGAAAACTTTTTCCCGCTTCGCGACGGACAATGGAAGAGGATTAGGAGCGGGAGTCGCGGAATTGGGAGGGGGTGAGGCCGGTCTGGGCCTTGAAGGTACGGAGGAAGGATTTCTCGTTGGAAAAACCGGATTCGGCAGCGATTTCAGCCATTGTTTTATCAGAATCCTTTCGCAGCAGTTCCTGAGCATAGCGCACGCGGAAACCGGCGACATAATCAGGGAACGAAACTCCGTTCTCGCTGTTTATACAGGCAGACACATAAGTGCTGTTGGTACCCAGCTCGTGGGCGACATCAGCAAGCCGCAGGTCCGGCTTCCTGAAAAACTGCCTTTCACGCATAAGAGAGTCTATTCTTTGAGCCATGCTCGGCGGTGCGGCCGGCGCCGGCGAAGCCTTGGCGCCGGAGCGGCGCTTCCCATACACGATTCCTGCACCGAGCAGGATAAATGCCCCGATGAGCAATCCAGCCCATGCAGGAAAACCCTGAGAAACGGAGATTTTCACCGGAGATAAAACATACACTCCGCCGAAAGGCTCGTAGTTTGATTCACCGAGCCCTCCACAAAGAACAATACGCCCGTCGGGAAGCAACCTGGCATTCGGAGTGCGGCCTACTTCCAAGATCGGCTCCGTATAATACATCGACACACACGGCTTTTCGGAAGCATAGTCGACGCCAGCCAGATAGAACCTCAAGGAGTCATCAACTCCCAGAAGCCATGCAATACGGGAAGACCTGTCGACGTGAGCGTAATCGACATATTGAATTGCACCCCAGGGACCCTCGGAAGGAATGGGCTGCTCTGTCTTCAGAAGAGAAAAATTCTCCCCGTTTACCGTAACAAGGGCCGAGTGGGAACGAGAGGTGTCGGTAACATGTACGAGATACGAGAACCGACCCGTTGACATATCTCCGATAAATCCCCCTTCGGGATACGGGCCGTGGTTTATGGAAGCATACGGAATCCATTCCTTGAGCAGCGGCACCTCGAAGCTGCCGCCTTTCAGGCGGTCCACCACAGGAGATGCCGGCTTGCTGTATTCGGTGTAAGCGCTAAAAATCAGTGCATTATCAATATCAGAACGCAAAATGAATGGATAGGATCTGCCCTCCGGCAAGAGCGAAGCTGAACGCTTATAATCATCAAAGCAATACTGCTCCACATCGTCGGGAGCCCACCAGTTGCCACTGATTATGAGGTTACCGCTCATCTCAAGAGCAGAAGCGTGGGCTCTTTTACGACCAAGTATCGGCAATGGCGAGAACTGCCAGGTTTCCGGGTCGAAACATTCGACGCCCCAGCTCTGACCTATGCCGAAACATTCCGCGTATCCGCCACCGATGACGATGCGCCTGTCTTTAAGAGTAAGACCGAACGGAGTGTCATGGGGATAAAGAGTCGGGACAGTCGTCCACTTGCCCGAATGGAAGATATCAGCCTGCGCCACCGGCACAAAACCAGTAGTATGCCCCCCGACCGCCATGAATCCGTCACCGAAAGGCAACAGCACATGGCCGGTGCGCGGCGAAGGCATATCCGGCAGGCGTTCGGTCTGCAGGGGAAGATAGCGAAGGCCTTCGTGCTCAAGTATAGCAGAATCCTTTTCTCCGCCTTGACAGGCAGAAAAAAGGAAGACTGCAATGATAAGGGCACGACACTTCATGCCGTAAAGATAAGAATTATTCCGTTACCGGGCGAATCGATACACCAAGGTAGCGGGTTGTCTCATTTCTGGCAAAATCTTTATTACCCATATCGAACGATGCCACTATGCCATAGTCGCAGGTCATACCGAATACAGACGACGACCAATAGTTACCTGTTTTCCCCGGATCAACCATATATTCCGAACCGCTTATCGTGCCAGAAGCCGGAAGGAAAATACTGTTGCCGTTTACAAGATAAGTAATCTCCAAGCCGGCAGTGCTGTATTTCTCCCCTGCATCATACCATTTGTGCTGATAATTAGCATTGTTCGCCGTAGCTACAAGTTGCTGGACTTCTGTGGCGGTAGGCATTCTCCATGTACCGCCCAGCTGTACGCGTGCTGCATCATCTTCGAGATCAAGTACCGTCTTGCCATCAGTATCGTTGTATTTTGTATATCCGGATCCGCCGGTCCATTTATAGTTATTCCAGCCGAAATTCGACTTGGCTGTAGTTTCGCCCCAGGCGAAATAACCGCCGTACTCATCGGGAGCCGTAGCGCCCAGGTTCAATCTTGACCATTTGACAGAAAGGCCAAGGTCAATAGCATTTGATTTGACCGTAACCGCGCAGGATGCAGAAAATCCTCCGTCAACGCTTTTGGCTGTAAGAGTTACTTTCCCCGGTTTAAGGCCGGTTACCTTGCACTTCCTGGAGAAAAGGTCGGGAACCAGTGAAACGACGGTATTGTCGGAAGCAGTCCACGTCAAGCCGGGTTCAAAAGCATCCTTAGGAGAAATAATGGCATCCACCCATACAGACTCATCAGGAAAAACTTCGTATGACGCCTCCTTGATTGAAACGCCGCTCACATGAATGTATGCTCCCTGAACAGGACGGATCGGCATCGCATAGCAACGCTGATTGGCCGCAAGGTCTATACCTTCACCTGTAAAAGTGAGATGCCATGCCCGGCTTGGATCAGGTGAAAGAGCATTCATCCAATAATAACCAATATTGCTATTTTTTAAATCACCACTTATTTTAACACCTGTAAGCGGCAGGAAAATACTGCCCTGCCCGGACTTGGCAGTAAGCGTGATTCCGGTTTCGGAATAAGCGAGGTCGCAACCGGTAAAGAGCTCCTCCAAATCGGCCAATGTCGGCAGACGCCAGGAGCCACCCAAAGCCGCACGGGCGGCATCATCAGATTCTCCAATTACAGACCTCATGTCAACCAAACCGTATTCAGGATTAAAGTTGTACTTGGTAAGGGTATTGGCACTGCTGCCATAAGGATAGGTATCCCACCATCCATAGTTATTCATGGAGGTTACACCCCAGGAATAGAAAGCACCTACTGCCTCGGGAGAGTCGGCGCAGAGGTTACGGTCGCCCCATTTGACCGAGAGTCCGAGGTCAATTGCCTTAGGAGTATTGTCGCTTCCTACATATACGACATACGGGTATGTTGCGCTGTCGCTGTCCGTATTGGATTGTACGGAATATCCGTCGGCGATGGTAATGTTGCTCCCTTCATAAACTGCAGGATTGAAGGCGTACTTTCCACCATAAATGAGGAATGAGCCTTTCCTGTCGAGCACGTCCGGGTTGTCATCAAAATGAGACCCAAATTTTCCGCCATAAATGACGACGTCACCGGGAGCGTCATCTTTCTTGAAAGTACAGATTCTATGGTATGTACCGCTTTTGATTTCGATATGATGACCGTCGGTATAGAACTCATTTTCAAAGGTCATATCCTCCAATATGACGGTACCCTTGAAAACATCGAACCATGCATCCTCGCCGTCAACGCGGAGTTTCACGACACCTTTCTTGAGAGTAATGCTCTTGTTCAGGACATCATTCTGCAGATAAAGGTAATCCACGGAATGGCCGTTAAAATCAACGATGCCGTCTGCCCGGGTGATGTAAGCAGCACCTTGAATATCGGATTGGAGGACCAGAGTGGGATTGACCTGAGTCGTTCCGTTGAATTCTTCAAAGGTGGTGATGACGTGAACCGGTGCCGGTTCTTCTTTGTCGCTCTTGCTGCAGGCTACCATGACGGAGAGCATGGCGGCTGCACAGAGCCATAAACATTTAATTTTTCGCATGATTTGATATTTAAAAATTGTAACCTTTCGGACGATAGCTTTGCGAAGATACCCATTTCGCCCGCATTCCGTCAAGCCCGAAGGTTGCAGATTCCAAAAACCATAGTCGCAAATCCTTAAAAGTTTTCAGGATAAGACTATGTGTGCGTGGGGATGGTGGAGAAGAGGGGAAAAGATTTTCGAGGGCATTTTTCTGCCCGAGAAAACTTTTTCCCTCTTCGCGAAGGCCATTGGAAGGGTATGGCGGTAGCCTTCGGATGGCGTGGCCGCCCGTGGCCTCGTGAACGGGGGGACCACCGCCGTAAGGCAAGGTGGTGGGATAGCCCCGCAGGGGCGTACCATTCCGGAGACTACTGCCATACCCGGCGAAGCCCGAGAAGGTTATTTCTGACGGATGAAGATCTGGACGGGGCAACCGGTGAGATCGAAGTGCTCACGGAGCTTGTTCTCCAGGAAGCGCTTGTACGGCTCCTTGACGTATTGCGGCAGATTGCAGAAGAAGGCAAAAGTCGGGCAGGCCGTAGGCAGCTGCGTGATGAACTTGATCTTGATATACTTTCCCTTCCATGCCGGCGGAGGATAATTCTCGATTTCCGGGAGCATCACTTCGTTGAGAACGGAAGTCTGAACCTTCCTGCTGTAATTGTCATAAACCCTGGCGGTAGCATCCAGCACATCGAGAATCCTCTGTTTCTCGGTAACCGATGTAAAGATGATGGGCACATCGTTGAAAGGAGCAAGACGGGCCTTGATACCCTCGGTATAAACCTTCATCGTCTTGGAGTCCTTTTCGATGGTATCCCACTTGTTGACCACCACCACGCAGCCCTTCTTGTTCTTCTGGATAAGGTTGAAGATGGCCATATCCTGAGCCTCGATTCCATTGGCAGCATCCACCATAAGGATACATACATCGGCATGCTCGATAGCCCTGATGGCCCGCATCACCGAATAGAACTCAAGATCTTCAGAGACTTTGGTCTTACGGCGCATTCCGGCGGTATCCACCAGAATGAATTCGTGGCCGAACTTGTTGTAATGGCTGGAGATGGAGTCGCGGGTAGTGCCGGCCACCGGAGTGACGATATTGCGGTCTTCTCCGAGGAGGGCGTTGGTCAGGGACGACTTGCCCACGTTCGGCTTACCCACTATTGCGATATGCGGGAGCCCTTCGTAGGGATCCACCTCCGATGACTCCTCAGGCAGCAGGCGTACAATCTCGTCGAGGAGGTCGCCGGTACCGCTGCCATTGGCAGATGAAATGCTCCAGATTTCGCCGAGCCCGAGAGAATAGAACTGATAGGTATCGAAGATTTTATCACCCGAATCCACCTTGTTGACGCAAAGCACCACGGGCTTGCCGCTACGGCGGAGAAGGTCGGCGATTTCTGCATCATAATCGGTAATGCCCGTGCCAGCCTCAACCATAAAGAGAACCAGGTCAGATTCCTCTATCGCAATCACCACCTGCTTGCGGATTTCTTCCTCGAAGGCATCATCACTGCCCGAGGACCATCCGCCGGTATCCACCACGGAGAATTCGTGTCCGCACCATTCGCATTTGCCGTAGTGACGGTCGCGGGTAACACCGGCTGTTTCGTCAACGATGGCCTGGCGCATTCCCACCAGGCGGTTGAAGAGTGTCGATTTGCCGACATTAGGCCGGCCTACTATGGCTAAAAGGCTCATTTGTTATGCTTTGTTAGGTTTATCTATCTCGTACAGGGCACAGCCGGAGCAGTCTTCGCTCCATTCTCCCGTGCATCCTGCCTTCTTCCTGGGGCCTCCGGGGCGGTGCAGTTCCGCATCATCATCCTTGAAGCAGCGAATTCCCATCTTTCGCATATTCTCATTCGAACCAACATCGCTCTTCGGGAACTCCTTTCCGCGGAAGATGATGTTGAAGCTCATTATGAATACGCCGAAACCAATGATGATGGCGGCTGCCAGGAGAACTTTAAGCATGGTATCAGTGTACGAATTCGGAGCTTATCTCTTCGTAATTGAAGACTCTGTGGATAATTCTCGCGAAGGTCTTCGTCATAGAAATCACCTTTATCTTGCTCTTATCCTTGGAAGGATCGTCGCTCAGCGGAATTGTATCCGTGACGAATACTTCCTTGAGCGCGGAAGCGGCGATATTCTCGTATGCTGCGCCGGAAAGGACGGCGTGAGTGGCACAGGCGCGAACCGAAGCCGCTCCCTTTTCCATCAATACATCGGCGGCTTTACGGAGGGTACCGGCAGTATCAATCATATCATCTACAATGATGACGTTGCGGCCCTCGACATCTCCGATGGCGGTAATGGACGACACTTCGTTGGCCCTCTCCCTGGATTTGTGGCAGATGATGACCGGGCAGGCAAGCTCCTTGGCATATGCATTAGCCCTCTTGGCTCCACCCATATCCGGAGCGGCTATGGAGAGATTCTCCAGACCCATGGCCTTGATATAGGGTATGAAGACTTTGCTTCCGTAAAGATGGTCGACGGGGAAATCGAAGAAGCCCTGAATCTGGTCGGCGTGAAGGTCGCAGGTCATTACGCGGTCTGCGCCGGCCGCCTTGAGCAGGTTGGCCACCAGCTTGGCGCCGATGGAAACGCGAGGCTTGTCTTTTCTGTCCTGGCGGGCCCAGCCGAAATAGGGAGTGACAGCAATCACTTTGTCGGCCGAAGCGCGCTTTGCGGCATCAATGGCAAGGAGAAGCTCCATAAGATTGTCTGCCGGAGGGAAGGTCGATGAAATCAAGAAGACAGTCGCTCCTCGAACGCTTTCATTGAACGTAGGCTGAAACTCTCCGTCGCTGAATCTGGTCGTTGTCAGCGCGCCCAGATGAAGGATATCTTCCTCCGGATAGCGGATAGCATTGAGTTCCTCGACTACTTTCTCTGCA
Source organism: Bacteroidales bacterium (assembly GCA_017443025.1). GTDB lineage: Bacteria > Bacteroidota > Bacteroidia > Bacteroidales > UBA932 > Cryptobacteroides. Next base: position 169,043 of record JAFSPG010000016.1, on the reverse strand, counting down.
AAACCATTCGATGATGTGCAGGCAAAAATCGCCATTCGATGATAATTGGACATTGTTATTCTGTTTTTAGAAGATTTTCAATGTAAGTGAGGATTTCTTCTTTTCCCAGGCCGGTTTCAGACGAGCTTGCGAAGAACGCCGGAACTTCTTCGCACAGGGCTGAAATCTGCTCCCTGTTCCTGCTCAGCTGCTTTTCCCTGGCGACGGGGCCAAGTTTGTCGCCCTTGGTAAAGATTACGGAGAAGGGAATGTCGCTGCCGGCGAGTTCGCCGATGAACTCAAGGTCGGCCTTCTGCACATCGTGCCTGGAATCAATCAGCACGAACAGATGCCTCAGCTCCGCCGAATGGTTCAGATACACTCTGATAACCTCCTCGAGCTTTTCCCTTTCCTTAGCGCTCAGCTTGGCATAGCCGTAGCCGGGAAGATCGACCAGATACCAGGATTTATTGATTCTGAAATGATTGACCAGCCTCGTTTTGCCGGGAGCCGACGAAGTCTTGGCCAGCTTACGGCTGTTACAGAGAGAATTGATCAGGGAAGATTTACCGACATTCGAACGGCCTATGAAGGCAAACTCAGGAAGCCGCTCTTTCGGCTTTTCCTGTACTTTGGTACTGCTGCCGGCGAATATCGCTTCCTTGATGGTCATAGAAGGCTCTGTTCTTTGTGATTCCGCCGCGACTCGAACGCGGGACCCACAGCTTAGAAGGCTGTTGCTCTATCCAACTGAGCTACGGAACCGTCCACTTTTCCGGCCTCGCCGAAAAAAGCAGTGCAAATATACATTATTTCTCCACAAATCCCAAACAATTGTTCCGCACTGAAAAATCGGGATTATCAAGTTCAAGACTTTCTTGGGAGGCGGAAGGTGAAGCAGGCGCCGCCGAGGGTAAAGGAACGGCTGTAGTAGATATCCCCTCCGCAACGTTCGAGAATGTTCTTGCAGATTGCAAGACCGAGGCCCGTACCGCTGCTCTTGGTGGTGAAATTCGGGGTAAAGAGGCGCGCGCGGTTCTCATCCTTGACTCCGGGTCCGTTGTCCTCAATCACCACGTCGTAGAAACCTTCACGACTGCTCAGGCGCAGCGACACCAGTACCTGCCCGTCGCGCACGGGATCGCCGCTATCGGCCTCTTCCTTCTGCAGATTCTCAACCGCCTGAACCGCATTGGCAAGGAGATTAACCATCACGCGCGTTAGCTGAGGCTTGGGACCCTCTATCCGGGCTCCCTGCATACCTATATATTGGATGTGGATTCCGCCACGGCCGTCGAACAAGGCAACCTGGTCGGCGATGAGTCGGTCGAGGTCTATATCCACGGGCTCCTCGCTGTACAACTTGGCGAAGGTGGAGAATTCGTTGGCGGTATCGGTCAGGGAATCTATGCTCTCGAGGATGACAGGAGCGATGGCATCGAACTTTTCGTTCCAGGCGGCATCGCCCTTCTCACGCAGACGGATAATCCTCTGAATCTGAAGCTTGATGGGAGTAAGAGGATTCTTGATTTCGTGGGCTACCTGACGGGCCATCTCGCTCCAGGCTTTGTCGCGCTCGGCCTGGGCCACCTGCTTGCTGCTCTCGGAGAGGTCGCGTACCATAAGGTTATAGGCCCTTACCAGAGTGGAGATTTCATCCTCACGGTCATATATGATGTATTCCAGGCCTTCGCTGCGGGCCGAGAGCATCTTTCGTCCCATCTCCAGGAGCGGCGCGAACATCCGGTTCACTATCCTTCCGGTAATATTGAGCGCCAGAAGCAGAAGGATGAAGAACAGGGTAATGATGAGCAGGGAGTGGAAGACGGCTTCGTTGCGGAACTCTATTCCGGTATCGGTATAGGGTGAGCAAAGGATGGCGATGGTCTTGCCTTCGCCGTTGATTACCGGCGCATACATCGCATAGTAAGTACGGCCGAGCACCTTTTCCTTGTGGATGAAGTAGCGTTTTTTCTCGTAAACTATGCTGCGGTAGGCGTCTTCATCGGCCCGCATGCCCCATATCATCCTTTCGAAGACCTCCGGACGGGTAGATTTGAAGACCTTTCCCTTCGGAGTATAGAGGGTGATGTCGGATTTGGTGTAATCTGCGATTTCGGTGAGCATCTGGCTTCCGGCCTGAGTGCTGAAATCCTCATAAGACTTGTAGTATCGGCAACCGGCCTGGGCGATGGACTGGATGGTGCCGATTTTGGTCGTCATCAGGTTCATCACGTTGGCTTCGTTGCGGCGATATACGAACAACACGCTTATCAGCGCCATTACCACCAGCGTCCCCACGAGGGAGAAGTACAGCACGATGTTGATGGTCGACTTGAAATAGTTATTGGCAAACACATTCCTCCGGCGGCGCCCCATTGCGATGATGCCGAGTATGAAGAACACGCCCAGAGCCACCATGAAACCGGCCACGAAGTAGCTGGACATCTCGTGCGAAGGGCGGGAAATGACTATCAGTTCCTCGTCGGAGACATTCTTCATGAAATGCTCGTATCCATCGACCTGAATCCTATCATCCACGTGATTTGCAAAACGGCCGTCTATGACGGTAGGATAGGCATAATTGCCGTTATAGCTGATTAGCTTGCCACCAATGTATCTTGCGAAGGAATACTGATGCGGCAGCACTATCGAGCCGGGAGCAGAACTGCCCAGAACAGCCGAATAGCCGATATCATATTTCTCCGGCTTGGACTCTATGGTCAGATAGAGATTTGTCAGGCCTGACGCGGAGCTGTAATAGAGGAAGCGTCCGGTGTATTGCGAGCGTCCCTGTGGCGAACGGGAATATACGAATCTGGATTCGGGATTGATGGGACTGCCGGAGGTAATCCTGTCAATCAGGAATTTTCTTACAGCCGGATCCCCTTCGGACTCCTTGAAAATGTAGACACCTACGTCATAATCCTGCGACATTCTACCGAGATAATTCTCGGTGATGCGGTTAAGAAGAATGGCGTAGTCCATTTGCTCAAGGGCTACGGTGGATATGAAAGCATCCGAAGCGATGGCATTCTCCACTGCCCTCAACTTGAGTTCGAAGGCGAGATTCCTGTCGACGGCCAGGCGGTTCGCCCACACCTGTACCCTGCTCTGCTCCCTGTCAAGGCCTTTCACGGCCGTTATGGTGACGAAACAGGTGGCACAGACAAGGCCTATTACCACTCGCGAAGTCTTTGAAAGGAAATTAACCCGAAGATGGGCCACCTCTGAGAGATAAGGCCTTACGAGAACCAGCAGGAGCACGGCCGCCGAAGAAAGAACAGCGTACGACAGATATACATAAACCGTGTACCAGCTAATCTCGTTTATCTTGAAAAGCTCAAGGCAGATATTCGAATTTACCATCAAGCTCTTGAAGGAGAGATTGATGTAGAAAACGGTAAGCAGCAGTGTCAAGACGATGCCGACGAATACTCCCGTATAAAACTTCAGACCTTTCCGCCTGAAAAAGCGCACCAGGCGCAGGCGATTAATATAAAGGATGAAAAACAGGAGGCTGATGGCGAAATTGATTATCAGCAGGCCTCCGAGGGAGGAGAAAACAGGGCCGTCGGCGTAAAGCAGGGGCGAGAACAGGCCGCTTTCCGGGAGGATGGGGGCAGACTCGGCGCTTTCGCGGATAACCTTCATCAGCGGACGACCAGCAATGACTACTTCAGCGCCGTCGCCGTAATGCAGAGGATAAACGGAGAAGACTCCGGGCACCTTGAGACGCCTGTTTATACCGTTGACGGAATTGGCGTCAGTAGTATTTTTAATCTCCAGGCCTCCGATAAAACGGCATTTCCTTCCGTCGGAGAGACCTTTGACGAGATACCACTTCGGTCCGAAATTCATGAATTTCAGAGTAGTGTCGACTTCGGCCAGAGGAGAGGGTTCGCTGCTAAGGCGCAGGCCGGCGGCCGGCTTTAAAAGCGGAGACTCGAAGATTTCGTCGTTGTCAAGGGGGAACTGATGACACCAGGACTGAAGTGAATCACCTACATAACGATAAACGGTCATATCTTCCGGAAGATCCGGGAGGTTGAGCCACTCTCCGTCAGGACAGTCCATCGCAGACGACATATACCCTTGAAGAATTCCTATCCTTTCTGTAATGCGGGCGGAAAGGGAACGGGCTGTCTCTTCGGAGTAATCTTCCCTTGGACGCAGGAAGAACACGGCGAGAGCCAGCAGCACGAGGGCCGGCAGGAAAATCAGTCTTTTCGATATCCGCTTACTCATGGTGATATGGCTCTCCTTTAAGAATAGTGAAGGCGCGGTAAAGCTGCTCTGCAAAGACCGCCCTTACCAGCTGATGCGAGAATGTCATTTCCGAAAGGGAGATTTTCCCTCCGGAGCGGTCATAGACCTCCTGCGAAAATCCATAGGCTCCCCCGACCACGAAAACAAGGTCGCGGCCTGCGACGAGTTTCTTCTCGATGTACGAGGCGAATTCGAGGCTCCTGAAGGTTTTTCCGTGCTCGTCGAGCAGGATTACTTCGTCAGAGGGCCTGACGGCAGAAAGTATGAGCTGACCTTCGCGCTGCTTGATCTGCTCACGGCTCAGCGCGGAGACATTCTTGAGCTCCGGAATCTCGCTTACTGCGAAGGGAACATAGTGGACAAGGCGGGATGCATACATCTGCAATCCCTCCTTTACCCAGGATATGTCCGTCTTACCGACGGTCAGCAAAGTGATTTTCATCGGCCGCAAGTCCGTTTTATCCTTGCAAATATAGAAAATTGGCTCGGATTTTGCAGAATTTTTGTTTCACAATCCTTTTGTATTGAAACGCTTTCTTGTAATAGCGGCGGTCTCCGCCCTTTTGTTTTCTGCTGCCGCAGCTGCCCAGAACAGGCCTGCGACCAACGGCGGCAATTACGACGTATTCAACCCTATCACCAAATACATACGCCTGGGTGACGCAGAAAAACTATCCGCCTGGTTCTCTGATAATCTGGAGATAACCGTATTCTCGGTTACCAACGATACCAGCAAGAACCAGGCGAAACAAATTCTTAAGTCGTTCTTCGATTCATATGCTCCCCGGGCCTTCAATATCGAACACACCGCCGGACGGGATGCGAGCAAATATGCCCTCGGAGCGCTGAAGGCAGGCGGCGAGACCTTTCAGGTAACGATATTCGTCAGCCGTCAGGGTACAAGCTACCTGATTCAGCAAATCAAAATCGAAAAGCGTTAGACTCTCTGTCCGTAGCTTCTGTCAGTGGTATTGACGGTGATTTTCTCTCCTGTATTGATGAAGAGCGGAACCATGATCTTGGCGCCGGTTTCGAGGGTGACCTCTTTAAGGGCGCTGGTAGATGCGGTGTTGCCCTTTACGGCAGGCTCCGAGTAAGTAACCTCGAGGGTGACATATGTAGGGAGCTCGCAGGTGAGGCACCTTTCTTCAGGCTCGGTAACGAACATCATCTCGACATGCTGGCCTTCTTTCATGAGGTCGGCGTTTTCGACGATATCCTTCGAGAGGGAAATCTGCTCGTAAGTTTCCTCGTGCATGAAGTTGAATCCTTCCTCATCGGCATAAAGGAACTGATAAGGACGGCGCTCGACGGTGATAGTGTCGATTTTGGCGCCGGCGGTGAAGGTATTCTCAAGGATTCGGCCATTCTCGAGGTTGCGGAGTTTGGTCTTTACGAAAGCGGGGCCTTTGCCGGGTTTTACGTGCTGGAACCAAACGATTGAACAGGGCTTTCCGTTGAAATTCAGATAGAGTCCGTTTTTAAAATCTGCAGTTGTTGCCATAAAAATGTGGTTTGATTTCGGGGTGCGAAGTTAATAATTGTCAGACAAGTTGCAAAATTTTCGAGGCTATTTCCTGCAATAGCCATCTGGGGGTGGAAGTGGCGCCGCATATTCCGATGCGGTCGCCGTCGCGGAACCATTCGGGGTCCACTTCTTCAGCTGAACTTATGAGATAGCTTCTGGAATTCACGGCACGGCACAGGTCGAAGAGCACTTTACCGTTGGAGCTCTGACGGCCCGACACGAAGATGATTACCTCGTGGGAAAAAGCGAATTCAGACAATTGCTCGTGCCTTGAAAGCACCTGGGAGCAGATTGTGCTGTGTACCTTGAGCAGATTCCTGTCGGACATGACGCAGCCGAGATAGTCCTGGACGGCGGCGTAGACCGACGGGCTTCCGGTGGTCTGGGAGAAGAGTTCTATAGGGCGGGATACATCTACCGCACCGCTTGCGACTGCTTCTTTCATCATTTCGACAGACTCCACGACAACGGCCTTTCCGTCCGTCTGGCCCTGCAGTCCGAGAATCTCGGCGTGACCTCGGCGACCGAAGATGACTACCGCTCCTCCTTCTGTCTTGACGCGGGAATATGCGTCGCGGATGCTTTCCTGTAGCTTAAGAACAACAGGACAGGTAAAGTCTTTAATCGGAATTCCGAGTCGTTTTGCCTTCTGGTAGGTCTGGGGAGCTTCGCCGTGGGCCCTGATAAGAACCGTTGCATCAGCTTCTTCGAGGCGGCTGATGCTTTTAAGGCCCCTCGCCGAAAGCCTGTTGAGTTCCTCTTCGTTATGGACTATTTCTCCGAGGGAATAAAGGGGCTCGCCGGGGTGCTCGGCGAGGAATTTTTCCGCGCCTTCTATGGCCCGGATCACTCCCCCGCAAAAGCCGGAACGGGCATCGATTTCGACGGAGATATTCATATTATTGAAGGATACCGAAACGCCCCTGAAGAACCCCCTGCAGCCAGGTCAGTTCCTCGCGAAGTGTCATGTCGGAATTATCGAGCACGAAGGCATCGGAAGCCTGACGCAAAGGATTCGTCTCGCGATGGGAATCGATGTAATCGCGCTCCTTGAGATTGGTCAGGACCTCCTCCATGGGAGTAGGCGTACCCTTTTGCACGAGTTCGTCGAAGCGGCGGCGGGCACGGACTTCGTCGGAGGCCGTGACGAAAATTTTCAGCTGGGCATCCGGGAAAACGGCGGTGCCGATGTCGCGGCCGTCCATGACTACGCGGCCTTTGCTGCCAGCTTCGTGGAGTTTTTCGTCCACGAAGGCCCGGACAAAGGCCAACGCCGCGACGGGGCTCACCTTCGAGGACACTTTCATCGAACGAATTTCCTTTTCTACACAACGCTCTCCGAGATAGGCTTTGTTGCCTTCTCCGAAGTGGATGTCGGGGCAGGAGGAAAGGGCTTCGCGGAGCGCGGGCTCGTCGACTTTGCTGCCTTTGATAAGGCCCTTTTCCATAGCGAAAAGGGTTACGGCGCGGTACATTGCGCCGGAATCAAGATAAGTAAAGCCTAAAGTCCTTGCGATCTCCTTGGCCAGGGTGCTTTTGCCTGTGGCTGAGTAGCCGTCGATGGCTATGATTATGTCGGGAATTACCATACATTTTCGGTCTGTCCTTACAAAAATAGTGATTTTATTATAAACTACGAGATTTTTGTCCGATATTTGCTAAGTAAAGCCCGTCCGTCCCGACAAAGGGGCTTGCATCACTAATTTTGGATGAATATGAAACTTCTGGTTGTAGATGACGAAAGAGCGATACGCAATTCGCTGAAAGAAATACTGATGGACGAAGGATACGAGGTGGATACCGCCGAAGACGGTCCTTCCGCACTCGAAGCGGTTGCAAAGGAAAAATATGACGTTATCTTCTGCGACATCAAGATGCCGGGGATGGAAGGCACCGAAGTGTTGGAGAAACTGGTTGCCGAAGGCACCGACGCTTCCGTCATCATGATTTCCGGCCACGGCGATATTGAAACAGCCGTCGACTGCATCAAGAAAGGTGCTTTCGACTTCATCCAGAAGCCCCTCGACCTCAACCGCATCCTTATCACCATAAAGAACGCCACCGACAAAGCCAGGCTTGTCAGCGACAACAAGATTCTCAAGAAAAGGGTTTACGGCCAGCAGATGATAGGCTCTTCCGCCCCGCTCCAGCATATCCGGGAAATGATTGAAAAAGTCGCCCCCACCGACGCCAGAGTGCTGATTACCGGCGCAAACGGCTCGGGCAAGGAACTGGTGGCCAGGAGCCTGCACCAGCAGAGCCTCAGAAGTGCAATGCCCTACATCGAGGTCAACTGTGCGGCCATTCCCTCAGAGCTGATTGAAAGCGAACTGTTCGGCCACGAAAAAGGCTCCTTCACCTCGGCCATCAAGCAGCACAAGGGAAAATTCGAGCAGGCCGACGGCGGCACCCTCTTCCTCGACGAAGTCGGCGACATGTCGCTGGCGGCGCAGGCCAAGGTGCTGCGAGTACTTCAGGAACACAAACTCTCCCGCGTAGGCAGCGACAAGGATATTGAGGTGAACGTCAGAGTTATAGCAGCCACCAACAAGGACCTTAAAGCCGAGATTGCGGCAGGCAATTTCCGCGAAGACCTTTACCATCGCCTTAGCGTCATAGTCATCCACGTACCTTCACTGAACGAGCGCAAGGACGACATTCCCCTGCTCGTCCAGTCTTTCAGCGAGCAGATTTGCGGCGAGACCGGCAAGGCTGTACGCGAATTCACCCCCGAAGCCATCGCCCTGCTACAGCAGCACAACTGGACGGGAAATATCCGCGAGCTGCGCAACGTAGTCGAGCGCCTGCTGATTCTGGGAGGCTCTCCTATTAGCGCCGAAGACGTAAAACTCTACGTTTAGCTGACAGTATTTCTTTTACAGAAAAACAAGTGTCGAGGTCTGGTCGGGATTGAAAACCGAACGGACTACGCCGAGCAGATCGTCGGCTGAGATATCCAGTATCCTCTCCTTTATCTGCTCATCAGAGAGAACATTTCCGTAAACGAGCATGCTTTTCCCGATGCCGAGGCACTGGGATTCTCCGTTTGCCGAGGATATGGCCATCTGGCCGAGAAGCTGCTTTTTGGCAGCGGCCAGGCGACGGGGCGAAAGAGGCGCATCCTGCAAGCGGGCGATTTCCTTTCTGACTGTTCTCAGACACTTCCCGAGATTTGCAGGCTCGCAACCCAGGCTGACAGCCATTACTCCGCTGTCGGCATAGGGAGTATATGAAGCTTCAACGCCGTAAACCCAACCGTTCTTTTCCCTGAGGATGGAGCCGAGTATCGAGTTGGAGGCGGGCCCTGCGAGGATGTTGGCAAGAAGACCGGCGGCGAGCCGGGCCTTGCCGTCGGCGAGCGAAGGGGCATAACCGCCGATGATGGCATTGGCTTCGTGGTTGCCCTTGTCTTCGCGGCGCTCGAATCGCAGGGCCGCCGGGGTCCGGAGACTCCGTGGCTGCATCCCCGCGAATGTCTTTCCGGAGATTGCCTTTGCACAGACACTGAGAATCAGGCTGACCATTTTATCTTCAGGCAAATCCGCTACCATGGAAACGGCCATCCTTTCGGGTAAAAAGCCATTTTTGACGAAGTCGTGAAGATGGCCCGAAGTTATTGAACGGACTGAATTCTCATTGCCCAGAATCTGCCCGTCAAGCGGGTGGCCGGCAAAGAGATATGATTCGAAGCAGTCGTATATGTCGTCGGCCGGGCTGTCCTTGTACGACTGTATTTCATCTATCACTACACCCTTTTCGACCTCTATTTCGTCTTCCGGGAAAGTGGGTTCGAGAGCGAGTTCCGACAGGAGTGTGAGGGCCCGGCGAAGATCCTCCTTGAGGACTGTGGCGTGTATGACTATCTCTTCCTTGGTGGTAAAGGCGTTAAGTTCGCCCCCAAGCCTCTCAAGGCAGGAATTTATGTTCCATGAGCGCCTGTGCCGAGTCCCCTTGAAGATGGCATGTTCCGTAAAATGAGCAGTCCCTGACGGGAAGCCTTCTTCATCCCTCGTACCCCGACCTATGGTCAGAGCACAATATGCGGCGGGAGATGAACTCCGCCGCACTGCATATCTTATTCCTTCAGGGCTTGTTCCGATTATCATCTTGATTTCAGGAAGGTCTTGATGTCGTCGGCCTGGATTCCATAATCGGCGGCCTTGACCTTATGTTTTGCGAAATAGTACAGTTCGAAGGTCGAGGCATCGAAGAGATATGTGTACGGGCCGACTGCAAAGGCCACGGCTCCGTTTTCACCGAGGGTGAATATTTCATCGGCCCGGGCGGTATCGACTACCTGAATGTTCTTCTGGCTGCATTTCTCGGCCACGCCCTTGCCGGCTTTCCTTGAAATCTGTTCCGAAGGCAGATAGAGCGGAAGACGGGAAGCCCGCTTGAGGGAAGTTACCACATCGTCTATGCCCTTGAAACCAATATCGATGGCTTTCTGGATTGAAACCACGATGGCGGGGAGCAGGGCGGCTTCGCGGCCGGTAAGCCCTTCTTCCGGACAAATCGGGACATCGATGACATTCACCATCGATGTGATTTTCGTCTTTGCACTGCCGCCGCCCTTGACAAGATACCAGGAACGGGCACCTTCGCCGTCAGGCGTGACGACCAGGAAATAATAATCTTCGTCGACCTTGAGTTTTTCGAATTCCGACATCTGGCAGGGCTCGTAGGGAGTAACCGTCCAGAAACTCTTTACGGCGCCGAGGATTGCCTTGTCGAGGGCCTCGTCGCCGGAGAGGACTACCATGGTAGTCTTGGTGCGGAAATCGCTGATTTTATCGCCGCGTGTGCGGATCTGCAGCTGGCAAAACGCCTGCATCGAGGCGGCCAGCAAAAGTAGCAATATCAGTATTGTTCTTTTCATCGTCAGCGCAAAGTTACAAAACTTGTTCCGATTATCGGAAAATATGTTTACTTTTGTAAGAATATCGAAAATTGAGACTATGTCCGAATATATCGTATCCGCCCGAAAATACAGGCCAGCGTCATTCTCTTCGCTGATTGGCCAGGACAACATCGCCCAGACTCTCAAAAACTCCGTTTTGAGGGGGCAGCTGGCACATGCATACCTATTCTGCGGCCCGAGAGGCGTCGGCAAGACAAGCGCCGCCCGCATTTTCGCAAAGGTCATCAACTGTGCCAATCCGGGGCCCGAGCTAGAGCCCTGCGGCAAATGTGAATCCTGCGTATCTTTCAACGAGGGCCGTTCATATTGCATACACGAGCTGGATGCCGCATCGAACAATTCGGTCGACGATATCAAAACCCTTATCGACCAGGTGAACATTCCCCCTCAGGTCGGAAAATACAGCGTATTCATCGTCGATGAGGTACATATGCTCAGCCAGGCCGCTTTCAACGCCTTCCTGAAAACCCTCGAGGAACCCCCGGCACACGCCATCTTCATCCTCGCCACCACCGAAAAGCACAAGATTCTGGCCACCATCCTGTCGCGCTGCCAGACTTATGACTTCGGACGCATCAGCGTACCCGACATCGTCCGCAATCTGAGGGATATCGCCGGCAAGGAGGGCATCAAGATAGAGGATGAGGCCCTGCACGTAATCGCGATGAAGGCCGATGGGGCGATGCGCGACGCCCTTACGATTTTCGACCAGACCGTTGCGTTCTGCGGCAACGACATAAAGGCCGAAGAGGTGATGAAAAATCTCAACGTCCTGAATTACGACCACTGCTTCGCCCTGGTCGATGCATTCCTCGCCGGAGACCATTCCGCCGCGCTGCGTAAATTCGACGAAATTCTTTCGAAGGGTTTCAACGCCCTTCACTTCATAGGTTCTCTCAGCTCGCATCTTAGGGATTTGATTGTCGCAAAGAGCGACGGACTGACAGCTCTTCTGGAACTTCCCGAATCACTTGTCGAGAGATACCGCGAGCAGGCCTCAAGGTGCCCGTTCAAGTTCCTTTATGACGCCCTTGCCGCGACTGTCGCCTGCGAAGGCGGATATCGTTCAAGCATCAATCCCCGCCTGCACATAGAATTCTGCCTGATGAGGCTGTGCGCCCTGTGCGGCGACTTTGCCGCTCCGGCCGGCATGCCCGTCGCCACGGCGGCACCTGCCGTGGCCGCCCCGGCCGCCGCGAGCAAGCCTTCTCCTGTCGAGAAATCTCCTGAGCCCGCGCCGGCCCCTAAGCGCCGCAAAGCGCCGGGAGCGCTCTCCCTGAATGCCCTGCAGAAGGAAGAGGCAGCAGCTCCCGTGGCCGAGGCTGCCGCGCCGGAACAAAGCGGGCAGCTCCCCGACGACGAATCCGTCCGCAACGCTTGGAAAACCCTCTCTGAGACCTTCTCAGACCGTCCCAGGCTCCAGAATACCCTATCGGGCAGCAAACTTGAAATGAGCGAAGACGGCGACGTCAAGCAGGTAACCTTCTTCGTCGTGAACGTAGCCCAGAAAGACTGGATACGCGAAAAGATACTGAAAGACCTCGAGCAGAAGCTGCGCAGCATAACCGGTTCCTCGAAATTACGCCTTGACGTGGACGTAACCGCCGATGAAGAGGTAAAGAAGCAGAGCTACACTCAGCGTGAGCAGGCGGAGGAACTTATCAACTCCAATCCGGAAATCCGCAATCTTGTCAAGGACCTGAGCCTTGACGTATAAAAATGATGTCATGAAACTTTATTGCGAGAATCTTGTTAAGAAATATGGTGTAAGAACGGTCGTAAAGGGCGTTTCGATGGAAGTGGAGCAAGGCGAGATAGTCGGCTTCCTCGGCCCTAACGGAGCAGGAAAGACTACCAGTTTCTATATGATAACCGGGCAGATTACCCCTAACGGGGGGCGAGTCTTCCTCGACGGCGAGGACATTACCGGCCTGCCTATGTTCGAGCGCGCCCAGAAAGGCATCGGCTATCTTCCGCAGGACGCGTCAGTATTCCGTAAACTGTCGGTCGAAGACAATATTATGTCGGTGATGGAACTTTCCGACATGACAAAAGAGGAAAGGGCGGAGCGCCTGGAATCGCTGATTGACGAATTCAATCTCTCGAAGGTGAGAAAGAGCCTCGGAATCCAGCTCTCCGGCGGAGAGAGACGCCGCTGCGAAATCGCCCGTGCCCTTGCCAAGGACCCGAAGTTCATACTCCTGGACGAGCCCTTCGCCGGCGTCGACCCGATTGCCGTGGAAGACATCCAGTTCATCATCGCCAAACTGAAATACAAGAATATCGGAGTCATCATCACCGACCATAACGTGGGCGAAACCCTCGCTATCACAGACCGCGCATATCTTCTCTACGAAGGTACCATCCTTCAGCAGGGCACGCCGGAATCCCTGGCCGCCGACGAAGATGTCCGCACGAAATACCTCGGCTCGGGCTTCGTCCTGAAACGCTCAGTTTCAGTCGAAAGGGCCCGCCGCGAACACGAGGAACAGCTTGCCTCCCGGGAGGCCTGATGATTTTTTGCATAATCTTACGGATATGAAACTAATCAAGATATTCATTCTGCTCACCGCTTTTGCCGCCCTCGGCGCCTGCAAAGGCGGGGAATCCCTGTCGAAGGAAGTATCGGCCCTGCGACCCGACTCCGCCCAGAGGGATTCAGTGAGCTATCTGCTCGGAGTAGTGTTCGGCAGCTACATCAAGAACTACAATATCGGCGATATCGAGGACATCGACTTCGAACGGCTCAAGGAAGGTGTCGCCGACTGCCTGTCGGCCAAGCATCTTCCCGAATCGGAGGAATACTCCGAAGAATTCGCAGTGTCGCCCCTCGATATGACCGCCGTTTTCGAGAGGTATCTCGAGAAGAGGTACAATTTCGTGAAGGGTCGGAACAGCGAACTCGAGCCCGACTATCTCAAGAAGATGGAGAAAGAAGGATTTACCCGGGACGAATCCGGATTCCTTTACATAATCACGAATCCGGGGCTTGAAACTCATATCAAAGACCTTGATACCGTCAGCGTTAGTTACAAAGGCTACTGCTCAGACGGAAGGGTGTTCTCGGTTTCCGGAGAAGAGCCTCTTACGGCAGTGGTCAAACCTGAAGGCCTGATTACCGAAGGATGGATCAAAGGCCTCAAGATGATAGGCCAGGGAGGGCAGATTACCCTCGTACTTCCATCGGCAATGGCCTACGGCGAAGCCGGACGCCTCCGCGTAGAGCCGAACCAGCCCGTAAGGGTTGATATCGAAGTAATTTCCGTATCGCCCAGCCCGGTTCCGGTCAAAGGAGAAAGTTCTGAATTATTAATCGAAGAATATTAAACACTATGGTACTTTTTGGATACAAAACCTCTTCGAGCAGCGTTATTCGCGCACTCTGCGCCATTGCAGTCGGCGCCCTTCTGATTCTGATGCCTGACGGCGGCAGCAAGCTCCTCGTTCAGATTGCAGCCGGCCTCATATTCGCAGCCGGCCTTGTGTCGCTGACCGTAGCACTTTATGCCCGGAGCAAAATGGAGAAGCCGACCGGAGTTACCATTGGGGAAATAAACGCCGGCATCATCATAATGATCGGCCTGCTGTTCCTGGTTTTCCCCGGAATCCTGACAAAACTCATTGTCATCATCATTGGCATCATCCTGATCGTATTCGGAGGTCTGCAGCTTATCGTCCTCGGAGGTGCCGTGGGACTTCTCGGACTCGGCTACGGTATTCTGATCTTCAGCTTCCTGGCTTTTGCCGGAGGTATTCTCCTGCTGTTCAGTCCTTTTGCTGAAGATATCATGAGCATCATCGCAGGCTCGCTGCTGGCTTATTACGGCATCACAGAGCTGCTTTGCATCAAGAGAGTCTCTGACGCAAGGGCAAAAGCCGCTACATCTGACAAGCCGAACGAAGACGCTCCCGGACAGATAGAGGAAAGCAAGGACCTCGACGGAGTCAAGGACGCTGAATTTGAAAAGGTTGACGAGCAGTAGATGATTCCACAGGACACCGTCGCAAAGATTCTTGACACCGCTCAGATAGTGGATGTCGTGGAAGACTTCGTGTCGCTCAAGCGGCGCGGGGCCAACTATGTAGCGTGCTGTCCTTTCCATAACGAAAAAACTCCTTCCTTCTACGTATCTCCCTCGAAAGGAATTTTCAAATGCTTCGGTTGCGGAAAGAGCGGCACTGCAGTTGGCTTCGTAATGGAGCACGACAATCTCTCCTACTCCGAGGCCCTGAAGTATCTCGCGAAAAAATACGGGATAGAGGTAGTCGAGAAGGAGGAATCCGCCGAGGATATAGCCCGCAAGCAGCGCTCGGAGAGCCTGCTTCTGGTGTCGGAGTTCGCCCATAAGTTCTTCGTTTCGAGCCTCGACACCGACGAAGGCCGAACCATCGGTCTGGCTTATTTCCGCAGCAGGGGCCTCGAAGACGAAACAATCCGTAAATACGGGCTCGGCTGGGCCCCGCGCGACCGTCACGCTCTCGCAAAGGAGGCCATCTCCAAGGGCTTCAAGGAGGAATATCTCGTAGATACCGGCCTCTGCATCAAGTACGACGACGGCTCGCTGGCCGACCGCTTCTTCGACAGGGTTATCTTCCCAGTACATTCGCTTAGCGGCCGCGTAATCGCCTTCGGAGGAAGGACCTTGCGCTCCGACAAGACCGTAGCCAAATACGTCAACTCCCCCGAGACTGAAATTTACGACAAGAGCAATTCACTCTACGGCATCTGGTTCGCCAAAGGCGAGATGTCCCGGAGCGACAAATGCTATCTCGTGGAGGGTTACCTAGACGTTCTGAGCATGCATCAGCTCGGAATTACCAACGTGGTAGCTTCCAGCGGCACTTCCCTTACCGTTCCTCAGGTGAGGATGATAAAGAAGTTCACCGAGAACGTCACCATAATGTATGACGGCGATTCAGCCGGTATCAAGGCGGCGCTTCGCGGTATAGGTCTGGTGCTCAAGGAGGGTCTGAACGTAAAGATTGTTCTCCTGCCCGACGGCGACGACCCCGATTCATTCAGCCGCAAGCACAGCCTCCAGGAAGTTCAGGACTTTATTGCGGCCAACGAGCAGGATTTCATCTCTTTCAAGACGGATTTACTGCTGTCGGAAGCAGGGAATGACCCCATCCGCAGGGCTGAGCTGATTAATGATATCGCCGATACAATTGCTCTGATTCCTGACGCAGTCAAGCGTTCAGTTTATGCTCAGGCCAGTTCCGCACGCTTCAGCATAGATTCCGAAATACTTTTCGCCCGTATCCGCAAGACACGCGAGAAGATGCTGGAAGACGACCGCAAGGCGGCCGACAGGGCCAGGCACAGGAGCGGAAGCTCCTATTCCGGGGCTTTGGCGCCTCAGCCCGGAGATGTTCCGCCTCCCCCTACCGAAGCGGACATGCCTTACGATGACTATGAAGGTTCGGCGCCCGGAGAAAACGAGCCCCCTGTGTCATTTCGAGCGAGCGAAGCGAGTCGAGAAATCTCCCTCCTCGAATACCCCACCCTTGCTCCCGCTGAGCAGGAACTGCTGAGCTTTATATACCGCAGCGGCCGCGAACACCTTGAATTCGAGACGGATTCGCCATTCTACAGCCCGGACGAGAAATATACGGTGGCAGATTTTATCCGGATTTGCCTTGACGAAGACGGTTTCACCTTGATGAATACAATGTACAGGAAGCTGTACGATTTGTATTTCGAGCTTTACGATGCCGAGCCTCCGATGGCGCAGGACGAAATAGTGCGTTCAGTAATGAACGGCCCCGACAGGCAGGCCGCCGCAATGGCCGCCGAACTGCTCGCCGAGAGGCATAACCTCACCGTCAAGCGCTTCGAGGCGGCGCTGACTGCCGCTCCCACCCAACTGGTTACCTTTGTTCCCAAAGCCATCCAGGTATATCAGCTGCGAAGGATTGAGCTGGTGATTTCCTCACTCAGCGCCTCTCTGAAGACCGCCACGGAAGAGAACGTAGAATCTATTCTCGGAGAGATTCAGAAATACAACGGATTGAAAAAGAAACTTGAAGAATTGCTCGGCCGCGTGCGGTAGAGCCATCAAAACAATCATATATGGATAAGAAATTCAAAAGAACTTTAGTTACTTGCGCCTTGCCTTACGCAAACGGACCAGTCCACATCGGACATCTTGCCGGAGTTTATGTTCCGGCCGACATTTACGTCCGCTATCTGAGGATGAAGGGAGAGGATGTGCTGTTTATCTGCGGCAGCGACGAGCATGGCGTGCCTATCACCATAAAGGCCCGCAAGGAAGGGGTTACACCCCAGGACATAGTCGACAGGTACCATAATATAATCAAGAAGAGCTTCACCGGACTTGGTATCAACTTCGATATCTACTCCAGGACAAGCTCTGCTGTGCACTCGAAAAATGCATCAGAGTTTTTCCGCAAGCTGTACGACGACGACAAGTTCATAACCCGCGAGTCGGAGCAGTTCTTCGACCCTGAGGCCAAGGTCTTCCTCGCCGACCGCTACATTACCGGAACCTGCCCCAAGTGCGGCAATCCCAACGCCTACGGCGACCAGTGCGAGAAATGCGGCAGCACACTAAGCCCCGAAGAGCTCATCGACCCCAAGTCTGCTCTCAGCGGCAGCGCTCCCGTGAAGGTCAAGACCAAGCACTGGTATCTCCCTCTTGACCAGTACGAGCCCTGGCTCCGCGAATGGATTCTCGAGCAGCACAAGGAGTGGAGAAGCAATGTGTACGGACAGTGCAAGAGCTGGCTCGACGGCGGACTTCAGCCCCGTGCGGTGAGCCGCGACCTCGACTGGGGTGTTCCCGTGCCCGTGGATGGCGCCGAAGGAAAGGTTCTTTACGTATGGTTTGACGCTCCTATCGGCTATATCTCGAACACCCAGGAACTTCTCCCCGAGAGCTGGGAGAAATGGTGGAAATCGGACGACAGCCGCCTGATTCACTTCATCGGCAAGGACAATATCGTTTTCCACTGCATCGTCTTCCCGTCGATGCTCAAGGCCTATGGCAGTTATATCCTGCCCGACAATGTGCCGTCGAACGAGTTCCTGAATCTCGAAAACGACAAGATTTCCACATCCCGCAACTGGGCCGTGTGGCTGAACGAATATCTTGATGAATTCCCGGGCCAGGAGGATGTGCTCCGCTACGTTCTCTGCGCAAATGCCCCCGAGACCAAGGACAATGATTTCACCTGGAAGGATTACCAGCAGAGGAACAACTCCGAGCTGGTGGCCATCTTCGGTAACTTCGTAAATCGCGCCGTGGTGCTTACTCAGAAGTATTTCGGAGGCGTAGTGCCCGAGAACGCCGCGCCTTCGGATGTCGATGCAGCCGCGCTCGCCGACATCCTTCCCTGCAAGAAGGCTCTGGAGGAATACATCGAGACCTTCCATTTCCGTGAGGCCCTCAAGGAGGCCATGAATATTGCCCGCATCGGCAACAAGTACATTTCCGACACAGAGCCATGGCAGGTTGCCAAGACCGATATGGCCCGTACGGCGTCTATCCTGTACACTTCGCTGCAGATTTGCGCCGACCTCGCCATTGCCTTCGAGCCCTTCCTGCCCTTCTCCGCCGAGAAACTGCGCAGTATCCTGAACGTTTCGCTCGATGCCGGCTGCGACCACCGTGCCGGCGAAGGCGCCCCGACAGAGAACTTCTATGCTCCCGGCGAGGGCCGCGCCCTGCATACTAATTCTGTCATTTCGAGCGAGCGCAGCGAGTCGAGAAATCTCCTCCACTGGTCCGACCTCGGCGCAGCTGAGCTTCTCTCGCCCGGCCACCGTCTGGGCGAGAACGGCCTGCTCTTCTCCAAGGTCGAAGATGCAGTCGTCGAGGCCCAGATAGCCAAGCTCGAGACCGCCCGCGCGGCGAACGCCGCGGCGGCTGCCGCAAAGGCCGCGGCCGAGGCAGCATCCCACGTGGAGCCGCAGAAGGATGAAGTAGCATTCGAGGATTTCGAGAAGATGGATATCCGCACGGCTACCGTCCTTGCGGCAGAGCGTGTGCCCAAGACCGACAAACTGCTCAAGCTCAGCATCGATACCGGCATCGACCAGCGCACGATTGTGTCAGGCATTGCCGAGTACTATTCTCCCGAGGAGATGGTAGGCAAGCAGATTTGCATCCTTGCCAACCTCAAGCCGCGCCAGATTCGCGGCATCGAGTCCAAGGGAATGATTCTGATGGCAAAGCAGGGCGACGGCAAGATGCGCCTCGTCACCCCCACCGAAGCCCTCACCCCCGGCTCCATCATCGGTTAATCTACCTTTCCCTTTCAGAGCTGACTGACATTCTCTCAGCACGGCTTAACCCTGTCAGGTGGAGCATTTTGTGGCACACCTGTCGAGAAAAAGGGCGTTTCCCCGGCAGGTGGAACATCTTTTGGCACACCTGACAGGCTTGCCCGGTGCAGTCGTCCCAGTGAATGGGACGTCCGCGCCGAAAAACGCCAAAAACAGCGCAGACGTCCCCAAATTTTGGACGTCTGCACCGCCTGGGAGGCAAACGCTCTCCTATGTGCGATTAATTCGCGACTTCGCAGAGGAATTTGAGGCGGACGAGCCGGACTTCGATTTCTTCGTAGTCGGGGCCTAAAGCCTCTATGGCTTCCTTGAGGTCGCCGGACTCGGCTTCGTCTTTGAAATAGGAATAAATCTCTTCGATAACTTCTTCGTCGATATTGGCGCTGATGTAGTAGTCGAGGTTGAGTTTGGTGCCGAACTCGACGATATTCTCGATTTCGGAGAGCAACTCGTCGAAGTCCAGGCCTTTGGCCTCGGCTATATCCTCCAGGTCCATACGACGGTCAATGCACTGGATGATATAGATTTTATCGGCCGACTTGCTGGCGATACTCTTGACCATAAAGTCGTCAGGGCGGACAATTTCGTTCTCCTCCACCCAGCGCTTGATAAGTTCCACGAAGGGCTCGCCGAATTTATGCGCTTTGCCTTCGCCGACTCCCTGGCAGCTCTTGAGCTCGTCAATGGTAAGAGGATACATGATCGACATATCTTCCAACGCCGGATCGGGGAAAATAATCCAGGGTTGGAGTTTGAGCTTGCGGGACATATCCTTGCGAAGGTCCTTGAGCATCGAAAGCAATACCGGGTCGCCGCCTCCGCCGCCACGCATGGCAGCTTTCTCAGCGGCGGCCTCCTCGTCGTCCTCGTCATCGGCAGTGCCTTCCGAGAAAACTCGATCCTCGGTGAGCATCACTTCGTAGGGATTGCGCTTGAAGGCCAGGCCCTCGTCAGTTACGGAGATAAGTCCGTAACTCTCAATGTCTTTGGCGAGAAGATGCCTTATGAGGCCTTGGTGCATGACCGTACACCAGAACTTATCGGAATGCTCTTTTCCTGCCCCGAAGAAAGACAGTTTGTCGTGCTCATACGATTTTATGAGTGCGTTCTGGACTCCGGCAAGAATGCAGGCCAGATGCTCAATCTTGAAATGCTCGGGCAGTGAAAGGATGAGGTCTATTACGAGGAGCATCTCCTTCCGGCCGTCGAAATGAGGCTTGGGATTGACGCAGTTGTCGCAGCAGCCGCAGTTGTCCTTGGGATAGTCCTCGCCGAAGTAGTTCAGAAGCAGTTTCCTTCGGCATTCCCCGGACTCTGCGTATGCAACGGTTTCCATCAGAAGTTGCCTGCCGATTTCCTGCTCCGACACCGGCTTGCCCTGCATGAACTTCTCGAACTTGCGGATATCCTTGTAGCTATAATAGGTAATGCAACGTCCTTCAAGGCCGTCGCGGCCGGCACGTCCGGTCTCTTGATAATACCCTTCTATGCTCTTTGGAATGTCGTAATGGATTACGAAGCGGACATCCGGCTTGTCGATGCCCATTCCGAATGCAATGGTGGCAACGATTACGCTGGCTTCTTCCATCAGGAAGGCGTCCTGGTTGTCAGTTCTGGTCTTGGCGTCAAGGCCGGCGTGGTAAGGAAGAGCCGAAATGCCGTTGATTACCAGCAGCTGGGCCATCTCCTCCACTTTTTTGCGGCTGAGGCAATAGATGATGCCCGACTTGCCGGGATTCTGTTTGATGAAGCGGATGATGTCTTTCTCCGGCTCAACTTTGTCGCGGACTTCGTAATATAGATTCGGACGATTGAAAGATGACTTGAAGATGGCAGCATCCTGGATGCCGAGATTCTTGAGGATGTCGCTCTGGACTTTGGGCGTTGCCGTAGCAGTTAGGGCTATAATCGGAGCCTGCTGGATTTCATCAACTATGGCGCGAATACGGCGGTATTCCGGGCGGAAGTCATGGCCCCACTCGGAGATACAATGGGCTTCGTCAACTGCGTAGAAAGATATTTTGATTTCTTTGAGAAGCTCGATGTTCTCTGCTTTGGTGAGAGATTCCGGGGCGACGTACAGGAGCTTTGTGACGCCCTTGAGGAGATCTTCCCTCACTTCGGCAATCTGGGCTTTGTTCAGGGATGAGTTGAGGAAGTGTGCGATGCCTTCATTGCTGGAAACGAATCCACGGATGGCATCAACCTGGTTCTTCATCAGGGCGATAAGCGGAGAAATCACAATGGCAGTGCCATCCATCACAAGGGCCGGCAACTGGTAGCAAAGCGACTTACCGCCGCCCGTAGGCATCAGTACGAAAGCGTTTCCGCCCTCAATTACATGATTGATAATTTGTTCCTGCTCCCCTTTGAAGGTATCGTATCCGAAAAACTCCTTCATGAAAGAGGATAATGACTGCCTTTCTTCCATTGCAAAAGCCTTTTCGCTTTTAAAATTAGAAATTTTTTCTCGAAAAAGCAAATCTGCACCAAAAAATCCTCTTCAATGTTGCGAACTAGCCGATAATGAAGTGCGTGGGGATGGTGGAGAAGAGGGGAAAAGAGTTTCGAGGGCATTTTTCTGCCGAGAAAACTGTTTCCCGCTTCGCGAAGGAATCAGGATGACGGGGCGAATTAGAGTTCGAGGAAGCGGACAGAGGGGTGGTGGCGCCACCAGGTGAGCTGGCGCTTGGCGTAGTGGCGGGTGGCGGTCTTGATGCGGGTGACAGCCTCGTCGAGGGTGCAGTTTCCGTCGAGATAATCGAAGATTTCAGTGTAACCGACGGTGCGGAGGGCCGGGAGGCCGCGATGCGGCAGAAGGCCTCGGACTTCGTCCACGAGGCCTTCACGAAGCATAGCTTCGACCCGGCCCGAGATGCGCTGTGCCAGAACATCGCGCGGACGGACCAGGCAGATTATCTCAACTTCGAAGTCGCGCTTCTTGGGCGCATCCAGAGCAAAGGACGAAAACTTCTTTCCACTCAGGAGGCAGACCTCAACGGCACGAATAATTCGCTGGGGATTTGTCAGGTCTATGCTCGCGTATGCCTCCGGGTCGAGCCTGCGAAGATCCATCCTTAGGGACTCTATGCCCTCGGACTCCAGCCTTAGAGTAAGGTCGCTGCGAAGCTGCGGGTCGGCCTTGGGCAAATCACCGAGGCCGTACAGGAGGGCATCCACGTAAAAGCCGGTGCCTCCGGAAGCCACGAGAACCTCGTGCCCCTCGGCGAAGAGTTTTTCCATCAGGGCGAGGGCCTCAATCTCATAATCCCCTGCCGTATATGGCTGGTGAATGGTATGGTCCTGCACGAAGTAGTGACGCACCTGCGCAAGTTCCTCGGGCGAAGGCACGGCAGTACCGATGCGCATCTCGCGGTAAATCTGCCGCGAGTCACAGGAAATAATCGGAGAATGATACTTTAGTGCGAGCGGAATGCTCCACGCAGTCTTTCCAACCGCCGTGGGGCCGGTAATAACAATAAGTTTACGGGAAGGCATCAGAGAGCGCCCTCTTCCTCATCGTAGAGTTCTTCGCCCTCCTCGCCGACAGAATCCTCGTCGGCGTCGTCGAGGTCTTCGTCGTCATCGTCGAGGAAATCATCGTCAGAAGCAGCCTTGAGATTGCGGAGATGCTTCTGGTCGTCCGGCAAATCCTCGTAGGCCACATAACCGTTCTCGAATTCAGCCGGAACCGGGCCCTTCGACTCGACAAGAGTGATGGCTCCCCTGGAATCGGGGACTTCACCTTCAAGGGTGATGATTACGCTCTTGCGGTTGGAGATATCGTAGAAGTAAAGGAAAGAAGCAATGCCTTTTGCGGCAACCTGGGCAGCAGTAATTGAATCTACTGCGCCATAGCCCAAGTCAAAAAGACCGTACCTGGCCACAAGTCCGCCTGAAGCATCCAGGGCCTTGAACTGAATCAGCTGATCCTGAGGAAATTCGAGATCGGCGCGAAGAGTCTTGTGGAACTCGTATAATGTGGTCGTTTTCCTGAGGTCGTAAACTCTGGCAAATCCTTTGAGCCCGGCCAATGAAACCCTGAATCTTAAAGCCATAGTGGTCTAATCTTGTTTTCGGGGAACAAATATAAATAATTTCATACTATCCGTTACTCTTTTTTATCGAAATTTTGTCTGTCTTTTCAGTATCCGTTAAAAATGATTACAATATCACTATTATTTGTTAAATTTGCAGTTCGGTGAAACCGAAACAAGCTTCGCCGGAAAGAAACGATGGCTGAGATAACGGACAGGTACAAAAGCATCGCCGCACCGTCGGAAGGGCTGTTCAAGGACAATGGCAGCCGCTTTATCGCCTTCGCCTATCCGATAGATTCGGCAGATGAAGTAAAGCCCCTCGTGGATGCGTTGAAAAAGGAGTACCATGACGCCCGTCACCACTGCTTCGCCTACCGCTTAGGTCCGACCGGTGAAACTTTCCGTTCCAGCGACGACGGCGAACCGTCCGGGTCGGCCGGCAGGCCGATTCTGGGGCAGATTGACTCAGCCGGCCTGAGCGACGTACTGGTAGTGGTAGTGAGGTACTTCGGAGGCATCAAACTCGGAATTCCCGGGCTCATAAGGGCCTACAAGAGTTCCACGGCCGATGCCCTTGCCGCGGCCACGATAGTTGAAAAGACTGCCCGCAAGCCCTTCAGGGTTGAATTCGGTTACCTGTCGATGAACCCTGTGATGAAGGTCTTGAAAGATATGGGACTGCCCCAGGAGGGAACATCCTTCGGAGAAAGTTGCAGCCTCACAACCAGAGTTCCGCTGTCGGAGGTGGATGCCTTCGAAAGCAGGATGGAAAACATTGAAGATTGTAAAATACAGATAATATGAGCAAAAAAGTTCACGTATTCAACGCCGGCCCCTGCCTTTTGCCGCAGGAGGCCATCGACAGCGCAATCGCAGCGCTTAAAGATTTCAAGGGCACTGGAATATCCGTCCTGAGCGTATCGCACCGCACCAAGGAGTGGGAAGAGACCATGGACGAATGCCGCGCCCTCTGGAAGGAACTTCTCAATATCCCCGACACCCACGAAGTAGTGTTCCTCGGCGGCGGAGCTTCGCTGCAGTTCCTTTATGTGGCGATGAACTTCCTTGAGAAGAAGGCCGCATATCTGGATACCGGCGTATGGGCACACAAGGCCCTCCAGCAGGCCCAGGGCATCGGCGAAGCCTATGCAATCGCCTGCTCGGCCGACAAGAACTACACCTACATCCCTAAGGGCTATGAAATCCCCAAGGATATTGACTACCTGCACATCACCACCAACAACACCATCTACGGAACTGAAATCAAGGAAGACTACGACTGCCCCGTTCCGCTGATTGCCGATATGTCGTCTGACATAATGTCAAGGCCAGTCGACGTGAGCAAGTACGACCTTATCTATGGCGGCGCACAGAAGAATGTTGGCCCCGCCGGTGTAGTCTTCGCCATCATCCGCAAGGATGCCCTCGGAAAGGTCAGCCGTTATATCCCCACGATGCTCGACTACCGTACTCACATCGATAAAGGCAGCATGTTCAACACTCCCCCTGTGTTCGCGATTTACATCATGACCGAAACTCTCCGCTGGCTCAAGAGCATCGGCGGAATTCCGGCCATCCAGAAGCGCAACCAGGAGAAGGCCGCTCTCCTTTACGGAGAAATTGACCGCAACTCGATGTTCGTCGGAACTGCAGCCAAGGAAGACCGCTCGCTCATGAACGTCTGCTTCGTCATGGCTCCCGGCAAGGAAGACCTCCAGGACGAGTTTATGGCATTTGCCAAGGCTCAGGGAATGGTCGGCATCAAAGGACACCGCAGCGTAGGCGGTTTCCGCGCATCGCTCTATAACGCCTGCACCCTTGAAGACGTACAGGCCCTCGTGGACTGCATGAAAGAGTTTGAGAAGTTACACTGCTAATTATGAAAGTACTGATTGCAACACAGAAGCCCTTCTCGGCGGCAGCCGTGGCAGGGATCAAGGATATCCTCACCCAGAACGGCCACGAAGTGGCGTTGCTTGAGAAATACGCCGAGCAGAAAGACTTTGTCGCTGCCGTCGCAGACGCCCAGGCCATCATAGTCCGCTCCGATAAAGTTACTGCAGAGGTTATAGCCGCCGCACCCAAGCTAAAGATTGTGGTTCGTGCAGGCGCCGGCTTCGACAACGTTGACCTCGAAGCCGCCACAGCACACGGCGTGGTTGTAATGAACACCCCCGGCCAGAACTCCAACGCCGTGGCCGAACTCGCCATCGCAATGATGATTTTCATGGCCCGCACCCAGTTCACTCCCGCTACGGGCTCAGAGATTCAGGGCAAGCGTCTCGGCATCCAGGCCTACGGCAATGTCGGCCGCCTTGTCGGCCAGAAGGCCGGAGCCCTCGGAATGAAGGTCTTCGCCCTCGACCCCTTCCTCAAACCCGAGCAGATTAAGGAAGCGGGCGCCGAACCCGTAGAGGATATCAATGTCCTCTATGCCGGCTCCGACTATCTGTCGATTCATATCCCCGCCCTCCCCTCCACTATCGGAAGCATCGGATATGAGCTTATCACCAAGATGCCTAAGGGTGCCGTCCTCGTAAACACAGCCCGCAAGGAAGTCATTGACGGAGCCGGACTGATGAAGGCTCTCGAAGAGAGGGAAGACCTCCGCTACATCACCGATGTAATGCCCGACAACTATGAGGCTCTCCGCGAGAAATTCGGACTCCGCGTATTTGCAACTCCAAAGAAGATGGGAGCACAGACCGCCGAAGCCAACATGAATGCCGGCCTTGCCGCAGCTCGCCAGATCTGCGACTTCTTCGCCACCGGGTGCACCCGTTTCCAGGTTAATAAATAATATCTCTTTATATGGTCCGCGTTAAACCCTTTGCGGCGGTAAGGCCGCCCAGGAGCATAGTCACAGAAGTTGCGGCTCCGCCGTACGACGTCCTCAATTCCGCCGAAGCCAAGGCAATGGCCGGGGAAAAATCGCTCCTTCATATTACCAAACCTGAAATCGACTTCAACCCCATCGCCGACGAACACTCACAGCCAGTCTATGACAAGGCCGTCGAGAACTTCAAGGTCTGGAAGGACAAAGGCTGGCTTGTTCAGGACGAAAAGGAAAAGTACTATGTTTACGCCCAGACAATGGACGGACGTACACAGTACGGAATCGTCCTCTGCGCCCACACCGACGACTACGCCTCCGGCATAATCAAGAAGCACGAGCTTACCCGCAAGGATAAGGAAGACGACAGGATGATTCACGTTCGTATCCAGAACGCCAATATCGAGCCTGTATTCTTCGCATTCAAGGACAATAAGGAACTTAACGATATCGTCGCAAAGGCTGCAGCTGGCGAGCCGGAATACAAGTTCACCGACGAAAACGGCTTTGGACACACCTTCTGGGTGATTGACGACGACAAGACCATAGCCCGTATCACAGAAATCTTCACCACTCAGATTCCGGCCTTCTACGTGGCCGACGGGCATCACCGCACTGCGGCGGCAGCCCGCGTCGGCGCCGAAAAGAAGGCTCAGAACCCTGCACACACCGGCAACGAGGAGTACAATTTCTTCATGGCTGTGTGCTTCCCGCAGAGCCAGCTCAAGATTATCGACTACAACCGCGTTGTCAAGGACCTGAACGGCCTGTCGGCAAAAGAATTCATCGAAGCCCTGAAGGAGAACTTCGTCGTGGAGTGCAAGTGCGACTGCACCAAGGACGGCGGCACCTGCAACTGCGAGCCGCCCTGCCACTGCAAATGCAGCGAGGCCTATCATCCGGCCGCTCTGCACAACTTCGCGATGTATCTTGAAGGAGTGTGGTACAGCCTTACGGCCAAGCCAGGCACTTACGACGACAGCGACCCTATCGGAGTACTAGACGTCACCGTGCTGTCTAATCTCGTTCTCGACAAGATTCTCGACATAAAAGACCTCCGAACCGACAAACGCATCGACTTCGTGGGCGGCATCCGCGGCCTCGGAGAGCTTTCTCGCAGGGTTGACAGCGGCGAGATGAAAGTCGCCTTTGCCCTTTACCCCGTGTCGATGGAGCAGCTGATGAACATAGCCGACAGCGGCAACATAATGCCGCCGAAGACCACCTGGTTCGAGCCTAAGCTCCGCAGCGGCCTGGCAATACACCTGCTGAAATAAAATTAACCCCGGGAGTTAAACTTCCGGGGTTAATTGTTTATTGACTAATCCTTAGTCCTGAATATGCCAGGCGAGGGCGGAAGCACCGATGATGGCAGCTTCCGAGCCGGAGAATTTCGAGAACAGGAGTTTGACTTTGTTCTTCCAGATAGGGAGGACATTGTCGTTCATGGCCTTTACGATAGGGCCTTCGAGGTATTTACGGCTGTTGGTAAGACCGCCGAAGAGAACGATGGCCTCGGGAGCCGAGAAGGCGATGAAGTCTGCCAGGCTGCGGCCGAGCATAGTGCCGGTAAAGTCGAAAACACGCTTTGCAAGCTTGTCTCCAGCCTCGGCGGCGACAAATACGTCCTTTGCATCAATCTTCTCAATCTTTCTGAGGAGGGAGTCTTCGTCGGATAGCTCCAGCCACTCGCGGGCGGTGCGCTCAACTGCCTTTGCAGAGCAGTATGCCTCAAGGCAACCGCTCAGTCCGCAGCCGCAGAGACGTCCGTTCTCGCGGACAGCACGTGTGTGACCGAGTTCGCCGGCAAAGCCGTCGTGGCCGTAAACAATCTTGCCGTCAATGACGATACCGGAGCCTACGCCGGTGCCGAGGGTAATCATGATGAAATTCTTCATTCCCTTGGCATTGCCGTACTCCATTTCGCCGACTGCTGCGGCGTTGGCATCATTGGTAATATCGACCGGAAGATTAAGGGCGGCGGTGAGCAGCTTCTTGAACTCGACGACTCCGTTTGCAGCCCAAGCGAGGTTCGGGGCGAAAGCGATAGTTCCGTCAAGATGGTTGCCGTTAGGGGCACCGACTCCGATTCCACGGATCTGGCCTTCTTTGTCGGCCTTCTTGATAAGGGCCTTGATGGCCTCGGCGAGGGCCTTGATAAATGCAGCGGCATCAGTGCCGTAAGTATCCGAGCGGATGACATCGGATGCTACAAGGATACCATTGCTGTCGACAATGCCGAGTTTGGAGGTCTGTCCACCTACATCAACACCAACTACGAAATTCTTTTCCATATTATATCATTATTAAAAAGGGCCGGCTACAGCCAGCCCTTAAGGTTTATTAATCTACGGGAATGTCCTTGTTAACGTTCTTCGAACCTGCGACGGCATAGAAGAGGAGGAATGCAAGCATGGCCACTACAAGCCAGTAGCTGGGCATATAGCCGATACCCTTGGCCATGAAGTCCTGGATAAGAGGCATGACGCCACCGCCGACAACCATCATCATGAAAATACCGGAAGCCTGCTCGGTGTATTTGCCAAGGCCTTCAACGGCGAGGTTGAAGATTGCTCCCCACATGACTGAGGTGCAGAGACCACAGAGAACGAGGAAGAGGCAGCTCAGAGGAACCTGAAACATTGCGAATCCGTCAGCGGCGCTGTAACCGGGCATATTGATGGTAACGTCCTTAGGGATGAACATCGCAATGACGATAAGAATGATGGCGAGGGATGATACAGCGACCATCTGGGTACGGGAAGAAACCTTTCCGGAGATGAGGGTGCTGGAGAAACGTCCGACCATCATAAGCAGCCAGTAAACTGCTGCGATTGCACCGCCGATGGCTGCACCGTTGACTGCGATACCTGCGCCGGCCTCAGTCGAATCGGAGAGGAAGAAGAGAACCTGGGCAGGAATACCGACCTCGATACCTACATAGAAGAAGATTGATACGGCACCGAGTACGAAGTGACGGAAGTTCCATGCGCTGTGCTCGAAAACAGTGCTCTTGCGGTCTGCGGCGGGCTCGGGAATCTTCACGAGGGAAATGATTACGAATGCCAGTGCAAACACACCCATTGCGATGAAGAGCAGAGGAGCTACGTCGGCCATCTTGGTGTCAGCGGTAACCGTACCGATAAGTACGCCCACGAGCAGAGGGGTAAGGGTTCCTGCAAGGGAGTTGAGGGTACCGCCGGTCTGGATCAACTGGTTGCCACGGTTTCCGCCACCACCAAGGATGTTGAGCATCGGGTTGACGACGGTGTTGAGCATACATACGCAGAAGCCGCAGACGAAGGCACCGAGAAGGTACACATAGATAGCGCTGCCTGCGAGGAAACTGAAGCTGGAAAGATACTGGATTACGATACCGACAAAACCGGTAGCGAGAGCGATGAGGGTGGTCTTCTTGTAACCAATCTTGATGAGCATCTTGCCGGCAGGGATACCCATGAAGAGGTATGCGGCAAAGTTCATCATGTTACCCATCATAGCCGCCCAGTCATACTGACCCTTCCAGATGTTGCCGAAGGGAGCCGCCATATTGGTGACAAACGAAATCATCGCGAAGATGAAGCACATTGTCACGACTGCGACAACGTTGAGTTTTCCTTTTGATTGTGTCATAATATTGTTTTAACGTTAATAATTGCGGTCACTTGCGCTATTTAAGCCATAAACGGCAATAGCGACCCCAAACTTAGGCAAAAAAATCCAGATTAACAATAATTAGCCTAAAGTTCGTACAGAGGAGAGGGATATGTACGGGGCAGTGGCTTGAGGAGAACGGGGGTGGAGCTCGTAGAAGCAACGGCGCGGGAAGCGGAGGCAAAAGCAGCCTCGGGAGTATTGTTGTTCTCACTCAGATGACAGAGGAAAATCGCCTTCAGGCCATCGTGAAAGAAGGTTCTGATAGCATCTGCGCACTCGTCGTTGCTGATGTGGCCGTGGCCGTCGGATATTCTCTTCTGGAGTTCCGGAGGATATGGGCCTTCGCGGAGCATCCTCGCATCATAATTCGATTCGATTACTACGACTTCTGCCTGACGCATAAGCGAAACGGCTTCGTCGGTGACGCGACCGGCATCAGTCATTATGACGAATTTCCTCCCGAAGGCGGAAATAGCGAAACCGCAGGTGAAGGAGGCGTCGTGCGGCACCTCGAAGTATCTAACCTGCATTCCGGCCACATCGTTCCATTTTCCAGACTCGAGTATTCTCCTGCAGGAAGCGATGTAATCCTTGGTAAACGAATGTTCGGCCAGAGCGGCGTGAAGAGGAGCGGCGGCAAATACAGGCTTGCCGAGTTTCTTACAGAATGAGCCGAGGTAGCGGATATGGTCGAGGTGGTCGTGGGTTACAAGGACGGCCTTGATGTCGTCGAAGCCGAGGCCGTGGCGGAACAGCTCCTGCTTTATGCGGCGAAGCGAAGCCCCGGCATCAATAAGGACGCCTCCGCCGGCGCCTTCGACGTCGAGGAAGTAGCAGTTCCCGCAACTGCCGCTGGAAAAACTCATCAGGCGCAGTTTATTCATGTTCCTCCTCGCAATAACGTTTGATGATGCTGTAAGCGTCGGCGACGCCGAGTTCGCCGGCGGTGGACAGGTCGATGCAGCCCTTCTCCTTGTCTTTCAAATAGATCAGCACAAGACCTCTGTTGAAATATGCATCCGCCATGGAAGGATACTGCTTGATAGCCGTCGAATAACTTTCGATTGCCTCAACCATCTTCGACGACAGACAGAGCAAGTTACCCATATTGAAATGCAGATAAGGGATGTCCGGTAGTATCTCAAGGGCGGCCGACATATCCGCAAGTGCTTCGGAATAATCATAAGTCCGGCTTACGCCTTCCTGAACCCTGGCCCTCGTGGTGCCGCGGTCATCCATCGTAAGGGTTTGCACATTGCTCTCGATGGAAGAGAGAAACTCTATCATCTCGGCCCGCAGCACTCCTCTGTTCATGTGATAGAATGCCTTGTATGCAGACTCGAATCGGTCGCCTTTGGGGACGCTGCGCAGAGCCTGGCCATAATATGCCATAGCTGCGTTGAACTGTCTGGACGATATCTCGTACAAGCCCTTGAGGAAGTCGGAGCGGGAAGGCGGAATGCTGCCTTCTGCGACGAGTATATCTTCGTAATTGACAGTAACGGCAAGGGAATCGGCTCCGCCAAGACGGACAGGAACAGGCGATTCGCCTATGAACTTTTCAAGCAGCAGATGCTCGTATTTCTGTGAGAGGGCCACCCTTCCTTCGGCACGTTTTGAGGCGAGACTGAAGCGGTAAAGAGGCCTCAGACGGATATCTACGTCGCGGTGCTGGAGAAGTTCGTCGTCGAAGTCGTGTTTCGCGAATTCGGCGTCGAGGGACAGAAGGCTGCTGTATTTCCTTGTGGTATCGGCAAAGGAGCCTTCCGCCGCAGCGTTTTTCTCGTGGTACTCACGGATTTTTCCCTTAGCCGTCTGGTAATCTTTTTCAGCCGCAGCGTATTTTCCCATCTGCCTCAGGGCATAGGAGCGGTTCATATAGGCCTTTGCAAAATCGGGATATATCTCGATAGCCTTTGTATAATCATCGACGGCATCATCCCAGCGTTCCATACGGATAAAGAACGAAGCCCGGTTATAATAGGCCAGAACGTTCCTGGGGTTGATGTTGATGACGCGGTCCATATCCGAAAGCGCCTCGTCGAAATTCCCCACCTGAGCGTGAATCAGACTGCGGTTGTAAAGGGTCAGGGCATTGCCGGGTTCGTCCTTCAGCACCCTGTCGAGGTCCTTCATTGCCGCGTTGTAATTCTCAGTCTCATAATACATCACGGCTCTTGTAAAGTATGCTATGGTGGATGTAGAATCAAGCGAAATGGCAAGATTCATATCCTCGATGGCATCGTCATAAAGGCCACGGGATGCCCTGAGCCGGCCGCGGCGGATATATCCTTCGGGTTCGAATCGGTCAAGAGCGATGGCCTTGTCATAGTCGTTCACGGCCTTGGTTGTATCGCCCATATAAAGATAGCTGGCTCCCCTGTTGAGGAAGGCTGAAGGGTCTTTGGGCTGCTTGCGGATGTACCAGTCGAAATCACTCACTGCTTCTTCAAAGCGACGGGCGAGGAAATAGGTAACAGCGCGGCTGAAGTAAATTCCTTCATAGCCCGGACGCAGGCGCAGTGCAGTGTCGAAGTCCTGCAGTGCAAGTTCATAATTGCCGAAGCGGCTCTGGGTGATGGCCCTGTAGTGATAACCGAAGGTAAACACGGGGTTTAGCCTGACAGATTTGTCGAAATCCTTCTGCGCGCCACGGATATCACCGAGATTGTATTTGGCGATGCCGCGGTAGAAGAATGTCCAATAATCCGTACTGTCGAGACGGGCCAGGACATTGAAGTTTTCGATGGACTCTGCGTACTTGCCGTCGGCAAGGGCCTGACGGCCGCGCATATTGAAGACATCGCGGTCATACTGCGCCCGGACCGCAACGCCGGAAAGGGCGAAAACAGCCGCCAGGAGCAAGTATTTGAAAAAAGTCTTCATTATCTACGCAAATCTCCTTAAATTTGTAGGATTGTACGCGTATGCGCAAAGCATCGTGCAAAGATAACATTTATTGTGCCTTTTATCTTGATGCCGGCGATTTTTTTTAAAATAATTGCAGTGACTACTCTTCTGGCGTGGAGCTTCTCCTCGGCCGAGGCGCGCCGCATGCGAATAGATCTCGCCGAAGAAGCAAGGGGCGCAGTATCAGAAGCCCGGCTGCTCCACGACATCTCCTTCCTGGCCGACTCCGTCTGCTCCGGGAGGGCTACCGGTACCGCAGGCTCGATCGAGGCCGCAACCTGGATTGCCCGTCGCTTTGCAAAGCTCGGACTCAAGCCGCTCGGACAGGGATATACGCACAATTTCAAGGTATCTTCCACGCTCGTCGGACGCAATGTAATCGGTCTCATGAGGGGAGGCGAGAACTCCCGGACAAAAGGATACATCATCATAGCCGCGGCGTATGACGGCCTCGGCGTCATCGGCGGGAAACGCTATCCCGGGGCCGACAGTAACGCCTCCGGAGTCGTGGCAATGCTGAACCTTGCCGGGATGATGTCAATTTCCCGCGACCTTGGCCGCAGCTACGGCGCCAATGTCCTTTTCGTAGCCCTTGACGCAAAATATCAGCGCATGGCCGGCTCCTCCGCCCTATGGGATGAAATATGCTCCCGCGGCCTGACCGACCCTTCCACAGGCAGGGCCATCAGCCGCAGCGACATAAAGGTCATGGTCAACATCGACCAGATAGGCAGCACCCTCAGTCCCGTCACCCCTGGTCGCGAAGACTATATGCTCATGCTATCCGGCGGCTACGGCATCAGGGAGATGGAGCAGGGCAACAAGAGCAAGGGCACCGGACTCGAACTGTCATACACTTATTACGGCAGCCGGGATTTCACGAATACGTTCTACAGCAAAATCGGAGACCAGCGTATCTTCGTGGAGAACCGTATTCCGGCCGTCCTCTTTACTTCTGGAATAACGATGAACAATAATAAAATCACGGACACCGTCGAAACCCTCGACGCAGGCATTCTTAAAAGGAGAATCTTCCTGATGTGGAACTGGCTGGAGAGAATAGCCGTCGTCCGCGAAGACAAAATGATATAGCTTATGCGACAATTCTGGAAAGTACTCAAAAGATACGTCAGGCCCTATCGCGGATATCTGGCAGGCTCGGTAGCCCTGAATATGTTCTCGGCCATTTTCAACGTGTTCTCCTTCTCGCTGGTAATCCCGATGCTCCAGATTCTCTTCAAGATAAACGAAGCCGTCTATACCTTCATCCCCTGGGGCGCCGAAGGCTACAGTTTCAAGGAGAAGGTCCTCAACAATGCATACTATGAGGTCACCAAGCTGATCGACAGCGTGGGAGCATCCAACACTCTGCTCATCCTCTGCGGTTTCCTCGGCATAACCACCCTGCTGAAGACATCCTGCTATTTCGGTTCGTCCGCCGTGATGGTACCTATCAGCAAGGGTATCCTCCGCGACATGAGGATGCAGCTCTACCGCAAGATCCTCTCCCTGCCCCTCGGATTCTTCTCCCAGGAGCGCCGCGGCGACATAATCGCCAGGATGACCGGCGACGTAAGCGAGGTCGAGAACTCCATCATGAGCTCGCTCGACATGCTCATCAAGAACCCTATCCTGATTGTCTTCTATTTCGCGACCCTGCTCTTCATCAGCTGGCAACTGACACTCTTTACGATAGTAGTCGTACCTGTGCTGGCCTGGGTTATGGGGGTAATCGGCAAGCAGCTCAAGCGCAAGTCGCTGCAGGCCCAGGAGATGTGGAGCGACACAATGTCGCAGGTTGAAGAGACTCTCGGCGGACTGCGTGTCATAAAGGCCTTCATCGCCGAAGACAGCATGACCGACCGTTTCTCCCGTACAACTGACAGCCTCAGGATCAAGACGGCCCGCGTATCCACCCGCCAGGCCCTCGCCCATCCTATGAGCGAGTTCCTCGGTACCGTCCTCATCGCAATCGTTCTCTGGTTCGGAGGTTCCCTGATTCTCGGCGACAAAGCCCCCATCGACGCCTCCACCTTCATCTTCTATATGGTGATTCTCTACAGCATCCTCAATCCGCTGAAAGACTTCTCCAAAGCCACATATGCAATCCCGAAGGGTATGGCGTCGATGGAGAGAATCGACAAGATACTGAACGCCCCGAATCCCATCAGGGACCCTGAAAAGCCGGAGAAGGTATCCTTCCAGAAAGACCTTACATTCGAACACGTGGACTTCCTCTACGACGAAGACGGCAAGCAGATTCTCAAGGACATAAACTTTACCGTCGAGAAGGGCAAGACCTTCGCCATCGTAGGTGAATCGGGAGCCGGAAAATCCACCCTGGTCGATTTGATTCCAAGGTTCTATGACGTTTCAGCCGGTTCAATCAAGCTCGACGGCACCGATATCAGGAATCTCAGGATGCACGACCTCCGCGGTATCATCGGATATGTGAACCAGGAGCCCATCCTCTTCAACGATACCATCTTCAACAACATCGCCTTCGGCGTGGACAACGTAACGGAGGAGCAGGTCATTGAGGCCGCCAAGATTGCCAATGCCCACGACTTCATAATGGAGAAGGAAGAAGGTTACCAGACCAATATCGGCGACCGCGGCATGAAACTCTCCGGCGGACAGCGCCAGAGGATTTCCATCGCACGTGCAGTGCTCAAGAACCCTCCTATCCTGATTCTCGACGAAGCTACTGCCTCGCTCGACACCGAATCCGAACGCCTCGTTCAGGAGGCCCTCGACCGCCTGATGTCGAGCCGCACAACCATAGCCATCGCCCACAGGCTCTCGACTATCAAGAACTCCGACGAGATTCTGGTGATGAAGGAAGGCGAAATCGTAGAGCGCGGACGCCACGACGAACTTATCGCCAAGGGTGGATACTACGAGAAACTTAACGACATGCAAAGCCTGTAAAATGAATAAAAAATCATTCCACGTATTCCTTCTGATTGCCTATCTGGCAGTTCTGTGTTGGCTTTGCTTCGGCAAATTCGACTCGGTTACCGCAAGTTTTCCGGGATATACGCTAGGTATCCCTACAGATAAAATCGTCCACTTCATAATGTTCCTCCCCTTCCCGCTGCTTTGCTGGCTGGTATTCAGGGGCAGGAGCGGCAAGCCCTGGCATTCGCTTGTGCTGGTGCTTATATTTTTCGGGGCAGGCTGCCTTCTTGCAGCCGGAACGGAACTCGGGCAGACACTGATAGCCTACCGCGCAGGTGACCCGGGCGACTTTCTGGCTGACGGAATCGCCATTGCCTTTTCTACCGTAATAGCCCTCATTCTCGACATAAGATTCAGCCTGAGAAAGGCTGCCCCCGCAAAATAAGTTCCCCTGATGAGAAGAAGCCTGCTTGCAATACTGATTCTGCTCTGCGTTCTGCCTGCAGCGGCACAGAGGCGCATCAATTCCGCCTTCGCGGAAGCCTGCGACTCCCTGTCGGTTCTGCTGACCGAAAGGACGTCCGTACACGCCGAACTCAAGCTTAAATCAGTCTCGAAACGCGGCAAGGCCCTCGACTTCCACTTTACGGGCAGCCTCGGTGAAGTTCCCTGGCGCAAGGGAGATATAAAATGGTTCCGCCAGACACTCCAGAGCCTCTTCCCTGCCTCGTACCGCGGCTACAGCATAGGCAAGATTTTCTGCAAGACACAGCCTTTCGACGAACTTGTAGTAACGGAAGCAGGCAACGACGGTACTCCCCCGTACACCATCCACCGGGAAACAGACCACCGGGGAAGGACAATTGTTTATCAGGAGAACGGGCAGAATTTCCAGGAGGGGCTCAGCGGCCGGCATCTGGCCGTGTGGCAAAGCCACGGACGTTATTTTGAAGCGGCCGAGAGAAGATGGGAATGGCAGAGAGCCCCGACTTACATGACGGTGGAAGACGCCTACACCCAGAGCTACGTACTCCCCTTCCTCATTCCTATGCTTGAAAACGCCGGAGCCTATGTAATGACCCCACGTGAAAGGGATACCCAGTGGAGGGAAATCGTATGCGACAACGACCTGTCTTTTGCAGATGAGGCCGACGGAACTCTGAGGAAGCACGGTTTCTACTATGAAAAAGGCAGGTGGAAGGACGCCGGAACCGGCTTCGCAGATATAAAGAAAGTTTACCTCGGAAGCGACAATCCCTTCCGCATGGGTACGGCACGCAAGATTGACTGCGACCGCAAAGGCTCGGCAACGGCAACCTGGGAGCCGTCATTCGAAACCCGTGGAGAATATGCAGTGTATGTATCCTACAAGACTTTGAATAACAGCACTGCCAAGGCCCATTACACCGTACAGCACCGTGGCGGAGCCACCAGTTTCATAGTCAACCAGAAAATGGGTGGCGGCACCTGGATTTACCTCGGCACCTTCGAGTTCGGCCCGGACGGCAAGTATGGGGTCACCTTGAGCAATAAAGGCGAAAGCGACCAGGCCGTGTCGGCCGACGCAGTTCGCTTCGGCGGCGGAATGGGAAAGATTGCCCGTGGCTGCGACGATGAACCCAGCGAGGAGTGGACCACTTCAGGTCTGCCTGCCTATCTTGAGGGAGCGATTTACAGCATGCAATATGCTGGCGTAGATTCCAAACTTCTTCAGCGCTACGACAACGACTATACCAGCGACTTCGGCATAAGGGGCGCCTGGGTGGGCCACATGGCCGGCGGGTCGATGGCCAATCCCGATTCCCTGGGATTGGGTATCCCTTTCGACGCCGCCCTGGCCTTCCATTCCGACGCAGGTACAAGTCCCAATGATTCAATCATCGGCACTCTTGCGATTTATTCACTCAAGTGCGAAGGAAAGAGGAGATATCCCGGCGGCGGCGACCGCATTGCCGCCAGGGAATATGCCGACTTCGTGCAGACCCAGGTGTGCAACGACATACGTGCCACCTTCGAGCCTGAGTGGTCAAGGCGCCAGATCTGGGACCGCTCTTACAGCGAATCCCGCACATCCTTCGTTCCCTGCATCATCCTTGAAACCCTGTCGCATCAGAATTTCGCCGACATGAAGTACGGGCTTGACCCTTCGTTCCGCTTTACGGTGAGCCGTGCAGTATATAAAGGAATGCTGAAGTTCCTGAGTTCCCGTTACGGCTGCCCCTATTCAGTTCAGCCTCTGCCGGTAAACTCCTTCAGCGTAAGGCCGGGACAGAACAATACTGCAATTCTGAGCTGGAAACCAACAGACGACCCGCTCGAGGAGACGGCCCGCCCCACCGGCTACATCATTTACACGAAAGTCGACGACGGAGCCTGGGACCAGGGTGCGATACTCGAAAATCCTGTCAGGCAGAACGGACATATCAGCACTTCCGTTGTACTTCAGAAAGGTCATATCTATTCCTTCCAGGTACGCGCCTTCAATGCAGGCGGACGGAGTTTCCCTTCCGAAACCCTCAGCGCAGGTATCCCTGAAAAGAGCAGTGGAAAGACAGTGATGGTTGTGAATAATTTCACAAGAGTTTCCGCCCCTGCAAGCTTCGACACTCCTCAGTATGCCGGCTTCAATACTAAAATCGACGGCGGAGTCCCCTATATGAAGGATATCAGCCACATAGGTCAGATGTTCGAATTCCACCGCAATCAGCCCTGGGAGGACGACGACAATCCCGGTTTCGGGGCCTCATTCACCGACGAGGCCGGAAAACAGTACGCCGGCAACACCTTCGATTATCCTTTCGTCCACGGCAATGCTTTCATGGCCGCCGGCTGCAGCTTCTATTCAGAGAGCGCCGATGCCTTCTGCAGCGATGAACTTCCGTCCGATATAGCAATGGTAGATTTAATCTGCGGCAAGCAGGTTACCGTCTCTCCCGGCAGGGCCGGGGCCTCTCCCGACAGGTTTACCGTATTCACTCCAGCCCTCAAGAAACGTCTCACGAAGGTTACTTCCGAAGGGAAGAATCTCCTCGTTTCCGGAGCCTATATCGCCACTGATATCTGGTCGAAGGTGTACAGGGTATCCATAGACTCTCTTGAGAGGGAGGACTCCAAGCGCTTCGCGCAGAATGTGCTCGGTTACAGGTATATCCGCAACAGCGCCTGCAGGAGCGGAGCTGTGGAAGGTGGCCTCAACCGTGTATTCTTTACCAGAGGCATAAGAGCTTCGTTCCAGAATACTCCGAGCGAAGAAATTCTATGCGCTGAAAGCCCGGACGGTCTTGCGGCGGCTCAGAAAACCGCCGCCCAGATACTGCGATACACTGATTCCAGCATAGGAGCAGCCGTGGCTTACAAGGCAGAAGGTT
This sequence comes from Bacteroidales bacterium, assembly GCA_017443025.1. Classification (GTDB taxonomy): domain Bacteria; phylum Bacteroidota; class Bacteroidia; order Bacteroidales; family UBA932; genus Cryptobacteroides. The sequence goes on along the minus strand of JAFSPG010000016.1, from coordinate 130,329 downwards.
ACAAGGTGGTGAGTTTCGGCTTCCCGCTCGAGACAGTGACCGACGCGGAGCAGCGCCAGACACTCTTCGACACCGTCCTGAAATTCTTTTCGGAACAATAAAATCTAGAATTGCACCCCAAAGTGCAGACGGGCCTGCCACTGATACTGAAACAGTCTGAGCCCGGAAATGTTACCTACTCGATAACCGTCGGCAGAAGCCGTGAGCGCCACAAAACTGCCGCTGAACCAATGTACTACGGCAAAGTGCCCCGTGAACATGAACTGGGGCTTTGTGAAGGTATGGGATATGTTGTAGTGGCCGTGGGTAAGAGATGAACTGTCGTAGAAGACGAGTTTAGGCATCAGCATCAGCATCATCTGCCAGTTTTCTCCGGGCACATATGTATATCCGTATCCGCCTCCGAGGGCGATGAGTTTGGCATTTACTGAAAGGGATGCATCTCCAACCCCAAGATAGGGCACGTCGGTCTGATTGCGGGTATATGTGATGCCGGCTATTGCACTGCCTGAATTCTTTTTCTGGATATAGGTCTGGTCGACGCTGGAGGGGAAGGAATAATGCTTATGGTTGAATACGTAGAAGGCATTTATGTTCAAAATATTCATCGATGCCCACTCGTAAGGGATGTCAAAGCGTTCGCCTGCGCTGTCAGTGGAATAACCGGCGAATGAATGTATCTTGTTATATGCGATATCGAAGCAGATGGGGTTGCCGTACATCGTGAATGAGAATCGCGAGTCGTGCGATTTTGTGGTGTAAGGGAAGAAGGTGTAGGAAATCGCGTAACTCTTGTATCCGAGAGTAAGGGTGTGGGTGATTTTGCTGTCGGACGAGAGCCAGGAGCGGAAGACCTTTCCTTCGTCGTCGCCCTTGCCCTTGATGCTGATGGCTGCCCCTGCAAGGTTGGTGGTGAGTTTGAGCGACCATTTTTTGGCCGGGAAATCGAAATATGTGGAGTCGTAGTCGGAGAAGAAATGGACTATTCCCCAGTCCCCCACTTTCTGCCAGAAAGTCCTCTGCGGCTTTGCGGCCACAGATGCCGTCTCGGGGCCTGCCACTGACAACGAATCCGCCTCCTGCGCCAGGGCCGGCATCAGGCAAAACAGCAGAATCATTGACAGGATAAGCTTTCCCTTTCTCATAAACCTCGCAAAGGTACGCATTCCCCCGCAATTTTCCTATTTCCCGGCGCTTAGGGTGCGGAAGGAGTTGAGAACGGCGAGGACGGTGACGCCGACGTCGGCGAAGACGGCCATCCACATGGTGGCAAGGCCGAAGGCGGCGAGGAGGAGGACGGCGACTTTGACGCCGATGGCAAAGGCGATGTTGCTTGAGGCTATACGGAGAGTCTTGCGGCTGATTCTGACGGCTGCCGGGAGCGAGGAGAGGTCGTCGTTCATGATGACGACATCGGCCGCCTCGATGGCAGCGGCGCTGCCTATGGCTCCCATGGCGACGCCCACATCGGCGCGGGAAAGCACCGGAGCGTCATTCATTCCGTCGCCCACAAAGGCCACGGGGCCTTCCGCCGCCTTCATTATCTCTTCAAGCTTAGTCACTTTGTCTTGAGGAAGAAGGCCTGAATGTACTTCATCCATATTGGTCCGGGCGGCAACTGATTCAGCTACTTCGGAGGCATCTCCGGTAAGCATTACTGCCTGCCTGAGGCCGAGGCCTTTCAGTGCGGTGACGGCTCCTTGAGCCTCTTCCTTTACAGTATCTGAAATCAGGATGTGGCCCATATATTCCCCATCCACCGCGACGTGAATGACAGTGCCCTCGTCGTGGCTGCAGTGGTGCCAGGCCGCGCCTACTTCTTCCATCAGAGACTGATTTCCTACCGCCACGGTTTTACCGTTCACGAGGGCTTTGGTGCCTTTGCCGGGAACGGCCTCGTGACTTGAAACCAGACATTCGTCGGCCTCATCTGGATATGCTGCTAGAAGAGATGCGGCTATGGGATGCGTAGAGTGCCTCTCAACGTGGGCCGCGAGATGGAGCAATTCCTTTTCGGGCAGAGTTTCGGGATGTACGGCGGTAACTGTAAACACTCCTTTGGTAAGGGTTCCGGTCTTGTCGAAGACTATAGTATCCGGTTTTGAGAGCAGTTCAAGATAATTGGAACCTTTGATGAGTATGCCTTTGCGTGATGCAGCCCCTATGCCTCCGAAGAAGGCAAGCGGGACGGATATCACAAGTGCGCAGGGGCAGGATACGATAAGGAAGGTCAAGGCGTTGTAAAGCCAGCGGGTGAATTCGCCGCCGAAAAGAGTCGGGATTATGGCGAGTAGCACGGCCAGGGCGACGACAATAGGAGTATACACCTTGGCAAAACGGGTGATGAACTTCTCCCTTGACGATTTTCTTGAGGCGGAATCCTCGACCAGCCTGAGTATTCTGGCGGCGGTGGAATCTTCATATGGAGTAGTTACCTTGACGGTCAGGGCGCCGGCTCCGTTAACAAAGCCGGATAGTACCGTATCGCCCGGCGCTACGTCGCGTGGAATGCTCTCGCCGGTGATGGCGAGGGTATTCATTCCGGATGAGCCCTCGAGTACTGTTCCGTCGGAGGGGACTTTTTCGCCGGGGCGGATGAGGATGACGTCGCCGGCCCTTAGCGAAGCGGCCGGTACGGTTCTGAATCCCTTGCCCTCGGCGAGGTTGGCGCTTTCGGGGCGGATTTCGCTGAGATGGGCTACGGCCTTGCGGCTGCGTCCTTCGGCGATTCCTTCAAATAATTCTCCTATCTGGAAGAAGAGCATCACGAATACCGCCTCGGGATACTGGGCCTCGCCGCCGGGGAGAAAGCCTATAGCCAGGGCGCCGAGGGTGGCAATGGTCATCAGGAAATTCTCGTCGAGGGCGTCGCCGTGCATAAGACCTTCGATTGCTTCCTTAATGGTGTCGGCGCCTGCTATCAGATATGGGATGAGATAGACGGGAAGGAGTTGCAGGGTGGTAAGGTCGGTGAATTTTTCGACGGCGATGGCCGCGCCAAGAAATATGGCGGCGAGGGCAATCCTGATTACTGGCCCCCTGTGTTCGCTATGGTGATGATGATGTTCGTGTTCCATATCAAATTTTCTAATCAACTATCCCATTTTACAACCGTCTCACTTCGTTCGACCCCTCCCAACCTGACGGTTGGGCCCCTCCCTCTTACATGGCCGAGGGTGGCCATGGGTTTAAAATGGGACAGTTGATTATCCAATATTTATAAACCCAAGGCTTTCGCCTCGTCCCAGATGGCATCCATCTCGGCGAGGGTCATGTCGGAGAGGTTGCGGCCCTTGCGGAGGGTCTGCTCCTCGAGGTAGGTGAATCGGCGCTGGAATTTGGCACAGGTGCTCTGCAGGGCCGTATCGGGATTGAGCCCGTAAAGGCGGGCGGCGTTGATGAGGGCGAAAAGAAGGTCGCCAAGCTCGCCTTGGGCGCGGGCATAGGCCTTCTTGAAGGCCTCGGAAGATGCCGCATCCGGCGCGAGTACTGCCGGATCCACGTGACCATCTTCGGCGGCCATGGCCTTGGTCTCGGCCTCGAATTCCGAAATCTCCTCCTTCACTTTGTCCCAGACCTGTTCGGGCTTCTCCCAGTCGAAGCCAACGCCACGGGCCTTATCCTGCATCGACAAGGCTTTCAGCAGAGATGGGGTGGAAGCCGGAATGCCCGAAAGGACACGTTTATTGCCTCCCTTCTCCTTCGTTTTAATCATCTCCCAATTCTCGGATACCTGCTCGGGAGTCAGTTTGTCGCCGCCCTCGGCAAAAACGTGAGGGTGGCGGAAAATCATCTTTTCACAGAGGCGGTCAATTACATCGGCTATGTCGTACTTCCCTTCCTGCTCCGCAATCTTGCTGTAAAAAACGATGTGCAGGAGTACGTCGCCGAGCTCCTTCTTAAGGTCATCGTCGCTGTGAGCCATAACGGCATCGCTGAGCTCGTAAACCTCCTCGATAGTCATAGGGCGGAGGGTATCGACGGTCTGGGCGCGGTTCCAGGGGCACTCGGCGCGGAGTTTATCCATGACGTCGAGTATCCGGCCGAAGGCCTCCATTTTTTCTTCTCTTGTATGCATTGTCAGTCTTTAATCAAAGCGTCGGCGCCGGCCTTTCTGGCCTCGCGGGCAAATTCGTCAGAACTTATATCCCACACAGCTATGCTGATTCCGTCTTTCCTGGCTTTTTCCGCAGTCTCGGGGCTGAGGATTTCATACTGAATGGAAAGCCAGTTCGGCTTGAAATCCAGAACGCCCATATAATCCTTGTATTCACCGGATTCGGCGTCGATATAGTACATAAGTTCAAGCTCGGGACGGGAGGAATGAAGATAGTTAAGGAGCCGGTCGTCGAAGCTGGCCACCATGAGCCTCTCGCCGAGTCCTGCATCCATCAATACATTGCAGCAGGCATCTGCGAATTTGCGGAATTCCGGCCACACCTTGCCTTCACCGACTCCGGAGCCGCTGTTGACGGAGAAAGTATAGCGCCTGGGCGAAAGGCCTTTCCCTAAAGTGTAGGCCTCGACTTTCCTTATAAGGTCGGCTGCGCGTATGCCGCCTGGAGCATCGCTGTAGCGGGGATAACTGTCGCGGCAAAGAATCACCGAACCTGAAGAAGTCAGCTGGAGATTGAATCCGAGGGTGGAGACTCCCCTTCCGATGGCTGAAAATACTTCGGCGTAAAACTGAGCTTCCGTCTTGTCGCGGACGCTGAAGCTCTCGGACATCTCGGGATGCTCTTTCAGATTTGCGTCAGCAAGGCGCACCGCTCCGAAACGGTCGGTCACTTTGATTTGGGCCTCTTTGGCATAGCGCCCGGGGGTGGCAGCCAGAAGCCCCGGCTCAATTTCCTTCATTTTGCCCATAGAGGCTCCGTCCTGTGCCCAGGAGATTTCCCATTTGGAATCGTAATCCCAGACTCTTACAAGGAGTTCCGAGGGATACTTTGCATTCCCTCCTGGAGTGATGACTTCGAACTGCAAATCTGGAGCGGCTCCGATGTTGCAAATCTGCCATTCAAGTCCTTTGGCGCCATGTCTGAAAAGCGAGAACCCGCGAGGGCTGCCGTCAGATGAACGGGTATCCTCCCAGGAGGCTCCGCACAGCGAAGGAATTACGTGTTCTTCAATGCTGTCGTTAAAAATGGTATTGTGTCTGCGCCTTTCGTAGCCGCTTATAAAATCCACCTTCCTGCCTTTAACGGCTTCAATGATAGAGGCTCCGCCATCATCCATCGAATACATGGGCTGGCTTAGAGCTATAATCAGGGCGGCATCTTTAGAGGCATTGCCAATCAGCCCGCCGATGAAGGGCGGATTATCAGATACGATGATTAGCTCAGAGCCAAGGTAAAAGGCATAGTTGTCGGGCATCCTGCCGCCTGATTTCACTCCGTATAGAGGGACTTTTGTCTTTTTCAGTTCACTGAATTCTTCTGCTGAGGGCCGGCCGAAAAGCAAGGCGTTCGTCCTCCCGGCAATCCTCAGGCGAAGAGCTGCATCGGAAAGAGCAGGCATAATCTCACGCCTGAATACTCCGAGAGTGTCATCGCCGTCAGGAGCAGGGACGTATAAAGCCATAAGGGTGTAATCATTCGAAACAAATGAAGGATTGAGGTCGAAATCGAACCAGCGGCGGCCTTCCAGCCTCTGGAAAAAGCCGGCTTCCGGAACGGTGAAACCTTCAGGAACGACAACGCTGATGAATGTATTTGCGTCGGAGGCGTCAAGTCGGAAAGTGCCTTCGTGGCCTGTCTTTGTAAAATTGACTCCGTCAGTTACGATAATGCCGGAAAGCAGGCGCAATCCGCTGTGGACGCGTCCTTCGACGCGCCTGGCCCAAAGGGTGGGAGCCAGTACGGCTGATAATGTTAAAACCGCAAGGAAACGCCTCATCTGACAGATTTTTGGAGTTCAAACTTACGAATAATTCTCCTTTCTTCAAAACTGTTGAGTATCTTTGTCGCCGCAAAGAATAAAGAATCTGCCATTCTGTCAGTAAATGACGCTTGGCAGTAATTTTGTGGAAACGCTTACAGCAATATATCATTAAGGTATTATGGCAAAAACCAAGAATAAGAAACAGGAGGAAACAGAGGCCAGGATTGCCTCTCTTGAGGAAGAACTCGCAAAGGAGAAAAGCGATTACCTTAAGCTTCTGGCCGAGTTCAACACCTTCCGTCTCCGCAACGAGGAGCAGAGGAAGGAAATCGTCAGCAACGCTGCAGCCGACACCATTAAGGGTTTGCTCCCGGTGCTCGATGACCTTGAGCGCGCAATGCAGCTTCTGGAGTCCTCCAAAGACGAAGCCGCAAAGGAAGGTACAACATTGATTTACAATAAGTTATTCGCATATCTCAAGAGCTGCGGGCTCGAAAAGATTGAAGCGATGGGTGCCAAGTTCGACACCGATTTCCATGAAGCGGAAGCGATGGTCCCCGTTGCTGAAGAGGAGAAGAAAGGCCTTGTATATGATGTAATCCAGACAGGTTACCTCTATGGAGGCAAAGTTCTCCGCTTTGCAAAAGTGGCCGTCGGAATTTAATTTGACTTATGGCAGAAAAAAGAGATTACTACGAGGTTTTGGGCGTGTCACGTTCCGCATCGGCCGATGAAATCAAATCGGCCTACAAGCAGATTACGCTCAAATGGCATCCTTATAAATGGGTGAACGGCACGGAGGAAGAGAAGAAGAAGGCCGAAGCCATCTTCAAGGAGGCCTCCGAGGCCTACTCCGTGCTTAGCGACCCCGAAAAGAAGAAGCGCTACGACCAGTTCGGCCACGCCGGCATCGACGGTCAGGGCGCCGCCGACTTCAGCAACTTCGACCTCAACGACATACTGAGCAATCTATTCGGAGGAAGTTTCCAGGGCTTCGGAGGATTCGGCGGTTTCGGGGGCTTCGGCGGTTTCGGAGGTCAGGGTGGACAGGCCCGCGACAGAGTCATCCGCGGCCGGGATATCCGTACCCGCGTAAAACTTACGCTCGAAGAAATCGCCAAGGGCGTTACCAAGACGGTTTCAATCGAACGCAATGAGGCTTGCCCCGAATGCGGCGGGAAAGGCACCAAGAATGCTTCCGACATAGAGACCTGCCCGAACTGTAAAGGTTCCGGCCAGGAGCAGCACGTTTCGGCGGGCATTTTCGGGCGTACGATTACATACACCACCTGCCCCCGCTGCGGAGGCGAAGGCCAGATTGTCAAGAACCCCTGCCGCAACTGCAACGGCACCGGCCTGATACGCAAGAGAGTACCGATAGATGTCAATATCCCCGCAGGCATAGAAAACGGAATGCAACTCTCCGTAAGCGGCCAGGGCCATGCCGGCAAGCGCGGCGGCCCTTCCGGCGACCTTCTCGTGCTGGTTGAGGAACTCCCTCACGAAAGATTCCTCCGCGACGGAAAAGACCTTTTCTGCACCCAGATTATCTCGGTAACCGACGCCATACTCGGCACAGAAGTTACGATCCAGGCACTGGACGGCGCATATAAAGTCAAGGTAGAACCCGGCACCCAGTCAGGTACGGTCGTAAGGCTCAAGGGCAAAGGACTTCCCGGCCTGCGCAACTATCTCGGAAGCTCCAACGGCGACCTTTACGTCAAGTTCATCGTCTGGATTCCGAAGAAACTCTCCAAGAGCGAGAAAGAAGCCATCGAAGGTATGAGGGCGAGCGAATCATTCACTCCCAACCCGAGCCGCGACGACCGCAACCTCTTCGAGAAAATGAAGGAGAACTTCTGATTTTGAATAAAAAAATTTGCAGATAGCGAAATTATTCCTACATTTGCAGTCCCGAAAATCAATGCAACCTCTTGCACGCTAAGCAATGTTGCGCTAAAAGTATCAGGATTATGGATTTTATTAAATTAGTAGAGCAATCTTTCCAGAACGAGAAAGTAGCCGAATACCCCCAGTTCAAGGCCGGTGATACCATCACCGTTACCCTCAAGATCAAGGAAGGAGACAAAGAGAGACTCCAGAAATTCAGAGGTGTCGTCATCCAGATTTCCGGCGGTTCACCCTTCACCAAGACCTTCACGGTCCGCAAGGTTTCCAACGGTATCGGCGTAGAAAGAATCTTCCCCTACCAGTCCCCTGCTATCGAAAGCATCGAGATCAACAAGGTCGGTAAGGTCCGCAGGGCAAGAATCTTCTACCTCCGCAATCTCTCCGGCAAAAAGGCCAGGATTCAGGAGAAGAAGTTCGTTGTGAAAGAAGAAGAATAAGGGTCACAAACCCTGAAAATGGCGCCTTAGCTCAGCTGAATAGAGCATTTGACTACGGATCAAAAGGTCGCAGGTTTGAATCCTGCAGGCGTCACCAAACTTTGAGGAAGGATGCACATTGTGCATCCTTCTGTTGTTCCGGTCGGGCGTGGCTGAAATGCTTGCATTTCCGGGAATCCTGCCACAAAAAATAAGCTCTCGATTTCTCGAGAGCTTCATCTTTTTTAGAGTGCAGGTGGTCGCATCGGGGCGTTCCATATACACTTTCGTGCTGCAAAGTTAATCAATATTACCTATTTTCCAAATAGTTTGACAAGAAAACTACGAGTGCACTTACATAATCCTATCTTTTCCGACCTGGAGTTCTAAGAATCCTGTAAATACATACAAAAAGCCCGGGAGGAATTCCCGGGGCTAATCATATTACCTCATTTCGGTATAGGATATCTTGTCCATGTCGCCGTAGTTGAGGTTCTCGCCGGCCATACCCCAGATGAACATGTAGTTCGAGGTACCTGCTGCGGCGTGGATGCTCCACTCGGGGCTCATGATAGCCTGCTCGTTGGCAAGCCATACGATACGCTCCTGCTGGGGCTCACCCATGAAATGGCAAATCATATTGCCCTCGGTGACATTGAAATAGAAGTATGCCTCGATGCGGCGAGAGTGAGTGTGCGCGGGCATAGTATTCCATACGCTGCCCGGCTTGAGCTCGGTAAGACCCATCTGCAGCTGGCAAGGGCCCTCTTCCAGCACGTTGTTGACGATGAGCTGGTTGATTACGCGGTCGTTGCTGTCTTCCATCTTGCCGGCGGCAAAGGAATTGGCCTTGATGGAGCCTTTGCGGCCGTCAATGGTAATCAGCTGAGTCTTGTAGGCCTTGTGGGCAGTAGCGCTGTTGAGATAGAACTTGGCCGGCTTGGAAGCGTCCTTGCTCTTGAAAACAACGTCCTTTACTCCACGGCCGACATAAAGGGCATCCTTGAATTTGAGGACATACTCTTTACCATCGACGGAAACGATACCATCTCCACCAACGTTGATGACGCCGAGCTCGCGGCGCTCAAGGAAATACTCAGCCTTGAGAGGATCGATAGTCTCGAGCTTCAGAGGCTTGGTGGCAGGAACGGCACCGCTGAAGATAAAGCGGTCGTAAAGAGAATATGTGAGATTGATCTCGTCGGCGGCCATGACGGTGGGCATCATGAAACGGGCCCTCAGCGTCTCGGTGTCATATCCTTTAACGTCGGCAGGATGACAAGCCGTCTGGATAGTGTACTTTGTCTGTGCGCTCATGGCAAATGTGCTAAGCAGCAGAGCTGCTGTGAAAAATTTTTTCATAATGATTAAGATTTCTCGACTTCGCTCGAAATGACAGAAGCCTTGATTATTCTTCTTCTGTTGATGATGGCCATGACTGTGGTTCCGATGACCAGGATTCCACTGCCTATCCATTTGAAATCATGGACAAGATGGAAGATTACCCAGGAGAAAATGCTGGACGCAAAGTCGAGCGCACCTCCGAGGAAGCCTTCGGGAATAGCTACGGCCGAATCACCCGTGCGGGCATATACATCCTGGGCAGCCTGGGTGAAATGAGGAGCCAAGTCGGTTACGAAGTACAGGCCTACGGTCAGGGCTACAAGCCCGATGATGAAGGTCTTGACCACATTACCCTTGGTGACAGGCAGAACCATCGGGAACACATAGAACATACCGGCCAGCGAAGCCAGCGGCAGGAACTGGTTGCCCGGAAGGATAACTGCGAGCAGAAGGGTCACGGGGATGAGAAGGAGCGATACCACAAGGGTGGTAGGATGGCCGATTACCAGAGCCGGGCTCATACCGATGCTGATGCCGGAAGAATTCTTGAATTTCCTCGACATCATATCCTTCGTGGCCTCGGCAATGGGTTTCAAGCCCTCGATAAAGAGGCCGGTAATGCGGGGAATGAGTTCCATCACCGCACCCATCTTGATACCAAGTCCGAGAATGGCAGGGATATGCTCTACCCTTTCATCCCAGGAAGAATAACTCAGTATGCCGATGATAAGACCTACTATGACGCCCAGGAGCAGAGGCTCGCCCAGGACGCCGAATTTCTTCTTCATTCCTTCGGCATCAATATCCAGCTTGCTCATTCCGGGAATCTTGTCGAGGCACCAGTTGAGGCCCTCGGCAAAGGGGACGAAGCCCTGGCAGAATGGCTGAGGAATGGAAATACCATCGAGGTCCTTGTAATACTTCTGGAACTTCCTTGTGGTCAGGTCGGCCATGAAGAGAGTGATTATGAAGCAGATGACAGCGGCGAAGAAGCCCCACCAAATACTTCCGCAGGCGAAATAGACCACAGCGCCGATGAAGGCATAATGCCAGTAATTCCAGAGGTCGATGTTGATGGTCTTTGTCGCCTTGACCAGCAGGAGCAGAATGTTGATTCCCAGACAGACCGGGATGATAAATGCACCTACCGTAGTATTATAGGCCACTGAAGCCGCTGCGGGCCAGCCCATATCGAAGATTCCCAGCTGCAGGCCGTAGATTTCGGTAACCTGTTTCAGAGGTCCGCCCAGCGAAGAAGTAAGAAGGGCAGTGACAACTGATAGTCCTACGAAACCGACGCCTACAAGAAGGCCGCTCTTAAGGGCTTTACCGGGCTTGATGCCTATGCATACCCCCAGAATGAAAAAGAGGATAGGCATCATCACGGCGGCCCCAAGGCCGATTATGTAAGAGAATACTTGTTCCATAAAGATTTCTCGACTACGCTCGAAATGACATTAAATTGCTATAAATGACATTGAGCTATTTAGGTTGTTTTCCGATGTATGCGAGGATACCGCCGTCAACGTATAGAACGTGACCGTTAACTGCATCCGAAGCGTGTGAGGCCAGGAATACTGCGGGGCCGCCGAGTTCGGAAGGATCGAGCCAGCGTCCTGCGGGAGTCTTGGCGCAGATGAAGCTGTCGAATGGATGACGGCTGCCATCGGGCTGCTTCTCGCGGAGAGGAGCGGTCTGAGGGGTGGCGATATAGCCGGGGCCGATACCGTTGCACTGGATATTGTACTCACCGTACTCGGAGCAGATGTTGCGGGTGAGCATCTTCAGGCCGCCCTTGGCAGCTGCATAAGCGGAAACGGTCTCGCGACCGAGTTCGCTCATCATCGAGCAGATATTGATAATCTTGCCTTCCTTGCGCTCCATCATTTCAGGAAGAACTGCTGAAGAGCAGATGAAAGGAGCAACCAGGTCGACATCGATAACCTGCTGGAATTCCTTGCGCTCCATCTCGTGCATGGGGATACGCTTGATGATACCGGCATTGTTGACGAGAATGTCAATCTGGCCGACCTCCTTGTGGATAGTCTCCACAAGAGCCTTGACGGCGACTTCGTCGGTAACGTCGCAGACATAACCCTTTACATTGGTGATGCCGGCTTCTTTGTAGTTGTCAAGACCGCGCTGAAGAGCAGCCTCGTTGATGTCGTTGAAAATGATGTTCTTTGCGCCTGCAGCCACGAAAGCCTTGGCGATGTTGAAACCGATACCGTAGGAAGCTCCGGTAATCCAGGCATTTTTGCCCTCGAGAGAGAAAATATTAGCCATAGCAGTTATAATTTAAAATGATTAAAATTCAATGAAAAAGAAAGAATCAGGTTCCATGGAAAGCACTAGTGTGCCATCCGGTTGAAGAGCCACTGGATACTCGGTGTACATGCTGTACTCGTCGGTGATGTGACAACGGACCTTGCCGTCGAACTTGCCGTCGGCGAGGCTCAGTTTGACATCCTTGGATGAGGTTATGTTATTATCTATGATATAGCGGCTCACCAGAATGCCGATATGGCCTTCTGCGTCACGGGCGGCGGTAACGCGGACATCAGGAATGTTGCATTCGGCCTTTATCTGCGTACCGAGAGTCTTGAGCTTGCCCCAGGCGTAAAGGGCCCAGTAGCTCCAGATTGGCTTGTCGCTCAGCTGGTCGAAGAGGCCGTTGAACTTGGAACCGGGAGTATAGACATAATACATCAGCATATCGGCAGGGCTGTTCTGGCATTCCTGCATTGCGGCGCAGACGAAAGCTCCGGCCTTGGGGCTTGCCATGGCACGGACGGAATAAGGATAATCGTCGGTCCAGCTCTTGATATAGTTCCACTCATTCAGGAAAGACTCGGCCTTCTCGTAGCCATACTTGTCCAAAAGGGCACGTACCTGATATGCATAATCTACATAAATGGTGGGATCATTCTCATAAATATGCCAGGCGAAGAAGTCCAGGGGCACATTCCTTTTCCTCATTTCAGAAAGAAGAAGTTCATACCATTTGGGGACGGTCCTTATACCAGGGTCTGTACCGGACATTGCGGGACCGCCGATGAGAAGATTGGGGAAGCAGCCCTTGAGGTGCTTGACGGCAACTTCGAAGAAGTCGTAGAACTGCTCGGGAGAACCGGCCCAGCAACGGGGATCCACCTTCCACTTGTCGTTGTCCCACTCGAGGTTGGGCTCGTTCCAGATTTCCCAGTACTTGATATTGAAGTGGAAGCCGTCGGCCCAGCCCTCATTGTAGTGGCGGATGATATGCTCGCATATCTGTGCCCACTTCTTGTTGTCCTTGGGAGGATAGATGTTGTACTTTTTCAGAGGCTGGTTCTCGATGCTCTGGCCAAGACGGTAGAATACCTCCACGCCTGCATCCTGAATGCTCTTTACATATCTGTCGGTAAGGGTAAAGTCATAAGACTCCGGCTTGTTTGGATCCTTCGAGAAATCAGGGAAAATGATGGAGATATCCACCACGTGCTCTCCGTAGGCGCCGTAGCCGGCGGCATCGTGATTGCGGGAATAGCCTACGTTGGCAGCCGTAAAATACCCGGTAGTACTGTTATATACCTGCTCGGAATTATTGATACGGGGGCCGTTGTTCACGGCATTCATCCTCTTGATAGGCCCTACGGTCTCGTTGGGAGACACGACAATCTGAGCCGACAGGACTGCACCTGCACAGAACAGAATCAGACAACTTGTAATTATTCGTTTCATATTACAGTTGTTTGTTTACTTTAACAGAACGCTCTTTTCACGCTTTACGAACTGGATGGAGATTCCGAAGGGGTCCTTCATCATAGCACCGTCGAAGCCGGGAGCCTTCTCGTGAACCACGAGAGTAGCGCCGGCTGCCAGCATTTTCTCTATATCTGCATCCACGTCCTTTGAAGTAAAGCCGAAATGAAGTGTGAGGGGGTCCATCGAAGCATAATCGGGAGCCACAGGCTGAGTCCTTGCACGATAAAGTTCGATGGCGATACGGCCGGAAGCATCGACGATGAAAGTGGTATGGGTATCATCGTCTTTCTGCTTTGTAATGGTAAAGCCTAGATTCTTGCACCACCAGTCGGCCACGGCGATAGGATCAGCTACGTCAATGGCAGGATGTTCCATCACGTAACCTTCGGGGTTAACCAGTTCACTTCCTTTGTTGCAGCATCCGAAAAGAGCTGCGAGAGTAGCAAGAGTAAACATAATCTTTTTCATGATTCTATGGTATTATCAATTATCTTTCGGGATATAAAAAGGACGGAGTACGGTCACAAAACGCTGTGGCCCTGCGCCCGAGGCTCGGTCAAGGTCGATACGCAACACAGGACGCTCGGACTTTTCGTGCATGGCTTCGCTGAACCAGTCGGTATCGACGCTAATCACAGAACCCTTCGGGCCGGTGATGCTTATGCTGAGGCCCGCGCAGCCGTCGCGGTAAACATATTCACCTTCGGAGATTCTCTCCAGGGCACCACGGCCAAAACCATTGCGAAGCGTAAGCCTTCCGCTTGCCGGGCCTGAAACTTCATCTACGATTTCAAAATATTTTTCTTTCACGAAGGATATGCTGCGGCGGCGCGTAAGGCCTTCGTAGGCCTCGTGCTCGACAACAAGCCTCTGCACTCCCCTGCCGGCATCAGGCTGCCAGGCGAGGACCTTAGGCTTTGGTGCGTCGTAATTCCTGTCGTCAAGAGTCAAGGCGTTGTGGCGGGCAGTAGCCTTGAAATAGGCACGCTGGCGCTCAATTTCCGTATCGCCGGAGTACACATATGCTCCGGCGTCTGGCATGAGAATCTTTCCATAAGCCCAGAGTTCGAAGGTACCGAAATCGGGCTGTGCATGCCACATACCACGCTCGGTAGCCTTCACGGGCATTATAATATTTGCATCATACCAGCCGTCGCGGAAAGCATAGAAGCCTGTATCCGGATGGCCGGAAGATTTGTATGATGGGGCCTCACCTTCCCTGCCTTCGGTGGCAAACCAGAGAATCTGACGGGCCTGAGGAGAATCGCAGTATCCGCTGATGTCTTTCAATAGCTCCGGGCTCGCAAGGTCGTCGTGACGGCGGGCGTCGCTGAAGCACGGATGGGTCCAGTCAGGATAACAATAGTCCTGGTAATAGGAGGCCATGCGAACCAGTTGTTCGAGAACTTCTGCCGGGAAAAGGTCAAGCCTGCCGTTATCCACGGCCACCTGAATTGCATCGTCATACGATTCCACAACGCCGATATGGTAGCCAGGGTCAAGTTCGAAATGACAGCCATCTGGATAGGACTGGCGGGAAATCTCCGCTTTCAGATTGTCCACTCCGGCCTTCACCCAGGACTCGGCGTCCTTGAATTCAGGGAAACAGATACCGGCCCTGATAACTCCGGAAGACTGATGTATAAGATGGTTGCCGGAAGGGCTGAACGACCGCATCAGTACGGAAGCGTTCTGATGATATGACTGCAGGAACTCCAGAAGGAACTCCGGCGTAAACTGTGGAGAATCCAAAAACAGGGAAAAATGGGTGCACCACCGCAGAAGGCGGATTCCGATTTCCAGAGGCCTCCAGGCAAAGCACTCGTTGGGCGAATTCACATCAAGGCTGCCGCTGCTCACGGTTCCGTTTTGGTCGACTCCAAAAGGCTTGTAGGGATTCTTCTTTACCCAGTCGCGGAATTCATCCACATACTCGGCGGCGTATTTTTCATCGCCGCTCGTGCAGTACATCCGACCAAGTGAATACCACCAGCCGTGACGATGCAGCTGAACCCGCATCTCAATGTCCTTTACCGGCCAGTATTCCCAGTTGATGTCCTTTCCGTAATTCCATACCGTATCCGCGAGCACGTGGAAAGTATGTTGCATGGCATCGGCGGCCCAGAGACTGTCGCGGGACGAAGCCGTCCTCGACTCCTGGCCGGGGATATAGATTCCCTGCCTCGTGCGGTAATAGCCCAGCAGGGCCTCGGAAGCTTCAGCCCACTGCTTCTTCTCGCAATGGGATTTGACTTCCTCCAGCCCGGGCCGGTCAAGGTTCAGCAAGCCAAACACCTCTTCCCGGCTTTTCGGTGCCGTACAGGCGACCAGGAAGAGGAGTATGCTGATAAGACCGGCTATTCGTTTCAACGTGAGCTGCACTGATTTAATCCAACTATATTCTTGCAGTCATCAGTTACGATGAGAGGACGTTCATCAGGTTTGCGGAAGTGGAAACTGACATTGGAGAGGAACACATTATTGGCGTGCCTGATATATAGGCCTCCTGCTGGGAGGCAGGTGCCAAGTTTCCTGTTCTCCGGATAGGTATCCTCCGCTTCAGGAACTACTATATTTGCCATATCGGCAGTACCTCCGCCTGGAGCTGTAATGTCTATATCCGACAGATAGATGTCCTCGGGATAAAGCCCGGGTACTCCGGTGATGGAACTGGACATCATACTCTCAGCAACGGCAGTTACCCCGCTTATTGTAATGCCCTTCATCCGGCTCTTGGAACAATCCCTTCCTCGTCGCCCAAGACGTATGAAAATAGGCGTCTGGACGTCACGCATGGCGATATTGCTGATGTTTACATTCTCGCAGATACCGCCGTCAACCACCTCGACGGCAATGCCGGAGATTACGGTGACGGGAGCGGTAACGCCCTTGATTTTTGTGGACCAGTGTCTGAAATTATCTTCACTGGCGGCGCGTACGGTGATATCGCTGATTGTAATGTTGCGATAGCCGACTGAAGAACCGGTTCCAAGCTTTATTGCATTGCAGTTGGAGGCGGCTACGCAATTGCTTACGCTTACATTCTCGCAGAGATTGCCGCCGGCGCCTTTCAGGCAGATGGCATCGTCCTCGCAGTCGAAGATACAATTGGTAACTACTACGTCGCTGGACTCGATGTCTATTCCGTCGTTATTGTAATTGCAATGTGAATAGACCTTGATGCCGCTTATCCTTACACCCTTGCAATCGGTATAATACTCCACCCAATGAGCGGAATTCTCGAGACGGACGTCATTGACCGTCACGTTCCGGCAATTGCGGAAAAGGATGATCATTGGTCTTCCGCCCGGATCAGCCTTTCCTACCTTGAAAGCCGGATGACCTCCCTGTCCGTCGATGGTTCCGAGGCCGGTTATGGCAATATTCTCTTGTCCATGAGCATAGATCAGCCCAGAATGAGGTGATTTTCTGCCGCTCTTGTATACAAAATGAGCCTTCTCATATGCGGCGATGTCCGGAAGCCCAAGGAGCCGGGCTCCCATCTCGAGATGGAGTTCGACGCCGGATTTCAGCTCAACGGGGCCGGTAATGAAGTCGCCCGCCGGGACGGTGACGGTTCCACCGCCGGCAAGGCTGACCTTATCGATAGCCTTCTGGATGGCGGGAGCGTTGTCCCTTCCAGGGCCTTCCTTGGCGCCCATCTTGGTGATATCAATATTCCGGCTGCCGGCCATTACTGGCAGGGCAAGCAGAATCGCGGCTAATACAAGTATCTTTTTCACTAGCAGTTATAAATATTATTCGTCAATCCAGGAACCGACTTTGGAATAAATGAATTCAGCCATTGTTGCCATACCGGCAGCATTGGGATGAGGGTTGGCGTACTTGGCAATTGTTACTTTTTCTCCAAGTATGTCAGCATAGCGTACTTGATCCTCGCCAAAATGATTGGCAATGAGCTTGATGGCATCGCCCTGGCCGCCTCTGAGATAATCACCGATGACGCAAACGATCTTAACACCGGGATGGCGCGTCTGAATCATCTTTATCAGGCGGATATACGCTGCGCAGAAGGTTGTGCCATCAAGAGCATCGGCGGCATCTACCGTAGTGGCAGCATCAGCCAGCTCAAAGAGAATATCAAGTTCTTCCTGTGCTGATGAAGGGAAAGATGATACGTTCATCGCTACCCCATTAATCAGTTCCTCTGAAGTGCTGTACCAGCTGGTGTGGCCATAGTCATTGGTGCCGCCGTGGATCAGGACTACGTCAGGGTCTCCGATACCGAGAGTCTGGAGTCTTGTACCAAAATCCCAGCCGTACCAGTAGGCACCTGAATCTCCAGTAGTATTCTGTACTACAGTGGTGTTACCGGCGGATATGTTCTTCTCGAACTTGGTGGTCGTCAACTTGTTGTAGATTAATCTATACCACCAGGTATCAGATACGGAAGATACATCGCAGTCGCTCTTGGGATAGTAGGCTCCGCCCTTGGTGGTGTCGCACCAGCCGGCAAAAGTAGAAATGCTGTCGCCGATGACGCTCACCTTGACCGTACGATTAGGATCCTCGAGAGCAATAATGGTAACTTTGACATCGGCCAAGTTAAACCTGTTCTTCCCGCTAACATTGTTCAAAGAGCCAATAACAAGCTGATGCTTATTTGTTACGTTTGAGATTTCAATTGTTTTTGTATACCACTTCTTCTGGGTAGTATTCGCCATTCCCAAAGCGTAACCATTGGAGAGAGAGCCTCCCGTATATTTGCAGAAAGAGGCGCTTGTTATATCAGTTGTGGAGTTTTTCGTCATATCGTCTTTGACGAATACGGCAACATCCACGTTACTGGCTTTCTCATGCAGGAGAGCAGTGACCGTAACTTCTATCGTAGCCCTCATTCCGTCAGGAATACCGGCTAATTTAGGAGTAACGATGTGCGTACGACCGCTTGTTGTAGCCACTCGGAAATATCCGGAACGGGAATAAACGGCGCTGTTACCGTAGAATCCCCATCCGTGCGCCATACGCCTTTCTGCTGGTGCCATCCTGACATTATTACCCCAATAACGGGTACCTGTACTGCTATACACCTCAAAAGAGCCGGCAGGATTTTCTCCAGACGGAGGATCCAAATTTCTGGCACTTGCAGTAGGCATAAAGCCTGCCGCTTCGTCCCACTCGTCCGGCCCATAAGTTTCGGAGAAGTCTTCAGCCAGAATAACGTCACTAACTCCGGCATTTGAAACCTGAGAAGCATCAACACGGGTGAAAGAGAGCGTAGTTGCCTTGACTACATTAGAGAATTTTTCTTCTCCGGGTGTTGTATCGAACGCCTTAAACCAGTAATCAGTACCAGGATCCAGACCGCCGAAAATAAATCTGGGCTGTTTATCGCTCCATTTTGAACTGCCTTCATCTATGCTATGTGATACCACCAAATCCGTGCATGCTGCATCTCTGTATAGAGCAAAGGTCCAAGGTTTGGAGACATCGTTTGCAGCACCATAACCTTCAGTCCAAGTAAAGGTAAGGCTACATGATGTCGCCTTGCCGAGACTGGCGCTTACCGCAGGAATGTCTTCCAAGCTCACAATCTCTACCTTAACATCGTCAAGGAAGAAACGGTTCTTGGTATCAATGTTCTCGTAGGAGCCGATGATAAGGCAGTCGTTGCGGGAGACACCATCGATGCGGACGGTCTTAGTGGTCCAGCTCTTTACCTCTGCATCGAGAGGATAGCCATTGACAAGCGAAGCGCCAGTATATTTACCGCCGGAGCTTGAGAACTTAGGATTAGTACTTTCCTTCTGGTCCGGGGCCAACACAAGGGTGAGGGAAGTATGGTCATTTATGAACACAGCGACATCGGTACCGCTGTTGTAAGTGCTTGAAGTAACAGTTACATCAATCGTCGCAATCTTTCCGGCCGGGATTCCGGACAGGGCAGGAGATACTATATGTGTGCGCGCCCCGGAGTCCGATGCACCCACGCGCAGATATCCAGCATAAGAGAATACCGAGCTATTTCCGAAAAAGCCCCAGTTGTAAAGCCTCTTATCGGAAGTGACCCTGGTCTCGCCGTAGATGCGACCGGAGGTATTGTCGTATACCAGGAACGAGCCATTACTGGTAGTTATATCACCGCTCAACGGCTCAAGAGGTTTACCCGAAGGAATGAAACCGGCAGCAGTACACAGCATATCGGAGCCCCAGGCAATCTCGCTGAAGTCCTCGGCCAGGATAACATCGCCGACACCGGCATTGCTTACGGTAGAAGGATCCACCACGGTAAAGTCCTTGGTGGTAGAACTGATAGGCGTTGACTTCTCGCCGCTTACGGTATCCTGTACCTGGAACCAATAGGTGGTGGAAGGCTCCAGACCTGCAAATGTGAAGCGAGGGCCCTTGCCATCCCAGCAACTATGGTCGGCCGGGATATCAAACGATACCACAAGGTCGGTGCAGGACTGGTCGCGGTAGAGGGAAGCCTTGTAAGGAGATGTTACGTCATCGCCGGAGGAATCGCCCTGAGTCCACTTGAAGGCCAGGGTAGAAGAGCTCTCGGACAGAGGAGTTGCAACAAGGCCGGTACGGGCTGCAGCATTGCGGTATTCGGCGATGGAGAAGTCCTTTGGACGTGTCATATCTTCGGTGAATACATTGCCGTAGCGGTCCGTCACCCTCACGGTAACAGGACTTGTAGCGCTTGACGCCGTAGCCTTGAAGTAGTGATTCCACTTTCGTGTCTGGAATGAAGGAGACTCGCTTGCGGAGGATATCTTGAGGCGAGGAGCGGTAAAGGCTACAATGTGAAGCGGATCATAGGAGCTGCCTACGCGGGTAACCTCAAGAGGATTTCCGTCTTCAATAATTTCAACATTCCAGGTTTCGTCCCAGTCCCAGACGTTGACATATATTACGTTAGATTCAAAGTTCTGAATATAGTTGTAATATTTCGTAAAGTCCGAGTGTCCGCCGGCAAGGTCCATAGTAACATATTCCTTGACCTTGTTCATGTCATAGGCGCGGAACTGGTAATCCCTGTCGTGTCCTGCAGCCTGATAATAATGTGTAAAGTTTTTGCCGCTGAAATCGAATATTCCGATTCCTCCGGGAGTACCCTCCTGGCCGATGTGGATGCCGGCTGTAAGGTATCCCGACCACCACCAGGTTCCGCACACGGCGCCGTAGTTATGTTCGTGGAAATTAGGCGCAATGGTACGGTTGAACATGCTGTGGGTATGGCCTGTTATCATATTGACGTCGTAGCCGTCAAATATCTGAAGGAAGGCCTCTTTGTCGGCGTCTGCGCCGTCAAGTTCCTCTTTCCAGCCAAGATTGTCCGGCACGGCCATAGGCTCGTGGGCAGTAAGGAAGATAGGTGTAGATTTATCCACATATGACAAGTCCTGGCGCAGCCATTCCAGCTGGTCGGCGGTGAAGTTCTTCTTGTACTCGCTTCGATGCGACTGTCCTGAAGGCACTCCGGTGAAATCCATATTGTCGAGGACGATGAAATGAATCTTGCCGAGGTTGAATGAGTAGTAGGTCGGGGCAACTTTGTGGATATATGCGAGAGCCTTGTCGACGTCGCCGGAAACCTCCATCTCGTTGTCGTGGTTACCCATCGTATAGAAGAAGGGTACGTTCCTCGAAGCAAAGGTCTCGTCCATGGTACTGACGAAATCGGTCAGGTTGAAATTATTGCTGACCCAATACATATCCCAGGCGTGGTCGCCGAGGGTAACGGCATATACCTTTCCGGGAGCGTTGTCAATATTATCGAGGATAGTCTTCGACACTTTGGAGAACTGCTCAAGGTCGTTGGTACGGCGGGCCAGATGGATGTCACCGAGCACGAGGAGCCTGAAGTCCTCGACCGGAGACTCTATGAGCTCGAAGTCTGCCTGCTCGGGGGTAAATTCATCTTCGTCGAGAGGTTTGTAATACGCGGGACGCGTTCCGTTAAGAGGAGCCTCATAACCTGTAGGTATGGTGATGAATACATTCTGCCATTTCTTATCGGAATGGAAGGCATAACGGCCCTTGGAGTTGGTCTTGACGATATTGACGCCGTCAGAGACAAGTACGTCGGGAACGCCCTGACCGCCACAGGTAACGATACCGTAAACGTTCAGGATTTCCGGATCAGGGACATAATCGAGCGAGGCGCTGTACATTCCTCCTGCCACATATTCCTTTGTAGTAGCAGCGCTGCGAAGCATAGCGCCGCCTTCGGTATCCCTGACGATAACACGGATACCCTGCTGGGTGTAATCACCGGGAGCGATAACAACGAACCAGGGCTTTCCGAGTTCCACGCCGTTAGGGGCTGTCATCTTGTAACCATTGACGTAAACGCCGGAAATAAGCTCACCACCGTCGCCGGTAGGGGTAAACCTGAAGATAGAAACTTCGGAAACGAAGTCCAGGTCCAAAGTATTCGATGATGCGTGCATCACAAAGGCTGCAGGATCATAACTGCCTTCGACATAAGTCTGTTCAGTAGGGATTTCAGTAACTCCTGCAGGATACACAGCCTCGTAAGGGGCAGATACTCCATGGACGGTGAATGTAGCCGTGCTTCCACCGGCAGCTTCAGCCGAGAGGGGCTCGGAGAGCACTCCGTTGACGCTGATTACGTCGCCCTCGCACCAGAGATTGGGCCACATGCTGCCCTCGGGCTCACCAAGGGCCGTGCGGGTTTGCTGGAAGGTTGCAGTGAAAGTAACTGTCTTACCTCCATAAACAAAGGGATCTTCCTCCAATTGACGGGAACAGGCAGCCAGAGCCATAAAGAGACCTGCCGCGAAAAGGAATTTTACAAGCTTATTCATAATATCTGTACAATTCACCATAATATGTACAAAAATAGCAAAAATGCACAAAAAATACAAAAAAAGCCTTCTGTTACCAGAAGGCTTTAATTATAGAGAGTATTAGGTAAGATTACCAGTCCTGGATTACAAGATGTCCGTCTGCTATTACGGAGGTAATATCGTAGGTGGAACCGGCGCCACCGGCAAGAACACCGATAGTTATATCAGTGATGTCGTTGATGGTAACTTCACGATTGTTGTCCTTAAGCACGGTACCGGGGGCAATCATATTAGGATTTTTCTCATCGCCTTTCTTGATGAAGAAGGAGGCGCTTGCATTCTTGGTACAGCAGAAGAGACCAGTCGTAGTCTTGCTGCCCCAGATGGTGCCCGCCAGTCTGTGTCCAGTCATTTTGAAAGTGCTGCTGGCATCGCTGCCTTCGACAGTAGCCATCAAACCGGCCGTGTAATTCTCACCGCCAACCGTTGCAGCGTGCGTATCAATAGTCGCATTGGAACGCCAGTAATAATGTTCGGTGGTATTAGGTTTCGGACAAGCAACAATACCTGCAGCCCAGATAGAAGCTGTAGTGGTGCAGTCAACTATGACATCACCGGTATTCCTACAGTTGTTGAAGTTGAAGGAAGCGTTGCTGATCCAGCCGCCGATACCGCCGACATTGACTGACGTATTGCCCTTGTCACCAGTAACGTAGATAGTTCCGGTATTGCGGGCATACTGCGTCTTGATACCAGTAGTGGTGTAACCGGCGATACCGCCGATGCTAAGATCTCCGCCATTGCTCTTGGCGGGGCCGGAATTATCGGTGATGTTTCCGCTGTTGTAGCTGTACTTGCTGGAAGTACCGGTCATATTGAAATAACCGCTGCTATTCCTACCGAACAGACCTCCGATGCAAATGTTCTTGGCGCTGCCGCCATTCTCGATATCACCGGAATTGATGAGTCTATACTTGGCGCTGTTTCCAGCATCGGAAATAACGTTATTCTTATCCAGGTAGCCTACGATTCCGCCCATATATACGTAATTGATAGCATCACCGGAATTGGAAACTGTACCGCTGTTGGAATTATTCTTGAAGGTGTTACCAGTTTGCATACGACCAAGCAAGCCTCCAACATAGTTGATATCAGATGCTGTGCCGGTATTGGAAACGGCTCCGCTGTTGGAGTTGTCGTCAAAGGTGGCATTCTGGTCCAGATAACCGATCAGACCTCCAACACGGTTTTGTTTGGCATTACCGGAATTGGTAATAGTTCCGGTATTGGAATTGTCATTATATGTACCAAAGCGAATCCAGCCAATGACACCGCCGACACTGTTAGTGGCGTCGGTGGTTTGACCGTTGTTGGTAACAATGCCGCTATTTGTACAGCCAGAGACTGTCATGGTGCAGGAGTTGCCAGTCGAGTTGCCTGCCTGGCCGATAATACCACCTACAGAAACATCTTTATTCCAGGCGCCATTATTGATTACAGTACCAGTATTTTCGCAACCTGAGATGGTGAAATCAATGCCCCAGAAGGTTCCCAGTACACCGCCAACCATCAACTCGCTTCCGTTGCCGCCGGCATAGGAAGTTTCGTTAGTGACGCTGGCCTCGTTGGTACAGTTGGTGATAGAGGAACCCTCTAGCGACTGACCGATCATACCGGCGATGTGGTGCTCACCGGTAACGCCGCCGGCGACGTTGAAGATAACGCTACCCTGGGTAGTACAACCGTCTGCCGTTCCGGAAAGGACATTGGCAAGAATACCCAGATCCAGCTGGTCTGCAGTAATGTTCAGCGTGGAGTTAAGGGTAAGGTCGGCTACTGAACCCTTAAGGTCGTCGAACAGAGGCTTGGTAAGACCGGTAATGGTCTTGCCGTTACCGTCGAGGGTACCTGCAAAGTCTACGATAGAATTGAAGGTGTCGGCCTCCTCGGCAGAGACGGTGATATCCTTAGTAACGATGGCTGCCAAATCCACTTCACCGGCGTTGACATCGTTTGCAAACTCTATCAGGGAAGCTGCATCTTTGATCTTGCGGGTAGGATCATCAATGAGGTCGGTAATCTTGACCTTCACATCAGAGATGTAGAAACGGTTCTTGTACTGACCATCTGCAGGATCTTTATAGTTTTCAAGAGATCCGATAATCAGCTGATGCTCTCTGTCGATATCGGTCAGAGTTACCGTCTTGGTATCCCATGATCTAGTTGTCGTTATGCCAAAGCTATGACCGTCGGAGAGAGAAGCACCAGTGTATTTTCTATAATTGGAGCTGCTGGGACTGGTCTCTGAGTTCAGAGTAAGGTCTTTTTCAGCGAAGACGGAAATATCAATCGAACTATCGTACTTCGTGGCAGTTACAGTCACCTCGATGGTCGCAAGTTTACCCTCAGGAATACCGGAGAGAGCAGGCGTTACTATATGGGTACGAGCAGCCTTACCTTCGGAGCCTTTCGCGCCTACTCGCGAATACCCGTTGTGGAGGTAAACCGAGCTGTTGCCGAAGAAGCCCCAGCCGTGCGACAGACGGGAGTCTCCAAGGATAACTCCTGCGCCGAAGTAACGGCTACCGGTGTTATCATACTTAACAAAACTACCCTCGGGATTAATACCGGAAGGTATGGTCGTATCCTTTGTATCCGGAACAAAACCGGCAGCGCTGCCAATATCATCCGAGCCCCAGCCAATCTCACTGAAGTCTTCGGCAAGGATAACATCACCAATGCTAGCATCAGAAACCGTAGTTGCATCTACAGGTGTAAAGTCTTCCGTCGTAACGTTGACCGCCTCAGAAGTTGCTCCGCTTTCAGTGTCCTCAGCGATAAACCAGTAAGTGGTTGCAGGCTGGAGGCCGCCAATAATGAAGCAAGGAATCTTGCTGTTCCAGCAGGACGCACCTGCTTCAATCTCGTGTGAAACCACAAGATTTTCGCATCCTGAATCGCTGTAGAGAGAGATTCTATATGGCTTTGCAACGTCCTGGCTAGCCGAACCGGCATGAGTCCAGGTAAAGGTGGCAGTGCTGGAAGATACGCTCTTGACGCTTGCGGCAAGTCCATCGGGATCATAAAGGGCCTTTACGGTAACCTTCATATCGCTGATGTTCATACGTGCTTCGTTCTTCTTAATATCCTTCTGAGCACCGAATGCCAGACGATCTCCGTGAGAAACACCGTTTAGAGTTACCTTGAAGGTATTCCAGGCGGTTTCTGCGGGAAGGGTGATGTTTGCAATATTCGACGACAAATCAAGCGTATTGGTGCCACCGGCTACAAGTTCATTTAAATCACCGGTCTGTACGGCAACAATGGCTTTATCTGTTGCATAGGAATCGGAAGAAGCACTGTAATACCTGCTGGCCGTTACTTCAACCTCAACGGTAGCAACCATTCCATCAGGAATACCGTTGAGAGCAGGTGTTACCAAGTGGGTAACGTTGCTGCTACCGACCAGTTTGATATAACCAGGGTGAATGTACAAGTTGTTCTTTGCTCCCTGTGCCCAATGTGCAAGACGGCTGAGAGCCAACGCAGTGGTCTGGCTGCCGAGAGTCTTCTCGTTGGAAGTTGCAGCAGCCTGATAGGAAGCAACTTCATTATTGGCAAAGGAATCCTGAGATGTAGGGAAGAAGCCTGCACCTACACCAATCATATCGCAATCCCAGCGGAGTTCACTGAAGTCTTCAGCCAGAATGACATCACCAACTTCTGCAGGAGTGTTGGAAACCTCTACTATATTGAATTCAGCAGTGGTAACAGGCAGGATGTTGCTTTCTGCGCCCTTGGTCTCGTTGATAACCTTTACATAATAAGTCGTAGAGGCTGCAAGGCCGCTGATACAGAACCTCGGTGCTTCGTTGCCCCAGCAAGCATCGCCGGCGGGCACCGCATAGCTGGCAACAAGGTCGTTGCAACCAGCATCGGAGTAAACGCTGACGGTATAAGCAGGGCAATGTCCTTCATCGCCGCAGTTGTCCCAGCAGATAATAGCTGTAGAGCTTGTGATGCCTTCAGCAGTAGCTTCGATTGCGTAGGAAGGTGTATAAGCAAGGGCGGAAGGAGAGTAAACCTGTCCGGCGGCAAGAGCAGACTTGACAGTAGCGTTCCTGCTCATTTTACCGCCATCGCTGTCGTAAGCTGTAACATTAAGAGCGCCTACAAGACCAACGGGTACGCTGATGAAGAAGTCTGCAGGGAGCTGAATGGCGTCTGCGGCTTTCAGTTCAACAACGTTGGAAACATTGACTGGAGTAAAGTCAGTGAAGTTAGTTGAGAATGTACCGCTGAGGGCAGCTTCCGAAGCACCTGTCAATTTGATTTTGCAGATGGAAGCACTTCCAGTAAAGCTAAGGTGAATTACGCTGACCTTAGGCGAAAGGACAAGTGCATCGCTGTCGCTAACTCCGCCCATTATGAATGCTGCAGGGTCGTAGGTACCGTTTGCAAAGTTCTGAACAGCCGGCACGGTGATAGTTGCATTGCCCTGGTCGTAACCGGAAACAGCAGATGCCGGGTATGCAGCATAGTAGTTCGGAGTAAGTAGCCCCTCGAAAGAGAAAGAAGCGTCTGTCTGGCCGTCATAGTTCGCATCGAGAGGGTCAGAAATTACACCGTTGACACTGATTTGGTCGTCGGTTTTCCAGAAGTTAGGCCAGGCTCCGGCAACCATGTCGCCAAGGGCTGTCTTGGAAGACTGGAGGGTGGCGGTGAGAGTAGTGCGTGCCTTTGATTTGACAACGCGATTTTCGGTTTCCTGTTCTTCCTTAGCACAGGAAACTGCTGCGAGGATGCTGAGTACTGCAGCTGAAAGGAGTAGAATCTTTTTCATAAGGCAATACTTTTTAATCCCAATCAATTGTGTCAGGGTCATCCTGTAGCGGATCGAGACTGGTGCTCGGACTCATGAAAGAGTCTTCCTCAATGACGAACTCCTGTTCGCACCAAGGGGCTGTGTAAGTGTGTTTTTTAATCATATAGTTGAGATTTATTGTAGTTCAACAATAGTGATAGTCATATCGCTGAGGATCATCATATTGGAGGCTCCTGAAGCTGTTTCCGAGGTAGGACCGAAACAAATCCTGTCTCCCTTGACGACTCCTTCGATAGTCACCTCGAACTTCTCGAGATTGGTGATACCGTCACTGAAAGTGATTGTCTGGACATTCGAAGTAAGGTCGAGTTTATTCTTATTGGTCTGATTGTTAGAGGAAATCTCGTAGAAAGATTTACCGTGCTGGACAGCGAGTGCTGCCTCTCCACCGGATGCTTTTCCGGAGGCGTGAAGCGTTACCAGAAGTTTTGCTGTCTGTCCTTCAGGAATATTATTCAGCTCAGGAGTTATGATGTGGGTTCCATAGGAGGAAGTACTCAGGAAGAGATATCCGGGGCCTACATAAATTCGGGCATACTGGCCCTGCGCCCACTTGGCAAAGCGGACTCCGTCTTCCTTCTTGGCTACGGCCTGCGCGGTCAGACTCCTCTGGGCGTACTGTCCGGTTGTCTTGACGAATGAGTAGGCCTCACGGTATGTGAAGCTCTTCTTAGTGTCGGTATTGTATCCGGTACTTGAAGAAACAACGTCGATTCCGGCTGCCTGATAAATCTCATCGGCGCCCCAGCAGAGCTGACCGAAGTCTTCAGCAAGGATTACGTCTCCCTCCTCTGCAGGAGTATCGGAGACCATAACAATATTGAATTCCTCGGTAGTGGCAGGGATTATCGCAGATTCCTTTTCATCTCCGGTAGTCGTATCGGTTACCTTAAACCAATAATTGGTTCCAGGGGTAAGGCCGCTGAATACGAGCTTCGGCTTCTGGCTGTTCCAGCAAGCATCGTCGGCAGGAATCTCATAAGAGAGTTCAACCTCGGTGCAGTCTGCATCCTTATAAAGCGTAGCGGTATAAGGCTTGGTGCCGTCTTCAGAAACATCGCCTTCAGTCCATTCGAATGACAGCGTAGATGAAGAGCCACCCAAGAACTTCGCCTTGACAGGATAGGACTTAGGAACATTGAGTCCTACAAGTTCCACCTTATCCAATGAGCCTACCGCGCTTATGCTGAGGATAGAAGAAACCTCCGTATTCGGTCCGGTTGCAAGCATATATGTGCCGCCTATGTCCTGAATTGTGAAATCGATATTGTCGCTCAGGTCCATATTGAGCCCACCGGCAGGAATGACTTCCGTGCTTTCACCTGCACCCTGATACAGGAATGCGATAGGATAAGTATGCTCCTCTTCCAAATCAATGACCGATCCTGCGGGATAGTATTCGTCATCAATACGGATTCCGTTAAGGAGACTGCTTCTGACGGGAACTTTGCAGCCGCAACCATCCTCAGTAACTACCTTGACGTATGACTGAATATCATATATGTAATCCTCTGAGGCGCTTGCAGAAGCTCCAAGGACGAGAAGACCGTCATCGGTGATTGTACCGGCTGCCTCATCTTCTACGCTCCAGGTTAATTCGTGTATCTCACCGTCTGAAGTATAGGCAGAGAGAATCATATTCATACTGGGATAGCCGTATATTTCGCTGACAGGCTGGCCGATTTCGTCAAGTATGGTTACGCTGTACTGAATCGGAGGATTCACACTCACCATACAGGCGGCTTTCTGGTATCCGTCTGCGGAAGTGGCGATAACGTAGGTCACGCCTTCAGCTTTGGCGGTGATTTTGCCACCTTGAACGTCAACATAAGTACCGTCAAGCACACTCCATACCACGCCCATCTTGAGCGAGGTAGGAAGCACGGCTGCAGTTAGTGTGGCAGTCTCGCCTACACTCAGGTTGATTTTGTCCATACTCAGCACCACGCCAGTTGCAACAGCGCTTCCGGAATCGGAAGACTTTTTGCAGGCAAACAGCGCCGGCAGGAGAAGAATTGCTATTGTAATTAACTTTTTCATATTCTACTTGTTGTAGCGTACTGCAAAATAGTCCATAGTATTGTAACCGCTGTTATTGGCGATTGTGCTGCTGTCGTAAGAGTCCTCAGACTTGGCGGCCGCCTTGTTATTGCGTGGCATAAGGCGGATACTTACGCTTTCGTGGCCGAGGATTTCAACAGGAAGAGGGAAATCATATACGCGGGTGCCGAGGGTCTGCCAGTCGTTCTGGGTAGCCCAGATAGCAACATCCGGTACGGTGAATTCGGCAATGTCTATCCACTTGTCGTCGCTTGCGGCGTCAGTATCGATATTGTCGATTGAGTACTGAGCCTTCCAGTAACGGGGTGACCTGGCGCTCTGGGAGTTGTTGTACATTGCGAACTGCATCGAGACTTTGTCGGAAACGATACCTTCGGTGCTGAAGTTGACCAGCCAGCAATAACCGCGGGAATTGTCGCCGTCCCACCAGTATTTGTTGGACCAGCTGATCTTGAGGTTGTCTTTGAACCAGCCCTTGCCGTCGGTGTTCTGCTCGTCTTCCTTGCCAATCCAAGGCTCATAGATTCCACCTTCGTCAAGTTCGATTCCAGCGCCTTCCTCATATTTACCCTTCCTCGAGCTACCGCATTTTCCGATATAGAAATAGGAGGGAGAGAAGTTGCTTACCGAACCATAGGTATGGCAAAGCTCGCCGTTACCCTTAGTTGCAAGAATTGCATCGGGAAGTAAGGTTTCCTCAAATTCACCCGGGAATTTAGCATAACGGAACTCGGTAATGAGACCGGAGAAGTTATCTGCGAAGTCTTTTGCGAGTTCGATTTCCTCGCGGAGGAGATGACGGAGCTGATAACGGCCGATGTTGCCGTCCTTCTCGAAGCTCTTGTAATTCTCGTGAACCACGATACCGGTAATGCTGCCGCTGCCGTAAGGGAGAGTCTCACCATTGCGGCGGTAGGGGCAGGTCATATTGGTAAACATATACATACTGCCACCTTCGATGTCGCGGATAAGGATAGGATATTTAGCCAGGCGGTTGTAGGTGTGGAGGGATGTATAACCTTCATTAACTGGAGTGAAGGGGCCCTTGCGCATCGCAATCTCGCAATCCTTGATCTTTACGAGGGTGTTGATATCGTCGTCGGTAAGCTCGGCGATGCTCTTTTCCTTCCAAGGCATTGTGGATGTGCCGTCAGTGCTGGTGAAAAGGTCGCTGGAACTGACGCCTTCGATAGTGTATTGCACAGGTTCTCCTGATGATTTCTTCACTACTGCGCCACCGGCCTTAAGCAGAATGAGGCTGTAACGGGTAAAGGTATTATCCTCAACCGTAGGAGTGATGAGTCTGAAGCCATACTTGCCATCAGGGCTTTCGAGATATGCAGTACGGTCGGTAAGGGTGTAGTCAATTACACCTGTACCCTGCTTGTAGTCATCAACAATGGCATCACCGGCGTTACCGCCTGCGGTCGTACTGACGATGTAACCTTCGATAAGGGCGTCATCAGGGAGGGTATATCCACCTACAGTAGCTATGGTGCGAAGTTTCTCGGCGCTGAAGACGGTACCGACTTTATTGTCGGAGCGCGCCTGAAGAACCTCGATTGCGATTTCACGCTTTTCCCTCCATCCGTCTGTATAGGTAAGCACGATGGAGGCGCGGCGCATATAGTTCTTATCCGGGTTATCCGTGGTCGTGAATGTAAGCTTATCTTCGGTAAGCGTACAATCCTTGATCCATTCATCATCTCCGGAGAAGCGGACTTCAATCTTGATATTGCTAAGAGGTACGTTGATGTCGGCATCTACTACATTGGCTAAGCCGGTGCCGTTATAAACTATCATCGTACTGATTGCAATGTAGAACTTCTCATCAATGGCACCCTTCTGGAAAACCGATACGGTATCCTTACGAGTGTCTGTGGTGAAAAGGAGGTCTGCGCGACGGGGGAATCCTTCGTTGGCACGGATATGCACAGGGAGGATGCCGTCGGCCTTGAACGATGTGAGTCCGAGATCCACCCAGGATTCATCGGAGAGATTCATCAGAGAGACTTTTCCCTTTTTGTTAGCAAGGAAAGAAACTTCGATATCTCCGCCTTCCTGTTCTACATAGAAGTCGTGCTCTTCCATACCAAGCTCATCGGGAGCATAGACATCGTGGCTGTCCTTGTCGCAAGACTGGCACAGCAGAAGGGCAAAAGATGTAATTGCTAGTATAATTGTCTTTTTCATAATGCTATAAGGTCTGAACGACAGTAACAGTGTTAGAATAAATGGTATCACCCTCCTCGGAGTTCATTGAACCGGCATCCGTGTGGGACAGTCTCATGTTGGCCATACGGGTGACACCTGTAGTGTTTGGCGCGATCTCAACGGTGACTTTGTCCTTCTCTACGCTGACAAGGCTTACCCAGTCAGCCTCGGGCTCCTGGCCTTCGGGATAGGTGACGGTGAGGAACATCTCGTCCAGGTTGTAAATCAGGTTAGTTTCGAAGGGGATTTCTTCAATCTTTCCTTCAGCCAGAGCTACGACTGACGAGGCGTCGAGTTTCATTTTACACTTGGAGTCGTCATAACGTGCCTGCTGATACATATTCATCGTCCGGGTTTCGCCTCCGGCCTTGAATATGAGTTTCACGCGGCGGGCACGGCCGTAATTGATTTCATAATCGAACACAAGATGTCCGGTCTTGTGGCCGCCGAAACGGTCGATGGAAGCCCAGGATACGGGATGATCCATTTCAACAGTCCAGGATGTGTTCGAGAATACAGCTACCTGAGTGCTGCCGCCGTCGGCGGAAAGTAAGTTGTTGGCTGAGAGAAGGCCAAGAGTCTGGTCGTACTCAGAATTCTTGGTGCAGGCTGCAGCAGCAAGAATCACCATTGTATATAGAATTATCTTCTTCATAGCCCTTAGTTTGTAAGATTATATCTGTCATACTCCGGATTCGAGAGAACTCCGCCTGAAATGGCGCACTGGGCATCCGGAATCGGATAGAACCTGTGGCAAGGGCGGATAAACTGCTGAACGAGGGAGGAGGTATTGTAGGCAACCACCTGATCGTACCAGATTCCCCAGCGGACGAGGTCGTATTTGCGGCCGAATTCGCCGAAGAGCTCGCGGGCACGTTCATCTCTGATTTCGCCGCGAAGCTTGATTGCGCCTACGAATACGTAGTTGGAAATCTGGGCACGTGAGCGAACCATATTGAGATACTCGACAGCTTTTGAATAGTTTCCTTTTTCGCACCAGGCCTCAGCAAGCAGCAGCAAAGCGTCGGCATAGCGGAAAATCTTGTAATTATTGTTGTCTTTATTCTGGTAAACACCAAAGCACCAGAACTTATGGCCCATCCAGGAATGGTTGCTGGGGAAGTTGACACCGTTCCAACTTCTTGTGATGTTGAAGTCACGCCGAATGTCACCGACATTTGACGGAGCGATATCATCCTTAAGATGGGGAGTAGGCCTGACCGGAGTGTAGCAGGTGGCTTTGTCGCCAACTTCAGGGATGGATACGCCGTCGAAGATATCCGTACCAGCAGTCTTGGTTTGAGGCAGCACTACGGCAGAAATTGCCAGATTGTCGGGAACGGAATAATCAATAGCTCCTTCAACGTATTCGTGATTGATTTCAAAAATAGACTCGGGCGTAAATTTGTTGCGGAAACATACATCCGAATAAGGATACTGGCTGAGGCTGCCATACATAGCTTCGAGGTGCTCGCAGGCATAGATGACATCGTCCCATTTTTTGTTCCAGGCAGCCATCTTGGCAATCAGCATCCAACCCATTGCGGCTCCGCAATAGTTGTACTGCTGGTCGCAGGTACGGATCTGAGGAAGAGAGGGAACGTAGAGTTTGAGCTCTTCGATAAGCGTATTGCGGGTTTCTTCGGCGCTCATTCGTCCGAGTTTGGCAATACGGAGCATATCGTCTTCGTTCTCAATATAGTCTTCATAGAAAGGTACGTCGCCGAAGAAACTGGTGAGTATATAATAATAATAGGAAAGCAGTATCCGGCATTCTACGTAGTAAGGCATTTTTTCGCTGTCACTCAGTGGGGAGCGTTCTATTCCGGCAAGGGTGCTCAGACAATAGCGTATTCCCATCCAAGTCCTTCTCCAAACATTGGTAGCTGCACCGGGGCTGGCCGGGTTGATGTCGAGCTTGGCATCCTTCTGTGAGTTGTTGCCGGCGTGTGCAAGGTCGTTGGCTCCTTCAACTGCTATGAAGTACTGGAAATTATGAATTCCGTTCAGTGGATCGTAGCAACCGTTGAGAGCAGCACGAATCTGAACTGTTGTATTGAAGAATTTATCCGGAACCGTGACTCCGGAGGAATCTTCCTTGAGCGAGCAGGCTGCAAATGAAAACAGTCCTGCAAATATGGCGATTGTTCTTATAAACTTTTTCATACGGCGCATCAATATTTAAGTTGGAGCGAGAACACTATGCGGCGGGGCTTCGGATACCAGGAAATATCATATCCGTTGATTCCGCCGGAAGATACGTCCGGGTCGAAGCCGTTGTAGTTGGTCCACAGATAGAGGTTTTCTCCGGAAACCGAAACTTCAAGTTCGCGGAGCAAGCGGCTCTTGAGATTGAACCTGTACGACAGGCTGACGGTCTTCAGACGAAGGTATGAACCGTCGTGAATCTGGAATGAGCTCGGCATGGCTTCTGCGTCGAAGATACCGGCACGGGGAAGGTTGGAGTTAGGATTCTTCTCGGGATGCCAGCAATTGACCATATATGCAAACTGATTGGTACGGCGGGAGCCGGCCATAAAGTATTCAGCATAGTTGAGAGCCTTTCCACCGAGTGAATAGGAGAAGAATACTCCCAGTGAGAAATTCCTGAAGCGGAAATTGTTCTGCAGACCACCTGATACCTTAGGATCAGAAGAACCGAGGTAGACGATATCCAGCTGGTTAAGCAGACCGTCGTGATTCTGGTCGATGAAAATCGGTGTACCAAGCTTACCTGTAGCCTGTTCGTTGGCGTAGGCGTGGGTAATCTTGTTACGTTCAACCTCATCGCTGTTGTGCCATACTCCGGCATACTGGAAGCCCCAGTATGCGTTGAGAGGATAACCTGCCCTGTAACCGGCATTCATATATCCTCCACGGGGAGCGTTCTTTTTAGCAACCTGAGCTTCCGGCCCCATATTATTAACTACAGAGGAAGCGTGGGAAATCGTGAAGGAGCTCGACCAGGTAAAGTTACGCGTTACGATGTTGCGTGAGCTGAATGACAATTCCCAGCCTTTGGTGGTTGTACGGCCAATATTCTGGTACTTGTTATCATAACCTGTACTCTGGGGAACCTTGACCGTAAGGAGAAGGTCTCTGGTAACGGCCCGGTAGGCTTCAGCGGTGAAACTTACCCTGCTGTTGAATAAGTCTACGTCGAGGGCGACGTTTGCTACGGTAGTAGTTTCCCAGGTAAGGTTAGGGGAAGCGATTCGGGCCTGCCAGTATTCCTGACTGTAGGAGCCTCCGAAAGGATATCCGCCGGAACCGCTGTCGAGCCTTGCAAGCGACCTGTACGCCTGGTTGAGGTCGTTACCGGACTGACCGAGACTGACCTTGAGGGAAAGGTCGTCAAGCCAATCGACGTTCTTGAACCAGGGTTCCTTTACCACGGCCCATTTGAAAGCAGCAGAGGGGAAGAAGCCCCATTTGTGGTTGGCTGCGAAGTTGGATGCACCGTCAAAACGGCCGGTAAGGGTAAGGTAATATTTTTTTCTGAAATTGTAATTGAGACGGGCGAAGAAAGCGACTTTGTCCTTGATAACCTGATCGGTGCTTGCACCATAGCTGTCCTTACTGAGAACAGCACCCATATTGTTCCACTTGACGTTATCTACGACATAGCCTTCGCCGTCAAGCGTGAAGGTATGAGACGTAAAGTGCTTGTAGGTCTGTCCAAGGGTTATGTCAACGTGATGGCGTTTCTTCTCGAAAGAATACTCGAGGGTATTCTCATTGTAGATGCTCTGCTCTCCGTAATTCTGCCTGTATGCATAACCGCCCATATCGTCGGTTCTGGAGGGAAGAGTAGAAGGATTGTATTTATAGCGCTGGCGGTCGAAGTAATAGTAACTGACCTTTGTCTTATATTTGATAGGCGCTGAAATCCTTACGCTGGCACCGACAGTAACGTTAAGCATGCTACGGTCGGTGTGGTCGGTGTTCTCATTCAAGCGTACAACCGCATTCGAAATGGTAGGGTTGGAGTTATTCAAAGGGTTGTATGAATCCTTGGGGGTAATGAGCGGAGAAAGATACTGCGCTGCATACTGCCAGCTGCCGCCGCCGATTTGGGCGAGGGTATTGTCCTGAAGACGATACTGGTAGCGCATATTGGCATATACCGTCAGCCACTTGAACAATTTGTTGGTGACATTCAATGTTCCGGTAATATTCTGTTTGCCGCTCTTTTTGATGATACCCTGCTCGTCGCTGTACGAGAGGCTGGCATAGAATTTCGTCTTTCCCTGGAAACCGTTCATCGAAATTGAATAGTTCTGGAAAGGAGCTACCCTGCTGACGTCTTTAATCCAGTTTGTTCCGGAGCCATTGGTGAATGGAGTCTTTACAGACAGATTGCTCAGAGGGGTATTATCATTCATATTGCCAGAAGCTCCACTGTGCTGGTAATACTCGTTACGGTAAATACCATATTCAGTGGCATCCATCAAATCCAGATTGCGGGGAAGCGTAGAGACACCGGCAGAAGCCTTGAATGTAATGGCGATGTTCTGCGCGGGATCCGAGGCGTCTGAACTACCCTTGGTGGTGATGATGATAACACCGTTTGCACCACGTGCACCGTAGATGGCGGTGGAAGATGCATCCTTCAGTACGGAAATAGCTTCGATATCGGAAGGGTTGACATCACTGAGCGAGAATCCCTCGTCCATCATTACGCCGTCCACGACAATAAGAGGGTCGTTGGATGCGGTAATGGAACGGGATCCACGGATACGGATAACTGCATCGGAACCAGGTTCACCGTCGGTACTTGTAATCTCCATACCGGCCACACGGCCCTGGAGGGCCTGGTCGATGGAGAGAACCGGTTCGTTGCGGACCTCAGCCATCTTCACGTTGGTTACGGAACCGGTAAGATCAGCCTTTTTGACGGCACCGTAACCGATAACCACGACTTCTTCAAGCCTTTGGCTTGCATCCGGGGTCATGCTTATATCGAGTGTGTTCTTGCCTTTTACCGGGTATGCAGCCTCAGTATAACCAAGGAAGTGAACGGAGATGAAGTCGCCGTCCTTGCACTCGACGGTATAAGAACCCGAAACATCCGTTGTAGTAGAGCTTGTCACGGCGCCTTTGGCTCCGCCGCTCTTTACGACTACGATAGCGCCTGCAAGGGCTTCTGAATTCTCATCACGCACAACACCGCTGACCTTGCGGGTCTGGGCGAAGGCAGGAAGCAGCGCAATAAGCGCGAGAGTTGTTACAATAAACTTTTTCATAGCATTCTCCTCCTAAATCCATCCTCCGTCATCAGAATCATCCTCGAAGTAATCGTCTTCGATCAGGACGCTCCATTCAGCCTCAGTGACCTGATAGCCTGCGAAATTGTCAATGTGAACATAGACCTGATCATCGTTGGCTGTCGAGAAGGTGAATTTTGTCTTCGGGCTCATACGAACTCCGTCACCCAGAACGAGCAGATACTTGAGGTTTCCTTTCTCAGCTGCAGTTCCGAGAGGAACGTTAACCCTGTAAGTAGTAAGACCGGTGTCGTAGAAGTGACCACCGCTTATAGTGATGTCCAGGGTAATGTTCTTGCTCATAAACTCGTTTTCGCTCACTGCCCAGGCATTGAAGGAAATGTAGTCGAAATAGTCTTTGTTGAGCTCAGGGTGCTCGTCTGTGGTGTAGGTCTGCTTGCCGGTGATCACCAGATTACCGTCTGGTTCATCATCGAATTCTTCCAGGAACCTCCTATCGTAACCCTGACGGACAGTAAGGAACTTTCCGAGGGAAGCTGAAGGACAGGAGAAACTAAGCCTTCCGGATCTGCGCTCCAAAGAATTGAGCTCCAGGATGGATGAGGCATCATAAGTCACCACAGTGTGTCCGGGTTCAATCTCTTCAACAGATTTGATTACCAACCAATCTGTGTCTGATTCGCTCTGGTTCACAAGGTATTTCCAATCCAACGGGACATTAGACAAAACGTGAATCTTACCATCCTCGACTCCGTCGAAAGGAACCTGGATGTTGTCCACGGTGTTGTCCGCAGATGTTTCATACACCTTGATGAACTCGCTTCGTGTGGCAGAATCGCCGTCGCTGCTCTTTTTGCAGGAGCAGAGAACAGCAAATGACGCACACAAAAGGAAAATGATTTTTTTGTCCATACGTGTTTGAGTTTTACTTATTTCATTTTCGATATCTTGAAATCCGCAATGATCGGATAGTGGTCGGAAGGGATGTAGAAAGTAGAGACTCCGGAATGCTCTCTCTTGAGATATTTATCCTTCACCTCGGCATAAACATCCGAACAGGCCTTAAGCATCGGCTTCGAGACGTACATATAGTCGATTCTCAAATTTCCGCAGGATGGCATGAATATATCGGGGTAGCATTCAGCAACAAGGTCGAAGAAAGGCGACTTGAAAATCATATAGTCCTGGGTCTGGAATCCCAGTGACGCATTGTTCCATTTGTACTTGAAATTATCCTTGCGGCTATAGGAGTTGAAGTCACCAGCCATAATCCATAGCTCTTTATCCGGATCCTTAGACTTACGGACAGTGCCGTTAAGGATGCAGGTAAGCTCTTTGACGCGGTGCTGCTCTCCTTCATACCGCTCTGCACTGGCTGCACGCTGGTCGTGGGGAACGCCGTATCCGAATTTGCCGTGCTTGAGGTGAAGTGCAATAATATTCAGGGGTTTCTCGACACCCTCGATATGAATCTGTACCCAACCGGCGGGATTGACCACCACTGAATCGGGCTTTGAGCCGCGGATGATGGCTATGCTGTCGATGGGATATTTGGATGTGACGGCATCGGGATAGTTGCTAAGTCCGAAAGGCGTAGATTTGGACACACGACGGGGAGTCACAAAGTGATACTGATGACCCCATCTCGCACAGAACTCTCCCCAGTGAGCAGGGAGATAGCGCTCCTCGTTCGGCATGTGCTTATTAGTGCCGTTATAGTAAATCGAGCCGGCTTCGCAGAAAATGCAGATGTCCGGATCCTTGGATTTGATCCACTCGACGAAAGTCTTGTAGTTCTCTTCTTGTCCGGCCCACATTCCATTTTGGATGTTCCAATAGAGCACCCTGAGAGTTTTCTTCTCCTGAGGCTTCTTGTCCTTCTTGGCGTAGGCTGAAACCGGAAGGAAAAGAATCAAGATTAAAGCAATTGCTTTGATTGTGTCTTTCATTGCGCGCATACTATGATTTTTGACTTACAAAATTATGAAAAAAAAACCGGAGAGTTGTGGTCTCCGGAAAAATGGGAAATTATTAAACGTTTTGGGAAACGAGTATCTATTGATTATCAATTATATAAATTGTTTTACAAAACAAAATTCGGGAAATATCAGGAAGCAAAAAAACGATTTTATATCTCAGAAATCACCTTATTGAACTCCTCTTCCGGAATAGCGAGCCGGGCTTTCAGACCTGACCTGAGATTGTAAACCGTCTTTACCGAGCAATGCAGCATTTCAGCGATTTTAGAACTGTCTTCTATCCCCAGTTTGATGATAGCGAGGATTCTAAGTTCGGTATTAAGTATCTCGGTTTTCTTTGGGATTATCTGGGCCTCAGGTTTAAGACAACCGTTAACCTTCTGGATAAAATCCGGAAAGATATCGACAAAGACAGTGTCAAAATTATGGAACAGTTCACGACGATCCTCACCCGCATTGTCGCCAAGAGGGCTAGTAAGTTCAAGGGCCTGCTCAATCTGTCCTTTCCTAAGCGTTGTATGAATCTTAGTGCGGAAAATCTCAAGGCGCTTGATATAGGAAGAATACAGCCTGAAAACGACACCCACGTAACCTTTCGAAATTTTTGACGACTGATCCAGATCATCCTTCATCCTGACAAGCTTGAGGCGGGTGCTGTTCATCTTCAGAAGGGTAAACACCAGGACGAATAACAGAATTAAAACAAATGCGAGGCCTATCTTGATCTGGTATTCCCTGCGCTCGAGAGTCTTGAAGGTCTGGTCGTTAATCTTAAGGGTAAGTTCAACACCTTCTATTATACGCCTTCTTGAACCAAACTTCAGCAGGGAGGAAAAATAGTAGTCCGACACCTTTTTGGCTGCAACTATATCATTGAAATACAGCAATATATTCTCCACTCGCAAGAGCGAAGCGATATTCTTGTTGCAGTGCTCGACTTCAATGATTGCGGATTCAAGGACATCATCAATGGCTGCGCCTGTAAGTTTTCTTTCATACAGGTATGAGATTACAAATCTGTCGTACAGGCAGGTTGCGTAAGAGGCAGACTTCTTGTCAGTGATTCTTGAAAGGCGGATCGCGTTGTATTTCCTCGCAGCGGCGATATTCCCCGCCCTCGCCTCCTTCTTTTCCATATTCTGAAGGAAGAGGTCACTGGTAGAATCCGTAACAGCCAGAAGGGAATCACGATAGATATTATACTCGGCACGATATTTATTCCGGTAATCAACCGGTTCGTATGAGCTGGAGTAAAGCTTGTGAAGCAGATTGGCCTGGGCCCTGTAATAAGGTATGAGGAGGGTTTGGTCTATGGAATGCCTGTCGATAGCTGTAATAATCTCGTGGGCCTCTGTATAAAAACCCGAATCCGCCAGGATATTCGCGAGTGAAAGTTCAGATTTGATTCTGTATCGCTTGTCGCTGAACGACTGCGACAGCTTCACGGCCCTCTCCATATATACTATAGAGGAATCTACCAGATAATTGGAATACATCACGGATAATTCGTGATAAAGGTCATACCTTTCCATATCAGTATTCCCTGGCAATTTCGATTTGACGGCATCGATAGCCTGCTCTCTCCTGGCAGCGTACACGGCCGTACTGTCGATTTTTGTGAGGAGTTCCTCGACAAGGGCGTCGCTTCTGCCTGTCTTCTGAATATCCTCTCCCCTGCATGGCAAGGCGAGTGTAAAAAGTGATATCAGAAGTATGTTAAAGCCTCTCATGTTAAAGCAAAATTAGTCACTCGTTTTGCAAATTTAAAACATTTTTAATAACTTTGTTTATTCTATATGCGACTAAAACCACTTTTGATATTTTTAAATTATTCAATATTATGACATTAAGAAAGTTTTTCAGCCTTTCTTTCATTGCAGCATCAGCTTGTTGCCTGGTGTTTTCGTGTTCGAAATCATCCGAAGGTACCGAGCCCGGCCAGGAGAGAATCATTCTCCGCGCAGATACTGACGACGCAGAGTCGAAAGCATGTATCGGCGAGGGTGCCACTGAAGGCACCTACAAGATGTTCTGGCAGACTGGCGACAAAGTATCCATCAACGGTACCAAGTCCGAGGCCCTTTCCAGCGCATACAACGCTAAGTCCGTGGCAGAGTTTACGGTAAATGGTTCCCTCAGTGAGCCATACCGTGTTCTCTATCCCGGCACAACGTCAACGAACGTTGTATCCGTTCCCGCAACCCAGACTTATTCCGCCGGCACTACCGACAAAGCTGCCACTCCTTTCTATGGCACGGCAGTAAAGAACGGAAATGTTTACGGCGTTTCACTCAAGAGTTTCTGCGGTATCATCCGTCTCGCCCTCAACGGAAGCGCCACCCTTGACAAGATTGTGGTCAATTCCCTCGGTTCCGAGAAGATAAGCGGCGACTTTACCCTTACGACGAACGCAGGCGGCTACAGCGGAGACTTCAGCGGCGGCAACTCCGGTTCGCTGACCTACGAATTTGACAACCTTGTCCTTTCCGGCAGCGACACATACGTTTATATTGCCATTCCCGCCCAGACATACGAATCCGGCCTCGAGGCCCTGGTTTATCAGGCCGATGGTGCTTTTATGCGTCTGAAGTTCTGGGGCAGCGGCCACACTCTCGCTTCCACTGACGTAGCTGAGTTTGTGAGCAAGACCTTTGCTGCGGGCCGCACGGAAAATCTCCTGCAGATTAACAACCTTACCGCCGAAGATGGCGGCGAGCCTACTGCAGAGGCCCCCGGCATCACTGTGGGCGTTTATAACATCAAGATGGAAGAAAACCGAGCAGGTACAAACAATACATATATTGATATGAGTCGTTCCGACGTGCAGGCTGGCATTGGCTCCACCATCGCAGGTATGGGTGCTGATATCTTCGGCATCAACGAAATCGGCGAGGACAACATGCCTGGCGAGGAGCACGACATCAAGGCCTGGGCCATCGCACAGGGACTGTCCAGCAGCGATTATACCTGGAAGATGGATTATCCCAACAAGGTAAGCAGGAGCGGTAACATTATCACCGGGTATTCTTACTCTGCTGAAATGTACTATGCCAACGTCTTCGCCTACAACAAGAACACCATCACTGTCGAAGACGAAGGCTACGTTTGGCTTTGCAACAAAGAGGACGATTACTGGTCATCCATGAAGAATGCCTACGAGCACGAAACAGGCCGCCATACGGCAGTCTATGCTCTCTGCCGCCACAAGGTATCCGGCAAGCGCTTCTGGTTCATCGTCACCCACTTTGACACCTATCTTGGTAACACAGACGGCGATAATCTCAACAATGTCAAGAGTTTCAAGACATTCGCCCAGCATCTGAAGAACGACGTTGAGGATCTTCCTATTATAGCAGTAGGCGACTTGAACTTCGGCTCAAAGGAAGAGGACAAAACTACAGACTGTCCCAACTATCTTGAACTCACTTCCTACTGGACCGATGTCTACGATACAATGTATGACGTACACGATGCTGCCGGAGACCTCAGCAGTTGGTACTACAAAACCTACAACGGTACCATGACAGGCACCCAGCACAATTATTACTATCCCTTCATTTCGTTCACGAAGAGCCGTCCTGACAGGCGTCTGGATCACGTAATCTACAAGAACTCAGCATCGCATACGGTAACTCCAACCTTATACAAGACTATCCGCAGGACTTATGTGGCTGAAGATGATGCCACCTGGTGTCCTTCTGACCACTTTGCCGTTGTAGCCTATATGACTTTCGACTAATAGACAACACTTAAAAGCACCTATATATATATGAAAAAGAAATTCAGATGCCTTGTCTGCGGTTACGTTTATGAAGGCGAGAACCCGCCCGAGCGTTGCCCCCAGTGCAAAGTCCCCGGTGAGAAATTCGTAGAAATCGAAGAGGAAGCCGGCAAGCCCCAGTGGGCCTGCGAGCACCATATCGGCGACGGTAAGGTGGAAGACCAGGAGATCATGCAGGGCCTCCGCGACCATTTCAATAGCGAATGCTCGGAAGTAGGAATGTACCTTGCAATGTCACGCCAGGCCGAGCGCGAGGGCTATCCCGAGATTGCCGAGGCCTTTAAGCGCTATGCTTTCGAAGAGGCCGACCACGCTTCCAAGTTCGCAGAGCTCCTCGGAGAGTTTGTCTGGGACACCAAGACTAATCTCGAGAAGCGTTATCAGGCCGAGGCTGGTGCCTGCGAAGGCAAACTTGCCATCGCTTCGCGGGCCAAGCAGCTCGGCTACGACGCCATCCACGACACCGTACACGAAATGGCCAAAGACGAAGCCCGCCACGGCGCCGGTTTCTACGGCCTTCTTCAGCGCTATTTCAAATAGTCCTCGCTGACATATTAAAGAATAAGGCGGCCTCTCGGTCGCCTTTTTTGTTTAGAAATCATCGTCTTCCCCGATTCCGAAGAATGCTGCGATATCGTCGGGGATTTCTTCTGGAGAATAGTCAATCTCATCCATTGCAGAGTCCATCTCCCGGCGGTCCTTTTTGGTGGGGCGCCCGGCTCCGCGGTCACGGCGCACGAAAAAGGTCTCCACGGGAGCCTTCAGCTTCTCCATCTCGGATTCAGGAGTAAGATTCTCGGCATACTGAGGTACTACTGCCGCACCGACGCGCTTTTCGAGCAGGGCCTTTACTTTATAGGTGAACTGGATTGCTCCTTTGCGCACTTCTATGGTCTCCCCTATCTTCACCATGCGCGAGGGCTTGGCCGGCGCTCCGCCGGCCCGCACTTTGTTGCCCTTGCAGGCCTCAGTGGCATCCGAGCGTGTCTTGTACACCCGGATTGCCCAGAGAAATTTGTCTATTCTGACGCTGTCTGCCATTCTACAGGCCCAGTTTCTTGAAGAAATCGTTACCCTTGTCGTCAACGAGGATGAAGGCCGGGAAGTCTTCTACGTGAATCTTCCAGATTGCCTCCATTCCGAGGTCGGGATATTCGACGCATTCGATGCTCTTGATGCCGTCGCTGCTGAGCACTGCGGCCGGGCCGCCGATGGAGCCGAGGTAGAATCCGCCGTATTTCTTGCAGGCGTCGGTAACCTGCTGGGTGCGGTTACCCTTGGCAATCATTATCATGCTGCCGCCCTTGCTCTGGAAGAGGTCCACGTATGGATCCATTCTCTGTGCGGTCGTGGGGCCCATCGAGCCGCAAGGCATTCCTTCCGGAGTCTTGGCAGGGCCGGCATAGAACACAGGATGGTCCTTGAAATACTGCGGGAGGTCTTCTCCCCTGTCAACCCTTTCCTTCAGGCGGGCGTGAGCTATGTCGCGGGCCACGATGATGGTGCCGCTGAGGCTCAGACGCGTCGATACAGGATATTTGGTAAGGTCGGCGAGGACTTCCTTCATCGGGCGGTCGAGGTTAATCTTTACTCCTCCGCCTTCTCCGGCCTGACGCAACTCTTCGGGGATAAGCCTTGTGGGATTGTCGTCGAGTTTCTCGATCCAGATTCCGTCTTTGTTGATTTTAGCCTTGATGTTACGGTCGGCCGAGCAGCTTACGCCAAGGCCGATGGGGCAGGATGCTCCGTGACGGGGCAGGCGTACGATACGGATGTCGTGAGCGAAGTATTTTCCGCCGAACTGAGCACCG
Organism: Bacteroidales bacterium; assembly: GCA_017443025.1. Classification (GTDB taxonomy): domain Bacteria; phylum Bacteroidota; class Bacteroidia; order Bacteroidales; family UBA932; genus Cryptobacteroides. The sequence continues at coordinate 86,292 of JAFSPG010000016.1, read as the reverse complement.
AGCCCAATCTTACAGGCTTCTTTCCAAACCTCTTCCTCGAGGGCTACGTCGCGGAAAGCGCGGCCGGTTTCATCGCCGGTCGTGGGGAGAGTATCATAATAATGTGTAGAGGCCAGCTTTACGGTGAGGAGATTCTTCTCTGCGGAGGTGCCGCCGATAACGAAGGCAATGTGATAAGGCGGGCAGGCTGCCGTACCGAGAGTCTTCATCTTCTCGACCAGGAAGGGAACGAGGGTATCCGGGTTAAGGACTGCCTTGGTCATCTGGTAGAGATAGCTCTTGTTGGCGCTGCCACCTCCCTTTACTACGCAGAGGAATCTATATTCCATTCCCTCTTCGGCGTCGATGTCGATCTGCGCAGGAAGATTGCATTTGGTATTCACTTCCTTATACATATCGAGGGGCGCATTCTGGCTGTAGCGGAGATTCTCGGTGGTGTATGTCTCGAATACGCCTTTTGAGAGGGCCTCCTTGTCGTCGAAGCCCGTCCAGACCTGCTGGCCTTTCTCGCCGTGGATGATGGCAGTGCCGGTGTCCTGGCAGAAGGGCAATTTCCCTTTGGCTGCCACCTCTGCGTTGCGGAGGAACATCAGGGCCACGTATTTATCATTGTCGGAGGCCTCAGGGTCCCTGAGGATCTTGGCCACCTGCTCGTTGTGCTCAGGCCTGAGGAGGAAATTAACGTCCCTGAAGGCCGTCTTTGCCAGAAGCGTCAGGGCCTCGGGTGCCACTTTAAGGATAGGTTTTCCTTCGAAATCCCCCACGGACACATAGTCCGAGGTCAGTTTGTAATACTCTGTCTTGTCAGGGCCCAGCTGAAACATGGGCGCATACTTGAAATCTACTGCCATATATCTTAAATTTACTATTAATCTATGTCATCGATGACGGCGGGGGCGGTGCCGGAGCCCTGCTGCATCAGGAAGGTGCGCATGAACTCATTCAGGTCGCCGTCGAGAACCGCCTGGGTGTCGGTGGTGGAATAGCCCGTACGCAGGTCTTTCACGAGTTTATAAGGGTGAAGGACGTAGGAGCGAATCTGGGAACCCCATTCGATGCGCTTCTTCTGGCCTTCGAGCTCCGCCTGCTTGGCCTGACGCTTTTTCAGTTCGATGTCGTACAGGCGGGATTTGAGGATACGGAGGGCATTGTCGCGGTTGTCGAACTGTGAACGGGTCTCGGTGTTCTCGACCATGATTCCCGTAGGGATATGGCGTACGCGTACGCCAGTCTCGACTTTGTTGACGTTCTGTCCGCCGTGGCCTCCGCTTCGGAAAGTATCCCATTCGAGGTCGGAGGGATTGATGACTATATTGATGGTGTCATCGACAAGGGGATATACGAAGACAGACGAAAATGTGGTCTGACGCTTGCCCTGGGCATTGAAGGGCGAGATTCTCACCAAGCGGTGGACTCCGTTCTCGGCCTTCAGGTATCCGTAGGCGTAATCTCCTTCAAATTCGATGGTGGTCGATTTGATGCCGGCTTCTTCTCCGTCGATGAGTTCGGTCACCGTCATCTTCATTCCGTTCCTTTCGCCCCAGCGCATATACATACGCATGAGCATCGCCGACCAATCATTGGATTCGGTGCCTCCTGCTCCGGAATTAATCGTGAGGATGGCTCCGAGGTTGTCGCCCTCATCGCCAAGCATATTCTTTACTTCAAGGGCTTCAACCTTCTCGTTGGCGGCCTTGAATGCGGTTTCCAGCTCGAGTTCTTCAGTTGTAGCAGGGGCTTCGTCGCCGGCGGCAGTGCGGCTCTCGCGGGCGAACTCATAAAGGACTTCGATATCGTCGAGGGCGGCGGATGCCGCGTCATAATCCACCACCCAGGCCTTGACGGCGTTGAGTGACTTCATAAAGGCCTCCGCAGCTTTTGCATCGTTCCAGAAATCAGGCGACTGTGTCTTGACCTCCAGCTGCGCCACCCGGGCACGCTTGCCCTCGATGTCGATGCAGCCGTGGAGCGTTTCCAGCCTGTCTTTCAAGTCCTTTATTTGTTCCGCTAAAATCATTGTTTATCCGCAATAGAAGTATTTTTCGACAATTTCCTTCATCAGGCCGGGATGTGATTTTGCCTTTTCGTGAAGGGAGCCGTCGTCATAGCCCTTCAGTGCCTTGATAATTCCGTCGATCATCTTTGGCTGGAAAACTCCTTTTGCCTCGAAGACCGCCCTGCTGCCGTCCAGACATCTGGAGGATTCGATACAGCTGGCCGGAAGGGCATCAAGGGTTGAAAGCTTTGCGGCATTCTCGGCCTTGTGGATATCGAGGTCGACGTAGGTTTCACGGGCTATTCTGAGGGCCTCATCCGCGGGGAGTTCGAGGCCATATCTTGCGGCCACGCAGAGGCCTGCCATAAGCTGATAGATGTCGGCCGAACAGTCGGGGCTGCGCATCTCGAAGGTCTGCTTGCCGGTGGTGTCGATTTTAGCAGAGGGCTGCTGGGGATTGGCGGCGTGGCACATATCGCGGCCGCTGCTCCAGCCAAGCGGCACGCGCACGAGGGCGGAGCGGTTGCAGTCGCCCCAGCATACGTTGGTCGGGGCTTCCTGATGAGGAACGAGGCGGAAATATGAAGTCGGATTCTTGTTGCCGAAGGCCGTGATGGCGGGAGCCATCTTCATAAGTCCGGCTATGGCCCTCAGGGCTTCTTCTGAAAGATGTCCGTCGGGGCCGAGGGTGACATTCTTGCCATCCTTCATCAACCTCATATGGATATGCAGGCCGCTTCCGGCCTTGCCGGCGGTCAGTTTAGGGGCAAAGCATACGTCAAGACCGCATTCCCATGCGAGATTACGGATTACCCATTTTGCCAGCAGAAGCTGGTCGGCTGCGGTTTCGATGGGGCAAGGGAGGAATTCAATTTCGTTCTGCTCGTAAATTTTCCCGTCCTGGCGGAAGTTGCCGACTTCGCTGTGCCCGTATTTTATCTGACCTCCGGTCTTGGCAACGAAATCCATACACTTACGGCGGAAGCCGTTAAGTTTGGCAAAGGGTTCGGATTCGTGATAGCCACGCTGATCGGTGGCCGGGAAAAGGGGCTGCTCGTCGGCGATTGCGTAGTACTCGAGCTCGCCCATCGCCTCGAATGTCATCCCTGTAGACTCCTCGAAGACAGCTTCTGCCCTCAGGAGCGTCTGGTACGGGGCTCCCGAGAAGGCCTTTCCGTCTTTGTTATAGAAGTTGCACAGAAGGCAGAGGGTTGGAATCTCGCAGAAGGGGTCAACGAAGGCCGTCCGGTAGCGGGGAATGACATAGAGGTCGCTGTTGCCGGCCTCGACGAAGGAAGGGAAAAGGCTTGAGCCGTCGACTCGCTCGCCTTCGGTCAATATGGTTTCTGCGTATTCAAGATTGTTAATTACGAAATTCAGAGTCTTTACGCGCCCGTCTTCGGCGGGATACATAAAGTCTATCATCCTGATGCCTTTGGCTTTGATGAATTGTATAAGATCGTCCAGGGTGAAGTTCTCCGGCCTTTTCTGAAGAAAGGCTATGACTTCATTGGGATTCAGTTCAAGTGTCTTTTCCATAAATAATCTTTCGCCTCTTTCGGCAAGACTTCAAATATAAGTATTTTTTGGAAAAGAATTGTTAATGGGTTCTTTAAAGATATCTCGACTTCGCTCGATATGACAGATGTGGATTTAATAAAAATTTGTATTTTTGTGAAAGTTATGATTGGAGTTTTCGATTCCGGGTCCGGCGGCTTGTCCGTCCTCAAGGAGCTGATTCGGCTGATGCCGGAGCAGGAGTATGTCTATTACTCCGATTCGGCCCATTGCCCCTACGGCGAAAAAACTCAGGATTATATCATCGACAGGGCCCGCGTCATAACCCGTCTTCTGATGGAGAAAGGCGCACAGATTATCGTCGTGGCTTGCAATACAGCGACCGCCGCAGCTATCGCCACTCTGCGGCAGGAGTTCGACATTCCCTTCATAGGGATGGAACCTGCCGTCAAGCCCGCCGCCCTGGGAACTAAATCCGGCGTAATCGGCGTACTGGCCACGGCCGGCACACTGAAGGCCTCCAAGTATTTGAAAACCAAGGGTAATTTCGAAGATGGCTGCCGTATAGTGGAGCACGTCGGCAAGGACTTCGTAGAGCTCGTCGAAAGGGGCGTGCTTGAAGGTCCGGAAGCCGAAGCTACTGTCCGCGAAAGCCTTTATCCCCTGCTTGACGAAGGCGCAGATATCGTCGTCCTCGGCTGCACTCATTATCCCTTCCTGCTGCCGGTAATGGAGCGCGAAGCCGCCCGCTGGGCATCCGCGGCGCCGGGCCGCATCGCGGAGGTCCGCTTCATCGACCCGGCCCCCGCCGTCGCCCGCCAGACGCGACGCGTCATGGAAGACTCCGGCCTCCTGCCAGCCTCCGCCCCTGCCGGAGATTCAAGTCCCTCGGTACAACTTTTGTGCAGCGGCAGCCCGGACACACTCAAGACATTGTTCAAACTTGCTATATCATAATTTCAAACCGTAAACTGATATGGGATACAATAAATATTACAGCTACGACGTGCAGGACGGTTCTGCGGATTTTCCTGCAACTTTTGCAAGGGTAATGCGTAATGTATATGCCTGGATGGCCTGCGGTCTGGCTATGACGGCACTCGTTGCGTTGATAGTCGTCAAGAACGTTAACATAATGACGGCCCTCCTGACCAGCAGAAGTCTCATCTGGATTCTTTGCATCGCGGAAATAGGTCTCGTACTCTGGCTGACCGCCCGCATCGACAGAATGTCGGCCAGGACAGCCGGAATAATGTTTGCCGCTTATGCCTTGCTCAACGGCGTGACGATGTCCTTCATTTTTCTCGTATATACGATGGAAAGCATCGCCACCACATTCTTTATAACCGCCGGCACCTTTGCAGTGATGTCGTTCATAGGTTATATCATCAAGAAGGACTTGTCCGGCATGGGCAGATTCCTTATCATGCTTCTTGTCGGCCTTATCATCGCTTCTGTTGTCAACATTTTTCTCAAAAGTTCCGGCTTGGCCTTATGGCTGAACTATTTGGGAGTCCTGATATTTGTAGGACTGACCGCATATGACACGCAGAAAATCAAGCTGATGGTAAGTAATGCCTGCATGGAGGGCAATGAAGAGCAAACCGCCAAACTGGCCCTGATGGGCAGTCTGAGCCTTTACCTCGACTTCATCAACCTCTTCATCATGCTCCTTAGAATCCTCGGCAGCAGAAGATAATCTTGAATCGCAACCGCCCACGACCGGCTAAGCCCACAACGGGATAAGTCTCGTGGAGCGTAAGTTGCTGATAGTGAGATAAATAATAATTTCTGGTGTCCATTTTCGGGACACCAGAAATTATTAAATCGCTATGTATCAACACTTTATGCTCCACGGGCGACAGGAAGATTGAGCACCGCAAATACCGTCACAGGCTCACGACCCTGCCTGCGGGCCGGCGTGACTCAGGCATTCAGAATCTGCACGGCGGCGTTTTTGGTATCGACCTTCTCGATGATTCTTTCGAGGAGGCCGTCTTCATTGAAAATAAATGTTCGGCGGAGGGTTCCCAAAACCGTCTTTCCGTACATCTTTTTTTCACCCCAGGCACCAAAGTCCTGAAGCATCTTGGTAGAGGTGTCGGAAAGAAGGCGGAAGGGCAGTTCGTACTTTGCCCTGAAGCCGGAGTGTGACTTCGAACTGTCCTTGCTTACACCGACGACATTGTAACCAGCCTCGGTGAGTTTGGCATAGTTGTCCCTAAAAGAACAGGCCTCGGCCGTGCATCCGGATGTATTATCCTTCGGATAAAAGTAGATAATGGTTTTACGTCCGTTACCGATGAATTCCGTGGAACTCACCATCTTGCCATCCTGGTCCATAACCTCAAAGGCTGGCATTTTATCTCCGATTTTCAGCATAGTTTTCAAGATTATCTCCGGCAAAGATGCCGAATAAAAACGTAATAATCAAGCGACGCCACAATTACTCAGTCTTAAATTCGACGTGAAAGTATTTGGCAATCTGACGGGGTGGAATCATAAACCGCTTTTGAACGAGAGCAATTATGTCAAATTTTCGTTCGGCATCCATCGATACGACATCCCTTGGACTTTGTACCAAACCCTCTCGAACAAGGAAAGAGGATATCTTCGAATAAACGGAATCTGAATATGGTTCAAAAGATTCTGCAATGTCATATTCACTTCCGGTATTGCTGGAAAATGCCGTTATTACATTCTCGTAGGTACCATAATAAGATAACAGTAATTCATAATCAACGACCGACCAGATGGATATTATCTCATCTATCAACCGAAGCTTTTCATCATCTGTAAGTTTGCTAAAGATGATGCCTATGGTGGCATGACGGAGATAATTTCCCCTATTATGGAGTCCAGTCACCATTGCAAGGGCTTCCCTGTATATTTTTCTCGCTTTTGAAAGTTTGATTGCCCCGGAGAAAGGGTGCGGTTGGGTTGCATAGGCAAGATAATTCCATCTATACTCCTCTGCGCGGCTACATAGTTTTCGCTCTACCGGGTTATTGTACAAATATGCGAGAGTAGTCCGAATCTTTTTCGGGCCGAACTTGCCCGCTCTTCCGAAATTATGCTCAAATACCTTCCCGGTTTTACCGGTCGGACCGTTAATTTCTAAGGAGAATAAGCGAGTGTAACACCCGACAAAATCTGATAATTGTTCCACCGACTTCACATGCACTATTGCATGGATATGGTCCGGCATTTGGCACAAGCCAAGAATAACTACCTTTTTCTTGCGGGCCGCGAAACAAAAGATTGTAAAGAATACCAGATAATCTGTGTGAGAGTAAAATAGCAGGCCACCATCCGACGTTCTTTGGTAAACGTGGAAGACCTGTTCAGGGAGGAGATTGGTTCGCTTCATGGCATAGTTATCCTTCAAATTATACAATCTCTCTCTGGCCTTTACAAAAATAGATATTCCTTCGGAAATAATCAAACACAATTTGCTCGTGGAGCGTAAGTTGCTGATAGTGAGATAAATAATAATTTCTGGTGTCCATTTTCGGGATACCAGAAATTATTAAATCACTATTAATCAGGGCTTTACGCGCCACAGGGCTGCCGGACGGTTATTTCGTGGCGGCTTCGAGCTTTTTCATCATCGCGAACATGAAGGCCGCGGAGATTACGCAGAGGGCGAGGAATACGCCCCAGACAACCCAGAGAGGAGTTTTACCCCAGAGGAGTCCGCCGACCTGAACGAGGAAGTTTCCGATTGCGGTGGCTACGAACCAGCAGCCCATCATCATACCCTTATATTTGGGAGGAGCGACCTTCGATACGAAGGATATACCCATCGGGGAAAGCAGGAGCTCACCGAAGGTCAAGATGAGGTATGTGCCAATCAGAAGGTTGGGAGTAACGTCTGCTACGTGCAGAGCTACGGGGTTCCCGTCAACGATTTCGGTCTGAGGAACCGGAAGGCCGATGGAGAAGAAGAGCATCAGGGCATAGGCCGATGCCGCAACGAGCATACCGTAAGCAATCTTGCGGGGTGCTGAAGGCTCCTTGCCTTTCTTTGCCAGGGCTCCGAATATAGCCAGGGAAACCGGTGTAAGGGCAACCACATAGAAGGGGTTGAACTGCTGGAAGATAGGGGCTTTAACCTCTACGGAACCGCTTATCTGGGTATATTGCCATACGAGGAAGGCAATGGCGGCTGCCACTACTCCGGTGGAAATCCATTTGCCCTTGGCGGTGCTGCTCTGGAATACCGAGAAGAGTCCGTAAACTGCAAATACGATTGCCACCAGATTCCACACATTAAATGACATTCCGAGGATGCCGTCGGCGCTCTGAGCAGTGAATTCATCGGCGAAATATGTGAGCGAGAGGCCGTTCTGATGGAAGGCCATCCAGAAGAAAATCACAACGCCGAACACCATGAAGAGGGCGACGAGGCGGCTCTTAGTCTGGGCAGGGGTGAGGTTGTCTTCGACTACGGCTGCGGCTTTCTTGTCTTTCTTGGAGCCACCCTCAACGTGGATGAAGGTCTTGCGGAATACGTAGTAAATGGCTATCGATACTATGAGCGATACACAGGCCACGGCGAAGGAGAAGTGGTAGGCATCGTTGCCGGCGAAGCCGAGGGACGTCTCAGCCCACTTCTTGATGGCCAGTGCTGCAGTCGGGGCGAACAGGGCTCCGATGTTGATGGCCATATAGAAGATGGAAAAGCCGGAATCACGTTTGGCCGCATACTGCGGATCGTTGTAAAGGTCTCCGACCATAACCTGGAGGTTGCCTTTGAAAAGGCCCGTACCCAGGCTGATGAACAGCAAGGCTGCCATCATTCCCAGCAGGGCCGGCGTGCCGCTTCCAAGAGGGAGCGAGAGCAACAGGTAGCCGAAGAACATGACGAGGATACCTGTGGTGACCATCTTTCCGAAACCGAATTTATCGGCCAGAATACCGCCCACCAGAGGGAGGAAGTAAACCAGCGCCAGGAAGGTGCTGTAAATGACACCGGCAGTGCCGGGCTCGAGGCCGAAGTTGGCCCTCAGGAAGAGGGCGAACACGGCGATCATAGTATAGTATCCGAAGCGCTCGCCGGTATTGGCAAGTGCCAGGGCATACAATCCTTTAGGATGTCCTTTAAACATTATTTTAAGCTTTAAGATTTTATTTCTCCGGAACAGCTTCAAGGACAGCCTTGAGGTAGTTCCAGGTGCGTTCTACTGAAGGGATGTTGACTCTTTCGTCGGGTGAATGAGGGTATTTGATGGTAGGGCCTACGGATACCATTTCCCAATGAGGATACTTGGCTCCCATGATGGCGCATTCGAGACCGCCGTGGGTGGCCATAATCTTCATATCCTTGCCGTAAACCTTCTTGTACTGCTCCATCATCACCTTGTTCATCGGGGTGTCGAGCTTGGGAGTCCAGCCGGAATATCCTCCTGCGAAGGAAATCTCTGCGCCGGCAAGTTCGAAGAGGCAGCGCATCTTCTCGGCGAGATAAGCCTTGGAAGAATCGACGGCACTGCGCATCAGGGAGTGGATGGTCAGATGGCCGTCCTTGGTGCGGACTATGGCCATGTTGGTGGATGTCTCGGTGAGGCCTTCCATCGTGCGGCTCATCCTTACAACGCCTGAAGGGCAGGCGAGCATAGCCTTTACGGCGCGAAGCATAACTGCATCGTCGATGCAGGCCTCGGGAGCGGCGACTTTCTCGACAACGAGCTCTGAGCCGGGGTCGCTGTCGATGAATTCGCGGCGGATGTCGGCGAAGATGGCCTTGATGGTTTTTTCGGCCTCTGCCGCCTTGCCGGCCGGGACGGCCAGAAGTGCAGTTGCTTCGAAAGGAATTGCATTGCGGAGCGAACCTCCGGTGAAATCGGCCACCTTTACTCCAAGCTTTTCAATGAGCGGAAGGAGAATTCGGGCAACTGCCTTGTTGGCATTGGCACGGTACAGTGAGATGTCCATTCCGGAATGTCCGCCCTGTAGGCCCTTCACTGAAAGTTTATAGCCTTCGTAGCCTGCGGGAGTCTTCGCCGTGGTATAGGCAAAATCGGCGGTAGCGTCGAGGCCGCCGGCACATCCAACACAAAGCTCGCCTTCCTCCTCGGAGTCGAGGTTAATGAGGATATCGCCCTTGAGGACTCCGGGCTTCAGGCACTCTGCGCCTGTCATTCCGGTTTCTTCGTCATAGGTTACGAGAACTTCCACGGGGCCGTGTTTGACAGACTTGTCTTCGAGAACTGAAAGTCCCATTGCAACCCCGATTCCGTTGTCGGCGCCGAGAGTGGTACGGTCGGCGGTTACCCAGTCTCCGTCAATCATGGTGACGATGGGGTCCTTGAGGAAATCGTGGGAGCTGTCGCCTGTCTTCTGGGGAACCATATCCATATGGCCCTGGAGGATGACTCCTCGGCGGTTTTCCATACCGGGAGTTGCCGGGGCGCGGAAAATGATGTTGCCGGTGTCGTCGCGCATCACTTCGACTCCGTGAGTCTTTCCCCATTCAAGAAGGAATTCCTGAACCTTTTCTTCGTGCTTTGAAGGACGGGGAATCTGTGTCAGCGCGTGGAAATTATTCCAAACGACGGTGGGTTTTAAGTCTTTGATAGCCATAGTTTTATAGAATTATTATTATTTTACGTTGATGGGGAATGTACTGTCGAGGCCAAGCTGGTAGATGGGAATGCGGGTCTGGAGGATGACTCCCATGCTGCCGTCAAGGAGACGGACGGTGCAGGTCGCAGGAATTCTGTAGTGTGCCAGGACGGCTTTGGAGGAAGCCGGGGCATTACCTGCGGCTGATGTAACCGGCTGAGCGTTTACTTCGAGGATATAAGGCTTGCCGCTGATATCATCCGAGGGCAGGAGGCCTTCGGAGTCCGAGAGTCGGAAGGCGATATATTTGCCTACGGACTTGCTCTTTTCAGGGATAACGCTGAAACTCATCTTCTGGGTTGAAAATTCGCTGAATCCGGCAAAGAGCGAGAGGTATTCTTCCTCGAGCCTGCTGAGTTCGTCGAGGACGGTCTTCATGGCCTCTCCGGAATAGGTGGCGTCGGTGTCGCCGGTCACTATCTGGACGCGCATCTTCCTGAAGGTAAATATCATATTGGCCGCCTCGCGAGCCTTATCCTCGGTGGATTTTTCAACAATCATCTGCTGTTTCACGCCCTTGGATACGCCGGATTCGTTTTTCCACAGTGTGGTGGATTCCTGGGTGAGGTTGGAACTGGTGCCCTTGCCGAGGAAGTCTCCCTTGCCCTCACGGGCGAAATTCCATTCCTGACTTTTCAGACCGTCGCCGGTGGCAATCAGACCCTGATTTGACAGGGAGAGGAAGGCGGGGAAACCTTTGCCTGGAACAATCAGATAGCGGCTCGACTGGTCGGCCTCAACGACTGGAACGAGATTTACCGAACCCAGGGTGCAGGTGACGGCGTCTGCCATACGTACGTCGATGCCGAGATACTTCTTGGCAAACTTTGCATAAGGCCCTGCGTGGAAGGTTTCCTTTACGGCTTCCACCTCAAGGTTGATGACTGTCTTGGGAAGTGCATAGCAGAGAGCTCCTTCCGGGTCTTGTGCGGCCGCTTTACCGGCCGGCAGCAGAATGGCCGCCATGGCGGCGAGTATCATAATCCTTTTCATAACCTATGGGTGATTATTTCCATCTTTTATGGCTCCAGAGATAGTTGGAGGGGTTGTTGTTTATATCCTGCTCGAGCATCGAGTAGTATTGTCCGATTATGGCTTCGGTCCCCATCGTGGAGGCATCGTCACAAATCTTTGTATATCGTACCGTGTAGTGTCCGTGTGCGGTGCGGTCGGCGTTCATATAGAATACGCTCATCTTGAAGCGCTCGGCCACCTCGCCGGCCCCCGTCATGGCTTCGGTCTTCTGGTTGAGGAAGGGTACTTCAAGCCGCGCCAGGGCTGTGCCGTAGGGATATTGGTCATTCGGGAAAACGTAAACTTTCTTATCTTTGAGGTGCCGTATGATATGGCGCATCACTACCCGGGACTCAACATATCCGTCAAAGTCCTTGGCCTGTAGGCTTGTGCGGTTGCGGTGGAAAAAGAATTCCGAGAATTTTCCGTGAAGGCGGCGGTAAACTACGGTAACTGCCGCTTCCGGGAACGTGGAACCTTCGCTACAGGCCGTCAAGCCGAGATATGCGCCCATCAGCTCCCAGTTGCCGCAATGACTGTTGAGAACCATCACGCTGCCTTTCTCAAATGCACGATAAAGTTCTTCCGTTCCTTCCAGCGTGATGATGCCGCGGCGGCGAACTTTAGCCTTACCCTTCTCGCGATGGCGCCCGCCAATCCACATGGTTTCAGCAGCGACTTCGCCGAGATGGCGGTAAAAGTCCTTCGATATCTTCTTGAGCTCTCCGTATTTCTTGTCGGGGAAACTTCTTGCGAGGTTGGCCGTCACTACATCCTGGCGATAGCGGATGAGGCGCATCGCTCCGGACACGGCCCGACAGCAGGCGTAGTGAAAGCCCAGAGGCATGCGCTGCAAAGGTTGTATCAGCGCACACAGAAATTTATGCCAAACATTAGCCATAGTCCTACAAATATAGCAATTCTTTCCATTTTACCCAAAAATCGGTGCGGATGTCTATTTCCATTTGTAATGGCTGTCAGTTCTTGTTAAAAGCAAATCGGAGAAGTCACGATATGTCGGGAGTGTCATCTCCGCAAATAGCGGAAATTATTTGGTTTTCAAAAAGAAACGCGCTATATTTGCAGTCCTTTTTGCGCCTTTTTTGAGGCCGCACGAAGGATAATAGTTTAATTTACAATTAATTACGAACAAAATGATCAAACAGTACGAGACCGTTTTCATTGCAACTCCCGTTTTGTCTGAGGCTCAGATGAAGGAAGCGGTTGCCAAGTACTCAAACTTCATCAAAGACAATGGTGGTGAGGTTGTGTACGAAGAGGACTGGGGTCTGAAGCAGCTGGCCTATCCTATCCAGCACAAGACATCCGGTTTTTATCATCTTATCGAATTCAAGGCTGACACTCAGCTTGTCGCTGCCCTTGAGACCCAGTATCACCGCGACGAGCGCATCATCCGCTTCATCACCGTCGCCCTCGACAAAGATGCAGTTGCATACGCCGAGAAGAGAAGGGCCAACCGTCAGGCTAAAACCCAGCAGGAACAATAATCAGGAGGAACAACTATGGCAAATGCACAAAACAGCGAAATCCGCTATCTCAACCCTCCGACAGTAGAGGTCAGAAAGAAAAAATACTGCCGTTTCAAAAGGGCCGGCATCAAGTATGTTGATTACAAGGACCCCGAGTTCCTCAAGAAGTTCCTCAACGAGCAGGGTAAGATTCTTCCCCGCCGCATCACCGGTACTTCTCTGAAGTTCCAGCGCAAGGTTGCCCAGGCCGTCAAACGCGCCCGCTCCCTCGCTCTTCTTCCCTATGTTACCGACCTTCTTAAATAATCAGGAGACAGCACTATGGAAATTATTCTTAAGAAAGATGTGGCCAATCTCGGTCACGCCGATGATGTAGTCAAGGTAAAGAACGGCTACGCTGTCAATTATCTGATTCCCCAGGGTTATGCAACTCTTGCTACCGCTTCCGCTCTCAAGCAGCACGAAGAGACTCTCCGTCAGCGTGCTCACAAAGAGGCCAAGAAGGTAGAAGAGGCCGAGGCCCTCGCCGCAAAGGTTTCTTCCGTTCTCGTAAAGGTTGCCGTAAAGGTCAGCGAGTCCGGTAAGATTTACGGTTCCGTCACCACCGCCCAGCTCGCCGACGCTCTCGCCGCAGCAGGTGTCGAGGTTGACAAGAAAGACATCACCATTCTCGCAGACGACGCCAAGGAGCTTGGTATCTACGAGGCTGAGGTGAAGTGCTACAAAGCCGTAAAGGGCGTTTTCAAATTCGAACTTATCGCCGAAGAAGCCTAATTCCCGGCAAACATACTTTTAAATCCGAAACGTCAATTGGCGTTTCGGATTTTTTTTGTAAGTTTGTGGAAATTACGATTAATTTTAATCCACAGCAATATGAAAGAACTCAAAGGAACAAAAACCGAGAAGAACCTGATGGAGGCCTTCGCCGGTGAATCCCAGGCCCGCAACAAGTACAGCTACTACGCATCCAAGGCCAAGAAGGACGGATTCGTACAGATTGCCGCACTGTTTGAAGAAACGGCCGCCAACGAGAAGGAACACGCCAAGATTTGGTTCAAATATCTGCACGGCGGTGCAGTTCCCGGTACAGTAGAGAACCTGGCCGATGCCGCTGCCGGCGAGAACTTCGAGTGGACGGACATGTACGCGAGAATGGCTAAGGAAGCCCGCGAAGAAGGCTTCGACGAAATAGCCGAGAAGTTCGAGAAGGTAGGCGCCATCGAGAAGCATCACGAGGAGCGCTATCGCAAGCTTCTGAAGAACATTCAGGACAAGAAGGTCTTCAGCAAGGACGGTGACGCCATCTGGCAGTGCTCCAACTGCGGACATATAGTGGTAGGAAAGGCCGCTCCCGAGATTTGCCCCGTTTGCGACCATCCGCAGAGCTATTTCCAGGTACTTGCAGAGAACTACTAAGTGACATCTGAGCTTAAAGCGAAACTTTCCGCCTGGGCCGACAAGTACAACGACCCTGTCTATTTCGAGGAAGACCCGATAGCTTTCCCGACGCTTTTTGCGCGGGAATTCCACGGCGGAAAGTGCTCGCTTAAGGATGTTGAGATTGCAGCGATATTCGCCGCCCACTTCGCCTGGGGCCGCAGGGCAATGATTGTCCGCGACTGCAGGCGCTTGTTTGATGCGATGGCATGGAAGCCCTACGACTTCGTAATGAAGGACTGCTGCCCGAGAGATGCCGTCAGTATTCACAGGACTGTAAAATGGAGCGATGTGGCTGCAATCTGCGACAGGCTCAGGGCCCGTTATCTCGGGGCCGACAGCCTGGAGCGAATGACAGCCGGCGAGATAAGGACGGAGATTTTCGGGCAGAAGCCCGATGCCAAAGCTCCTAACAAGAAGATAAATATGCTGCGGCGCTGGATGGTCCGGCGAGACGGAAAGGTGGATCTCGGGCTATGGAAGGATTCTGACCCGGCGGACCTTATCATCCCTCTGGACACGCATGTGTATGCCCAGGCTTCTGTCCTCGGGCTGACGTCCCGCCGCCAGAAGGACCTCGCCACGGCCCTGGAAATCACCTCCGCCTTCGATGAAATCTTCCCGGGAGACCCATGCAAAGGGGATTTTGCCCTCTTCGGCTACGGAGTAACTGGAGGTGAATAATGCCAAAACTGTATATCATATCAGGATGTAACGGCTCAGGGAAGACCACTGCGTCTTATACCCTTCTGCCGGAACTTTTCCAGTGCAAGCACTTTGTGAACTCAGACGAATTCGCAAAGGGACTCTCCCCCTTCGACCCCGACAAAGCCTCGATTCTGGCCGGAAGATATATGGTTATGAAAATCAAGTATCTTTTCGACAGGCAGGAGGATTTCTGCATCGAAACCACACTCTCGTCAAAGAGTCTGGAAAGAACCATCCTGGACGCCCGCGAGAAGGGATATTCCATCACTACCCTGTTCTTCTGGCTGTCTTCGCCCGAACTGGCCATTCAAAGGGTAAGGGCCCGCGTAGCGGCTGGCGGCCACAATGTACCCGAGCCGACGATACGCCGCCGTTACAGGAGCGGACTGAGACATTTCTTCGAGGTTTACAGCGCCATATCCGACCGCTGGATGCTCGCCGACAACACTGAAGTTCCCTTCAAACTTATAGCCCAGGGCTGGAAAACCAGCATGGTCGTGAAGGATAACATCAAGTATGAAGCAATCAGGGCGCTTGCACAGAAATTCAAGGAAGAGGACGACGAGCGTCAGGGCCGGCAGAAATAAAGGGAATGATTTACGACAAGCAATACTATCTCGATACTTTCAAGGTCACCAAAGAGCAGTTGGATGCACTGATCGCAACGGCTCTTGGAGGAGGCGGCACTTACGCCGACCTCTTTTTTGAAAACACCTCCTCAACTGACCTGATGCTACGCGACGGTGCTGTCGCTTCGGGAGGATTCAACGTAGATTACGGAGTTGGAGTACGTACACTGCTCGGAGAAAAAACCGGCTACGCCTACGCCGAGAGCACTGACCCGGCCGCGATGCGCGCGGCGGCGCTGAGTGCCGCGGCAATCGGCGCGGCAGGCAGTCGCTCCGTGGCGGGTGCAGCCGCACGGAGCAAGGGCGAGGGCGCCCTGCAGCCCGGCCCTGCCGCCGCCAGCATCGCCGGCGACGACGGCTACGTGCCGCGCCTGTACCGCGGACAGCCCAATCCCGCCGCCGACCGCTACCCCTTCCTGCAGAACTGGAACGACCGCAAGCCGGCTGAACTATCCAGGATACTGTACAGCCTTGACGAAAAACTCCGCAGTGCGGACAAGCGGGTACTGAAAGTAATGGCGGTGCTGTCGTACCAGACCAGCGACATCCTCATATACAACTCATACGAAGAATTAAAATACGAAACCCGTCCGATGGGTACTGTAGCCGTCTCAGCAATACTCTCCGACGGAAAAAATGTACTCAACTGCCACTCGAGCAGGAGTTTCCGCAAGGGAGCCGAGATGATAACGGACAGCCTCACGGACGAACTTTGCCACGATATTCTCCGCAACATCGACGATAAATTCGCCGCAGGCCGTCCCAAAGGCGGCAAGATGCCCGTGGTGATGGGCGCCGGAGCCTCCGGCATCCTGCTTCACGAAGCGATGGGTCACGCCTTCGAGGCCGACTTCATACGAAAAGGCCAGTCCATCTTCGAAGGCCGCCTCGGAAGTAAAATCTGCAATGAGAATATCACCATCGTGGATGACGGAACGATTAAAGGGAACCGCGGCTCCATCAACTTCGACGACGAAGGAGTACCGGCACAGCGCACAGTTATGGTAGATAAAGGAGTCCTGACTTCCTTCCTCCACGACCGCATCAGCGCAAGGGCCCTCGGCGTACAACCCACCGGAAACGGAAGAAGGGAGAATTTCCGCTGCGCCCCGATTCCGAGGATGAGAGCCACATATATGGAAAGCGGCCCCGACTCCTCCGCCGACATCATCTCATCCGTGAAGAAAGGAATTTACGTAGATGAATTCTCGAACGGTCAGGTCAAAATCGGCGAAGGAGATTTCACCTTCTATGTAAAGAGCGGCTATCTGATTGAAAACGGGCATCTTACAGCGCCTGTTAAAGACATAAACATAATCGGCAACGGTCCCCAGGCCCTGAGCGACATCGTGGCTGTAGGCTGCGACGCTAAGATTGACGACGGCGCCTGGACCTGCGGAAAGGAACAGAGCGTACCCGTTTCCTGCGGAATTCCCACGGTACTGGTTGGCGGCTTAACTGTAGGAGGAGAATGATGGAAAGCATGACACTTACCCGCGACGAAATAGCGATGGGCCGCAACTATCTCGACACAGCCATGAGGCTTGGCGCCGATAAATGCCGTATTACCCTGACCAAGAGTGCCATGGACCTTGTGGCCACTCTCGACGGACAGATCGACAGGATAACTCACAATATGGACCGTAACGTCACCCTTGCCCTCTTCAAGGATAAGCGTTACGGAACATTTTCGACAAATAAGTTGGACTGGGATGCCGATGCCTTCGTTTCCAAGGCCCTGGAAGCCGTGGCGATGCTGGCTGAAGACCCGGCCCGCGACCTTCCTCCCATAGAAAGGACCGAACGCTCCGGAGAAGACGCCGGACTCTACAACAAGGCAGCCTATGAGGCAATGACTATGGAGAAGCGGATGGAAATAAGCCTCGGCGCCGCCTGCTTCGGGAGCCATCCCGACATCATTTCCGAAGAGGGAGAATACACCGACAGCCTTACCGACGTCTGCATCTTCGATTCGAACGGAGCCAGCTGCCGCCACATTGAAACGGCCTTCGAATACGCCACTGAAGTCACCGTCAGGGACGGAGACTCCAAGGTCAGCGCATACTGGTGGGATTCCGCCCTGAATCCTGCCTCCCTTGACGGTGCTTCCATAGGTCGCACCGCTCTTGCGGCCGCCCTTGCCAAAAGGCGGCCGCAGCGCACGGACGGAGGCAGCATGACAGTAGTTGTCGAGAACGAATGCTCCTCAAAGCTTTTGGCTCCCATTCTCAGCGCCATGAACGGCTTCGCCATTCAGCAGAACAATTCCTTCCTGACTGGACGCCTGGGAGAGAAACTTTTCCCAGAATGGCTTGACATAATCGACAGGCCGAGGGAAAAAGGAGCCACCGGAGCCCGCCTGTTCGATACTGAAGGTGTAGCGACCATAGAACTTCCCCTCGTCGAGCATGGAGTTCTTAAGAATTTCTTCGTAACGACATTCATCGCAAACAAAACGGGAATGGCCCCGACAATAGACGATGCCTCCCGCCCCTGCGTTCTAAGCAGCCGTAACGAAGACTGCGACGCCCTTGTTGCATCCTGCCTCAAAGGACTTGGCGCCGGAGAGAAAGGCATAATAAGGATTACCGGCTTCAACGGAGGTAACTGTAACAGCGCAACCGGAGATTTCTCCTTCGGAATAGAAGGCTTCTTCGTAGGGCCCGATGGCAGTTTCCCGGTAAGGGAATGCGTGATGACGGGCAATATGATTGATTTGTGGAATCATCTTCTTGCAGTCGGGAATGACCCGAGGCCCTGCCGCTCAAGGCAGGTCCCCTCGCTGGTCTTTGAAAAAGTTGATATCAGTTCGTAGAGGAAATGAAGTGCGCAGTAGTCATACTTAATTGGAATACGGAGGATTATCTCAGGAAATTCCTTCCGGGAGTGCTCGATTCCACCGCAGGCATTGCCGACGTAGTAGTAGCCGACAATGCTTCCTCCGACGGCTCCGTGAAACTCCTTCGGAGCGAATTCCCCTCTGTTCAGAGAATCGAATTCGACCGGAATTACGGCTTCACCGGAGGATATGACAAAGCTTTGGCTCAGCTTGAAGGCTACGATTATTTCGTCCTCCTGAATTCTGACATCGAAACTCCGCGCGGCTGGCTGCAGCCTCTTGTTGAATGGATGGAGAAGACTCCCTCCTGCGGAATCTGCGCCCCGAAGCTCCACTCTTATTATGAAAAGGACCTCTTCGAATATGCAGGCGCCGCCGGAGGATATATCGACCGATACGGCTACCCCTTCTGCCGTGGCCGTATTCTCAAACGGGTTGAGAAAGACAGCGGACAATACGACGGCCCGCCCTCCCGCGTCTTCTGGGCTACAGGGGCCTGCCTTATGGTACGCAGCAGCCTGTGGAAAGAACTCGGAGGCCTGGACGAGCGATTCTTCGCCCATATGGAGGAGATTGATTTCTGCTGGAGGGCGGCCCTGCGTGGATACGAGACTCACGTAGTTACCGACTCCGTGGTATATCACCTCGGCGGAGGCACCCTCCCCAACAATTCTCCTTTCAAGCTACGCCTGAACTTCAGGAACAATCTGCTTATGCTCCGGAACAATCTGGCGCAGACGCTTGCCCTGGAATATCATTCAAGGGGAGTTTCCGCCCACAAAGCGGCCCGGAAAGGGCTCGCCAGGGCCCGCAGGCGCATATTCACCCGAAAGATACTGGACGGCTGCGCCGCAGCCGGATATTTACTCTGCGGAAAGCTTTCGTACGTGAAAGCAGTGGCCGCGGCACATCGCGAATACCGCAGTCTCCGCACTCCCTGGCCTGAAGCCTCAGACATAGAGCGCTTCCTTGAAAACTCTGGCGGTACGAAGATTGAAGGAATATACAAAGGCTGTATGCCTCTTCGGGCTATGTTGATTTCCCGAAAATCTCCTATATTTGTACAGTCGAAAAGCTAAGCTTATGAGAATTATAATCGAAGGCGCGGGCGAAATCGGAGCCCATCTTGCAAAAATGCTGGCTGCCGAAGCCAACGACATAACCGTAATCGACTTCGACGAGGAGCGCCTTTCAAAACTCGCAATAGCGGCCGACGTCGCCACTATGGTCGGCTCTTGTTCTTCCATCAATGCCCTCAAGGAAGCTGGCGTGGAAAAAGCAGACCTGTTTATCGGAGTCAACCCCTCCACTCAGCAGGATGTCAACGTAGTAAGCGCCCTTCTGGCCAAGAAGCTTGGCTGCAAGAAAGTTGCGGCCCGTATCGATGACGAGGAATATCTGGCCTACGACAACATGCCGATTTTCACCGGACTCGGCATAGATACGCTGTTCTACCCTGAGCAGATTGCATCGAACGAGATAGTTTCGCTGATTAAGCGTACGGCCTCGACGGAAACGATGGATTTCGCCCACGGAAAACTTCGTATAGCCGTTTTCAAACTCGACGAGGACTCCCCTCTTCTGGATATGACTCTGGCCGATTTCGCCGAGAAGATGTCGGATTTCAGGATGTCATTCCGAGTCGTCGCCATCTCCCGTGGAGAACATACCATCATCCCGAAAATCACCACCAACTTCAAATTCAACGACCTTGTATTCATTTTCACCACCAGCGAGGGAATTGACCCGCTGATGACCTTCCTCGGGAAACGGAATATCGAGGTCAGCAACCTTATGATTCTGGGGGCTTCGCGAATCGGGTCGATGGTGGCAAGGAGCATGAGCAAATATCTCGATTCCATCAAGGTGATAGACCTTGACAAACAGAGATGCCTCGAGCTCAGCGAAAAGACAGACGACAACGTTATAGTTGTTGCAGGAGACGGGCGTAATTCCGATTTCCTGCTCGAAGAGGATATCAAGTCATACGATGCCTTCGTCGCCGTAACCGGAAATGACGAAACCAACATCCTCGCCTGCGTGGTTGCAAAGAAATTCGGCGTGAGCCGCACCATTGCCCAGGTAGAGAATATCGAATACATCAAGCTCGCAGAGGATATGGGCGTCGATGCCATCATCAACAAGAAACTCCTCACCGCCGGAAGAATCTTCAAGATGACCCTCAGCAGCAAGGTACGTTTCATCAAATATATGAGCGGTACGTCGGCCGAGGTTCTCGAATACGTAGTGTCTCCGGGAAGCAAAATCACCAAAGGGCCGCTCATGGATATCGACTTCCCTGAAAATGCCGTCGTAGGTGGCCTGATTCGCGATAATGAATCAATGATTGCTGTCGGCTCCACACATATCGTAGCCGGCGACAGAGTTGTGGTATTCGCCCTCCCCGAGGCTGTCAAGGAAGTGGACAAAATGTTCCGCTGATGACTCACCTCCCCTTTCTCGACCGGATAGGAAGAATCCTGATAATGCGCCGCCTCAACCGCAGCGCAAGGCGTCGAGACTGGACTGAAATATCCAAGGAGGCTCATACGTGGCTGCCGGCACGGACGGCCGGGCTGGCTTCAAAATACGGCTTTTCCTACAACCGTATTGCCATCAAGCATAACAAGACTAACTGGGGAAGCTGCTCAAGCAAGCATAATATCAACTTGAACATGACACTTATGCTACTGCCTGTATACCTCCGGGACTATGTAATCCTGCACGAGCTCTCACACCTTCAGGTTTTCAATCACGGAGCCCCCTTCCATAAACTGCTCGACAAGCTCTGCCTTGAGCATATCGGCCGCAGCGAAAAATTGTTAAGAAAAGAAATCCGCGGCTACCACGCCTACAGCGGAGAAAAAATCGCATAATTATGAAACACTTCCTGTCAATCATCCTCCTGTTTGCCGGCATCAGCCTCTGGGCCGACAACAACCCCAAAGCCAACCCCGGGGCTGTCGTTACCTTCGACAACGCCCGTTTTACCATCCTTACCGACAGGCTTATCCGTATGGAATGGGCCGCCGACGGCATTTTCGAAGACCACGCATCCTTTGCCATCGTCAACCGTAATCTTCCCGTCCCTAAGTTCAGCAAGAGCATAAATGGTGGAGTCCTTACCATAAAGACCGGCAAACTGACACTCGCCTACAAGGGTGGCCGTTTTGCTCCCGAGGACCTGAGCGTTCGCTTTGCGATGGGCACGTGGAAGCCGGGGATGGAGCCTAAGGGCAATCTCCTTGGCACCACGCGCACCCTCGACGGATGTACAGGCTTTGACAAGCTTTCCAAACAGGAAGGCTACATGGAGCCCGGAATTCTCTCGCGCGACGGATGGGCCATCGTGGACGAATCGTCAAGGCATATCTTCGATGAGAACGGGTGGGTGGCTACAAGGCCGGAAGGCGACAGGATAGACTGGTATATTTTCGCATACGGACACGATTATACCGCAGCCCTCGGCGACTTCACCAAGGTCGCCGGCCGCATTCCCCTTCCTCCGAAATATACGCTGGGATACTGGTGGAGCCGCTACTGGATTTATACCGACCAGGAAATGCTCGACCTTGCCCGCGAGATTCGCCAGAGGGACATCCCGATTGACGTCATGATTGTGGATATGGACTGGCATTATACTTACAAGGATCTTGGCAACCGTATCGGCCCCGACCATTTCTTCCAGGGCCAGGGCTGGACAGGATACACTTGGAACCGCGACCTTTTCCCCGACCCGGAAGGATTTCTCGGAGAGTTGCACAGGATGGGCCTTAAGACATCCCTCAATCTTCACCCCGCCTCCGGCATCCGTCCCCACGAGGAGTGCTATTCCGCTTTTGTGAAGGATTATCTTTCGAGGACCGACGACTATGACGGCCCGAAGGACTATATCTTCGGCCCGGAAGGACATCTCTATGCCGGCAATTCCAAACCTGTCGGAAAAGAAGGTTATCACGCTTCGGTACCCTTCAGGATGTCGCAGAAGGCTTGGGCCGATGCCTATTTTAACAGCGTAATCCGCCCGTTGGAGCGCCAGGGAGTGGATTTCTGGTGGCTCGACTGGCAGCAGTGGCTTGAGTCCAGGTATGTCAAGGGTCTTAGCAACACCTTCTGGCTGAACCATACCTTCTTCACCGACAAGGAGCAAAATGGTTCCGACAGGCCGATTATCTACCATCGCTGGGGCGGGCTCGGAAGCCATCGCTACCAGCTCGGTTTCTCCGGCGACACCTTCGAGCAGTGGAGCGTTCTGGAATTCCTTCCATTCTTTACTTCTACCGCATCCAATGTCGGATACGGCTACTGGGGCCACGATATCGGAGGGCATCAGCAGATGGGCGGCAACAAGCACAAGACAAACGGCGAGCTCTTCACCCGCTGGATTCAGTATGGAGTGTTCACCCCTATTTTCAAGACACATTCTACCCAGAATATCAATCTCGACAGGAGAATATGGTCATATCCCGAGCATTATCCTTATATGCACGAAGCTATCCGCCTGAGATATACTCTCTCGCCATACATCTACACCTTCGCCCGCGAGACCTTCGATACCGGCGTAAGCATGTGCCGGCCCCTGTACTACGTTTACCCCGAAAAGGATGAGGCTTACAAGTACAATCAGGAGTATTTCTTCGGCGACCGTATCATTGCGACCGCCGTATGCGAGCCGGCCGGCGAAGACGGCAAAGCCTCACGCCAGATGTGGTTCCCTGCCGGAAACAACTGGTACGACATGGCCCTGCACACGACACACCGCGGAGGAAGTGTAAAGACGCTTAAGTATTCCATCGACCAGAATCCCTGGTATGTCAAGGCCGGAAGCATTGTTCCCCTTGCCGGAAAAGAAATCCGAAATCTTCAGGATGAAAGCAACGTTCTCGGCATTCTCGTAGTCCCCGGCGCCGGCAAATCTTCTTTCCGCCTTTATGAAGACGACGGCCTCTCGAAGGACTATGAAAGCGCCTGCGCCTTTACCCTGATTGAGAAGAATCTCTCCGGCGGCAAGCTCAGCATTAAGGTTAATCCCCGCAACGGCTCTTACAAGGGAATGTCCGAGAACCGCAGCCTCTACCTGGTGCTCGAGGGAGTTAAATCTTTGCCCAAGAGCGTAACCCTCAACGGCAAAAAAGGCGGCGAATGCGCCCTGGATGGCTCTGCCGTCAAGGTTTATTTCCCCTTGGTAAAGGCCTCTGAGACTACCGAGATTGAAATTGTAATGTAAATTTTGCAGTTTAGAAAAATTGTTCTACCTTTGCAGTCCAACATCGCGGGGTAGAGCAGTTGGTAGCTCGTCGGGCTCATAACCCGGAGGTCGCAGGTTCGAGTCCTGCCCCCGCTACGAAAAACATTAAAAGCCAGCTAGTCAGCTGGCTTCAGTTTTTCTCGCGGGGGCGGAGCTCCCACCTATTACAGAGAATTACTTTCCTAAGAATCCAATAATGGACTTGAGGTCTCCGGCGGGGAATTTCTGCTGCTCGCCGGTGGAGAGGTTCTTGATGCCGACGGTGCCGGAGGAGGCTTCGTCGCTGCCGTTGATGGAGATGAAGGGTATACCCTTGCGGTCGGCGTAGTCGAACTGCTTCTTGAGCTTTCCTGCCTCGGGATAGATTTCGCAGGCTATACCTTCGCGGCGAAGGGCTGCGGCGACGGGAATGAGGTACGGGAGCACGGCGGCATCCATGTTCGCAAACAGAAGAGTCGTTGACGTAGCGAGGGAAGGAGGGAATTTATCCAGGCCCTTGAGCACATCGTAGATGCGGTCGGCACCGAAGGATATTCCAACTCCCGAGAGGCCGGGCAGGCCGAAGATGCCTGTGAGATTGTCGTAGCGGCCGCCTCCGCAGATGCTGCCGATGGCAAAATCATTGGCCTTAACCTCGAAGATGGCTCCTGTATAATAATTCAGGCCGCGGGCCAGGGAGAGGTCGATTTCGACCTTGTTGGAGACCGATGCAGCATCAATAAGGCCGAAGAGCTCTTCGAGTTCGTCAATGCCTTTGAGGCCAGTCTCGGATACGATTCCCGAGGCAGAGCCGCCGCCGAGGAGGCCGCGCATCAGGGCGAGTTTTTCGGCGGTCGAGCCGGAGAGCCCGAGCACGGGCTCGATTACGGCTATGGCCGCCTCGGAGAGGCCGCGCTCGGCCATCTCTGCCTTGACGGCATCGAGGCCGATTTTGTCGAGCTTGTCGATGGCAACGGTAATGTCCACGACTTTGTCGGGGAAACCAGCAATCTCGGCCAGGCCGGTCAGAACCTTACGGTTGTTAATCTTTACGGTGACACTGATGCC
This sequence comes from Bacteroidales bacterium, assembly GCA_017443025.1. Taxonomy (GTDB): domain Bacteria; phylum Bacteroidota; class Bacteroidia; order Bacteroidales; family UBA932; genus Cryptobacteroides. Next base: position 61,739 of record JAFSPG010000016.1, on the reverse strand, counting down.
GAGCTTGTTGAACACGGTATCGACTATCTGCACGAGCTCCAGCTCGTTGAGCTGCGAAGTGCTGCCTACTACGTCGGCGTCGCACTGATAGAACTCGCGGTAGCGGCCTTTCTGGGGGCGGTCGGCCCTCCAGACGGGCTGAATCTGATATCTCTTGAAGGGAAAACTTATTTCATTCTGATGCTGAACGACATAGCGGGCGAAAGGTACCGTAAGGTCATAGCGCAAGCCTTTCTCGCACACCTGACGGGTGATGGCGGCGCTGCCGGCGGAAAGGTCGGCATCGGCGAAAGCATCGCCGGAATTGAGGATACGGAAAAGCAGCTTGTCTCCTTCGTCGCCGTATTTGCCGAGGAGGGTGGAGAGATTTTCCATCGCCGGAGTTTCAATCTGGGCGTATCCGTAAGTGCGGAAAACACTGCGTATTGTATCGAAAATATAATTCCTTTCGGCCATCTCGGAAAGACCGAAGTCCCTTGTGCCTTTCGGAATTGAAGGTTTCTGCGCCATATATCGTTCTTTTACTGATTTCGCAAAGATAACATTTTCCAAAAAATAAATTATATTTGTGACCAAGCAATTTATCCAAAGGAAACAATATGAAGCAGTTTTTCAAAATGATGCTCGCCGCTCTGTGCGGTTGCATCCTTGCCAGTCTCATCACTTTCTTCTTTATGATTACCATCGTGGGAGGACTGGTTTCACTGGCCTCTGACGTAGAAAAGCCGGGCAGCGGCATCCTGCGAATCGACTTTTCAAAATTTGCCGTCGTCGAGAGTCCCAAATCAACTGACCTGCAGTCATTTCTTCAAGGCTCCGCCCTTCCTACGGAGACGCTCATCGATATAACAAATGCCCTCAAGCATGCCGCCACAGACCCGAACATCGATTTCCTCTTCCTTAAAACCGATGGTCTGGCGGCCGGCATCGCCCAGGTAGAGGAGTTGCGTCAGGCCATCTACAAATTCCGTGTCAGCGGAAAGGCTGTCATCGCTTTCAATGAATTCCCCTCGCTTGGCAGTTACTACCTGGCATCGGCGGCCGATAAAGTCTATCTAAGCTCCAACACGGGAGCCGGACCTCAGATTTCCGGAGTCACCACCCAGATGATTTTTGTGGGAGACCTCCTGAAAAAACTTGGCATCAACGCCCAGCTGATTCGTCACGGAAAGTACAAATCAGCCGGAGAAATGTTCATTAAAGGCGCGCCCAGCAAGGAAAATCTGGAGCAGACCGAAGAAATGATAAACTCCATTTGGAATACCATTGCTGAAGGAATTGAAGAAAGCCGCTTCGTTAGCAAGAAAAAATTCATGGCCTGCGTCAACGAACTGAAACTCAACACCTGCCAGGATATGGTCGATAACGGCCTGGCTGACGCTCTCTTCAGCCGTGAAGATCTCAAGCATCGCCTCACCACCCTCGACCAGAAAGATTCATTCGACCAGGTTACCTTCGTTGACCTTCCCGACTACATTGCCGCCCACAAGAAAATTGTTCCCGAATTCGCCAGAAATCAGATTGCGGTACTTGTGGCCGAAGGTGAAATCGTCGAAGGTATTGACGATCTCAATATCGCCGGCGACCGCTTTGCCACCAATATCGCCCGCCTCCGCGAGAATGACAATGTCAAGGCTGTCGTCCTCAGGGTTTCATCTCCCGGCGGCAGCGTCCTTGCATCAGACAAGATTCTCTCCGAAATCAAACTTCTCAAGGAGGTCAAGCCAGTCATCGCATCCTATGGCGATTATGCCGCCTCCGGCGGATACTGGATTTCCAGCAACTGCGACTACATTTTCTCCGACAGGACCACCCTTACCGGCTCCATCGGCGTATTTGCAATGATTCCAGACGTTAGCAAGGCCCTCAGGGATAAACTGAGCGTCAATATCGTTACTGTCAGCTCAGCCCCGCACGCCGCCAATCTCTTCGCTCCGCTCGACGCTGAGAGCAAGGCCTCGCTGCAGATTCAGATTGACGATATCTATGACAAGTTCGTAGAGAATGTTTCCTCCGGCCGCGACCTTACTCCTTCATACGTCGACGGCATTGCGCAGGGCCGTGTCTGGACAGGCGACGATGCCCTCGGGCTAAAGCTTGTCGATGAAATCGGAACTCTTGACGACGCCATTCAGTATGCCGCGATTGCTGCCGGCGACGCCGACCTTGCCCATTGGAGAGTCCGCACTTATGGAGATGTTGAGCTGTCGGTTCTTGACCAGCTTCTAAGCTCCATCAACCTTACTCCCGACGAGAGCGACGTCCTTGCCGGCACGCCTCTGGCGCCCCTCGGAATCGCACTTAAAACATGGAAGGCATCCTCGAAAGAAAGATTCTTTGCAAGAATGCCTTACCAGATGGTATTATCGGACTAAATCCTTATTGACTTACAGTCTTTCGCGAAGAGCCTGGGTTTGAGCTTCATACCCTGGCTTTTCCAATAGGGCGAACATGTTCTTCTTGTAAGCCTCGACTCCGGGCTGATTGAAAGGATTGACTCCAAGGAGATAGGCGCTGACGCCGCAGGCGAACTCGAAGAAGTAGAATACTTCGCCGAGGGATTTCTCGTCGATTTGCTTCATCGATATCTCAATCTGGGGAACGCCGCCGTCGATATGGGCGAGGACGGTACCGAGACGGGCCATCGAGCCGCAGTACTCGACGTGCTTTCCTGCAAGGAAGTTGAGCTGGTCGAGGTTCTGCTCGTCAGAGCCGATTACGACGCTGCGAAGGGCGTTCTCAACGTTGATGACGGTCTCGAACATCACCCTTTCGCCTTCCTGGATGAACTGGCCCATGGAGTGAAGGTCGGCGGTGTTATTGACGCTTGCGGGGAAGATTCCCTTGCCGTCCTTGCCTTCGGATTCACCGTAAAGCTGCTTCCACCATTCTCCGAGATACTGAAGCTTGGGGTTGTAGGTAACCATAATCTCGACCTTCTTTCCGAGCTCGCTGTACAGGAGATTCCTGATGGCGGCGTACTTGACTGCCACGTTCTCTTCGCTGCGCACGGCAAGGGCCTTTTCCATCTCGGCGGCACCTTCAAGCATGGCGCGGATGTCGAAGCCTGCCACGAGGATAGGGAGAAGGCCTACAGGAGTAAGGACGGAGAAACGGCCTCCTACGTTGTCGGGGACGATGAAGGTACGGTAACCTTCCTGGGTGGAAAGAGTCTTGAGAGCACCTTTCTTTGCATCGGTAATGGCTACGATACGCTCCGAAGCATCCTTATAATTCTTTTCGATAAAGGCCTTGACGATACGGAAGGCAACTGCAGGCTCAGTGGTGGTGCCGCTCTTGGAAATGACGATGCAGGCAGTATTGCGCTCAGCTGCAAGATCCATGAGGTCGGCAAGATATTCTTCTGAAAGATTGTTCCCTGCGAAGACCACGTCCGGGGCGGTCTTGGGGCCCTTGCGAAGCTGGTTGAAATTGCGGGAAAGGGCCTCGATGGCGCAGCGTGCTCCGAGGTAGGAGCCGCCGATGCCGATTACGATTACAAGGTTAACGCCTTTGGCTTTCCAGTCGTCGCGGATAGCCTCGAATTCACCGATGAGGGATTCGGGGGTTTCGCTGGGGAGATGTTTCCATCCGAGGAAATCGTTTCCGGCACCCTGCTCGCCGTCGAGGACGTCGAAGGCCTTGAGGGCCTTGTTTACGTAGGTTTTGTACAGCTCGTCTGATACAAAGGAGGAGCAACCTTTAAGATTAATCTTGATCATGTTATCTGAAATGTTAATATTTTCTTTCTGGACGGATTCCTTAAGAGGATGCAAATATAATGATTTTCCGCCATGCGGAGCCAAAATCCAGGGCAAATTGATGCGGTAATGCAGGCGGCTGGAGAGTATGTGGATGATGCCGTCAGGCGTCTGGGTTGCAGCGAAATAGCCCTTGGGCTCGGCGTGATGGGCATCCATCTCGAATTCGCCAGTCCAGGCTCCGCCGTCAAGAGGGCGGGACCGGCCGTCGGAGAGGAGCTTGCGGACCGGCCAGGTCCGGCCCTCGTCATACGACAGGGCCACGAAAACGCCGTATCCTTTGCCGTCCTCGAAGTCGAGGCCTTTCTCGGCAGAGCGCTCCTGGTGGTCGGTGAAGCTGACGAGCATCAGCGGGCCTTCGTTCAGGCGACGGAGAACCAGCCGCTGACCTCCGTCAATAGTAGGGAAGGGGCTGGGCGTGATGCGCCAGGAGCGGCCGTTGTCTCGGGAAATACTCATCGGCATATGCAGTTTTCCGTCGGCCCCGCGAACGGCATTACCCCTTCCCAGCGCAAGCAAGGAGCCGTCATTAAGCTCCACGACGCCGGCGTGAATGCCAGCAATGACGGGAGAAGTCAGCCCTGCGGCAATTTCCGTCATACCCTGAATAGCATCGGCAGAAAGCCCTTCGGCGGCATCCAGCCAGGAATGTCCGCCGTCGCGGCTCAGCATCAGCGCCGTGCCGTCGTGGCCCTCCGGGCCGGCGTCGCACGGCTGCACTATCGTGCCGTCATCGAGCAGTATTCCTCCGGCTATCACCTGATGCCTCTTGGCGTGTCCGCTGACCTGCCTGCCACGGCTCCAGGTCTTTCCGTTATCTCTGCTGCAGCGCACTGTCAATGCAAGATTCTGCCAATCGCCGGAATTCCCTACCCCATTGATATGAAGTAGTTCTCCATCCTGAAGCCTTATAAGGGAGCTGCCGGTCATATTCCTGTCCGGGACCTTGTAAAAGAGCGTTGCGGGTGACCATTTGCCCTTGGAGAAGCGGGAGCCGAGCACTACCATCTCGCGGCCGCTTTCGGCGTCGCAGCTGAACCAGATTGCCAGAAGGTCGCCGTTGTCGCACCAGGTAACGGCAGGCTGATGGTTGTGATGATAGAACGGAGTACCGTCCACGGGAGGAAGCACATAAGGCTGAGGTTCGGCGAACAATGGTTCTTCCGAAGGCTTGGCCCATTTGTATTTTTTGTCTTTAGATGTCTTTTGGGAAGGCTTCTGCTGAGAATGCTCCAGAATGATATCCGACTCCACGATTCTAAACCCTATCTGGCTGTGGGCGTCCTCAGGAAGGGCCGCACTGCGGTTTGCGCTGCGCAAGAACTCCGCAGGAGTGTTGTGGCTTCCGCCTCGCGTTACCATAAATTCGCCTTCCGAAGGGCCTGAAGGATCGCTTTGCGCGGCAGGGCCGTACAGGCCGTAATAGTCAAAGCACCATTCCTCGACGTTGCCGTGCATATCGTAAAGACCCCACTGATTCGGCTGGGATTTACCGACTTCAAGAGATACCGTCTTTAGATTGCGCTCTGTCTGCTGGTTTCGCGCCGAGCCTTCAGGAAGAGCATCGCCGCTGCTGTAAGGTGTAAGAGTACCGGCCCTGCAGGCGTACTCCCACTCGGCCTCGGTAGGCAGGCGGAAATGCCGTCCTGTCCTGCCGGAGAGCCAGCGGCAATAAGCGTCGGCATCGTGCCACGACACATAAACCGCCGCTTCGTTATCTCCAGTCGAGAGCTCGAACTCGCTGCCGCGAAGAGCCTTGTGCTGAGGGCAGAATTCTTCGAACTGGGCATTTGTGATCTCGCATGCACTCATTCGGAAAGCCGAAACGGAGACCTCGTGCAGCGGAGCCTCGTCGAAATCATATCCTTCGCCGGCACTGCCCATAGTAAAACTCCCGGCCGGAATATCTTTCATCTCCGGAACAGTCCAGTCGACTATCGGCTTGAAAACCACTGCACAGCCGCCGGATGTGGCAAGGCTCATCGCCAAAGTATCTTTCGCTGTCAGAGTGCGATGGAGTATTTCGTATGAATACGGATTCTTCTCGAACGATGCCTTCGGGCCGTCGGCATAGATTGTGGCCTCGTATTTTATTCCTTCAGGCAGGAAGGAAAGCGGCTGCTCAAGCCTTCGCGCATTTTCATCTGCGACGGCGCCAAGGAAGAAGGTATCGCCTGCACGTCGGGCTACTACGATGTAATCCCCTACTTCTCCCTGAAGGGCTTCTGACCAGTCGCAGTCGGCGTTAAAGTCGCGGAAAAACTGGAAGGCGGGATGTCCTTTATAGTTTTCGATAAGGTCACAGGCCATCTGCATAGGGCTGTAGAGCACCACCCAGTCGGCAATCTGCTTTGCAAGCGTCGTATGGCAGCGGCATTTAGTTGCCGGACGGCCGTTCCAGGCCTTGAGCATTGGATTCTTCCTTATGGAGCGATATTCTATATCGAACACTCCGGGAGTATAATCCATCGGACCGCCGAGGAGGCGGGTAAACGGAAGGATGGTCTGGTGCTCGGGAGGATTGCCTGCGCTCCAGGCGTTCCATTCCATTCCTCTGGCGCCTTCGCGGCACATAAAGTTAGGCCAGGTGCGACGTATTCCCGTGGCCTTGATTGGCTCGTGGGCGTCTACCATTATCTGCCGGGCAGCAGCGGCTTCGAGTACTTTCTGATAATGGCGGACCATATACTGGCCGTGATGGCCGTGCCCTCCGGGGACGGAGCCTGCATAGCCGGTCTTCAGGGCGTGAATCCCGTGGGCTGAAGCCCAGTCAAGGGCCGTGTCGAGCTGCCTTTCGTAATTGGCTATCTTTCCTCCTGTTTCGTGATGCAGGATATATGATACACCCTTTTCGCGGGCATAGGAAGTGACTTTCTCAAAGTCGAAATCTGCTGCCGGGCTGGTAAAATCGAATTCATTCTTAAGGGCGCTGCCCCAGGTATCCCAGCCGCTGTTCCAGCCCTCGAAAAGGACTCCGTCAATATTATTAGCCGCCGCGAAATCAATGTATTTCAGGGCATTGGCGGTGGTGGCACCATGGCGGCCGTCGTCGTACCAGGACTCTACTCCAAGGTGCATTCCCCACCATACCCCGACGTATTTCATCGGCTTTATCCACGAGACGTCTTCGATGGCGCAGGGCTCGTTGAGATTGAGTATGAGGTTTGAATTTACAAGGTCGACGGCTTTGCGTCCTATCAGTATAACTCTCCAGGGGGTTTTGAATTTCCCGGCCTCGCGGGCTTTGAGCCCGTCGGGCCAGGGGGCCAAATCAGCCTTGAAGCTCAGGTCACCATCCTTTACGAGAGTCATTTCGGGATAATCATACAGGGCTGCCTCGTGGATGCTGGCATAGAGGCCCTCTGAAGTCTTGACCGTAAAAGGAGTATTGGCATTGTCCACCTCCGAAACAGGCATCGTCCGGTATAGCAGTTCATAGGTTCCAAAGTTTGCGGGAATCGACCACGAAGTGCCGTCCTGGGCAAAGCGGAAGCCGGTTTTCTCATCCGTAATCTTTACAGAGTCGGCGGGCACTTCATACTCGTAACGGAAACCTATGCCATCGTCGAAGGCCCTTACCCTTACGGTCACGCTGACATCATCCTTATTCTTGAAAGTAGCCTCGAGTTCATTATGGGAGTCGCGTATATCCTTGTTCTCGCCCCAGGGCATTGTCCAGCTTTCGTCGTGCGAACATTTTCTTATGCCAACAACGGCAAAATCCCCGGCCAGATTGAACCTTTCAGCCTCCAGCCCGAGCGGGGAATTCAGGATGAAGGCCGACGAATCGACTGAAACGGAATATCCCAGCCTGCCTCCCTCGACAGAAAGCGCCACCTTGATGCTCCCATCCGGCGAGCTCACCGTCAAATCCTGACGGCAGGAGGTTAGCATGGCCAGGCACAGGCCTATGATAAACAGATATCTTCTCATGCTTTAGTGATTCTGTCGACGGATTCGCGGACCTGATTATAGCTGTAGCCGCGGGAGAGGGCAAAGCGGAGGAGTTTCAGCTTGGCGTCCGGCTCGCCTTCAAGGGTGCGGTATTTTGCCTTAAGGACGGATTCCATCTTGGCATCTGCCTCCTCTGGATTGATGGTGTCGAGGGCTTCGCGGATTACACTCTGCGGGATGCCTTTCGCCAAAAGTCCGGCAGAGATTTTAACGGGGCCCCAGCCCTGCAGGCGGGCCTTCTCGCGGGCGAAAGCTCCGGCGTAACGGGCCTCGTCGACAAACTTGTCGACGACAAGAGCCTCGACAACCTCCTCCGCCGCCTCACGGTCACCCTCCAAGGCCTTCAGGGCCTTGTCAAACACATCCCTCCGGCAATATTCCCGCTTGGAACATTGCGCCTGAAGCCTGTCCAAAACCTTTTTCTGCTGCTCTGTCATATTTCTTTCCAAATCTGCTTTTCCATCACTCCCCTCAACCCCGTCGCAATCTCCTTCACCAACCCTCTTCCCTGTCTCTTTCTCCATCCCATTTGCCACCAGCACTATTTCCTCTTCCCCATCTCCACACGCAAACAAATTTAGCGAATATCCTTCTGAAAAACAAACAACCCTCCTGCCCGGCCAGACGCTTTGCTTTGCGATGCCGCTTCTCCACGTCGGGTATGGCGATAGCCTTCGGCATGGTGTAGCATATGTCTAGTCCCAAGTCGAAGAGAAAGGTTTGTGGTACTGACAAATTTGGACGCATCGCCAGTCTTGCGCGTCCGTTTTGGCGGCGTTTGTGTCGCGCAGGTAGATTTCAGCAGGGGTCGGAGCCCATAATCGGCCAAGAACGGTCGCGCACCGGGGTATTTTTCAGGGTCGGCGTCCAAAAACCTCGATTTTGTGACGCGCAGGCGGCTTGGTCCTCACGCAGATAGCCCTTCGCGAAGCGGGAAAAAGTTTTCTCGGGCAGAAAAAAATGCCCTCGAAACTCTTTTCCCCGCTTCTCCACCATCCCCACGCACTCCATCCCCTGTCATTTCGAGCGAAGGCCATAAGGCCGAAGGCGAGAAATCTAAAAAAAAGACGTCCCAAGCGGAACGTCTTCAAAAATCAATTAATTGCTTTGAGCCGGTACTGTATTAGGTTTAGTCACAGTATCAATTAAATTTATCAGATAGTTGTCTACAATTTTAAATAATTCAGTTTGATTAATCAAATTACCTACTTCCTTGTTGCCATGGAAAAGATTATTTCTAAGACGTTGAATTATCATTCTACAGGCCTTATTCTTTTCTTCAATGGTAGGATTATCAGAGCAAAGTATTCGTTTAACTCCATCTTTGTATCCTTCATCTAACAGTAAAGAGCTAAACTTGTCATTTACATTGTTATCCGAAGCGTATCTATCCTTAAATAAATTGAAGGTTTCATCAGCGATTGTATTATCCAGTGTTAGATGTGCCGCTTCATATAATTCCTTCGCGGTACACCTCCTCTTGAAGAATTTATTTTCAAAAATATTCCATATCCATGTGAAATTTTTTATCGGCTGATATTCATCGGAGTCAATATCATATATAGTCACTCCAGTATGCCTAGCAAGATATGCTTCAAGCCATTTGGATGATTCAGATTTACTATTCTTCATACACAAATTTGGTTAAAGTGATTAATTATCCAAGACTGGACGGACGGATTCTCCGAAGCAGCGGCCACGAGAAGTAGTGTGCGAGCCCTCCGAACCGAAGACTGCATTCCAAGCAGCCCCGCCCGTATGGAGGGAAGAAGACCAGTAGATACCGTCGGTACCGACCCAAAGAAGTGATGTGTGATACCACTCGCCAGTAGCAGGTAAAAAAATGCTCTGACCATTTACTAGGTATTTAATCATCCAACCATTGTGACCGTTTATCTGCTTCCATTCCCATTTATAATTTGAATTATTCCTTGTTGTTATCAATTCATCGAACTCACTCTTCGTGGGCATTCTCCAATTCCCACCGAGTTTGACATGGGCAACATCATCCTCAGCTTCCAACACCGTCTTATTATCAACTATTCCATAATAAGAATCATTATTATATTTGGTAACGTTGCTCCAACTTCCCCACTTATAAGTCTCATCTGAATAATTACCCTTGGTCTCAATTTCTCCCCAAGCGTAATAATCGCCGTAATCGGGAGGGAGAGATGCGCCGAGATTTCGTGTTGCCCATTTTACTGACAAACCGAGGTCAACATATTCAGGGAAAGAAACATATATTTCCACTGCACATTGAGCGGTTTTCCCATCTATGTATGCTACTATGGTGGTTGACCCTTCCCAGACGGCACTAATCAAGCCATTCTCCACCGTTGCAACATTAGGGTTTGAAGTACTCCACTGAATGTTTTGTTCAGTAGCATTTGCGGGGACTATAGTTGCCGTTAGTTTTTTCTCATCACACCAATTCATGGATAGTTGGGTGTTGTCAAGCATGATCATGGCAACATCAATTTTCTTTGTTACTGTGACCTTGCAGGTGGCAGCTATTTCTCCAGCCCTTGCGGTAATGGTAGTTTCACCTTCTTTTATGGCGCAGATCTTACCGTCTTCAACAGTGGCTACAGACTGGTCACTCGAAGTCCATGTCACAGTTTTATCCGAAGCATCATCTGGTAAAACTGTAGCTGTGATCGTTTCAGAGTAACCCTCCGCAAGGGAAAGCTCTGTTTTATTCAGAGATACTGAATTCACTGGAATTATCACATTTATTGTGCAGGTGGCCGTGAATCCATCTGCAGTTGCAGTAATATCCGTAGTACCTTTATTTATGGCCGAAATCACGCCTTCCTGAGAAACTGTTGCAACAGAAGGATTCGAGGAGTTCCAGACTATTTCACCCTTAATGCTGGCATCTGCCGGTGTTTTGACAACTGATAGTGTAGTAGTATTCCCATTTGATAATGTTAAACTGTTCTGGTCGAAGGATAAACCAGTAAGAGGAACTAATACAGTAAAGGAGCATGATGCTTCTTTCCCGTCAGACTTGGCCGAGACTATAGCTGAGCCTTTGCCGACTGCACTTACTTGTCCGTTTCCGGATACGACAACTACATTTTCATCGGATGACGTCCATTCAATAGTATTGTACGTTACATTACTCGGGTTAAGAGTCGCCGTAAGTGTTAGAGCATCTCCAATGAAGAGGGTCGCTTCTGTCTGACTTAGATCGATTGATGATACGTGTACGTAGTCAACAGTTATGACACATTCTGCTTTCTTTCCTTCAACACTTACGGAAACTGTAGCGGTCCCCTCTTTAATGGCATCAACCTTACCGCTTTGATCGACAATAACTACATTTTCATCAGAAGAAGCCCAAACCAGGCTTTCTCGGAGGGTGGCATCTTCGGGCGTTATGACTGCATTCAGCGTTTGCGTATCGCCGACCTTCATACCTAGTTCATTCTTGTCAAGAGAAATGTTAGCCACGGATGACAAAACCTCTACCTGGCATTCCGCAGTCTTGCCATTTGCCTCACCCTTGATTTTTGCAGAGCCCTTTTTTATTGCCACGACTTTCCCGTTTTCGACGTTAGCTATCTTATCGTCAGTTGTACTCCATAGAACACTTTGGTATGTGGCATTCTCTGGTGTAATTGTGGCTGAAAGAGTATGCTCCTCTCCCTCATATAGAGTGAGGTCAGACGGGGCAAGAGTGATGCTTTGTACAGGAATATAATCAATGGTAACACTGCATTCTGCCGTTTTACCATCAACATAGGCAACTATCTTTGCGAAACCTTCTTTAACTGCCGTTACTTTCCCGTTATCAACCGTAGCGATCTCAGGGGCCGATGTACTCCATTGGATAGTACGCTCTGTAGCATTTTCCGGGACGATAGTCGCCACCAACGGATATTCTTCGCCGACTATCATTGATAGTTCTGTCTTGTTTAACAACAACATCGTCACATCAATCCGTTTAGGGGAAACCGTTACTGTGCATTCTGCGGTTTTATTCCCCGCCTTTGCTGTGATTATTGCCTGTCCAACTTTCATCGCCTTCACATGGCCATTCTCGTCAACTGAAGCGACAGTCACATTACTGGATTTCCAGATGACGGTCTTATCTGAAGCATTGGATGGCAAAATCGTAACTGTTAGCTGTATGATCTCACCCTCAATGATATCAACTGATGGCTGGCTGAGAGTAATTGATGTAACAGCGATTTCAGGTTTCTCCTCTTCTCCCTGATCTTTCCCGCAAGAACAAAATAACACAATTAAGATGCTTAACAAATATAACTTTCTCATCATTTCAATAATCTGTTTTTGTTATCGATGTTGAACAACTCAGCCCATACCTATTTGATAAAGTGGTAGCTTATGTTATTACTCTCAAGGTATTCGCATTTTGAAATTATGTCGCGTTTTATGAGCTCTGGCGCGTCATTATCAAACCCTATATCATACCTAACCTGATTAACTACGTCAACAATAATTTCAAGTTTGCTTTTTGATGAATAATCCTGAGACCAGCTATAACCTTCACGTTCCATATCCTCAATTTCTTCCAATTCATTTAGCAAGGCAGAGGCCGCTAGTACTATCCCATTACTGGTTTCCGGATCTTCTGGTTTATAACCATTTTGAGTTAAAAAGGCTTTAATGATTCTGGCGGGGTCAATTACTCGTGGCATAACATTGTTCTGTATAGCACCCCTGCTCCTGAGGGTGGTGGGTATAAAGAAAGTGTGGAGCATTTCGTTTATCTGCAGGAGGCTCTGGTAAGCCGTGTTCAAATAAACAACACTCCACACCTGTATGATATCGGCGCCGAATGGCACTAAATATCAGACTAGGTGATGAATGTAATTGCCTATCCCTGAACACTTGAAATTTACCAGATTTCCTGCAAGGATTAGACGAAAACACTTTCATCTAAATATGTCCGCAGGGGGTAACTCGTTGGAGTACACTGCCCCTGCAATTGCAAATGTAAGCATTTTCTCGGGAAAACAAAATGACGGAGCGCGTTTGCGCTGGCGGAGGGAGATTTCTCGACTACGGCATCACGGCCTCCGCTCGAAATGACAGGGGTGGTTATTCTACCTTGCTAGAATGACAAAGTTAGAAAGCAGTTGGGTTTGCGGGCGCGTGGGAATGGTGGAGAAGAGGGAAAAAGAGTTTCGAGGGCATTTTTTCTGCCCGAGAAAACTTTTTCCCGCTTCGCGAAGGTCCAACTGCAACATGACCAAGCGGCCTGCGCGTCACAAAAACGATATTTTTGGACTTCCACCCTGAATTACAAGTTAAAATATAATATAATAAAGTTTAATAATAAATTTTGTATTTTATCTATAACTTATTACATTTGCATCAACAAAGACTGATGCGTTATGGACTTAAAAAAGTATTCAAACACTCAAATACTGCAACTGCTTGGACTGAGGTTCAAGGATTACAGATTAATGATGAATCTTTCCCAGGGTGATTTAGCTGTGTCGGCCGGAGTTTCCGTTTCCACTATACATAAGTTCGAGACGGGCTCTATTACGAATATGAACATCACTAACCTGATGGCCCTGCTCCGGCAGGTTGGCCTTCTTGACCGCTTCGATGATTTAATTCCGGAACAGCCCGAAAATCCCTACCTGACGGCTTCTGAGCATCAGCAACAAAGAGTAAGGAGGAAGAACAATGGCTAGGAATATAGACAAGGGCCGCCTGAGTGTCATGCTCTGGGGGCAGGAGATTGGGCAACTTTGCTGGAATCCGGCAAAGGGAAACTCCTATTTTTTCTTTTCACACGAATATCTTGCTTCAGGGATGGACATTGCGCCCCTGACCGCTTCGTCCAAAAGTTCCACAGCCCGTTTCGCAATCTATGGCAACACGGATTCCGTAAAATACCAGAAGCTCCCGCCCTTCATTGCGGATTCCCTCCCCGATGATTGGGGCAATACCCTTTTCGACCAGTGGTTCGCCGACCATCATTACCATGCGAAAGATAAGACTCCTCTCGCTAAACTTTCTTTCGTAGGCAGCCGCGCCATGGGTGCTCTTGAATTTACCCCTTGCAGCGAAGAAGCCTTCAGCGCCAATGAAAAGCTGATGATCCCGAAACTATATGAATTAGCGAAGAAGATTGAGAAGGATCGTGAGAATGCCATCATTTCCCCAGAAGAGACGCTTACACAGAAAGCACTGATGGCTGTCGGCACATCCGCTGGCGGACGGTTCAAGAAAGCAATTATCGCTATGGATGGAGGGAGAAACATATTCTCCGGTCAGACATCCGTAAGGGAAGATAGGAAGTATTATATCCTCAAGTTCAATACCCCTGAGTTCTGCCAATCAGAGATAGAGCAGACATGGTACGATCTAGCTGACCGTGCCGGAATCACGATGATGCCATCACGCCTGATCGAAGTGGAAGGCATCCATCATTTCCTGACCGAACGGTTTGACCGTCGCAACGGGGAGAAAGTTTTCACCCAGACCCTCGCCGCAGTCAATCCTGAAGCATATTGCTATGAGGACCTTTTTTCCACATGCAGGCAGATCTCCATCCCCCATGATGAGCTAAATGAGCTATACCTGCGGATGGTGTTCAACATCCTTTCCAACAATACTGACGACCATGCCAAGAATTTCTCCTTCATCATGGAGAAAGACGGGTCCTGGCATCTCTCCCCTGCTTATGATCTCTGCTTCATTCTGAAGAACGCCACAGCGCCCGAGAAGCATCACGAGTTCTCCATCCGGGGAAAATATGAAGATATCACCACCTCCGACCTCATGGCTTTCGCAGCCCAGAACGACATCAAGAATCCCGCGAAGTACATCAAAAAGGTCAAGGACGCTCTCCGAGACTTCAGGGTACTGGCGACATCGAATGGTGTCGCTCCCCTCTTCATAGATATCATTGAATCCCGGCTTCGCGAGTTATCCCCAGACGTCTTTACCCCGTCGGCCACCACCTCGGATGTGATTCGCTTCGAAATGACAGGAAGGGAGATGGCAGGGCTTGGCGGCGAGGGGCGACCTCAGCCGCAGCAGACAAGTTATCTGCAAAGCAGATGACGCGGGCTGCGAGAATGGACCGAGCCCCTGCCGGAAAGCCCTGCCACGAAGGGGTAGCCGGATTTAGAAGTTATATCCTACGCTGATGTAGAGGCCGAGGCGGTGGGTGAGGTCGGACCAGCAGAGGCCGGCGCGGACGGGGCCGGCAAGGGTATGGAGGCCATACTCCAGGGCGGCGCCGTGGCTGAGCCAGCTGCCGGAGCCCTTAACGAGCGACTCTACGGTCGGAGCATCGGCCAGGCAATTGTAAATTGCCGAAATGTAATGCCACCTGGAGATTCGGATGCGGGCATCGATGCGGCCGGTAACAAGAACTCTGTCGAACATCTGCGCCCCCTTGATTCCCATGAAGGAAAGCTGCTGGGGAAGGTATCTTCCGGCCATATAGCCTCCGGCGAGATTTGTATAAGGAAGCGGAGCGGCGGCGCCGATAACGGCGCGCCCGGCGAGCGACGGCACGATGGTAAGCCACGATGCGGGACTCAGCGCCGCAGAAGCATTTAATGCTGCCGTGTGGAATTTATCGAAATCGCCCTTTAAACTGAGCGGCGTAAAGGCATACGAAGCCGACAGCTTAACTCCGGACGAGGGGAAATAAGCATCGTCAAAAGAATCGAAGGCACAATCGGCGAAAGCAGAAACGTAGCCCTTAGAAAAATCAAATTCCCTTATCCGGAAATACTCCATCCGCGCTCCAGCACGAAGGCTGAGCAGGCGGCTGTTCGCATTCGCCAGGAAGGCCTCGGTACGTAAGGTATGCATCGGCACGGCATCGAAGCGGTAGTCAGCCCGACTCGTGTATCCGTAATATGCTCCGACACCGAGAGAAAAGCCCGAAAGATTTTTATATCGGTAAAGCAAATCGATATTCGAATTAGCGCCAACCTTTGCCTTCGCATGGAAAGACGAACCACTGAGGCTGCCCACATTAAGGCCAACGTGGACCAGCGCCGCCACATACTCTTCTTCATCCGCCCTAAGAGAAGCGCCCAAAACATGTACGGGGCCCCTGCGGCAGTGCAGCCTAAGATTATAGGGCTCCTCGGTGCCCGAAAGCTCGGCAGACACAGTTTCAAAGACTCCGGTTCCGTTAAGGATGGAAACGCAGGCGTCAAGCTCCTTTCTGCCCATAAGACCGGTGAATTTACGGATCTTCCCGAGAAGGAACTTTTCTTCCTCCGGCGAAACGCCCAGAATCCTGACCTCCGAAATCCTGACTTTTCTATTGTTGAGATTCGTAGCTTCAAGTCTGTTCGCAGCGCCCTTCGGGGCAGGACCGGTGCGGCGCAAAATACCCTGGAGGGTATCGGACATAGCCTTTGCCGCCTTATATCCCCTGTCAATCATAAGATCCACGCTCCGGGCATCAAAGCTCATCATATTATAGCCTTTCAGGTCGGGGTGAATGCTTATGTCCGTCATGGCTACATTCTTCTCATAAGTCTCCCCTGCCGAAACGCTTATGGAATTCATTATCACGTTCAGTACATTGTCAAGCCCCTGACTGCCTCCTGAGAGGTCGATGCCGATGACAATGTCTGCGCCGCATTCGCGGGCCAGGTCCACGGGATAATTGTTCAACTGGCCTCCGTCGCTAAGGACCATGTCATCATATCTTACAGGCTCGAAGACACCAGGGATGGACATTGTGGAACGCATAGCGGCGTGGAGATGTCCGCCGTACCATATCTTGGCCTTTCCGGATTGAAGGTCAGTGGCCACCGTTACGAAAGGAACAGGTAGCGAAAGGAAACTGGTGGAGTCTTGATACCCCACGGTAATGGAACTGATAAGAGCACTTACGTTGCGCCCCCTTATCATACCTCGGGGCAGGCTCTTGGATATCCTTTTGAGACGGCTCAGACTGTCGGGGTCAACTCTTTTGGAATAGTAGAACGGCAGAGTGATCATTTCTCCGTCCTTGCGCTCGCAGGCTTTGTAGCAACGCTGAAGGATATCCGTCATGAGATATGGCCAGTCAAGGCTGCGAATCAGGCTCTCCATCTCGGCCTGAGTATATCCGGTCGCGATCATTCCTCCGATAAGACCTCCGATGCTGGTACCGAAGACTATATCGACGGGAATTGCAAGTGAATCAAGATACCTTAAGGCGCCAATCTCGGCGGCGCCTTTGGCCCCGCCGCCGCTGAGCACCAACGCCACGGTGGGACGCTTGGCGCGGATACCGTCAAGATATGCCCGGATGGCGGCTACGCTGATGCTGTCCTTCTGAGGGCTGACCCTGCGATATGATCCGGCAAATACGGATACGCAAGCAAGCAGGGCTACGAGAAATGTGATGATTCTGCGCATAGTCATTGTTTGTCGTGCCTTCCGGCCAGTAGGCCGCAGGCGGCAAATATATCTTCGCCCCGAGAAGCCCGGATGGTGCAGGTAATGCCTGCGGCCGAAAGCCGGTCACGGAACATTTCCATAACAGGTTCGGGGCTGGTCTCGTAAGGGAAATCGGGGATTTTGTGGAATCTTATAAGGTTAACCCGGCAGGGAATGCCTTTAAGCAGGCGAACCAGGGCATCGGCATGACGCTTATCGTCGTTAAAGCCCCGGAACATCGTATATTCGAAGCTCACCCTTCTCTGCCCGGAAAAATCGTACTTGCGGATTTCTGATAGCACCTTTTCGACAGGGAAGGTCTTTTGCACGGGCATTATCGACTCTCTCTCCTCAGGCAAAGGATCGTGCAGGCTCACTGCAAGATGGCAGCGGCCCTCCTGGAGGAAGCGCCCGAGCTGAGGCATTACGCCGATGGTCGAAAGAGTGATTCTCTTCGGGCTCCAGGCAAAACCCCAGTCGGCGGTCAGCACCTCTATCGCCCGCATCACATTGTCGTAATTGTCGAGAGGCTCCCCCATTCCCATGAAAACGGCATTGCTGAGCTCTGCCGACTCATCGACAGCGAGAAACTGCGAAAGAATGTCAGCGGCGGACAGATGTCCGTGGAAGCCCTGGCGGCCCGTCATGCAGAACTTGCAGCCCATCTTGCAGCCGGCCTGGGAAGAGACGCAGAGAGTCCGGCGATCGTCGTCGGGAATCATCACGGCTTCGACCATGCTGCTTTCGACAGGAGCCACAGGCGATTTGCTTAGAGCGCAGGTGACAGGGAAAAGATACTTCCTGGTGCCGTCAGAAGATTCGAATACTTCGGAGGGCTCGATTACGCCAACCTCATATTTTTCGGAGAGCTTTTCGCGGCCGGCCTTGGAGATGTTGGTCATTTCTTCTATTGAACGGACTTTCCGCCCGTAGAGCCACTGGGCCAGCTGCTTTCCGGCAAATGCCGGAAGGCCGGCTTCGAGCGCCACTTCCTTCAATTCGGCGGGGTTCATCCCCAGAAGTTTAACCTTTTCCATACTTTTGCAAAAATACTGAAAAAAATCCGATTTGTTTTATATCTTTGTAGTACGGTATCCATATAGGAACTATTAAAATTACAACTATGGCAAAAGAAGTTGCAGCACAAGACAATGCAGGCAAACTGAAAGCCCTGCAAGCTACAATCGACAAGATTGAAAAAGATTACGGCAAAGGCACTATCATGAAGCTCGGTGACCAGCCGCAGTATGACGTTCAGGTAATTCCCAGTGGATCCGTAGCGCTCGACCACGCTCTCGGCATCGGCGGTTATCCCAGAGGCCGTATAATCGAAATTTACGGTCCGGAATCCAGCGGCAAGACCACCCTGGCCATCCATGCCATCGCCCAGGCCCAGAAGCTTGGCGGCATCGCCGCGATGATTGACGCGGAGCACGCCTTCGACCGCACCTACGCCAAGGCCCTCGGAGTCGACCTCGACACCCTGCTCATTTCCCAGCCCGACAACGGCGAGCAGGCCCTTGAAATCGCCGACAACCTTATCCGCTCCGGAGCCATCGACATCATTGTCATAGACTCCGTCGCGGCCCTTACTCCCAAAGCCGAAATCGAAGGCGAGATGGGCGACAACAAAGTCGGCCTCCAGGCCCGACTGATGAGCCAGGCCCTCCGCAAGCTCACGGCCAATATCAGCAAGACCGGCACCTGCTGCATCTTCATTAACCAGCTCCGCGAGAAGATCGGCATTATGTTCGGCAACCCCGAAACCACCACAGGCGGTAACGCCCTCAAGTTCTATGCTTCTGTACGTATCGACGTACGCCGCACCACACAGATAAAGGACGGCGAGGAAGCCCTCGGCAACCGCACTCGCGTGAAGGTGGTCAAGAACAAGATGGCTCCGCCATTCAAGAAGGCTGAATTCGACATCGTATTCGGCGAAGGCATTTCGCACGCCGGAGAGGTCCTCGACCTTGCCGTCGAGATGGATATCATCCACAAGAGCGGCTCCTGGTTCAGCTACAAGGAGCAGAAGCTCGCCCAGGGCCGTGAAGCCGCCAAGCAGCTCCTCACCGACAACGTCGAGCTCTGCGACGAAATCGAAGCCAAAGTCCGCGAGCAGCTTAAATCCGCCGAAGACTAAACCTTTTACCCATAAGCGCTCAATCTTATCGCAATAAACACGTAATGCCCGGCCTTCATCGCCGGGCATTACTGTATCACCTAAATACTGCGATTATTTTACTCACTAATTAAAACGTTAATCCTTAATAAGTGTTTCATTGAAGTACTTAATGTCACCAAATTGATTCTTAAAAGTTACTGATAGTTTCATTATAGATTTAGTTACGACACCTGTTGCCGAGACTGTCCAACTATCATCAGCTGCATTAAAGTAGATATTTGGAGCTTCATACAAATAAGTGCCTTTAAGAAGGATATGATTAGCATAAAGAAATTCTATTTCCACCGTTTTTTCTGTAAAACTGACATTTGCCTGGCGATTTGTTATAGTCCCTGTCCAAAAGGTACCAATGAGCGAAGCAGTTTCTATTCCGCTTTCATAATCATCATCAGCTTTTGATGAACATCCTACAGAGCACAGTGCCGATAATAGAATTACGGCAAATAAACACATGTGTTTTTTCATATAGATAAAACTTTTATTCCCCTGTGACCCGGGGGAGATTTAAGGATAAAAAAGAAAGTGTGGGCCACCATAGTTTCTCACTCTACAACTCGGCTCTGGACGGCCTCGGAACGAATAAGAACAGCATACCCACACTTTGCTATATTATGAGCATGGCTCAACATACAGCCAAAGCAAGCGGCATCGCTATTCCTGTTCCTAGAATTGTCCAGATTCAGTTGTACGGAATCGCTAAACGCTTTCTATGTATTATGCTACGTCTGTAGCTTCCACAAATATAGCTCTTTTTTTTGAATTACAAATGCGAAACGCAAATATATGTTACCCCCATAACCACAAATGGCGGCCCGAATGAGCCGCCATTGCTTTATAGACTTTTGCTCTGATTGGTAAGGAGCTACTATGAATTCTTGGCTAATTCTATAGCTTTCTGGATATCTGCGTCGGACATGCCCATTTGAACAAGGGCCTTTGCCATTTGCTCCAGGCCTTCGGATTTACCTTCAGCTTTACCTTGAGCCATACCATCGTCAAAGCCATCTCCGTAGCAGGCTTCCGCTATATCACGTCTTTCTTCTTCTGATACCATTGCTCTAAAGTATTGTAGTTTGTTTGCATCCGGGAGTGGGTTCATCAGTGCAGCTTCCATAACAGGCTTATATTTCTCGCCATAATCCCCCGGCTCTCCCGCAAAGGTATGAATATTTTTCAAAATGTAAAACCAACTCTCAATGTCATTCAAACCGTCTATCTTCTTTGCTTTCAAGCGCGGCAATTCACAGAAGCAGATGGTAAGAAGATTGTTGTACAATTCGCCAGTGTCGCGTTCCTTCAGCATATAACGGTACACAAGCTGATCTGACTCGTGCTTGAGTTTGAAGTTGGTAAAGCAAATCACATACACAGGCATAAGTGTCGAATATGCCGCGGCCCTGTTAAGCTGAGCGTGGAGCATGGATGCCCCGTAGTACAACATCCTGTTTTTAAAACTTGTCTTATGCTGGCGTTGCATCTCAACGATGAAGCGCTGTCCGCTCTTGGCGTAGCACATCACATCCATGATAATGTTCTTGTCGCTTTCGCTGGCCCTGCCAATCTCATTCGGAAGGTATTCTACGCGCTCGATGTCCTCTGAAATGAAGTCGCGAAGAAGCATCGTCAGGATCTCCTTGTTCTGAAGGATGTACTTAAACGCCCAGTCGCAGCGCAGGTCCATGTACTTCGAAGATAAAATGCTTTTGGCAATCTTCTCTTTCTCTTCGTCCGACAAGTCGCGATACTGCTCCAATGCATCCAGTTCATCAAGGAATTTTTGCAATTGCGGTTGTGTAAGTTTTGAATTCATTTTTTAGATGATTTTATGTTTAACATAGAAAACAAACCATCTGCAAAAATATACGAAAACTTCACTCAAAAATTTGCTCGAATGCAGGTTTTTACGATTCTTATGATTTTTTTACGATTTTTATGATTGCGCGCATGGGTACCTGAGCGTTGCAGGTGTCGCAAGGTACAGCAGACCTGAAACGCTATATGCAGCAGAACACCGAAAACCGTTCCCGGTCTGCAGGGTTTTGAGGGACCTGCAACGGTGTTCCTGCAGGAATGGCACCGGCGCCGGAGTATACGCAATCCGGCGCCTGCGAGGCGCGAGGCTTCCCGGGCAAAACGGGAAAGTCCAGTCCGCCCGCACCCGCTGCCAAGTGCGTGGGGATGGTGGAGAAAGAGAAAAAGATTTCTCGAGGGCATTTTTTCTGCCCGAGAGAAAATTTTTCCCTTTCGCGAATGCCCAAATGTCCGAAAAAACTTTTTCCTTCTTCGCGAAGGCCTGGCACTACAAAAAACCTGCGCAGCACGGAGAAGTGTAGCGCAGGTTTATATGGAAGTAGTATAAAAAACTAAGCCGGAATTATTTTACGGGAGTGCCACCGATTTTGGTCTCGGCATCGGAGGGCACGGGATTAACGCTGATCTTTGCGGTAGAGGAAGAAGCACCGGCAACCTTGTCGAAGTCGCCCTCGGCAATCATCTTGCAGTTGCCGTCGAAGTTGGCACCAAGCTCCACGATAAGCCTGCGGATACGGAGATCTCCGCGGATAGAGCAACCCTCCTTTAGGGAAAGGGTATCCTTGACGAAGAGATTACCTGTCATCTTGCCCCAGAAATCTACGTTCTCACAGATGATATCGCCGCTGATGACGGCTTTGTCGCCTACGACTACACGACCCTTGGAGATGATTTTACCTTCGAAAATACCGTCGATACGGATGTCGTTGGGGGAATTGATTTCGCCTTTGATGGCGGTTCCTGACGAGATACGGCTGACCTCGTTAACGTTGACTGTCTGTTCCATTATTTTATCAAAATTATATTATCTAAACCAAGCCGCTTCCGTGGCAATTCTTGTATTTCTTTCCGCTTCCGCAGGGGCAAGGGTCATTGCGTCCCACGTGCTTCTGTGCTATGACAGGCGCATTGCTCTTCTGCTCGCCGTTAGTAACGAGGTCGCTGCGCGAAGTACGCATCTGGCTCATGTCGGAACGCTGCTGAATCGAGCGGGCCGAAGGAGCCGGGGCATCCTCGCGAAGCGGGACGAAAGCCCTGAGAAGGAATGAAAGAACATCCCTGTAAAGGGCATCGAGCATATTTGCAAAGAGGTTATAGCTCTCCTGCTTGTAAATCACCAGAGGATCCTTCTGCTCGTAAGCTGCATTCTGTACGCTCTGACGGAGTTCGTCCATCTCGCGGAGCTGTTGCTTCCAGTGGTCGTCTATCTGCCAAAGGATGATAGTCTTGCTGAGAGTCTTGGTAACCTCGACGCCTTCAGTCTCGTAAGCCTTCTTAAGATTTACGGAGATATTTATCATCTTGCGGCCGTCGGATACCGGCAGGGCAAAATTCTCGTAAATGGAGCCCTGCTTCTCGTAAACGTTCTTGATGATGGGATACAACTTGGTAACCATCGTTTCCATACGGCGGTGATAGACCTCCTCCATATGCTGAGCCAGGCGATCGGCCAGCTCATCCGGCTTGGCGGAAGCATAGAACTCGGCGTCGAATCCGGGGTCTATGGAAAGCTGACCCATTACGAATGAAGCGAACTCCTCGTAATCGGCACCGGCGCACTTGTCCACAATAATGGAAGCCGTATCGAGCATCATGTTCATCACGTCGATATCGATACGCTCACCCGACAAGGCGTTGCGGCGGCGGGAATAAATCGCCTCGCGCTGATAGTTCATGACGTCGTCGTACTCGATAAGGCGCTTACGTATTCCGAAGTTGTTCTCTTCTACCTTGCGCTGTGCCCTCTCGATGCTACCGGAGAGCATCTTGTTCTCGAGGGCTTCGTCATCCTTCATCCCGAGACGGTCAACTACGGAAGCAATCCTCTCGGAGCCGAACAGACGCATCAGCTTGTCTTCAAGAGAAACATAGAATACGGATGAACCTTCATCGCCCTGACGGCCGCTTCGGCCGCGGAGCTGACGATCGACTCGACGGCTGTCGTGCCTTTCAGTTCCGATGATTGCAAGACCACCGGCCTTCTTGACCTCAGGCGAAAGCTTGATATCGGTACCACGGCCGGCCATATTGGTGGCGATGGTAACGGTACTGCTCATACCGGCCTGTGCAACTACTTCAGCCTCACGGGCGTGCTGCTTGGCGTTCAGGACGTTATGCTTGATGCCGCGCATACGGAGCATGCGGCTCAGGAGTTCGGAAGTCTCGACATCCGTGGTACCGACAAGCACAGGACGGCCCTTGGATATAAGATCTTCAACCTCTGCTATGACAGCAGCATATTTTGCCTTTTTGGTCTTGTATATGAGATCGTTGCGGTCGTTCCTGATTACGGGACGGTTCGTAGGGATAACAACTACGTCCAGCTTGTATATCGACCAGAACTCACCGGCTTCCGTCTCAGCCGTACCGGTCATACCGGCCAGCTTGTGATACATACGGAAATAGTTCTGGAGGGTGATGGTCGCGAAGGTCTGGGTGGCGTTCTCGATCTTGACGTTCTCCTTTGCCTCGACAGCCTGGTGGAGTCCGTCGCTCCAGCGGCGACCTTCCATTATACGGCCGGTCTGCTCGTCGACGATTTTCACCTTGCCATCGTCGATGATATAGTCGACGTCCTTCTGGAACATGGCGTAAGCCTTCAGGAGCTGAATCATCGTATGAACACGCTCGCTCTTGAGGGCGTAATCTTCCATCAGGGCATCCTTCTTCTCCTGCTTCTCTGCAAGAGTACCCTCGCCAGCCTCGATTGCGGCGATGGAAGAGCCCATGTCAGGGAGAACGAAGAAATCAGGGTTGCTGACCATTCCGGCGAGAGCCTCGTGGCCCTTGTCGGTAAGATCTACTGAGTGCTGCTGCTCATTGATTACGAAGTAAAGTTCTTCGGTAACGACGTGCATGTTGCGCTCGTTATCCTGCATATAGAAGTTCTCGGCCTTCTGCATCAGCTGCTTCATACCCATCTCGCTGAGGAACTTGATGAGTGGCTGATATTTAGGCAAGCCCTTGTGGCAACGGTACAGAAGCATGGAACCGTCCTTCTCGTTACCTGCGGCAATCAGCTTCTTGGCTTCATTCAGCGTCTTGGTAACCAGAGAGCTCTGCATTGAGTAAAGCTTCTCTACGTAGGGACGGAACTCCATGAACTGGGCATCCGATTCGACCTTGCCCACTGGACCGGAGATAATCAGCGGAGTACGGGCATCGTCAATAAGGACGGAGTCGACCTCATCCACGATTGCGTAATGATGCTTGCGCTGCACGAGGTCACCGAGATTGATGGCCATGTTGTCGCGGAGGTAGTCGAAACCGAACTCGTTGTTGGTACCGAAGGTAATGTCGCAGTTATAAGCTTTCTTGCGGGCCTCGCTGTTGGGCTCGTGCTTGTCTATGCAGTCGACGGAAAGGCCGTGGAACATATACAGAGGGCCCATCCACTCGGAGTCTCGTTTGGAAAGATAATCATTGACGGTAACGACGTGCACACCTTTTCCTGCAAGGGCATTGAGGAAAACAGGCAATGTTGCCACGAGGGTCTTTCCTTCACCTGTGGCCATTTCGGCGATGCAGCCGCGCTGGTCTTTGTTGGTCTTGACTCCGCCGTTAAGTACGATACCGCCGATGAGCTGGACGTCATAGTGGACCATATCCCAGGTAATGACGTTGCCGCCGGCAGTCCAGGAATTCTTCCAGATGGCTTTGTCGCCTTCAATTCTCACAAAATCGTGATCAGTTGAAAGATTGCGGTCGAAGTCCGATGCGGTTACGGTGACTTCTTCGCTTTGGGCGAAACGGCGGGCTGTCGATTTCATTATGGCGAAGGCCTCGGGGAGAATTTCATTCAGGACTTTCTCTATGGCTTCGTCTTCGTCCTTCACCAGCTTATCAGCTTCGGTTGCAAGCTCTTCCTTGCGGCGGACAGGGATGTCGGCCTCAAGTTCGGCTTTAATCTCAGCGATTCTCTTCTCGAAAGGCTCCTCAGCGGCAAGCACCTTTGCCTTGAGGACATCAGTGCGGGCGCGAAGCGCATCGTTGTCGAGAGCATCTACCTCAGGATACACGGCCAGGACCTTGTTGAGGACCGGACGTATAACCTTCATATCCCTGTCGGACTTTGAACCGAATATTTTACTGATTATATTACTTAATGCCATGGCAAAATCGCGTAAATAACTCGCAAATATAACGAATTCAAAGGGCTTTTACAAGCGAAGAAGGGATTTACGTTCCCAACTGTACATTCCTACGAAGAAAATGGCCGCACAGCTGAATATGAAAGTTATCGCAATGCCTCCCAGGCGGGCCAGAGTGCCCGCATCCGGAGCCTGGACGCCATGATACAAGGCAATGAATCCAGCCACCATCGCAAGCACTATGAAGGGTTTGAGATAAGCCTTGCGCAAATACTTTCCGACAGGAAATCCTATCAGCCTCTTCATCAGGTAAAACTCTATGAATCTGTATATTACTGTATAGCAAATGTATATCCATACGATGGCGACCGGCTCTGCTCCAAGGAAGTAGGCCAGGATAGCCAGAGGCAGGCATGCCAGCGACATGGAGCTGTTAACGATATGGAACCACTTGATGCGGCCGGAGGCCTGCTCCAGAGTCTGGGTGCCACCCATCGCAAATGTCCGGACAAGAGCGCTTATAAGGGTCCAGCGGCAAAGCAGCGGAGCCCCTTCGGGAACCTTTTCCAGCCATATGGAAAGGATAAAGTCCATCTCTACCAGCATGCATCCCACGAGAAGCGTCATCATAAGGGCGCTGAAGCGTGAAATCTTGCCGACGAGGTCAAAAGACCTTTCAAGGCTCCCGGCGGCGTAGCTTTGGGTTATCTGGGGAGCTGCGGCATTGCTGAGCCGGGTGATGCTCATGACCGAGAAATTCTCAAGGTTATAAGCCGGAGTAAAGGCTCCGTTGACAAAGGTGCCGAAAAAGCCGTTTACTATCAGCTTCCCGCCGTGTGTCCTTGCGATATAGGCTATGGCAGATATGGCCGTGTAATTGTTGAAGCCAAGTATTTCGCGGTACAGGGCCTTGTCGGAGTATTTCCTGCGGGCTATTACATTCTTCCACTTGCGGGCGCAATAGCCGTGGTAGAGGAAAAGCGACAGCAGAGTTACCGCACTCATGCTTACCGCATAGAATCTCAACAAATTCCCCTCAAAGACGAAAAGCAGGCATACGAGGCCAAGTTTTACAAGATTCGTGGCAACGTCGATGAAGGCCGAGGCACCGAACTTTTCATTGGCTTCCATCAAGGCCTGATAAGGGATATTGATTATGCCGGCACAGGCGACAATGGTGGAAACCTGAAATACAAAAACGGCATCCCACAGCTTCCCGGGCTCGACGTTCAGGACATTGAAGATATACCACATCCCGATGGTTTCGGCAACGACGAGAATCAACACGGCCAGGCCTATGTGAATATTCATCAGGATATTGAAGACCTTGGAAGGATTGCCGTCGGGCTTTCCCATCTCTATGTTGATATAGCGGCGGGTGGTGGTTGTCATCGCCGTACTGATGAAGCCAAGCATCGAGATAAGGCCGGCGACTACGTCATACAGGCCGAGGTCCGACTGACCGAGAGCCTTGAGCACCAAGCGCATGGACACGAGGCCTATGAGGATTATCGCAATCATCCTCAGATAGATGATTACGGAATTCCTGGCTATTCGGGTATTTTCCTTGTGATAGCCGCCTGTCGACTGCCCGTTCACTTTATATCTTTGAAAAAACGCTCCAGCGACTTCTCCCAGTAGGGAATCTTGACGCCGAAAACAGACTTGACTTTACTCTTGTCGAGGACCGAATACCTTGGCCTCTCGACCTTCGAAGAATACTCTTCGGTAAGGCATGGCACAACCTCGCAGGATGCACCGGAAAGGCGGTGTATAGCCTTTGCGAAATCATACCACGAAACCGCACCTTCGGAAGAATAGTTGAAAATGCCCGAGTTCCTGAAAATCTTCCCGGAAGCTATGATTTCAACTATGAAAGCTGCAAGGTCCGGGGCATATGTGGGAGAACCGACCTGGTCGTAAACCACGCTTATCACCGGCTTCTCGCGGAAAAGCCGGAGCATTGTGCGGGCGAAATTTTTCCCATAGGGAGAATACATCCAGGAAGTCCTGAAAATCAGGTATCTGCAACCTGACTCTGCTACACATCTGTCGCCCGCAAGCTTGGTAGTCCCATATACATTCAGAGGATTCGGAGAAGCGGATTCGCTATAAGGATGAGGTGTCTTGCCGTCGAATACATAATCCGTTGAAATATGGATAAGGACGGCTCCCCTCTCCTTTGCCACCGAGGCAAGAATCTCCGGAGCCTGACGGTTGAGCAGGTCGGACATCTGGACATCATCCTCCGCCCCGTCTACATTGGTATAACCAGCGCAGTTGATAATTGCGTCCACCTGC
The DNA here is from genome assembly GCA_017443025.1 of Bacteroidales bacterium. Lineage (GTDB taxonomy): Bacteria > Bacteroidota > Bacteroidia > Bacteroidales > UBA932 > Cryptobacteroides. The sequence goes on along the minus strand of JAFSPG010000016.1, from coordinate 34,026 downwards.
TCGGAATCGCAGGTAATGCGGACAGCCTCGATGTTGGTTATATCCAGATACAGGGTTTCATATCCCTGGACTGTATTGATATCAGTGAAAATATACCTGTCCGGCGCTCCTGCCGCAAGGCGGCGAAGCGACATTCCCAACTGCCCGTTGGCTCCGGTAACAAGTACATTCATACCTCAGGATATTATCAAATACTACCGCCCGGCATGACTTTCAAGGAGTCAAGCAAAGAGAGGATATCTTTTTTCAACTTAACTGAAGAATACTGCTGCATTAGCACCTTGTAGCGATGGCAGTCTGAGCCCCACATCGAGTAAAACCCACCTTTAAGTAAGTACTGCGCGCGCGCACGTACGGACTCGCCGTAAATACCGGTTAGCGAGAATATGTTAAGTTGCATCGGAACCTTCATTTCCCTTAGCTTGGCATAGTCATCCTGAGGAAGATAAAGATACCTCTCGGGGTGAGCCAGAATAGGAACATATCCCCGGCCAAAGGTTTCGGTAAGGATTTCCCACAGATTAACCGGAGGCGCAGCTATGGAGCTTTCTACAAGCACATAATTCTCACCGTGCAGTAGCAAGTCTCCCGCCCGAAGCCTTTCCATAAACAGGTTGTCCAGCATATATTCGGCGGCAAGCCTTAGGCGAATACCACCTTTATACACAGACTGCAATTCAGCAAAACGGGCTTTGAGAGCCTCGCTCGTATTGGGAACATCCTCCATAATATGCGGAGTAAGCCAGAGTGTTTCCACTCCGGCTTCTTCCAAACATTTCAATATCTGAAGGCTTTCTTCCTGTGTCTTCACTCCGTCATCCACTCCGTAAAGGATGTGAGAATGGGAGTCTGAAGAATTCCGTAAAAATCCGCTGTCAAATATTGATTTTCCGGATTCAAAGAGGCCGAACATCAATTAAGTCTTATTTCGTTTCGTCCTCTTCTTCATCATCCTGGGAACCATAGCCATAACCGTGGCCATATCCGTAACCGTAGCTATAACCGTAGCAGTAACTATAACCGTAGTTCTTACCCCTGCTGCCGACGAATTCAACGCCGTTGAGGATTACAGTCATGCGGTTATAGTGGCCATCCTCGTAAATCGAGTCAAGTACAGGAACGGCACGCTTATCGAACTTGCCGGCACGTACGACGATGATGGAAAGTTCTGCAAGACGGCTGATAATGGAAGTATCTGTAACGAGGTCCATAGGAGGACAATCGAAGAAGATATAGTCATATTCTGAAGAGAACTTCTCGACCATCTCCTTGAATTTGCTAGAAAGCAGCAATTCGGCAGGGTTGGGAGGAAGAGTACCGCAAGGCAGTACATCGAGATTCTCGCTAACGTTCATGACGAGGTCCTTAGGCTCGGCATGATAACCGTTGAGGTATGCGGCCAAACCCACTTTACCGCCGGAGACCACCTTGCTGAGTGTTCCCTTGCGGAGGTCAAGGTCAAACAGGAGAACCCTGGAACCCTTGATTGCAAAGGATGCAGCGATGTTAAGGATGGTGAAGGTCTTTCCGGCATTAGGATTAAGCGAGGTAATCATCACACGGTGAGCCTTGTTGTAACCGGAACGGCCAAGCATGGTATCGAGATTTGTACGAAGAACCCTGAAGGCTTCGTTGATCGAATTACGCTTGCCGGACTTAACAACAATCTGGGTGTTATGGTCATTGTACCTGTCGATCTTGTGCCGCTCGAACCAGTTGCCCTTGATACCCATCTGAGGAATTTCGGCGAGGAACGGAACCTTGAGGCCTTCAAGGTCACTGCGGTTCTTGACACGGGTATCAAGCTGTCCGATAAGGAAGAAGATACCGAAGGGGATACCTGCGCCCAGAATAAGAGCGACGAGAATAATCATCTTCGGATTGGGAGATACAGGACCCGAACCGGCGACCGGCGACATGATCATACGAGTGTTGGCAACATTGACCAGAGAAGCTATCTCGTTCTCCTCACGTTTCTGGAGAAGGTAGATATACAGCTGCTCCTTTACCTTCTGCTGACGCTCGATGGAGAGGAGTTTGAGCTCCTGTCCGGAGGTGGAAGACACTCGGCCCATCAGCTCATCCTCGTGACGCTCGAGTTCGTCGGACTGGAGCTGGAGGGTTGCGATAAGGTTGTCGACGGAACGGTTGATAGCAATTCTCAAAGATTCCAGGCTTTCCGTCAAGTCAACGACAACAGGGTTTTCGTTGCTACTGCCGGTAAGGAGCATGTCACGCTTGATGATAGCATCGTTGTACTTGCTGATACGTGCTTCAAGGGCGGCAGAATTAATACCGGTAGTTGCCGGGATAATGCTGTTGCTGTGCTCGGGATCGTTGATCCAGCTCTTAATCATCTTTGCGATGGACAGCTGGTTGTTAATTTCGAACGACTTGGAAGCATACTCCGAAGACTCGGAAAGATAGAGCTGCGAAATCTGCTTGAGGTCGGTGATGCGGTTCTTCTCCTTGTAATTCTTGAGGTTTTCTTCCACGCCGCCAAGTTCCTTCTCGATAACTCCGAGACGGTCGTTGATAAATGCGGTGGTGTTGCGGGCGTTGCGGTTCTTATTGTGAATCCACTCCTCGTTATACACATCGATAGCTGAAGAGATGATGGCAACGGCCCTTGAAGGGAAGAGGTCGGTGTAAGTGAGAACCAGCACCGTGGACTCCTTGTTGGAGAGGGATACGCCCATGCGGGAGGCAAGGCCGCCTGCAAGAGCATCGGCGTTTACCCAAGTGACCAGGATGTTATCTTTCCACTCTTCAGTATGGATTGTAGGAGAGAGGAGAATCCGGCCCAGCGGCGTAGTAAGAGTATCTCCAAGATGAGCCTTGATGGGCTCAGCGTCTATATCCTTCCCTGACACAGTAAAGTTGCTCAAGACTATATTCCTTTCCCCTGTGTTTTTCACGATGAATGAGAATGAGGACATAGGGTTGTCGCCGCAAAGAGTCATGGCAACAGGGGTATTGGTAAACAGATCCCTGGTGCGCATGAACTGCTGTGCCGTGTATTTTGTTTCGAGGCCGAGGCGCTTAGCCACTATCTTCATGATATCAGGAGATGTGAATGCCTCCATCTCGTTATACACGTTAGGGCCCGAATTATACGAGCGGCGGACAGTAGGAATGGCTGCCAGAGAACGAAGTGTTGAGTTCTCAGTTTCGTCGTTAACGATGACCTTGGCCAGAGCAGAATACTGCTTAGGTGTCTTGTAGATACGGAAAACCGCAAAGCAAAGACAAATGGCAATCGAGATGATATACCAAATCTTGTTGTTCCATATCATCGCCCAGATGTCGATGAGCTGCAAGGTCTTCTCGTTCTCGTGAAGGTCGTTTTTCAGATTGTCTATCATAGGACGTACTATTTAGCGAGGTTGATGATGATTGAGGCCATGCTCAACAGGAGTGAACCGATGGATACCCAGAAGCTCGTGGATTTGAGGTTATTCTCGTTGATGGTACTCTGGCCTGCACGGACTTCGTTGGGCGTTACGATAACGACATCGTTCTGGCAGAGGTAGAATGCCGGAGAACTGAAAATATCAGAGTTCCTGATATCGAGGACATAAACGCTTCTCTTGCCGTAGGCTTCGCGGATTACCCTGATATTGTCGCGGCGGCCGGTAATGTTGAGGTCACCTGCCATACCGATGGCTTCAAGTATGGTTACCTTGTCGCCGACGATGTTAAAGGTGCCAGGATGGGCGACATCGCCGAGGACGGAAATCTTGAAGTTCATGAAATCGACGGTGACAATCGGATCCCTAAGGAGATTTCGGTTCTGGAGTTCTTCCTTTATGAGCTCCGCAACCTGCCAGCGGTTAAGTCCGGCTACGTGCACCTTGCCAAGTACAGGGAAATCAATTTCGCCGTTGCTGTCGACGTTGTAGCCCTGGAGGCGCTGCTGACCCATTCCGCTCTCGGAGCCTGCCATAATGTTTGCAACCGGGAGGTTGAACATGACTGCAAGTTCGGGATTACGGTGAGAGACAACGACCGAAATCTGGTCTTTAGGCTGAACAAGGATACCCTGGTTTTCCTTGACGGAAACTGTAGTCTGGGTGTCGATGTCCTGCAAATAATTGATTTTCTTGTAGGTGTTACGGCTGCAGGATGCGCTGACAATCAGGACGCAGGCTGCAAGCAGGCCGTAAATTGAAGATTTGCTTCTCATATTGATTTGAATTTTTACTTTCATTTCCGCCCCTAATTTTATAAAATTAGCGGGATTGCAAATGTACTGCTTTTATTTAATTCTTGCAAGAGCATTTTTTCGCTTTTATTTGCTTATATTTGTTCCCCGAAAAAACGGCGCTTCAATGACACCCGTCCAACATCCTCCCATATACCTGTTTACCGACGGAGCGGCCGCCGGAAATCCCGGGCCGGGAGGATACGGGGCTATTCTCCGCTGCGGCTCCCTTGAAAAGGAGATGAGCGAAGGCTTCCGCCTCACCACCAACAACCGTATGGAACTGCTTTCGGTGATAAAAGGCCTGGAAGCAATACGATGGACGGGCGCAGAAGTCCACGTTGTCAGCGACTCTTCCTATGTTGTCAAGGCAATTAACGAGGGCTGGCTGCCGGCATGGAGGGCCAAGGGTTTCAAAAAGGTCAAGAACCCCGACCTGTGGATGCGCATCCTGCCTCTGCTGGAGAAACATAACGTTTCCTTCCACTGGATCAAAGGACACGCAGGGCACCCCGAGAACGAAAGATGCGACGCTCTCGCCGTCGAGGCGCGGATGCGGGAAAACCTGCCTCCCGACGAGGCCTATGAAGAAATGCAAGAAACTAACACATTGATATAGAAATGATTGACAATAAACTGGTCGTCGGAATTACTCAAGGCGACGGAAACGGAATCGGATACGAAGTAATTATCAAAGCCCTTGCGGACTCCCGCATTCTGGACGCCTTCACTCCTGTAGTTTACGGTTCATCCAAACTCTTCGGCTTTTATCGCAAGACCCTGCACACTATCGAGCAGATAGACACATACGTAATCAATGACATAAAGGACGTCAAGCCCAAGAAAGTCAACATCCTTAACTGCCTGCCCGAAAACGTCTATGTAGAACCCGGGAAAGCCGCTCCTGAGGCGGCCCAGGGCGCGATAACTGCCTTGAGCGCTGCAGTGCGCGACATCAAGAATGGAGGCATAGACGTACTTGTAACGGCTCCTTTCAACAAACGCTCCATCGGAGCAGAAGGATTCGGATTTACCGGACATTCGGAATACTTGCAGGAAGCATTCGGCGCACCTGAATTCGCCATGATTATGGTGAGCGAAGCCCTGAAGGTAGGCGTCGTCACCGGACATATTCCCCTCGCCAAAGTTCCCGAATCTCTTTCCACCGAAAAGATATTGTCGAAGCTCCGTATGATGCACCATTCGCTTGAAAGGGATTTCGGCATCGACAAGCCCAAAATCGCCGTCCTCGGCCTGAATCCCCACTGCGGAGACGGCGGTCTTCTCGGCGAGGAAGAGCAGACAATCATCCTTCCTGCCGTTCAGCAGGCCGTATCTGAGGGAATCCTTGCCTTTGGGCCCTATTCGCCGGACGGCTTCTTCGGCCTCGGCAATTACAGCAAGTTCGACGCTACCCTCGCTATGTACCACGACCAGGGCCTGGCGCCTTTCAAGGCCATTGCCTTAGAGAACGGAGTCAATTTCACCGCCGGTCTTCCAATAGTTAGGACTTCTCCCGACCACGGCACGGCATACGAAATCGCCGGCCGCGACGAAGCCGACCCTCGCTCGATGATGGCTGCAATCTTCACTGCAATCGACATCTTCAAGTCAAGAAAGGCCTACGACCGGCTACAGGAAGGGAAGATGCCGGAATACCAGTCGGAAGATAATTCAGGGAAAGGAGGACGCCCCCAGATTGTGTAGAGCGCCTATTTCATCCTTATTACGTCGTCACAGAAATCCGTGATTCTGCCACGATGGGTAATGAAAATCATAGTCTTGTCTCCGTGCTCGGAGACAAGATTTTTTATAAGGCGGTCTTCTGTCTCGGAATCAAGCGAAGAACTGAATTCATCCATAAGCAGGATACTTCCGGGACGTAAAAGGCCTCTCGCCACGGCTATTCTCTGAGCCTGACCTTCACTGAGGCCGGCACCTTTTTCGCCGCACATCGTATCAAGCCTCTCGGGAAGGTCAAAGACGAACTCGGCCGCAGCAGTCCTCAGGGCCTTGGTCATCGCCTCTTCGTCGGCTGAAGGGTCGCCGAGCTGGAGATTCGCCCTTATGGTGCCGCTGAACAGGGAATTTCCCTGGGGGACGTAGGAGAAATTAACCCTTGTACGCGGCCCGCACGGGATTTCTTCATTGGAATCGTAAACACGGAGAGAACCGCCCTGCGGCCGCAGAAGCGAAAGCATAAGGCGGATAAGAGTACTCTTGCCAACACCCGTCCTGCCCACTATGGCTGTCCTGCTGCCGGGCTTGAAATCGTGGGAGAAACCGTCGAAAACGGGTTTGTCGCCGTCGGGATAACGGAAATAAACATCCTCAATCCTCAGCCCTGCCGGAGAAGAAAGTTTCTGCGGCTCGCCGCTTTCCTCCGGGCTTCCGTCGGAAAGTTCCATCAGACGGTCGATTGAAGCCGAAGCGTAAACGAATGAAGGAATCTGATGAGTAAGATGAAGAGCCGGATGCTGAATCTGGGCAACCAGCTGCAGGAAGGCTGTCATTACGCCGAAAGTGACGGAGCCATCCCAGAGCCCGTGGATCCCCCAGAGGAAAGCAATCGTATAACCGGTCCCGAAGGTAATGCCGAGAAGGACCTTCGACCAGATATTGAACCAGGTCCTGCGCATAATCTGCCCGTATTCCTGATTCTGCAGGCCTGAAAGATCCCTTTCCGCCTCCGCTCCCATCTCCATGGACTGGAGAAGTATCTTGTTCTGGATGCTCTCCTGAATATGGGTCTGGACGGAGCTCTCGGTGTTGCGGATATCCATCGTCATCTGACGCATTCTCCTGAAAAAAAGCTTGCTGAATAACAGGAGAAAAGGCGTGACGAGGACTATTACCGCGGCAAGTCGCCAGTCAAGGATGGCCATGAATGCCACTGCGGCCACCAGTTTGAAAAGAGTGATGACCATAGAAGGCAAATCCTGGCTGATTACCTTGGTTACCGTATCTACATCGGAGAAAATGCGGTTCAGAGCATCACCGGAATGCATCTTTTCCTTTCCCTCCCACTGTGATTGCAGGATAGAAGAGAAAAGGTTTGCGCGAATTCTGAAGCCAAGACGTGCAAATGTAATGCTTTCGTATCTGGTTCCGAGGGCGTTAAAGCCTATTCTGGCGAGTTGCAGCAGGCACATCACTACTGCCGGCATTATCAAATCGCCGGCATCTGCCCCTCCGACGGCCAAATCCACAAGGTGCTTGCAAACCCATACGAAAGAAAGGGTACAGCCTACGGAAAGAAGCCCGGGGATGATATTCATCACCATGGCGCCCCGTACTCCGCGGGTATTGTCTACAAGCCACCTGAGGTATCGGCGCATCTTCTAAATCAGGCCTATTTCCTGCCACTTCGCCACCAGGGCGTCAACATCTCTGGCTGCGGTCTGCTCGTCAACATCGTACTCGCCTGTAAGGAGATCTACCGCATCCTGGGCGGTAAAATCCTTATCCTGGAGGGATTTCCAGAGGAAAGCGGCCGTATCATTTAGAGAAATTATACGGCTCATGTCAACTTTCGAAAGGCCTTCCGGGCTGAGAATGGTCTCGCCGCAGATGGTCCTGAGTACGTATCCTTCTTTAAGTCTCATATGTTTTTAAAATATTTTCTGTTCCACGGAAGATGACGGTAAGCATAGAGGATGTAGCGGCGGAAAGGCCTCAGAAGGTTCCACAGGCGCAGCCAAAACATTCTCATCGGGGTATAAGGATTGAAGGGGTAGCGGCCTTTACGGATAATGGTGACAGCCTTTCCCTTGATTCCTTCCGGAGGGCAAATCTCACAGCCGGCGGGCACTCCGTCGCCCCTGATAACAGCATTGCCTTTGGCGTCAAAGCGCAGAATCCTGTGCAGAATCCAACGGCCTCCCAGGATGAAGAGAACTATGTCACCCGGTGAATAGGTGTCGAAGGCTTCAAGCTCCACGAGATCCCTCTCTCCGACGATGGTAGGCAGCATGCTGCAACCCTTCACCGGAATAGTCACGCGCCTACCCTGCGCGAGCATCCCGGATACATGGGAGAACATCTCTTCGTTGCTTATTATCAGCTTTTCCATAAAAAAAGCGGGCCGAAATGCCATCAAGCCCGCAATTTCATCCAAAAGGCCTCAGGCCCGGAGCGGAATGCGAGGTTCGAACTCGTGACCTGCGGCTTGGGAAGCCGCCGCTCTACCAACTGAGCTAATTCCGCTTGATGTGGAGTGCAAATATACAAACTTTATCAACAACGAGAAATTATTCAGCCATTTTTTATATATTTGTCATCGCTCAAAATAAAGCTGGACAACACTATAATCCATTCTATACTATGGGAAAGAAAAGCATTATCATTCTGGCCGTCGCAGGCACTGCCCTAATGTGCGGCCTCTCACTTTGCTCCGGCAAGTACGAAACTTTCTCAGGCGACCCGCTTGATACCAAAATCTACACTCTTGACAACGGACTGAAAGTCTTCATGTCCGTCAACAAGGAAACTCCCAGGATTCAGACGTACATTGCGGTTCGTTCCGGCGGAAAGAATGACCCCGCCGACAACACCGGGCTCGCCCACTATCTCGAACACATCATGTTCAAGGGCAGCACTCATTTCGGTACGATGGATTATGAAGCAGAGAAACCCATGCTGGAGGAAATCCGCCAGCTCTTCGACATCTACGGCCAGACCACCGATCCGGCGGAAAGGGAGCAAATCTATCACAAGATAGACTCCGTGAGCTACGAGGCATCCAAAATCGCCATCCCCAACGAGTACGACAAGATGATGTCCATAATCGGCTCCGAGGGCTCGAACGCCTTCACCTCGGAAGATGTTACCTGCTACCAGGAATACATCCCTTCAAACCAGATTGAAAACTGGGCCAAGGTGCAGTCAGACCGCTTCAAGAATATGGTTGTAAGAGGTTTCCACACCGAACTTGAAGCTGTTTACGAGGAAAAGAACATGGGCATGGTAAACGACACCAGGAAGATGCTCGAAAAACTCAACGAGGCTCTCTTCAAAAAGCATCCTTACGGTACTCAGACCGTTATCGGAACTCAGGAGCACCTGAAGAATCCTTCGATTACGGCAATCCTCAAGCAGAAGGAGACATACTACGTTCCGAACAACTGCGCAATCTGCGTCAGCGGTGATTTTGACCCAGACAACATGGTCGAAATCATCGAAAAATACTTCGGAGACTGGCAGCCCAATCCGGCAATTCCGGAATTCAAGTATGAACCTGAGGACGTAATGACCGAACCTGTCGAAATCGACATCTACGGCCAGGATGCCGAATTCGTGACTCTCGGCTGGCGCTGCCCGGGCAACAAGGACCTTGAATCCGAGATAGGCCTCATTGCCACCAACATTCTCTACAACGGGATGGCCGGCCTGATAGACCTCAACGTATTGCAGCAGCAGAAAGCCAACCAGGCATTCTGCTTCCTCAACGATATGACAGACTATAGCGAAGTCTTGATCCTGGCCTATCCCAGGCAGGGGCAGCCCCTGATTGATGTGGCGGCGAACATGCTCGATGAAGTAGAGAACCTGCGCAACGGCGATTTTGACGAGTCGCTCCTGAAGGCCGCCGTCAATAACCTCAAGCTCCAGAGCATGCGCATGCTCACCAGCAACAGGGCTAGGGCGATGGAATATGTGAACGCCTTCGTTGCCGGCACTCCCTGGAAAGTAGCAAAAGACAAGCTTGCAAGACTTGAAAACGTCACCAAGGAAGACGTGATGGCCTGGGCAGGCAAGTACCTGCGTAGCAACAATTACGTAATCGTCAACAAACATATCGGAACCGATCCTGACATAAAGAAAATCGACGCTCCGAAGATTACTCCTATCGTAACCAACCGCGCTGCGGCAAGCGACTTCCTGACCGAAGTTCAGAATTCCGTTCCGGAGCCTATCGAGCCCGTGTTCGTAGACTATGCAAAGGATATGTCCGTAAGCAGCGTAGGACCTCTGGAACTTCTCTACAAGCAGAATACCCTCAACGATATCGCCACCCTTACTTTCTATTATGAGAACGGTACGGTAGACAATCCGCTCCTCGACCTTACGACTGACTATATCGGCTATCTCGGCACTCCTTCGATGACAGCATCCGAAATTGCCAAGCAGATGTACGGTCTTGCCTGCGAGTTCTCTTTCAAAGCCGGTACAAACACTACCAGCATTACCATCAGTGGACTTTCCGAGAACATAGAGAAAGCTCTTGATATCACCGAAGACCTGCTCTATAATGCCGTAGGCGAAGACTTTGTACTCTTGAACCTCATCACCGACGTAGAAAAGAGCCGCTCCGATTCCAAACTGAACCAGCGCGCCTGCAGTCAGGCCCTTTCGCGTTACATCGCTTACGGCCCCGACTTCATAAAAGCCACCACGGCTTCGGAAAGACAATTGGCCGACGCAGACTCCGAAGGACTCCTTCTAGCCCTGAGGGCTCTCGCCGGAAAGCAGCATAAAATCCTGTACTACGGACCTCAGAGCTGTGAATCGCTCCAGGCTATGCTGAAAGAGCACCACAAAGTGGCAGAACAACCGGAACCCCTCGCAAAGACCTACCCTGTGCAGCAGGTTACGCCGCAGAGCAAGGTATTCGTAGCCCCTTACAAGGCACGCCAGTTCAATTACATCCAGTACTCGAACCGCGGCGAAGGCTACGAAGCAGCCGAGGAGCCTCGCGTACGTCTGTTCAACGAATACTTCGGAGGAGGTATGAACGCCATAGTATTTCAGGAAATGCGCGAAGCCCGCGCCCTGGCCTACAGCGCAGGTGCATGGCTTTCGCTCCCGACACACCTAAAAGGAACGGCTTCGTTCAGAGCTTCCATCGCATCGCAGAATGATAAACTCGCCAAGGCGGTCAACGCCTTCGACGACATTATCAACAACATGCCGGAGTCCGACAAAGCCCTCGAGATTGCCAAGACCGGCATCATCTCCAGAATCCGCACGAACAGGCTTACCGGAATCAATGTTATCTATCAGTATCTTGCCGATAAGGAACTTGGGCTGACCGAACCTTCCGACAAAACCGCCTTTGAAGTGGTCGGCAACCTCGGAATGGATGACCTCAAGGCCATTCACAACAAATGGATTGCCGGAAGATCCTACGTTTACGGCATAGTTGGCGATACTTCAGACCTCGACATGGGCTTCCTTCGCAAGCTCGGCCCGGTTAAGGTTGTGTCGCTCGAGGAAATCTTCGGCTATTGATCCGGAGGCGTATCCAGCGACCAGTCCGTTATCTTCTTGATTCCGGGCATACTGTAGTAGGTCGTGATATTGCCTTTGAGAAAGACCTTCCTTCCCAGATAGGAAGGATGTGATACAAGATTCAGGGCATCCCTCAACGCACCTTTCACGAGTTCCACCGACAGGCATTCGTCCTTGCCGGTGGCCGTGGTGCGTCCGGAGATGGCCAGATTGGTGTCGGACGAAGTACCAAGGAAAGGGCTGGCGCAGCCGACTATATAGCCATATACCCAGACTCCTTCTGCTCCCGTCATCGTCCTGGCGGTAGCGACATCATACATGGGGGATGACCCTATGACAAAAGTATCGTCAAGCCATACGGCGCTGGTGTCGGTGGCTACGGTAATGCCGCTGCCGGAAGAAGAACCTCCGGACTTGGAAAACACCTTGAGCCTCAGAATTTCTCGGGCCGAGAGGCTGCGCGTCATAAGCGTTTTGTCGGAGCCGTAGGACGACAGCACGAGAGAGACATCGCCGGGGTTGAAGAAGGCTATCCTGTCTTCGGTATAACCATACATCACGCTTCCTTCAGGACATCTGAGCAGCAATGCCCCCTGCTCGGCGCCGGTGAGGAAAGACGAGTCGATGTCAAGCCTCACTCCGCAATTCAGAAGAGTGCAGTTAAGATGAACGTTGACGCTCTCTCCGGCCGGTACCGATACTACCTGATCGTCGCCGTAAAGCGGCGTACTGAAGGAAGGAGGATTGAACAGGCAGGACCTGACGGATACCGTATAGTTGCCGGCCGGTACCGATATAGCCGATGGTGCCGCACCATACTGGCCGTCATAGATGATGTTTCCCGACGAAGACACCACCTTAAGCAGATAAGCGCTCGAGTCAGGCACTCCGGCCTTGGTCACGCCAGGGCCGTCGAGCGAGAAATGAAGAAGTCCTTCGCCGCGGACCGTGTCCTCAAGGGCGTCGCAGGCGCTGGATAAGATAAGAAATACTGCTGCAAGCAGAGGAAGAAATGAAAGTTTTGACGCATTCATGGCACAATAATTTTGTTTGATGCGCAAAACTATGAAAACATCTCTCCTCAAAAACAAAGAAACGTAAAAAGCGGTTTTTGCAACACAAAATTTTTACCTTTCTTATGATTGACAATGGAATCTGTCAGTGGACTATCCTGATTTTGGCGTACTGGAGGAAAAGAACCTTTTCGCCGGAAGCGTCAAAGCGGATTGTGGCCTTTAGGGCCGAAGGATCTCCGGTAATGGAAATGATGTTCCCGAGGCCGAAACGATTGTGCTCTATCCTCATTCCGGCTCTCAGATCCAGCGGGGAGTCGGGCACGAAGTCTTCCTTCACGGGAGTGGGGGCATTCGTCTTGCGCAGCGTGCGCGGGCCGCTGCCGGCAACGTATTGAGGACGCTGCGGCTGAACGGATGGCCTGCCGGCCCCCATAGGGGCGGACGAACGTGAGCCCCCCTGGAAAGACGGACGCCCGGAGGAACCTCCTCGCAAGAGGCGGGATACCAGGCCAGAGTCTCCATCGTCGGCGATATCCTGAACCACATAAGGGTTGGCGATGTACTTCGAATCGATTTCCTTGAGGAAGCGGCTGGGAGAATTGGCCTCGCGCTTTCCGTTTCGCATCCTGGCCGTTGCGAAGGAAAGGCAAAGAGCCTGCTTGGCCCTTGTCATCGCCACATAGAAGAGGCGCCTTTCTTCCTCCAGCTCCTGCGGAGTTATCATCATTCCTCCGGAGGGAAAGAGATTCTCTTCCATTCCCGCCACGAATACGTAAGGAAACTCCAGTCCCTTGGCGGAATGAACGGTCATCAGGGCGATACGGTTGGCGGTTTCATCGTCAGCGACATCGGTGGCGCTGAGCAGCGACGTGCTTTCTAGGTAATCCGACAGGCTTACCTGCGGAAGGCTTTCGGCAGGAACGGCGGAGCCGTCGTTAATCTGCCCGTCGGCTATCATATCCTCGATATAGCTGTTGTTGCGCTCATCGATATAGCCCTTGACGCTGTTGAATAGCTCATCGATGTTGGCCAGGCGCGACTGGCCTTCAATTGTAGTATCTTCCTTGAAGAATCTGTACAACCCTGATTTTTCAGCAATGGAAAGGGTCAGCGAATATGCATCTTTATCGCCCTGCAAGGCATTGTGAGCCAATATCATTGCCGTAAACTCCCTGATTCTTCCAAGCGCGCCCGACTTGATGCCATATTCCTCAAGCCCCGGAGAGCAGGCGGCTTCGAAAAAGGACTTTCCTTCCGCAGAAGCTACGGTGGCTATTACGGCAAGTGATGTATCCCCTATTCCCCTGGCCGGCTTGTTGATTACGCGGCGGAAGGCTTCGTCGTCGCGGGGGTTGACAATCAGCTTCAGGTAAGCCATCATATCCTTGATTTCGGCTCTCTCATAGAAGGAATTCCCCGAGAAAATGAAATACGGCAGATTGCGCTTGCGAAGTGCCTCTTCTATTGCCCGCGACTGAGCATTGGTGCGATACAGAATGCCAAAATCCTGATATGATGCTCCGTTTTCCCTTATCCTACGGATAATTGCCGAGGCTATTGCAGAAGCCTCTTCCATCTCGCTGTACGTCTTCTCAAGCACGATTTTTTCTCCTGCTTCCCTGCTGGAAAAACATGTCTTGGGTATTCTGGCGGCATTCTTGGCGATAAGGGTATTAGCGGCTGCGACGATATTTTCGGTAGAACGGTAGTTGCACTCCAGGGCAAACAGCTTCATTTCAGGATAGTCCTTCTTGAAATTCAGCATATTCTCGATTTTAGCCCCTCGGAAGGCATATATCGACTGGGAATCATCGCCCACCACGCAGATGTTCCGATGGAACTGACAGAGCTTCCTCAGAATAAGGTACTGGGAAAGGTTTGTATCCTGGTACTCATCCACGAGGACGTAATCGAACAGCCCCGCAATCTGATTCACGACGGGCTCACCGGAAGCATCCTTCAAGGTGAGCAGCTTGTTCATATTCAGGAGAATGTCGTCGAAGTCCATTACTCCGTTGGCCAGCATCACCTGCTGGTATTTGGCGTAAATCCTGTGGATTTCGGGCTTGCGGGCCTGGCGGTCGTTGGTGATTGCCGCAGTATTTGCCGCATACGCTTCAGAAGTGCAGAGATTGTTCTTGGCCATCGAAATCCGCGACAGGACTTCTTTAGGCTTATATACCTTTTCGTCGAGCTTGAGTTCCTGTACGCAATGCTTTATGGCGCTGGTGGAATCACCGGTATCATAGATGGTAAAATCCTTCGGGTAGCCGAGAAGCTCGTGATACTGCCTCAGAAAACGCACGAAAACCGAGTGGAAAGTGCCCATGCAGAGTTTTCGGGCGAGTGAAACTCCGGCCATGGCGGCAATACGGTCCTTCATCTCGCCTGCGGCCTTACGGGTAAAGGTAAGGGCCAGGATACGGGAAGGATCGGTGCCTTTGCATAGCAACCAGGCGATTCGGCTCGTCAGCACACGGGTTTTTCCTGAGCCGGCTCCCGCTACGATCAGCGATGGACCGTCGGTGTGGACAACAGCTTCTTTCTGCCTGGGATCAAGGTCATTCAATATCACGGTTTCGTTCATCATCGACCTCCTGGAGAATCAACAAATTTTTATTGTACAAACTTAACAAATTCTTAAGGGATTTCAACAAATAAGTGAGAAATTTTGAGTAAATTTGCCCCGATTTGGAAATTAATTTTTTAAAGCAACAATAATGTCAAACATCATCAACCTGAAACGCGGGCTTGACATTCCCATCTCGGGAGTGGCAGCCCAGATAACCGGAAAGCGGATCGTTCCTGACATTGTCGCTGTAAAACCTACTGATTTCAAGGGTTTTGCGCCGCGCCTGCTGGTGCGTGAAGGCGACAAAGTTCTGGCCGGCTCCCCGGTTCTGGCAGACAAGCAGCGCCCCTCGATCCTCGTGACCAGCCCCGTCAGCGGAGTTGTTACGGAGATTGTTCGCGGAGAAAAGAGAAAGCTTCTCGAAGTGCGCATAAAGGCTGACAAGGAGCAGATGGCAGTAGATTTCGGCGGAAAGGGCGTAGGCTCCATGACGGCCGAAGAGATCAAAGATCTCCTCTTGAAGAGCGGCCTCTGGGTTGCATTCATCCAGCGCCCTTACGGCATCGTAGCTGATCCTGAAGCATCTCCGAAGGCCATTTTCATCTCGGCCTTCTCCACAGCCCCGCTTGCCGCCGACACTGACTTTACCCTCAAGGACGACCTCGCCGCCATCCAGACCGCAGTAGAAGCCCTCGCCAAACTCACCAAAGGCGGCGTACACTTCTCCATCCGCGGTGAAACAAGTTCGAGTTCACCCTTCCACAAGGTAGAAAACGTCATCCAGCACGTCATCAGCGGAAAACATCCCGCAGGCAACGTCGGTATCCAGATTGCCAACATCTCCCCCATCAAGAAAGGCGAGACGGTCTGGACCGTATCCCTGCTGATGCTGGCCGCCATCGGACGTCTCCTTAATACCGGCAAGCTCGACCTTTCCAGAAAAGTCGCCGTCACCGGCCCTCTTGCAAAGGATCCCTGCTACGTTGACGCCTTCCCCGGCATGCCCATGAGCGCCATCGCCGATAAGGTCGACACCGAAAAAGGAGCCGTACGCTACATCAGCGGCGACGCCCTTACCGGAACCAATGTCGGAGAAAACGGAAGCCTCGGCTTCTTCGACGATCAGGTCACCCTTCTCCACGAAGGCACCGAGAGGGAACTGCTCGGCTGGGCCAAGCCATTCCGCACAAGCCAGTTCTCCTCGAGCAAGGCCTATTTCTCCTGGCTTTTCCCCAGGAAAAAATATGCGATGGATACCAATATGCACGGCGGTCTGAGGGCCTTCGTCGTTTCGGACGTCTATTCCAAGGTCCTGCCTGTGGATATATTCCCCATCTATCTCATCAAGGCCTGCCTTGCCGGCGATATCGACAAGATGGAGAAGTTCGGCATTTATGAGCTTCTTCCCGAAGACCTCGCCCTCTGCGAATTCGTGGATCCGTCCAAGAATGACATTCAGTCAATCCTCCAGGACGGCATCAACCTTATGATTAAAGAAATGGCATAAAGATATGGAAGAGAATACAAACAAACCCGGCCTTTTCGAAAAAGGCGGAAAGCTATGGTTCCTTCATTCAACCATCGACGCTTTCGACACCTTCCTCCGCGTTCCCGCAACGGTTACAAGCCGCGGCGCCCACGTGCGTGATGCCATCGATATCAAACGCGTGATGATAATGGTCGTCATAGCCCTCGTCCCCGCCGCAATCTTCGGTATGTGGAACGTAGGTTACCAGCACGACCTCTTCAACGGCGATCTCCCAGGACTGTTCGACAAGTTCTGGTTCGGCTTACTTAAAGTTCTCCCTCTGTTCGTAGTTTCATATGTCGTAGGACTCGGCATCGAGTTCGCCAGCGCCCAGATCAAGGGCGAGGAAGTGAACGAGGGATATCTTGTTACAGGTTTTCTCATTCCGCTTATCGTTCCCGTTGATACTCCCCTCTGGATGGTTGCAGTGGCTGTTGCCTTCGCTGTCATCTTCGGCAAGGAAGTCTTCGGCGGTACCGGAATGAATTTCCTCAACCCGGCCCTCCTTACCCGCGCCTTCCTCTTCTTCTCTTATCCGAGCAAGATGTCCGGCGACCAGGTATGGATCAACGGCCTTCCTGACGGAGTTTCCGGAGCCACTCCCCTTACCCATATGCTCGACCACAGCGGTGACGTTGCAACAGGTCTCGAGAATATGCCTTCGGTAAGCGACCTGGTAATCGGTACTATCCCCGGTTCAGTCGGTGAGACCTCAATCATCGCCATCGCCCTCGGTGCCATCCTCCTTCTCTGGACAGGCATCGCCAGCTGGAAGATTATGCTCTCCTCCGTAATCGGAGCCCTTCTCGTAGGCTGGCTCGGCAACGTCTTCGGAGTTACCAACGTGCCCGCTTACTATCAGCTTCTGCTCGGCGGCTTCGCCTTCGGTACCGTATTCATGGCAACCGACCCCGTAACCAGCGCCCAGACAGAATGCGGCAAATGGATCTACGGCTTCTTCATTGGAGCCCTCTGCGTTGTGGTACGCCTCTTCAACCCCGGATACGCCGAGGGAATGATGCTTGCCATTCTTCTGATGAACACCTTTGCACCTCTGATCGACTACGTAGTGACTTCACGCGCAGCCTCTGCAAGGGCTAAAAAAGGACAAATCGCTTAACCGGAAAAGACTATGAATACTAACGGAAACATTTATACTGTCGTATATTCGACCATTATAGTCGTTCTGGTCGCAGCGATTCTCGCCTTCGCCTCCAGCGCCCTCAAACCCATGCAGGACGCCAACATCAAGGCCGAGACCATCAGCCAGATGCTTGACGCGGCAGGAATCCAGGCCAAGGACGTTCCCACAACTAACGAGCAGATTCTCGACAAGTATGCCGAGACCGTCGAAGAGGCATTCGTGGTGAACATTGAAGGCCAAAAGGTCAGCGAGCTCTCTATAGCCCGCGCGAACATCGAGCTCATCGATAATCTCAAGGCTCAGAACGCCAAGCTTAAGGACGAAGCCCTTCTGCCCGTTTACAAATTCAAGAACGGCAAGACGGTAGTTCCTATCTACGGAGCCGGCCTCTGGGGCCCGGTCTGGGGCTACATAGCCTTCAACGACGACCTCAAGACCATCGCAGGAGCATACTTCGATCACGCCAGCGAGACTCCCGGTCTCGGTGCCAAGATTAAGGACGACCCTGCGTTCCGCGCCCTCTTCCAGGGCAAGGCCGCAGATTTCACTCAGGAGCCTGCTTTCGCCATCGTAAAGGGCGCCGCCAAGGACAATGAAGTCGACGCCATCACCGGCGCGACGATGACTTCCAAGGGCCTTAGCGCCGCCATCGCAGCCTGGTTGAAGGCTTATGCACCTTACTTTATCAACAATGCCCCGAAGGCCGAGGAGCCTGTCTCCGAGCCTGAAGCCGAAACTACGGAGGAATAGACTATGGATGCAAAGATTAAAGAAACATTGTTGAATCCCATCTTCAAGGGCAACCCCATTACCGTCCTTGTCCTTGGTATCTGCTCCTCACTGGCCGTTACGGTCGAGCTGAAAGGAGCCCTGGTAATGTCGCTGTCGGTTATTATCGTCACAGGCCTTGCCAACTTCATCCTTTCTCTCCTTCGCAACACCATCCCTATGCGCGTGCGAATCATCGTACAGCTGGTAGTGGTGGCCATGCTGGTAATCCTCGTGGATGAAATCCTCAAAGCCTTCGCATATCCGGTCGAAAAACAGCTCAGCGTTTACATCGGCCTCATCATCACGAACTGTATAGTGATGGGACGTATCGAGGCTTTCGCCCTCGGCAACAAGCCTTTCGCTTCTCTGCTCGACGGCCTCGCCAACGGCGCCGGCTACGGGCTTATCCTTGTTATCGTGGCCTTCTTCCGCGAGCTTCTCGGCAGCGGAACCCTTCTTGGCGCACGTATCATTCCCGAGTCTTTCTACGAGGCCGGTTATATGAACAACGGTCTGGTGATTCTCCCTCCTATGGCCCTCATCCTAATCGGATGCATCATCTGGGTTCAGAGAAGTCTCCAGAAAGACCTCCAGGAAAAATAACCTCTAACACCAGTAAGTTATGGAATACATTAATCTGTTCGTAAAGTCAATTTTCGTTGACAATATGATTTTTGCATACTTCCTCGGTATGTGCTCATACCTGGCGGTATCCAAAAACGTAAAGACAGCCACCGGACTTGGTGTTGCGGTTATCTTCGTGCTCCTATGCACCCTGCCCATCAACTATCTCATCAACGGTTTCCTCACCAACAATCCCTGGGGAGTTGACCTCGGCTTCCTTAGCCTGATCATCTTCATCGCCGTCATCGCGGCCTTCACCCAGATAGTGGAAATGGTAGTTGAGAAGTTCGCTCCCGCCCTGTACGGGCAGCTGGGTATTTACCTCCCTCTGATTGCTGTAAACTGCGCCATCCTCGGCGGCAGCCTCTTCATGCAGCAGAAGGAATTCGCCGGCCTCGGCGAAGCTGCCGTATATGCAGCCGGTAGCGGTCTAGGCTGGTTCCTTGCCATCGTCTGCCTTGCAGCAATCCGCGAGAGACTTCAATATTCAAAGGTTCCTGCCGCCCTCAAGGGAACCGGCATCACCTTCATTACGGTTGGTCTGATGGCTATGGCCTTCATGACATTCATGGGTATTTCACTTTAACAGGGAGGTTCGATTATGACAAGTATTATTATAGGTGCAGTCATCACCATCGTTGTTGTAACGCTCGTCCTTGTAGCCTTCCTTCTGGTCATCAAGGCAAAGCTTACCCCGTCGGGAACTGTCAAGATTGACATCAACGACGGCAAGAAAGTGCTCGACGTCCAGCAGGGCGGCGACCTCATGCACACCCTCGCCGACCACGGAATCTTCCTGCCCTCCGCCTGCGGCGGAAAGGCCAACTGCGGACAGTGCAAGCTCCGCGTCCTGGAAGGCGGCGGCGAGATTCTCCCTACCGAAACCGGCTTCTTCTCACGCAAGCAGATAAAGGACGCCTGGCGCCTCGGCTGCCAGGTGAAGGTAAAGGACAATCTGAAGATTGCCGTTCCCGAATCCGCCCTCAGCGTAAAGAAACTCGAATGCGAAGTCATCAGCAACAAGAACGTAGCCACCTTCATCAAGGAGTTTACCGTAAGGCTGCCTGAAGGCGAGAACATCGAGTTCAAGTCAGGAGAATACATCCAGATTGACATCCCCGAATATGAGGCTGATTTCTCTGATATGGATGTCGACGATATCTACAAGGGCGACTGGGAGAAGTACGGTATCACTTCTCTGAAGTTCAAGAATACCGTTCCTACCATCAGGGCCTACTCCATGGCCTCGTATCCCGCCGAGAAGAACGTCGTCAAGCTCAACGTCCGTATCGCAACTCCTCCTTTCGACAGGAGCCAGCCTAAAGGCGTCTTCAAGTTCCTGCCCGGCGTTCCTCCGGGAGTCGCTTCGACTTATGTATTCTCCCGCAAACCCGGCGACAAAGTCACCATTTCCGGCCCTTACGGAGAATTCCTTCTCCCTGACGACCCCGACACCCAGGAATACATCTTCGTCGGCGGCGGCGCCGGTATGGCACCTCTCCGCAGCCACATCATGCACCTTTTCAAGACGCTCAAGACAAAGAAGAAAGTCAGTTTCTTCTATGGCGCCCGCGCTCTGGTAGAAGCCTTCTATCTCGAGGATTTCGCCGAGATTGAAAAGGAATTCCCGAACTTCAAGTTCTATCTGGCCCTCGACCGTCCTGATCCTGCAGCCGATGCGGCAGGTGTCAAGTACACTCCGGGATTCGTACACAATGTGATGAACGAAGTTTATCTCAAGAACCACGAAGCCCCCGAAGATATAAAGTACTTCATGTGCGGTCCGCCTATGATGGTTGGTGCTGTCAACAACCTGCTTGACAGCCTCGGAGTTGCTCCTGAGAGCATTCTGTACGATAATTTCGGAGGATAATCCTTCCCGAAAATACATTTTAAAGTCCCGGCTTCCATCCTGGTTGCCGGGGCTTTTTACGTGCAAAAAATATAAACATAAAAATCGTAAAAATTTAATTTCGGCCGTTTCGAGCAAACTTTTTCCGGCTTTCTTTGCGAAAAACAGATGGACTATGAAAACAAGTTCAAATACATATACAAAAAAAGGCCGGTTCTCTTTTTTGCGTCTCGCAATTGAAGTTCTTTCAAGAAAATTTCCCCTTATTTCATCACTTGCTATACTCCCGGCCTTTTTTTTAGAATGCTCAAAGTCTGGAGAGTTGCCTTCCCCGGTGGAATGCGATACTCCCTTGGACTTACGATATACTTCGTCCGTATTGCTCGGCGGAGCCCTTGACCTCTTCGTTTTCGACGACGACGCCTCAGGCCGCCTCGACTCCTATACTCATATAAATGAAGCCGGAGGCAGCATAGTGTCGCTCGCTTCCAAAAAAGGGAAGAAGAGGATACTGCTTATGGCAAACGCCGGCAAAAGGCTCTATGACTGGGGCGTCTTCCCTTCTTTTACGGCGGCAGGGACTGCCACGGCGCGGCTTGAAGATGAAAATCCGGAGCAGCCTCTTCTGTGTGGTACTTCCGCATTTGAAGCCGGCGACATCGAAAGAGCCGGAGTCGTAATAAGCCCTATACTGTCGAGGATAAGGTTGAAGTCCATTCAATGCGATTTTCACGGACGTACATATGCGGGGCTGACCATGTCGGAGGTGAAAGCCTATCTTACCAATGTCTGCACGGCAGCCTCTCTGGCGCCACCCGACAGCCTGATTTCGGGGACAGAATATGTAAACATAGGCGGATGGGCTGATGGAGATACCTCCGGAAGCAGATTATGGAGTATGCTGCGCTGCGATATCCCGGGGCAAATTGGCGCCGAAAAAGTCACCGTCGGAAAATCCTTCTACTGCTATCCGAACCCTATTGCAGTAGGTAACAGCAGGAAACACGTCACCAAACTTGTAATAGAGGGTACAATCGGCGGGCACACCTATTATTATCCTGTCGCTTTGTCCGCTTCTTCAGGCGGTATCGCCCGCGGAAGCGACTATGAAGTCTCCGTAACAATAACACAGCTCGGCACCGACGACCCTGACGGCAGTCTTGCTGCCGGAGCGGCAAGCGTGGAAATATCTGTAAATGACTGGAAGGACAAGGCGGAGGAAACTGTCACATTCAACTAACACCCTATTATGAAACTATTAGTATTGCTCCCTATGATATCCCTGGCCTGCGCTACGTCGTCCTGCATCGGATTGCAGCCACAGCCTGCTTTCCAGTGCCCCACCACCATCTTTTTCGACCTTGGACGGACAAAATCTTCCGACCCTCCAGAAGATAATCTGCTTTCGGATGTGAATCTGTTTGTTTTCAACAGCGTGGGCGGGCTGCTTGAAGACAGCCGTTATTCAGATTCCAGGAACCTGTCTCAGGGCATTACCATCCCCCTGCTCAAGGGAGCGGCATATGACATCTTCGCCTGCATAAACTTCGGCTACCCGATTATGGGAATACGTAGTATAAATGATCTGAAGGCGCTGAGATTTCACCTTGCCTATCCGGATGAATATCAAAGAGGCATACCTATGTCTGCATATATGGAAAGATTCATCCCCGACAGCTCCGCCCTGATACTGAGGCCCGAGAGGATGATGGCAAGGATAATCCTCAAAATGGACAGGAGCCGCCTCTCGGACGGAGTGTCAATGGCTGTGCGTCGTGTTCGGCTCGGAGGCTGCCCAAAATCAATGAGTCCATTCCTGGAGAGCCGGGCCGAAGGCAGGGACGATGTGTTCCGCGACGGATTCGATAAAACGGAATCCGCCGCCGACAATCTCAACCGTGACGGCCCGGGAAGGCAGAGCTCAGAAGTCAGCCTTTACATGCTGGAGAATCTCTCCGGAAGGATTCCGGAATCAGTTACCGACCCTTCGGCAGCCGGAGTCTACCCCTATGTAGAACTCGAGATGGACTATGTTTCAGGGAGCCTTCACAGCAAGCCGGGCGAATGGCTGATTTACCGTTTCTGCATAGGAGAAGCCGATGGGCTTGCAGACGTTCGGCGCAATACAATATACAGATACACCGTCCGGCCGGAAGGGTCGGGAGTCGATGAATTCAGCTGGAGGGTGGATAAAAGCGCCCTGGTACCTCTGAGTTGAATGCTCCGGAATTAATCCAGCGAAACGTTTTCCTCGGCGAACTTCAAATCGGCTTCGTCGTCGATTTCATACCAGTCGAGAGGATTTACCTTGCAGATATAAATCGGACGGCGGTGCAGCGAGATTTCAGTGAAAACGGGCTCGTAGCTGAGCTTGGGCTGCTGCTCGATAATCGGGGTGTAATAGTCGCAGACCTCGCGGAAGAAGGCGTTGCTCAGTTTATGAATGCCCACGAGTTCTCCGCAGGGAGTGATTGCATTACGGTCTTTCGACCAGGCGGTAAAGCGCCCGTCGGCGTCTTCTTGAACGTAATATGCGTCCTGGAATTTGGTAAGGGGGGCGGTAAGTATGGCTGATTCCTTATCAAAGGCAAGCAGCTCGCTGATTGCACGGCGCTCGAACACAAGGTCGGAGTCGAGCATCAGGATATCGTCGTCGCCTACGGCCTCACGGCAGTTCCAGAGGGTATAAAGGCAGTTGGTCTCGGCGTAACGGGGGCTGTGGCAGCACACCACCTGGGGATACTTTTCGGTAAGGGCCTCATAGGCTTCCTTCTTGTATCCGGTTCCGATGATGATTTTTTCTATGCCACAGTCAATCAGGGTTTCAATCGAACGGATTACCATAGCCTTTCCCTTGAAAGGAATGAAACCCTTGGGTATGGACTCTGTATATTTCCCGAAGCGGGTGCCCATTCCCGCGGCCATTATAACTGCCGTCTTTACCATATCGCTATTTGTTATAGTATTGCTCGATTACGGATATAACCTTTTCCATCTGCTCGCGGGTACCCATGGTAACGCGGAAACAATCCTCAACGATAGGATCCTGGGTGGTGTCGCGGACGAAGATATTGTTATCGGCGAGATACTCCAGAAGAGCCTTTTTCTCAGCCTTGGACGAGGACCTCAGAAGATTGAAATTGCCGCGGCTCGGGAAAACCTTGTAGTGGTTGGCGAACTTTTCAGAGGCCTTGATGAAGTAATCCTGACCCTTGTGAACCTCGGCCACATAAGCCTTCATGTACGGAACATCTTCAAGGACGGCAATTGCGGCCTCCTGGGAGATGGTGCTCATATTCTTGGGATTGCGAATCTTGCCTAAGCTCTTGATGTTCTCTTCGGATGAAATGAGATAGCCTACGCGGAAGTTTGCAAGCGCAAAGGCCTTGGAGAGGGTTCTGGTAACGAGGATATTGCCGTGAGTGAGAGTCAAATCCTTGGCAGAAGCCTCAGCGAATTCGCAGTATGCCTCGTCAATCAGGAAGAGGGTTTCAGGGAAGGCTTCAAGCAGATGCTTGATATATGAAGCCTTATGGAAATTGCCCGTAGGGTTGTTAGGGTTGCAGATATAAACCAGCGAAGGCTCCTTCTCGGTAATGGTTTTCTCGAAGGCCTCGGCATCGAAGGTAAAGTCGCGGTCATAGCGGAAGAAGGTGACTTCGGCTCCGTTTGCCTGGCAGGTCAGGCGGAAATTATCGTACGAAGGGCCGAGCATCAGCACCGGATCGCCTACGCTGACAAATACCTTGCAGATATACTCGTGGAGCGAATCGGAGCTGCTGAAATACTGGATATTTGCAACAGGGACGCCGGCATATTTGGAAATGGCTTCAAGCAGCACGTCATTCTTTGTCGTAGGATAAAGGTTGAAGAACGAAGGACCGTCCATAAGGGCCTTGATACGCTCGGCCACCTTCGGGGACGGAGGAATCGTAGCTTCGTTCCAGTCGAGCTTGAGAATGCCGGTGCGCTCCTGGGGAGTAACGGCCCAGATTTTATGCGAAGCCAGTTTGTAAGGCTTGAGATTGCGCAGGTATTTGTTGATGAACTTCATATCGTGCGACTATTTGTAAAATACTCTGAGATAGCTTTGGCGGGGATGCCTGTCTTCCTCCGGAGGAAGCTGGTTGTAATCTCCCCAGAGCTGGGTAAGATGATGTTGCCAGCCCACAGGAGCCTTGAACTTGCAGCCGCAGAATTCGACATCGACCGCCGATGCGAAATCCTCAATCGGGAACCACTCCTCCCTGTTGCGCTCGGGGCAGGGTAGCATCGAGACGTGCTTGGTACTGCCATAAGGAGGGCAGGCTTCCATCTCCGCAACGAGCCTGTTCTTGGCGGGCATAGGGCTTTGGAAATGACGGATAGGGTGAAGGAAACGGTGAAGAATTGTCTTTGCGTTGCGCTCGAAGCCGAAAGCCTTGTCAAGTTTGGTCTTGCGGCGGCGTATGGCTACCGTCTCGAAATAATCCTTCTTCACGCGCTCATACAGGGCCTTGTATTCTTCTTCGTTGTCAGAAACGGCATCCAGAGGGAAAACGTCAATCCACAGACCGGATTCGATTGTGCCCTTCATCCAGGGACTTGCAGTCTTGACGAGAGTCCTGGCGGTATCGCATATTCTGGAGTATGTGAGATATACGTCGGGGCGCTTCTCGGCGTAAACTACATCGTAGCCCGGAACATTGAAAGTCGAGAGCAGGCGGTCGTAGTCAGGACGCGGTACAAGAATGTCAATATCATCATCCCAAGGGATGAAACCCTTGTGCCTGATAGCCCCCAGAAGCGAGCCATAGGCCAGAAAATAAGTGATATTGTTCTCCTGGCAGAATTTGTCGACATCTTTGAGGATATTGAGACTTGCATCCCACATATCGTGAAGCGTCATCTTTCTCATAGATACTCCGTAACGGTTAAAATCAAGCAAAGATACATAAAATTCGGTAATTCTCTGGTTTTTTTATATTTTTGCCGTATGGAAGACTACCCGAACATAAAACAACTTTCCCTCCGCGAACTTCAACATGCCCTGCTCGACATCCTCGTCGAGGTAGATAAGTTCTGCCGCGAAAACCGCATAAGCTATTCCCTCACCTACGGCACCCTGCTCGGAGCCATACGCCATAAAGGCTTCATCCCCTGGGACGACGACCTTGACATCATGATGCCCCGCAAGGATTTCGAGCATTTCATGGCGCTTTTCCCGCAGTCAGGCAGCGGCAGCCGTTTCACTACGCTTTACAATACCGACACCCCCGACAGCAAGTGCATCCTCTGCTACGGAAAAGTGGAAGACACCACCTCCGTCTGCAACGAGCTCAAGCGCAAATATCTGTACAAATTCGGTATCAACATCGATATTTTCCCGATCGACAGCGCCCCGGCCGACCCTGCGGAGCATTACAAGTTCGCCCGTACGGTAAGCCGCCTGAGGCATCGCCTCTATCTGAGCCAGAGGCCCTTCTTCCCCTTTACCTTCCACGATCCCATCATCCCGAAGATACAGGCCCACCGCCGCAGTCCGGATGAATGGTTCCACATCCTGGAAAACTATCTTACCCAATATAACGGCAAGAACACCCCCTACTCGGGCCCTGTGTCAGGAGGAATGGGAACCATCGAGATTTACAGGAACGAAGTTTTCAAAAAATACACCGAGGTGGAATTCGAAGGTCACAGCTTCCGCGCAATCGCCGACTGGGACACCTTCCTCCGTCAGCAATTCGGAGACTATATGCAGCTTCCTCCGGAAGATAAACGCAAGAGCCACGCCATCGTAGCATATTTCAAGGAGGATACCCAATGAAGGAGTTGACTGGCGAGGAAATGCGCACCCGCTGGGTGCATATGCTGGACGAAATTGACGCATGGTGTCGTGCCAACGGCGTACACTATTCCCTTAGTTCCGGCACACTTATCGGGGCCCTGCGTCACAAAGGTTTCATCCCATGGGACGATGACCTTGACATCATGCTGCCCCGCCCTGATTATGACAGGTTCATTTCTGAATTCAAGGCCGAGGACAGCTATGTGATGAGTTATTTCTCACAGGAACCTTATTACCGTCCCTTCGCACGTGTTTTTGACAAGGGTACTATCCTGATTCAGAAGGGTATCAAGATGGGAGGGCTTTTCGTGGATGTCTACCCCATTGACGGCCAGCCGGCCGATGAGCAGGAACTGAAGGACTACTTTGACAAATACCGCCGCATCCGCCGGTGTCTCTACAAGTCAACCAACTTTTACAAGTATTCCGTTCATTTCCTTGCGCGTTTGAAGGGACGTTTCCGCGGCATCGGCAAACCGTCCAAAGAGGTTAATGTCGCCGAGATGGAAAAGCATCTGCGCAGTTATCCTTTCGAGACTTCGTCTTATGCCGGCGAGTCCACAGGAGGTTTTTTCTTTAAGACGCACGCCAGGGCCGAAGCCTTCAAGGAGTTCATCGACGTAGAGTTCGAAGGCCATAAGTATATGGCCATAAAAGGTTACGACGAATATCTGACCGTTATGTACGGCGACTGGCGCACTCCCCCGCCCGCCAAAGACCAGAAAGCCCACCACAGCTTCCACGTTTACTGGAAATAATCCTACTCAGTAACTCCAATTCGCTTTTGCAGCCAGGCCAGGACCATTTGCTGCTCCTGAGGCGTGCAGTAATCCAGGGAATTGAAGCAGGCGAAAGGTTTGTCGGACCTGTCGAAAGATTCCAGCTTGAGTTTCACATAATCCTTCTTGCTGCGGCGCTTGAAATATAGCGTCTTGCTCTCTTCTGGTATTAGGTCGAGTTTGCCTTTACGGGCTAGATCCAGGTAAAAAGGCTCCTGAGTCTGGAAATGGAAGGGCTCGCGGAAACGGCCGGTGATGTTGAGCCGGACCATATCGTCACGCTCTCGAGCCCAGTTCTCGAACCAGCTCTTAAGAAGAGGCCTTGGGGTATGTCCGAGGTTGATGAAGCGCCAGCCCTTGCCGTGAAAATAATAATCCTGACCATTAATCATAAGATCCTTGAATCCTATGGTCTTGTGCCCGTTATGCTTGGGTTTTACGGCGCGCAGCATCTTTCCGAAAGCAGTCAGGAACCACGAACCGAAGCACACCACCCTGCCATCCGGGCGGAAGAAATCTTCCGGCCTGACGGGAGCCGTCAGCATAAAATCATCGTTGAAATAGAGGATATGCTCGCTCATCTGGGGGATGTTCCAGAATACCGCCTCGATTGCATTTGAATTAAAGACCGGCAGGGCCTTTTCGTAGCCCTTGAATATTACGCTGTGGTCGATTATTTCAATCTTTCCCGACTGCCCCGGGAAATTCTTTTCGATAAAATCTCCAAGCTTCGGGTCCTGGCCGTCGGTCATTATGAATATCTTCCTTATGAAAGGGGCGAATCTCAGTATGGAGGCCACGCAGTACTTGATTTCTCCGATACTCTTGTAGCGGGTTGCGCCGGCCACGTCGTCGTTGCCGGCATCTGAAGCCTTGATATATTTGCTGCGCTTGGCCTTCAGGACGGGATCATCCCCGTCAACCCACGGCAGAAGAGCATCTATCTCAAAATCCATAAGCTATACGATGTCTTGGAAACGTTCCGGGATGCGGACTATAATCTTGGCCTCGAACATAGCCGGCTTGTTCAGGGCATACGGAGGACGGACTATTGTCTGGCAGATTCTTGCGAATGAGGTCCAGCAGTCGAAGTCGCGGGCCTTCTTGTCGGTGACGAGACGGATAGTCCTCGAGCGCTTTTCCATATGCTTGCCCCAGCCCTGGGCCAGGCGGTCCTTGTCGGCGAAGCGGTCCTGGAGGCGCTTCATGTCGAAGTAGCCGAAATGGAAAAGATACAAATCCTTGACTATATGGAAATTGTGCCCCTTGATACGATGAAAGCCGGAGCCCCATACGAGCGGTTTGGCAAGGATGGAAGGTTTTGTATATCTCGTTCCTATCTGACCGTAGTGACGTTGACGGAGGAATGGCTGGTCTTCGGTGATATCGCCTTCTTCGCCGAGTTTCTGACCGAAGTCAATACCGAGTCCGGAAACGGAAGATTTGATATTCAGGCCACTCAGGAATTCCGGCAACGTCTTTCTAAGTTTGGGATCCACCACTATGAATTCATCGGCATCGACACCTATCACGAGATCATAGTCTTCCACCAGAAGGGATGCAGCCTTGTTCGAAAGAAACTTCAGGCGGCCTTTCTCCGCCTCAACCACCTGCGAGCCGATTTTCTTGACGAGCTTAGCGTTGGTACCCTCGCAGAAAGGGGCAATCGTCTGGTCGAGGCCGTCGAAGAAGATATAGAGATTCTCCTTCCCGAGTTGCGAACCGTAATAGTCCACCCATTTACGAAGATAGAAATCATCGTTGCGGACCATAGTCACCGCCGCTATTCTTTTGGTCTTTTCCATAATTCAACAAATTAGGGTCCCAGGGACAAATTTATGAAAATTTTCTCAGATACTCAGCCGTATATCCTTCCCCATTGGATACAAGCTGCCCGGGAGTGCCCTCGAATACCACAGTTCCACCGCCGTCGCCGGCTTCCGGACCAAGGTCGATAATCCAGTCGGCGGAGCGAATCACCTGAAGATTATGCTCGACGACCACAATGGTATGACCTTTATCAAGCAGGGCGTCAAAGGACTTCAGAAGCTTTTCAACGTCGTAGAAATGAAGTCCGGTGGTAGGCTCGTCGAAAATGAACATTATTTTCTTGCCGGAACGGCCTTCTTCCATTCCAAGGAAACTGGCCAGCTTGATTCTCTGGCTCTCGCCGCCTGAAAGAGTATTGCTGCTTTGGCCAAGCTTTATGTAGGATAGGCCGACATCCACAAGGGACTGAAGCTTACGGACCACGGCTTTGGCCTCATCTTCCGGGCCCGCCGAGAAGAATTCCATGGCCTCCTCTACACTCATGTCGAGGACATCTGCGATACTTTTCCCGCGATAGCGGACTTCAAGGATATCCGGTTTGAAACGACGGCCTCCGCAGGTGTCGCAGACCATGGTCACGTCGGCCATGAACTGCATCGGGATGTGAATCACACCCTCGCCCTGGCACTCCGGACAACGGCCACCATCCTGGTTGAAGGAGAAGAATGACGGAGTGTAGCCGTTCATCTTTGCATACTGCTGCGCCGCGAAAAGCCTGCGGATATCGTCGTAAATCTTGAGATATGTCACAGCATTGGAGCGGCTGCTTTTCCCGATTGGATTCTGGTCCACGAACTCGACTCTGGAAATCCGGTCGATATTTCCGGAAAGGCCGCGATGAGTTCCGGGGAGGGGGCCTGTTTCGTCAATCCTGCGCTTGAGTGCGTTATAGAGGATATCTCCCACCAAAGATGATTTTCCGCTGCCGCTGACTCCGGAAACTACGGTCAGCACGCCAAGGGGGAATTTGACGTCAATATCCTTGAGATTGTGCTCCATCGCACCCTCAACCTTGATTGAATACGTCCACGGACGTATCTTGCGAACGGGGAGAGACCTCTGTCCGTTAAGATACTGCAGGGTGAGCGAGCGGCCGTTTTCCCCGGCCCCGGCAGCATCGGAAATCTTGCCCTTGAACACCACTTCCCCACCGTAGATTCCGGCCTTAGGGCCCAAATCTATCAGGTAGTCGGCGGCCCGCATTATTTCCTCGTCGTGTTCTACTACTATGACGGTGTTTCCTATGTCGCGAAGGTGCTTCAAGACGCCTATGAGGCGGTCAGTGTCGCGGGGATGGAGCCCGATTGAAGGCTCGTCAAGGATGTACATCGAGCCAACGAGGGAGCTGCCAAGTGCCGTCACGAGCCCAATCCTCTGGCTCTCGCCGCCCGACAGGGTATTGCTCGGACGGTCGAGGGTAAGGTAATCAAGCCCTACGTCGGAGATGTATTTGAGCCTGGAGACTATTTCTTCTATGGCCTTGCCGGCGATTTTAGCCTCGGATTCGCTCAGCTCAAGTTTTTCAAAGAAGCCAAGGAGTTCCTTCACGTTCATCTGAAGAAGCTCGTGGATGTTCCGGCCGCCGACTTTTACGTACATGGCGTCCTTGCGAAGCCTGCTGCCGCCGCATTCGCTGCAGGTCGCCCTTCCGCTGAAGCGGCTGAGCATATATTTATATTGTATCTTGTAGCGGTTCTGCTCCACCCACTCGAAGAACTCGCGGATTCCGACTATGGAATCTTCATCGCCTTCGACGTGACGGGCATTCCAGAGGATGTCCTTCTGCTTTGCCGTGAGCTGGCAATAGGGAGTGAATACCGGGATGCCATAGCGGTCGGCGCAGCGGATAAGCTGCTCCTTGAACCAAATCATCTTGTCGCCCTTCCAGCAGGCGATTGCCCCGTCATAAATGGTTTTTGTCTTGTCGGGGACCACCAGATCCTCGCTTACGCCTATGATTTTCCCCAGTCCACCGCATACCGGACAGGCACCGAGGGGGCTGTTGAAACTGAACATGTATTCGTCTGGCACGCGGAATGTCATTCCGTCGGCCTCGAAGGCTGTCGAGAAACGTTTCCTGGAACCGTCCTCACCGGCCACGTACAGAGCTCCGCCACCTGCAGAGAACGAATGGTCTATGGAGGCGTACAGACGGGTTTTCAAGTCATCGTCGGGGCCTTCGGGACCCATCCTCACTCGGTCAACCAACAGGAACAAATCCTCGGGGAAATCTCCGGATTCCGATTTTTCCATCACATCCTCTATCCTGAGGACTTTGCCCCCGTCGGGCTGCCAGAAACGGGTATATCCCTGCTCCTTGAGCGAGAGCATGAGCTCCACTTTGTCGCTGCGTCCATTCCATCCGACATCGGCCAGGAGATAGAGAGTCTCGCCGGGGCGCGACGAAAGATATTCCATTACGTCGGAGGCTGTGTGATTCTTCACCAGCACGCCGCTGACGGGAGAATATGTCCGGCCTATCTTCGCAAAGACAATACGCAGATAGTCAAATATTTCAGTGGTTGTAGCCACCGTAGAACGGGGATTCCTGATATTGACCTTCTGCTCAATGGCGATGGCCGGCGGAACGCCTTCGATGGCCTCGACATCGGGCTTCGTCATTCTTCCGAGAAACTGCCTGGCATAAGACGACAGGCTCTCTGCAAAGCGCCTCTGCCCTTCGGCGAACAGGGTATCAAAGGCCAGGGATGATTTTCCTGAGCCTGAAATACCTGTAATCACGACGAATTTCCCTCGGGGTATTTCTATCGATACGTCCTTGAGGTTGTTGACATTCGCTCGCTTTATAATTATGTTCCCTTCTGACGGCATATTCTGAAAATGCGGAAAAACAAATATACGGTTTTTTCACTAATTTGTTATCTTTGCTCACTGAACAATTAACCATTCAGATATGAACATTTCATTCAGGTTTTCAAAGTTTCTGCAAAAGATAGCCGGTGTCAGGAACGATATCGATACTGCTGATGCAACGGCAAGAATCAAAAGCGGAATATGGTTCCGCGGAGCCAATGTCTGGATTCTGGCCTTCGCAATAATAGTCGCATCGGTAGGTCTTAACGTCAATTCCACCGCCGTAATCATCGGCGCGATGCTGATTTCCCCGGTCATGGGCCCTATTCTCGGGATTGGCCTTTCGCTGGGAACCGGCGATCTTGACCTTATGAAGCTGGCAGCCAAGAACTTGATTATAATGGTGTTAATCAGCCTCGCGGCCTCCTGCGCATACTTTATCGTCTCGCCTCTTGACCTGGCCGATCCGACAGAGCTCCAGGCCAGAACCAGCCCCACGATTTACGATGTTCTGATTGCTTTCTTCGGCGGCGCCGCCGGCATACTCGAGAACAGCCGTAAGGAGAGGGGAACCGTCATTTCCGGCGTTGCGATTGCCACAGCCCTGATGCCTCCTCTTTGTACCGCAGGCTTTGGTCTGGCGAATCTTAACATGAGGTTCTTTTTCGGGGCGATGTACCTTTTCATCATCAACGCCGTCTTTATCGCAACAGCAACATATATCGGCACGAAACTCCTGCACTATCCCGTCAAGCACGCTGATGCCGGAGTGAATCTGCGGCATCAGCGCACGAGGCGCATTATCACCGGAGTCTTCGCGGTGATTCTGATTCCGAGCATCATAAGCGCTTTCGGGCTGATTCGCGAAAACCGTTTCCTGCGTAATGTCCGTGAATTTGTTGCGGAGAACCGCGTAATCGGCAAAACTTACATATACGATTATACCATACAAAAGTCAGGGGGCAACAAAGTCACCATCAGCCTTGCCGGTGAGCCTTTGAAGTACATTCACAAGACATTGCTTTATGAGAGTGCAAAGATGCACGGACTCAGCGCGGAACAGGTGATTCTGCACGACGGCGCCGTGGGTATGGGCGGCGATGATGTGGAAGATATCGTGCAGAGCATATACGAGCACACCGATGCCTCCATGATGGCGCGTGACGCACATATTCAGGAGCTCAGACAGAGAGTGGAGCAACTGGAATCTTCCCTTGCGGCTCTGCTTGAAGCCATGACCTCTGCGGCCTCGGATTCCCTCGCCGCAGATTCGACCGGCTCCGTCCGGCCGCCCGTTGCCCTGCCTGCTGTCACCGTGACTTCTCCCTCGGAGAGTGCTCCCCTTCCGGAGCTCACCCTGTCCGGCAAAAAGTTTTCAAAAAAGTCTGATATATTTCAGCAATTCATCAGTTTTTTGAGAATGGAATGGTTCTACCAGGGCCGCCAGAACAGCGAAAAGAATTGAATTTTTTAAAAAAGGAATCAAAATATTTGGAGATACCCAAATTTGTTGTACCTTTGCAATCCCGTTAGAGGAAAACAACCAGTCTGGTGCGGTAGTTCAGCTGGTTAGAATGCCGGCCTGTCACGCCGGAGGTCGAGGGTTCGAGTCCCTTCCGCACCGCCTAAAAACGTCTCTCACATACGTGAGGGGCGTTTTTTATATCTGATTTTTCGTGATTTGGTACTAAAATGTACTAATTATTGGCCCTTAAAAAGGTCCGGAAACTGTCGCAGCGCCGGACCCATACGAAATTTTTAACATTCTGCCTCAAGGCATTATGTCGTCGCAAAGATACAAAACATTTTCCTTTCCTCTCAACTTTTCGTATCTT
>JAFSPG010000015.1 GCA_017443025.1 Bacteroidales bacterium | reverse complement strand
GGCTTTACGGAGGCGGAAGCCACCAAGCTGTTCGTGAACACCTATTTGGCCCTGCGCGTTTCCTATTTTAATGAGCTGTTGTTCGAAATTGACGCTCTCGATCTTTTATTGTTCGGTACTTGCTTCTTGTACTTTCCTTTCAGTCTTTTCAATGAACTCCGTAAAAAATCCCGCTGTTCTTTCAAGCGGGACTGCAAAGATACGGACATTTTCTAAATCGCCAAACTTTTTTTCAAGATTTTTTTATAAAAATCGTTATAGAAAATCAGTTCACGATAAACTCCCCCAAGAACGAATCTACCTTGTATGAACCACTGTTGTAGCGAAGCCTGACAAAACGTGCTTTCTCACAGACAGTTGCGCCCACGGTGACTATCAGGAAGGTCTTTCGGTGGGGGTCAAGCCGGGTCTGAGGCACTGATACAGGCTTATAGTTCACGCCGTCTTCCGATACAAAGAATTCAGTATCCTGAGGAGTACGGAAATGGCGGGGGCCATAATCCAGGAATTCAACTCCAAGATAGTGGATATCCATAACGGAACCCAAATCGACATCCAACACAACCTCCTTTCGGCGAAGCCTCCTCCACGCATTCTCATCCTTCGAGCTCCATCCTCCGAGATAGCCGTCTATATGAATCGAAGCATCCACCTTCTCGCTTCCGGCAATGCGTAAAGTAGCCTTGGCGCTGCCGGTCAGGCAGGGAATCTTGACAAGAGACTCCGGACGCTGTCCATATTCGGAGGAAAGGTCGAAGACCTTGTACCCCTTGGATGCGACATATTTGGAAAGCGCCAGGGCATTCTCACGGAAGGATGGATAATCCTTGCGGTCTGAAGGAGTCCAGCCCGTCTCGGCAACGGCAAAAGCCCTTGGATAAAGCATATACTCATAATGCGAAGGATCCTTGATACATTCGCCCCACAGGTTTCCCTGAACTCCGAGAAGATGATTCAGGAGCGAAGGATCTGCATCGGCCCCGCAAAGCCTGATGATTTCATCCTCGGGATTGTAGTCATATACAGCTTTCAGAGGCAGATATGTATTGAAGGCCACAGGCTCCTTCCAAGGGGCATCCTGGCTGTAATCCAGATAATAATAGGTATTGGGCGACATTATTACGTCGTGATGCATACGGATGGACTTCAGGCCTCCGCCTGTGCCTCTCCACGACATCACGGTGGCGTTTTCAGAGAGTCCTCCCTCAAGAATTTCATCCCATCCGATAAGATGTTTCCCGCGGGCGTTGATTATCTTTTCCATCTTGCGGATGATGCGGCTCTGGAGCTCGAGTTCACTTCCGAGCCCCTCCTTTGCCATCAGCTCGCGGCAGCGGCTGCAAAGCACCCAGTTGGCCTTGGAGGCTTCGTCGCCGCCGATGTGGATATAATCCGAGGGGAAAAGGTCCATCACTTCTTCAAGAACCTTACTGAAGAACTCCAGCGGCCCCTCCAGCCCGGCGCAGAAAACATTATCCACCTTATGCTCTCCGTCACAGAAGAATTCAGGGTGCACGGCGAGCAGGGCCTTGTTATGGCCCGGCAGCTCTATTTCAGGGATGACGACAATCTGCCGATCAGCAGCATAG
This sequence comes from Bacteroidales bacterium, assembly GCA_017443025.1. GTDB lineage: Bacteria > Bacteroidota > Bacteroidia > Bacteroidales > UBA932 > Cryptobacteroides. The sequence goes on along the minus strand of JAFSPG010000015.1, from coordinate 121,693 downwards.
GCGATGATTTCTCGGATATCATCCTTCGAAAAATAGCCGCCATAAATCTTTCCGTCGTCATAGACGGTGCCGCTCACATAAGCTTTCGGCGTGGCGGCGAAAGACAGGGACCGGCGCGACATCATATCATTATAGAATATGCTTTCCCCGAATGCACCTTTGGCCGTCATCTCGGGTGCACAGTCAAGGGCGATGCGCCATCCTTCGTTGTCGGTCAGATGCATATGCAGACGATTCATCTTCAGCAGAGCCATAAGGTCCAGTTGCTTGAGAATGAAGTCTTTTCCGTAGAAATGGCGGGAATTGTCGAACATCAGGCCGCGATATCCGAAATGCGGAGCGTCGGCGATATGGCAAGCCTGGATTTCAGGACCGGCCAGATACATCTGGACGATGGACTGGAAGGCATAAAAAGCACCTGCAATGCCGGGAGCCTTGACAGTAATATCCTTTTTCCCGACGACGATATCGTAAGATTCGGGAGAAACTTTGCCGGACTTGGGATTTCCGATTTTGAAGATGATATCGGCCTTCTTCCCAGGGGCCTTTTTCAAGGCCAGCTCACTGCCGGCGAGATAGTTTTCAAAGGCCTGGTCGGCCGTAGACGATGTTACAATGGCGAAAGTTGCACCTTTCTCAAGGACATAACTTCCCTTGCCCATCTCATAAGACGCGACTTTGGGTATGATATTCTCAGGTCCGCCGGCATTGGCCGAGACAGAGAGCGCTGCAAACAGCAGCGCTACAATAAATGATTTTCGCATATGCATAAGTTAGATTTCTCCACTCGCTTCGCTCGGTCGAAATGACAACATTTTTGTCATGTCGAGCGTAGTCGAGACATCTTAAAAATGTCAGCGTGTGACGAAATAGCCAATTCGCTTGAGGAGCCAGTCCTTGACGGCAGCCCAGGAATAATATGGTCCGCTGACAGGCGCGAGAGTACCAAGACGGATTTCCTCGCCGCAGAGCAGAATCTTGACGAGCGTGTCGCCGGCTTTTCCGCCCTTCGGGCGATAGAACACGAACTGAATGTTGGCAGCCTTGGGCGAGCGGAAGCTCTGGAACCACATCGCAAGGTCGTCGGCCTTCTCGGGGAAGTATCCGAAACCATCGAGGTCCATGATCATAAAGAGAGCCATCAGCACGTGGTCGTGGCCGAAACGCATATCCGCTCCCCTGCTTCCGGCAGCAAGACGGGCATCGGCCTTGACGATGATGTCGTCGATGACAGAGCAGCAGGAAGTACGGTATTTAATATACTCGCGCAGACGCTCGTAGTTGTCGACCTCCCACATGGTTGCATATTCCTCGGGGGTAAAGAAACCGCTCAGGTCGAGGCGAATGTCATCAGGCAGGTTCCCCTGCCCGCCCACGAACATATAAAGATGGAAGAATACATTGTGCGCGTCGCGGCCGGCAAGAGCGGCATCAGGATCCTTGAAGAATCTCGCGAGTACGGTACGGTATTGCGGGAAATGGCGATAGAAGAACTCTTCGTTGCTTTCGGGATAAGGAAAGACAGATTCGGGCCCCTGATACTTGAATGGATTCTTGCCTCCCTGGTTCGGGCGGCAGGCCTGGATGTCGAGGGCGCTCTGGTGAGCGTAGACCTTGGTCTGCGGAGAATAGAGCGCCAGCGCATAGCAGGCCGAAGTCATGCTGAGAATTGAACGCTGAGCCGCGGAAGAGCATGCATCCACGGAACAACCCTTGCCGAAAGCCTTAGGGAAGCTTTCAACCATAGTCTTGACTATCCTGCGGTGCTGCTCCCATCCAAGAGGAGTAAGGTCGCCTACCTGATACTGAACCTTCTTCCAGAAAACCTCTACCTTATTATATAGGTCTTCACCGGCAGGAGTAAGATTCCCGTTGGCGTGACCCTCTGCGAGCATCTCCTGAATGATGGTATAGCCTTTGGCTGTGTAGGCAAAGCGGGAACCATGGCGGCCGTAATGACCGATATAAACAGCCTCGTAGCCCTTGGGAGCGGGTGTAGCAGCCTTGGGCGAGAAATCATAAACGCCCTCGAGGCCTGCGCATTTGTTAGGGTCGGCGAGGACTTCCTTGCGAACGTCGGGACGACGGAAGATGGTATCTTTAAGGTCAACCGTGGAGCCCCATTCGACGTCACGGACAGTCTGGGCTGAAAGGCCAAGCCCGCTCCAGGCCGTAAGGACGAGGAGCAGGCTTGCCAAATAAGTCTTGTATTTAAACATATTACTCAATTTCTTGCTGTTTTCTCTTCCAGTTAAGGATAGGCAGCATGAAGGAGATTATGGCTGCACCCAGCCAGAACCACTTCACGTAGGTGTAGTCGTGTACCGCACCCTCTCCGCTGTCGAGCATCAGACCGGTTACGATGGTCATGATACCGGTAGCAGCGTAGGAGGCCATACCCACGATGCCGAGGGCTGCGCCGGTTGCCTTTCTGGGGACGAGGTCAATGGCCATAAGGCCGCCGAGGAAACTGATAAGCACGCCGATGGCGATGCCGAAGAGCACCATCGCGACGATATTGAGCCACCTTGCCGGGCCGCCGAAGAGGAAGATTACGAGGGCGATAGCCTCAAGGATACCGGCCACGAAAGCGGGATACTTGCGGTCACCTTTAAATATATAATCGGAAAGCCAGCCGGATACGACTGTTCCGATAACTCCGAAGATAGGGTTGATTCCGATGATGATACCGGCCTCGGTGAGGTCATAGCCCTTTGCTTCCTGGAGGAAAAGGACGCCCCACTCGTTGATGGCGTAACGGCTCATATACATGAAAGCACTGGCGATTGCGAGAATCCAAACGCCGGGATTCTTGACCACCTGCTTCTGGAGACGGCGGGTGAGAGACCTCTGCTCCGATGCGGGAACCGGCTTGGGCTGAGGCTCATTTGCGAGCTCTTCGATTGAAGGAAGGCCCTTGCTCTCGGTGCTGTTATGCAGGAAGAAGAGGATGATGGCTACGCCCACGCAGCCTGCAAGTGCGGCGCCGAAGAAGCCCCAGTGCCAGCCAGCGGCGGCAACCATTGCACTGACGAAAACGAAGGAAAGGCCTTCGCCGATGTTATGGGACGCGCTGAAGAAGCCATAGAAAGTTCCCCTAATCCTGAGGGGGAACCATCTCGACAGGGAGATGATTGCGGGCGGAGCGCCCATCGACTGGGCCCATCCGTTGATTGCCCAGCAAACTGCGAATACACCGAACAGGACTGAGTTGCCCACCAGGCCATTGTCGGCGCTGACTCCAAGGATACCCATCGTAAAGTTCATACAGACGGATACCACGAGGCCCATAGCCATGAAGCGCTTGATGTTGGCGCTGTCGGCGAGGAAGCCGTTGATAAGCTTGCCCACGGCATAAGCCCAATAGAGACAGGCTCCTATAATACCGAGCTGGGTGGCATCCAGAAGGCCTGCATCAATCAGCGGCTGCTTCATAACGCCCATCGACAGGCGGCAGACGTAATACAGTGCGTATCCGAAGGTAGCGGCGAGGAAGGTTTCAATCCTCATCCTTTTGTAGGTCTTGTCGATTTTCTCCGCCGGTACGGGGGCTACCGGGGTGAAATTATCGGCCTTGAAAAAGCTAAATACACTCATATCGTTAGAATATCAATTATTATATCGTTTTAAACAACTTACAAATATAGTATAATATTCTTTATTCTGCGATACGGAAGCAATAAAAAAAGCGGACACCCCCGTGGGAGTGTCCGCAGTGTAGTATCAGTTACCCGATTCCTTAGAAGATTTCGGGCTCGTTGTTCTGCTCGGGCTGAGCGGGAGCTGCGTCGTGGTGCTCGTGGCGGGGAGAGACGGGGCGGCGGGGTGCGCGATCGTCACCTTCGCGGTGCTCCCTGTGCTCGCCATCGCGGCGCGGTCCGCGGCCGCCCTCACGGCGCTCGCGGCGGTCTCCGCCTTCGCGGCGCCTGTCACCGTCGCGGCGGCCACCTTCACGGCGACCTTCGCCGCGCGGCCTGCGCTCGGGCTCGACATAGCCTTCTGGCTTCTCGGTAAGGGCACGCATCGAAAGACGCATCTTACCGGTCTTCTCGTCGATTTCAAGAAGTTTCACATCAACTTCCTGGCCTTCGGAAAGAACGTCAGAGACATTCTCGGTCTTTTCCCAGGCGATTTCGCTTACGTGAAGCAGACCTTCCTTGCCGGGGAGAATCTCGACGAAGGCACCGAAGTCGAGGATGCTCACGACCTTGCCGTGATAGACCTCACCTACCTCGGGAACTGCGCAGATGGCCTGAATCCAGTCGTAGGCCTTCTTCATCGCCTCGGCATCATTGGTAGCGATATCGACTATGCCCTTGCCGTCAACCTCGTCGATATTGACGATGGCGCCGGTCTCGGCCTGAATCTTCTGGATGGTCTCGCCGCCCTTACCGATAACCGCACCGATGAATTCCTTGGGAATCTCGAAGCTCTGGATACGAGGAACGAAGGGTTTGTAGTCCTCACGGGGCTCGGCAAGAGTCTTGGTCATCTCACCCATGATGTGGAGACGGCCCTGACGTGCCTGCTCGAGAGCTTTTTCGAGAACTTCGTAGCTGAGGCCGTCGACCTTGATATCCATCTGGGTAGCGGTGATACCGTCCTTGGTACCGGCCACCTTGAAGTCCATGTCACCGAGATGGTCTTCATCGCCGAGGATGTCGGTAAGAATGGCATAACGGTCGTTAGGACGCTCTGCATCGGTGATAAGACCCATTGCAACGCCGGCTACCGGCTTGCTGATCTTGACACCTGCATCCATGAGGGCGAGGCAACCGCCGCAGATGGAGGCCTGTGAGGAAGAGCCGTTGGACTCGAGGATATCAGAAACTACGCGGACTGCGTAAGGGAATTCGGGACCTTTAGGCATAACGGCCTTGAGGGCGCGGAATGCGAGGTTGCCGTGGCCGATTTCGCGGCGGCCTACTCCCCTCTGGGCCTTGGCTTCGCCGGTGGCGAAAGGAGGGAAGTTATAATGGAGAACGAACTGCTGGGTTTCCTGAACCAGAACTTCGTCCATTTCCTTCATATCGAGCTTGGTACCGAGGGTGACGGAGGCGAGAGCCTGGGTTTCACCGCGGGTGAAGATGGCGCTGCCGTGTGCGCAGGGCAGGCAGTCGACCTCGCACCAGATCGGGCGGACCTGAGTGGTACCACGGCCGTCGAGACGGATGCCTTCGTCGAGGATGAGGTTACGCATGGCTTCCTTCTCCTCGTGGGCATAGTAGCGGTTGATCATAGCGGCCTTTGCCTCCTGCTCCTCCTCGGAAAGAGTGGCGATGAAGTCGGCCTTGATCTGCTCGAAACCGTCGGCGCGCTCGTGCTTGGGCTTTGCGCTCTTGGCAAGTTCGTAGCATTTGGGATAGCAGAAGTCGTGGACGGCCTTGCGGAGGTCTTCGTCTTCTTCGTCGTGGGGATAATCGCGTTTTTCGGTCTTTCCGCACTCCTTGTTGAGTTCTTTCTGGACGCGGCAGTGACGTTTGATTTCTTCGTGGGCGAACTTGATGGCCTCAAGCATTACGTCCTCGGTGACTTCCTTCATCTCACCCTCGACCATCATGATGTTCTCTTCGGTAGCGGCGACCATCAGTTCGAGGTCGGCGAGCTCAGTTTCGGAGAAGGTCGGGTTGATGACGAATTTGCCGTCGATGCGGGCCACGCGAACTTCGCTGATGGGGCCGAGGAACGGCAGGTCGCTGGCTGCGAGTGCTGCAGAAGCGGCAAGACCGGCGAGAGCGTCGGGCTGAATGTCCTTCTCAGCGGAGATGAGCCAGATATTTACGAAAACTGCGAGGTGGAAGTCGTCCGGGAAAAGAGGACGGAGAGCCCTGTCGACCAGACGTGCGATGAGCACCTCATAGTCGGAGGCCTTGCCTTCGCGTTTCATGAATCCGCCGGGGAAACGTCCTGCGGAATAATACTTCTCTTTGTAGTCGACCTGCAGAGGAAGGAAGTCGGTTCCTTCGGTAACTTCTTTAGCGCAGGTAACGGTGGCAAGGAGCATGGTGCCACCCATCTTAACGACAGCTGCTCCATCGGCTTGCTTTGCGAGCTTGCCGGTTTCGATTTCGATTACCCTTCCGTCGGGCAATTCGATTTTCTTGGTGATAACGTTCATTTCTTTCTTCTTATATCATCATGCCGCCAAGCCCTATGCCGACGGCCAAAAATTCAATAAAAAAGGGAAGGTCCGCGTTACGCAGCCTATCCCTTTCCTTTCCTATCGTGGAAACTACCTGCGGAGACCCAGCTCCTTGATGATAGCCCTGTATCTCTCGATATCCACTTTCTGGAGATAATCCAGAAGCTGACGTCTCTTACCGACGAGGCGAAGGAGAGAACGACGAGTTACAACGTCTTTCTTGTTCTTCTTCACGTGCTCGGTAAGGTGAGCGATACGGTAGGAGAATAAAGCAACTTGACTCTCAGGAGAGCCGGTGTCTGTATTGGACTTCCCGTACTTCGCGAAAATCTCTTGCTTCTTTTCAGGCATCAGATATTCAGCCATCTTGCAAAAAATTTTGGGGTTAATAATTTGGCGGTTCAGCCGCCCCTGTCAGCGCTCCCTGCGCATAGGCGCGCAAAAAGCGGTGCAAATTTAGACATTTTCTCCGATATTCCAACTTTTTCTGCGAAAAATAAGGGAGTCTCTGACATTTTGTCAGTTTTTTGTTTTGGCACGGCATTAGATAATGAGATTCCCGGTCGAGCCGGAAAGACGGCACACGTAAAGATTGTTAAATTTTAAATACATAGAACTATGATTAAACCTTTGGCAGACAGAGTGGTAATTGAACCCAAGGAGGCCGAAACCATGACAGCATCAGGACTGTATATTCCTGACACCGCAAAAGAGAAGCCCCAGCAGGGAGTAGTCGCTGCTGCAGGCCCCGGAAAGAAAGACGAACCTATGGAGGTGAAGGTCGGAGACGTAGTCCTCTACGGCAAATACGCCGGCACTGAAGTTACCGTCGACGGCAAGAAATATCTCATCGTCCGTCAGTCTGACATTCTCGCAACCCTTTAAAAATTTGTAACCATGGCAAAAGATATAAAATTCGATGTCGATGTCCGCGCCAAGATGAAGGAAGGAGCTGACGCTCTTGCGGACGCAGTCAAGGTAACCCTCGGCCCCAAAGGCCGCAATGTGGTGATTGACAAGAAATTCGGTGCACCCCAGGTAACCAAGGACGGTGTAACCGTAGCAAAAGAAGTTGAACTCGAAGACCGCTTCGCCAACATGGGCGCACAGATGGTCAAGGAGGTAGCTTCGAAGACCAACGAGCAGGCCGGCGACGGCACCACCACCGCCACCGTCCTCGCGCAGGCGATCATTAACGTAGGTATCAAGAACGTCACCGCCGGTGCAAACCCGATGGACCTCAAGAGGGGTATCGACAAAGCCGTCGCCGCAGTTGTCGCAAACCTCAAGAAGCAAAGCCAGGAAGTCGGCGACGACTTCGGCAAGATCGAGCAAGTCGGAACCGTTTCCGCCAATAACGACGCCTATATCGGCAAACTCATCGCCGACGCCATGGCAAAGGTCAAGAAAGACGGCGTAATCACCGTCGAGGAAGCCAAGGGCACCGAAACTGAGGTCAAGGTCGTTGACGGCATGCAGTTCGACCGCGGCTACATTTCTCCTTACTTCATGACCAACGGCGACAAGATGGAAGCCGTCCTCGACGACGCTTACATCCTCCTGACCGACAAGAAGATTTCCGGAATGGAAGAGCTGATGCCAGTTCTCGAGCCTATCGCCCGTGAAGGCAAAGCCCTCCTTATTATTGCTGAGGATGTCGAGAGCCAGGCTCTCACCACCCTCGTCGTGAACCGCCTCCGCGGCACCCTCAAGGTGGCTGCAGTAAAGGCCCCCGGATTCGGCGACCGCCGCAAGGAAATGCTCCAGGACATCGCAGTCCTCACCGGAGGTACCGTCATCAGCGAAGAACGCGGATATACCCTCCAGAACGCAACCGTAGCAATGCTCGGCAGGGCAGAGAAGGTCACCATCACCAAGGAGAACACCACCATCGTCGGCGGAGCCGGCAGCAAGGAAGAAATCGACGCCCGCGCACAGCTTATCCGCCAGCAGTTTTCCACCACCACCTCCGACTCCGACCGCGAGAAACTCCAGGAGCGTCTCGGCAAACTCGCCGGCGGCGTTGCAGTTCTCTACGTAGGTGCAACCACCGAGGTTGAGATGAAGGAGAAGAAAGACCGCGTGGAAGACGCCCTTAACGCCACCCGCGCAGCTGTAGAGGAAGGTTACCTTCCCGGAGGCGGCGTAGCATATATCCGTGCCGTCGAGGCTCTCAAGAACCTCAAGGGCGACAACGACGACGAAACTACCGGTATCCACATCGTGGCCCGCGCTATCGAGGAGCCTCTCCGTCAGATTGCCCACAACGCCGGAGTCGATGGCAGCGTCATCGTCCAGAAGATTCGCGAGGGCAAGGCCGACTTCGGCTACAATGCCCGCACCGACGAATATGTCAACATGTTCGAGGCCGGCGTTATCGACCCGACCAAGGTAGCCCGCGTAGCCCTCGAGAATGCAGCATCCGTTGCTGGAATGTTCCTCACCACGGAGTGCGGCATAGTCGATATCCCCGAGAAGGAGCCCGCAGCCCCGGCAATGCCCGGCGGCGGAATGATGTAAAACATCCCCCGATATATTACGATTCAGGCTGGCCACGAAGGTCAGCCTGAATTATTTATTGAGCAATGCTCTCTGTAGCAGAATTTACGGCTTCCAGACGGGACGGATTGTCATGCCCCTGTAGCGATATTCGTATGTGTATTGATTTATCTGCACGACGTCACCATTAACATTGTGGTGAGCATCAAGATAGTATGCATACTTAGGGCTATTGGGAACCATGGATGAAGACCAGTAGCAGCAGTAAGAGCTATACCTATTGCTGGCGCTCGGAGCCTCGCCATTGGCTATACAAGTTCCCGGATTCGGAAGAAGAGGTGGTTCCCAGATTCTCCGTAGCCCATTTATTGCCGGAAGGCAAATCAAAATCATATACGACCTGAAGGGCCTTATCGGTGAATGAGGATGCTGCGGCGGAGGGTATCGACCGGCTGCTCATAGCTGCGGATGGTCCCCTTGTCGGAGCCCGGCATATCAGTGATTGTAAGCTCACCTGTCTGGCTCACGGGATAATACTCAGTCCACTCTACCGGGACGTCGTGGTAATATCCGTCGCCACCGTACTTGCTAACATACTCAACACGCTCGATTCCCCCGAAGCCCTGGGCGGTTACCTCTATAACCTTCTTCCCGTCAGGCTCTTTGCGAAGGAGCGAAGTATTCAGGATATTCTCCGTGATGGAATCGGGATGCCTGAAGCACTCAGGCCCGACGAAATTGGCGATTGCCTCCCACTCCATGCAGGCAGAACTGTTCTTCTCCTTGTCGGAGACAGGGTCAATCCTTGCATCCTGATACAGCGGAATCGACAGAAGCGGAGCAAAAGCGAAATAGATCTGGCGGAAATAATCCTCGTTGATATGCAGGAAATTCTTCTTTACATCCTCGAAGCAGTAACCAATGAAGCGACGGGGGTCGGTATCCAGCTCAAAACTCCAGAAATGTGACGCCGAAATGACATTGATTTTTCCGGACTTGACCATTGCAAAGTCGCCTGAGTAGCCTTCGGTCTTGTCGCGCATAAGGTGAATCAGGTTATTCTGGGCCAGAGGCGTAAAGAGCAGACGGAACTCGACTTCGTTGTCGCGGTCCTTGGTGTCGAACATAGCCTCGAACTCCTTGTTCGCCATCATCGTATAGGCGCTGTCGTCGTCGAGAGTCTGTGAGAACTTGTGAAGCTTCTTTATCTTCTTTCTGAGCCGGCGTGACGCGCCCTCTGCCTCGAGCCCTTCAGGCGTGCGTGTGAAGGAAAGATTGGGAGCGGCATCGTGGGCATATACAAGATATGTATTGATGTGATACTCCGGGCAGGGCTTCTCGATGGTGGCGTGAAGAGTCTCGCTGCGCGACACCCTTCGTGTTTTTCCGTTCTCGTCGGTCTCGTACTCGGTCCAGTGAATCGTAAGCGAGCCGTGGTACTCTTTCATCCCCATCGTGAAACGCTTTTCCTTGACTACGACAAAGGGATTTCCCATTACGTCGCCGCTCTGGACAAAGAGCACTGACGCTTCGTCGTCATCAACTCCTGCAAAGCCGAAATCTTTACGCAGCTGACGGTCGCGGGCCTCGTTGAAATACGGGTCGAAATCAATCATCGGCACCGTCTCGGTGAAAAGCTTGGCCGGAATATCCCAGGTAAAGAGAGCGTTGAGCGGAGCCATCTGGCGATACGCCTCGGCGATATGATCATCGCATTCCTTCTGGAGCGACTCGAGCAAGGTCTTCAGTTTTTTGGCCTTGGACCTGAGGACGGTGAAGGCAAGCACAAGCATGGCAGCTGCAAGCACTCCCACCAAAATCATCAGAGGAACGTTAGTCACAACCCCGTAATCATAGACAAAGGTGCTGTAAAAGAAGCTCGGCCATAATAGCGAGAGAAGCATCAGTATGCCTGCCACAATGAAGAAGACGCGGAATCCCTTCGCCCATTTGAGCCTCTTGCCGCTCTTACAGATACTCTGCTGCTCAGACCGGATTTTGACGCAGAGCTCTTTGTTGGCTTCTACGTCAATGCCGGCCTTCACCTCGAGTTCGGAAAAAAGCTGCTCCGTTTTCTGCTTGAAGTCGTCCTTGAAGGAGTACTTATACAGCTCCAAGGGGTCGTAGATTTCGGCCATAAGCTACAAGCTGTTAAAAGAATACGGCCCTTGCGCGCTCTTTGGTCTCGGCGGAAGCCGTAAATGGAATACGGGTGGTGTAACCTTCCCTGGCTGCTACAATCATCTTGGTAGGCCAGTCGTAGATATCGCGGTTCCACTGGAACACTGTGTCGTTGTACAGCGAGCGGGCAGCGGTAATCTCCTTCTGGAGATATGAGTTCTGCTGCATTGCATTGGCGATTTCGGCGTGAGCCTTGAGCTCGGGATAAGCCTCTACCTGAGGGAAAATCCTTGCATAGGCGCCGTCGATGTCGTTGACGACGTTATTTCTGTTGGCCTCGGGGTTGATGCCGGCACGATAGGCGGCGACGGTCTTCATGACATCCTTGTCGAGGTCGATGGATTTCTGGAGGAGGGGTACGATGTTCTGGAGAATCTGGACTCTCTGCTCAAGATAGTTGTCGATGGTGGAAGCATCGGCCTGAATCTTCTGCTGAAGCTGCTGGAAGTAATTTTTGGCCTTGATCTTCATGATGAGGAAGATGACTCCGGGGATGATTCCGCATAACCATAGCAGAATCTCAAAAATCAGGGAACCGACTCCGACCTTCACGGGGAGCTGTTTTTCGATAACGTTTACGTCGCGGCCTGCGGAATTGACCACGGGATGCAGTTCGTCGAGTTCGTTTGCCATAATCGCAAGTATTAAATTGTTGATATTCTTATAATTCGGGAATTACTTTTTCCATTTCCTGGCTGCGGGAGCCCTTCACAAGGATGGTCGCGCCGGAGATGGGGTTCTCGTGCAGCCACTCCGCCAGCGCCGCCGAACTCTCGTGCCAGTAGAGGCATCCGCTGGCCGCATTGCGTGAGGGATCAGGGCCTGTGGCCGCCCGTGGCCTCATGAACGGGAGGGGCCCAACCATCGGTTGGGAGGGATGGAGCGAAGCGGAAGGATTCTGATCCCTCATGCAAGCGGCCAGCGCTTTGCGGAACTCTTCACCCACAAGATGAACTTCGGGGATGGCAGAGAGGGAATTGATCAGGTCGATATGCGACTGGAGCGACACATCCCCCAACTCTCCCATCGAGCCCAGCAGGGCGACCTTTCGAGTTGACTGCACATTGGCGAAATTAGCCAGGGCTGCAGCCATACTCGAGGGATTGGCGTTATATGCATCCACTATCAGGATATTGCGTTCAGTACGCACCATCTGCGAGCGCTTGTTGGCAGGTTCGTAGGCGGCGATTGCAGCCATTGCATCATCGAGCGAAACCCCGAAATGGAGACCTATGGCGATGGCGGCAAGGGCATTGGCCGCATTATATGCCCCTACAAGGTGAGTCTCAAGTACGGGCAGATTCTCCGACTGCGCTCCGGAGCCTACATCCTCGGGAATTGCCATTCTGAGGAAGGGATGGGAGTCATCGGAAGGGAGAACCATTGCATTCCAGTAATCCACTCCGTAGGGAATGATTGACAGTCCTTTGCGGGCGGCAGCCATTTCCGAGAGGACAGCGTCGTCGGCGTTCAGGAAGATTGTTCCGCCATTGGCAGAAAGGAAGTCGTACAGGCTTCCCTTGGCTCTTTTGACGCCTTCGAAAGAGCCGAAGCCGAGGATATGGGCCGTACCCACATTGGTAATCAGGCCGAAATCAGGGGCGCAGACCTTTACGAGGCGGTCGATGTCGTCGGGGTGACTGGCGCCCATTTCAATGACGGCGATTTCAGTTTCGGGGGTGATTGAAAGTACGGAGAGCGGCACTCCGATATCATTGTTCAGATTGCCTACCGTAGCTGTAACCTTGTATTTTGTCGAAAGGACCTCGCGGATGAGTTCCTTGGTTGTGGTCTTGCCGTTTGTTCCCGTGAGGCCTATGACAGGCAGCCTGCGCCCCTCCGGAAGGACGTGCTCGCGGTGATAGCGGGCCAGTTTCATGAGGGTGGCGAGGGTATCGGGAACCGGAATGTATTTATCTCCCGAGAGAGCGGAATCTTCGGATACGACCGCGTATGCCGCTCCGGCCTCGAGGGCTTTGGGTGCGAACTTGTTGCCGTCGAAGTTCTCGCCCTTGAGCGCGAAGAACAGTTCGCCGCCGCTGATGCTGCGGCTGTCGGTCGACACCCGCCCTCCGCAAGAAACAAATATATCGTAAAGCTTTTTCATTTCTTTCCGGTGCTGCCGAAGCCGCCGGCGCCGCGGGCGGTCTCGTCAAGGGAGTCCACGCTCTCCCACTCTACCTGCTCATGACGGGTCACTACCATCTGGGCGATGCGCTCGCCGGCAACGATGGTGAAGGGCTCGTTCGACAGGTTAACAAGAATAACTTTCAGCTCTCCCCTATAGTCGGCGTCGATGGTGCCGGGAGTGTTCAGCACGGTAATGCCGTGCTTGGCCGCGAGGCCGCTGCGGGGGCGGATCTGGGCCTCGAAGCCGCCCGGGAGGGCGATGAAGAGACCGGTGGGCACCACGGCGCGCTCAAGCGGCCCGAGCACTATGTCCTGCTCGATGTTGGCCCGCAAATCCAAGCCTGCCGACTGCTCTGTGGCATACTCCGGCAAGGGATAGGGAGAATTGTTGATAATCTTGACTTTCATTATTTAGGAGCTATTCTATACAGGACAATCGCGATGATGGCGTATATGAAATTCGGGAACCAGATTGCCAGGAAGGGAGTCATCGTTTCCGTCATGACGAACATCTCGCTGAAGCGCATGAAAAGGATGTAGGAGAAACTCAGGGCAATGCCGATGGCAAGGTTCCAGCCGAGGCCGCCGCGCTTTTTCTTCGACGACAGAGACACGCCTATCATCGTAAGGATAAAGGCCGAGAAGGGCAGGGCAAAGCGGTTGTGCTTTTCAATCAGGGAGAACTTTATGTCGGCGTCGCCGCGCATGTCCTGGGTTTCTATCAATTCTTCAAGCTGATTGTAGGGAAGGTCCTGGACTGTGTTGTCGCGGCGGTAGAAGTCCGTTACCGTAAGCGTCAGGACGGTATCCTCCTGATAGCGCGTGCTGACTTTGTCGCGGAGAATGCCGGGCTCGTAATCGCGGATGAAGCAGCGCTTGAGGCGCCAGGCTCCGGCGGTACTGTCCCACTGCGCCGTTTCGGCGGAAAGTTTGGAGAGCAGACGGTTTCCTTCCTTTTCTTCGAGGGTGAACTTGTATGCCGTGTTGTTCCACTTGCTGAAAGATTCCACGTAAACGAACTGACCGGGCCTGAGCTGATAATGCACGTTGTCGTGGGCCAGGGCCGAACGCTTTTTCACATAGGTATTCTCGAATTCGTGCCGTACTGAATTGGAATTCGGTATCACCCACAGATTAAGCGTGAGCGACAGCAAGGCGATGATTGTAGCCGAGAAGATATATGGCACCATCATCCGGTGAAAACTGATTCCGCAGGAAAGGATGGCAATTATTTCCGAGTTCGCAGCCAGGCGCGAGGTGAAGAAAATAACCGTTATGAATACGAACAGCGGACTGAACATATTCATATAATAGGGGATGAAATTCAGGTAATAATCGACTATGATTTCACCGATGGGGGCCTGCTTCTGAACGAAGTCGTCGACCTTCTCGCTGAGGTCGAATATGATGATGATGCCGATAATCAGCAGCAGCGCCATGAAGAAGGTTCCCATGAACTTCTTCGTGATGTAAATATCGATTATTTTCGGCTTCAAATCCATATCCTGCTATAGTCTGGTGGTCAATTTGGGAAGTAAGGCCTCCTTCCAGGAGGTGAAATCGCCTTCCATAATGTGCTTTCTTGCCTGACGGACGAGGTCGAGGTAAAATGCCAGGTTGTGCTCGCTGGCTATCATCGCTGCCATCATTTCTCCGGCAATGAAAAGATGCCTCAGATATGCCCTCGTATAATGGGAATCGACGAATGACGTCCCGAGAGGGTCGATGGGGCTGAAATCGTCTTTCCACTTTTCGTTGCGCATGTTCATGATGCCGTTCCAGGTGAAAAGCATCCCGTTGCGGCCGTTGCGGGTGGGCATGACACAGTCGAACATATCCACTCCGCGGGCTATTCCCTCGATGATGTTGGCCGGCGTGCCCACGCCCATAAGGTAACGGGGTTTGTCCTCCGGCAGGAGAGGCGTCGTATATTCGAGCATCTCGTACATCTTCTCCGTAGGCTCCCCTACTGCAAGCCCGCCGATGGCGTATCCGCCGCGAGCCGGGCTGTCGAGGCTCAGTGCGTGCTCGACTGCCTTTGCCCTGAGTTCGGGATATACGCAGCCCTGGATAATCGGGAACATCGTCTGATCATAGCCGTAGAGGGGCTCCGTCTCGTCAAAGCGGCGGCAGAAGCGCTCCAGCCACGACTGGGTGAGCTTCAGGGATTTCTCGGCATAACGGAAATCGGCGTCGCCAGGGCAGCACTCGTCAAGGGCCATTATGATATCGGCGCCTATCACCCTCTGAGTATCGACATTGTTCTCTGGGGTAAATGTGTGCCTCGAACCGTCGATATGGGAGGAGAAGGTGCAGCCTTCGGGGGTAAGCTTGCGGATTCCCGTGAGGGAAAAGACCTGAAAGCCTCCGCTGTCGGTGAGGATGGGCCTGTCCCATCCGGCGAAGCGATGCAGGCCGCCGGCCTGACGGAGGATGTCAGGACCGGGCCTGAGGTACAAGTGATATGTGTTGCCGAGGATGATCTGCGCAGCGATATCCTCCTTCAAATCGCGGTGGTAAACGCCTTTGACGGAGCCTACCGTACCTACGGGCATGAAGATAGGAGTCTCGATGGTGCCATGGTCGGTGGAGAGCACTCCTGCCCTTGCCCGGCTGGCCGCATCCTTTGCTTTTACCTCAAACTTCGACATTCTGAAAAGACAATAATCTCACAAATATAGCAAATATATCTGTATTTGAACAATACGTGAGCGCGTACGCGCAAAAGTTTTTTCCACTTGCAAAAAAATGGTGATTGTTTCGGATTTTTCTTTAATTTTGCAAGGATTAACGGTGTCGTTTTTCGTCCACGACAAAACAAAATATTTCAACCATATGAACATCAAACCCGTTACACTGAAACTCGTCCTGATGAACTTCCTGGAGTTCGCAGTATGGGGTGCCTATCTTACCTCCATCGGACGCTTCCTCTTCCAGGCCGGCCTCGGCAGCCAAATCAAATGGTTCTTTGCCATGCAGGGAATCGTTTCCATCTTCATGCCTACCCTTATGGGCATCATCGCCGACAAGAAAATGGAAGCCCAGAGAGTTCTTTCGCTCTGCCACGGACTTGCAGGTATCTTCATGGCCGGAGCAGGCTTCTACTGCATGAGCGCCGGGAACGCCATCGAGTTTGCTCCTCTGTTTGTGCTGTACAGCCTTAGCGTAGCCTTCTTCATGCCGACAATCGCCCTGGTCAACTCAGTGGCATACAATGCTCTGGGCCGCGAAGGGATGGATCCCGTGAAGGCTTTCCCGCCCATCAGGGTATTCGGTACCATCGGCTTTATCTGCGCGATGCTCCTTACCAACTTCGTAACGATTGGCGGAGTTGCTCTGCAGGACAGCTACACCCAGCTTATCTTCTCAGGAGCCCTCTCGCTCGTGCTCTGCGGCTATGCCCTTACGATGCCTGCCTGCCCGGTGAACCGCAGTTCCGGCAAGACCAGCCTCTCCGAGGCCTTCGGTCTTAAAGCCTTCTCGCTGTTCAAGAACGGTCAGTTTGCCATCTTCTTCATTTTCTCGATGCTGCTTGGCGCTTCGCTCCAGATTACCAACGGCTATGCGAATCCTTTCCTCAGCTCCTTCGCCAACGACCCTTCGTTTGCCGACGCCTTTGCAGTTAAGAATTCCAATGCCCTTATCGCCATCTCACAGGCCTCGGAGACGCTTTGCATCCTGCTGATTCCTTTCTTTATGAAGAGATTCGGCATCAAGAAGGTGATGGTTCTGTCGATGTTCGCCTGGGTGCTCCGTTTCGGATTCTTCGGACTTGGAAATCCCGCCATGCCGGGCGTTCTGCTCTTCGTTCTGAGCTGCATCGTGTATGGTATGGCCTTCGATTTCTTCAACATCTCCGGTTCGCTTTACGTAGAGCAGAAGGCTGAGGGTTCGATTCGTTCCAGCGCACAGGGCCTCTTCATGATGATGACCAACGGTTTCGGCGCCACAATCGGAATGCTTGCAGCCGGTGCAGTCGTAGATGCCTTCCAGGTGGCTGTTGAGGAGAATCCTCAGGTACAGAACTGGCCTACCGTCTGGTACATCTTTGCAGGATATGCCCTTGTGGTAGCCTTCGCCTTTATGATTCTTTTCAAGGATCCGCAGAAGAGCGAAGCCAAATAATTCAGGATTCATATCTTAGAAAAAAGCCTTACAGAACGCTCTGCAAGGCTTTTTTCTGTCTCTTAGCGGGAGATGGGCGGGGCGGAGGCGGCCCAGAGGTCCGAGGGGGCTGTGCCCATCCTGAGGACGAGGGTGCCGCCGGAGAGCAGTTCCCGGCGATACAGCCAGTTCTGCCCAAGCGGGGCTCCGTTCCACTTTGCGCCCTGTACGTAGTAGGACTCCGGCGAGTTGCCTTCTGTGCGGATGGTAAGCGTCTTGCCGCAGGCATTGACGGGGCTGAGTTGCACCTTTATCTCATCGAAAATCGGGCTGCCGAGCTGATATGTGGGATTTTCAGGGGCGCCGCCCTGCACGTCGAAGAGGCCCATGGCCGACATCACGTACCAGGCGCCGAGCTGACCCTGGTCTTCGTCCTGGCCATAGCCGTAGCCGTGCTCGCCATCGGTGCCGTAGAACTCGTCACAGATGAGGCGTACCCATTTCTGCGTAAGGTCGGCGCGGCCCGAGAAGTTAAAGAGCCAGGGCTCGTGGAGGCAGGGCTGGTTGCCGTGGTTGTACGGGCTGTTCAGGCCAGAGAAAGCGTAGGCCACCTTGCCTCCGCCAAAGATGCTCTTGCGGGCCTCGGTGAAGATGCCGTCGAGGCGGGTATTGAATTCGTCGCGGCCCATCCTTGCGATCAGTGAGTCAATCTGATGGGGCACGAAGAAGGTGTACTGCACGGCATTCCCTTCCTGAAAACCTCGCCAGGATTCAAGCGGGTCGAAGGGGGTTATGAAGTTGCCTTTAGAATCCTGCGGGCGCACAAGGCCGAGGCCGTCGTCAAAGGCTTTTGCCCAGGCGTAAGATAGGTCCGTGAGCTTGCGGTAATCGTCCTCGTGGCCGAGCTGCTTTGCGAGCTGGGCCGTGGCATAACTGCTGAAGCCATACTCCAGCATATGCGAGACGCTGAATGTAGCTCCGCCTTCGTCGCATGCCCATCCATCCTTGTAGGGAATGTATCCCTTTTGGATGAAGGACTTTATATCCATCTTTCCGGCTCCGGGGATGCGGCCTTCCCACTGGAGATTGTCCTTACGGGCTGCGGCATACATTTTTTTGATATCATAGCCGCGGATTCCGCTGTTGTAGGCGCCGGCGAAGGCGATGGGGACCATATTTGTGCCGACTCCGGAAACGTAGCGACTGCAGGCGATGCCGTCGCCCAGCCATCCTGCGTCCTGGAATACCAGTAGCTGGCTGGACACCCAGTCGGCGTAGTACTCCGGATAGGCCAGGGCCCATAGCTGGGTTAGGTTCCAGTAGCCACCCCAGATGGCATCAGTGTTATAATGGTTGTGTATGGGTTTTCCGTCGGCGTTGCATGGAATCTGGCCCACGCTGCCGTCATTGCGGGGATATGCTCCGTTAACGTCGCTGGCAAGGCCGCGGCCGAGAAGGGCGTGGTAAAGGCCGGTGTAGAACTTGATTCTGTCTTCGTTCTTACCGCCTTTAACCCTGATTCGGCCTAGGGCTGCGCGCCATGAGTCTTGAGCCTGCTTCAAGGCGCCGTCAAAATCGAGCCCGGGGGCTTCTGCCTCAAGATTTGCGCGGGCGTTGTCAATGGATGTATACGAGAGTCCGATTTTGGCTACGACTTCACCGGGAGCATTGTAATCCAGGCAGAGAACGGCGCCGGGGCCGGAGACTGACGAGGCTTCCGTGCGGGCTTCGCCCACGTGGAAGGCCGTCGCCGCGTCCGGCGCGCAGGAGAGCTCCCCGTAGAAATACATCGACACCGTGGCACCGCTCTGATACTTCTTTACGTACTCAGGTTCGGTTACCACATATCCGCTTATAATGTTGCCCTCAAGCTTGGCGAAGGCATCCCTTACGGCTCCGCTCTCCCCTTCCCGAGTACCCACATTCACGAGGATGTGGCCTCCATCTGCAGGGTTCTCGAAGGTAAAGCGCTGGAATCCCACACGGGCGGTCGCGGTCAGCTCCGCCTTCACGCCGTAATCCTTCAGTACTACGCTGTAGTATCCGGCAGATGCTTTCTCCGAAACTTTGTCGAATGAAGAGCGCCATCCGTCCTGCGGGGCCTCGAGAAGTCCGGGCCGGGTTACAGGCTCGCCGGTAACTGGCATCAGCGCAAGGCCGCCTACCTGGAATTCGTGAAAGCAGGGAAAGCCGTCGATGGAAGTGTGGGAATCTTCATAACCCACTGCCTCCCAGCCGTCATTGTTGCCGTAAGTGCCGTTGGTCGAGGCACCCAGCTTGGCCATGCCGAAGGGCACGGCGGCGGGGGTATAAACGAACCAGCGGCTATGAACCGTACCGATATTGGGATTGACGTATGACAGCAAGTCTTCCTGGCTTGAACAGGATGTCGCCAGCGTCACTACAGCGGCTATGCCGTAAACTAAATGTCTCATATCTCAAGAAAAGTCTGCGAATATACAAAAAACTAAAATCTTACCGAAGCCTGCATGACAGCACACTCTCCGGCATAAAGCGAACGAAGTGAATACTCACCCAGATGTGCAGGGATAATGAAGGTCTCGGCGTAATGGACCTCGAAGGGTTCGAAGCTGCCCGAAGGGCTTTCCACAACAGCCTTTTCGCCCTCGACAAGATTTAGTACGTGAACGCTGTCTGCAGTATTCTGGGCCACCGAGGAGGAAAACTCAATCCGACGTGTTTCGATGAACTCGTACGGGTGCAGGCCGGTCTTTACAATGCTCCAATCCTTTCCGGAGGAGACGTGCTCGAAGTGGTTTACAAGCTGCTCGCGGGCAAATTCGGTGTTCCTTTCCCATTGAATCACCTTGCTTCCGCGCTCCACGTTGATCGGGCGGGGCTTGCCGTCGAGGCCAAGCCGCTGCCAGTCCCACAGCTTAAACGTGAAGATATTGGGGGTGGCGCTGATTTCAAGAACCAGACATCCCGCTCCGGAGCAATGTATAGTGCCTCCGGGTATAAGGAAATGATTATGCTTGGATGCCGGCCACTTGTTTACGTACTTGTCGGCATCGAAGACCAACTCTCCGCGATGCGCAGCACGAAGGTCGGAAATCATCGCATCCTTGTCGATACCCGTCTTGACGCCAAGATATACATAGGCACCTTCTTCGGCATCGATTATATAGTAGCTTTCGTCCTGGGTATAAGCCATTCCGAACTGCTCGCGGATAAACTGTGTGGTCGGGTGGACCTGCAGGCTGAGATTGCCTCCGCCGACAGTATCGAGGAAGTCGAAGCGAATCGGGAAATCCTTACCGAAACGCGCCTCAACCGGCCCGCCGAGTAGCTTACGGCTGTGCAGGCGGACCAAATCCACCGACGGCAGCTCAAAGAGAACTCCGTCCACATCGAAAAGAAGGCTGTTCTCCTCCGGTACGCAGTCAAAGCACCATCCGTAATTGGCAACCGACGGATCGAGCCCGCAAACCCTCTTCATCCACTGTCCGCCCCAGGGCGCGGGATCAAAGAAAGGCACCACCCTGAAGGGGCGTTCCACCGTAAGTCGAAGCCCTTCCTTAAAGGTCGCGGAAGAAATGAGTTTAGGGTCGCCTACGGCATTGGTGTCGAGCCAGAAGTCAACGCGACCGAAGAGCCCGTCCTTGTACTCGTCCAGAGCCCTCCAGTCGATGAAGTAGCCCCGCTTGTACTGGATTGACACGGGGTCCTCGCGGTTATCCACTCCAAGGGCAAAGGCGCGATGGGCACGGAAACGCTGCTGGATTTCCCAGCGGGCCATATCGGCATAAACCAGCCTGGCCCCGGCGGGCGTTGCAAGCGCAGCCCCGGGGCCGACAATGAGTGTCTCAGGCCCTGCAGAGAGAAGTTCTGCCCCGGCGGCCGCCAATTTCACCTCATCGAAAAAATCAAGCATCCGAAGCGGCGAGACGAAGCCGAAAAGCACATCGTCAGTCATAAAGCGGGAAGTCATCTCAAGGACCTCGGCCTCCGGCTTCATCCACTCGCGCGTACGGATAACCCGGCCAAAGCCGGCCGAAAGCCCGGCGGCAATTTCATCTTCGTCGGCACCTGTATAGCAATCGACTGCCAAAGGCCCCTCAAGGCCGGAAATCAATTCACCGCGGATGGCATTCCACCCCCTGAAAAGAGGCCCGCCAACCTTTGTGGCCGGGAAACGGTCATATGAAACCTTTGTCATATCTTCTGGATTCTGAAAGAACAATATACCAAATAAACAAGGCAGAGCGATATCACAGCGAGCGAGCCGATCTGACTGCCCGCAAAATCTGTCGCCGCGCCCATAAGCGGAGGAATCACGGCTCCTCCAAATACAGCCGTTATCATAAAGCCGGATATCTCGTTAGCCTTGGCAGGACGGGCACGCAGGGCCACCGAAAAGAGAATCGAGAAAACGCAGGCGCAGAACAAGCCTATGCCGCCGATTCCGACAAGCAGCAGAAGCGGAGTATTTGTAAAGAACAGCGATGCCATCGCAAGTACGGCAAGCAAAAGATTCCACCTGAGGTACTTTGTATCACTGACTCTCGTGAGCAGCCAGGCACCCAGGAAGGAGCCGGCCGTACGGCAGAAAAAGTATACGCTGGCACCGAGCGAAGCCTCCTCAACCGGAAGACTACAACGTTCAATCAGCAGTTTGGCCGAGACGGTATTGGTCCCCACATCGACACCCACAACGAAGAAAATCCCGAGGAAAAGCAGCAGCACCAGAGGGTCCTTCAGCAGGGAAAACAATTCTCCGGCCGAAGGAGCCGAAGTTGGCGAAGGCTCCCGGGGAATGCGGGTGGCGAATAGCAACAGGAAGGAAAGCACCGTAGCTGCAGCATATATAAGGAAGAGATACTTCCAGCCACCGAGTACCTGCACTGCGAAGAGGGCAAGGAGCGGGGCACAGAATGACGAAACCGCCTTAACGGCCTGGCCGGCGGAAAGGCAGGACGAAAGTTTCTCTCCCGACACCACGTTCGACAGCAGAGGATTCAGCGACACCTGCAGCATGGTATTCCCGATTCCGAGAAGGGCGAAGCCGACGATACTGGTCGCAAAGCTGTAATATATAAATGGTATGACCATACCTACCGCCGTAACCACACAGCTGAGCAGGACCATCCCTTTTCGTCCGATTTTGTTCATCAGCAGCGACGACGGCACCGACAGCACAAGGAACCATACGAATACCATCGACGGTATGAATCCAGCCATCGACTCACTTAGCGAAAAGTCCTTCTGGAGATAGCTGGTGGCTATTCCCACGACGTCACAGAAGCCCATTACAAAAAAGAGGGCAAGCACCGAAAGATAGGCTCGGCTTTTAACTTCGTTCATGGCTCAAACAAAATTTTTCACGAAAATACACATTTGGAGACACCATGCAAAAAATCGGACTAATTCGTCATAAATACGTACTTTTTAATACAAGTATGAGAATAATTTTGCGGCGTGATTAAAGCCCAAAAAGATAATAGGTATAAAAATAATAATTAAAACCTTTTATAATGACCATCAAACATTTTTACCAGGCCCCGGAGACATACACCGTGACCATCGTAGCTGAAGACGTCGTCTGCAATCCCAGCACGGGCGAGCACTTTGGCAATCAGTATGATTATTTCGACTGGGAAGAAGAAGACTAAAACAATGACAGCCATGAAAAAGTATTTTTACATTTTCCTGATGGCAGTCGTTGCCATCGCAGCTTGCTCCAAGGAGCAGGAGAATTCTTCCGTCAATGGACCCAAGAAAGTTCACTTGACATTCACCGGTTCCACTGATGCCCTCAAAACTACCCTTGACACAGAAGACTGGGGTATCGCCTGGTCGACCGACGACAAAATCTCCGTTTTCGCCGCAGTTGAGACTCCAACTAACAACGAATTTACTACAGAATCTGTTTCTGCAGATGATCGCATAGCAACATTTTCAGGAAGTGCCGAGACCGCAAGCACCTACTATGCTCTCTCTCCTGCACAATCAACAGCTACTGTTGCCGACGCCCTGACTGATTGCAAAATTACAGCCAACCTCCCTTCGGCACAGGCCGCGACTGTCGGCAGTTTTGACCCTCAGGCAAACGTTTCAGTTGCAACTGCATCAAATTACGAGTTCCTGTTCAAGAATGTCGGCGCTCTCGTAGGCTTTACAATCGGCCTTGACGATATCACCGATGTTAAAATTGAGGCTGCAGGCGGCGAGGTACTTTCAGGTACCGTCGTGGTTGATCCCGTTTCCGGTGCAATCTCCGACAAGACCGGCGAAAGCTCTGTTCAGCTTACCGGCAGCTTCGTGAACGGTTCCACTTATTATTTCGTTATTCTCCCCGGCACATATTCCAACGGCTTCAGCATCACCCTTTGGAAAGGCGCCCAGTTTATCCGTCTGAACAAGAGTGGCGTACAGGAAATCGAGCGCAACGCTAATCTCAACCTTGGCACTCTCAGCGGAAGCAATTGGAAAACCGCTTTCTATGAAGGTGAAGAGGTTAAGATCAAAGGTGCCGGTGCATATGAGGCCGACCAGAGCTGCGTTTACGTAGGAAGCGGTTACTGGAATGATATCACCCATGCAGCCGTCAGCGACTATCCTTATAACTACGAAATTTTCACCACCCTCACGGAGGGAGAAAAGATTTACTTCGAGGCTGAAGGCGGAGAGAAATTTACCCTCAACGCAGATGGTACTGCTGTTGAACACCTCAGCAAGGTGGCCAATGCAGCTTACAGTGCACCGGCTACCGGCCAATACCGCATCCGCATGGTTCTTCCTGCAGGTATCGCTGAAGTTCGCCAGATTACTGCTGTGAATGTTTACCAGAACAGCTGCCCTCGCGAAGGTGCAGTGGATGGCAACATGGCTATGACCTACTGGGAGAAAGGCCAGTGGTATGTCAGCTATTTCTGTCTCAGAAGAGGTAATGCTGGCTGGGCCAACAGATATAAATTCCGCTTTACCCTCAAGGACCCTGCCAATGGCAATGAAACAGTAGAGAATTATGGACGCCACAGCAGCAACGGAAATAATCCCGAATCATATCCTGCCAACTATAACGAGCAGACATACTTCTATGTCCAGCCCGCAGACGGCGACAGTTTTGAGCCCGGTTTCAAATTCGTCTCCACCTACGAGATTGATGAGAACCGCTACTATGCCCGTCTCGGCCTCAATATGAACAACAGGCTCGGCCATTATACCCATACCATCACCGACATCCTCGATAACCGCATTACTGCAGGCGAGGAAGTGTACATTTCCGGTAACGGCGTAGATGAAGCTGGCAATAAGATTAAAATGCGTTACAGCACCGCCTTCAATAACGCTTACACTAATTCCAACGCCGGTGACGAAGACGGTCTTGAAGGTGCGAGCGGATATAATTATGAGGCATTCTGCAAACTTACAAGCGGCCAGCGTTTCTTCTTCCTTGTAGAGACAGCTAACGGGCAGAAGCATTATGAGCTGAATGCCGATGCATCTGCAGTTCAGCCGCTCTATCCCGGATGGGGTGCAATCTCATACGATGGTGTTGCAAACACCAGCGTTTACAGAGTCCGCGTCAACTTTGAGACTGGTACTGTATCTCTGGATCGCGTTTCCGAAGCTCGTTACCTGCAGCTTGACAGGGGAACAAACGTTCAGCTCTCAACATATGTCGGTAACGGCGTTTGGAAACTGGATAATGCACCGTTTGGATGGACCCATCCCAATGCTTGGGGTAACAATGAACGCTACAAGTTCTGGTTCCAGATATACTTCATTGACAAGTCTACTTGGCAGTATCTCGGCCGCTATGATACTGATCAGTACGGTGTAAATATCCAGACCGTTACGAATCCTTCATGGCAGTGGTATAATAAGCTTAGCGCTGAAAATAATTCCGACTTGAACACATATCTGGATGCGGACCACACTGCAACGATAAAACTCAAGCTTAACGCCGACGGTTACACCTACGAGTTCAGCAATATAACTCAAAACTAGAACATTCTCCATGAGAAAGATTTTTTCCCTTCTCTGGATTCTTACTTCGGCCATGGCGGTCTCCTGCTCTAAAGAGCGCGAGATCGCCATCTCCGAAGAAGAGACCGGCAAGAAAGAGGCGGTAACCCTCACTTTCTCCGCCTACACGGACGAGACCAAGACTACTCTCAGCGAAGACTACGGGATTCTATGGCAGACTTGGGATAAGATTACCGTATTCAACGGTCCCAATGCCAGCGTACCGAGCACCTTCGTGGTACACGACGTTGAGAACGACGGCAAGAAAGCCATCTTCGTAGGGCTCGGGCTCCCCGCCGTCGAGCATTACGCCGTCTCCCCCGCCCAGGACAATGCGAGTATCTCGGGCGAAGTGATTACGGCTTTCCTTCCTCAGCAGCAGGGAGTGCTTGAGGGCAGTTTCGGCCCGCAGGCCAATCTGTCGGCGGCGGTATCAGATGCGGTATCGGACGAATTCTACTTCCGCAACTGCACCGGAATCATCTCGCTGCAGATAAGCGACTACAACGTTACCGGAATCCGTCTCGAGAGCCTCGGCGACGAAAAGCTCTCCGGCGAAGCGAAGATTTCCTTCGACGGAGACGGCATCCCAGTGATTGCCCCCACCGACAATGCCCATAGTTGGGTTACCCTCTCGGGCGAACTTACCCCTAACAAGACATACTACTTTGCCGTATTCCCGGGACTCTATTCCCAGGGCCTGCGCATTACGCTCTATAAAAACGGGCAGTACGCATCCATCAAGAATACCAAATCCCTTGAAATTGGGCGCTGCGGCTACGTAAACATCGGCACTCTTCCGTCGCTTTCGAACTGGAAGACTCCCGGCACTGTTACCATTAAGGGTGATGGCGCCGAGGACGGACAGGAGATGGCCTACGCCGGCAACGAGTACGCCCAGATGGTGCTCTCCCGTAACCGTGGCAGCCAGATTGACGCCTTTGCCAACGACGAATACAACTACGAAGCCTTCACAAGCCTCAAGGCCGGGCTTCCGGTGTACTTCAGCGACGGCGAGCAGCTATACGGAGTCTTTGCGGGCACCGTAGTGCCGATCAGCTCGGCTGCGGAGGCTCCGGCCGCGGAAATCGACGAAGACGGAGTTTATCGCGTACGCCTCAACCTCCCCTTCGGCAAGGCTTATTTCCAGAAGATTACCGCCGTGGAATACAACCGCTGCGGTAATGATGTTACTGCCCTTAGCTATGCGGGCAATGGTGTATGGACGATAGAGGGCCTGCGCCTTAACGGCAGCGACGACCGCTACAAGTTCCACTTCACCATCGACGAAAAAAACCAGGTTTACGGCCGTATGTTCGACAGTGACAAGCGCCCGGGGCAGTCCGGCCTTAATCCGGCCCCTGAGAGCTACTGGTACGTACAGCCCGCGGTTATGGACACCTGGGAGCCCGGATTCAAGTTCCCGCAGGCCTACTACAGCAGCGCCAGTACCGGACGCTATTACGCCGACCTCCGCCTGTACATGAATGCAGAGAACTCTCACTACACCCACGAGCTCTGCAACTTCATCGACAGCGAGAACCTGCCCGACATCGACGCCGGAGAAGCTGTCTATATCCAGGGCGAAGGTGCCCTTGACTGCGGTCAGAAGCTGGCATTCATCGATGCAAGCTGGACTGACACCAGCCGCGGCGACGGCGCAGGCGACCAAAGTGCAGTAAGCGGACCTGATGGATACAACTACGAGATTTTCACTAAGCTCGAGGCTTCGAAGACGTTCTATTTCGTTACTTCCGACGGCCATAAATTCGCCCTCAATTCCGATGCGTCGGCGGTGGAGAAAATCGCCTCGCCTACAGCCATTGCCTATGACGGAGTCGCAGTAACCGGAGTTTACCGCATCAGGATGAACTTTGCTACAGGAGTAGTCAGCGTATTTAGAGTTGATATTGCAAGGCTCAAACAGCCGTCAACATCCTACGGCGGATACATGACTTATGCCGGCAACGGAACCTGGAAGATTGAAAACTTCGAAATCAAGTGGAAAAGCCAGAGCTGGAACAGCCACGAAGACCGTTACAAGTTCGACCTTTGGTTCTCCTACAACCACGACGGAAAAGAATACGTCAATACCTGGCAGGATCTTGCAAACCTCGTAAAATACGACCGTCCTTCGACCACGGCAGATATCGGCACGGATTACTTCTATGTGCAGCCATACGCTCCCAGCGACTGGAACGGCTGCTTCAAGTATCCGGATTACCTGTGCGGAGAAACTCCAGACGTGGCCGCAAAGACGGCTACTGTCAAGCTGATTCTCAATGGCGACGACGGTAAATATATCCATTCCTTCACCGCCGCCGAGGACGCCGGAACCTCTCCCAACTACGTTGCGCTGAGCGTCACTTCGCTGGAAGAGACCTTCACGATGCACAAGAGCGCCTACGGCGACGTATTCGAAGGAGTATCGACTTTCGCCACAGGAGAGACGGTCAATATGGTTGCAACCGATGCGCTTGGCCGCAAGCATAATCTCTCTACGACCTCGACGGTTACCGGCCCTGCATATCTGGAGGCCATTCCTGCAACGGGGACATACACCTTCACTGCCCTCCCCGAGCTTCTTGCCGAAGGAAATGCAGTACTTGGATTCGCTCCAGATAACGGAAGAACCCTTGATTACGCCGGGCACGGAGTTTACTACGGCGCCGGCCTTAACTTTACAGGCAGCTCCGAGGGCAACACGGACGCCATGACTCCCACCTATCCTTACAGCAAGAACGGCCGCGCCCGCTTTACCTTTATAAAGCCCGACTCGAGCTATGCTCCTCAGTTCCGCCGCCTGAATGGTAGCCGCAAGGCAATAGAGCGTACCACACACGGCTCAACATCAGAGATGCAGATTAATCCCGGCACCTACAATATAACGGTAGACCTCAGGAACTTTACCTTCGACATCCAGCCCGCACACGACGGCAGCCGTCGAATCACTGTAATGGGCTCGTCGGTTCCGACCGGAACCGGTGCTACTGCCGACAAGGGCTATATGTACCTCTACGGCACCAATGCGCTGACTACAGGCTGGACTCTTTCAAACAGAAGCGTCCCGGGCAACAATACCACGGACCTTGCCACCCGCTACGACGACCTTATAATGGACGGCGGCAAGTATGTGGTCTATGCCCTTTCGCTCGGAAACGAGGGAATCCACGGCGCAGCCAACCAGGAGGTCATATTCAAGCAGTGGAAGAACAACATGCAGAAGCTGGTCTCGCGTGCCCGCAACGAGGGCCGCAAGGTTGTGGTAATGGGCAACTATGGCCGCGGAGACTTCAACGCCTACGACTACTCCTACGTCAAGGCCATGAACCTCGAAATCCACCAGTGGAACGTTCCTTCGATGAATGTACTCGGCGCCGTCGATGACGAAGCCGGCCACTGGCCTTCAGGCTATCAGAACGGCGACGACGTGTCGCATCCCAACGATGCCGGCCACGCCGAGATGGCCTATGCCATGGTGCCTTCGGTATTCGATGCCATGGAGGCCGGAAAGCCTCTTCCCGTAAGGAACACTTCCGGCGAACTGGACTTGAATTCAAGCAGCGTCAGCTTTGCCCCGGAATCCACGATTCACCCCTTTACCGTCGCATTCTACGTGCGCACATACGGAAGCGGCGATATTCTCAGGATTCAGGGCGATAACCTTAACAGGAGTTACAATGCCGAAACCCTCGGAGTAAATGACGGTGCCTGGCACCTTGTAGCCATTACTCATTACTACGCAAAGGGCATAACGCGCGTGTATGTAGATGATGTGGAGCATTCCAACACAGCTGAAAGGATTGTCGCCAATAGCTTCACGCTCTCCGGCGGAGCTTTCCGCGAGCTCTTCTTCTGGCGCTCGGCAATGAACTCAGGCGAGATAAGCGCAGTACAGGAAGGCAAGATGCTCAAGAGTTCGCTTGAGATTTACGCCCCCTTCGCGGGAGGCAGCCTGGCGAACCTCGCGACCAGCACGAACGATTCGCTGAACAACTAAAAAAATGAGCGGCTCAATCGAGTCGCTCATTTTTTAATTCAGGAGATTAAGTTTTCCTTTATCTATCAGGGAGATTATCAGCTCCCCGAAAAGTGTATTCTGCCAGGCGAACCATTCGCGGGTGAAGTGATTCGGGTCGTTAACATCGAATGACTCGTGGATGTATCCCGTTCCCGCATCGGTAGAAACAAGCATCTTGATACAGGCCTTTATCTCGGCATCGTCGGTGGAGGTGAAGGCCTTCATAATAAGGCTCATCGGCCAGGCCATGCCGTAGCCGATATGCGGGCCGCCGATACCCTCTCCGGCCTTTCCGCGGAAGAAGTAGGGATTATCCTCGCTCCACACGAAGCGGCGGGTATTCTGATATACTTTGTCGCTGAGCGGAACATCGCAGAGATAAGGCAGGGAAAGGAGGCTTGGGGCGTTGGAATCATCCATCAGGAAGGCATTCCCGAAGCCATCGACCTCAAAAGCATAGATTTTACCGTATTTGGGATGCTTTACTATGGCGTGCTTCTTAAGCGCGGACTCAACCTCGGAGGCGAGGGCCTTACACTCGGAGGCAAGGGCTTTCTCGCCGGAAACCTTGGTAAGAATTTCGGCGGCCTTACGAAGGGCGCTCACGGCGAAGAAATTCGAGGGCACGAGGAACTCGAAGGTAGTGGCATCGTCAGAGGGACGGAAAGCCGAAGCAATAAGGCCGCAGGGCCTTACAGGGTTACCCATACCGTTGCAGCACTTGGTGTCGAGCTGGCGCTCGGTCCTGCGCTGGAAGGTGTAAGGACCGAAGCCATCGAACCTCTGCTGCTCGCGGAAGGTCTTGAGCGTAAGGCGGATAGCCTTCATCCAGTGCTCGTCGAAAATAGATACGTCGCCTGTCTGCTTCCAGTACTCGTAGGCAAGACGGATAGGATAGCAGTGCGAGTCAATCTCCCATTTACGCTCGTGAACCTCGGGACGCATATCCGTCAAATCCGACATCCACACCCCTCCCGTAGGGCCGTCGTTGAAGGCATTTGCGTAGGGGTCGATGGCGATCAGCTTGAACTGCTGGCGGATGACGCCGGCAATGAGGTCGCGCAGAGCCGGATCCTCGGCAGTCAGGAAGACATAGGGCCATACCTGCGCGCCGCTGTCGCGGAGCCACATTGCGTGGATGTCGCCGGTATAGACGAAGGTCTCGGGCTTGCCGTCGGAGTCGTAGCGGAAATGAACCGTAGTATCGAGAGTGTTAGGGAAGCAATTTGCGAACATCCACGAAAGATAGGGGTTGGTGAGTTGGGCCTGGACCTCGGCTATCTTCCGCTCCACGGCCGGGGAGGTGAATAACCTCTCCCCGGGCGCGGGACGGCGCGATTCGAGCTTCTGCGCAGACAAACTTAGTGTCGAAAGGCCTGCAAGGGCCGCTATCAGTAAAATTCTGCGCATATTTAATTCTTGATAATCATTTCCTGATAATAATGCAGATGCTCAGTTGTGTTAAGGTAGAGCCTTACCTCAACTGTCTTGCCTTCGGCTATGCTGTCGGACTCGTTGCTGCCATCGAGGGGTTTCCAGACGTTGTCCCATTCGCTGATGCTCCAGTTGTAGCGGAACACCCGGTTGTAAGACTGTCCGTCGGCGCGGCCGAGATGCTCGCCCTGGTTGGCGTCGGCGTTATAGAACATCCTGAAGTGGTAACGGGCATCGGAGCGGTCCTCGCTCGGCATCCAGGCGCTGAAGGTGAAATCACCTGTAGTCCATACGCCTGCTCCCTCGTAAGTCATATTCTGAGTCTTGGTCTGGGCGGCATAAGGATGCCAGTACATGATCATGCTGTAAATCCTCGCCATTGTCCAGGTCATATTACCGAGGTCGACCTTGAGGTTGTACTCCCCTGCCTCGGCTAACGTCATGGCGTCGGTCTCGTCTGCAGAAGTGCTTATGGTACCGCCATCTTCGAGGACATAGTAGTAATCGGCGTCACGAAGGGTGAAGGAATCCGCATTGAAGTGACGGAAGGTCTCGTAGCAGTTTTCTGCGGTGGCAGTTTCGTTAAGCGGCAGTGCAGGGTCGAGCAGTATGCCGTCGGAGTCTTCCGCGCCGGGGCCGGCGATAGTAGGTCCGTCGAGAGTCGGGGGCTCGTAATGATCTTCCGGATTGACGAACTCGTGGGTATAATGGCTTTCTTCGCCACGGAGATAGAGGACTACGTCGGCCGACCACCTTTCGTTCATATCCAGATCAATGAGGTAATCGGGATATTTGAAGGAACCGAGCCAGTCGTCGTTACCCTCGTACTGCATAATCCAGAAGTAATCCGTTCCGATATCACTGGTCGTGGAAGGACGGTCGTAGTTGTTGACGCATCCCCAGTCTACAAGGGCGCCACCGACCTGCATGGTGAAGTGGTAGCGGGTTTCAAGGCCCCAGCCTTCCATATCCCAGTGCAGGAGGACCTGCTCCAGCTTCCAGGAGCCACGTCCGTCGTAGGTCATGTCATAGGAACGGTGATAGTTCTGCTTGAGCTTTACGGTACCGACTGCTTCGATGGAGGCAGTGCAATCTGTGAGGTCGAGCTGAATACGGTAAACTCCGTCCTGAGGTACGCGGAAAGCGGGTTCTTCTTCATCGTCAAGGCCGACCAGCGACTTGCCGGTGGCATCAGGCGCAAACTTGATGCCGCTCTCGGACATGAAATAGAAGGCGTCGGAAGCCAAAATGGAAGTAAAAATCTCACATACGCCTTTCCGGGTAAACTTCTGCCCGTCTTCGGCGCTGCCTTTGATATATATACCATCACTTTCAGGGATGATGATCGGGGCTTCGGGAATCACGATTGTGAAAGAGCGGTTCTCCGAATTTGTAAATCCGGTAATAGACTGATTCCCAAGCCATGTCCTTACTGTCCAGAGAACGTCGACGCTGCTTCCCGGGAAGCCGCCTGCAAGCGTAGCTATGCTGCGGAGGGTCGAAGCAAGAGTGGTGGCGTAGGGAGAATAACCGTTGCCATCGCTCATCACGGCATAGACGGGATTTGAAAAATCGCCGCCAATCTTGTCGAAGAGCACCTGATAACGTACGTTCCCGCCCATCGACTGTACCCAGTCGAGAAGGAGTGTCTGCTCAGTAGCGAGGTCAATCACATAACCGTCGCGGGGAAGGTTAACGGCCTCGGGGGCGAGGAGCAGGTTGTCGGAGGATGACTCCTTCTTGCTGCATCCCGTCATAAGAGTCAGAGAGAGTGCGGCAATCAAGAAAAAAGCATTGAAAATATGTTTCATCTTCTGTTCCTCCCTATCTAAAATGTTTCGTTTTCGATAATGCACATGGACTCAATGGCCTGTGCACCACCTGTAAAGGCACCGAGCGAGCCACCCGTACCGACGGCACGGGCCTGATAGCAACGGGTGCCGAAGTAAGAATCGCTCCATGCGACCTTCGACTTGTCGATACCTATAGTCCAGTAAATGGCCGCGTGGCGACGGAGATAATTATAGAGGTCCTTGCGGATGGTCGAATCATAGACATCGATGTCATGGTCGGTAACCATCCTCGCAGCCCAGTGAAGGAGGACGGCGTGGAAAATGGAGTTGTTCTCGTCGGTGCCTTCGTTGCGCATCACGAGCTCGTGCTCGTAAATATCGTTCATCACATTGGACATCTGGCCTCTCGCTGCGCTAATGGCCTTGCGGAGATAGCCGTCGTCACCGGTGAGGTGCCATATTAGGCGGCCAGCCTCCATACAGGTGCCCTGAGTATAGCTAAGAGGCGTAATACCAAGGGTTCCGTTGGGATTCATTACATCCATGTTCTGGTCGAAGCAGCGGTAGGCTTCGTCGAGATACTGCTGGAAAGCAGCTTCGTCTCCGGCCTCGCGGGCATATCCGGCGAGAGTGGCCGCCACAATGGCGCCAGGGCCGTTGGTACACTCGTTGGCACGGAGATCAGTCCACTTCCAGGGCAGCCATCTGTAAGGATGGAGCTCGAAGCGCGGACGTACGCACTCGTCCCAGGTCTGCTTAGCAGCGTTGAAGTATTTCTGCTCGCCTGTAGCTTCGAAAAGCTGAAGCAGGGCGATGGTAATCCAGGAAGTATCGTCGGTAAAGTTGTTGCCGAAGCCTGTAGAACCGTAATAACCGGGATTTCCCTCGTAGTTATTGGCCCTGCTGTCAAACCAGCGCGTGAAATAATCTTCGAGAATGGCGGCGGTGTCGGGCCTGGTAGCCTTTACGCGGTTATAGTAGTCAACCATTACGGCCATGGCGTGGGCCTGCTGCCAGTAGCAGTTGAAGTTGCCGCCGCGGCGGTTGTACTCGCTGTAGGAGAAGACTCCGCGGCGGGAGCCGTTACGGGGCTCGTCGCAGAAGAATCTATCGATGAAGGCCGTAGTGCAGGAGTCTGCAGCCTCGCTCCAGATGATATCGTACTTCTCGTACGATTTGGCGGACTTGCCTCCCCTGTCGGGGTTGGTGATGGAGGTATAGTCCTTCTCGCAGCTTACGGAGGCAAGCAGGACAAACATCAGAATGGTATTTATCATTATTTTCATATTTAGTCCCTCCTACTGTTTGAAGAAATACTCGTGCCACCAGGTGTGGGCATCGTTATCGGAATTCAGGCGCAGGTAGCAGTCGAAGGTGCGGCCGGCGTCGGAGAGCAGGAAGTTGTAGGTTTTGTCCCAGTCCTTGCTGCCGATAGTCTCGTCGGTGTAGAAATTCACCTTGAGGTAATCGGTAGTATAGGTACTTCCGAGCGAGGCTTCGGTACCGAGGTATACCATGCTGTCATCGCCGAGGGTGGCATCGAAGCGGTGGCGGGTATCGCCGGCCTCATTCACGGATATTGTGTTGGGATAATTGAGCAACGACCATACTCCGTTGCCTTCGTAGGTCATGGTACGGCGGTCGGTGGTCATGCGGTCTTCAGACCAGCTGGCAGCGTAGTATTCGATTTTCAAGACTACATCCTTCTGCCATACCATTCCGTCAAAGTCCATCCTTATCCAATAGATTCCGTTGTCGGGGATGGTGGATTCTATAGCCTCGGTGGAATATTCCATGGAGCCGGTAGGATTCAGGCGGTAATACCTGCCGAGTTCGTCCTTGATCTGGAAGGGAACGCCTCCGCGAATCTTGGTGAAGCACTCGAAGGAGCCCTTTTCAGGGTCCTGTTTGTCGATGCCGCGCGATACGGTCATCTCGATGCCGTCTTCGGGTTCCTCAGCCGCAAGACCATCTCCCAGGACGAAAACTCGTTCGGGCAGAGGATCCATCGAGTTCATCGTCCTTACGGAGATGGTGCGACTTTCGGTATAAATAGCGCCTCCAATCCCCTTGGAAGCCCTGACCGTCCACTGGAGCGAGCCTACAGAATAGATTCCTATACCGGTAGAACGGGCGATGTCGCTCAGAACTTTTGCACTGAGGGAAACATAGCTCCTGGAACCGTTGATCTGCGATGCTACACGGCCGGCAGGATTGGAAAAGTTTCCGCCGGGGCGGTCGAAGAGAACCTCATAAGAGACATAGCCGTTGTCTTCGGCCATTGAAGGGGCCCATTCGAACTGAACGGGCTGACCCTCGGAGAGGTCGGCAAATTCCTCGTTCATCGGGAGATAAAGCTGGTTCCCGGGACGAATGTCATAGTTGATGCTTCTTCCGTCCTTACTGCAGGAAGCAAGCAGGGCGAGAAGGGATACTGCTGATAAAGTCAATATATTGCGTATCATACTCATTTCGTTTTAGGGTTTACCAACCGGGGTTCTGGGTAAGGTTCTTATTGATATCCCTTTCGCTCTGAGGGATGGGGAACCAGTACATGATGCTGTACGGGCTCTGGCAGACAATTCTCGAACCGTCATCCTGGAAGGGAGCACCGGTAGCGGTGGAAGTCAGATAGGCGGAGCCTGTCTCACGGATGGACGGATTGTCGAGGACGGCCCAGCGACGGAGGTCGAAGCACCTGCGGCCCTCAAGGGCGAGTTCGCAGCGGCGCTCTTCGCGGATGGCCTGGCGTTTCTCCTCCTGCGAGGCAGGGATGGTGTTGCACCAGGAATCATTGAAGCCGGCCCTGCGGCGCAGGGGCTGGATGGTCTTGTTCCAGATCTCGTCGGTCATCTCTCCGAGCTCGTTCATAGACTCTGCGTACATAAGGAGTACGTCGGCAAAACGGATTTCCATAATGGGCTTGTAAGAACCGCCGCCGGGGCCGATGGTCTCGGGAGCATAATTCTTTATATTATAGTATCCGGTAGCGGTGCGGTCCTGGGAGCCGTCGTAGGCATCCTTGAGCGAAGGGTCGCGGCGAAGGGCGATCTCAGCATCCTCGGGCCTGGTCCAGCAGGTATAAGTACCGCGGCCAACTCCCTCGGAACCGATAATCTTGGCGCCGAGTGCGGGAGGAATGGTGAGGGTGCAGCCGTTATAGGCAATGGTGGAATAGAAGCGAAGGTCGCGGTCGGCGTAGTCGGTATCGCCTGCTACGGAGCCGTTGGTCTTGCGGAATGCATCCACAAGCTCCTGGGTGGGAGAGAATTCCACGATTCCGCCGTAGCCGATTGACTGCGGAAGTCTCTGGCCGGTTGACCAGCTGCGAAGAATGTGGTTGGCACTGCCTTCGTAGGCAAATTCGATGGTCATTATCGACTCGGGGCCGTAGTGACCACTGGTGAACAGCGAGGCGTAATTGTCGGCGAGGCGGTATGAACCATACTCGGTGCCGTTGATCAGCCTTGCGCATTCGGCGGCGCAGTTGGCCCAGTCGTTGTTGAGCAGGTATGCCCTTGCCTTGATTGCCACGGCGGTACCAGCAGTGTAGCGGCCGTACTCGGTGGCAGGAATCTGGGTATTGAGCGGAAGCCTGCCAGCTGCGAATTCGAGTTCATCGAGGATAAACTGGCGAATCTCGGCTTCTGGGCTCCTTGAAACAACTTTGGTCTCAGGGAGAGTCGGATTCGTAGTAAAGAAAGGAACGTCGCCGAACCAGGTGATGAGGCGCAGGTAAGTGAATGCGCGCATAAGCCTCCACTCGGCCTCGTAGCGGGCCTTCGTGGCATCGTCGATGTTCATTCTGTCGAGGTTGTCAAGAGCCGTATGCAAGGTGCGGAGCTCCTGGTAGCAACCATTCCACTCGCTGGAGAAGCGACCGTTGGAAGTGGTTGCAAGACCTGTTGCGACGAGAAGATTGTCGCCGCTGTGGCGGCTGCCGAACACGTCGTCGCTGAGGAGGTTGTTGCACCAATATAAGTCGGCGTTCCAGCACTGGTTGTAGCCCAGGTTAAGGGCGGCATCGACGTTAGCGGGAACCAGCCAATAGGTGTCGTCGGTATATGAATTTGTCGGATACTGCTCAAGACCTACGCAGGAGGCCAGGAAAAGCAGTGTTGCACTTGACCAGACAAGTATGCTGTTTTTCATTTTCATAGTGCGTCTCCTTTTAGAATACTAAGTTAATGCCGCCGCCGAAGTATCGGAGGGTCGGGTAATTACGTGCGGAGTTGGCGCCGCCGCGGCTCATGTTGCTGCCGAACTCGGTGGTTTCAGGATCGACGAAGGAGTACTTCGTGAAGGTGAAAGGATTCTGGCAGTCGATGAAAATCCTGCAGGATTTCATGGCGAGCGGACGGGTCCACTTTTCAGGGAGGGTATATCCAAACTGGATATTACGCACGCGCAGGTACGCGCCGTTGATCATATTGATTCCGGATCCGGGCTGACCCCAGTTGTTGGCCTGGCTGTCGGAGCCGTAGGCGGTAAGGCGAGGCCAGCGGGCATCCTGGTTGTCGGGTGTCCAGTAGTCGAGCTGATGCTCGTACATCGTGGTACCGTAATCTACGTGGAAGGGTTCGAAGAGTTCGCCACGGATGGCGTTGGTCCTCTTGAGCACACCCTGAAGGAGAATATTGAAGTCGAAGCCTTTCCAGCGCACTCCGTAGCTGAAGCCGAAGGTGTAGCGGGGGAAGCCGTAACCGAGATAGGTACGGTCGTCTTCGTCTATCACGCCATCCTTGTTCATATCCACGTACTTGACGTCGCCGGGGCGAAGCTGGTCGCGGTTGATGGTCGTAGGAACGGCACTCTCCTGAATCTCACGATAGGTCTTGAAGAAGCCGTCGGTCTTGTAGCCGTAATAGGCGTTGAGCGGAAGGCCTTCCATGATAATGACGGTTACTCCGTCGTTTCCAAAGATTGTAGGGGAACCGTAGGAAACGACCTCGTTCTGGGAGTCAGCGAGGTTGAAGGAGAAGTGATGCTCCCAACCGCCGGAGCTGAGATCGTAGCTCACGGTGAGCTCCCAGCCCTTGTTGTCCATTTTACCTCTGTTCTCCTTTGCGATGCTGGCACCGTACATGCCGGTGACGATAGGCGAAAGGAGGATGTCGCTGGTGCGCTTGTAGAACCAGTCGAAGTTGACATTGAGCTTGTTCTTCAGGAAGGAGGCATCAACACCCACGTTGAAAGTCTTGGAAGTCTCCCAGGTAAGGGATTCGTTACCCATGGTGAACATGAGGCCGGCTGCGGTCTTGCCATTGAAGCCGTAGGCGTGCTGCCAGATGCCGTAGGTGGTCATGAAGTCGTAAAGTCCTACGTCCTGCTGGTTACCGTTCAAGCCATAAGATGCGCGGAGCTTGAGGTCGCCGAAACGCTCCTTGTATTTGACCATGAAATCCTCGTCGGAGAGCCTCCAGCCGAGGGAAATGGCCGGGAAGAAACCGGCGTTGCGGGCCTTGAGGAATTTCGACGACATATCGTAGCGGGCAGTAAGCTCCGCATAGTACCTGTCCTTATATGAATAGGTGGCACGGCCGAACCAGGAGCGCAGGGCATAACGGTTGTTGTCTTCCGATGAGAGATACGAACCTTCCTCCACGATAGTATCGGAGCCGGGCTGGTTAAGGTCGTTGAGATACTTCTTGGATACCTCTACGCCATAGTGCTTGCTCGATTCCTGCGACCATCCGAGGAGAGCCGTAATGCTGTGCGGGCCGAAATCCTTGTTGAAGTCAAGGAGAATCTGGCTGCTCAGGTAAGTGTCGCGGCCCACCCAGTCGTCGGCGGGCTCAGTGATATTGCCGCCGATAACGGCCGTGGACGGATCGGACCAGGCCGGGCCATTGTCCATCGCTACCATATAGGTCTTCTTGTCGGTGAAGCGGTGCGAAGTACGCGTTTCGGCGTTGATGACGGTACGGAGTTTCAGGCCGTCGATAATCTTGAAATCACCGGTGAACGTACCTGAGAGGTAGTCGTTGTCGTGCTTGTTGTATCCGCCGGCGATAAGGTCGGCCAGGACGGTTCCGGTACTTCCGAACTTATAGTTGTTGCCGTAGAAGACACCGTTCTCGTCGTGTGTGCGGTAGAACCAGTAGGTTGGGAACCTGGCGAGGTCGGCGAAGAGGAAGCCCGAAGTAACGGGAGAATAAACTTCGTTGCGGGCATAACTGATGTTGGCGCCGATTTTCAGGCGATCCCATTCGGTTGTAACGCTTGTACGAAGGTTGTAGCGGGAATTTCCGTAATGAGGGCCTACGTAGTTGGACTCCTGGTCGAAGAATGAGCCGGATACCATATATGTAGTCTTGGAGGTTCCGCCGGTTACGCTGATGTTGTAATTCTGCTGGAGGGCATTGCGCATGGCCTGTTTCATGAAAGGCTCGCAGTCGCCGTGCTCCTTGAAGCTCTCGATTTCTGCTATCGTAAAGATGGGAGACTTGCCTACGTTGGCAAGGGCCTCGTTACGCAGTATGGCATTCTTGTAAGAAGACACCGGCGAGAAGAGGATGTGGGGGTTCTGCATACCCAGCTGGGCTCCGAAACGGATTTCGGGAGCTTTTTCCTTCTTGCCGCCCTTGGTGGTAATGAGGATGACGCCATTGGAAGAACGGGCACCGTAGATGGCGGATGAACCGGCATCCTTGAGGATGTTTACGGATTCGATGTCATTGGGGTTGAGGTCGTTCATCCTGGATGCATCAGCCTGGGGAACTCCGTCGATAACGACCAGCGGAGTATTGTTACCCATGGTTCCGACACCGCGGATGGAGAGATTCATCTGGTCTCCGGCGGTAGGGTCGTAGCTGCGGTTCTGGATGATAAGGTTGGCGGCTGCACCCTGGAGAGCCTGCTGTACATTGGCAACCGGCCTGTCGGCAAGGGCTTCCTGACTTACTGTTGATACAGATGAGACGATGTGGCGTCTTGTGGTTGTACCATAACCTACTACAACAACTTCGTCGAGGAAGTTCATGTCCTCTTCAAGGACTATGTTCAGTACCGTCTGTGAACCGACCGGGATTACAGAGGTCTTGTAACCGATGCAACTGACTTCAAGGCTCGCTCCCGCGGGGACCCCTGCAAGGGAGAAGTTTCCGTCCAGGTCGGTAGCCACGCCGGTCGTTGAACCGGACACCATCACGGCTGCGCCAATAATGGCCTCGCCGGTGGCATCCTTGACGGTTCCGCTCACATCCAGGCCGGTAGTCTGGGCCATTGCCTCACGCGGAGCGAGAACCAGGCCGCAAACCAGGCCTGCAAGAAGCAGTACCGTACGGATGGATTTGAATTTTAGTGAAAACATAAGGTTATTGTTTACGTTGATTGTCGATTTTTAAGCAAGGTCAAAGATAAATCGATTCAAACCTTATAAAAGTACATTATTATGAAAGAAAAGTATGATTTTATTGCAACGGCCGGGAATTATTGATATATTTGGAAAAATGTACGTTTTCATGAAAAACCGCAGTCCACTATACAGGCTTGTTCCCGTCATTGTTTTTATCCTTTCCTCCATACAGGGCCGTGCAGATTTCGTCCGCACCATATCCGGCCCGGAGGGCCTGAGCAACAACTCGGTGCTCAGCCTCACCCAGGACACCTCAGGACGTATCTGGATAGGCACCTGCGAGGGCCTGAATATCTGGAACGGCCAGACCATGTTAAGCTTCAACGGAGGCCGGGAGAACGATTTGTCGCTTTCAGGCAACCTTGTCGAGAAGATTCATCCCTACATAGACGGAATGTTCTGGGTGGTCACGGACTACGGACTGGATTTGGTGGACGACGGACGAGTACAGAAGAGATTCACGCAATTTAGCGGAATGTACCGCCTGCTTTCCTCAGAAGAAGAAAGTACACTGGTGCTCACAAAATCCAATCATCTGTTTGCCTATGACGGCGAAAAAGAAGTTTTCACCGAAATAGAACGGCCGGACATACTGAAGTATGAAGAGGTCCTTTCCAGTGGTACCGCGGCCGACGGGAAACTGTACATTTTAACTACAAAAGGGCTCCTGGATTCTTCTACCCCCCCCCATCTAAATAATACATTTTACACCAATACACAGCAGTTTATTTTTGGGAAGGCAGGCAAGAACGAAATCCTTGCAATCAGCGATGACGGCAGACTCCTGCGCTATGATTTCCAGAGATGGGAGTATATCCTCGACCTCCGCAAGGAGATATCCAGACACGGAACAGTATCGGATATAATACATATAGGTGAAGATTATCTAGTCTCTTTCCAGTACGACGGAGTCTCGGTGTTCCTCTTCAATCCTCTCTCCGAAAAGAAATACGCCGCCGGGCGGCTTCCGCTCGAATGCGGAGTTTTCACCATAATGAAAGACCGCAATCAGGATGTACTCTGGGTTGCCACCGACGGACACGGCCTGGTTATGTTTGCAAAAGGCCCCTATGACTTCCACTCTTATAAGATGACCGACTTCGGCCGAGAGTTTTCAACCCCTGTACGAACCATCCTCCTTGACAGGCAAAACTCCCTCTGGCTTGGCACCAAAGGCGACGGAATAGTACGGATTCGTGATTACAGGGAAGGCATCAACCTGCGCGACTACAATAAAGTCGATTACCTGGGAGGCGAAATGTCGAATGAAGCTGTATATGCCCTCTGCGAGAGCAGCCGCAATCTGATATGGATAGGCTCAGAGGGAGCCGGCATCAGGTATTACTCCTATACTGACGGAAAGATTCATTCCCTGACAGGAAAGATCCCGGAAGAGTTGCAGTATATTCACGCCTTCTACGAGAGTTCACCGGATAAACTGTGGGTTTCGACAGTCGGGCATGGAGTATTCCTTATAAGTTTATCCGGTGGCACGGTTCCTCTTGCGACAGGCTGGAAGAAGGTACCTACTCCGTCGCTCAAGACTGGCTCCAATTTCTATTTCTGCCTTTGCCCCGGGGCCGACGGTTCGATTTGGATAGGGAGCCGCGGCGACGGACTGCTGCACTATTTCCCCGACAGGGACGAGACGGAGGTTCATATGCTGAACGACAATCTCCCCGAAACCGCAAACGACGTATGGTCGATCAGGAATGGCAGCAACGGCTCCCTGTGGCTCGGAACCGGCTGCGGCCTGCTTCAAATGGATTCCGCCGGAAAGGTCATTACCACCGGCTTCAGCGGTACGGTAATACACGAAATCCGCCAGGACAGCCTTGGCGGACTCTGGCTGAGCACGAACAACGGTCTTGTGCGCTACTCCCCCTTCGATGGCCGATATACCAGATACGGATACGGTTATGGCTTGCTTTTCAATGAATTTTCCGACGGTGCATCATTCATTTGCCCCGACGGCACCATTATGTTCGGCGGCGCCGAAGGCTGGGTAAGCATTGCGCACTTGGGCGAGTTTGGAAAAGCCTTTACCCCGCCTGTAACGCTTCAATCGCTGGTCATTGACGGACAAAAGGAAGCCCCGGCATCATACATGGACGAGAATATCCTGAGCATTCCTCCGGGCAAAAAGCTTTCAGCTCTCAACGTACAGGCAATCGACTTCATCAACGGCGAAAACTACGTTTACCTCTACAATTTAAAGCAGCTGAACGATATATGGCTGGAAAGCTCATCCGAAATACCCTTTCAGGGAGTTCACTACGGCGAATACACCCTCAATATCAAATACCGTAACGATGCTACAGGCCTCGAAGGCCCCCAAATGACACTGCGAGTCAGAATCAAGCCGCCGTTTTACGCTACAAAGTTCGCAAAATTCATAGTCGTCGTATTATTCCTCTCGATTGCCGGAAGCATCTGGTTCTTTATATCGAGGAGGAATGAACGCAGGCGCAAGATTCTCGCGGAAAGGCTCGAAGCCCGGCGCCGCGAGGAAGCCAACGCATCAAAAATACGCCTGCTCCACAACTTCGCCACCCAGGTCCAGACTCCGGTTGCAATGTTCTCGGCCCCCTGTCAGAAGATAATTGATTACCACCACTCCGACGAATATATACGCACCAAGGCGGAAGACGCCCTCAGGTATTACGACAGGGCAAGGCACACCCTTAAGCTGATGCGTGAGCTTACTCTCGGGACTCCTGACCAGGAAAGCCTGCCGGAGCCTGTGGTCTTCTCGCTCGGCGACATTTTCTCGGAGCTGCTCGACACCTACTCCGAGCTGGCTAAAGGAGCCGGTGTGAAATTTTCGCAGGATATCCCGAAAGACCTTATCTGGACGGGATACCCTTCTGAAATCATCAGTTTTATAGACCTCCTTCTGACCAATGCTTTCTTCCGCGCGGAAGGAGAAAAGAGAGTCTCTCTGACTGTCTCGCGCAAGGGAGAAGATTTGATGGTACAGATATCGATGGAGGGGAAATGGCCAAATGCCAAGATTACTTCCGGCGTTGTCGATGCCGACCGACTCATCGAGTCTCTGCAGCAGGCCGCGAAGAAAAGCGACGACCTTCATGACGAACTCCGGCTCGCCGTCTGCCATAAACGTATAGACCTTATAGGCGGACATCTCAAGATATCGCACGAAGGTGCTTACTCAATATCTTCCATCCGACTTCCGAGGATACAGGCCGAAACCTCCATAAGCGGGCCGCTTTCTTATACGGGAGAGGCACCTGCCCTGTTTGGAAAGAGTTCCACCAGCGGAGTAGCGGCACGCCAGGAAGGCCCCGACATGCAGTATATGCTCGTGCTGTCGACACACCCTGAAATCATCAAAATAGTTGAAATGCTCTTCAAGGATGAATTCAGGATACATATAATGACAGACGCTTCATCCTTCCTGGATATCTTAAGCAAGGATATCCCCGATATAGTTATTTGCGAGTGGCTCGGCATGGAAAAAGAGCGGGAGTCGGCAATTCGTCAGCTTAAGGAGAACAAACAGACCGTAAAGATTCCGGTAATAATGATTGCCGAACAACAGGGCGATATACCCGCCGACGTCTGGATTACCCTGCCAATCGACGTCAAGGCCCTGTCGTTCGCAGTACAGCAGAAC
Organism: Bacteroidales bacterium; assembly: GCA_017443025.1. Lineage (GTDB taxonomy): Bacteria > Bacteroidota > Bacteroidia > Bacteroidales > UBA932 > Cryptobacteroides. The sequence continues at coordinate 78,403 of JAFSPG010000015.1, read as the reverse complement.
CTGCGCCGGGTTGCTTCTCTCGAAGATTACTTCAGGTCTTCCGTGAGTGCGTACACATTCAGCGAGGGCAAGAAGTTACACCGCGAAGAAAAAGAATTCCTCGACCGCCTCTACAGAATCATCCGCAGCAATCTGCAGAATCCCGACATGACCACCCGCTTCATCGCCGACGAAATGCACCTTAGCGTACGTAATCTGTACGCCAAACTCGACGGCATAGTCAACATTACGCCCAGCAACATCATCCGCGAATACCGTCTGGCATATTCCGCCCAGCTGCTGAGCAAGACCAAGATGACGGTCGATGAGATTATCTTCCGTTCGGGATTCTCGAACAGGGGAACCTTCTTCAAGAACTTTACGGCAAGGTACAACTGTACGCCGAAGGCATACCGGAGAGAGAATACTGAAGTATAGGTTTTCTTTTCACATGGATGTAGGTGCCGTCAAATCGGCAGTATATGCGAGGTCATAGATTCTGGATGCCGTCATGCAGAAACTGATGTCGAAACACATCCTCATTTCCCTGCGGTTGAGACGATAGCAGCAGGTTGCGTACATAGGGTTGAATCCAAGCACCAGAAGATTTGACATGGGAACGGAGGTAATATCGTCTTCAAGCAACTCCGAGAGAATGCGGTGATTCTTTTCAAGTATGGCGAGTATTCTCACCTTCATTGTCCTGGGGCCCATCTGCTGCCGGTTATGAAACCTGTTCTTGCAGGAAATGCTGCAGAACTTCTTGCCGTGGCGGGCATTGTAGGGAAGCTGATTTCCGCATTCGAGGCAGTTATGCCCGGGTGATTCTGATTTCAGAGGATAATCCATACCAAGCGTTTTCAATACGTCGCAGGTCAAGTTCGCCAACATTATCCTTTTCCGCAAATTTTTCCGCATAATCGGCCAAACTTTTATACGATTTTTATTATCGGGGCTATAAAGCAAACTTTTCGAGCGGGTTTGCCCGAGATGGCCGAAACAAAGAATCGTATATTTAAATCATAAGAATCGTAAAAAGCGTTTCGAGCATATTGTTTCCATTTTACTTTGTCGCCGGACCGTCCGGGAAGCAGATAATCGGTCTGCTCGGCGAAGACGGTTTTTGTCCAACAAATAAACCTTTAGTATTATGGAACAATTCAACCGGATTGAAGTTCAGGGTCTCGTAGGAAACGTACGCATTACGAACTTTGAAGAATCCACCATTGCGAACATTTCAGTCGCGACAAATTACATTTACAAAGGCCGTGATGGCCAGGGCGTAGTAGAAACTATGTGGTTCACCGTCATCGCCCGCGAAGGAAAGTCGATTGAGAATGCCGCCTCCATTAAAAAAGGAAACGCAGTACACGCGGTCGGCCGCATGCGCACACGCACATTCACGGATTCGAACGGGAACGAGAAGGAGGCCTTGGAAATAATTGCCACTAAAGTTGAAAAGGTCGATCAGGAAGAAGCCGTAAGCGTATAGTTCCGGGTGATGGAAAGACTCGCGTTTATAATTGCGGCCCTTCTGGCACTGTGCTCCTGCTTCCCGGCCTCACGGCTGAAGGCAATTCGCAGCGAACAGATTTCGGCCAGCCTTAATCTTCCCCCCGAGAAGCCTTCACCTCCAAACGGCCTTGCCATAAGAAAACTTGGAGAGAGCGCCCTTCAGGAATGTGAAGAGGAAGCAGTCAGCTCCGGAATGAGAACGGAGATTGACGACAACGGAGAGATGGTAGGATTCGACAATCTCAAAGCCGCAGTAGTAACCGCGAGATTCCAGAACGTGGCCGAGCGTGGAGGAAAAGTATCCCTTGCCTTCGACATAAGCGTCCCGAAGGAGATGATATCAAAAGAATGGATGCTGGAATTCACGCCAAGGATAATTCGCGCAGGCGATACCCTGGACCTTGAGCCGCTCAGGCTCACCGGCATCCTTTACCGCAAGGCCCAGCTTCGTGGATACCAGCTCTACGAGCGTTTCCTTTCGTCCATCATCACCGATTCGCTGGATTTTCTCGACCGTCATCAGCTGGAAGTGTTCATCCGCAGGAATATCCCGGCCCTGTACAGGTTCAAACAGGATTCAAGCCTTGTAAACGACAGTGTTTTCACCTCTGCTTTCGGGGTGTCGGAGAAAGAAGCGGTAAGACATTACACCCTTGCTCATCTTGTAAGGAGGAACAACCGGAAAATTGCAATGAAGGGAAAGATGAAATCCAGATATATAAAAATGCCCCTCGAGAGGGCAGGACTCCGGGTTGACACCGTTCTGACGGACTTCAGTAAAGACCTGACATTCCATTACACCCAGACCATCGACACCAAACCCGGGCTGAGGAAAGTCAGCGTCGCCCTTGGAGGAGACATATACGAAGAAGACCGCATCATTTACAATATGCCCGAAGGTGCTCCTCTTGATTTCTACATCAGTTCTCTTAGCAGCTTGACCGAGCCTATTGAAAGGTTTGTCAAGAAGGTCATAGAGCGGAAGGTCTCGGCAAATTCCACCTGTTATATCGACTTTGAAGCCGGAAGCAGCACCATTGACCAGTCCAGAGGGGCAAACGCCAGGGAAATAGGGAGAATCAAATCCAATCTTTCCTGCCTTGCAAGAGATACGCGCTTCGATTTTGATTCCATCGTCGTCACTGCCTCATGCTCTCCGGAAGGGAGATTCAGCTTCAACCGCAGGCTGGCCGGTGAAAGAGCCGGCTCCGTAGGACGATATTTCAAGGGCTTCCTGAAGGAAGTATCCGACTCACTTGTCCGCGAAAGGGGCTTTGAAGTCGATGAAGCCGGCAGGATGCACAGGGCCCGGGCAAACGGGAGCAACGTAAAGTTCTCGCCGGGAAGCGTAGCAGAAAACTGGGAGCAGCTTGACCTCCTTGTAAAAAGGGACAGTGTCATGAGCGCCGAGTCAAGGCGGTTCTACCTCGCGGCAGCGGCAAAGGCGGATCCGGACGCCCGGGAGGAGTACCTGCGAAGCAGGAGTCAGTTGTACAAGTACCTCAGGGAAAGGCTATACCCGCAACTCAGAACAGTCAGGTTCGACTTCCATATGCACAGGAAAGGTATGCTGAAGGATACCGTTCATACCACAGAACCTGATACCGTATATGCTCTCGGACTGGAAGCCATAAAGGCACTCGACTACAAGAGAGCGGTAAGCCTCCTGAGGCCGTACAATGACTACAATGCCGCCGTAGCCTGCTGCGCAATGGACTACAACGCCACGGCTCTTGACATACTGCTCCGCCTTGAGCAAACCGACAAGGTCTGCTACCTGCTGGCCCTGGTTTACAGCAGGCTGGGGAAAAACGACGAGGCCGCCGAACTTTACATCAAGGCCTGCAACCTGAACCCCGCCCTTATCAGCCGCGGAAATCTCGACCCTGAAATCAGCAGGCTGATAAAGGAATACGGTCTTAACAGAGATTATTAACCAACCATATCAACCAACCAATTAATCTTTTAAACAAATGAAAACAAAATTTCTTCTCGCCCTCGCCGCAGGCGCATTTGCGGCAATGTCAGTTTCCTGCAAAAAAGGAGAAACTTCTCCCGAAGAAGCAATCTCCACAAACGGGAAAAATCTGGCATCAATGACTATCAGAATCGGCTCTAAAGTAGCCACAAAGGAAACCATTGAAGCCGATGCTGACGACAGAATAAGCACTGTAGATGTATTCGTATTCGACAAAAACAGTGAATCTCAGTCACTCAATATGCTCGAAATCTATAAAAAAGTCGTCCTGGATTATGCAGGGAACAATACCAGTGTCGACCTCAACGCAACAGCCGGATTGAAGAATGTTTATGTCCTTGTAAACGCCGAATCATCTGTAGCTGCATCTGTCACAAATGAGAACGACCTGCTCTCGGCAATTTCCGAGTTCAGTTCAAACTATGCAGGTAACCTGATAATGGCAGGAGCAACCTCAGCTGAGCTTGAGACTGGCTCAATGAACGATATTGACATAGTCTGCCGGCGTATTGTTTCCAAAATCTCTCTTCAAACCATTCAGGGATCCTTTGATTCACCAGCCCTTGCGGCCGGTGAGTTCAGCGTAAACAAAATTTACCTGATGAACGTTCCCAAACAGGCAAAATACATTAACGGAAATGTATCCGACGTTTTCGGAATCCAGGGTGTCAGCGCATTGGGTGCCGGAGATTCCGGGATGCCGACAGGTTTTACACCCGCTGCTGACGGAGCAAATACACTCCCGTACTACAGCTTTGCCATCCCCGCCGCGAGCAAAGATGCTGCCAATGGTTTCTACAATTTCTACAGCACCGCAACATTCACCTACTCCGGCGGTGTACCAATCAGCGACAACGCTTCGGTTAGTACAAATACCTGCATGGTTCCTCAGAACGGAATTCTTTACCCGGCTTCCAGCAACAGCACACACATCCTCAACGCGGGAATTTCCTTCTTTACCTATCCGAACTGCTCTGTTGAAAGCGATGATGAAACCGTAGCCGACAATACAACCAAGCTGGTGCTGCAGACCACAATGACAATCGGAAGTACCACAAGGACATACTACTACAGTATCGGACTTCCCTACACTCAACCGAACTATCATTATACAATCAACAACATCACCATCAAGCGACTCGGTTCCGAGGATCCTTCCCTCCCTGTAACTAAGGCAGAGTGTTCTTTCAATGTTGAGATAAAGGACTGGGAGACAGGTGTAATCCTGGGATCCTACAACAACGAAACGAGCGACGGAAACTTTGAATTCTAGACCTTTATCATGAAACCGACGCTGACGGCCGGCATCTTCCGCGTTTTATTCCGAATGGTGGCAGCTTCACTTCCATTCTTCTGCATGTCATCGTGCTCCGTAAAGGAAGAACGTTCGGGATGCCCGTGCATACTGAGCATTTATCCTGATCCGTCTGTCGAATTTACAAGATACGAGAAGTTCGGCAACACCATCCACCTTGTAAATGAAGACAACGGGCAGGCATACTCGGTGAAACGGTTCCCGAGAGGCTCCTTTACAGATGGCAAACCCGTGGTAATGTCAATAGTAAAAGGGACGGTAGGCTTTTATGCAGTCTTCGACCTTTCGAACGGTGACGTTTCCGGAGCAGACAACGTGATAATCCGCGAAGGATGCCAGGCCGACAGCGTTTTTGTACACAGAAACACTCTGAACTGCTATGGAGAAAGTGCTTCAGATACATTGAGGCTTCGGAAGCAGTGGTGTTCTCTCTTCATCCATCTCTCCGACGGAAACAGTTATCTGCCCGGGGATGTCAAGCTCGAAAGCAGCTGGGACGGCTTCGATGCCGCTACCCTTGCCCCGCACGGAGGTGCGTTCGTCTTTTCTCCGGATACCCTTTCACGGAACAAGTTCCTGATAAGGGTGCCAAGGCAGGCCGACGAATCGATGAAGCTCACCGTCCGTACCGCTTTCTTTCCAAAGACCTATCCTCTCGGAGAATACATCGCCGAGTCGGGCTTTGACTGGCAGAAAGAGAGCCTGGATGATGCCATGATTTTCATCGACAAAACCACGGTCAGGGTGGAGATTCTCACAAAAGAATGGGATAACGGAACTGATTATGGAACTGTTGAATTCTAGGACAATATGCCTGGCTATGTGCCTTGCAGCCCTCCTGACCGGGGGCTGCGTAAAGGCTCCGACCCGTCTTCAGCCCTACTCAGAGGCAGACGAGCCCGAAGAGAAGGCTTATTCGAAGCTTTCGTTAAAGGCTTCAGGAGGCAGCACGGAAAATCTGGCGGCGTGGATACGCACTCCGCTCGAGAGTTACTTCGGCTACGGAGCCGACGACGAAGTGGAAATCACCTGTTCCGCGGATTATCAAGCCGATATTTTCATAGCCATAAACATTCCGGGGTGCAGTTCCGGCATTAACCCCGAAGACCTGCAGGCCGACATCTCTCAAGTAACCCTGCCCAACCTGCCTGCTGTCGGGACGATCTGCGGATATATGCTCCAGCGGGGGCCGCAGACCGTTCAGATTCAGGCCTATAGACCTCTCGCCAAAATCACCGTAGGCACGGTCGAGAACCGCCTCGAGGAGCCGCCCTACGCAGGAGAAAGCATAATCCTTGACAGTCTCTTTGTCATTAACGGCAAAGGGAGGTTCAAGGTTTTCGATTACGACGACCTTAGCGGCATCGAAAACTGGTTCATGCCCTCCGGAGCAAGGGGTTCCGGGCTCGGACAGATGCCTCTTCCGCCTCTGGCAGGGACTACTCTCGGTGGCTCTTCCCTGGCTTACGGCAGCAGTACCGCGCTCGACAAAACACTGTACACCGGCCCGAATCACTGCATTGGCGAGGCTTATTCGCGGGAAGCCGGCCCCGGATGGACTCCGCGAAAAACACGGGTTATACTCGCGTGCAGGATTGGAGGCCTGCGCTGCTACTTCCCGGTTACAATCGACGACATTTCAGAAAACACTTTTTACCATATCAAGAAACTGACTATAAAAAGATTCGGCGTCACCGCCCCGGACCTGCCCTTCTCCTTCGATGAAGAATCCCTTACTTTCGAACTCGTGGAATGGGAGGAAGTACAGATAGGGGAAATAATCTGAATACGCTTTTGTAAATTCCCGGAAATGTACTACCTTTGCCGATGGGAAAGTCGTACACGACCAGCTCCCTCCAAACTCCCCCAGGGCCGGAAGGCAGCAAGGGTAGGAGGTTGTAGCGGTGCGATGTACTAAGCTTTCCCTTTTTTTGCTTTGATTCAAAAGTAGGGGAATGAAAATCTGCGTCGGACTCTCCGGAGGAGTGGATTCAAGCGTTGCGGCATTGCTGCTCAAGCAGCAGGGCTACGACGTTTTCGCAATGTTCATGCAGAACTGGCACGACGCCGACCCTACCCTTCACGGCGACTGCGAATGGGAAGAAGACCGCTTCGTGGCTGAGATGGTGGCCCGCAAGATTGGCATCCCCTTCTATTTCGTGGATTTATCCAAAGAGTACCGCAAGAGGGTTGTCGATTATATGTTCGACGAATATTCCAAGGGCCGCACCCCCAACCCCGACGTCCTCTGCAACCGCGAAATCAAATTCGACGCATTCTGGGAAACGGCCAAGAAACTTGGCGCCGACATGGTGGCTACCGGGCACTATTGCCGCAAGGAAGCCGTCCTCGACGAGAAAGGACAGCCGGTTAAAGGTCCAGACGGAGAGCCTCTATACAAGATTTTAGAAGGCAGCGACCCCGGTAAGGACCAGAGTTATTTTCTCTGCGGCCTCAGCCAGGCCCAGCTTGCGAAGGCTTTGTTCCCCATAGGCCATCTCCTCAAGAGCGAAGTTCGCGAAATTGCCCGCAAAGCCGATCTGATGTCGGCTGAAAAAAAGGATTCCCAGGGAATTTGCTTTATCGGAAAGGTAGACCTGCCTACCTTCCTGAAGCAGAAATTGAGCCCTAAAGAAGGTAACATCGTAGAGGTGTTCGACGCCTATTACGAGAATAACCCGCAATATCAATTCATCAGCGATACCATGTCGTCGCTGACCTGCGACGGTAGCAGAGCCAATCTCATAACCTCCTATATTTCAGAGGATAAGGAAATGCCCTCCGCTGCCGCAACTCCTCTCGACGGAGAAAAGATAGCCGCTCTGCCGGATGATGTTCTCCTGCGCCTCAGCCGCCCTGTTGAATACGACATCAACTTCGAAACTGAAACATATCGCTCCGGCAAGAAGCATATCCGCAAAACCCGTTATAAAGACAACCCCTTCGGCAAAATCATAGGCAGCCACGAAGGATGCCAGTTCTATACCGTGGGCCAGCGCAAGGGCCTGAACGTTGGCGGGCACAAAGAGCCCGTGTTCATCATCGCTACCGATACTGAAAAGAATATCATCTATGTAGGCGAAGGGCATACTCACAAGGGGCTCTCCCGCAGTTGTCTGCGCATAGCTCCGAAGGAGATTCATATGATTCGCCCGGACCTGGCCTTCAAGCCGGGAGAGGTTCGCCATCTGAGTGTGCGAATACGCTACCGCCAGCCCTTGCAAGCGGCCTGGGTAACAATGAGGGACAATGGGCTTTTCGTTGTATTCGACAGCCCGCAGAGAGGCATCACCGCCGGACAGTTCGCTGTACTCTATGACGGAGAGGAAATGATAGGCAGCGGAGTAATAGACAAGTAAATCAACCACATAATATGTACGATTTCGACAAGATAACCGACCGTAAGGGAACAGGAAGTTTCAAATACGACAGGCTTGAAAAATTCTTCGGAAAGGCCGACCTCATCCCGTTGTGGGTGGCCGATATGGAGTTCGAAACACCTTCTTTCATAACCGATGCCGTTAAAAAGAGGATGGAGCATCCCATCTATGGTTACACCATCACGGACCCGGCACACGCAAAGGCGATTTGCAAATGGGAACTCGACCGCCACAGCTGGGCTATTCAGGAGGAGTGGATTTCCTTTATCCCGGGTATAGTCAAAGGTATCGGCCTTGCGGTAAGAGCCCTTCTCTCAAAAAGCGAAAAAGTGGTGATTCAGCCACCTGTGTACCATCCCTTCCACCTTGTGCCGGAGGCCTGCGGAATAGAAGTGGCCCGCAACCCGCTGATTGAACTGCCGGAGGGCGGATATAAAATGGACCTTCCGGGCCTGGAAGCACTTCTCGAAAGCGATTCCTCCTGCAAGTTGCTAATTCTGTGCAATCCTCACAATCCAGCCGGAATTGTCTGGGAAAAAGATACTTTAAAGGAACTTGCATCCATCTGCAAAAGGCACGGGATTACGGTTATCTCTGACGAAATTCACTGCGACATTGCTCTTTTCGGGCACAAACACATCCCCTTCGCGTCGGTAAGCGACGAAGCCGCTTCGATCAGCATCACATTCTCAGCCCCGTCAAAGACCTTCAACATGGCCGGCTTCGCTTCATCTTTCGCCGTAGTTCCCGACAAAACTCTCAGGGAGAAATTCTTCGGCTGGATGGAGGCCTGCGAGCTCAACGAACCTGATATCTTCGCATCAATCGCAGCCACGGCCGCCTATACCCACGGAGAACCGTGGAGGGAGAAAATGGTTGGGTACATCGAAGGAAATGTCCTGGCAGTGGAAGAATTCTGCAAGGAGCATATCCCCGGAATCAAGCCCGTAAGGCCACAGGCATCCTTCCTGGTGTGGCTGGACTGCCGCGCGCTCGGCCTGAGCCACGACGAACTCGTCAATCTCTTCGTCGACAAGGCCGGCCTGGCCCTCAACGACGGAGCCATGTTCGGCCGCGAAGGAAATGGTTTCATGCGGCTGAATATAGGCTGCCCCAGGAAACTCCTCATCGAAGCCCTGGAAAAACTGGCAAAAGCGCTTAAAAGCTAAATACTGTCGAAGATAAACGGCAGGACGTCATCCACGCGGTCAAATTTCCAGATTTTGTCGGCGCCGACGAGGATGACTGACATAGGTTTGCCTCCGATTTTCTGGTACTCTGCCATAACCTGACGGCAGGCCCCGCAGGGAGTGGCAGGATTCGCGCAAAGGCCGAGAGAAGGGCCTCCTGCGATGGCAATCGAGACCATGGGCACGCCAGGATAGTTGGCTCCTGCGGCGAACATTGCAGTACGCTCGGCACAAAGACCTGAGGGTGAAGCTGCATTTTCCTGATTGGAACCCTTGATGATGGTTCCGTCTTCAAGCCTTACGGCTGCGCCCACATTGAAATGGGAATACGGAGCGTATGATGATTTCTGGGCTTCCATGGCGGCCCTGACCAGTTTTTGGTCGGCGGAGGGCATCTCTTCAGGAGAGGAGAATTCCTTGAATAATATCTCGACTTTCTTGTCTGTCATTGCGTTATTATCAGTGGTCGGACTTCAAATATAGGAAGTATCTCCGTCAAAAGCAAGTAATTAGCCCAAAATCTTAGATGCTGCGGCCTGTGCGCAGTTGATTCCGTCAAGGGCTGAGGATACAATTCCACCGGCATATCCGGCCCCTTCTCCGCAGGGATACAGGCCGGGAACCTGCAGCGCCTCGAAGGTATCGCGGTCGCGGGTAATCCTTATCGGAGATGAGGTCCTCGACTCCACGCCAAGAAGCAGGGCGTGACGAGTGTAATAACCTTTCATTCCGTGCATATCGACCATAGGGAACACTTCCTGGAGCCTTTCTGCGACCATCGGAGGCAGCAGCTCGTGCAGAGGAGCTGATATCACACCGGGATGATAAGAAGTTTCCGGGAGAGTCTCCGACATTTCGCCTTCGCAGAAATCAGTCATCCTCTGGGCCGGAGCCGCGAGAGGATGCTTGCCGCCGTGAGAAGACACATAGTCGAACATGGCTTTCTCCACATCTCTCTGGAAATTCATCAGGGAGAAGGCTCCGTCATTCTTGTATTTATCGGGTTCGTCGCCCGGTTCAATCGACACCACTACTCCGGCATTGGCCCAGGCAGAATTGCGGGCGGAGTTGGACATTCCATTTAAAACGACGGTCTTGTCCTCGGTAGATGACGGTACCAGAATTCCTCCGGGGCACATACAGAAGGAGTACACTCCCCTCTCGGCCGGAGTGCCGTCGGGGCCGGCGCCCACAACCTGCTCCACGAAACTGTATTCCGCCGCCGGCATACCTTTCTCCCAGGCTCCGCGATAACGGATTCTGTTGATAAGCGACTGCGGATGCTCCACCCGTACGCCCATGGCAAAACCCTTAGCCTCGAGGTCCCATCCTTTGGAGGAAATGAGCTCATATATATCCCTCGCAGAATGGCCTGTAGCAAGGATTACGGCAGATACTTTATAGAAGGCCTCACCCTCCGGAGTCTGAGACTTGACGGTAAAACTGCCGTCAGATTCCGGAATGATATCGCTCACTTTGTTATCGAAATGATACTCCCCGCCATGGGCCGTTACGCATTCGCGGATATTGGCCACCACCGTAGGGAGTTTGTCGGTACCTATATGTGGATGGGCATCTACGAGGATGGAACGGTCGGCGCCGAATTCAACGAGATGGTAAAGTACCTCCCGGACATCTCCCCTCTTGGAGGAACGGGTAAACAGTTTTCCGTCTGAGAAAGTACCTGCTCCGCCTTCGCCGTAGCAATAATTGGAATCGGGATTGACGACACCCTCCCTCGAAAGCCGGGCTATGTCTTTTTTACGGGAATGAATGTCCTTGCCCCTTTCGAGCACTATTGGTTTAAGGCCGAGAGAGACGAGCTTGAGAGCCGCAAACATACCGGCAGGCCCGCTGCCCACCACGGCAACGGAAGGAGCCTCGGAAACATCCTGGTACTCAGGAAGTTGATACTCCTTATATTCGTCAGCGAAATAGGCTTCGACGCGATATACGTTCTTCACTTCGCCGCGGGCGTCGATTGACTTTCTGGCGATGCGGCACACCGCCACAGCCCCGTTCATCCGGGGCTGGAACGACCTCGAAGGGTCGATTACGTCAATCACGGCGCCGCGGCGGAGCCTGAGCTCTGCTGCAGCCTGCACACGTATGTCGTCCTGGCGGAGTTCTCGTCCGAAAGGACAGTTCATTTCAAATACTTTCATATCTATCGAGAAATCAATAGTCAGCAAGTCGCGATACCGGAGCCACGTCCAAAGGAGCCCTCTCGCCTGCAAGATAGCGGAAATATCCCGCGACAGCAATCATCGCGGCGTTATCGGTAGTAAACTTGAACTCCGGAAGATAGGTGTTCCAGCCGCGTTTCTTCCCTTCGAGCGTCACTCTTTCTCTCAGGGCGCTATTGGCCGATACTCCTCCGCCTATGGTAACTTCGCGGATTCCGGTCTGCTTCGCAGCCTTGATGAGTTTGTCCATCAGTATGTCTATCAGGGTTTTCTGGAAAGAGGCGCAGATATCTTCCTTGTTGTTCTCGAGGAAGGAAGGATCCTCGGCCATACGGTCTCGAACAAAGTACAGTAGGGAGGTCTTTACTCCGCTGAAGCTATAGTCTAGGCCCGGAATATGAGGTTTGGCGAAAGTGTATTTCATGGGGTCACCGAGCTTGGCGAGGCGGTCTATGACCGGGCCTCCCGGATAGCCGAGCCCCATCATCTTGGAACACTTGTCGAAGGCCTCTCCCACGGCATCGTCAATCGTCTGTCCGAGAATCTCATAGTCGACTGGGCTGTCCACCCTTACTATCTGTGAGTTTCCTCCGGATACCAGGAGGCAGAGATAAGGGAATGATGGTTCTGAAACGGGCTTGTCGTACTGCCTTACAAAACCGGCAAGGATATGTCCCTGAAGGTGATTTACCATCACCATAGGCTTGTCGAGGGCGATGGAAAGCGTCTTTGCGAAAGAAGTCCCAACGAGCAGCGAACCAAGGAGGCCAGGGCCGCGGGTAAAGGCGATGGCATCTATCTGTTCAGAAGTAATTCCGGCCATCTCGATGGCGCGGCTTACCACCGGCACGATATTCAGCTCGTGAGCACGGGAAGCGAGTTCGGGAACGACTCCTCCGAAATCTTTGTGAACCTGTTGGCTTGCAATCACATTGGAGAGGAGATAACCGTCCTTTACGACAGCCGCGGAGGTGTCGTCGCAGGAGGATTCGATTCCGAGAACTATTACCGACATAGCGCTTAAAACGTCAATAAAACCCGATTTACGGCTGCAAATATACGAACATTGGCCGAAAAATACTATATTTGTCGGTTACGGACGTGCATACGGGCGCGCGCCTACGCTTGGATGAAGAAGTTTTTCAAAATATCCGGAATGTCGGTAGCAGTAATATTTTCGATGTTGCTGCTCCTGGCCGTGGTGCTGATGTCGCCACCGGTCCAGACCGCCATGGCCCGGAAATTCCTCTCATCCCTCGAAGAGAAGCTCGACGGCAAAATCTCCTTCGAAAGCCTGAGCGTCAGGCCTTTCGACGCCGTCGTCATCGAGAATGCCGCCCTCATCGACAGCCATCCGTATTTCAGCCCGAAGCACCCGAAGATGATTCCGGCCGACACCGTCGCATGCGCCGAATACATTGGCATAGTGTTCAATCCCTGGGGCCTTCTCGGAGGAGGCTCTGCCCTTGTCAGCGACCTTACAATCCGCAACGGCCGCTTCTGCCTCGTAAATGAGCCCGGAACTTCCAACATCAAACGAATTTTCGGCAAAAACCGCAAGCCGGCCGACCCTAACAAGCCGAAAGCCACCCTTCCCGACAGGCCTCTGTTAAGGTGCAGCCGCCTCGATATAGAAGGCTTCCGCTTCCGCCTGATGAACTTCCGGAATCCCAAGCCCGACCGCGACAGGGCGATGAACTGGACCAATCTGGACGCAAGGGATATTTCGCTTAAGGCCCACGACATAACCATTACCGGCATCATCACCGAGGGGACGGTCGATCATCTCTCGTCCCGCGAGCGCAGCGGTTATGTAATCAACCATATGAGCGGCAAGGCAAGGGTTTACAATATGGAGACCAAGATTGAAAACCTTGTCATCCGCGACCTCTGGAGCGACCTTCACTTCGACTATTACAAGATGTCGCCCGACAAGGGTGAGAAATCCCTCGGGCCCTTCACCAACGAGGTGATGCTCGAGGCCCGCATAGCTCCGTCAAGACTTAACATCGAGAGCATAGCCTACTTCGCGCCCACGCTCCACAAGATGAATATCGTCACCAACATCGAAGAGGCATACGTTCACGGCTATGTCAACGACCTTTCCGTGAAAGGCTTCAAGTTCCGCACCCCCGACGGGGAGGTGGAAGGAGAGGTAGACGGTACCATCACCGGGGCTGAGCACGGCAACGCAATGATGACCAATTACGACATCAAGCGCCTGTCATTCACCAGCGTCGGAATAAGCCGCTTCATCCACGGCTGGGCGCCGGGAATGAAGCTGGATTTCGGACAGTTCGGAAAGGGTGAAAGATTCTCGTTCACCGGAAGCCTCCGCGGCCTGCTCGACAATGCGGCTATAAGCGGCACGCTGAAGCCGTCCTCCGGCGGCTCCCTGAGCACCAAACTCGACTTCCGCAATCTCATTTCAGGAGGCGGGCAGCCGATTCACTTGAATGGTTCATTAAGGACTGCAGACCTGCACCTCGGGCGGCTCGCAGGCTCTTCCGCCCTCGGTCCGGCCACTATGCGGGCCAACTTCCGCGCAGAAATAGGCCAGGACGTATCGCTAAGGCTCGACTCACTTAGGATAGACCGCCTGCACGCCCTCAACTATGATTACCGCGGACTTCTCGCCGCCGGAACATATAAAGGCGACGCATTCAACGGCACAATTTTCTGCAACGACCCGAACCTGAATTTCATGGCAAGCGGAATGTTCTCGCTCTCCAACAAATCCGGAGGAGGAGCATATAAGTTCTCGGCATCGGTCCTGAGGGCGAACCTTCGCGCCCTGCACATCGACAGCCGCGAAACTTCCCTGCTTAGCTTTGAGTCAAAGGCCGACTTCAAGACACTTCGGGGAGGAGACATCCTCGGCAGCATAAAAATCTCCGACATAAAGCTCACCGACGCACAGGGGAAACGGGACCTCGGTTCCATCTTCATAGACTCGTACAACAAGGACAACGTCAACCGCATCAACATCTCGTCGCAATTCGCGAATCTCAGTTACAGTGGTTCGGCTTTCTGCAACACCTTCGTTTCGGACATTGCCGCCCTTTCGGCGGGCCGCGAACTCCCGGCGCTCTATCCCGGCACTCCGGCCAGATGGAGCGGCAACACCTACGACGTCACCCTGAAGACCTTCGATTCCCAGGACCTTCTCTCCTTCGTGGCACCGGGGCTGTACCTGGCCAGCGGCACTACGCTGAATGTCAGCGTCAACGGAGAAGGCATCATCAGCGGACGTCTCAAATCCCAGCGTCTTGCCCTCGGAAACAAATATATCAAGGAGGCGGATTTAACCTTCGGCAATGCAGATGGATTCCTCGGCGGCGAACTCGACTCTGAAGAGATTAAGATTCAGCCTATCCGCATGCTGGGCAACCGTATCCTGCTTTACGCCAAAGACAACAGCCTCGGCCTCGGCTTCTCCTTTGACAACGAAACTGAGCCGGCCGGCAGGGGCGAACTGTTCATCCGGGGCACGCTCAGCCGGGATGCGAACAAGGAACTTCTCTTCTCGGCCGGCATACTGCCTTCCAGCGTAAGCATCTCCGGTGAAACCTGGAGAATAGGCTCTTCTCCCATAGAGATACGCTCGGGACGCGTCAAGACAGGCTCGCTGCTCATCGAAAACGAGCAGCAGCGAATAGGCATTTCCGGAGGATGGGCCAAGGCCGATACCGACACCCTCCGCATAACAATGGAGAACTTCGACCTTTCGGCAACCAACGACTTCGTGCCGAAGGGGCTGAATATCAAAGGTATAGCCAACGGAGCCGTCATCATACCTTCGCCCCCAAGCGAAGGACTTCCCCCTCTGCTCGCAGACCTTACTGTCAGCGACGCCTATATAGCCGACTCCCCTCTCGGGCAACTTAAGGTTTTATCCCGCTGGGATGGCGAACTGAAGGGATACAGGGCGCTCTGTCGCAACGACCTCGGCGGATTAAGAAATATCGACTTCAGCGGCTCTTATGTCCCTTCGGGCAAAAAGGTATCCGGAAATGCGCGCTTTGACGGCCTGGATATCTCATATGCCGCCCCTCTGCTTACCTCCGTATTCAGCGAAATGGAGGGAAAACTTTCAGGCGAGGTACTGCTCGGAGGCACCATTGATAACCTAACCTTATCTTCGAAGGAACTGGCCATCCAAGACGGAGTGCTTCGTATCGATTACACCAACGTTCCTTACAAGGTTGACGGCAGGGTGAACCTGACAACCTACGGTGCCTTCTTCGACGAAGTTTCCGTAAGCGACCGGAACGGAGCGAAGGGCAACCTGAACGGTGGCATACGCTGGAACCATCTCAAGGATTTCTATATGGACCTCGGGATGACCTTCGAGAAGATGGAAGCAGTCAACCTCGAGGAAGGCACGCCAGGGCCATTCTACGGCCACATAAAAGCCGGAGGTAATGTAAAACTCACCGGGCCGTTCTCAGCCCTGCAACTTGATGTCAATGCCACAACCTTCGGCGACGGCCAGCTCTTCGTCCCCCTGAACTCTTCGGGTGGCTCAGGCAGGAAAGACCTGCTGACCTTCAAGGAAGCGGTATCCGTCGACCACGTGGACCCTTACGAGATTCTCGTTTCCTCCCTGCAGCGTAAGGAAAAGAAGGAAAGCCGCTTCGGCACCCGTCTCAACATAAGCGCCCATCCCGGAATTGAAGCCGTCATAGAAATCGACAAGGACGAAGGCAATATCATCTCCGGCCGCGGAAACGGAAATATCGAGCTGAACATCAATCCTATTGACGGTGCCTTCACCATGAGCGGAGGCTATGGAATAACCGACGGAACCTACCATTTCGTAGCTCTGGGTATCGCCAAGCGTGATTTCACCATCCAGACCGGCAGCAAGGTCCAGTTCAACGGCGACATTATGGAAACCGAACTGGATATCAATGCCGTTTATAAGACAAAGACATCCCTGGCTACGCTCCTGGCGGATACTACCGCCATCACATCACGCCGTATCGTGGAGTGTGGAATCAACATGACCGGACGTCTGAAGAATCCACGGATGACCTTCTCAATCAACGTCCCGGATATCGATCCTACCACACGCGGACGCGTGGAGAGTGCCATCAACACGGAAGACAAGTTGCAGAAGCAATTCCTGTCGCTGCTGATTTCCGGAGGCTTCCTGCCCGACGAGCAGTCGAGCATCGTGAACAACTCCTCAATGCTCGGCTCCACCGTTTCCGAAATGATGGCCAGCCAGCTGTCGAACATTCTGCAGAAACTAAACATCCCGATAGACCTCGGTCTCGATTACCAGCAGAATTCGGGAGGAGCGGACATATTCGACGTGGCCGTATCTACGCAGCTGTTCAACAACCGCCTGATTGTGAACGGCAGCATAGGCAACAGGCAATACGGCACCACATCCAGCCAGGAAGTTGTGGGCGATATCGACATAGAAATAAAGATCGACCGCGCAGGAACTCTCCGCGGCTCAGTATTCCTGCACTCGGCCGACCAATACACCAACTACCTCGACAACCTGCAGCGCAGCGGTATAGGTATAGCCTACCAGCGCGAATTCGACACCTTCAGGGAACTGTTCCGGAGCCTCTTCCCCTTTGCATTCAAGAAGGCTTCGCAAAAGCTTCCTGCCGTCGCTGACGAGCCGAAGATAGTGGTTATGATTGAGGAGGAAGATTAAGATGGACAATAAAGGAAAACTGTACCTGATACCTACTCCCCTCGGAGATTACTCCCCGGCCGAGGTGCTTCCCGCCCCCGTCTTGGAAAGGGTAAACAGCCTGCGCACTTTCGTCGTCGAAGAGCTGCGCTCAGGCCGGCGTTTTCTTTCGGCGGCGGGGCACAAGGGACATATCCAGGACCTCGACCTGCACGAGCTGAACGAACATACGACGCCCGCCGAAGTCGAAGCCCTCGGGGCCTTGTTCGAAGGCAGCAACAACGTGGGCCTGCTCTCCGAGGCCGGCCTACCCGCGGTGGCCGACCCGGGCGCGAAACTCGTAGCCCTGTGCCACAAGAATGGAATCGAGGTCGTGCCTCTCACAGGTCCGTCTTCGCTGATGATGGCCCTTATGGCATCGGGGCTCAACGGACAGTGCTTCGCTTTTACAGGCTATCTTCCGGTCAAGCCGGAAGAGCGTAAAATCGCCCTTCGCAGCATTGAAAAGCGCTCTGCCTCGCTCTGCCAGAGCCAGATTATAATCGAGACTCCTTACCGCAACGACTCCCTGCTCGCAGACATGCTCGGGACTCTCGACGAAGGAACCCGCATGTGCATCGCGGCAGACATAACCCTTCCGGATGCTTTCATACGTACCGCTACGATAAGGGTGTGGAAGAAAAAGGTGCCGGTAATCGGCAAGCGTCCCTGCGTATTTGTAATCCTTGCCGGAAGAGTATGAAGATAGCTTTCCTCACATTGGGCTGCAAGCTGAATTACGCCGAGACCTCCACTTACGAGCGGGGGTTCCTGGCCGCGGGCTTCGAGCTTACACAGTGGAGGGATTCTTCGGCCGACGTCTATCTCATCAACACCTGCAGCGTAACCACTCACGCCGAGAACAAGTGCCGTAACATCATACGAAAGTGCCACAGGACCAGCCCCGATGCCGCCATCATAGTAACAGGCTGCTACGCCGAGCTGCGCCGCTCCGAGGTTGAAGCCCTCGAGGGCGTACGCCTCGTCTTCGGAGCCGGCGAAAAGGCCAAAGTAGTACCCGACACCCTGAAAATGCTCGGGCTGGAAACAGAACCTGTCATTTCGAGCGAAGCTGCAGGCGTAGTCGAGAAATCTTTCCTCCCCGCATACTCCTCAGGCGAGAGGACCCGCTCATTCCTTAAGGTCCAGGATGGCTGCGACAACTTCTGCGCATACTGCACCGTCCCCTTTGCCCGCGGACGCAGCCGGAACATCCCTATCTGCGAACTTGTCCGTCAGGCCCGCGAAATCGCAGCCAAGGGCATAAAGGAAATAGTCCTTACCGGAGTTAACACCGGCGACTTCGGCCGCAGTACCGGAGAATCCTTCCTCGACCTTTTGAAAGCTCTGGACGAAGTCGAAGGCATAGAACGGTACAGGATTTCATCCATAGAGCCGAACCTTCTTACCGAAGAAATTATCGACTGGATAGCCTCCGGAACCAAATTCCTGCCCCACTTCCACATCCCGCTTCAAAGCGGCAGCGACATCCTTCTGAAGGCAATGGGGCGCAAGTACGACACTGCCCTCTTCGCTTCGCGCATAGATTATATCCGCAAGGCCATGGGAGAAAGTGTTTTCCTTGGAATCGACGTAATTGTCGGCCTGCCGGGAGAAAGCGACGAAGAATTCGGCAAGACCTATGACTTCCTGAAAGACCGCATTCGCCCGGCATTCATTCATATCTTCCCCTATTCCCCAAGGCCCGGAACCCGCGCGGCGGCTATGCCCGGGCAGGTGCGCGAGGGCGTGAAGACAGAAAGAGTCGCCCGGCTAGAAGAGCTCTGCAACGAGCTGAGCGCAGACTTCCGGCGTTCCTGCGCAAGCATTGAATCCAAGGTACTGTGGGAAGGAAAGAACAGCTCCGGAAAGATGGAAGGATACTCCGAAAATTATATCAGGGTGGAAGCCCCCTTCGACGCAAATAAAATAGGCAAGATAGATTCTGTTACACTATGATGAAAGCCCGGCTTACATTTCTCGGTACGGGGACCTCTCTCGGAGTCCCGATAGTAGGATGCGACTGCCGCACCTGCTCGTCCACGGACCCCCGTGACAAGCGTCTTCGTGCCTCTGCCTTCGTCGAATACGGAGGGCTGAAGATTCTCGTTGACGTCGGGCCGGATTACCGTACCCAGATGCTTTCTGCCGGCCTATGCTCGATAGATGCCATCCTCTTCACCCACGACCACAAGGACCATACGGGAGGTTTCGATGACCTCCGGGCTATCAACTATGTCGGCCGACAGGTGGCAGAGATATGGTGCGAAGACATCGTCCTGCAATCCCTCAAGCAGGCCTACAGCTATATCTTTGCCGATGACAAATATCCCGGCGTATCGGAAGTGTCAATCCATCTTATCGACGAGAACCCCTTCATCGTATATCCCCTCGACCGCAGCAGGCGTCTCGAATGGGAACGCAACACCGGCTATCGCTACCTTCTTCCTTCAGGAGAGCTCGTTCCCGTAGGGAATCCTCTCGACAAGGCCGAAAGGGCCGACGACCCATTGTTTGAAGGGAATTGCCGGGGAATCCGTGGCAACGGCGTTGAAATAATCCCCATTCGTGGAATTCACGGCCAGTTGCCTGTCCTGGGCTTCCGCTTCGGCAACATAGCCTATATCACAGATATGAGCGCCATCCCGGAAAAGGAATATGAGAAGCTGAAGAATCTCGATCACGTCACGATAAACACCGTCAGCTACAGGCACCATCATTCACATTTTTCTCTGGATGAAGCCCTTGAAGTAGCCGCCCGAATAGGTGCAGGTCACACATGGCTCACACATCTTAGCCACTCTTTCCCTCCTCACGAGGAGTTCAGCAAGGAGCTGAAATCCCTCTGCAAGGAGCGCAGGATTCCTTCCGTCGTGCTTCCCGCATACGACGGACTCATCCTGGAATAATCTTTAGGAAATAATAAATTACTCTGCGTTCCTTACGCAGCGGACCTGCGCGGCGAAGTACTCTTTATAGCCGGCATCGACCATAACGTCAGGGCTTGTCTTGTAAAGGAAGCGATAGAGTGCCTTGTTGTCGCTAAACTCCGAAGCCGTCCAGAATACTGAATAATTATAGAATCCAGCAAATACGAATTTTTCGTCCACGACGTTTGCGTAGCCAACAGGAAGGGCAGAGAAAACGCTGGAGTTGGTCAGCTTGACATTGGCGTTGAACTCCCACATCTCATTGTCATTGAAGAAGGCCTTGGCCATCATCGCGCCGGCTATGCCGGAACAAGGTTCGAGAGCCTCGGGAGCTTCGCAGCCGAGAGCCGTTGCAAGCGAGAGCCAGTCTTCGGAATCGGGAAGGCGCCATCCTTCTGGGCAGGCAGTCTTGGCTTCGTTCCAGGTATAGAAAGCGCCGAAGATATCGCGCATAGCCTCTACATTATAAAAAGGCTTCCCGCTTTCGTAAGCAAGATTCTGGGTGAACCAGTCGAGGTCGCCGATTGCCAGGTAAGTATAAAGGCGGCCGTCGCGCTCGTCGTAAAAAAGAGACTCGGCCGGCTCTAAGGGCTTTGAAATGACCAGGGACTTTTCGGAATCCACGACGGTGGTGGTGGAAGACTGGGTGCGGGTATAATAACCATCTGCGAAAGCGTAGCAGGTAACTGTAAGGTCGCCCACGAAATCCTCAGGGATATTCAGAGTGTAAGCACCGGTAACCTCGGGCGGATCGCCTATGTGACGTGTAGTGTCGCGGATGGATGTGTCTGTGGAAAGTGTCCAGCAGAATCCGATGTCGCTGCCGTCAGAGGTATATGCGCCTGTGGGAACAAGTTCATAGGAATCTCCGGGAGCGGTATAAGCGGGGAGCACATAAGTGATGGTGCCGCCTACATATTCGGTATCATCATCATCGCTGCTGCCACTTTTGCGGCAGGAGAAGGCAAGAAGGCTTGCCATAAGTGCGATGACGAGAATCTTGGCAAAAAGGGTTGCTTCTTTCATCCGAATTACAATAAATTATATATCCAACTCACAAATATCGTGTTTTTGAAATAAAAAACCGCCATATTTGTAATAAAAATAGTTTAGTCGACTTTATCGACTACGGACCTTCGGTCCTATCCCTCCCAACAAAAGTTGGGCCCCTCCCGTTCATATGGTCACGGGCGACCATAGTCATAAAGTCAACCAACCTATTTTATAGTTATATAATTTTATGAAAATCAGGTTATTATCAATTATAATCTCCGTGGTGGGCATTATAACTTCGTGTTCTACCAGAGGTCATTATGTCAGTTTGACGGGGTATGCGCAGGGGGGAACTTATGCGGTGACGTTCAACAAGGCGGGCGCTACGGTTCCGGTTAAACAGCTTGCAGAGGGAATCGATTCCATTCTGACCTGCATTGACACTACCCTTTCCGGATACAATCCCGGTTCGATGCTGAGCAGGTATAATCGCGGCGAAATCATCGCACCCAGCCCGATGTTCGAGGAGATTTTTGCAATTGCAAAAGATGTCTTCACCCAGACCGACAGCACGGTAGATGTAGCCGCCGCTCCCCTGTTCGACCTCTGGGGCTTCGGTTTTACCGAGGACAAAGCTCCGTCCGACTCTCTGGTTGCAGGCGTTATGGCACGGTGCGGCATGGAGTTGTTCAGCGGAGATCTGACTCAGGCCTCACCCGGGCAGAAACTTAATTATAACGCCATCGCTCAGGGATATTCGGCCGATAAAGTAGCCGAATATCTGCAGAAAGCCGGAGTGAAGGACATGCTCGTTGACATCGGCGAGATATTCTGCTGCGGGAAGAGCCCGGCGGGAAGGGGCTGGAGAATCGCCATCGACACTCCCTTCGATGGCAACATGACTCCGGGCGCCGAGACCAGCGCAGTATGGGAAGCCGACGGCTCACCCAAAGGAATCGTGACATCCGGCAATTACAGGAAGTATTATCTCAGCCCCGACGGACAAAAGATTTCGCATACCATAGACCCTCGCACGGGGCGCAGCGTCAGCCATAATCTTCTGAGCGCTACCGTCATAGCGGATGATTCCTGTACGGCGGATGCGGCAGCTACTGCCTGCATGGTGATGGGGCTGGAGAAGGCTAAGGAATTCGTGGTACGCAAAGGCTATGAAGCCTTCCTCATCTACAGCGACGAAGAAGGCCTCATGAAGTCCTGGAATACCGAAGGTCTTAACGTAAGTCAGTAACGTTCCGGTAAGCTTTCAAATCTGTCTTGCTGAAAGAATAGGGTTCCTCCGTAGCCCCGAACACAAATCCTGAAATAGTAAAATCAGCCACTGAGCCGTCGCTCATAGAGAGTTTTGCGGCGCAGGGTGCTCCGTTTGATGAGAAAGATATGGAAAGCTTGTCTATTCCATTGTCGGAGCAGTGGGGTGTAAGGACAAATACGCCACGTGAGACCTCTTCAGAGGAGAAGCAGGTGTCCAAATCCCTGAAAATCATAACGGGATTCGATACGAAATCCAGAGTGTGACTGTCAACAGGCTCAATCACCATTTCTCCGGCGGCGGGATCTGCCGTCCAGCGTGCAGAGCCGTCGCAGCGGATGTCGAGCCCGTCGCCGACGATGCGGTAGCAGTCGCCGGCGATGGAGGCGCGGCCGGAGCCGGCAAGCGGAGCATTGCCGCCGTGGCTTGCGAATGAATATTCGAAAGCCGCGGGCGCGCTGCCCAGGCGCTCCACGAAAACGTGGAGAGCGTCCTGGGCGGCAGCTCCGGCCGCCGCGAGCACCAGCACAATCGCTGAAAGTATCAGGCGTCTATTCATTCTGACTGTTTCTGTAAGCTTCAATGATTTTCTCAAGTTCTGCGAGGTCTCCCACGAGCACCTGACGGGGCTTGGAACCATCCGGCGGGCCGACAATACCGGCAGCCTGCAGCTGGTCCATTACCTTTCCGGAACGGGCGAATCCCATACCGAGACGCCTCTGCAGATCTGAAGTTGAGCCCCTCTGCGAAGTAACGACAAGACGGGCGGCCTCCTCGAAGCGGGAATCGAGATTCTTCATGTCCACCATTCCGTCGCCGGATTCCTCACCGGGAGCAGAAGGAGGTTCGGGCAGATAATGAGGCGTAGAATAGCACTGCTTGTAACGGTCCTGTGAACTGATGAAGTTGTTGATTGCCTCAATTTCACCACTGCTTATGTAGGCGCACTGAACCCTTTCCCTGTCGGCGCCGGAGAAGTAAATCATATCGCCGTTACCAATCAGCTTTTCAGCTCCCGGAGTATCGAGAATCGTCCTTGAATCGGTATTGGAGAATACCCTGAAAGCGATTCGGGTAGGGAAGTTAGCCTTGATAAGACCTGTAATCACGTCAACCGAAGGACGCTGGGTGGCAAGTACGATATGGATACCGGCCGCACGGCCCTTCTGGGCGAGGCGCACTACTGATGTTGCGATACTGCGCGACATTGCCTTGGCGTCGGACGATGAGCCCTCTGACATTGTAAGGTCGGCGTACTCATCGACAACTGTCACTATATAAGGAAGGTATTTATGACCTTCGGTGGGTTTGAGTTTGCGGTCTTTGTATTTCTCGTTGTAAAGGGCGACATCATTGACCTGGGCGGCCGAGATGAGTTTATATCTCTCCTCCATCTCGACAACGAGCGAACGGAGAGTCCTTTCGGCGTCTTTCGGGAACTTTACGATGGCATTGTTACGCTCTTCCTGTTCGCTGGCGGCATCAGGGAGCACGGCAAGATAATGCTTAAGCAAGCCGGAATAGGCCGAGAATTCAACCATCTTCGGGTCTATGAAGACAAATTTCAGCTCGGAAGGATGCTTGGAGTAAAGGAGCGAGGTGATCAGGACGTTGAGGCCGACTGACTTACCCTGCTTGGTAGCTCCTGCCACGAGCAAGTGAGGAGCCGAAGCGAGGTCGAAGACCTTGACCGACTGCGTCTGCACCGTGAAGCCTATGGCCACGGGAAGCTTGGCCTTGGTATTACGGAAGGCATCGTTGTTGAGCATGGCCTTGAGCGGCACGATTGAAGGATTGTCGTTGGCCACCTCAATTCCTACTGAGTCCTCAAGCGTGACTACACGGACGCCAGTGACTTTAAGGGCCATGGCGATGTCGTCCTGAAGCACCTTGATGGAGGCGATTTTCACTCCTGGAGCCGGATAAACCTTATACAGGGTGACGGTCGGGCCGACCACAGCTTTTACATTCTCGACCTCGATACGGAAGGTCTTGAGGGTAGCCCTGATCTTGAAATTGTTGCGCTGAAGTTCCTCCTGGCTTACGGTCTGATGGGAGCCTTCGTAATCTTTAAGGAGGTCAAGCGGAGGAAATTCGTACTTGTCGAGTTCGGAACGGACGTCGATTCGGGGAAGTTCTTCCTGAACGTCGGTCGAGAGCTCAGCGGCGTCCTCGACAATGATATTTTCGTCTTTTTCCTCTTCTGAATCAGCTTCCGGCGCAGCCGCAGGCCCGTCAACGACATCGATGGTTTCGATATCATCCTGAGAAAGCTCATCGTCCTCCTCTCCCTGATAATCCTCTTCAACATCGTCCTGTGAAGGAGCGGGTGTCTCTACCCAGGTGAAGGTATTCCCATTGTGTTCTTCCGGGGCTGATGGAGCCTTGCCGAGTTTGTCGGAGAACTTGCGGCTGGCAAAAATAAGCCAGAGAACGAGCAGTACTCCCAATACGCAAAGCGTGGGAACGGCCCCTATGAGATTTTGCAGGAATCTGTTAACTATAGCACCGTCGGCGCCGCCCAGACCATTGCCAAAGGCATAATCCAGGCCGGTTTCGGCAGAGACATAAGCCAGGGCGAAAGACGACAGGAAGGCTCCAGTTACAGAAAGGAGCAGAACTTTCAGTACTGATATATGGCTGGTCTTGCGGAACAGTTTCCAAGACACGACTCCGAAAATAACAACTAAGGCCAGGGAGCCGAGACCGAACCACCTGGATACCAGCAGGCTGGCCCAGCGATAACCGAGCTTGCCTCCGGAATTGGCCACTGCCACATCAGGATCGAGAGCCCTGGCGTATCCGTCGAGGCTCTGGTCCGTCTTCCAGTTAAACAGATAGGAAACGATGGCTATAAGGGTAAAAACGGCGAATACCCCGAAGATAAGGCCTGCCACCACTTCCATCCTGCGGCGGCGCTCCTCGGGAATCCTTTCCCAAAAGCCAAACGGCCTGAATTTGAACTTCTTACGTTTCATCTTCCTTTCTGGTTATTCTTATTCCGGAAATTGTTCTTCTTGCGGCCACCCTTGCGGAACTGGAAATCATTCATGTTCATTCCCGGCTTGGCGAAATTCATTTCCTGAGAAACCTTGGTAAGGTTAAGGCCCTCGGGAATCTTTATTCTATAATCCGAAAGGACTTCGATATCGTGGAAGATGGTCGAATCCTCGACGCTGTCCTTGTTCCAGATGAGATACTGCTGACGCATATAAACTGCCAGACGGCGGAGCATCACGGTCTTCTCTTCGCCGTCCTCCTCGGAGGCGATAAGGTCGATGATGCTTTCTATGTTGCGGCCGTAGTGGGTTGCCTTTACTGGTTTGGTCTTCAGGGGAATACGCATGGGCGGCTCCTGGCGGGATTCGGGCGCTGGAGCGGGGAAAGGAGAATCCACATCGAGGTCATAGCCGGCGATGATATACAGATGGTCCCAGAGCTTATGTTCCCAGTCTTCCTGCTGATGGACCTGGGGATTGAGCAGTTCCATTACGCGGACGACTGCCTTTGCCTGGCGGGAGCGCTCAGCGCGGTCTTCGATGCGCTTCACGTCCTCTACCATCTTCAAGACATTTCGCCCATACTCCGGCATCTCCAGTTTTTCCCTTTCGGTATTGTATTCCAAATTCCTGATCATATACAAATAAACTTAACCTGCGAATATAACAAATAATGATTTTATATCAAATGATTTTTTCGGTGACGCCCTCGGCGAGGTACCATAGCCAGCCCTCGACGTTCTTGTAGCCCATGTCGCGGTACAGGCGGCAGTAGGTCGCGACCTGCCGGGCGTAGGACGCCTTGCGGCCGCCGAACTTGTAATCGATGATAACGACTCGGCCGGACGCGAAATCTATCACCACGCGGTCGGGGCGGTACAGATTGCCATCGGTGTCGAGGACGGCCGTTTCGTCGAGTACGCGAAGGCCGGGAGCGAACCAGGCCTTTACCGCCTCGCCGTCAAGAGCCTTCGCGAGGAAGTCGCCGTATTCTGCGCGCATGCCCTTTTCCAGAAGGCCGGAGGCGCAGGCGCTGTCGAGGGCGCGCGGCAGATCCGCGGCCACACGGCACATCGAAAGAACCTTGTGAAGTACTATGCCCTTGAGGCGGGCCGAGGCCACGATACCGGCCTCGCCCTCCGGCGAGAAGAAGTCAACCGCATCGCTGCGGAACTTAAGCCGCCCGCGGATGCGCACATCCTCCTCTTCCCCGCCCTCAGAATAATTGAGCGGATAGGAAGGGAAGCCAGGCTCGACAGCCACGGCTGCCTCTTCATTGCAATCGCCCTTCGTAAAATCGTACATCCTCCCGTGGTCGACTCTCTTGCCTGAAGCCTCAAAATCGCGCAGGATAGCGGCCATGGACTTAATCTTTTCGGACTCCCTTGGTGAAGCGATGACGTGAAGTACATTTACGGCCCTCGTCATAGCCACGTAGAAGGTATTGAGGTTATCGATATACTGAAGTTGCAGTTCACGGAGATACTCATCTCCGAACAGGGTATCCTTGAGTTTCCCCGAAACCCTGATGTCGTATGCATTCCCGCCGAGAGTCTCCAGCGAAGAGCCTTCCACCTTGGGACAGCACCATACATTCCCGTCCTTGAACAGATCGACCTGCTCGGCGAAGGGAAAAATTACATAAGGGAACTCCAAGCCTTTAGCTTTGTGGATGGTAAGTACTCGAACGGCATCAGCTTCGCCTGGCGAAGATATGACTGGATCAAGGCCATCCCAATACTCCAGGAACGCCTGGAGGGAATTGCCATTTGATGCAGTCCAAGTCAGAAGGACATCCATGAAAGCCTGCACGTAAAGGATTTCTCCCGCAGCGGGCGCCTTTTCCATTAGGCGGCGCAGCAAAAGTTCGGCAAGGCCGTACACGGAGTCATACTGCTCAGGCACCTCAACCCCAAGGTCCTCCGCCATGAACTTGCCGACAGGATCAGCCGTGTTTGCAGCATAGGCGAGAAGAGACACCAGTCTGTGGACAAAAGCCGAGGACTTAACCTTCATCGAATCGTCCGAAATGACCGGTATCCCATTTTCGGAAAGCCATGCTGCAGCCGATGCTCCGTCCTCGTTCCTACGTACGAGTACTGCAATCTGTCCGTATCGCGCACCTGCCTCAACGGCTTCCCGTACAGAGGCAAGCATGATATCAAGTTCTTCTTCCTCGTCGCAGAATGAAATGTTCACATAGCCCGGCTCAGGGTCCTTCGACATAGGGATCTGTGATGCAGATGCGTATATATTGCGTGCAAGGGAAGCTGGCGGTAAAGAGGCTTCCGCCGCATAAAGGTTGTCCATCACCCCGGCGGCATAATCAAAAAATGCATTATTGTAATCGACAATCGCCCTGAGGCTACGCCAATTCTCTTTCAGCGGGGAAGAATCATCCGAGAGTGGGAAGGCGTCCTTGACTCCGGAATCCAGAAGCCGCCAGTCGCCGCCTCTCCAGCGGTATATGCTCTGCTTGACATCGCCTACAATGAGATTATAATTGCCCGCCGACGAACTTTCCGCAAGGAGCGGCTTGAAGTTTTCCCATTGAATCAGAGATGTGTCCTGGAATTCGTCGAGGAGGAAATGCTCATATCTTGTACCTGTCTTCTCATAGACGAAAGGAGCATCGCTGCCGGCGATTATATCCCGGAGGGTAAGGTTCGATTCGTCGATACCTATTATGTTTTTCTCAGCCATAAGAGCCTTGAGGCTCCCGGCGAATTCTCCGGCAAGGCCAAGGTTATACAACTGTCGCTGGACGCTTTTTGCGGTAAGATATTCCGCGAATTCCTTTCCAGCAAACAGTTTGTTAAAGTTCTCGAATGGCTTTAAAAGGGAAGCGGATGCAGCTTCCGGCTCCATCTTTCTACCCGTCTTCGAGAACCATTTTTCAGGATCCAAGCTTCTGTCTTTAAAGGAGGAAGTAGGCTTTTCTTTCCACTTGCCCGAAGCATAATTCTCGAGCGGACGCGGGAAAGAATAAGCAAAGTCACCTATGGAAAGGCCTAAGCGGGCAATAATCTCGAGAATATTTCCCGCAGCGGCAGAGACTTTCTTCTCAAATTCATCCCTGACCTTGCGGCATACGGTCCTTATCTCGCCGAGGCGCTCGCGGGAGTAACTTTCATCCGGATTAATCCTGTGTTCTTCAATCACAGACCTGTAATTATCGTTGCCGACCCGCTCTGCCATATCGTACAGGCTTTTCTCCAGGCTGAGACTGCCCTTTTCGTCGATGCGTTCGAGTGCTCCGGACAGAATCCAGGCCCTCAAATCTTTATCGGAGTCGCTGCCAAGGGAATCCAGTAGCCTGTCTACGCTTTCGTGGACCAGAGTTTTTCGGTCGAGTTCAATCTGATAGTCAGGAAAGCGGCCCATCTCGCGGGCAAAAGAGCGCAGCACATTCTGAAAGAAACGGTCTATGGTGCTTACCGAAAATGCACTGTAATCGTGCAGAATCAGCCGCAGCGCAATCGCGGCGCGTCGACCCACGGCCTCCACTCCCCCGAAATCTTTCGCGAACTCCTTGATATACGGGGATTTATCTGGTGTACGGGCGAGGATGTCAAGTTCCTTGAGAATTCGGTTTTTCATCTCGGCTGTAGCCTTGTTGGTAAAGGTCACGGCGAGGATATGGCGGTAGGCGAAGTTATCCTCTCCTTCGAGCAGAAGGCGGATATAGGTTTTGGCGAGATTGAAGGTCTTGCCTGCTCCGGCGGAAGATTTAAGAATTCTGATACTCATGACCTTATCTCCCGCAAATTGTTTTAAAGTCGCAGTGCTCACAGGTCTTCATGTCGTCAGTGCGGCTAAAAGGAAGCTGTGGATTGGATATTTCAGCGAGCACGTCGCGGAGACTATCCTTGACTAAATCGCAGAACTCCGGATTTACAATAGCCTCCGCTATTCCTCCGGATTTCATTCTAGGAAGGGAGTACATGCAGTTGAAAAGATTCTCAATCTGCGGAGCATTCTGGCCGGAGAGTACAAACATATCGTATAGGAAGAGTTGCAGGGCTATCTTGGGCCTTTCCCTCTTGCATCTCTCGAAGAGTTTTTGGACTACAAGGCTTGCCTTATCAACCTGGATGTTTTTGGGATCGTCGCGGCCGGTCTTGTAATCTACGACTCTGATGCGCCCGCCAACTTTATCCAGTCGGTCGATGAAGCCCTTGAATCTGTAGCCGTCGAACATCCAATCCTTTCGGAGTTCCAGGCCTAGAATCTCGATGGGGGTAAGTCCCTTGTCGGCGATAAGGGTATTTTCGACATAGGAGAATATTATGTCGGCAAACACAAGATTCCTTCCGGATATAACCGGCGAATGAATGGCTTCCTTTATCTTCTTTTCAATTATTTCCTTTATTATTCCCCGGCCTTCACGGCTCAGAAGATAATCGATATACTCGGCGGTAATTATGTTTATAGGCTTTTTGATGCCTCTGTACAGGGCTTCCATCGTACCGTGAAAAACACTGCCCAGCATACTTGCATCAAGCGATTCCGAGACCTCACCTTCCGGTTTGAGTTTTTCGACGGAACCATAATAAAACATCGCAGGGCAGGTCAGGTAATTATTCAGCGAACTTGCCGAAAGATCCATGGCTCTCAAGCGCTCGGCTATATCATCCGGCTTGGGAATCGAATCCTGCCCGGCGGCGATTTTCATTCCGCCGCCTGTAACCATACGCTCCAGCGGCACGCGGAAATGGTACTGCAACTGCTTGATGTAACGGCTCTCCTCGCCGCTGCGGCCGCCTTCGGAGCGGGAATCGTAGAGGAGCCAGACCGTGGAGGCCCTGCAGATCATCCTGTAGAAATAATAGGCCCAGATGGCATCCTGGTACTCATAAGTGGGCAGGCCGAAGGCCGTTCTGAGGGCCGGAGGAATGAAGGATGAGCTGATGCTTCTCCTCGGGAAACTCCCCTCGTTGCAGGAAAGGATAATCACATTGTCGAAATCCAGGGCCCTTGTTTCAAGGGGGCCCATTATCTGGAGGCCGCCGATAGGCTCGCCCTCGAAGGGCACCGACTGCATGGAAAGCAGGTTCAGCAGAAGCTTGACATAGGTAGATGGAGTAACCGGAAGCTCTTTTTCGAGGAGATTCCTTACGCAGCCATACCAGCGCATGGCAAACTCCGCCTCGGTGGCGAGGGATGCGACGGCGACGATTTTAGAGGCCGTCAGCCTGATTATTTCAGAGAGATACTCCCCGAACTTTTTCACCTGCTCTTCGTCGGAAGATTTGAGGTCGAGGGCCAGAGGCCGGAATATTGCCGTGGCAAGCGGGCCGATTTCAACAAGGTCGGAAGCCGGAATATAATACTTCCCGGCGGCCTTAAGCTCCTTCACGGCAGTAGCTTCCTCCTCCGAGAGGAGCTGCCCGGCTATGCCTCCGGTGAGAATCGACCATACATTATTATGATAGAAATATGTCTCTCCTTTTATTACTCTTTGGCGAAGCTGGAGATTTGCCACCTCGCTCATCAGGCTGTGGAAACGGCTGCCCGACAAGGGCAGGCCCATGGTGACGTTGATTTTTTCTATCTCGGGAGGAATGGAATTCAGGACAGGCTCAAGCAGGGATTCGTCGGGGAGGACGATGGCCGTGGCGTCGGCGTTGCCGCCGGCCATGATCGGCAGCATCTTAGCCTGACCGACGGCCGAAGGTACGCTCACGACCTTGATTGCGGCAGGAGCTTCGGGGACATTCTCCGGAGTCCAGGTCATGGGGAATTCTGACACGTTGCCCTCCATAAAGAAGGAGGAACGGTTGTGGCGGTCGCGGATCATCTTGCCGCAGTAATCCCAGCTGAAATCAGCCATATGCGCGTCGCGCAGGGCTCCTAGCACTTCCTTCTCGCATTTGCTGAGGGCATTCAGGCCGATAAAGCCAAAGAGTTCCACGCCATTGAAAGGCCCGGCGAGGATATCGGCGGCCGACTCGGAGGCAAAGCGCTCGGCGACGCTGCGGTAAATCATTCCGTCGTAGGCCATCCCCTTTTCGGCAAGCCGCTCGCGGAAACGCTCATATATCGGAAGAAGAAGGTTCCAGAGGCCGAGGAAACGGTCTTTGTAAACGGCCTTGCCTTCCGGTAGAATCTCCCCGCCGTCGCGGAAATGCGAAAGGAAGGAGTTTATGGCTTTTCTCTGCTCATCGGACAGATAGGAGAAAGTATCCTGAAGATTCTTAAGGTCAGCGACATTGGTAAAAAGCTGCTTCGGGTCGACGATATATTTATCTACGTCGGAAAAATCTGACAGAATCACATCCCCCCAGAATACAAATTCATCGAGGCTCTCGGCACGTGGGCTGTATTCCTTATATACTGAATACAATTCGAGCAGAAGCGACAGCTTGTCGGAGACGGGATGTCCGTAAGCAGCTTCGAAGAACTCGCTTTCCGTCATCATCTTCGGCAGAATCACGGGCTTGCCTCTCCCCTGCAAAAGCTCCCTTAGGTATTTTGTAAAGAATACCGCCGCCCGCCTGGATGGGAATATCAGGCAGGTACGGTCGAGCTGACCTAAGGATATGTAATGCGCGGCTGCTTGCCGAAGGAAAGGAGTCATCGTCTTATCTGGATATGTCTATCAACCATTTTTCGTCAAAATAATACCCGGGAAGGCTTCCGAAAACGGGCCAGGGGTTGATGTTCCCGGCCTTGACGCCATAGCGGGTACACAAGGCCGAGCATTCTGAGGCAACGTCGCCGCCACGGAGGTAGAGGATACTACCGTCAAAAAGATTCTTCACCCATGGCCAGAAATCCGTCAGCGATGCCACTGCCCGCGACACCACGAAGTCGAATCTTCCGCCAAGGGACTCAGCCCTGGCATTCACCGTCCTTACGTTCTTCAGGCCGAGGGCCTCGGCTACACCGCCGGCTACCGTGATTTTCTTGCCTACGGAGTCGCAGAGGGTGAATTTCGTTTCCGGGAAAAGTATGGCCAGAGGGATGCCGGGGAAACCGCCTCCCGTGCCTACGTCTATGACGCTGACTCCGCCATTAATCCACCTTTGCCACAGTTCCGGGCGCTGCTGCTTAAGGTAAACCGCTATGGCCAGGGAGTGGAGGACGTGATGGCTGTACAGGCTTCCGATATCCTTTCGGGAGATAACGTTGATTTTGGCGTTCCAGTCTTCATACAGGGGCGCCAGGGCCTTGAAAGCATCCTGCTGCGCCTGCGTCAGCGGGCCCAAGAGGGAGCTTACCGTCTGCTCGAAGAGAGCGTATGTCATTTCAGTGTCATTCATCTTCAAGTTCCGCGAGCTTCTTTGTTATCATTGCCCTGGCCCTGCTGATACGGGTTTTGACCGTGTTGATGGGGAGGCCGGTGCGGGCGGCGATTTCCTTGTAGCCGAGATTCTCCACGAAACAGAGGCTGGCCGCCTCGCGATAGAGCTCCGGGAGAGATTCTACGCAGAGGAGGAACTGCTCGTGGTCCTGGCCGCCGATAACTTCCTCTTCGGGGCCTTCATCGTCGGAGGGAAGGTCGATATGTTCGAGGGCCGAATAATCTATGGTCAGATGGACGGCCTTGCGGATGCTGGCCTTGTCGTGGCTCAGATGGTCGAAGGCAGTGTTGCGGGCAATCCTGAAAATCCAGGTGGCAAACTTATTCTCGGCGCTGTAAGTGGACAGCTGCTTGAAAGCCTTGGCAAAGGTTTCCATGCAGATATCTTCCACTTCGGTGGCGTCGGTGATATACCTCGAAATATGGCTTTTCACACCCTTGCTGTAGCGCGAGTAGAGTACATAGAATGCAGCCTGCGACAGGGCGGAATCCTCCCCCAGCGCAGCGGCAATAACCTGAGTGTCAGTCATATCAGTGAGCTTCAAGCCAGTTCTTTCCATAGTTGCATTCTACTGTGAGTGGTACTGATAGGGTGGTAACGTTCTCCATCTCCTCTT
Organism: Bacteroidales bacterium; assembly: GCA_017443025.1. Lineage (GTDB taxonomy): Bacteria > Bacteroidota > Bacteroidia > Bacteroidales > UBA932 > Cryptobacteroides. Next base: position 45,050 of record JAFSPG010000015.1, on the reverse strand, counting down.
TTACGAGGGCCTTGAGGGCTTCGCATTCCTCCGGGAGGGTGTCGAAGAGAAGTTCGTCGTGTATCTGGAGTATCATCCGGCTGCGGAATCCTTCCTCCGCCATCCGGCGGTCGATGGATATCATTGCCAGTTTGATGATGTCGGCGGAAGTGCCCTGAATGGGGGCGTTGACGGCGTTTCGTTCCGAAAGCTCGCGCATGGTCTTGTTGGCCGAGTTAATCATCGGCAGATATCGCCGGCGGCCGAAAACCGTCTCGACATAGCCTTTCTGACGGGCATTCTGCTTACATTTTTCTATGAATTCGGCTACGGCCGGGAAGGCGGCGAAGTAGTCGGTGATTATGCCTTTGGCCTGGGATACTGACGTATGAAGCCGCTGGGCAAGGCCGAAGGCGGATATGCCGTAGATGATGCCGAAGTTGGCGGTTTTGGCGATGCGGCGCTGCTCCTGGCTTACTTCCGCGGGGCTGACGCCGAATATTTTTGCGGCCGTGGCGGCGTGGACGTCAATGCCCTTGCGGAAGGCATCGGTCATATGCTCGTCGCCGCTCAGATGGGCCATTATTCGGAGCTCTATCTGGGAATAGTCGGCCGAGAGGATGAAGCCGTCCGGGGTGGCCGGAACGAAGGCCTTGCGAATCGTCATTCCCCTCTCGCTGCGGACCGGAATGTTCTGGAGGTTGGGGGATGATGACGAGAGCCGGCCGGTAGCCGTCAGGGCCTGGTTGAATGTGGTATGTATGCGTCCGTCTTCTCTTGAAATGTATGTCGGAAGTGGCTCTATATAAGTTGACAAGAGCTTTTTCGCTGCGCGGTATTCCAGTATCTCGCCAATTACCGGGTGGCGGTCATAAAGCGCCGTAAGCGTGGCTTCGTCGGTGGTAAAACTCCCCTTTGCGCCCTTCTTTGCCTTGGGGTCGAGTTTGAGTTTAAGGAAGAGGACGTCGCCGATTTGCTTTGGTGAAGATACGTTGAGATTGGGCTCGCCGGTCAGGGAGCGCACCGCGGCCTCGTGACTGGAGATTTCGGCCTGAAGTTGGGCGGTAAAGTCCTTGAGGCCTTCCAAGTCGACCTTGACTCCGGCATTTTCCATTTTTGCGAGCACCCGGATGAGGGGTTCTTCGATGCTGTCATAGAGTTTGTCGAGGCCTTTGGCATCGAGGTCCGCCCGCACGGCCGGGCCGAGGATGGCGCCGAGCGCGGCGAGGCGCTGGGCCTCCGCCTTCGCGGCGCCGTCTTCTTCCGGCGCCAGGTCGAAGAGCCCTGCTGGCTGCTCTTCTTCCTCAGCGTCCTCAAGGGTAATGCCGAGGTAGCTTGCCGCCAGCACTTCCGGCGCGTGGCTCAGCTCCGGGCTAATCAGATAGTGCATCAGCTCAATGTCAAACAGCCGGCCGGCAAGGGCGGCTGACGCTGTGGCGCCTGCCGTGCCGGCAGCGCCTCCCGGGAGCCCGCGCATCAGTTTTTTGAGGTCAAATCCGTATTTGACTATGGCTTGGTCGTGCAATATCTCTGCGGGGCAGGGAGCGTCGCAGACCAGAATCTTGCCGTCTTTCAGTGCTGCAGCGGCGCCTTCGGCGATGGCCACTGCGCCGGCCGCGCGAGCGGCTGCAGCCAGGGCCGCGGGAGGGACCGGGCTGAATTCAAGCGCGGCGGCTGAAGGCTCAGTGGACTCAGCGGACAGGCCAGAATTAGCAAGGCCTGGCTGGTTGCCCGGCACAACCCCGGGGGCAACCGAACCCCTTGCCGGCGCCGCGGCAACGCGGCCGGAGAGGAACTTTTTCAGCGAATTGAATTCGTATTTTGCGAAGAGATCGGCAACGGCCGGGGAGTATTTCTCCGCAACGGCCATTTCGTCAAGACTCACTTCAATCGGCACGTCTGTCTTTATGGTCACGAGTTCGTGGCTCAAGGCGATGTGCCCGCGAGCATCCTCGAACATTGCCTGCTGGCGCTCGGACAACTCGCCCAGATGCTCATACACTTCCTTTACGGAGCCGTATTTCGCGATGAGCTTGGCAGCTCCGACTTCACCGACGCCCTTGACTCCCGGCACATTGTCGGCGGAGTCTCCGCAGAGAGTGAGCATTTCTATCACCTGCTCAGGGCGCGATATTCCGTACTTGGCGCAGACCTCGGCCGGGCCGTAGACTTCGTCCGGGCCGCCGGCCTTTCCGGGCTTGACCTGGAAGATATGTTCTGCCACGAGCTGGCCGTAATCCTTGTCGGGGGTTACCATATACACTTCGGTTTCCGGGCCGGCAAGTTTTTTGGCGACTGTTCCCACAACGTCATCGGCCTCGAAGCCAGGCAGCATCAGCACGGGAATTTCCATGGCCCTGCAAAGCTCGGTAAGGGGTTCGAGGGCATCTATCACGAGCTGCGGAGTCTCGGCCCTGTTGGCTTTATACTCCGGATACATCTCGTTGCGGAACGTTCCTCCGGGAGGGTCGAAGGCCACGGCAAGATGAGTTGGCTGCTCCCGGGAAATCATCTCCATAAGATACTTGGTAAAGCCGTAAAGTATCGACATGTCGGCCCCCTTGGAGTTAATCATCGGCCTCTTGGCAAAGGCATAATACATCCTGAAAATAAGGGCGTGTCCGTCGATTATATAGAGTTTTGCAGGCATAATCCTCGCATAAAGGTTCAATCTTTCAAATATACGAAAAGTTTCGTAATTTTGCGCGCTTTTTTTCGAGAACCGCCTTTAAAAATAACAGCGGAAGTTAACTACCTTCTGTCATTTCGAGCGGAGTCGAGAAATCTTAAAAGGAACGATTACAATGAACGGACTTTGGACAATATTGATGCTCGTATTATCGAACATCCTGATGACATTCGCATGGTACGGACACCTCAAGCTGGCGGAGATGAAAATATCCACAAGTTGGCCGCTGATTTTGGTAATCCTGTTTTCCTGGGGAATCGCCTTTTTCGAGTATTGCATCGTCGTCCCCGCCAACAGAATAGGCTATCAGGCTAACGGCGGGCCGTTCAGTCTCGTTCAGCTGAAGGTAATTCAAGAGGTGATTTCGCTCAGCGTCTTCACGATTATTGTCATGTTCATCTTCAAGGGCGAGGCCTTTCACTGGAATCACATTGCGTCCTTCGCCTGCATCGTCCTCGCAGTCTTCTTCGCCTTCCTGAAGTAATCAGAAGAATCTCGGAGGTAATTTTTGGGACGACCGCGCTGATTTTGGCGTTTTTCGGTGCAGACGTCCCATTTTCTGGGACGTCTGCACTGGTTGAAGCCTGTCAGGTGCGCCTGAGAATGTTCCACCTGCCGGGGAAATGCCAGATTTCTCGACAGGTGTGCCAAAAAATGCGCCACCTGACAGGGAGAAGCGTCATGCATGCATTGACAGTAGGCGCGAGGGGATGGTGGAGAAGAGGGGAAAAGATTTTCGAGGGCATTTTTCTGCCCGAGAAAACTTTTTCCCTCTTCGCGATGGCATCCTTCCCTCCATGCCTCACCGCAGATGCAAAAGCAGAAGAAATTTTTGGAATTTCGGGGCGGAGGGTGTATCTTTGAGAGATTGACGAAATATATGAAGATACCATGGAAATTGCAGTGATTATCATACTGGCTCTGGCGGTGGCGGCACTGGGATTCGTGCTGCTCCGAGCCAAGGAAAGAGCCGCCAAGGAGAAGTTCGACATGCAGGCCGCATTCGGCGCAGAAAAAGACCAGATGCGGAAGGAGACTGAGCAGGAGAAGGCGGGGCTGCAGCAGGCGCTCGCCGCGGAGCAGGCGAAAAGCGCCGCGCTGCGCAGCCAGCTCGAAGCCCGGCTCGAAGCCCAGAAAGATTTCGCCGAGCAGCACAAGAAAGAGCTCGAGCAGATGAAGGAAGTATTCCAGAACCTGAGCAACCGCAACTCCGACGAATTCAAGACCAAAAGCGCACTGGCCATAGCCGAACTCCTCAAACCCGTCAATGAAAAATTCACTGAATTCGCAGGCGTAGTCAAAGAGTCGCAGAAAGAAAACGCCGAACGCCACGTACGCCTCGAGCAGAAAATCACCGACCTCGAAGGCCGATCCCAGGCCGTCGGAGACGAAGCCCGCAACCTCGCAAACGCCCTGACTGGCTACTCGAAGGTACAGGGCGACTTCGGCGAGATGCTCCTCGTGGATGTCCTGAAGAACGCCGGCCTCACCGAAGGCGTCCACTTCCGCACGCAGAGCGTGATTACCGACGCCACAGGCCATGAAGTCAAATCCGAAGCCGGACGCACGCTTATCCCCGACGTCATCGTCTTCTACCCCGACGACACCGCTGTCATCGTCGATTCGAAAGTCAGCCTCAAGGCATACAATGAATATATGGCCGCCACGACGGTCGAAGACCGCATCCGCTTGGCGAAGGCCCACGTGTCGAGCGTAAAGAGCCACGTCGAGGAACTCCGAAACAAGGATTACGCAGGATACATCGACGAAGGCCGCCGCAAGGTAGATTTCAACATAATGTTCATCCCCATCGAAGGGGCCTTCCGCCTGATGCTCGAGGAAGACCCGATGCTCTGGCAACTTGCCAAGGACAACAAAGTGCTGATTGTAAGCCAAATGACCCTTATCATCGTCCTCAACATGATAAAGATGGCCTGGAAGCAGCACGAGCAGGAAAAGAACATAGCCGACGTTTACAAGACCGCCGAAGAACTCATGAGCCAGATAAAATCCTGGCTGGAGGCCTTCGAAAAGACAGGAAGTTATCTCGACAAAGCCGCAGCTGCATTCTCTGACGCCAAGAAAAAGCTCAGCGACTCCAACCAGAGCGTGGTCAAGAAGATTGACAAGCTCGAAAAGCTCGGACTTGCACCAAAGCGGAGCACGGCCAAGCTGAAAACCGGCTCGAGGCTCACCGCCGAGCCTTCCGTCATTCCCTCATCGCTAAGGTCGGACGCCCTTCCTGAGCCCGACTACGAGGATGCCCGAAACGAAGCGGAAGGAGAAGATTCATCACTCGATATAGAATAGCGCCCGAGAATGATACGCAGTGCCCTGGAATCAGAAATTCAGTTTCTGCCGGGAGTCGGCCCCAAAAGAGCCGCCCTCCTTGGCAAGGAACTGGATATCCATACGGTTGATGATCTTCTGCATCTCTACCCCTTCAGGCACATTGACCGGAGCACTGTAGTACCCATTGCTGAAATTGTCCCGGATTCAGCCAACATCCAGATTCTGGCAGAAGTCGTAAGCCAGAACGCCCAGCCCAAAAAGCTCAGCGTAATAGTCCGCGACGGCTCCGGCGAGATGGAGCTCGTCTTTTTCAAAGGCATTAAATACACCTCCGAAAGGCTCGTACCAGGCAGCCGCTTCACCTTTTTCGGTAAGCCGGTATCCTTCAACGGACGAATCAATATGGTTCATCCCGAAATCGACCCCGCCACTCCGGGCGAAGGGCAGAAAGGTGTTATGACCGGAGTCTATCCCTCGACAGAAAGGCTCAAGAATGCCGGAATCACCGGCAAGGTAATGAACAAACTGATGGCCGCCGCACTGAGGCTCGCCCTTCCTGAAATCGCCGAAACCCTGCCCCAGTACGTACTGGAAGAGAATGGACTTGTATCGCTGCAGTTCGCAATTCGCAACATTCATTTTCCCAAGGATGCGGAGGCGCTGAGGAAAGCCCAGTTCAGGCTGAAATTCGAGGAACTCTTCCTTCTCCAACTCTCGCTGGTCAAGCAGAAATATATCCGCAGCCACGGCAGCCAAGGCTTTGTAATGAACAAGGTCGGCGAAGCCTTCCATAAATGCTACGACGCCCTTCCATACGAGCTGACCGGCGCCCAGAAGCGAGTCATCAAGGAAATCCGCGACGATATGATGAGCGGGCACCAGATGAACCGCCTCCTCCAGGGAGACGTCGGTTCGGGCAAGACGATGGTAGCTGTGCTCACCGCACTTATCGCCGTAGGAAACGGTTTCCAGGCCTGTATAATGGCCCCGACCGAAGTGCTCGCAAGGCAGCATTTCGCAAATATATCAAAGTATCTGGCCCCAACCGGCGTGAAAGCTGCCATCCTTACCGGCAGCAGCCGGACCGCCGAACGGCGGGAGGCCCATCAGGGCCTCGAGGATGGCAGCATAGGCATCATCGTAGGCACCCACGCCTTGATAGAAGACACTGTAGTTTTCAAGAATCTCGGCCTTGCTGTAATCGACGAGCAGCATCGCTTCGGAGTCGACCAGAGGTCAAAGCTCTGGAGCAAGACCGGCATCGGCACTCCACCGCACGTGCTGGTGATGACGGCTACGCCCATCCCCCGCACCCTCGCCATGACTTATTACGGCGACCTCGACACTTCCATCATCGACGAAATGCCCCCGGGCCGCAAACCCATACAAACTCTTCTGATAACCGAGAAGCAGCGTCAGAGGCTGTGGCGTTTCATCCGCGAACAGATTGCCCACGGGCGTCAGGCCTTTATCGTCTATCCGCTTATCTTCGAGAGCGAAAAGCTTGATTATCAAAACCTTGAGCAGGGATACGAAAAGGTGGTCGAAGCCTTTCCCTTCCCTCCTTATAAAGTTGCCATCGTCCACGGACAGCAGGCTAACGATGTCAAAGCCTTCAATATGGACGCCTTCGCCGCAGGCCGGGCCAACATCTTGGTATCCACTACGGTAATAGAAGTTGGCGTAGATGTTCCCAACGCCTCAGTGATGGTCATCGAAAGCGCCGAAAGGTTCGGCCTGAGCCAGCTTCACCAACTTCGCGGGCGAGTAGGGCGCGGAAGCGACGAATCTTTCTGCATTCTCGTCAAGGGCGATAAAGTGAGCAAGGAGAGCAAGGAACGCCTGGAGCTCCTCTGCAATACCGAGAATGGCTTCGACCTCGCAGAGGCCGACATGAGGATGCGCGGGCCCGGAGACCTGGAAGGCACTCAGCAGAGCGGAATGCCCATCAACCTCCACATAGCCTCCCTCGCCAGGGACGGACAGATACTGATGACGGCTCGCACCTATGCCGAGCGCGTGCTGAAATTCGACCCCGGTCTGGAGCTCCCCGTAAACCGCCAGCTGAGGATTGAACTTTCCAAGGGAAAATACGACATAAAGGATTATAGTAAAATTAGTTAAAATAATATGAACCGTATTGCACTGGCGGCCTTTGCCGCCCTATCACTGATGACATTTATGCGTTGTTCAGAATCTGAAACAGCCGGTAGCTACATCGGCCCGGCCGACCTCAAAGTCGCAGACGGAAAGATGACACCCGAGCTTCTGCTTTCGCTCGGCCGCCTTTCCGATCCGCAGCTCTCCCCCGACGGGAAAACCATCCTCTATGGCGTCAGCTACACCTCCATTGCCGAGAACCGCAGCTGCCGCAATCTATTCATCTGCAATGTCGACGGCTCCGGGAAAACCCAGCTCACCAAAGACGGAAAGAGCATCTCGGCAGCCCGCTGGGCCCTTGACGGGAAAGCCATCTTCTTCCTCCAGGGCGGCCAGTTATGGAAAGCCCCATACAAGGATGGCAAGCTCGGCAAGAGGACGAAACTCTCGGACGTAGCTGAAGGAATCGGCGACTATCTCCTTTCGCCTGACCAGAGCAAGGTGATTTTCGTAAGCACCGTTCCTTCGAACGTAAAGACTCCAGCCGACTCCGACCCTGCGCTCGACAAAGCCAATGCCTTCGTAGCCGAAGACCTCATGTACCGCCACTGGGACCATTGGGTGACTGAACTTCCGCATTCATACGTAGCCACCCTCGGCAGCGAAATCATTACTAAAGATAATTCCATCGATATCCTCGGAGGCCCTGACGTGAAGTTCGAACTCCCCATCGAGCCTTTCGGCGGCGCCGAGCAGCTCTGCTGGAGCCCCGACGGCCGCTTCATCGCCTATTCCTGCAAGAAACTCTCCGGAAAGCAGTACGCTTTCTCGACCAATACCAATATCTACATCTTCTGCCCCGAGACCGGCAAGACTACAGCCATCACCTGCAGCGGAGGATACGACACCGACCCTGTATGGAGCCCCGACGGCAGCCGTCTGGCCTGGCTCAGCATGGCCCGCGACGGCTATGAGGCCGACCAGAGCCGCCTTGCCTTAGCAGATCTTGATTTCCCTGAAGGCGAGAATCCTTCAGCCGCCGGAATCCGTTACCTCAAAGGCTTCGACTGCAATGTCGCCGGCCCTGTCTGGAGCGCCGACAGCAAGTCCATCTACTTCAACGCCCTTTACAGCGACGCCGTCCAGGGCATCTTCCGCGTGTGCGCGAAGTCTCTTGAAACTCCTGAGCTCCTTACCGCAAAAGGAGTCTGGTACGACTTCGGCAGCCCCTTCGGCATACTCGAAGACGGAACCCTTCTTGCCACCTGGGCAAGCATGGACTTCCCTACGGAACTGGTTGCCGTCAAGGATGGATTAGCCAAGAGCATCACCAACGAAAATGAACATCTCCTCGGCCAGCTGACTCCTCACAGGACGGAAAAGAGGATGGTCAAGACTGTCGATGGAAAGGAGATGGTGACCTGGGTTCTCTTCCCTCCCGAGTTCGACGAGACCAAGACTTATCCGGCCATTGAAATCCTTCTCGGAGGCCCTCAGGGCACCTTGAGCCAGGAGTGGTCTTACCGCTGGAACTATTATCTGATGTGCAATCAGGGCTATGTCGTAGTGCTTCCCAACAGGCGCGGAACGACTGCCTTCGGCCAGGAATGGTGCGAGCAGATTTCAGGCGACTATATCGGCCTCAACATGCAGGATTACATCTCAGCCGGCAAGATGATCAAGGCTGAGCCTTATATCGGCAAGCTTGCCGCATGCGGCGCGTCCTACGGCGGATACTCCGTATATTATATGGCCGGCATCAACAATGGCTTATACGACTGCTTCATCGCACACGCCGGTATCTTCGACGAAAAGTATATGTATTACGAGACCGAAGAGATGTGGTTCCCCAACTGGGATAACGGCGGCCTCACGGAATATGCTTTCGAGGATGGCCAGATGGGACATAAGGGCGACGGAAAGACCTTCGGCGGAATGCAGCAGGCCGGCTCGCCCTGGAGCGACAATCCCAAGGCACGCAGGCACTACGCCAACTCCCCCGCTTCCAACATCCAGAAATGGAACACTCCGATTCTGTGCATCCACGGCATGATGGACTTCCGCATCCCCTACGACCAGGGCATGGCGGCCTTCAATGCTGCTCAGATGATGGGCGTTCCGTCAAAACTCATCGTTTTCCCAGAAGAGAATCACTGGATTCTCAAGCCCCAGAACGCTCTCTTCTGGCATCGCAGCTACTTCGACTGGCTAGACCGTTGGTGCAAATAATGTTGTTATGAACAGATCATCGTTTTTTGCCGGAATATTGATTGGGCTAGGTTCCTGCGGGTACCTCGCCCTCGGCGGCATCCCCGGCGCCGTCATATTCGCCTTCGGGCTCATTAGCGTCGTCCTTTCCGGCGCGGCACTCTACACCGGCCGCGCGGGAATTATGAACGACATTCCCGCCCTCACACGCATCTGGCTCTTCAACATCCTCGCCTGCGTGCTGCTCGGCCTCCTTATGATGTCGCTCGACGGCGAGCCGGCCCAAAGGGCCCAGGATATCGTCGCAGGCCGCCTCGCCCAAGGCCCCTGGAGGGCCTTCCTCAGGGCTGTCGGCTGCGGACTCATCATCGACATCGCCGTATGGCTCTACCGCGAGACCAAAAACATCCTGCCGGTAGTCTTCGGAGTGCCCCTCTTCATCCTCTGCGGCTTCTACCACTCCATCGCCGACGTAGTGTACCTCGTCGCCGCATGGCACTGGGAGCCCGCCATACTCGCCTACTATCCCATCATCGTCATCGGTAACTACGTGGGCTGCAACATCCGCCGCATCGTCCTCCCCGGCGGCCAAATCCCCCGCTAAAGGCACCGGTAAGCCCCTCACGTGAACTAGGCTAAAATCGCTCATGGAGCGTAACTTATTGATAGCGAGATATATAAGCATTTCTGGTGTCGGTTTTTAGGACATCAGAAATCATTAAATCACTATTAATCAGAGTTTTACGCTCCACGCATTTTTTTGACCTATTTTTTTAACATCGGCAAGGTTTGTGTATCTAATAAGCGTGCGGCTTCGAAAAGCCGTGCAGTGTGAACGGAGTGATAATGCTTAAGGATCCGAAGGAAATACTGGAAAAGGCAGTCGAACAGTACGGCAACGCCCTGTACTGGCACATCCGCAGGCTGGTTGTCGGGCACGACGATGCCGAGGATGCCCTCCAGGAAACCTTTATGAAGATATATACAAAAGCATCATCCTTCAGCGGCGAAGAGAGCTCATTCCGCGCCTGGGTTTACAGCATAGCCACGCGGGAAGCGCTGCAGCTCCTCAGACGACGGAAGCACATCTTCCAGAGCCTTGATTCCGTAGGCGGAGAGCTCGCAGAGCAGATGGCGGCAGAAAGCCCGTCCAACGCAGACCGCTCGGCCATATTGCTCCAGAAGGCAATCCTATCTCTGAGCACCCAGCAAAGGATAGTATTCAACCTCCGCTACTACGACGAGCTCTCCTACGAGCAAATCGCCGAGATTACAGGAAAGAGCGAAGGAACGCTGAGAACGAATTATCACTACGCCACAGAAAAAGTTAAAGAATATTTAAAGGAACACGCTATATGAAACAGCTTGAGGAAATAGGAAAGCAACTGCCCTACTCGGAGAGTCCACTTTATGTGGACGCCCTCGTGGAGCGCTGCAAGAACAAGGCTCTGGAAGGAGCCTCCCCTAAAGCAGAAGCAAAGGGCTCAGCAAAATCCCGTGGCCTTATCTACGCCTTGGCCGCAGGAGTAGCAGCAGTCGCCCTTCTTATCGGGATACACAGCTGGACCTCAGTCAGTCCTCTGGACAGCTTCCTTGCCGACGCCGACGATGATATTATCACTATGATAGATGATTTCCAGATTGAGGAAATCCCTGAGAATTTCTACGAATAAACCGCTAAAAATCAAAGAGTATGAAAAAGATTCTGTTAACTATTTCCGCAATGCTGGCAGTAATCACCGCCCTCGCACAGAAGCCTGACGAAGGCGCAAACGGCTGCTTCTTCGACACCAAGATCCGCGAGTTCGTGTACAGGCTTGAACTCACCCGCGAGCAGGAAGACCAGTTCGTCGTTCTCTACAAGCAGTACAGCGAAGACATGCACGCAGCTGTAGGCGACAAGAAAATAGACGGTTTCAAAGTCAAGGACGCCACAGTTGAAGAAGTCGCAGAAAGAGTCAAAGCCCGCATCGAGCGTCAGCAGAAAGCCCAGAACGTTCGCCTGGCCTACGTCGACAAGTTTGCCAAAATCCTCAACGGCAAGCAACTCAACAAGCTCTACAAGGTCGAAAAGGAAATCCAGGACAAGCTTAAAGAGCGCAAAGGACATCTCAAAGGCGACGGCCACCGCCCTCACCCCAAGGACTAAGCCGAAATTAAACAAAAAACAGGCTGGCATTGCTGCCAACCTGTTTTTTTAGTACTCCCGCTCGGAATCGAACCGGGACCAACGGAACCGGAATCCGTTATTCTATCCTTTAAACTACGGGAGCAGTTTACCGGGACGCAAAGTTACAAAAAGTAGCAATTATCCCAAAATGGCAGTGGCGAAAATCACCACGATGCCGACTGGCGCGACGTAGCGGAGCAGGAAGCGCACGGCAGGATACATGGCTGCATTGAGCTTCTTCTTGCCGCCGTTCGAGAATTCGTCGAGCACCTCTGCCGGAGGCATCTTCCAGCCCACGAAAAGCGTGAACAGAAGGCCGCCCAGGGGCATCATCCAGTTGGAGCAAAGCTTGTCGAGGAAATCAAAGATGGAATTCCCGAAGAGCTGCACTCCGGCGAGCGGGCCGAAGGATAGCGAGCAGAGCATGCCCACGATCCAGGCAAAAATCGAAATCGCAATCACGGCCCTGGAGCGCTTCATCCCTTTCTCCTCGACAAGATAAGCCACGCCGACCTCCATCATGGAAATAGCGGAAGTCAGGGCGGCGAAAAGCACGGAGAGGAAGAATATCGCGGAAATCGTGACGGTAAGCCATATGGCCGCTCCTCCCATTTTGGAAAATACGAAAGGGAGGGTTTCGAAGACCACGCCGGGGCCGGCGGCGGGAGAGATGCCGGCGGCGAAGACTGCCGGCATCACGGCGAAGCCGGCCAGCAGTGCGAAAAAGAGGTCGAATCCCGCAGTACCAAGGCCCAGAACAAGGATATTATCCCTCTTGCGCATATAAGAGGCATAAGTCAGGACGGTCCCCACGCCCAATGAGAGCGAGAAGAATGCCTGTCCAAGAGCCGCCGCAACCACATCCGGGGTAATTTTCGAAAAATCCGGGTTTACCAAATACTCAACGCCCTTCATCGCCCCCGGGAGCGTAAAAGAATACACCACTATCACCAGAATCAGCACGAAAAGCATAGGCATAGTCAGTTTGTTGAACTTTTCTATGCCCTTGCGTATGCCGGCCAGAACCACCGCAGCCACCAGGATTATGAATATCGAGTGCGACAGAATCGGGGCCTCTGCCGAAGATATGAATTCGGAAAACGAGCCCGCTGCCGGGAGGGAGAAAAGCGGTCCGAACGAGCGGAAGAAATAATGGATGGACCATCCTCCGACCACACTGTAGTAACTGAGTACTACAATTGGAGTTATAATCGTCAGCAAGCCGAGATGATGCCAGCGCGAACCAGGTGCAAGCTTTTTAATTGAACCGAAGGTGTCGGAACGGCCCCGTCGGCCGATGATAGTCTCGGCAAAGAAGATAGGAAGGGCTATGAAAAAGCAGGCGAGGATATAAACCACGATAAATGCCGCACCGCCGTACTCCCCTGTCATATAAGGGAATCGCCAGATATTGCCGAGGCCGATAGCCGAGCCGGCCATGGCAAGAATCACCACAATATTGTTGCTGAATTCCTCTCTCTGCTTTAAATCCATCGCCCGAAAATACTAAAGAATATTGCTTAAAAATACCAGAACTACCGTAACCGGAGCCACATACCTTATAAGGAAATAGACGACTCCGAAAATCCTCACATTGGCCTTCTTTGCGCCGCTGTTGGTGAATTCGTCCCACACATCCGGACGCTTCATCTGCCATCCGACGAATATGACGAACAGCAGTCCACCGATAATCAGAAGGATATTGGAGCAGAACTTGTCCATCACATCAAAGATGCTGTATCCGAAAATCGTAACCCCCGACAAGGGGCCGAATGACAGCGAGCAGAGCACGCCGACAATCCAAACGAACGTTGCCACGATAGCTACGGCATTCCTGCGGTGCATCGAGAACTCCTGGCAAAGATACGCCACGCCCACCTCCAGCAGCGAAACCGCTGACGTTACGGCGGCAAAAAGGACCGTAAGGAAGAAGAGTATGGCCACGATGGGAGTCAGGAGAGGAAGACTCTGCGACATCGAGTTGAAGATATAGGGAAGAGTATCGAAAATAAGGCCCGCACCGCTTCCGGGCTCAATTCCTGCGGCAAACACTGCCGGCATTATAGCAAGTCCGGCGAGCATTGCAAAGAGCATGTCGGAGATAGCCGTTCCTCCGCCTATCACCAGAAGGTTTTCAGACTTGTTGACGTATGACGAGTAAGTAATTATGATGCCCATTCCGAGCGACAGCGAGTAGAACGACTGTCCCACGGCCTCAAGGCAGGTTTGAGGTGTAATTTTTGAAAAATCAGGGGCGAGGAGATATGCCACGCCTTTCCCGGCGCCGGGCAGGGTGAGGGAATAAACGGTTATGGCTACTATGATAAGGAACAGCAGCGGCATTCCGTATTTGCTTACCAGGCCGATGCCCTTGCGCACACCTCCCAGAAGGATAATGACGCAGAAGAGAAGGAAGACGGTGTGGGCAAGAACGGGCTCGCTGGCCGAGGATACGAAGGAACTGAAGGCCGGGACACCCTCGCCGGAAGTAAACGAAAGCGTCATCGCCTTGAAAAGGTAATCCAGCGACCAGCCTCCTACGACACTGTAATATGCCACTATCAGCGTAGGAATCAAGACGCTCAGGAGGCCGAAGATGTGCCACTTGGTGCCGGGAGCAAGACGGGCGAAGGCCCCTCTTCCGTTAGCGCCGCTGCGCCTTCCGATGATGGATTCGGCAAAAAATATGGGCATCGACAGAATTACGGTGGCGAGGATATATACGAAGATGAACGCCGCCCCGCCGTTCTGTCCGACGATGTATGGAAAGCGCCATATATTTCCAAGGCCGATAGCCGACCCTGCAAGAGCCATAATGGCCGTTGCACGGCCGCCGAAGGAATCTCTGCTCATAAATTTTCAGACAAGTTCGGCAAATGTAGGGAAAATCCTAAAATATTTGGTGCTTTTGTCGGATATTTTGACTATTTTTGCCAAATATAGGGGTGGTTTGCGCCAAGTCCCTCAACCATAACACAATCCGAAATTTCAGGATAATGAAAAAAGCATACGTTTTCCCCGGACAGGGGTCCCAGTTCCCGGGTATGGGAAAAGAACTCTACGAATCAAATCCCGTCGCCAAAGAGCTTTCCGATAAAGCGGACGACATTCTCGGATTCAAAATAACTGACATAATGTTTAACGGCACGGCCGACGACCTGAAGGCCACGAAAGTTACTCAGCCGGCCGTTTTCCTGCACTCGGTAATTCTCGCCAAATGCTACGACGGCTTCGTCCCCGACATGGTGGCCGGCCACTCTCTCGGCGAGTTCTCGGCACTCACCGCCGCCGGCGTACTTGAATTCGAAGACGCACTCAAGCTGGTAGCCGCACGTGCAACCGCCATGCAGAAGTGCTGCGAGGCTGTTCCCGGCGGCATGGCCGCCATCATCGGCCTCCCCAATGAAACCGTAGAAGAAATCTGCAAGTCAGTCGCCGGCACGGTAGTAGCCGCCAATTACAACTCCAACGGACAGATTGTCATCTCCGGCGAGAAAGAAGCCGTCGAGGCCGCCTGCGAGAAGGCTAAGGAAGCCGGCGCAAAGCGCGCCCTTCCTCTGCCAGTAAGCGGCGCCTTCCACTCCCCTCTCATGGAGCCTGCCCGCGCCGAACTGGCTAACGCCATCGACGCTACGCCGTTCCACAAGCCCGTCTGCCCCGTTTACCAGAACGTAACGGCCAAGGCCGAAACCGAGCCCGAAGCCATCAAGGCCAATCTGCTCGCCCAGCTCACCTCCCCGGTCCGCTGGACCCAGTCCGTGCTCGCAATGGCCGCTGACGGCGCCGATTACTTCATGGAAATCGGCCCCGGCGCCGTACTTCAGGGCCTCATCAAGCGTACAGCCAGCCCCGAAGTCACCATCGAAGGCATCCAGAATCTGTAAAAACAACAAAAATCATATCCAATATGGCAAAAGAAAAGAAATTCATTACCTGTGACGGTAATACCGCTGTGGCGAACATCGCCTATCTCTTCAGTGAGCACGCGGCTATCTACCCTATCACACCTTCTTCCCCCATGGCCGAGAACATCGACGAATGGGCCGCTCACGGAAAGAAGAACCTCTGGGGCGAAACAGTGAAAGTAACCGAGATGCAAAGCGAAGCCGGAGCATCCGGAACAGTTCACGGCTCTCTCCAGGCCGGTGTGCTCACGACGACCTATACCGCATCACAGGGACTCCTCCTGATGATTCCGAACATGTACAAGATTGCCGGCGAGATGCTTCCCGGAGTTTTCCACGTGTCCGCACGTGCTCTGGCCAGCCACGCCCTCTCCATCTTCGGTGACCATCAGGATGTAATGGCCTGCCGCCAGACCGGCTTCGCAATGATTGCTTCGGGCTCCGTCCAGGAGGCCCACGACCTCGCAGCAGTAGCCCACCTCGCAGCAATCAAATCCAGCCTTCCTTTCCTGCATTTCTTCGACGGTTTCCGCACCTCTCACGAAATACAGAAAATCGAGGCCCTCGACGAGGATGACCTCCGCAAGATGGTAAGCACCAAGGCCCTGGAGAACTTCCGCGCCCGTGCTCTCACCCCCGAGGCTCCCGTCACAAGGGGTACAGCCCAGAACGGCGACGTTTACTTCCAGGCCGTTGAAAGCCGCAACCAGTACTACGACGCCATCCCCGACATCGTAGCCCGCTATATGGGTGAAATCAGCGAGGTAACCGGCCGCGAATACCGTCCGTTTACCTACTACGGCGCCAAAGACGCAGAGAACATCATCGTAGCTATGGGTTCCGTCACCGAGACCATCCGCGAGACCATCGACTATCTCGCCGGACAGGGACGCAAGGTCGGTCTCATCACCTGCCATCTCTACCGTCCGTTCTCCGAGAAATACTTCCTCAAAGTGCTTCCCAAGAGCGTCAAGCGCATTGCCGTGCTCGACCGCACCAAGGAGCCCGGAGCTCTCGGCGAGCCTCTCTTCCTCGACGTCAAGGCCCTCTTCCAGGGTAAGGACAAGCAGCCGCTCGTGATTGGCGGACGCTACGGCCTTTCTTCAAAGGACACCACTCCTGCACAGATTATCGCCGTTTACGACAATCTCGCGATGAAGGAGCCCAAGACCGACTTCACCATCGGCATCGTTGATGACGTAACCTTCAAGTCCCTCCCCGTCAAGGAAGAAGTTTCCATCGTTAAGCCCGGCACCACGGAGTGCAAGTTCTACGGACTCGGCAGCGACGGCACCGTCGGTGCGAACAAGAACACCATCAAGATTATCGGCAGCCATACTCCCAAGTACTGCCAGGCCTACTTCGACTACGACTCCAAGAAGTCCGGCGGTTACACCTGCTCTCACCTCCGCTTCGGCGACCTGCCCATCAAGGCTCCTTATCTGGTGTCGACCCCCGACTTCGTGGCCTGCCACGTCCCTTCATATCTCCAGAAATATGACGTTCTGAAGGGCATCAAGGAAGGCGGCAGCCTCCTCCTCAACAGCCTCTGGGACGAAGAAGAGACCATCAAGCGCATCCCCGACAATGTTAAAGCCATCATCGGCCGCAAGCATATCAACCTCTACATCATCAACGCCACCAAGATTGCCGCTGAAATCGGCCTGGGCGGAAGGACCAATACCATCCTCCAGAGCGCCTTCTTCAAGATTACCGGCATCCTGCCTTACGAGGAGGCCGTCAAGTATATGAAGGACGCCATCGTCAAGAGCTACGGCAAGAAGGGCGAGAATGTAGTCAACATGAACTACGCTGCCGTCGACCGTGGCGGTGAATACACCAAGGTTAACGTTCCTGCAGAGTGGGCCGATATTACAGCCAAGTTCGAAAATCCTAACAAAGACCGTCTTGCTCCCGCTTTCGTCAAGGAAATCGCCGATGTAGTCAACGCACAGGCAGGAGACACCCTCCCGGTGAGCACCTTCGTTCCTTACGCCGACGGCACGATGCCTTCAGGCACTTCCGCTTACGAGAAACGCGGCGTCGCAGTTACCGTTCCTTCCTGGATTCCCGAAAACTGTATCCAGTGCAACACCTGCGCCTTCGTCTGCCCTCATAGCGCTATCCGTCCCTTCCTTCTCACTCCCGAGGAGGCTGCAGCGGCTCCCGCTTCGGTGAAGGTTTCCGACGGCAAGGCCAACCTCAAGGACTACAAGTTCGCCCTCGCCACTTCGGTCGATGACTGTACCGGTTGCGGCAACTGCGTGGATGTCTGCCCCGCCAAGGAGAAGGCTCTCGTAATGGTTCCATTCGACGGTCAGCAGGCCGAGCAGGACAACTACAACTATCTCCACAGCAAGGTCGGATACAAGGATACCGTCCTCAACATGGCTGCATCTGTCAAGAACGCCCAGTTCGCCCAGCCTCTGTTCGAGTTCTCCGGTGCCTGCGCAGGCTGCGGCGAGACTCCTTACATCAAGAATATCACCCAGCTCTTCGGAGACCGCATGATGATTGCCAACGCTACCGGCTGTTCTTCGATTTACGGTGCTTCCTTCCCTGCTTCGCCTTACTGCACCAACGCCCAGGGTCACGGACCGGCTTGGCAGAACTCCCTCTTCGAGGATAATGCAGAGTTCGGCCTCGGCATGAAGCTCGGCAGCGACCGCGCCCGCGAGACCGTCGCCTTCTGGATGGAGAAAGGCCTCCAGTGCGAGTGCTGCTCCGACGAAATGAAGGTCCTCTATCAGCAGTGGCTCGACAACCGCAACGATTATGCAGTTACCCGCGAGGTAGCCGACAAACTCGTTCCGCTTATCAAGAAGTGCAAGTGCGATGTATGCAAGAAGCTTCTCGAATACAAGCAGTTCATTCCTTCACGCAGCCAGTGGATCTTCGGCGGCGACGGATGGGCCTATGATATCGGTTACGGCGGCCTCGACCACGTGCTGGCTTCCGGCGAGAACGTAAATGTGCTCGTACTCGATACCGAGGTTTACTCCAACACCGGCGGACAGAGCTCCAAATCCACCCCTGCCGGCGCCATCGCCAAGTTTGCCGCTTCCGGCAAGAAGATTCGCAAGAAGGATCTCGGAATGATGGCCATGAGCTATGGTTATGTATATGTAGCTCAGGTAGCTATGGGTTCAAGCCCCGTTCAGTACCTCAATGCCATCAAGGAGGCTGAGGCTTATGATGGTCCTTCACTGATCATCGCTTATGCTCCTTGTATCAACCACGGTCTCAAGGCCGGCATGGGTCTGAGCCAGAAGGAAGAGAAACTTGCCGTCGACTGCGGATACTGGCATCTGTACCGCTTCAACCCGGCTCTCGAGGAGCAGGGCAAGAATCCTTTCAGCCTCGACAGCAAGGAGCCCGACTGGAGCAAGTTCCAGGACTTCCTCAAGGGTGAGGTCCGCTTCGCATCCCTGCAGAAGCTCTTCCCCGAGCACGCCGACGAACTCCTCGCCAAGACCGAAGAATTCGCAAAGGTGCGTTACAACACCTACAAGAAACTCGCAGGAAAAGAGTAATCTTCACGAATCGCAATAGTTAAAGGCTGGCCCCTCCGGACCAGCCTTTACTTGTGCTACTTACAATATCAGATAAAGACAAGATTATTGTCTTTCAGCACCACTGTCCTTAAAAATCTTTAAGTCCACAGCCAGTATATTGTTCTTTACAGATATCGTATTGGGATGCTCGGGCCCAAAAACTTTCTCACGAATAGTCAGCGCCTTTTCATAGTACTCCAATGCCTTGACGTAATCGCCCAGATTATCGTATGCAAAGCCAATGTTGTTGTAGATGGTGGCAACATTAGGATGCTCCGGGCCAAGAACCTTCTCAAAAATAGCCAGAGCTCTTTCG
Organism: Bacteroidales bacterium; assembly: GCA_017443025.1. Taxonomy (GTDB): domain Bacteria; phylum Bacteroidota; class Bacteroidia; order Bacteroidales; family UBA932; genus Cryptobacteroides. The sequence continues at coordinate 25,837 of JAFSPG010000015.1, read as the reverse complement.
TAATACTCCAATGCCTTGACATATTCGCCCTGCTCATCGTACACAAAGCCAATGTTGTTGTAGGACGTGGCAACATCAGGATGCTCCGGGCCAAGAATCTTCTCCCTAATAACCAGGGCTCTTTCGTAATACTCCAATGCCTTGACGTAATCGCCATACTCATCGTACGCACTGCCAATGTTGATATAGTTCGTGACAACATCGGGATGCTCCGGGCCAAGAACTTTCTCCAAAATAGACAGCGCTCTTTTGAAATACTCCACTGCCTTGACGTAATCACCCTGACTGGCGCTCACAAAGCCGATGTTGTTGTAGGATGCGGCAACATCAGGATGCTCCGGTCCAAGGACTTTCTCCTCGATGGCCAGAGTTCTTTCTAAATACTCCAATGCCTTGGAGTAAGCGGCGACACTATCTTGAATGGCATATCTCTGCTGGAAAAGTACTCGTAATAGACTATCCCTCTGTTGCTGCGACACCCGCAAAGCCTCAATCTCATCCTCCCGCTGCGTCTGGGAAAAAACAGGCTGGGAGAAAAACAATAATGAAAATACCAGATAAATAATAGTTCGATTCATATTTCAATGCTATTGCAGGGAGTTTTCGAGGGCGGAGCGGAGGAGGAGGCAGGCCTCGCGGCCGCCGAACTCCGGGGCGGGATTCAGGTGGATATCGAAGGAGAAATCCGGAAGAGTTACGGGAAGGCGGACCAAAGTACCTTCGGAGAGCTCTTTTTTGACGGCCAGATATGGCAGGATTCCCACCAGGTTTCCGGATTCCCTGACGAGCGATTTAATAAGTTGCTCTGAAGAAGACTTGACCGCCACTCGCGACAGGATGTCGGGCGTCATAAGGGACTCGTAGCGGCCCCAGATAACCAACTGGTTCGAGACGTGGATACCGGCGATGGTGGAGAAGGGCAGGGCCCGGCCCTCGCCGGGGGCCGCTGCCGAGGCCACGGAACGGTTCTCGGGCGAGCAGACTACGGCAGCATCCAGTACTCCTACAAGGCGACTCTCGCCCTCGAAATCCATAGTCTCGGGGCTGGGGTCCACTGTAATTTCGACATCCGCCCCTTCTGTTCCATAAGGATTAATAATAAAGCCGATATCCGGACGCGATGCGTGCAGGATTGAGAGCGCTCCCGGGAGCACGAATCCTGCCGATACGGCATCGGCGGCTATGACGACAGGTCTTCCGACCGTCGCCCGCCCCGCCTCGCCGAACATTTTCTCGGCCGCATCATACCAATATATTATATGTAAGGCGTAATCCCGGAAAGCTTTTCCAGCCTCGGTAAGGAAGATGTCGCCACGGCGGCGTTCGAGAAGCTGAACGCCGAGGCTCTTCTCGAGAGCCGTAACATTCTGGCTAACAGCCGGCTGCGAGACACCGAGACGCTGCGCCGCCAGCGTAAAACTGCCCAGTTCCGACACTGTTATGAATACTTTCAGCCTAAAATCTTCGAAATTATCCGCCATATCACATAAGTTTTCCTTATGCAAAGATAGTATTTTATGGGGTAAATCGTTATTTTAAAGAAATATTAAACAAGTTAGGGCAGAAATTTTTACATTTGCGGGACAGGGGCGGTTTTCCCGCGAGTGAAACACCCCGTTTAACGACAAATTATCATTCATTTAATTATACGCAAATGAAAAAGTTTATTCTCAGCATTGCCGCAATGGCTTTTGGAGCCCTTGCGATGACAGCCCAAAGCCTGCCCAATGATCCGGCAGTCAAGGTTGGCAAACTGGAAAACGGCCTGACCTATTACATCAGGCACAATGAAAAACCTGCCGGCAGGGCCGAGTTCTATCTCGCTACCAACGTCGGTGCCATTCAGGAGACCCCCGACCAGGACGGTCTCGCCCACTTCCTCGAGCATATGTGCTTCAACGGCACCAAGAACTTCCCCGGCAAGGGCATCCTCGATTATCTCCAGAGCATCGGTGCCTCCTTCGGCGGCAACGTCAATGCTTCTACCGGCGTAGAGCAGACCATCTATATGCTTAACAACATTCCTCTGGTCCGCCCTACCGTAATCGACACCTGCCTCCTCATCATGCACGACTATGCGCACTTCGTCCTCAACGATCCCGCCGAGATTGACAAGGAGCGCGGAGTCATCGTAGAGGAGCGCCGCGCCCGCCGCAACGCTGCATGGAGAATGCACGAGAAGTCTCTCCCCTACTACTATGGCAACAACAAGTATGGCGAGTGCACCCTCATCGGCAGCCAGGAGAATCTTCTCAACTTCAAGCCCGAGAGCATCGTCAACTTCTACAAGACCTGGTATCACCCCGACATGCAGGCAATGATTGTTGTCGGTGACGTCGACGTAGCATACGTAGAGGCCAAGATTGCTGAGATATTCAGCGACATTCCCAAGGAGGAGAATCCCAAGGCAAAAGACAGCTTCCCCTTCGACGAATTCAAGGATCCCCGCATCGGTATAATCACCGACCCCGAGGCCACCGGTATCAACTGGGAGGTTCTCTGGGAGATGGAGCCCACTCCTGAATCGATGAACAGCAGTCCTCAGGTATTCGTAATGAACCTTGTCAAGGATGTCATCTCTCACGTAGCCAATGAGCGTCTTGACGATATCGCCAGCCGCGATGATTCTCCTTTCCTCAACGCCGGTCTTGGCGTAGGCGACCTCAGCGAGTTCATTGAGGTTGTAATGAGCCAGGTATCCGCCAAGGAAGGCGAGGCCCTTCCCGCCCTCAAGGCCTTCATGATCGAGATTGAGAAACTCCGCCGCTTCGGCATCACCGACGACGAATTCAACAGGGCCAAGGACGACATCCTCTCCAAATATGAATCCGCCGAGAAGAAGGCCGACACCCGCCAGAACAGCCAGCTGGTCTATCCTCTCATCAACCACTTCTTCGACAATGTTCCTTTCATGGAGCCCAAGACCGAGCATATGCTTGCAAATCAGATCTTCTCTATGGGCATTACTGCAGATGTGGTCAATCAGGTCATTCCTGAGCTCATCAAGGCTCACAACAGCCTCGTAGTAGTTTACAAGGCCCCTGAGAAGGAAGGTCTCGTACATCCTACTGCAGAGCAGGTCAACGAACTCCTCGCAGAGGTCCGTAACACCGAAATCAAGCCTAACGAGAAGGAAGATATCCCTACAGCCTTCCTCGATCCTGCCGCCCTCAAGGGCAGCAAGGCCGGAAAGCCTTCGACCGACCCCTTCGGCGCAACCGTTTACACTCTCAAGAACGGAGCAAAGGTTGTCCTCTACCGCGATGACGTCCAGAAAGACCGCGTGCTGATCAACCTCAGCAAAGAAGGCGGCGAGAGCCTCATCCCCACCGAGGACCTCGACAGCTTCGACGAAACCATCTTCGGAATGTTCCTGCGCAATACCGGCGTGGCTTCATTCTCCGGCAAGACCGTCACAAAGATGCTTGCAGGAAAAGAGGTTAAGGTTACTCCTTTCGTTCAGGAGCTTCGCCACGGAATCAGCGGCAACAGCACTCCCAAGGATATCGAGACCGCCCTCCAGCTCTGCTATCTCTTCTACACCCAGCCCCGCTTCGATGCAGAAGAATACAACCAGGGTGTAAAGCAGATTTCCGCTATGATTGACAACATCGTCAACCAGCCCGACTACAAATTCCAGCAGCATATCTTCAAGCTCTTCTACGGCGACAATCCTCGCGTTGGCTTCATCAGCCCCGAGACCCTCGCCAAGGCTAACGTAGAGACTGTAGGCAAGAACTACCGCAAGCTCTTCGCCGATGCCGCCGGACTTCTCGTAGTTATCTCCGGTGATATCGACATCGAGGCCCTGAAACCTCTCGTCGACAAATATATCGGCTCCATCCCTGCAGGCAAGAAAGCCCTGAAGTATGTTGACTGGAACACCGAGATTCTCCCCGGAGTCCGCACCGACGACTTCGCCGTAGATATGGAGACTCCCAAGTCAACTGTATACGTAACTTACAGCGCCCCCATCAAGTACGACCGCAAGAAGCATGTCGCCCTTGACGCCGCCCGCTACATCCTCAACATGCGCTACGTTACTTCTCTCCGCGAGGAGGAAGGCGGCACCTATGGTGCACAGACCATGGCCAACTGGGATTGGGAGCCCAAGTCACAGGCACAGTTGAGAGTCTACTTCGACTGCAAGCCCGCCCTCGCCGACAATCTCCGCGAAATCGCCGAGAAGGATCTCAAGGCTCTTGCCTCCGAAGGCCCCACCGCCGAAGAGTTCGACATGGCCAAGAAAAACCTCGAGAAGAACATTCCCGAGCAGCGTGAGACCATCAGGTACTGGGACAATGTAGTTCGCCAGTATCACCGCTACGGCTTCAACCGCGACGCCGACCACGAGGCCGCTGTCGCAGCCCTCACTCCTGAGGCCGTCAAGGCAGTCCTCACCGAAATTCTCTCTGCAGGCAACAAAGCCGAGGGTATCCTCCGCCCGGCCACAACCAAAGAGGCAGAATAACCCTTCCCGGACTCGGTCCGGAATACTTAACCGGTGCGGTCGTCCCATTTTTTGGGACGACTGCGCTGTTTTAGGCTGTTTTTGGCGCGGACGTCCCAGTTTTTGGGACGTCTGCACCGGTAGCCATGCCGGCTGCTATACCGTAGCAGACGTTTTATTACCCGGCAACTGAATTCGGGTTTGCAGATGGCGGGGATTTTTTTTAAATTTGCGTGATTTGGAGAAAACCTAAGCTGGATATGGCAGAAGAAATCAGATACACCGACGATAACATACGCACCCTGGAAGGCGTCGAGCACATCCGGATGCGTCCGGGCATGTATATCGGACGCCTCGGTAACGGCTCTAACGAGAGCGACGGCATTTATGTCCTGCTCAAGGAAGTCATTGATAACTGTATAGATGAATACGCCATGGGCCACGGCAAGCAGGTTCTCGTGGATATCGCCGACGGGCATGTCAAGGTGCGTGACTTCGGCCGCGGCATTCCGCTTGATTCCGTCGTCAAGGCCGTCAGCATCCTGAACACCGGCGGCAAGTTCGACGACAAAGCTTTCAAGAAATCTGTCGGTTTGAACGGTGTCGGTACCAAGGCTGTCAATGCGCTGTCAAGCCGCTTTATGGTGCGTTCGCACCGCGACGGCATCTGCTCCTGGGCCACCTTCGAGGCCGGCAAACTGACCGGAGAGGGCAAGGAAGACACCCGTGAGAAGAACGGCACCCTGGTTGAATTCGACCCGGATACGACGATGTTCGGACAGTACAGCTACAACATGGATTTCGTGGAGACGATGATAAAGAACTACTCCTTCCTGAACAAGGGCTTGACCTTTGTCCTGAACGGAGCATCGTACAAGAGCGAAAACGGTCTGCTTGACCTCGTTAACGAAAACCTGACCGAATCTCCGCTCTATCCGCCCATCCATCTTGAAGACGACGATATCGAGATAGTCCTTACGCACGGCAATGCCTACGGCGAAAATATATCCTCATTCGTTAACGGACAGAACACCCGCGACGGAGGAACGCATCTCGCCGCCTACCGCGAAGCTATTGCCAAAACCCTCAAGGAGTTCTACAAAAAGAATTACGATCCGTCGGACTGCCGTCAGGGCGTTGTCGGCGCCATCAGTATAAAGATTCAGGAGCCCAAGTTCGAGAGCCAGACCAAAATCAAGCTCGGCTCCATCTATATGTGGGAGAAAAACGGCGACATCGGCCCTTCCATCCGTTCTTTCGTCAATGACTTCGTAGCCAAGAACCTCGACAATTACCTTCGAATCCACAAGGAGATTGTCCCGGTAATCGAGGAAAAGATAAAATCTTCCCAGAAGGAGCGCGAAGAAATCGCCGGCATCCAGAAAAAGACCCGAGAGAAGAACAAGAGAGCCAGCGTCTATAACAAAAAGCTCCGCGACTGCCGCTTTCATCTCAGCGACAAAGTCGCCAAAGACAAAGAGGAGCTCCGCGAGGCTTCGAGCGTATTCATCACAGAGGGTGATTCTGCAAGCGGAACCATCACAAAGGTGCGCGACGCCAACACCCAGGCCGTTTTCAGCCTGCGCGGCAAGCCCATCAACTGCTACAAGGAAAGCCGTCGCAAGGTGGCAGAGAACGAAGAACTCAATCTCCTTATTTCCGCTCTTGGCGTAGAGGACGACCTCGACGAACTCCGCTATAACAATATCATAGTCGCGACAGATGCCGATGACGACGGAATGCATATCAGGATGCTGGTCCTGACCTTCTTCATGAAATACTACCCCGACCTGATTCGCCGCGGGCACGTCCATATCCTGCAGACTCCTCTTTTCAGGGTACACAACAAGAAGGAGACCCGCTACTGCTACAGCATAGAAGAAAAGGAAAAGGCGGTCGAGGAGCTCAAGACCGGAGTCGAAATCACACGATTCAAAGGCTTGGGAGAAATTTCTCCTCACGAATTCGTGGATTTCATCGGGGATAATATGCGGCTCGACCGCGTAAAATTGTCCGACGAAGAATCCATTCAGGATATTATGGAATTCTACATGGGCGCTAATACCATCGACAGGCAGAATTTCATCCGCCAGAACCTCCGCAGCGAGGAAGAACTTGAAGATGTCAACATTTAAAATTCAGCTTTATGGCAGCATGGGCTAAATTCTGCGGCTTCGTTTTGAGGAAAATGGGATGGACCACCATCGGCGGTCCCTGCCCCGACAAAAAGGCCATCATCCTCGGAGTCCCTCACACTTCCGCAATGGATTTCGTCATTTCATACCTCTTCTATACGCAATTCAACGCCGGTAAAGCCCGGGTAATGATCAAGAAGAGTTTCTTCGTCTGGCCTTTCGGCATACTGCTGCGCCGTCTTGGCGGTGTTCCCACCGACAGGAGCAATGCCGCAGCCATGGTCAAAGGCCTGATTGACATAATGGAGAAGGAAGATTACTTTATTCTCGCCATAGCCCCGGAGGGCACCCGCAAAGCCAACAAGAGATGGAAAACAGGCTATCATACCATAGCCAAGGCCGTTGGCTGCCCTGTTTATCTGGGATTCTTTGACTGGGGCAAGAAGCAGGTTGGTTGCGGCGAAAAGATTGAACTCACCGACGACGCCCGCGCCGACACCGAACGCATCCAGGCCGAATACGAAAAGATGGGCCTGGTCGGAAAGCATCCTAAAGGCTACGTTACTCACTAGAATGGATCTTTACAAAAGAATATTGAAGCGCTGGCCCAGAACGACAATCACTACTCTTGCAAAGTTGATTGACTTCTCGACGTCGGCATATGCCAACAGGCAGTTGTCGATGTATGTCGACGGCTCTGACGGATATACCTACGACTCGTTCAGAATCAGGTGTACAGCCGTGTCGCATCAGATGTCCCGCTTTGGAATCAGGGCCGGAAACAAGGTTGCGATTCTCTCGCAGAACATGCCCAACTGGACGGTCGCGTTTTTCTCAGCCGTGGCCTTCGGCCGCGTGGCCGTACCCATTCTCCCTGATTCATCCGAGAGCGAGGTTACAAACATCCTTACACATTCGGATACTCAGGTTCTATTCGTATCGCAGCGTTACCTTTCCAAGATTTCAGAGGAAGTTCGCGCAAAGCTGAAGCTGATATACGATATTGAAACTCTTACTCTGATAAAGAAAGACGAGAGCGCCTTTACTTGCGAGGGATGGACCAAAGAACCGCAGCCGGACGACCTCGCCGCTATCATTTACACTTCCGGCACTTCCGGCAACGCCAAAGGCGTAATGCTCAGCCACCGCAACTTCTGCCAGAATATCATAGAGGCCGTACACGCCCAGCCGGCTGGCAAGCGCGACCGCTGGCTGTCGATACTGCCGATGTCGCACACCTATGAGCTCACCCTTGCGGTACTTTATCCGCTCTTCGTGGGTGCCTGCGTGTACTATCTCAAGAAAGCTCCCACCCCGACGGTCCTGATGGCCGCGATGAAGAAAGTGCGCCCCACCATAATGTGCTCGGTGCCTCTGATTATTGAGAAGGTTTACCGCTCAAGCGTTGTCCCGACCATTGCCAGAAGCCGCATCCTCACCTGGATGGAGAAACATATGCCCTGGCTGCTTTACAGGCTGGTCGGGCACAGGCTCCGCAAGAGTTTCGGCGGCCACCTCAAGTTCTTCGGCGTGGGCGGAAGCAAACTCGATTCTACGGTCGAAGCTTTCCTGAAAAAAGCACATTTCCCTTATGCCATCGGCTACGGCCTGACTGAAACCGCTCCGCTTATCACCAATGCCTGCGTAGGCAAGACTGTAGTCGGCTCCATCGGCGTGCCGGCCTGGGGCATAGAAGTCAAGCTCCAGAATGTCAACCCCGAAACCGGCGAAGGCGAAATCATAGTCCGCGGCGACAATGTGATGCTCGGCTACTACAAAGACCCCGAGCGCACGATGAGTGTCCTGACGGACGACGGATGGTTCCGCACCCACGATCTGGCCTCCGTCGATTCAAAGGGCCGGTACTTCATCAAGGGCCGTCTCGGAAACATGATACTCGGCCCTTCCGGCGAGAATATCTATCCCGAAGAAATCGAAGAGGTGATTAACAGCGCCGAAGGAGTAGATGAGTCTCTGGTCGTCGAGCGCGACGGCCGCCTTGTGGCCCTCGTGAAGTTCGACGACAATTTCATCGACTGGAATCAGGCCAAGGAGGATTCCTTCTTCAACAATCTCGAAGAAAAGAAGAAAGCCCTGCTCGAGTACGTCAACAAGCACGTCGGGAAGCAGAGCAAGATCGGCGACGTCGAAGCGATGCAGGAAGAATTCGAGAAAACCGCCACCCACAAAATCCGCCGTTTCAAATACAACAAGAAGTCGTAGAAAACTCTACGACTTCTTTGCTTTTAGTGCTACTGCAAATACTGATGCCGGCATGGCTACCGGCGCAGACGTCCCAAAAACTGGGACGTCCGCACCGAAATCGGCCTAAAACAGTGCAGTCGTCCAAAAAAATAGGACGACTGCACCGATAAGAGTTCGCGAACGAGATATCTGCTTCGCTGGAAGGATTATTTATCCAGAACGGCCCTGACAAGGCAGAGATTATACCGACTTTGAGAATAAATATTAATACCATCGTCCTTCACGGCAGCATAGTTGGCATTCAAGACATCGGGATAAGAGCTGCCTTCAAGTGATGAAGTCAAGTAGCTGCATCTGAATCCGATTATTGGGAAAGAAATGGAATTGCCATTGGGGGCGACAAAAGAGATATCACTTCCTCTGCTGTCTTTACGGCTACACTTGTTAAGTAGCTCCTGCCATTCTTCTCTGGTAGGCACTCTCCAAGGCGCGCCCATTGCAATCGTAGCAGCGTCATCATCAGGCTCAAGAACAGTTTTCCTGTCTGATTCATTATACTTTGAGAAATGAATCTTGTAGGGGAATTCCTTATGGATATGGCTGACGAGTTTGTAATTCTCCCAGCATTTCTCTTCCGACCACATTACGCCCTCATATGTCTTATCTTTAGGTTCGGTTTCTCCCCAGGCGAAAGTGTCGCCGTATTCTTCTGGTAATTCTGCCCCGACATTGCATACTGCCCATTTTACGGAAAGTCCAAGATCAACGAATTCGTATCCGTTTACGACATTCGCAGACTTCTTGGGAGGATCTGCAACAGGAGTAACTGCTGCTTTGAAACTGTCAATTTTCTGCCGGACAGCCTCATCAAACTGATATGATTGTATATTCTTATTAGATGAAGATTCGCCATAACGCCTCACGCGGTTAGGAGAAAAGCTATCTTTGCCAAAATAAAGAACAGCGATATTAGCCTTTTGCTGAAGCTCCACATAATCATTGTACCTAATGGAATTTAAAGAAAACCTCCATCTGGTATAATCTCCTTTCCAATAATTACTAATACCTATGCCAATTGAGTACATCTGAGTCTCCGCGCCCAACATCTGTTGCTCATCCATATTAAAGAAGCAAACATTCAGCGTTGAAGAGCTCTTAATACTGATAGCCTTGTTGAATATCAACTGAACATGATACCAACCATCTTTGAATTCTGCAACATCTCCGACTACAGAAAAAACTTCGGGATGGCCTGAGACGCAGGGCATCTTTACTCCTTCAAGCTTTGCTTCTTCCTTACTGACCTGCTCTTTGTATTTTTTGTTGTCAAAAGCACCTTCTTTTGCGTGGCTTTTCCATTTTACATAAGCCTCGCCTTCGGCATTTTGAATTCCGGGAATGTGGCCGATATATTTATTGTCCGGGCCGTAGTCGTCGCAGGAATACAATAAGACAACTGCGATTAATAGAATAAGTTTTTTCATATTCCTGCTTATTTCTTGCGGGAGAGGTTGAAGCCGATCTGGAGCTTGTCGTAGCTGCCGGAGAGGGAGGTGATGGCGCTGGCGGTGCCGTCGGCCTTGCCGACATAGGTCATGGCTTTCTTCACGAAGTCGAGGAACCTCTTGCCGTCGAAGAGCATCTTGCATCCGGTTGCAGTGCTGGTAAGAGTGCCTGTCATGGATAGATACTTCATGGTCTTTCCGAACTGAAGCTGAACTTTGTTTCCGTCGGAGATGGTGCGCCAGGTGCCCTGAAGAGGAATACTCTTGATAGTGCAGGTAAAGGACAGGTCTTCGTTGAAGACGAAGGTAACTGCGCCGCTGCGGATGCCGACTTTCTCAAGATATCCGCCGACTTTTGACTCAACCGAAGAAGAAGCTACTGTTCCTGTTACATTGGCGAGTGCATTCTCGCCGCCGACGGAAATAGCCGGGCCGGTATAGTTCCATGTGCCCGGGAGGGACACGGCCTGGGTGTTGCCGGTAAAGGCATAGATAACATTGGAGATGGTATTGGCGGCGTTCGATGAGCCTGCAAGCGAGCTTACGAGATTGCCGAGTGACTGAGCTGATGCAGCACCTGCAAGAAGCGATGCTGCTGCGAAAACTGAAATGATGCGTTTCATATTTTGAACAGTTAAATTGATTTCTATTTTTCCGACACAGTATATTTTCCTGAAGATATCTCACAGGCCGAGCCGTCGGGAAGAATCACGGTGCCGTGGCATCCCACAGGAATCTCCGCCTTGACCGTAAGCTTACCATCTTTTCGGGATACCTGTGACGAGACCTTCCCGTAAGGAGACATCGTGCTGTAGCTCGCACAGTCAAGCTGAGGAGGGAGTAAAGGCTTGATTATCACGTGCCTGAATCCGGGTTCTTCAGGGTCGGTGCAGACTCCGGCAAGAGTTCCTGAGAGCCACGTGAGCCCGCCGCCGAACATCGGGTGGCAACGCGACTGCGTACCGTCCCAGTACTCCCAGCTGGTAGTTGCTCCCTGTTCAAGCCACCATCCGAAGCTCGGGAAATCCTTCTGCGACATTATCTTGAAAGCCAGGTCACCCATTCCGTGCTGTGAAAGAGTTTCGAAGAGGAAACGGAGAGCTATAAAACCGGTATTAAGATGCCCTTTATACTTAACCTCAAGCTCCTCGCGGAGTGATGCACAGACATCAGCCTCATTTTCAGGCGAGACGCCAAGATAAAGGGCAAAGACATTGCTTCCGAAGTCGCCGAAAGACTTGGCCTCGCGATTATAGAAGCGGGAATTGAAACCCGTGCGAATCTTCTCTTCAAGTTTTGAATAATACTGTGCTTCTTCAGATTTACCCAGGATTCTGGCGGCATCAGCAACATTGTGAGTACAAAGCCAGTAGTAGAAAGTATGTACCAGAGAATTCTCCGGGAGGCCGTAGGCAGGGGCCCATTCGCCGAGATTATACCAATAGAAAGGCTTGCCGTCGGGGCCGGTTTTCTGCACGAAAACGGTGCCGTCGGGCCTCTCCCACGAACCAAGATATCTGACGTAGCTCTTCATTCCTTCATAGCTGGTCTCAAGAAGCTTATAGTCTCCGTACTGGCGATAGAACTCCCAGGGCATCACGCACACTGCCGCCCCCCAGGGAATGCCGCCGCCACACATCGGCTCCCACGGCGCCCCGTTAGGGACGTGACCTGTGGTGGGATTCTGGCTGCCGAGGATATCCCCAATCCACTTGGCGTAAAAGGCATCTGCAGCAAAGCTGGCCATAACGGCATTCATTGCTATCTGGCCGTCGCCGGTATAAGGAAGCCGCTCGCGGTGCGGGCAGTCGGTGGCGATGCCGCTGTGCATATTGTCCATCTGGGCACGACGGAAAATCTCCAGAATCTGTCCGAACATCTCCTCGGAACAGGAGAATTCAGAATTCACCGGGACATCGGCGTTTATGGCCTGGGCAATCAGCTGACCGGAGTTCAGATTATCAATTCCTAAAATAATGGCCTCGCGGAATACATACCAGGTAAAGTCCGTGCCCCAGGTAACGGGCTCGCTGCCTGAGAAAATATATTTGCATTCGGGGCTGGGATATTCTCCCTGATAATTGACGCTGAGCGTATCGCCCCTCTGACCTTGGATATCTTTAAAAAGGATTCGCCCTGATATGACCTTGCCGAAATCCACTTTGAAAGAACCGTCTTCCTGCTTTTCAAAGGAAATGGGCTCTAGCTCGAGAGTGACTTTGTCGGCGGGGCCCGGATTGGCTGTCAAGGGGCCGTCAGGAGCCTTTCTAAGCACCGCATTGTCAAAGCTGCTGTCATCCAGTCCCGGATACTGCCATCCGGCGACTTCCTCGCGGGCGTCATAAATTTCACCCTCCCAGAGGTCGCCGAAAACATAAGGCGACGGGGCGGCCTTCCAACTCTCGTCCGAGACAACGCTCTCTCGATGTCCATCTTCGTAAATTAGCTCGATATGGCATATAAGCCGGGGCGTTCCGTAATCCTCACCCTGACGCTTATGCTCGGTAGGGGCAGTGTGGAAGTAACCGTTGCCGAGGACAACTGATACCGCATTGGATCCTTCCTTAAGATTGGCTGTGATATCGTATCCGTTATAGAGCGTACGGTAGGCCGTGACGGCAGGATCGAGCGGAATGCGTGGATTCTCCCAAAGGAAGGGCCTTAAAGTATAATCTGTAAAGCCGGGGCCGAAGAAATCGTCGCCGACCTTTGCGCCGTTAAGGCTCATCTTGAACCATCCGAGGCCGCTGATATATGCCTTTGCCTCCTTGAGCCCGGGGCCGATGGTGAATTCCTTGCGGAACATAGGATAATGCTTATACCAGTTACCGCGCTTGTCTTCCTGCCAGGGCGCGCCTATCCATCTAGCCTCCCAGCATCCGGGGGCACCGTCTACGCGAGACGGGCCTGTGCCCCAGCTTGCAATCTCGCTCCACTTTGACGGGGAACCTGCTGCATCCCAGGTGCGAACCTTCCAATAATATGTGGTCATAGGCTCCGGAGCAGGGCCTTCGTACTGCACAAGGTGAGACTCCGGGCTGTCCTGCTTTCCGGAATTCCAGACATCCGCAAGTTCTTCGGTCAGTTTTTCGGGAGATGTTGCCACGAGTACCTGCCAGGCAGTCTGGCGCTCTTCATTCCAGTTTCGGCAGTTCGGTTCGTTGATCCAGGACAATCTTGGTTCATGGCTCTCTCCGGGATTCAGGCCACCGGCTTCAACGACGACCGGATTTATTAGGTAATCCGCGCGGAGATGCGCAGGCTGAATATTGCTTCCCGAGCATCCGGCGAGGGCAAAGATAATTGCGGTTAAGGTTAGGTATCTCAGCATAAATATGTGGGTTTCTACTTGATGCCTCCGGCGAGGAAAAGATTGACTATTGGCCGCAGCGGAGCGTTGGTAGTCAGCGTAATAATTGCGTCAAGTTCGCCATTTGGCAGGGATGATGTATCCAGTTTGACTCTAAGCTCGGCTTTGCCGCCGGCCGGAACCACAGGGTATGTTGACTCCGGACTGGCCTTGGCGCAGCCTTTCATAATGGTAGAGATGATTCCCGGGGTGTCGCAGTCAATCTTATAAACTACCAATTCGCCCTTACCCTTGTTGGTCAGGTTGAAAACAGCCTCAACGACGGTTCCGCACTCAACAAGTCCGAATTCATAGGTACTGCTCTCGAACATAGGCTGCGAACCATTATCCTTCTGCTCCTTGCTCCATCCGGAGAAATCTTCCTTGGTAAAGGCCCAAATCTTTATTGGACTCTGCTTCTTACCGTTTACAACAGGGGTGGCGAAGTACCAATTCTTCCCCCAGCGCTCCCGGGATGCAGTAACCGTGTAGACCAGGCGAGCCGATTCGTCGGGCGCGATTACAGAGGGTTCTAGCCTGACTTCAAGGCCGTCTGATACATTCACGAATTCAACGAGAATTTTGCTGCGCCCTATATTGCCGACCTTGGCAAAATCGCTCTTCTGCCCGCCCTGACTGAGGTTTCCGGCCTTAAAAACGGAATCCTTCAGGGCCAGCGGGCCAAGGTGCAAAGGATAAAGTTCCGCAAGCGGCTTTTTCTTTTCGAGCACATTGCCGCGAAGCCGCAGAATTACCGGCTTTGACAGGCTGGACACATAAACGGTAAGCGTTTTTTCGAAGGGAAACGCACCTTGGTCATTGGAGTATGTGGCATTGATGGTCCCCGACTCCCCGGGCTTGACCGGAGCTTTGGTCCAGGTGACATTCGTGCATCCGCAGGATGAGGTCACGGTAAGAATTGCCATTGCTCGCTGCGACACATTCTTTACATTGAAGGAGCACTCCTTAGGACCGCTGCTGAGAAGAAAGTCGCCGAAATCGTGAATTGTTTTGTCGAACTCCACTACTCCGTCCACGATAGTCACACCCCCGTCAGTGCGAACCTGAGCCCGGGCCTGTACCTGAGTCCAAAAGAACAGCCCCGAAATCAAGGCTGTCAGGAGTTTAGCGTAAACAGTCATTCTTTCTGTCTTCTTTCGGTCAATAAAGTTACCGATTATTCTTGATTATTCAAATTAAATACCATATTTTTGCAAAGCCTTAAAAGGGAATATCATTATTTAATTCAACTAATATTATGGCTTACAAAATCAACCCCGACCTTTGCGTAGCTTGCGGAACTTGCCAGGGCGAGTGCCCCGTCGGCGCCATCAATGCCGGCGATGTTTACAGCATCGACCCTAACCTCTGCCTTGACTGCGGCACCTGCGCAGGCGTATGCCCCAGCGGTGCAATCGAGCCCGGCGAGTAATAGTTCGCACTATCGACGTATCGGTGCAGTCGTCCCAGTTTTTGGGACGACTGCGCTGTTTTAGGCCGAATTTGGTGCAGACGTCCCAGTTTTTGGGACGTCTGCGCCGGTTAGTGGTAGAGATAGTACTTGGAAGAGAGCGCTTTGAAGGCCTCGGCGGCTGAGTTCCAGTAGGGAGCGATGTCGGCTACGCGGAGAGTGGCGCCGAATTTCTCGCGCACATAATCTGAGCCACAGACCAGGTCCAGCATTCGTGTACGGCCCTGGACGAGGTCGTAAGGGTTCTTCCCGTACAATTCCTTTATAGCCTGAATAACGTAGAACTGAGTAAGGGTTATGGTCGCGGCCTCGTAATCCGAGAAGAAGAACTGCACTCCGTGCAGGAGTTTACCCTGCAGGGGCCCGGACGTGGGCTTGAAGTGGATGGTGCGGAAATCAGTTCCGGGAATATTGTAGCTGTCGAGGCGCTCTTTCAGGAGGGCTGCGTCAATCCATTCGGCGGCGAAAAGTTCAAAAGGCAGGGTGTAACCCACGCCGATATTGAGGTAGCCCGCCGAACCGAACTCGCCGCAGATGCCGGAGGCCGGGTTGGCCATAGCCGCCCTGGGCGACGGGATGTTCGGCGAGGGCAGAATCCAGGGCAGTTTCGTGTCGGAGTACAGCATCCAGCGGTGCCAGCCTTCCATCGGCACTACGGTCAGCTTGCACTTGAGGTGCTTCTCGGAGCCTTTCACGCCAAGATTCAGCCCCTCTTCATTGACAAGATTCGCGAGCTCCCCTACAGTAAGACCATAGATATAAGGTATGGAGTAATAGCTCACGAATGAGTGCCATCCATCCGCCACTAACGCGCCTTCAACCTTGAGGCCTCCGAGGGGATTGGGGCGGTCGAGCACCACCACCTCGATTCCGAGGCGGGCGCAGGCACGCATCATGAGGCCGAGCGTGCTGATAAAGGTATAGGAGCGCACACCGATATCCTGTATGTCGTATACCACAGCGTCAAGGCCGCGAAGCATTTCGTCGGAGGGCTCACGGGTTTTTCCGTAGAGGGAATATACCGGAAGGCCGGTGGCGGCATCTTTCGCGTCCTCGACCTTGGCTCCGGCATAGGCGTCGCCGCGGACGCCGTGCTCAGGGCCGAAGAGCGCCACGAGCTGCACCTCAGGGGCCTCAAAAAGGATGTCGATGGTGGATTTAAGATGGCGGTCGACGCCGCTTGGATTGGTAACGAGGCCGACGCGTTTGCCTTTCAGCTGTGCAAAGCCTCCGTCGCGAAGCACCTCGATACCCGGCTTGACCTGCATCCGGGGATGGCTGTCCGGTCGAGCCGGCATTGGCTCCCGAAAAGGGAGGGGACCCGCTTCAGTGGGGAGGACCGGCTGACCGGAGTAGCCATCCCCGGATTCTCCAGCCGAAGAAACAGATGCATGACAATCAATGCCGATTAACAATACGGTAGCGGTCAGTATGACGGACAGGAGGCGTTTCATTGTTTTTTGGCTTTACCGAAGGAAGGGTCAATCTTGATCAAGGCCGTAACGGCGAAGGTAATAAGGCAGAGGGCCATAACCGCGAGGAAAAACTTGTAGTAGCCCATGCCGTCGGCCATAAGGCCCGAGAAGAAACCGGGAATCATCAATCCCAGATAGGTAATTCCTGTACAAATTGAATAATGTGAGGTCTTGAACTCGCCTGCGCTGTAGTAAAGCATATACAGGGTAAGCGCCGTGAATCCAAAGCCATAACCCATCTGCTCAATAAAGATGCAGCCGGCGATTACGGCCAGATTCGTCGGGAAGGCCGAGCTCATATAGACGTACACTACATCCGGCAAGGTAAGCGCCAGAACCATGGGCCATAGCCACTTCTTCAGGCCGTGACGTCCGGCCAGGATACCTCCAATGATTCCTCCGGCGAGCAGGCCGATAACCCCGATAGTACCGTTCACGATGCCGTATTCTTCAGGCGAAAGCCCAAGGCCGCCTTCAGAGAAAGGCCTCTGCAGGAAGGTAGGAGCCATTTTCGAGAGCATAGCCTCAGGGAAGCGGAACAGCAGCAGGAACAGCAGGGCCACGAAGGTCTGCTTCCAGGGATACTTTGTAAAGAAGGTCGAAAGAGAAGTGCCCACCATCTTCCAGGTATCCCTGCCGGAAATCCCGCGCGGAGCATCCTGTGCGCTCACAGGCAGCCCGCGACGATGATACAGGGCAAAGGCAATGAACATTCCCGCAAGGGCAAAGAAAACCAGCGACCAGCTTAAAGCAATCTTGCCTTCAGTAGCCCTCTGAATCAAACCGGCCACAAGCACGAGCACACCGTTGCCGAATATCACGGCAAGGCGGTAAACTGTATTACGGACACCGACAAACACCGACTGCTGATGGTCGTCGAGCTCAATCATATAGTATCCGTCGGCGGCGATATCGTGAGTTGCGCTGGCAAAGCCCATCAGGAAGAGAAAGAAGAGCATAAACTGGAACCACCAGCCTGTACCTATGGTAAATGCCACACCCGCAAAAGCCGCCCCGAGGAAGGCCTGCATCGTGATTACCCACCATCTTTTGGTCTTGAAAATATCGATAAAAGGGCTCCAGAGAGGCTTAATTATCCACGGAAGCTGTAGAAGGCTGGTATATACGCCGATTTCGGTGTTGGACAAGCCCATTTGCAGGAAAATCGTCACCGACACTACGGTAACTATGACGTTGGGAAGACCTTCTGCGGCATATACAGTAGGAATCCACTTCCAGGGGGAATGACGTTTCACAGAAGGCTTCATAAGGAATCGATGATTTTAAGGGAGGCGCCGGGATAATAGTGCGCGAGGATATCGCGGTAGCGATAGCCCTCGCAGGCCATTACGGCAGCGCCGATCTGGCACAATCCTACGCCGTGCCCCCAGCCGTATCCCTCAAGATGGAGAGTATCCCCCTCCCAGGAGGCCTCGAAACGGGCGCTCTTGAGATGCGACTCGGAGAGGAATTTCCTGATTATCAGCTCCTTGCCAATCACGACAGTGCGTTTGGAGCCTACCACCTTGAGCTTTTTGATAACTCCCGAGGGGCCTTTTTCAAGAGGCACCAACTCGAGTATCATCCCAACATCAATACCACTTCGACGGGCAAAGAGCGCGGAAATTTCCTCGCGCGAATAAGACTGCTTCCAGTGGAAGAAATCTTTGGTTTCTAGGTCGTAGTCGTTGAGTACCTGCGAAAGAATTTCCGAATCGGAAGTGTTGCAGAAGCATTTTCCGCCCACGGCGTGCCCCGGAGTATCGGGTAGCGAAGGCAGATAGGAATAATCCTTGTCGGCCCAGCAGGAGCTGAAAAGCTCCGTGCGGCCGCCGCAGCACTTGTGGAAGCGACAGTCGCAGAGAGTATCGCCGTCCATAAGGACTTCTCCCCAGGTAAGGTCTATTGCTTCGCGGACCTTCTCGCCCACAGCCATCGTGAGACCCTGGTAGCGCTGGCAATGGTCGTCGGCGCAGACATCGAAGCCGCGATGGTCGTCGTGGTCGAACCACTTGATGAGTTCGTCGGATGCTGCCTGGCCCTCGCGGCACAGGCGGGCGTCGAGGTCGGTAACGACCGCCGGAAGGCCGAGAAGGCCTTCCGGGGCGCTGAAGCGCCGCGCCCGCCGTGCCGCCATCTGGGCAAGAACCCAGGAACGGGATATTACGGCGTGCGCCTTGAGGAATTCCAGCGAAGCCGACGACTTCATCTCGGAAGAAATCACGCTCAGCAGGTAATCCTCAACCCCGATAATATTTACAGCCACTACCTTTCCCTTCTCGACTATGAACTTCAGTGAGCCGCCGAAAGTGCAGGCCATCTTTCTCTGCCAGTGGAAATCCACGCCAATCACTACGTCGTGGAGGATAAAGGTCGGTTCGGCGAACATCTTGGAGGGCGTCTGGGCCTCGAAGAAAAGTTCGTCGTACAGCACCCCGTTATAGCTGATTTTTCCCTCCTGATAACTGACAGTCTGAGGGCCGGCGCCGTCGGATATAATCTCAAATACTATGGTGTCGGCAGAGAGCACGCCCACGTGCACACACTCCTGAGTACGGGTTAGGCGGCGTATCAACCGAGCTTCAAGCTCCGGAGATATGGAAACGTCGGAGTATATCTTTTCAACCACTTCAGGCGTAATCTTCTCAAAATCCTCAGCCGAAGGCACCACCATCATTCCTGCCATCTCCACGCAGCCGGGGCTTACGGCTATATGCTCATCTCCGGAAGCATAGAAACACTCCGGACGATGCGCCTGCCTAAGGGTAACTATCGCCCTGTACTCGAAATCAGCCAGACCGTGGG
Source organism: Bacteroidales bacterium (assembly GCA_017443025.1). Classification (GTDB taxonomy): domain Bacteria; phylum Bacteroidota; class Bacteroidia; order Bacteroidales; family UBA932; genus Cryptobacteroides. Next base: position 6,442 of record JAFSPG010000015.1, on the reverse strand, counting down.
TATTGCCTTTAGGGCGGGAAGCATCCGAGAGAGGCTTGTACCACATCATCAGATTGAACATCGGTTCGGGATGCTCCTTGGTGATGGGAATGCAGTCGAGAAGTCTGTAGAAGAGTTTTGCCAGAGATTTGGACGTCCTGGCCTGAATCACGAACACTCCGCTGGTAAGAAGCGCGCAATGGTACAGCGACGCCTCCTTGACGGAAGAGATATAATGAAGAGTCTTGGTGTCCTTGGCATCGAGCAGGGCCTCAACCGCCACTTCAAGAGGCATCATCTCCCTCGGACAGGCCTGGAAATGCATATGCTCCCTGGCGGAAGCTCCGCTCTCGGGGCCATTGTACAGGAAGGTGAAATCGGTATAATGATGGGCGAGGTCCGTCATATCCACAAACCTGTTGAAGATGGTCTGGGGCGTATGTTCGCAGGCCGGTATGGTAAAATGCTCGTGGAAAATCGGATAAGGATTGACGAGAATCTCATATTTGCGGCCTTTGCGGGCCTCGAAGCGGATTATCTGCTGCGCCTTCGGGCGATTCTTCTCGCAGAGGACGCACTGCTCACGCGACGGTTTTTCAGATGATGCCAGGACGGAATTCACCCTTCCGGGATTATGCTGAACCGTAACCTCAAGCCCGCCGACCTGCATCTTCCGCAGCTGCGCAGTCTTCACTGCACGATAATTGGCAGCAGCAAGCGGCCACACGGAAAGCTGGTCGCCCAAAAGCTTATGAAGTACATTCGATTCAGTCATAGTCTATATCAGGGCTTCGAGCTTTTCGCGGTAGGAAAGGAACTCATTTTCCAAATCAGGGGTAAAAATCCCCTTCCCTATATTGCTGACGATTTCGTCGGGGCTCCAGAAGCGCCCCTCCGACACTTCTTCGGGGTTCGGCTGAGGCAATGCATCGTGAATCAGACCAAATACATAAACGAGCTCCCTGGCCGAATCATCCTCCCAGACATATGTGCCCAAATCCACCGGATTGATGCGCGAGAGGCGCAGTTCCTCCTGCGCTTCGCGCAGAAGGGCTTCGGCCACAGACTCGCCGAAGCCGACGTGCCCGCCCACGGACGAATCCCAGTAGCCTGGATAGGAGTCCTTACCGGCAGCCCTCTTCTGGAGGTAAAATTCCCCCATATGATTCAGGATGTGGATATGAACTACCGGATGCAGCAGCTTGGAACCGGAGTGGACATAGCTGCGGCGGGCCATACCGAACACAAGTCCGTTCTCATCCACTACGGGCAGCATCTCATCGTCCTTCCGGACAATCGTATCCGAAGGACGGTCAGCCGTAGGCAGAGGATAAAGCTGGACCTCGTATGTGGGGTAGAACAATTCAGCCACAGCCTGAGATTCTTACCTGCTTGCGCCGAACTGCTCGCGCAGAATCTTGTCTGTAGCCGCTATCTTCTCCTGCAGAAGGCTCTGTGAAGTAGCTTCGCAGAGGAAACGAAGATAGGGCTCCGTATTGGAAGGACGGATATTAAGCCACCATTCGGGGAATTCGATGCGGTATCCGTCGAAGTCCATGAAGGCCGTGGCCTTCTCCTGCGCCATGAAGAAATCCTTTACGGCATCCATCGCACCCTTCTTATCCTCCACGCGGAAATTAATCTCGCCGGAATTCTCGTAGCGGACTATCTCCGCTATGGCCTGGCTGAGAGTCCTGCCCTCTTTCTTGAGGGCGGATACGATATTGAGGATTATCATCGAGGCCAGCAGGCCGGAATCGCTGTAGAAGAAGTCGCGGAAGTAATAGTGGCCTGCGAGTTCCCCGCCCCAAACTCCGTCGATTTCGCGGAGTTTCTTGGCGGCGAAGGCGCGGCCCACCTTCCAGGTCTGCATCTTGCATCCCATCGGCTCGAGATACTCTCCCACTGCCTTCGAAGAACGTATATCCTGAAGGACTATGCCTTTCAGACCGCGCTCACCCACGAAATACTTGCCCATAAGGGCAATCATAAGGTCGGGGGAAATGAATTTGCCGCGCTCGTCGATGAACATCACGCGGTCGGCGTCACCGTCGTAGATAACTCCACAGTCGGCCTTGACCTTGCACACGAGTTCTTCGAGGGGCAGGCAGTTCTTCTCCACCAGGGGATTAGGCTCGTGGTTGGGGAAGCGGCCGTCAAGGGTATCGAAGAGATAGTGCATATTCTCACCCTCGCCGAAGATTCTCTTGGCAAAGAGGTTGGCCATTCCGTTGGAAAGGTCCATAGCCACGGTGAGGTTGCTGATATCCTTCTTGAATTTAGACATAAAGGAGATATAGTCTTCGAGAATCTCCTTCTTGAATACCTGGCCTCGCTTTTCTGCTACAGGCGTAGGGACGCCTTCCTCAATCCAGGCCTTGATCTGCCCGAGACCGGCATCGAATCCCACTGCCTGGGCGTCGGTGGTAGACACCTTCATGCCGTTATACTCTGCGGGATTGTGCGATGCGGTAATCTGCACCGAGGCGTCGAAGCCATAGTTGGCCGTGGCAAAATATACCATCGGAGTTGAGCTCAGGCCGATATCATATACATCGGCTCCGGCATCGTTGATGCCCTTGAGCACGGCATCATGGATTTCGTCGGAAGAAACGCGGCAGTCGCGGCCTACCAGGACTTTGTCGGATTTGAGTAAACGGGGGATGAAATATCCCACCTTATAAGCTGTCTCGCGGTCCCAGTCCTTGCCGTAGATTCCGCGGATGTCGTATGCATGAAAAGCGCCCATATCAATTAATTTTACGATACAGACGCAAATATACTAAAATCTCAAAGACAAATCAAGGGGCGAGAGCAGCGAAATCGAGCATCCATTTCCAGTCCTCATACGAGAAGCCGTGAGGGTCGCGGCGCTTGACATATCCAAGCTTGCTTCCGATGGCTCCGGTTTCAAAGGAATGAGGGAAGTCCACATCCGGAAGACCTTCAGCTCCAAGCATTTCCCACACCGGCGAAGCCGCCTTGAGGGCGAGGAATTCGCCCCTCGCATCGAACCAAGGATTGGTAAATCCCTCCACGAGAAGCGGCCGTGGAGCTATGCAGGCAAGAATCATATGCTGGTCAAAAGGCATCTTGTCCTCTTTACCTGCCCATTTGCGGAACTCCTTGCACCACCAGTAGCAGTAGCTATCTACTTCAGTGCCTATGTTCTCGCCGAAATTGCGCTTCGAAAGCGGCACTCCCCCGCCGCCCGTCTGGTTAAGGCATACTACCGCGAAGCGCTCGTCGAAGGCGGCAGCCAGGAGGGCCGCCTTCCCAAGGCGGGAACTGCCGGTAAGAAGCACCTTGGATGCATCGATATGCTTATCCATCGAGAGCATATCCATTCCTCGGCAGAGGGCCCAGGCCCAGGCCATCAGAGAGCCCGTTGTGATATCCTTATCCCAAAGTTCATATACGCCGGTACGTGCAATCGCAAGCTGCTCGGCGGGATCCTCGACCTCATCAGGATCGGGGGAAACATCTTCATAACAGGCAGTTACGTAGGCATAACCCTTCGCAATGATGCCATACAGCGGGAAAACCGACTTGGAATTATGCCCCTTATCGTCAAGAATAGCCTGATTAGCGTCATAATTCATCATCAGGACGGCCGGAACAGGTTCCTTTTTCGAGGCCGGAGAAACAATCATCCAGTCAATGTGCGGACCGCTGCCATCTTCGCGGAAAGTCATCCTTATATTACGGCGCAGACCCGTCCCGCCTAAAACCTCTTCTTCGCCTGTTGTCTCGAGGAAGATGGGGCTTGCCGGAGGCATCTGTCCGTACATCTCCTTCTGGAAAAGCTCGAGAATCTCGGCCTTGCGCGCAGGCCACTCTTCCGGTCTCTCGACTCTAACGCCATTGGCAAATGAAAGGACGTCAGGGAGGGTGTACGGCTTAACCTTCTCTTCCTTCTTGTTGTACTTCCATTTGAACTTATTGCCCTTTATTACCAGGCCCTCGATTTCATACTGCTCAGGGGCCTCTTCTATGTTGCGGCGGCGCTTGCAAGTCAGTTTGCAGTCGCGGATGGTGATATTCCGGGCGAAGGATTTGGGAATGTCCTTGCGGCCTCTGAGGTCAAAGAACTGGGTCCAGGGCTTTACATATATGACATTTCGGACGTATCCCTCCATCCCTTCTATCAGGATATCCGAATAGACCTGAGGCGTATCAGGTCGCATCTTCAGCCAGAGGAGGCGGTCGGTTTCGGAGACTTTGCCGTTTCGGAGGATGATGTTTTTCGCCCCTACGCACTCGCTGCCGAAGACCAGAACTCCTGGCCCGTGGCCGAACTCGCAATTCTCGACGAGGACGTTGGCATTAACTCCGTTATCCGGATCTGTATCAGCCCAGGGGCCTTTCCCGCCCTTCAGGGCGATGAGGTCGTCGCCGGTAGCGAAGAACGAGGAGCAGATATGTACGTCTGAACAGGCATCAAGGTCGATACCGTCGGACGACGGGGCCTTTACCGGCTTAATCGGGGCATAAATGTTCACTCCGCTAACGAATATCCTTGAGCATTTATAAAGGTGGATATTCCAGAAGGCCGAATTGCGAAGTTTTACGCCAACGATGGAGATATCGGAACTGTTGCTGATGGATACCATCCTCGGGCGGCGTACTTCCAGATTGGTACAATTACGATTCTCCTTCCTGCGCGCCCAGAAGGCCTTCCAGTAAGGTAGTCCGTTGCCGTCGAGGGTTCCCTCGCCGCGAATGGAAAAGCCATCGCAGGAGTCTGCGTTGACAAGGGCCGCCGCATAGGGCTGGAGTACGCCCTCGATATGCACCGGCACGTCCGGGAAATCCTCCGTTGCCGTACTTCCCTTAAGCACCGCGCCGCTCGCAAGATACAGATGCGTCCCTGGCTTGAAGAAAAGCGCGCCTGACAGCCAGGTGCCCTCGGGAATCACCACTATGCCCCCTTTTACGGCAGCAGCGTCGATGGCTTTCTGGATTGCGGCCGTCTGAAGGATGGTACTGTCGGCCACGGCACCAAAATCGGTGATAAGGAATTTTTTGCCCTTCGGGGCCTTGGGCTCACTGCGGAACCACTTGTCAATCTTGCTCCCATCAGGCCAGCTGGCTGGCTCCTCCTTGCCGTAGAGGAAAAGAGGAAGCGAACAAATGAGCAATATTGTAAAAAGGCGTCTCACGGGGCTAAGGAATCGTTATCGTAGCCGTTACAGGGAGATGGTCGGAAGGGCACCAGTACTTGGCGCTGCTTCTATGCCAGTATGTTTCCTTTATAGTATAATACTCGGAAGCCTCGCATCCACGAGTAAGAATATGGTCTATGCGCCTCTCTGGATGATTGGTTGTAAAAACCGAATAAGTGTAATAATACTTGGCAGAAGAGCCGCTCTGGGTTCCTTCGGTCGTTGACCAGCCGTCTTTCCAATAGGCCATCAGAGTCTTGTAAGGACCTGTATTGTCGCCGGATGGCGCGGAATTCATATCGCCCAGAAGAATCTGAGGCAGGCTGCCAGCCGAATTGTATGCAAACAGGCTCACTCCGCCCGCCATAATCGAAGCACCGCCCTGGCTCTGCGTAGGCAGGTGAGATATGAAGACGCAGAAGACTTTGTTCGACGCCCTGTGCCGGAACAGGACCATTATGCAGGTTCTTTGCGGAGAACCGACCTTCTTATAAGCGTCCTGTGGGTATGTAAAATATTTGATTTCAGTCTTTGATATCCACACATAGCGGCTGTTGAGCTCTTCAAGTACTGCCGGATTGTAGGCATAGCCGTTGGCGTAGGAATACGTCACATTATAGTCACTGTCGATGGAGTTAGGCCATTCCATCCTCCATACCCAGTCTTCCATGGAATCTCCGCAAATATCCTTGATGGAATAGGCCCCGCCCGGGATATAGTTCTCATCCACCTCGTTAAAGGCGATAAGGTCGGCGCAGGTAGCCTTGATGGCATTGCCAAGCGCGGTGCGGACCTCCGGGAGTTCAAGAGACATCTCCGACCTGCGGCCGGAAGGCTTGAGCAGATTATATGTAGCCACCTGGATGGTAATCGGATCGCTGGGAGGATTCGGCTCCGGAGGCGTCGGAGGAGTATCCTCACCGCCACCGCCTTCCCCGCCTTCGCCTTCACCTTCACCTTCCTGCTCCTGCTGCTCTCCGCCGCCACCGGGCGTCACCGGAGTGCTGTCGCCCTTGCCGCACGCCCCCGCCAGGAGCAGCATCATCGCCGCCAAAAGCAGCGCCGGATATTTCCGCAAAGCCGTCATAAAAGACAAATATAATCATGCAAATATGCAAATTATACCGGAAATCTCCAAACATTTAATTATATCACTAATATTCCTGCTAAGGAAAACAATTTGAAGCAGATTTACGACAACGCAACCTTCACTGAATTCGTAAGCGCGGTCGCTGGCGGCAACAAGACACTCAATGCCCGCCTCACCCAGAACGCATCAACACTCAGCCTCTCTGCAG
>JAFSPG010000014.1 GCA_017443025.1 Bacteroidales bacterium | reverse complement strand
GTGAGTTTTACCCAGCCTTCCCAGTCTTCCTCGGAGAGACCATCCTCGATGGAGTCGAGAGGATAATTGGTGATAAGCTGCTTGAGATAGTTGATCTGCTGGTCGGTGGAGAGCTTGCGGCCGCGAGGGTCTTTCTTCTTGCCGTCCTTGAGCTGCTTGTAGTCATAGTAGAACTTGCCGTCCTCGCCCTTGAAGCAGAACTCGGAAGCAGCGCAGTCCATAGCGATTGTAACATCCTTTCCGGGCTCGTAGCCGGCGTTCTTGATAGCTGCGATGATGCAGTCGAGAGCGTCGTTGATACCCTTGAGTGCGGGAGCGAAACCACCTTCGTCACCGACAGCGGTGGAAAGGCCGAGACCCTTGAGCACCTTCTGGAGAGCGTGGAAGACCTCGGCACCGATGCGGACAGCCTCAGCTTCGCTGGTAGCGCCGACGGGACGGATCATGAACTCCTGGAAAGCGATGGGAGCGTCGGAGTGGGCGCCGCCGTTGATGATGTTCATCATGGGAACGGGGAGCACATAGGCGTTGGTACCGCCGATATAGCGGTAGAGCGGCATTCCGAGATACTCGGCGGCAGCTTTAGCAACAGCCAGGGAAACACCGAGGATGGCATTTGCACCGAGATTGCTCTTGGTGGGGGTGCCGTCAAGCTCGATCATGGCTTTGTCGATAGCCCTCTGGTCGAAGGCGGACATTCCGATGATGGCGGGAGCAATCTTGTCGTTGATGTTGGCAGCGGCCTTGAGGACGCCCTTGCCACCATAACGCTTGGGGTCGCCGTCGCGGAGCTCGAGAGCTTCGTTTTCGCCGGTAGATGCACCTGAAGGAACGGCTGCTACACCTTTAACACCAGACTCGAGGATAACCTCGGCTTCGATGGTGGGATTGCCTCTGGAGTCGAGGATTTCCCTACCTGTAACTTGAATGATTCTCATTTTAGAATAAGGTTTATATTTGACTTTAATAAATTTTCAGTACAGTCCACAAATATACGCGATTTTTGGAAAAATGCCAAGGCCGGCCGGGCTCAATGGATTATTTGACGATAATTTCATCGATAAAGATCCAGTCTTCGTGGATTCGGCCGCTAAGGAAGGCCTTGAAGCGAATATACCTTGCCGGTACGGCCTGGAAGAAGGCTCCCAGAAGATTGTACGACGAGCCCTTCTCCGGGGCCACGGACTGATTCATCACTTTTGCGCTTTCGGTGAAATTGACACCATCCTCGCTCAGGCATACCTCTATCCGTGCCGGCAGGCCAACCCAGGCGTCCAGACAGGAAAGGAAATATCCTCCCACGAAAGTCACTTTCTTTACATCTCCGAGGTCAATCACCACGTCCATATCGCCCTCAAAACCCTGCCAATGATCTTCTACATAGGTCCATCCACCTTGAAGGGCATTGGTGAGCGAAGCTTCCTTCTCGGCCGGATACTTGGGGCTGAAAGGGGTGATATATTTGACGGGGCAGCCCTCGGCCAGATGATGAATAATTTCGCGGCTCTGCGGTCTGTCGCCGCATTCGGAATGAAGGTCGAAAGTATTGTACCCCAGACTTCTCATATAATCGGCCAGGATGACAGCCCTGCCCCTGAAATCATCATAATTGCGGAGAGCCTGAGGCGTCCATCCGATTTCGGCAAGGGCGAAGGCCCTCGGGAAAGCCATGAATTCCAGATGTTCGACGCTCGGGATATGTTCCGCCCAGAGGTTGCCCTGGAGGCCGAGAAGATGGTAAGTATCGTCGAAGCCGTCCGTGGGATTATACGAATACACCTTTTCCAGAGGAAGATATCCGCCTGCAAATCCGCCACCGGCAATGGGATTGTCCTGATTGCGGTTGATATAGCACCAGGAAGTGGGCGACATAATCACGTCGTGCCCGGCGGCTGCAGCTTTTATGCCGTGTGATGTTCCGCGCCACGACATCACAGCTGCGCCCGGGGCCAGACCGCCCTGCATGATTTCATCCCAGCCGAGAAGCCTGCGGCCCTTCGAGGCAAGATAGGCGTCGAACTGACGGATAAGCCAGCTCTGGAGGGCATCGGTGTCTGGAAGCCCGTGGGCTTTCATCCGGGCCTGGCAGCGGGGGCACTCACGCCATGAATTCATCTCGGCTTCGTCACCCCCGATATGGATGAACGCCGAAGGAAAAATCTCCATCACCTCGTCGAGAATCTTCTTGTAGGTGTCAATCACGAGGTCATTGCCGGGGCAGAGGTCGGAGGTGAATACCGGCTTCCCATCTTTGTCCAGGCAGGCCAGTTCGGGATATGCCCGAAGCACCTCCAGACTATGCCCGGGGAGTTCAATCTCCGGGATGACGGTAATATGACGTTCGGAGGCATAAGCTACGATTTCGCGGGCGTCGTCCTTGCTGAGATAGCCCCCGAAAGCAAGAGGGGAGCCTTCTTCGGCGCAGAGATGACCGTTTTTGTCCCAGTCTGCCCAGAGGGGTTGAGGCCTCCAGGCTGCATAAGAAGCCAGCCTCGGGAAGGCATCTATCTGGATTCTCCAGCCGGCGTCGTCGGTAAGGTGCAGATGAAGGACGTTCATCTTGAGCCTGGCCATTGCGTCCAGTTCCTTGAAGATAAACTCCTTGCCATAGAAATGGCGGGACAGGTCGAACATCAGTCCCCTGTGGCGGAATCTGGGGTAATCGAAGATTTCGCAACAGGCGATGCGGCCGTTTTCCCCGGCCATCGAGCGCAGGTACTCAAGGCTTTGGCGCCCGCGGAAGAGGCCTTCAGGCCCGAGCGCCTCGATTTTGATGCCCTTGATTCCCACGGTGAGGAGGTAGGCCTCCTGAGCGGCATAGTCCGGCAGGTCTTTGACGGCCTTTCTGAAGCTTTTCGAGCCTGTAATTTCCTTGACCGGCAAGCCGGAAGGGGCGCTGCCTTTGAGAATGACCGAGGAAACAGGTTTCGGGATGAGAATTTCAGGGCCCGTCTGCGCCCAGGCCATCATTCCGACGGCCGCGAGCAGCAGAATAGAAAGTATCTTTTTCACGTTGTCAGGAGTTTTAGCGTTAGTAATGTATGTTTCACAAATTTAGAAGATTTTTTCTTATCTTTGTTTGCTTTTTAGACAGAATCATTCAATGAAGAATGTACTTGTAATAGGCTCGACCGGCCAGATAGGCTCCGAGCTGACTGCGAAACTCAGAAGCCTTTATCCCGGAGGCAATATCGTAGCCGGGTATATCAAGGGAGCGGAGCCCAAAGGCGAACTGCTCGAAGGTGGCCCCTGCGCCGAGGTGGACGTAAGGGATGGCAGCGGCCTTGCTGCCATAGCCGACAAATACTCAATCGATACCGTTTACAATCTTGCCGCCCTGCTTTCCGCAAAGGCGGAAGTCAAACCCCTTCTGGCCTGGGATATCCAGGTTAACGGCCTTATCAATATCCTCGAAGTGGCCCGAGAAAAGGGCTTTGCCGTGTTTACGCCGAGCTCCATCGGCTCCTTCGGTCCCGAAACTCCGAGGGTAAATACCCCACAGGATACTATCCAGAGGCCCCGTTCAATGTACGGAGTCACTAAGGTTGCCACCGAACTTCTGAGCGATTATTATTTCAATAAGTACGGAGTCGATACCCGTTCGGTTCGCTTCCCGGGGCTGATTTCGCACGTAACTCTTCCCGGCGGCGGTACCACCGATTATGCCGTGGAGATTTTCTATGCGGCAGTCAAGGGCGAGGATTTCGCCTGCCCGATTCCGGCCGGAGTTTTCATGGACATGATGTATATGCCCGATGCCCTCAAGGCCGCCATCGACATCATGAACGCCGACCCTTCGAAGCTTGTGCACCGCAATTCTTTCAACATTGCCTCAATGAGCCTCGACCCGGAGATGCTCCGCAAGGTTATTTCCGCCCGCATCCCCGCTTTCAAGATGCACTACGAGTTAGACCCCGTCAGGGAAAAGATTGCCGAGTCCTGGCCCGACAAAATGGACGACAGCTGCGCCCGCGAGGAGTGGGGCTGGGCTCCGGCCTTCGACCTTGATTCCATGGCCGACGATATGATTGCCGCTCTAAGGGTAAAACTTGGATAACACTACAACCACATAATTATGTACGGACAGTTTCAAAAGCATCTTCAGGATGAGCTCTCTTCGATAAAGGAGGCCGGCCTGTACAAGAACGAAAGGAATATCACTTCCCCCCAGGGAGCCGAGATTAAATTGGCCGACGGCTCAGTTGCCCTTAACTTCTGCGCCAACAATTATCTGGGCCTCTCCGACAATCCCCGTCTTATCGCCGCCGCCGAAAAGGCCATGCACGACAGAGGGTACGGAATGTCGTCCGTACGCTTCATTTGCGGTACGCAGGATTTGCACAAGCAGCTGGAGAAGGCTATTTCCGACTTTTTCAAGACGGAAGATACCATTCTGTACGCCTCCTGCTTCGATGCCAACGGGGGAGTCTTCGAGCCCCTTCTGACCGAGCAGGATGCCATCATTTCCGATTCGCTCAACCACGCCTCCATCATCGACGGAGTTCGCCTCTGCAAGGCTGTCCGCTACCGTTATGCCAATGCCGACATGGCCGATCTGGAGGATTGTCTGAAAAAGGCCCAGGCCCAGAGATTCCGCATCATCTGTACTGATGGCGTATTTTCGATGGATGGCAATGTGGCCCCTATGGATAAGATTTGCGATCTTGCCGAGAAGTACGATGCCCTGGTGATGGTGGACGAGAGTCACTCGGCCGGCGTAGTCGGCAAGACCGGCCACGGCGTAGCCGAGCAGTTCGGCTGCTACGGAAGGATTGATATCTTCACGGGCACGCTTGGTAAGGCATTCGGCGGCGCGGTCGGCGGATTCACTACCGGTCGCAAGGAGATAATCGACATGCTCCGCCAGCGTTCGCGCCCTTATCTCTTCTCCAATTCCATCCCGCCGATGATTGCCGCCGCCGCGATAGAGACATTCAAGATTCTCTCCGAAAGCACTGAGCTCCACGACCGTCAGCAGGAAAATGTGGCCTATTTCAGGGATAAGATGATGGCTGCCGGCTTTGATATCAAGCCCACTCAGAGCGCCATCTGCGCCATAATGCTTTACGACGCTCCGCTTTCACAGAAGTTCGCCGCAAAGATTGCTGAAAAAGGTATCTTCGTGACAGGTTTCTATTATCCCGTAGTGCCTAAAGGGCAGGCACGCATTCGCGTCCAGCTCAGTGCGGCACATACCCGCGAGCATCTCGACAAAGCTATCGAGGCCTTCATCGCTACCGGCAAAGAATTGGGAGTTATCAAATAATGGCAGATTTCAAGGCACTGGCAAAAGATACTGCAATTTACGGACTCAGCAGTATCGTGGGCAGGTTTTTAAACTACCTGCTGGTGCCTCTTTATACCTATAAGATTTCTGCGGCAAGCGGCGGATACGGAGTGGTGACCAATGTTTACGCTTACGTCGCCCTGCTCTTCGTCTTGCTTACATATGGAATGGAGACCACCTTCTTCCGCTTCGCCAATAAAGAGGACGAAGACCCGAAAAAGGTGTTTTCCACGGCGCTCTGGACGCTTCTTGGTACTTCGCTGGGGTTCTTCGCCCTTGTGATGCTCTTCATTGGCCCTATTTCCGGGGCTATGGGTTACGCCGAGCACCCTTCGTATATCTGGACTATGGCCCTGACCGTGGCAATCGATGCTTTCCAGGCTATATTGTTCTCTTATTTAAGGTATTGCAAGAAGGCCATAAAATTTGCTGCGCTGAAGTTGCTGTTCATCTTCATGAACATCGGCATAAACTTGCTGTTCTTCGTGGTGCTTCCGGCGTGGTACAATTCGTCGCCTGATGTCGCCGGCCTGGTTTACGACCCTTCGGTGGGCGTAGGTTATGTTTTCTACATAAATCTCTTCTGCACGGCGTTCATTACCCTGTTCTTCGTGCGGGAGATGCGTGCCTTCGCGGATGGCTTCGACAAGGCCCTGCTCCGCAGGATGCTGTCCTATAGCTGGCCTATTCTTCTTCTCGGCCTCGCCGGAATCTTCAACCAGACCGCCGACAAAATCCTCTATCCTCTGGTATGCCCCGGGGAAGAGGGACGGGTTCAGCTTGGCATCTATGGCGCCGTGGTGAAGATTGCCATGATTATGGCGATGATTACCCAGGCCTTCCGCTATGCTTACGAACCCTTCGTCTTCGGCAATAGCCGCGACAAAGACAGCAAGGAGATGTACGCCAAGGGAATGAAGTTCTTCATCATCTTCACCCTTCTGGCTTTCCTCGCCGTTATGGCCTATATGGACATTCTCAGATTCATGATTGGCAGCGATTACTGGCCCGGGCTTGGAGTGGTGCCGATTGTCATGGCGGCCGAGATAATGATGGGTGTCTATTTCAACCTGTCGTTCTGGTATAAGCTTACCGACAAAACCATCTGGGGCGCCGTCTTCTCAGGAGCCGGCTGCATCGTACTGGTGGCCATTAATGTCATCTTCATCCCTAAATATGGCTATTACGCCTGCGCCTGGGCAGGTTTTGCAGGATATGCCGTGGCGATGCTTCTTTCCTACTTCGTAGGTCAGCGTCACTTCCCGGTGGCTTATCCGCTTAAGGAGATAGCTGTTTACGTGCTTCTTGCGGGAATGTTCTTCGGGGGTATCCTGATTTCCGGACATTTTCTTCCCGTGGCCGCCCGCCTCGCCGTCAACACCCTCCTGCTCCTGCTCTTCGCCGCCTTCATCCTCCGCAAGGAATTCAGCGGCCGCATCCCCCTTCTTCGCAAGAAATAATTTTCAACCAAACATAAAAGATAAGGCCCCCCGGAAACGGAGGGCCTTGTCATATAATCAATCTTGGATTGGCGTGAGATTACTTGCTCTGCTCAATCTGGGCCTGGGCCGCGGCGAGGCGGGCGATAGGCACGCGGAAAGGTGAGCAGGATACGTAGTCGATGCCGATACGGTTGAAGAACTTGATAGATTCGGGATCACCGCCGTGCTCACCGCAAACACCGCACTTGAGTTCAGGACGGCGGCTGCGGCCGGAGTTGATGCCGTACTCGACGAGCTTGCCGACACCCTTCTGGTCGATGGTCTGGAACGGATCGAAGTCAACGAGCTTGTGGCCGAGATATTCACCCATGAAGGTTCCGATATCGTCGCGGCTGAAGCCGAAGGTCATCTGGGTGAGGTCGTTGGTACCGAAGGAGAAGAATTCGGCGGCGCGGGCCATGCGGTCGCCGGTGAGGGCGGCACGAGGAATCTCAATCATGGTACCGAACTGGTATTTGATGTTCTCCATGGTCTTGCCTTCAACCTCTGCCCTGATGCGGTCGCAGATTGACTTCTGGAAGCTGAGCTCACGGGCGGAGATGGTAACAGGAATCATAATCTCGGGCTGAGGGTGCTTGCCTTCCTTCTGGAGTTCGGCGGTAGCCTCGAAGATAGCCCTGTATTCGGTCTCGGCGATGAGAGGGAAGCTGACGTGCAGACGGACTCCGCGGTGACCCATCATAGGGTTCATCTCGTGGAGGGACTCGCTGCGCTTCTCAACCTCGGCAACGGTAATTCCGAGTTCCTTGGCGATTTCTTCCTTCTTCTCCTGGGTCTGGGGAACAAACTCGTGGAGAGGCGGGTCGAGGAGACGGAACACAACCGGCTTGCCATCCATGATGGCGAGGGTGCCCTTGACTGCGGCCTTGATGTAAGGCTCGAGGTCGGCGAGAGCAGCCTTGCGCTCCTCATCGGAGTCGCAGAGGATCATCTTGCGCATCTTGGCGAGAGGAGTCTCTGAGTTCTTGCCGTAGAACATGTGCTCGATACGGAAGAGGCCGATACCTTCGGCACCGAACTTCATAGCGCGGGCTGCGTCCTCGGGAGTATCTGCGTTGGTGCGGACACCGATCTTGCGATATTTGTCGACGATAGACATGAACTTGGCGAAGAGGGGATTCTCAGTTGCGTCCATGGTGTCGATCTTGGTGGTATAGACATAACCCTTGGCACCGTTGAGGCTGATCCAGTCGCCTTCCTTATACTGCTTGGGGTCGTCGCCGAAGGTTACATAACCCTTCTCGAAGTTGATCTTCATTGCGTCGCAGCCTACGATGCAGCATTTCCCCCAGCCACGGGCCACGAGGGCGGCGTGTGAGGTCATACCGCCGCGCATGGTAAGGATACCGGAGCTGGCGCGCATACCTTCGATGTCTTCGGGAGAGGTCTCCTCACGGATGAGGATGGTCTTGCGGCCTTCCTTCTGGGCGGTCATTGCGGCCTCGGAAGTGAAGACGATGGTACCTACTGCTCCACCGGGAGATGCAGGAAGACCCTGAGCCACGACCTTTGCCTTCTTCTCGGAAGCGGGGTCGAGGATGGGGTGGAGAACTTCGTCGAGCTGTGCAGGAGCTACTCTCATGATGGCGGTCTTTTCGTCGATCATGCCCTCATCGAGCATGTCCATTGCCATCTGAAGGGCGGCGAGGCCGGTGCGCTTGCCGATACGGCACTGGAGCATCCAGAGTTTGCCTTCCTGAATGGTGAATTCGATGTCCTGCATATCGTGGAAGTGGCCTTCAAGGTGGAGACGGATGTCGTCGAGCTCCTTGTAAACCTCAGGCATTGCTGTTTCGAGTGAAGCGAGGTTCTTGTTCTTCTCGCTCTTGGTGGCCTCGTTCAGGGGGTTAGGGGTGCGGATACCTGCAACCACGTCTTCGCCCTGAGCATTGATGAGCCACTCACCGTAGAATTTGTTGTCGCCGTTGGCAGGGTTACGGGAGAAGGCTACGCCGGTAGCGGAGGTCTCGCCCATGTTGCCGAATACCATAGACTGTACGTTTACAGCTGTACCCCAGTCATCCGGAATCTTTTCGATGCGACGGTAAGCGATGGCACGCTTGCCGTTCCAGCTCTTGAAGACGCCGCCGATGGAGCCCCAAAGCTGGGCGTTGGCATCGTCGGGGAATTCAACGCCGAGAACTTTCTTGATACGTACCTTGAAGGCCTCTGCGAGGTCGCGGAGCTCTTCTGCGGTGATGTCGGTATCAGAAGCATATCCCTTGGCGTCCTTGAGGTCCTGCATCATGCGGTCGAGCTGCTGGCGGATACCCTGTCCGTCGGCGGGCTCGATGCCTTCTGCCTTCTCCATAACAACGTCGGAGTACATCATGATGAGGCGCCTGTAAGCGTCATATACGAAACGGGGGTTGCCGGTCTTCTTGATCATTCCGGGGAGGGTGGCGCTGCAAAGACCGATATTGAGGATGGTATCCATCATACCGGGCATGGAGCTTCTTGCACCGGAGCGGCAGCTCACGAGGAGGGGATCGTTCGGGTCGCCGAATTTCTTGCCCATGATGTCTTCGGTGGCCTTGAGGGCCTGGGCAACCTCATTCTTGAGGGCGTCGCTGTAACCGCCTCCGAGAGCATAATACTCGGAGCAGCACTCAGTGGTGATGGTGAAACCTGCGGGAACAGGCATACCCAAAAGGCTCATCTCGGCGAGGTTTGCACCTTTACCGCCGAGGAGTTCCCTCATCTTTCCGTTTCCTTCAGCGGTTTTTCCGCCAAAACGGTAAACTCTTTTCTTTTCTTCGAACATGTTATTTTGGTTTTTATTAAGATTTCTCCACTCGCTTCGCTCGGTCAAAATGACAAGTATTTCGGTCGAAATGACAGGCATTGCCGAAGCGACTAAATCGTGCAAAGATAATTAAAATTCCGCATTATAACAATTTGGCAGCGATTTCGGATAATTCGCTTCTCTCGCCCTTGCGCAGGAACACGTGTTCGAACAGCGGCTGGCCCGTCATCTTTTCTCCGAGATGTGTCAGGCCGTTGCTCCACTGGTCGAGATAGGGCTGGTCAATCTGGAAGATATCTCCGGTAAAGACGATTTTTGTGTCTTCGCCTGCCCTGGTGATTATGGTTTTTATCTCATGGGGCGTGAGGTTCTGGGCTTCGTCGATGATGAAGAATACCTTGCCGAGGCTACGCCCGCGGATGTAGGCGAGGGGAGTGATGAGCAGCTTTTCGTCCTTGAGCATGCTGTCGATTCGCAGGGCTTCCTTGCTCGAAGGACGGAACTGGGATTTAATCACTTCCAGATTGTCCATAAGGGGCTGGAGGAAGGGGCTCATCTTGGATTTCTGGTCGCCGGGGAGGAAGCCGATATCCTGGTTCCCGAGGATTACGGTCGGGCGAGAAAGGATAATCTGGTCGAAGTCGTGCATCTGCTCGAGGGCAGAGGCGAGGGCCAGAAGCGTTTTGCCGGTACCGGCGCCTCCGGTCAGGGATACAAGCTTGATGTTAGGGTTGAGGCAGGCGTCGAGGGCGAATTTCTGTTCGTCGTTGCGTGGCTTTATGCCGTAGGCTTCCTTCTTCCGTACCAGTACGACGGAGTCGCGTTTGGCGTCATAGCGGGCGCATAGGACATCGTCCTGCCCCGGCTTGCGTAGCTTGAAAAGCTGGTTGGGAAAGGGTTTCTCCTTGCACAGGGTTTTCCAGTGGATGGCATTCTCGGCGCTCTGGGTGAGGGCGGCCACGGCTTCGGCGGCGTTTTCCATCACCATGATTTCCCTCTGGACGGATTCAATCCTTTCGTCGTCTATCTTGTCGGTCAGATAGTCCTGAGCCTCCATACCCGCGGCCTTGGCCTTCATCCTAAGGTTGATATCCTTGGTGACGAGGGCCGTGAAGCGGCCTGGATGATTGTCGCGGACCCAGATGGCCGTGGCCAAGATGCGATGGTCCTGGATATCATCGATAAAGAGGTCTTTCAGCTTGTCGGGGAAGGGATGATTGGGCTCAATCTTGATGCGTCCGAGGTTCTTTCCGAGTGAAACTCCGTCCTTGCCGAACATCTTGCCGTAAGTGAGGCGGTCGAGTTCCCTCATAAAGCCACGTGCGTTGAAGCTCAGGGCGTCTTTTCCCTTCTTGAACTTGTCCAGTTCCTCGATTACGGCCATAGGTATGACTATGTCGTTGTCCTGGAATTTTTTAATCGCCTTGTAGTCGTGGAGGATGATATTAGTGTCGAAGACGTAAATCTTCGGCTCGTGCGGAGCTTTTCCGCGTGATTCTTTTGGTTTGTCCATAGTGTTATCAGTCTTCGCCTTCAGAGGCGCCGTGAATCAGTGACTGCAATATCCCCTGGATGTCGTATCTGCCGGCAAAATCTATCTCGAGCTCTCCGTCTGCCCCTGAAAACTGTCCGAGAGGGTAGTAGGCTACGTCCTGCAGGAGAAGTTCGACGTCAAGATAGTCGAAATCGGAATCCTGTATTTCGATGATGGCTCCGGGGATTTCTCCGAACAGCACCTTGACAGGGTCGCGCTCCTCACAGGCGTGCATTATGCCCGAGATGTCGGCTTTGACGGCCTTGCCGCGGCAGTGGCGGCCGAGAGCCGTCATGAGGCCGCCGTCTCCGACGGCCGTTCCGCTTTTTGCGAATCCGTCTTCAATCAATTCCCTTACGACCTCGTAGCAGTCGATGAAATAGTCGGGGTCGCTGAGGTCGGGGGATTTTCCGCCGGGGAAGCGCATCTCCTGGCTAAGGAGGGAGCCGCCGAGGCGGTATCTGCAAGTATCAAAGGGGATATAAATCAACCAGTTGCCGCTTGTCCCAACGGCGTTTTCGGGGCAGAGTCTGCCGCTTTCGAGATGAGGATCGTTCGATGAGAACGGACCCTCTTCGAACAGGGTGTCGGGGTGCTCATTGCCGGCATCACCGACAATGGATGCGGCGACTTTCAGGCGGATTGAGTCGGTACTCTTATATCCGTAGCTGCGGAGCTTCAGTCCGAGGCCTTCAATGTATTCGGCCGCGCAGGAAACAGATTCATAGAAGGAGGCGGCGCTACCGATACGGCCTTCGTCCCATTCCCACATGGTATCGACTGTGATATCTCCGAGCTTGAACGAGCCTTTGCGGAAGAGTATGTCGAGGGCGGCCGAGGCTACGGCCAGGCGGCTCAGCGACCCGCAATACGAAAGCGGGAAGCTGCGGCGAGTGGCCCCGGCGGTCGCCCTGGCGCATTCCGGAATGGCGGAAGGGGCCGGCTGCTCTCCGAGAGGAGCCGGGTCGGCGGATTCGTCAACGATGTCGTCGTAGTTGCAGTCGGGGATATTTTCCTGAGGTACGGCGCCGAGAGCTTCCAGAATCTGCCTGGGAGTGGCGTCCGTTATCTGGCCGTCGATGATGTAGCGCGAGGCGAGTGCCGAGGTGTTTTTGCCCATCCTTTATGCTGAAATTATTCAGATTGTCTCCAAAAATAAGTAATTTTGGGCGGAGTTCAAAAAGAACGGTAAAAAAAGATGTTTTCAAAGGAGCTATATAAGATGGAAGTGGAGGCGCTTTTCAAGCGTTTCCCTTCCGTTCAGAATGTTCCTTTCGGCGACGCTTACAAGCCTGGTCTCGATAGGATGATAGCTTTTGACGAGCTGCTCGGACATCCTTCCGGAGCCTTCAAGACTATTCATATTGCCGGAACGAACGGCAAGGGTTCCGTGGCGAATATGCTTGCAGCGAACCTGGCTGCATCCGGCTATAAAACAGGAATTTACACTTCTCCGCATATCCTTGATTTCAGAGAGAGGATGAGGATAAAGGACGGCTCTTCTCCGGTATCGATGGTGCCGGAAGATTATGTCCTTGACTTCATACAGCGGTACCGCCCCGACTTCGAAATACTTTCGCTTTCCTTCTTTGAGATTACCACCGGAATGGCCTTCAAATGGTTCGCTGACTGCGGTGTCGACTGGGCTGTCGTTGAAGTGGGCCTCGGCGGGCGGCTTGACAGCACCAATATCATTACTCCCGAGCTTAGCGTAATTACCAGCATCGGGCTCGATCACTGCGCCCTGCTGGGGAATACTCTTGCCGAAATTGCTGCCGAGAAGGCCGGCATCATCAAGCCTGGCGTGCCGGTGGTCGTGGGGCACCGCGACCCCGAGACCGACCCGGTCTTCGTCGCCAGGGCCGCCGACTCCGGCTCCCGCCTTGTCTTCGCGGCTTCTGCCGCGGGGCCGGTGACGGGGCGACCTCAGCCGCAGCAGACAAGTCATCCGCAGAGCGGATGGCGAGGAATGCGAGAATGGACAGAGCCCCTGCCGGCCCTGCAGCAGAAGCTCTTGACAGAGATGGATCTTCAGGGGCGGTGCCAGGCCGAGAATCTCGGCACTGTCGCGGCGGCTCTCTCCGAGCTCGGCATTCCACTGCATCCCGATGCTATCGCCCACACGGCGGTCCTTATGGATTTTCACGGGCGCTGGGAGAAACTCTCTGACGAGCCTCTGGTAATCTGCGATATTGGGCACAATCCTCCGGCCCTGAAAGAGAACTTCGCCCAGCTGCGCGAAATGCTCCGGGCCGGCTACTCCGACCTTATTATAGTATATGCTGTGATGGCCGACAAGGATTTAGGCTCGATTCTTCCGTTGATGCCGCCTGAGGCGTCGTACATTTTTACCACTCCGAAAACAGCCCGCGCCCTGCCTGCCGAAGAAATTGCCGTCAAGTTTGAGCGGTTTTTTGCTCCGGCCAGGCCGAAATTCTCAGTCGTGCCGGACGTTGCAGAGGCGGTACAGGAGGCTCTGGCAAAGATGGCTGCCTGTCCGAAGCCTATAATTTACATAGGTGGCAGCACCTTTGCCGTGGCCGAAGCTCTTCCGGTTTTTAAAAAATAATTTGCAGATTAAAAAAACTAACGTATCTTTGCAGTCCTTTTAGCAGAAATGCTCAAGGGCGCATAGCTCAGTTGGTTCAGAGCATCTGCCTTACAAGCAGAGGGTCGGCGGTTCGAATCCGTCTGCGCCCACAAAAAAATCACCGGGTCTTATGATCCGGTGATTTTTTGTGGAAGGCGGTCCACGTTACCCCCACCCGAAACCCCTCCCCTCGGGGGAGGGACTTATTTCCATAGGATCTGATTATTCCGTGACGAAGCTGAAGAAGGCGTCGATTTCTTTCTTTTCGCGGAGACGGACGATGTAGGCGTGGTTGCCGAGATCGTCGGCAAGGGCATCCGGCACGCGGTCGCTCATGCACATGGCGCTGCCATAGCGTGCCATTACCTCTTCGTGCGAGTGCTTGTATGAATGCTCGTCGCGGCGGGCGGCGTAGGCGCAGTAGAACTGCTCGCCGTCGGGTTTGCGGCGCTCATCGAAGGCCACCATGTCAGCCCAGATCTGGAAAACATCGGTCGAGTGGGCGAAATTCATCATATCCGGAGTATAGCCTCCCGGAGGACGCATATTGACTTCCAGACCGACATAATCTCCCTTCTTGCCGAGGCCCTCGCGGTCGCGGTCGAGCTGGAAGAATTCCAGGTGAACGAAGCGGCTCTTGATGCCAAAGGCCCTGACCGTCCTGCGGCCGGCGTCGGCGAGGGCACGGGGCACCGACTTGTTCGTCCAATAGCAGGTGTCGAGATTATTATGGACTATCTCCATAATCGGAGTCGGGAAGACGGTATTGTTCTCGAAAATCGGCTCCATCTTCGAATTGAAAATAGCATCATACGACACCAGAAGGCCTGTTACAAACTCCTCAATGACGAAAAGCCCATAATTGTCGGTGTGCGAGGCGAACCAGGCATCGAGCTCGGCCGCGGATGAAATCTTAGCCGTTCCCATAGCGCCAACACCATTATCGGGCTTGGCTATTACCGGATAGCCTGTCTTCTTGACAAAGGCTTTAACGGCCTTCTGTCCCTTCGAGCCCTTGATTTGCCTTGCAGTGGGGATGCCACCGAGGGCATAATACTTTTTCATCTCGGATTTGTTCTTGATCGAGGCAATCTGGTCGTTCTTCAATCCTGAACACACGTTGAAGTCGGTGCGGAGCCGTGCATCCTGCTCCAGCCAATATTCGTTATTCGACTCTATCCAGTCAATCTTGCCCCATTTGTGGGCGTACCAGGCCACAGCGCGGTAAACCTCCTGATAATCGTCGAGGTTTTTTACCTTATAATAATCCGTGATACTCTCACGGAGCTCCAGAGGGAGATTCTCATAATTGGTATCGGCGATGGCCAATACATTGATTCCGTTGTTTTTGGCCCCGGCGCAGAAATGCCAATATGTCTGCGGAAAATGGGGAGAGATGAATATGAGATTCATAAAGGAATATGATTGATTTTCTTCTGAGACTTTGCGCATTGCACCGCCGGCGATTTCCCAGGCTTCGCCGAAAAGAGTACTGCGGCCGTCGCGCACCATAACATAGCCGCCGTCGTTGAAAGTGTAAAATCGATGGTTCCAGCTGTCTGGGAAGATGACGTCTTCAAAGAGACGCTTCCCGTCTATCACGACGTCCCTGACCTGCCCGAGATGGGGAATAAGGTTGATGTCGGTAAGGCCGAGGCCGTCGAGCCAGCGGCAGTACTGAGGACTGGCCACCTCGCCCTGAAACTCAGGATGTGAATAAACCCTTCCGGCGCAGTTCATCGAGCCGGCGCTGCAGCCCATAATCACTCGGTCGAAGCCTTGAAGAGCGGATTTGAGATCGATTTCGTGAATGAATTTATTCTGAGTGGGGACATGTCCGCCGCAGAGGATAACCCAATCGGCCCAGCCCACAAGGTCGCGCACCCGGGAGGAATTATGCCTGTCAAGCATCACAATTTCTTCGGTTTCGATTCCCGAGCGATGGATACACTCAGACATACCATCGAGGACGGATTGCGTGAAAGCAGCGTCGTCGGGCGCGGCGCTCACAAGCAACACGCGCGGCATCGCGCCTGCCCCGCGCCGGGCGCAGGCCTCTCCGAGGGCTTCGCGCACTCTCGCGAGGAAGCCGTTGTCCGCCGTGAAGCGGTCTTGTCCGTAACGTGTCGGGCTGCCTGTGAGAAACAAAATCATACTGCAAAGATAGACAAAAAAACGGAGGGCACTGCGGCTCTCCGTTTTTCCTGCTCCCCTTGTAGGACTTGAACCTACGACCCCCTGATTAACAGTCAGGTGCTCTAACCAACTGAGCTAAAGAGGAATATTTTGGGATTGCAAAGGTACAACATTTTCGGGTATCTCCAAATATTTTTCTAAAAAAATTCATACCTTTGCGACGATACAGAAATCACGCCCGGTAATGGATATCGATCTCCTGTCGAAAATGGTAAAAGAGCTGATTATGGAAGCCGACGAAGTCGCGCTTCCGGGGGTCGGTTCGTTCATCGCCGAAACGGAGCCGGCATCATTTTCCGACAAAGGATACACCATCAATCCTCCGTATCGCAAACTGTCTTTCCGTCAGCGACTTGCAGGGAATGATAACGCCCTGATTGATTTCTACGCGACGACCAACGGCATTCCGGTCGAGCAGGCGGCTCCCATCATCACAGCCTTCCTGATTGAGCTCAAGGAAGTGCTGAAGGAGAAAAAAGTCGTGGTTTTCCCCGGTCTCGGACGCCTTCGCGCCACCAAGGAGAATAATTTCTTTTTCGTGGCCGACGAAGACCTCGACATCTATCCTCAAGGCTTCGGACTTGAGCCGATTTCGCTAAAAACTCATCAGGAGACTCCCGAGGAGGTATCCGATGCGATTCAGAGGCTCGGAGCGATTATTTCCCCAGACGTATCCGAGCAAGAGGAGATTACGGATGCGGAGCCTGTCGAGGAGCCCGTCCTTATGGAAGATGAGCCCATCATCGATATCGAACCCGCCGAAGAAGTTTACGGCGACGATACCATAGAAGTCGGCCCGGCCGATGACATTGAAACGGTCGAAGAGGAAGAAACTCCCGTCGACTCCGAAGTCGTAGAGAGCGATGAGAAACACAAATCCGTCAACTGGTGGAAAGTCGTGCTGATTCTGCTTGCCGTATTTGTGGGGCTCATTCTCCTGTTCGCCATCCTCGCCAGAATCTTCCCTGACTTCTTCGATACTATCCTCTACACCCGCGAGGAACTCCAGATCATCTACTATCGATAAGCAGTCGGTTTTTTTTTAATCTGAAATTATTGCATATCTTTAAGGAAAATTTGAAGATATGCACGTTTCTATTCCTTCTCCCGGATTCGGTACATTCAAGATTCCCGACGACGGCACGGCCGAGGTCTCCGTGCGCGAGGCCATCAAAGCCGGATACAGGCACATTGACACTGCTACTGTATATGCCAATGAAGCCGGCGTGGGCAAAGCTATAGCGGAATTCAACAGAAATGACATTTTCCTGACATCCAAGCTCTGGAATACTGACCGTGGCTATGACAGCGCCCTTCGGGCCTTTGACAAGAGTCTCTCCCTCCTGGGTACCGATTATCTTGACCTTTATCTCATTCACTGGCCGGCCAATCGCAAGCAGTTCGGAGACAAGGCTGATTCTATAAATGCTGAATCCTGGCGCGCCCTTGAGCGGCTATACCGCGAGGGAAGAGTGAAATCCATAGGTCTTAGTAATTTCGAGCAGCATCACATCGAGGCCCTTGACTGGACTGCGGAAATCGGGCCCATGGTAGACCAGGTAGAGTTGCATCCCGGTTTCGCCCAGGAGGAATTGAGATCCTTATGCAGCAGCCGTGGTATTGTAGTAGAAGCCTGGAGCCCGCTACGTCGCGGTCGGGCCATCGATTCTCCGGAGCTCAGCGAAATGGCAGCCCGATACGGCAAGACGACTGCTCAGATAATTATTCGCTGGTGCATACAACTCGGAACCGTACCGCTCGTAAAGAGCACCCACGTAGAAAGAATGATTGAGAATCTGGCAGTTATGGACTTTGAACTGTCCGATGCTGATATATCCGTAATAAACGCCTTCGAAGGCGGCCGCATTTTCACGGCACCCGACGAGGCAGAATTCTAGAAAACATCGCTCATCCCGGCAAGTTTTTCCTCTTCGTGATGGGCAGGGGGAATAGCGGTGCGGAAGGGACCGCAAATCGCGAAAAACAGTACATCGCCGATTTTTAGTACATTCTCAGTACATTTTGGCGAAAACTGAAAATAAAAGATGCCCTACAAGTATCTGTAAGGGCATTTTAAGCGGTGCGATGAATGGAAAGCGAATGTGGGCCGCGATTTCACACCCGATGAGTTGGTGAGCGACATCATTTCCCGGATGCCGGACCCTGAAAGAAGAAGGGCAGGCCGAATAAAAAACAAGGACCGCCTTTCGACGATCCCGATACCTCCTTTGACAACTTGGTCAATGAGATGGTACAAAGGTACAAACTTTTTTTGATTCATCAAACTTTTCGCAAAAATCGTGCATAAATCAAATGCCGCCACCTCAACGTGACGGCAGTTCCCGTAGTATTTATGTTTAAGCCCTGACGGGCTTTTCCTCCTTCGCGCCTCGGCAATTCAAGCATGGCTTGATTGCGCTCGGCTTGGCGTCGGTTAACCGCTTATGAAGCCTACTCGTTCTTAAGCGCCTCCGCCGGATTCATCCTGGCGGTCTTGTGGTAGTGATACAGTACCACGGCCGAACACAGCACCCCCACAATCACCAGCGCCAGCAGGAACACTGACGGCAAGAAGCCCACCCGGTGGGAGAACTGCTGCAAGTAGTATCGTACCACCAGCCAGCCCACGGGCGCCGCAATCACATAACAGATGGCCACCGTCCGCAGATACAGCATCAGGCCCTCCGACGTGATCTGGACCATATCGGCCCCGAACACCCGTTTTACGGAAATCTCCATCCGCTTGTACTGCACATCCATCAGCACCTGACCCCAGATGCCCACCAACGACAGCAGCACTGCCAGCAGGGAGAACAGCCACACGGCCAGCCGCAGGCGCTCCTCGCCGCTGTAAAGGTTCTTGCCGATGGCATCGTAGAACTGCACCTCGAAGGGCATCGTCGGGTCCATCTCCGTCAGCACGCCCTGAATCTTGTCCACGGCCGCCAGACGGTCTGCCCCCTCCGTCAGCCGGAGATAGGCGAACGGCATGGTGTGTCCCTTCTCGGTATGCACCTGGAACGCCACCGGAGAATCTGCCTTGCGCATGGAAGTGATGCTCACATTCTTGATGAATCCAACAATCGGTGCACCGTCGCCGAATTCATCGGCATATACCTCCATCTCAGCGCCGTGCGCCTTGAGATCCTGCGTGAACAGAATCGGGCCGAACTCGCCTTCATTGAAATCCCTTCCTTCGAGGAGTTCCAGCCCCAGCACCTGCGGCAGATTCCAGCTGCAGTAGATCATACTCATCGACACCTGGCCGTCACCGAAATCCGCACCTTCCGTCATATAAGTATCCGACCCGCCGATGAGATCATTCGCGTAGGCCACGTCCCGCACCTCCGGAAGCGCGCACAGCCGCTCCCGCAGCCAGTCGGCCTTCTCCCGGCCGTTCTCGCCGCCGATATT
>JAFSPG010000013.1 GCA_017443025.1 Bacteroidales bacterium | reverse complement strand
GGTAAGAACCATCGCATCGGCAAACATCCGGCTAATCTCGTCCTTCGTACAGAGATAATCTCCCTCATGGTTACGCTTGAATGCTTGATTCGGATTCCCGTTGATATAAACCGGCTTCACATCGAAAGGAGCACGAGGAATAATAAACACGAGAACCTTCTTCCCATCGAGTTCTCCCTCCATCACATCCTTGTCCATCAGAAGACAATGACTCACCTTACCCTTGTTATTGGCACAATCCCAGAATGACTTCTTATACTTGTCCACCTGCTCATCCGTAAGCCCATCGGGCGTGAATTGATGATTCTTCTCCTTCACGCCAAGCACAATCACGCCACCCTTCGTATTCGCAAAAGCCGAATAAGTCTCCCAGAAACTCCCCGGAAAACCGCCGAGTGCCGACTTGAATTCGACCTCGGTTCCTTCCTTCTTCTGGCACAACCCCAGAATATATGACACAAATCCTTTCATACAAATGCAAAGTTAACAAAAAGTCTCCGCATCAAGAAATCAACCTCGTGCAACTTGCTTTTCTTCCTGATTTTTCGTAACTTACATACAGAAACCTAAACACTCAATCAGCTATGAAGATCCTCATCGACAATGGCCACGGCATCAACACCAAAGGTAAATCCTCTCCCGACTGCGCCCTGATGGAATGGCGCTACAACCGCGAAATCGCTAACGCCATTGCCCAGGGGCTCATTCTCCGGGGGTACGATGCAGAAGTCATCGTCCCCGAGCTGGAAGACGTTCCCCTGAAAGAGCGCGTGGACCGGGTCAACCGGATTGCCTGCAAGTACGGCATATCCGAATCCTTGCTCCTCTCTATCCACGTCAATGCTGCCGGGAATGGCTCTCAGTGGATGAATGCCCGCGGTTGGTGTGCCTACACCTTCCCTGGGCACACGGAATCGGACGACATTGCCGATTGTCTGTACCTGGCTGCCGAGAAGAACCTGCCGGGGCAGAAGATCCGCACGGACTATTCCGACGGGGACCCGCATATACTCCCTACGGCGAAGTACCTCTGAATTCAATCAAGTTTGACAAACGGTATTTATCCCTCGAATATGTTTCATCTTTAAGAATAGCTAAAAGGGAATTTCCCGTAGGTTATATAGACGGTCCCGTAATTTTCTTGAATGATCATTGCTGGACATATACCCACACATATATGCAAACTCGCGGAGAGGAAGAATATGATATTGAGGACAAATATTATGTTCCAACAAAACGGAACATAGTTATTAGAGAAACTGACGTTTACAGGCATTCATATTTAGATCCCGGTTCTATATCCAAACATACGGTCATATTCAAAGAAGAATCCGACACAAGTTATGATCGCATAATAAGGGATTACCCATGGGGTAGCGAGTATGTCTCTGATAAGAAGAACGACATTTACGCCATAGCCTTCGAGCGATACTGCAAAAATCTGCTGCGGAAATGAGCAGTGGGGACGCAGGAGACTTTGGGAGGGATGAAGCTTCCGAAGGAAGCGGAAGGAACCGGAAGCCTCGTTCCCAGGGCAAGTCGATGATGTAGCCCCACGGCCATAGAGAGTCATTTGGAAGAGCGGGGAAAAATTATTACCTTTGCTTGGATATGACTCAGGTGGAAAGAAAATGGATTGTCAAGCAGGACGCTGACCCGGAGGTGGTCAGCCGACTGAGCGCGGAGCTCGGAATCGACCCCGTGCTCTCCACGCTGCTTGCCGAGCGCGGCGTCGAGACCTTCGAGCAGGCCCGTGCATTCTTCCGCCCTGACCTCAAAGACCTCCACGACCCCTTCCTGATGAAGGACATGGACAAAGCCGTGGAACGCCTTAAAAAAGCAGTCAGCTCCGGCGAGAAAATCCTCATATACGGCGACTACGACGTCGATGGAACCACCGCGGTAGCCCTCGTTTTTTCCTTCCTCAGAAGACTCACCGCAAACATCGACTTCTACATTCCCGACCGCTACGACGAAGGATACGGACTCTCGATGAAAAGCCTCGACTGGGCCGCCGAGAACGGCTTCAGCCTTGTCATAACCCTCGACTGCGGAATCAAAGCCATAGAAAAAGTCGAATACGCCAGAACGAAAGGCATAGACGTAATAATCTGCGACCATCACCTCCCCGAAGAGGAACTTCCGGCCGCAGTAGCAGTCCTCGACCCCAAGCGGGAAGACTGCCACTATCCCTTCGACGACCTCTGCGGCTGCGGGGTAGGATTCAAGCTCGTCCAGGCCTATGCACAGGTAGTCGGAATTCCCTTCGAGGAACTCTTCCCCCTCCTCGACCTTCTGGTAGTCAGCATCGCCTCCGACCTCGTATCAGTACGCGGCGAGAACCGCATCCTGGCCCACTACGGCCTCAAGCGGCTCAATGAAGAGCCCCGCAAAGGCCTCCTCGCCCTCATCAACCTCTCGAATCTGGAATCATACCACGTCAGCATAGACGACATAGTATTCAAGATCGGTCCGCGCCTCAATGCCGCCGGCCGTATGGAGTCCGGCCGCCTGGCGGTAGAACTCCTCACTGCCACCGACGACATAAGGGCAGCCGCAGTCGCCTCGCAGATTAACGACAACAACAACGAGCGCAAGAGCATAGACCGCGAGATTACCAAAGAGGCCATTGAGATGGTCCAGAGCGGTAATTGCATGGCCTACGAGAACGCCACCATCGTGTATAATCCCCAGTGGAACAAAGGCGTTGTCGGAATCGTGGCATCCAGGTTGGTCGAGGCCTTCTACAAGCCCACCTTCGTGCTTACCAAGAGCAACGGCTTCGTGACAGGTTCGGCAAGGAGCGTCCGCGGCTTCGACCTGTATGATTCCATCGAGCGCCAGGCCGACCTCCTCGAGAATTTCGGCGGACATATGTATGCGGCAGGCCTGACGATGAAAGAAGAGAATCTCCCGGAATTCGCCCGCAGAATCGAGGCCTATGTGGCAGAACACATCACCAAGGAGATATCAACGCCAATAGTAGAGGTCGATTCGAGGCTTGATTTCTCGAGAATCACCCCGAAATTCTTCCGCATCCTCAAGCAGTTCCAGCCCTTCGGCCCCGGCAACAACGCCCCTGTCTTCCTTACGGAAAATGTTTACGATGCCGGCAATGGCCGCAAGGTCGGGCCGGGAGCCAATCACCTTAAGCTCGACCTTATTCAGGAATCACAGCCCTATCATCAGATTGGCGCCATCGGCTTCAATATGGCCGAATACTTCGAATATATCAAGGAAGGCAACCCCATCGACGTCTGCTACAGCATAGTCGAGAATTTCTACCGGGGTAGCTCAACGGTGCAGCTCCGCCTGAAAGACATTCGGGAGCGGGAGGACATTATCTAAAGGAGATTTCTCGACTCCGGTCTTACGACCTTCGCTCGAAATGACAAGAGAAGGGTCGCTCGAAATTACAGGGGGTTATCTCGAAATGACAGAAAAATATATTTCCCTGGCGACGGAGGCGGGATCCTTGTCGTCGGTGCTGACGGTGATGTCGGCGCGGCCCTCGTAATGGCCGGCGCGGTTCTCAAGCATGTTACCGAGTTTCCCCTGAACATTGCCCACAAGAAGCGGACGCGTCCCTGACATCCCCTCCACAAGCCTGGACATAAGATTTTCCGGAGTTGTTTTAAGCCAGACGACGGTAGCCTTGCCTTTTAGGATGGCAGCGTTTTCAGGGCGGAGCAATGAACCTCCCCCAAGGGCGATGATGCCGTTCTTGCTGAGATCAAGGGAGTGCAGGGCTTCGGTTTCGAGCTGGCGGAATGCTTCCTCTCCGTCATCGGCAAAGATATCGGCCACGCTCTTGCCGGCCATCTTTTCCACGACCTCGTCGAGGTCGGTCAGCGGCCAGCCTGTCAGGGCGGAAAGTTCCCGGCCTACACAACTTTTCCCGCTTCCCGGGAAACCTGTAAGAGCGATAATCATACCTTATATATTAAAAAGATTGGGGTCGTCGCCGAAGAGCGTGTCGGGAATGTCGTCGATTCCGAGGTCGATGACGTCGCCAACGGATGCGCCGCCCTCCGGGACGGAGGAGGATTTCTCGACTCCGGCCTTTCGGCCTCCGCTCGAAGTGACAGAGGAAGATTCGCTCGGAACGACAGGTTCTTCGATATCCAAATCAACCGGAGTGTCAGGAATATCTACAGGTGCAGTTTCCACCTCCGGCTCGCTGTTCTCTGCCGGAGCCTCCGAGGGCTCGTCCTTGACGAGCGGCTCGCCGAAGCGGACGGCCTTGAGGTCGTAGGCGTGGCACTTCTTGCCCTTGGCCGCCACGCCCTTCTTTCCGATGAAGGACTCGGCGTCGATGGTCTCAGGCTGCCTGTGGGCGTACTTGCCGCCGAACACAACTTCAATCTGCGGATAGGCGTCGCCGCTGAGGGCCACAAGATAACTTCCCTTTCCGTCGGCAATGAATGAAAGAGGATTGTTGTCGCTTATGGTAAAGCTGAAGCGCTTCACGTAGAAAGCCTTGGCTGCGCCGTCCCAGTAAAGGGCCGTGAAGGTCTTCGAAGGGTCGTATTTTTCAATCAGCAGCACATCGCCCTGATAGCGGTTGCTGAGGTCGAAAGACGTAGTATAGAATGTTCCGTTCTTGAAGACAGCCAGAATCTTGTCCTCAGCCCCGAACTGTCCGAGGTGAAGGCCGCGTCCGTCTTCGTTGAGCCTCTGGACGTCGGCGTCGTACCAGATATCCTTGCCGCTGATGGTAGAAATACCCTTGCTGCGAAGAGTAATCTTCTGGACTGTATTCTTGGTTACGAGATTGCCCCTTGAAGCGCGCCCCTTGATGGCCAGGGTCGAGAAATCGTACTCGATGAAGGTCTTCTTGAGCATAGGCTTGGGCTTGAACAGAACCTTCACGCTCTCGGCCTCGCCGTTATGGTTGACGGTAAACCAGAGAATGGAAGAACCCGGCTTGCCCTGGGTGATATCGTAATCTTTATCCCTGTTGACGGAAGTAATGTTGAAACGCTTGGCATAATAGACGGAAGTCTTGCCGTCGCGGTAAATCACATTGTAAATAGTCCTTTCGTCGCCGCGGTTGAATACTCCCACGTAAAGGAGGTCCTTGCTGAAGAAAGCTTTGTCGGAAACCTTGGTGACCTTGTACTTGCCGTCCTTTCCGATGACGATGATTTCAGAGAGGTCGGAACAGTCGCAGATGTATTCGCCGCCATCGTCCTTCTTGAGTCCGATACCCACGAAGCCCTCGGCGAGATTGGCGTAGAGCTTGGCGTTGTTGTTGACGACCTTCGTGGCGGCGATAGTCTCGAAGGAAGTAATTTCAGTCCTGCGCGGGAAGAGATCGCCGTATTTCTTCTTCAGCCCTTTGAACCAGTCGATTGTATAGGCTGTAAGATGGTCGAGCTTGTCGCGGACTTCGGCAATCTGCTCCTCGGTATCGTGGATTTTCTCCTCCACAGCCTTGACGTCGAACTTGGAAATCTTGCGCACAGGCTTTTCGACCAGCTTGAGGATGTCTTCCATCGCAATCTCCCTGCGGAACAGCTTCTGGTATTGCTTCATCGCGGAAAAAACCTCGTCGAGCTGAATCTCCCAGCTCTTCTGGTCCTGTTCCAGCACCTTGTAAATGCGGTTTTCGAAGAAAATCTTTTCAAGCGAACTGTAGTGCCAGCTCTCCTCGAGCTCATCGAGGCGAATCTGCAGCTGACGGCCCAGTAACTCCCTGGTATGGTTGGTGCTGTATTCGAGGATATCGTTGACGCTCAGGAACTGAGGCTTGCCGTCGACGATGACGCAGGCATTCGGGGCGATGGCAATTTCGCACTCGGTGAAGGCATACAGGGCGTCGATTGTCTTGTCGGGCGACACGTCATTCGGAAGATGGATGATAATCTCCACCTTGTCGGTGGTCATGTCGTCGATCTTCTTGATTTTGATTTTACCCTTGTCCTTTTCCTTGAGTATGGAGTCAATCACCATCTGAGAAGTTTTTCCATAGGGGACTTCGGTGATGGCGATGGTATTCTTGTCGATTTTTTCGATGCGGGCGCGAACCTTGATGGACCCGCCGCGCTTGCCGGCCATATATTTCGAGCACTCGGCGAAGCCGCCGGTGGGGAAGTCGGGGTAAATCTCGTAAGGCTGGCCCTTGAGGATGGCGACGGAAGCGTCGATGAGCTCCCCGAAGTTATGGGGCAGAATCTTCGACGCCATGCCTACGGCGATACCCTCGGTGCCCTGGGCGAGCAGCAGGGGGAAGCGGACAGGAAGTTCGGTCGGCTCCTGGTTGCGGCCATCGTAGGAGGTCATCCAGTTGGTGATTTTCGGGTCGAAAATCACCTCTTTTGCGAATTTGCTCAGACGGGCCTCGATGTAACGTGGGGCGGCGTTGCTGTCGCCGGTAAGGATATTACCCCAGTTTCCCTGGCAGTCTACGGCAAAACCTTTCTGGCCGATTTGTACCAATGCACCAAGGATGGAAGCATCTCCGTGGGGATGATATTGCATCGCCGAACCGACGATATTGGCAACCTTGGTGAAACGCCCGTCGTCAATCTTGTACATGGCGTGCAGGACACGCCTCTGCACGGGCTTCAGGCCATCGACGATATGCGGAACGGCCCTCTGGAGAATCACATAGGAAGAATAGTCCAGGAACCAGTCCCTGAACATCCCGGACAGTTTGAATTTCTTGCTGTCTTCGCCAAGAAGTCTGTCGTATTTGCCGGAAGACACGGCATCTTCGCCGACTTCCTGTTCTTCGAGGCTTTCGTCCTCACCGACGGGTCCTTCCTTGATATCGTCCCAGTCCTGGCTCATATCTTCTCCTGTTATTCTTCGTAACCAAATCTCCTGAGCTCGCGGCGGCTCGTGCGCCAGTCTGCGTCAACCTTGACGAACAGGCTCAGGAATACTTTCTTCTGGAAGAAATCTTCCATTTCAATCCGGGCGTCTGTGCCCAGTTTCTTCATTGCGGCCCCCTGCTTCCCGATCAGGATGCCTTTCTGCGAATCGCGCATCACGTATATGACGGCGCTTATGTCGTAACGCTCCGCTCCCTCCTTGAACTCTTCCACTACCACCTCGCAGCAATAGGGAATCTCCTTGTCGTAGTTCAGCAGAATCTTCTCGCGGATGATTTCCGAGGCGAAGAAGCGAAGGTTCCTGTCGGTAAAGGAATCCTTGTCGTACCAGGCCGGAGCTTCGGGAAGGCTCGCAACGATGGTCTCGTACACATTCTCGAGGTTGAACTTCTCCTTTGCCGATACGGGGAAAATCTCGGCCTTCGGGAGACGCTCCTTCCACCAGGCCATCAGTTCGGTAACCTTCTGCTGGTCGCTGATGTCGATCTTGTTCAAGGCGATGATGACGGGGCACTCCACCTTCTGCAGCTTCTCGATGTACTCCGCGTTCTTGTCGGCCTTCTCGACTACGTCGGTGACGTAAAGGATTACGTCGGCGTCGCCGATGGCGGTATCCACGAAATTCATCATGTTCTTCTGCAGGCGGTAGTTAGGACGCAGGATGCCGGGTGTATCGGAATATACGATCTGGTAATCGTCGGTGCTGACGATGCCCATGATTCTGTGGCGCGTGGTCTGGGCCTTGGCCGTCACGATCGACAGCTTCTCGCCCACCAGCGCGTTCATCAGGGTTGACTTCCCGACGTTAGGGTTCCCGATTATGTTAACGAATCCTGCCTTGTGCTTCATCCTGCAAGTCCTCCTTTAAAGGTAAGCGCCCATTTTAAGGATATTCGTCTCGCCGGCCGTGAGATATCTCCACTCGCCCCTCTTGAGGCCCTTCTTGGTGAGGCCTGCGAAGTAAACGCGGTCGAGGGCTTTGACCTCATAACCCAGCTCCTCGAATATGCGGCGTACGATGCGGTTGCGGCCGGAATGAATCTCGATTCCGATTTTCTTGTGGCTTTCGGCATCGACGTATTCAAGTTCGTCGGCCTTGATGGGGCCGTCGGAGAGCTCGATGCCCTTGAGAATCTTCTCGGCGTCTGAGCGGTCGAGATTGCGGTCGAGGGTGGCCTGATAAATCTTCTTCTTGTCGAAGGAAGGATGGGATAGCTTCTCGGCTATGTCGCCGTCGTTGGTGAACATCAGCACACCGGTGGTATTCTTGTCGAGGCGGCCTACGGGGAATACCCTCACGGGAACGCCCTTTATGAGATCCATGACGGTTTTATCGGCGTGGGGGTCGCTGGTGGTAGTGACATAGCCTTTGGGCTTGTTCATTACGATATAGACCTTGTCTTCGCCCTTGAGACGCTCGCCGTTGAAACGGATATCGTCTTTCAGTACGTTGACCTTTGTTCCGAGTTCGGTTACGACCTCTCCGTTGACGGTGACGACACCGGCCTGTATGAGCTGGTCGGCCTCGCGGCGCGAGCATACGCCTGAATTGGCGATGAATTTGTTAAGCCGAACCTCTTCCTGGGGCTTGTCCGCTACGGGCTCTGCCTTCTTCTCGAACGCCGGTTTGCCGAAGGGCTTGCGGCCGGCAAAGGGCTTGCGGTCGCCGAAGCTCTTGCGCTCCCCGAACGGCTTGCGGTCGCCGAAGGACTTATGCTCGCCGAAAGGCTTGCGGTCCCTCTGGGGACGGCCTTCTCCGAAGCTGCGCTTCTCGCCTTCCGGACGGCCTTCGCCGCGCTCGCGGCGTCCACCAAAACTCTTATGCTCGCCGAAAGGCTTGCGGTCCCTTGACGGACGGCCTTCGCCGAAGCTCCTGCGTTCACCGGCAGGCTTGCGGCCGCCGAAGGACTTTTTGTTTCTGTCTCTGTTTTCCATAATCGATGATGCGAAACCTCACGGCTTCTGGTTATAATTATTCCGGCGATGTAGCCAGAATTACTTTGTAGTGATTTCTCTTGGCAATGTTCATCACGGCCACTATCTCCCGCACGGGCACCGTTTCGTCGGCGAAAATCGAGAAAGTAGGGTCCTCTTCATTCTGGAGAAGGGAGACAATTCCGTCTTCGAGCTTCCCGAAGGGAACGGGAGTTTTGTCGCCGCAGAGATGATAGCTGTATTTGTCGTTCTGGTGCAGGTCCTTGATGGAGACGCTGACCGATGCCTTGGCCGTTACCTGCCCGGTGCTCTTGGGAAGGAGCAGCCTCAGGGCATTGGGGTTAATAAGGGTTGAGGTCAGGAGGAAGAAGATAAGCAGAAGGAAGACGAGATCCGTCATCGACGACATCCCGTTACCCGAAAGTATCTGCGTATTCCTCTTGAATCCCATAAGGCCTTACTGTTTTGAAAGGGTTTCCGTCAGGTCGACGGTGATGTTTTCCATCTTGTGTACCAGGGTGGTGATGGCTGAAGTCAGGTAGTTGTATCCGAAATAGGCGATGATACCTACTACGAGACCACCCACGGTGGTTACCATGGCCGTATAAATACCGCTCGAGAGCAGGTTGATGTCGACATTGCTTCCGGCGGTGGACATATTGAAAAACGCCTGAATCATTCCCAGTACGGTGCCGAGGAAACCAATCATGGGCGCGCCGCCGGCGATGGTAGCGAGCATAGGCAGCCATTTTTCGAGCTTGGCAATCTCGGCGTTGCCTTCGTTCTCGACGGCAACCTGGATGTCGTCGGCCGGGCGGCCTTTACGCTCGATGCCCTTGAGGACGAGCCTGGCAAGGGGGGAGTCATACCTGCGGCAGATCTGGGCGGCTTCTTCGATGCGGCCCTGGGCGAGAAGCTGGCGGACTTCATCCATGAAGCCGTCACCAATCTCGTTAATCTTGTAGAGCAGCCATATTTTCTGGCCTATGATGTAGAGGGCAGCAATGGAAAGTCCGAGGAGGACTATCATCAGGAAGCCTCCCTTTGCCGCCATGCTGAAGAAATTCATCGAAAGAAGTGACATTTTCTGCGCTTTATAACAAAACGCAAAAATATGAAATATTTTTCGATTTACAAAGCTAGATTGCCTCTGCGGAAGCAGTTTTTATCCAGCCCTGCCGGCCGTCTGCGATGGTAATGTTGGAATATTCACCGACCTTGTCGATAATGGTGACCTTGGTGCCTTCGTGAAGGACGAAAAGGTCTTTCGCCGACGTGCCGGTAGGGGAGTTCTTGACGCTCACAACGGGCATCGTAATGATGGCCTTGCTGTTATCCTTGCAGATGTCGGCCTGCCAGAGGGCGAAGCCGGCCGTCGCTCCGGCAAAGATAAGTGCCGCCAGTCCGCCGTAGAAGCCCTTGCGCCTTGCCGACGAGGTGCTTCCGAGAAGGAAGAGGAGCATCAGCAGGCAGAAGCCGGCGAAAAGAAGCAGCGACATTATTGCCCAGAGGTTCGCAGGGAAAATATAGCAGATATCCCTCGCCAGGCTCTTTAGCAGGAATTCCGGCACGGAATCTATGTTATCCTGAGTCAGGGAATTGGCAAATTCGAGATTGTTCCGGGCGTCTGAGAATGACGGATCGGCCTTGAGGGCCCTCTCATAGTAGAGGATTGCCTTGGCTAGATTTCCGGAATTGAACCATGCATTCCCGAGATTGTAGCTGAGCACGGGAGATTGCCAGCCTTCCGCCTCGAGGGCCGACCAGCTGTCAACCGCCACCTGCCAGTCGCTCTGCGCGTAGGCCTCGGTGCCTGCCCTCCAGAGGGAGTCGGCATCCGCGGCCGAAAGCTGGAGCGATGCGGTAAGGGCCAGCAGAATCATCACGGCCTTGGGGGTATTACGCCTTGTCTTCATGGTGGATTCAATGGTGGAAATAACCTTTATGGCATTGTCGTAGTGAGCCTTCAGGGCACCCTCTCCGGCATCCGGTGAATAACGGGCATATTCGCAGGCGTCCACGAGGTCAAGGAATTCTTTTGCCGTCTCTTCCGGAACTCCGCTGCCGGTAAGCCTGCCGGAAATCGACTCTTTGTCGAGCTCTTCCTGAGGCATGTTGAACTTGTCGGAGATAAAGCCCAGAAGAGCCTTGTGCAATTCTTCATAGAAAGCCGTGTCAAGCTGCTTGTCGAGATAGGCTTTCGACTTGGAAAGACGGCCCATTGCCATCTTGGCGGCCCTTCTGCCGCGCATTCCGGCAACGTCGGCCCTGCGGCGGGCGGAGCGTCTGCGGAAAAGCCAGAAGGCAGCGGTGCCGAGGGCCATCAGTATCAGCAGTACCGGATAGACTGCGCCTGAAACTATCATCGACGAGCCCTTTGAAAGCGAAGGCATTGAAGTGCGTATGTAGCGGATGTCTTCGGAAAGCGTCCTCACTCCGCTGCGGTCAGGCAGCCTGAGGGCGCCGCCAAGGCCCGAAGAGCTTGCCGCGCCGCTTCCGCTGCCGGGAGCTACCTCGAGATGAATCTCCTGTGAAGTCAGCGTGACGTATTTGCGGGTTTTGCTGTCGTAGTATGTCCACTCTATAGGGGGGATGTCGAAGGACCCGTGGCTGCGTGGAATGAAGGGGAATTCAAAGGTCTTGCTGCCGGAGGTTCCGCCGCGGGTGGAGTTGTCGGTCTGCTTGGCGTCGTACACCTCGAAATCCGGCGGGAAATTGATTTTAGGGGCCTCCAGCAGGGCGACATTCCCGCTGCCCGAGAGGGTGACGGTAAGGGATGCGGCCTCGTGTGCCTTGAGGGAATCCTTGCTGACGGTGGCCGACATCGTAAACTGTCCTACTCCGCCTCCGAAAGATGCCGGTGCGCCAGCGGGAAGAGGACTTACGTTGATGATTCTCTCGCCGGTTGTGAGCCTCTTGCGGATAGTCCTTACATTGTCGTCGAAGAAACTGTCGAAGATGCTGTTTGAGCGGCTCTGAACCCTTATGTTGACAAGGCAGGTCAGCTCTGCTTTCTCGATAGGCAGTTCGCCTGTCTGCTGAGGTACGATAACCCAGCTTCGGAGCACGGCGCTGTTGTAAATCCTGTCGGCAACGACTTCCCTCTGGAAATTAATGTTGGACGGAGCCTCCAGCGTCTGGCTCCAGAAGCCCTTGAAGGAAGGGAAGCGTATATCTTCAAATCCGGAAATATCGGCCTTCTGGAACAACTTCAGCGTGGCGGTAATGGGCTCTCCCACAACGGCCGATGTCCGGCTCAGGCTCAGTCTGATGAACAGTTCCGAGGGGCCGATGTCGGAGAAGGTCGGATTATTTGAATTTTCATTCTTTGAGGTGGCAGCCGAGCTGTCGTCGCCTGCTACGACTTCGATTGTCTTTGGCGACGAACTGATTATGTTGCCTCCGATTTTGGCAGTGGCCGATGGGAGAATGAATTTGCCGGCCTTACGAGCCGTAACTATGTATGAATAAGTGTATTGCGAAGAAGTGGTAACCTTGCCGTTATTGATAAAAGTGCTCGTGGAAGTACCTGTCTGCGGACCCCATACCAGCTGGAAGTCGCTTCCGCAGTCCCAGTCGAAATCCGAGGGCTTTCCGTCCTTGCCGGATTCAATCACGAACGACACGGAGAACTGCTCCCCGGCCGCAACTATATTCTGTGCCTGTACTTTTATCGAGCCCTGCGCCCAGCTTGCCGCCTGGGCCAGGACTATCGCTATGATGACAAAGATTTTCTTCATTCTCTCAATAAATGTTTTGCCTGATTACCAGTTCTTTTCCCTGTCGCGGCCTGCCGCTGCGGCTTTTTCCTTCTCGACCTTTTCCTGGGTCTTCTTCTCCTTGGCCTGGATGGCCTGGAGCATCTGCTGTGCCTGCTGAGGCGAGACTTTTACCTCGGCCTGCTGAGGCTGCTGTTGCTGGTTCTGGTTTTGCTGGTCGGGCTTATTCTGCTGTTTATCCTGATTTTCCTGATTTTGGTCCTGCTTGTCGTCCTGGTTCTGCTGCTGGTCCTGATTCTGGTCTTGATTCTGATTCTGGCCTTGCCCGCCGTTCTGCTGATTGTCGAGATGCTTCTTGGCGTAGATGTAGTTTTCCTTGGCCTCGAGATTTCCGGGCTCCACGAGAAGACACTTCTTGAAGGCATCCACGGCTCCCTGCCAGTCCTTCTTGGCCACGGCGGCATCTCCGAGATTGAAGTAGTAATCCGCCTCGTATTCGTTTCCGGCGATGACATCCTTTAGCTTTCCCAGCCTTTCGGCAGCCGAATCGTACTCGCCGAGGCGGTAGTGGGCGGAGGCAAGGTTGTAATTACCCGCCACCGAGAGGGAGTCGGCATCGAGAGCCCTCATATATTCCACGGCCGAACCCCGGTAGTCGTTCTTGTCGAACTTGCGGTTGCCGGAGCGTATTTCCTTCCTGTCGACCTGAGCCAGGACGGAGACCGGAAGCGAAAGGGCCAATATGGTAAGTATCAATAATTTTCTCATATACTCAGAAGCGATTTCCTTGCGCGTTTGCGGCCAAGGGCCATTTCGATGCAAAGCAGTACGAAAGCAATGGCAAAGAAGTACATATACTGTTCGTTGTATTCTTCGAAGACGATGGATTTGAATTCTTCCGCCTCCATCGCCCGGATATCGTCAAGAATAGGATTCAGGCCGAATTCTTCATTGCCTGCGCGAACGTAGGCGCCTCCGCCGGCGGCTGCGATTTCCTGCAGCGCCGCCTCGTTAAGCTTGGTAACTACAATCTGCCCGTCGGAGTCTTTCAACAGCCCTCCGTCCATCGGAATGGGCTGACCTTCCGGCGAGCCGACACCAACGGTATAGACCTTGATTCCCGATTCCGCGGCATTTTTGGCGGATTCCACGGCGTCGTCCTCGTGGTTCTCACCGTCGGAGATGACTATTATGGCGCGGCTCTTTTCGCTCTCGAGGCTGAAACTGCGGATAGCAGTATGAATGGCCTCTCCGATAGCCGTTCCCTGCACCGGTACCGAGGAGGTGGATATGGTTCCGAGGAACATCTTGGCCGATACGTAGTCGGTGGTGATGGGGAGCTGGACGAAGGACGTTCCGGCGAAGATTATCAGGCCGATGCGGTCCTGCGAGAGGCGGTCGGTGATGCGGGAGATTGCCAGCTTGGCCCTTTCAAGACGATTGGGGGTGTAGTCTTCGGCGAGCATCGAATTCGACACGTCGAGGGCTATCATGACTTCAGCCCCGCGGGTGCGGTGTTCGCTCAGCTTCGCACCTATCTGCGGGCGGCAGATACCGATGGTGAAAAAGAGGAAAGCCAGGTCGAGGAGTATTACCCTCACCCAGTCCTTGGCCCGTGATGCGGAAGGCATGAGCTCGCGGACGAGCTCTTCGTCACCGAAGTTGCGGATGCGCCGCATCCGCAGATGCCTTCCGAGGGCGAAGGCCGCCGGAATGAGCGGAACCAGAATTAGCAGCCAGAGGAACTGCGGATTTGCAAGATAGTATATCACGGTAACCTCCTTATAATCGTTCTTAACAGCAATTCGGCCAGAAGCAGAATCAGAGCCAGAAGTGCGAATTTCGGGAAGAGCTCCTTGTAAACAGGGAAGCTGTCGACCGTCGTGCGGGCCTTTTCCATCTTGTTGATTTCGCCGAAAATCTCCGACAGCTTGGTGTTGTCTGTGGCCCTGAAATAGCGGCCTCCGGTGGCCTGAGCCATCGACTGAAGCAGTTTCTCATCCAGTTCGACCGGAATCTGCTGAACCTGAACTCCGAAGGGAGTCATCACAGGATAGGGAGCGGTTCCTACCGAGCCGACGCCAATGGTATAAAGCCTGATGCCATAGGTCTGGGCAATGTCTGCTGCCGTCTCGGGGGCAACTTCTCCCATATTGTTCACGCCGTCGGTAAGAAGTATCACCACCCGGCTCTTTGCATCTGAATCCTTGATTCGGGCAACTGCTGTGGCGAGTCCGTTGCCGATGGCTGTACCGTCGTCGATGAGTCCGGTCTGGACCTCCTTCATAAGGTTGATGAGCGTGGCCCTGTCGGTAGTCAGCGGACACTGCGTGTAACTCTCGCCGGCGAAAACCACGATTCCCATACGGTCGGAAGGCCTCTGGGCTATGAATTCTATGGCAATGTCCTTGGCAGCGCTGATTCGGTCGGGGTTGAAGTCGCGGGCAAGCATCGAAGTGGATACGTCCATTGCGAAGACTATATCGATGCCTTCGGTGTCGATTCTCTCCATTTCTGACGATGATTTCGGCCTTGCGAGGCAAATCACCACCAGCGCAAGCGCCCCTATTCTAAGGGCGGCCGGGACGTGGACCAGAATGCCCCAGATGCTGCCGCCTCCGGCTTTCCAAGGAGTTATGCTGGAAACCCTCATGTGCGGCTCCCTGCCCGTCAGCGCCCTGAAAACGTATAGGGCACCCAGAAGGACTGGAATAAGCA
The DNA here is from genome assembly GCA_017443025.1 of Bacteroidales bacterium. GTDB lineage: Bacteria > Bacteroidota > Bacteroidia > Bacteroidales > UBA932 > Cryptobacteroides. The sequence goes on along the minus strand of JAFSPG010000013.1, from coordinate 89,436 downwards.
GCAGCCAGAGGAGATATGGATATTCAAAAAACATTTTCTATTCGGAAGGGGATTTGTCGTTTTCAACTTCTGCCTGATACGTGGAGGTGACGAATTTCACCGCCATCGGCAGGGCCTTGGCGTTGTAAGTGTCTTCCACCGTCATCTTGGCGAATTTTACAAAGTCTGAGGTCTCGAAGAGTTCCTTGAGTTCATCGTTGAATTCCACCGGGAACTCCGTGCCCTTGAGGGCCTTGAAGATCTCCGCAGTGGTCATTTCCATTGCCCCGATGTCATAGCGGGCAGCCATATATTCGCGGAGGGCGTCGGTGATGCCGGAGTAGAAGGCCTTTTGTTTTTCCGGTGCCCAGAATTTCTCGCCGCGCAGTTTGTCGAGTTTGCGCAGGGCCACGATATGCGGCGGGTCGGCAGGGGTGATGATGTATCCCTTCTTCCTGCGGATTGCGCGTACCGCGAAGATGATGGCAAGGACAAGGGCCGCGATTCCAAGGATTATCAACAGATATGGAAGTATCTCCTTGAACGTTAGCGGATAACGTATCTGGCCCCGGAGGTCGTGGAGTACGAAGGTAGAGGTATCTACCGGCATGGTCGTAACCTTCAGGCTCTCTCCTTCGAATATGAGGGTGTCGGGCTCGGCGCCTGGAAGGCTGCGGACTATTTTAAGGTCAGGGAGCTCGTATTCTCCTTCTTCGAAAGATGTCAGTACGAAAGAGGCCTCGACGTCGAGAATTCCGTTCTTGGATTTGAGGGTATCCAGATTCCAGGGCTTCACTGCCTCTACGCCTTCGGTTACGCCTTTTTCAAAGTCTGGCAGCTCGAATGCAGTTCCTTCGGGCACAGCTTCGAGATGGACTCCATAAGCGAGCTGGTCGGCGATAAGCACTGAATCACGCTGCTGTAGAGCCTTCAGGAAGGCTTTGCCCTTATGCCCGGGAGCGGCGGTCAGAAATGCCGCGGCCAGGGCTGTCACAAATAATGCTGATATGATTCTTTTAATCATTTTCTATCTGCTTCTGAAAAGCGAAATCAGGGCCTTTACATAATCTTCATTGACCGCTACGTCCACGCTGTCGATTTTGTTCTTCAGGAGGATGCGGCCGGCTTCCTGCCAGGCCGAGGTCCACCAGGCGGCATAGGCCTGACGCACTTTCTTCGAATCGGTGTTGATGATGGCGGTTTCGCCGGTCTCGGCGTCCTTTGCGTGTACGAGCCCCATTGCGGGGATGGTCTTCTCGCGCGGGTCGTACGCACGTATAATTGAAAGGTCGTGCCTCCCGGCGGCCACCTTCAGGGCATCTTCGTAGCGTGGATGCCCGGCCTCGTCGGTGTCAATCATATCCGAAAGGATGAAGGCCGTGCAGCGTTTTTTGAGGGCTCCGGTGGCAAAGCGCAGGGCTTCGCTGATGTCGGTGCCGTTGGACTCCGGTTCGTACTCCAGAATTTCGCGGAGTATGCGGAGCAGATGGCTGCGGCCCTTTTTCGGGGGGATGAATTTCTCGACTTTGTCGCTGAAAAGCAGAGCGCCCACCTTATCGTTGTTGATGATGGCCGAGAACGACAGCACCGCTGCGATTTCGGCGAGGAGGTCGCGCTTAGTGCGGCCCACGGTGCCGAAGAGCCCGGAGCGGCTGATATCCACCAGCAGCATCACCGTAAGCTCACGCTCCTCTTCGAAGACCTTTACATAAGGCGCGCTCATACGCGCGGTGACGTTCCAGTCCATCGAGCGGGGGTCGTCGCCCCACTGGTACTCGCGCACCTCGCTGAAAGCCATACCCTTGCCCTTGAAGGCAGAATGGTATTCGCCTGCAAAAATCTGGTGCGAAAGAGCCTTGGTCCGGATTTCAATCTTCCGGACCTTCGCGAGAAGTTCTGTTGTGGTAGTCTTTCCCATTACGGAACCATCACGGCGTTGAGAACCTCGGAGATTATGTTTTCAGTGGTGACGTTTTCGGCTTCGGCCTCGTAAGTCAGGCCGATACGGTGGCGGAGCACCTCGTTGCAGACGGCCCGTACGTCTTCGGGAATCACGTAGCCGCGGCGCTTGATGAAGGCGTAAGCCTTGGCGGCGAGGGAAAGCGAAATGCTTGCACGGGGCGATGCGCCGTATGAAATCAGACCTTTGAGGTTGCCAAGGTTGTAGTCTTCGGGGGTACGGGTGGCGTAAACGATATCAACGATGTAGCGCTCGATTTTCTCGTCCATATAGACGTCGCGGACTACTTCTCTTGCCCGGACTATGTCCTCGGGCTTGACCACGGGATTGGCGTGGGGGAATTCTCCGCTGTTGTTCATCCTGATAATCTGTTTTTCCTCCTCTTTCTTGGGATATCCCACGATTACCTTGAGCATGAATCGGTCGACCTGGGCCTCGGGAAGGGGATAGGTTCCTTCCTGCTCGATAGGGTTCTGGGTGGCCATTACAAGGAAGGGCTTGGGAAGAGGGAAGGTCTGGTCGCCGATGGTAACCTGCTTCTCCTGCATAGCCTCGAGCAGGGCGCTCTGAACTTTTGCAGGGGAACGGTTGATTTCATCTGCCAGCACGAAGTTGGCGAAGATGGGGCCTTTGTGAACCTGGAAGCCTTCGTTCTTCTGGGAGTAGATCATGGTTCCGAGAAGGTCGGCAGGCAGGAGGTCAGGGGTAAACTGGATGCGGCTGAACTTTGCGTCGACAGCCTGGGCCAGAGTGTTGATTGCCAGTGTCTTGGCAAGGCCCGGAACGCCTTCGAGGAGAATGTGTCCTCCGGCGAGAAGGCCTATCATCAGGTTTTCAACGAGGGCTTTCTGGCCTACGATGACCTTGCCCATTTCGAGGGATAGCATATCCACGAAGGAACTTTCCTGCTGTATCCTCTCGTTCAATTCTTTGATGTTTACGTCCATTTTATTTGGTTTTCAATATTATTCATAACTTTGCGTCCGTTATGCGATACTCGGTTACTCTTTCATATGACGGTTCCTCATTCAGCGGCTGGCAAATCCAGCCCAATGCTCCGTCTGTGCAGGAGGCTCTCGAAAGTGCTCTTTCGCTGGCTCTCCGCGAAAAAGTGACCGTCACTGGTGCGGGCAGGACGGACGCTGGAGTAAATGCGTGCGGATATGTGGCGCATTTCGATGCCGCCGACGATATCGACACGGCGTCGCTCGGCTGCAAATTAAATGCCATTTTGCCCGTTTTTGTGAGGATTCACGAAGTGAAAATTGCGGAACCCGAGTTTCACGCCCGTTTCGATGCCCGTTACAGGCGCTATAACTACTTCATTCACCGCAGCAAAGACCCTTTCGTAAGGCATTATTCATACCTCTACACTTTCCCTCTGGATGTCGAGGCAATGAACGAGGCCTGCAAACTGCTTCTGGGTACCCACGACTTCAGTTGCTTCGAAAAGACGGGCGGCAACAGCAAGACTTCCATATGCACCGTCTTCGAGGCCTCCTGGCAGCCCTACGAGCCCACCCATGTCCGTATCATGGGTTACCCCCGGGGCGGCGATTATCTGGTATTTACGATAGCGGCGGATAGGTTTTTGAGGAATATGGTACGGGCAGTCGTAGGCACGCTGCTCGACATCGGCCGCGGCCGCTACGAGCCCTCGCACATGGCCGAGGTCCTTGCTTCGCAGGACCGCTGCGCCGCAGGCGAGTCCGTTCCCGGACACGCCCTCTTCCTCTCGTCAGTCAAATATTAGAGGCGTTTCGAGAAAAGGTCCCAGAGCAGGATTCCCACTGAAACCGATACGTTAAGGGAGTGCTTCGTGCCGAACTGGGGAATCTCCAGGGTGATGTCGGAGGCATCTACTACATCCTGCCTTACACCATCCACTTCATTGCCGAAAACTATGGCGTATTTCTTATCTGCAAGAGGCTGGAAATCATTCAGTTTGACGGAGCGTATAGTCTGCTCTGCGCAGACTATGGTGTAGCCCTCTGCCTTGAGAGAATTTATGGCTTCGAGGGTGTCTTCGGCGTACTGCCATGGCACGCTTTCCTCCGCCCCGAGGGCCGATTTATGAATCTCGGCCGAGGGAGGCGTGGCGCAGACGCCGCAAAGCCAGATTTTATCAACTTTGAAGCAGTCGGCGCTACGGAAGGCGGAGCCGACGTTATGCGCGCTTCGGATGTTGTCGAGCACTACGGCGAGACCACATCCCGGCGTCTGCCGGTAGGCCTCGGGAGTGATTCGTCCCATCTCCGTGACAAGTAGTTTCCGATTCTCCATTTCGGGAACAAAGTTAAGAAAAAGTAGTATATTCGCAGTATGAAAAAGATATATTTCGCCGGTGGATGTTTCTGGGGTGTTCAGCACTTTTTCGACGGCGTCGACGGAGTGTCCGCCACCCGTTGCGGCTATGCCAACGGCCGCCCAGGTCCGGCTCCTACATACGAAGAAGTTTACACCGACAATACCGGTTTCGCTGAAACTGTAGAAGTGTCGTACGACCCGCAGCGAATCAGCCTCGAGGCTCTTGCGGATCTGTTTTTCTGCATAATCGACCCTTTGAGCGTCAATCGCCAGGGGCACGACGAAGGCACTCGCTACCGCACCGGAGTCTATTTTTCCGATGACGCGGAACGAGAAATTCTTGCCCCCGTCTTTGCTTCCCGGGAAAAGCTCTCAGGAGCGCCCCTTGCCGTGGAACTGGAGCCTCTCCGTAACTTTTTCCCCGCCGAAGAAAGACATCAGGCCTACCTCGAAAAGAATCCGGGTGGATACTGCCATCTTTCTCCCAGAACTTTCACATATCTGCGTCTTTACCAGGACCTTTCAAACCTTCTCGGCGATGAGCCGGACATGGTGGCCAGAATGTCGGAAACCGCACCCTTGATTGCAGAGCGGCTGCATTTCCTCTGGACCGGATTTTATCGCGTGGCCGGAGAGGAACTCGTGCTAGGACCGTTCGCCGGTCCTGTAGCCTGCCTGCGCATAGGTTTTGGAAAGGGAGTGTGCGGAACGGCCTGGAAGGAGCGCCGCACCATTGTCGTCCCTGATGTCGAGAAATTCCCCGGGCATATAGCCTGCAGCAGTCTTTCCCGTTCCGAAATAGTGGTACCTCTCATTATTGGCGGCGAAGTTGTCGCCGTTCTTGACATCGACAGCGCCTACGAAGATTCCTTCGATTCCACCGATGCCGTCTGGCTTGGGAAAATCGCCGCTCTGGTTGTAATCTCTGGCTAATGCCGGAAATTTTTTGTACCTTTGCCGTGCTTAGTGCGCGCGCGCAGCGCGAGAAAGTGAACTTAAGTATTGATTATCAATATGAAACAAGACCTTCAAATCTTTGATTTGATTAAAAAGGAGCGCGACCGCCAGTCTTCAGGCCTGGAACTTATCGCATCGGAGAACTATGTCTCCGACCAGGTACTTGAGGCGATGGGGTCGATTTGCACCAACAAGTACGCCGAGGGCTATCCCGGCAAGCGTTATTACGGCGGTTGTGAAGTGGTGGACCAGATTGAGCAGATTGCCATCGACCGTCTCTGCAAGATTTTCGGAGCTGAATACGCCAACGTGCAGCCTCATTCCGGGGCCCAGGCCAATATGGCCGTCACCATGGCCTGTCTCAAGCCCGGCGATACCTTCATGGGCCTCGACCTGAGCATGGGTGGCCATCTTACACACGGCTCTCCCGTAAATGCTTCCGGCATTCTCTATAATCCCGTGGCCTACGGTCTCAACCCGGAAACGGGGCTCGTGGATTACGACGAGATGGAACGCAAGGCTCTTGAATGCAAGCCAAAACTCATCATCGGCGGCGCCTCGGCCTATTCCCGTGAGTGGGATTACGCCAGGATGAGAGCAATCGCCGACAAAGTCGGAGCCATACTATGGATAGATATGGCCCATACTGCCGGACTCATCGCGGCCGGCCTTCTGGAGAATCCGGTAAAATATGCGCATATCGTGACATCCACCACCCACAAGACCTTAAGGGGCCCTCGTGGGGGAGTCATCCTGATCGGCAAGGATTTCGACAATCCCTGGGGCCTCACAACTCCGAAAGGCGAAATCAAGAAGATGAGCGCAATTATCAACAGCTCCGTATTCCCGGGAGTCCAGGGCGGCCCGCTCGAGCACGTAATAGCCGCCAAGGCCGTAGCCTTCTATGAGGCGATGCAGCCAGAGTACGTCGAATACCAGAAACAGGTCGTGGCAAACGCCAAGGCCATGTGCCAGGCCTTCATCGACAAGGGCTACAAGGTGGTTTCCGGAGGTACCGACAATCATCTTATGCTCATCGACCTGAGGAGCAAGTTCCCGGAGCTCACCGGAAAGGTGGCCGAGAAGGAGCTTGGACTGGCCGATATTACCGTCAACAAGAATATGGTCCCCTTCGACAGCCGCAGCCCGTTCCAGACTTCCGGCATCCGTGTAGGTACTCCGGCCGTCACTTCGCGCGGCTTCGTCGAGAAAGATATGGTAGATATTGTGGAACTGATAGATACTGTCCTGGTGAGCGCCAACTCAGGCCTCGCCGACCACGAATCAGTTCTTGCAGCGGTGCGTGCGAAGGTGCACATGCTTACCTCCGGCCGCCCGCTCAACAGTTATTAAAATACTAAAACCTCAATAATTATGGCATTGAAAATCGTTGTCCTGGCCAAACAGGTGCCGGACACAAGAAATGTCGGGAAAGACGCAATGACTCCTGAAGGCACCGTCAACAGGGCTGCCCTTCCCGCCATCTTCAACCCTGATGACCTGAACGCCATTGAACAGGCGCTCCGAATCAAAGAACAGAATCCCGGCACTACCGTCGGCGTGCTCACAATGGGCCCGCCCCGTGCCGGTGAAATTATAAGGCAAAGTCTCTATCGCGGTGCCGACACCGGCTGGCTTCTTACCGACCGTCTTTTCGCCGGCGCCGATACCCTCGCCACTTCCTATGCACTTGCTACCGCCATCAAGAAAATCGGCGGTGTGGACCTCGTCCTCGGCGGCCGTCAGGCTATCGACGGCGATACCGCCCAGGTAGGCCCTCAGGTCGCTGAGAAGCTCGGCCTCAATCAGGTTACCTACGCCGAAGAGATTCTCGGCATCGAGAACGGAGTGGCAACTGTCCGCCGTCGCATTGACGGTGGCCAGGAAACCGTCAAGGTTCCCCTTCCGGCCGTCATCACCGTCAACGGCAGCGCGGCTCCCTGCCGTCCGCAGAACGCCAAGCTTGTGATGAAGTACAAATACGCCACCTGCCCGCTGGAGCGTCCCGAAGGCGACCCTCGCGCAGATCTCTACGCCGAGCGCCCTTACCTTACGCTCAACCAGTGGAGCGTGGCCGATGTCGACGGCGACCCTGCACAGTGCGGTCTGGCCGGTTCTCCGACCAAGGTCAAAACCGTCCGCAACATCGTTTTCCAGGCCAAGGAAAGCAAGACTCTTACCTCCTCTGACGCCGACATCGACGGCATTATCAAGGAATTGTTGAACGAAAAGATTATCGGTTAAGCTATGAATAACGTATTTGTATATTGTGAGATTGAAGGCACTGTCGTAGCCGAAGTCTCCCAGGAGTTGCTGACCAAAGGCCGCAAACTCGCCAACACTCTCGGCGTCGAACTCCACGCCGTCGTAGCCGGTACCGGTATCAAATCCAAGGTCGAGGAGCAGATTCTCCCTTACGGAGTCGATAAACTCTTTGTCTTCGACGCCGACGGCCTCTTCCCTTACACCTCCGCTCCCCACACCGACATTCTCGTCAATCTCTTCAAGGAAGAGAAGCCACAGATTTGCCTTATGGGAGCAACCGTCATCGGCCGCGACCTCGGCCCGAGGGTGTCTTCTTCCCTGACCAGCGGCCTTACCGCCGACTGCACCGAGCTTGAAATCGGTCCATACGACGATGCCAAGACAGGTCAGCATTTCGACAACCTGCTTTATCAGATTCGTCCCGCCTTCGGCGGCAATATCGTGGCTACCATCGTCAACCCCGAGCATCGTCCGCAGATGGCAACCGTCCGCTCCGGAGTCATGCAGAAGGCTGTTTACGAAGGAAAAGCCAAGGGCGAAGTCGTTTATCCGGAGGTTTCCAAATATGTCAGCCCCGAGGCTTTCGTAGTGAAGGTGCTCGACCATCACGTAGAGGCTGCCAAGCACAATCTCAAGGGCGCTTCCATCGTCGTTTCCGGCGGCTATGGAATGGGCAGCCGCGAGGGCTTCGACATGCTCTTCGAGCTGGCAAAGCTTCTGCACGCCGAGGTCGGCGCCTCCCGCGCCGCCGTGGATGCAGGCTTCTGCGACAACGACCGCCAGATCGGCCAGACCGGCGTCACCGTTCATCCGAAGGTTTACATCGCCTGCGGTATCAGCGGACAGATTCAGCATATCGCCGGTATGCAGGACAGCAAAATCATCATTTCCATCAACTCCGACCCTGACGCCCCGATCAACAAGATTGCCGATTACGTCATCGTAGGTACTGTGGAAGAGGTGATTCCCAAGCTCATCAAGTATTACAAGCAGAACAGCAAATAAAGCAAGACAATTATGGCAAACTACTATACAGACCATCCTGAAATCGCCTTCCATCTCGGCAAACCCCTCCTTAAGAGGATTGCAGAGCTCAAGGAGCGCAATTATACCCAGAAGGACCTCTACCCTGAGGCTCCCGTGGATTTTGAGGATTGTATCGAAAATTACAATCGTCTGCTTGAAATCGTAGGCGATGTCGCCGCCAATATCATCGAGCCCAACTCCGAGAGCGTCGACCTCGAAGGCCCGCACCTCGAGAACGGCCGTATGAAATACGCCTCCAAGACCGTCGAGAATATGGAGGCCGCCACCAAGGCCGGCCTCTGGGGAATCACCATGCCCCGCAAGTACGACGGCCTGAACTGCCCTGAACTCATCTTCAGTATGGCAAGCGAACTCATCTCCGCGGCAGATGCGTCTTTCCAGAATATCTGGAGTCTGCAGAGCTGCGCCGAGACTCTCTATGAGTTCGGCGACGACGACCAGCGCCAGAGGTTCATCCCTCGCGTCTGCGCTGGCGAAACCATGTCGATGGACCTTACCGAGCCTGATGCCGGCTCCGACCTCCAGAGGGTTATGCTCAAGGCTACATGGTCGGAGAAGGATAATTGCTGGCTGCTGAACGGCGTGAAGAGGTTCATCACCAACGGCGATTCCGATATTCACCTTGTGCTTGCCCGTTCCGAGGAAGGCACCAAGGACGGCCGCGGCCTTTCGATGTTCATCTATGACAAGCGTCAGGGCGGAGTAAACGTCCGTCATATCGAGCACAAGCTTGGTATTCACGGTTCTCCTACCTGCGAGCTTACCTATAAGAACGCCAAGGCAGAACTTTGCGGAAGCCCCCGTCTGGGCCTTATCAAGTATGTGATGTCGCTGATGAACGGCGCCCGCCTGGGTATCGGTGCACAGAGTACCGGTCTCAGCCAGGAGGCTTACAACCAGGCTGTCGCATACGCCAATGAACGCGAGCAGTTCGGTCAGAAGATCAAGAATTTCCCGGCGGTTTATGACATGCTCAGCCGCATGAAGGCAAAGCTCGACGCCAGCCGTACAATGCTTTATCAGACAGCCGCTTATGTGGATGTTTACAAGGCTCTCGAGGACATCGCCCGCGAGCGTACGCTTACTCCCGAAGAGAGGGCCGAGCTCAAGAAGTTCAGCCGTATGGCCGACGCCTTCACCCCGCTTTGCAAGGGTATGGCCTCCGAATACGCCAACCAGAATGCCTACGATGCAGTTTCCGTTCACGGCGGTTCCGGCTTCATCATGGAGTATAAATGCCAGAGGCTGCTGCGCGACGCCCGTATCTTCTCCATTTACGAGGGTACTACCCAGCTTCAGGTAGTTGCTGCCATCCGTTACATTACCAACGGAACTTATATCAGCATTATCAGGGAAATGCTCGAAAATGAGGTTTCCGAGGAGATGAAGCCCCTCAAGGCCCGCGTGGAGAAACTCCTCGCCGTTTACGAAGAGGCAGTTGAGAAGGTCAAGGAATGTGGTAATCAGGAGGTGGTTGACTTCCTTGCCCGCCGTCTCTATGAGATGACTGCCGGCATCGTGTTCTCTCTGCTTCTGATTGACGACGCATCCAAGGCTCCCGAGCTCTTCAGCCGCAGCGCCAACGTATTCGTACGCCTCTCCGAGGCTGATTCTGCCGCGCACAAGCAGTACATCGACGCTTTCCTCGCCGATACCGCAGCCGCCGATACTCTCGCCTCCTTCCGTGCCGAATAGTCAAAGAACTCCAGAATTATGAAAAAGATTGTTTTAACCCTCCTGACCGCAGTGCTGGCAATTGTATTTGCCGGCTCCTGCAAGGCCGAACAGCCCCTCCGTCTGTTGTACTGGAATATTCAGAACGGTATGTGGGACGGACAGAACGACAACTACGACCGTTTTGTCGAATATGTAAAGTCTCAGAATCCGGACATCTGCGTCTGGTGCGAAGCCCAGTCGATCTGGGAAACCGACGCCCACGTCAAGATGCCGGAGGAAGATCGCTACCTCGTTGACCATTGGGGCGAACTCGCAGCCCGCTACGGACATAAATACTGGGGCATAAGCGCCCACCGCGACAACTATCCTCAAGTCATCACGTCCAAATACCCTATCACTTATATCGACAGGATATTCGGTGAAATCCCCGACAAGGTCGTTTCCCACGGATGCGGCTGGGCCACTATCGAAGTCGGAGGAAAAACCATCAATATCGTTACTGTTCATACCTGGCCATCGGCTCATGCCCGTAAGGCCCCGGACAAGGCGGCATCGAAGGCCGAGCATGGCGGAGACAAATACAGGGCTATGGAGATTCAGTATATCTGCGAGCATACCATTGCCACCGTCCCCGATGCCAAGGATCAGTTGTGGATGATGATGGGAGATTTCAATTCCGTAACAAGGCTCGACAACGACCATTATGGCTACGCCGACGACGATACAAGGCTCCTGACTCAAGATTACGTCCTCAATAATACTCCTTACATTGACGTAATCAAGGCGAAATATCCCAACGAGTTCAAGCCGAGCACCGGCAATAAGAAACGTCGCATTGACTATGTCTATTGCACGAAGCCCCTGTATGACAAGATTGTCTTCGCGGACATCATCTGGGACGAATATACGACTCCGGTAAAGGATAAGGTGGATATATTCTGGCGTCCTTCCGACCATCTTCCGATTCTGGTCGATTTCGATCTGGACAAATAAAAAACTGCCCGAGAGAGCAGCTTAAAGATTTAGAAGGCCTTCGGGAATGTCTAATGTGATATTTTCGGAGGCCTCGTTGTATGCGATTATCAGTTCCTCGCGAAATGGAACCATCGCCTCTTTCCCTGAGGGAGTCTTTATGTAGAGGCAGAGATTCCCGGGGATATCTTCATATCCGCTGATTGTGCCGGCTGTTTTGCCGTCGGCGTCCAGGACCGTCCAGCCTACAAGGGCTGAAGGATCATCTTCCCCTTCGATTTCGTAGTCGGAGCAACGACCATACACCTCCTTGCCTGAGATTTCTTCGGCATCTTCGAGAGATTCTATGCCTGTAAGGCGAACGAGGGCTTTGGAGTTGCCTCTCGGGGTGAAAGATTCAATAAAATAAGGAACCGGAAGTCCATCGTGATAGATGAACACCGGTTCCTGTGTATCAATTTCCTCGGGGGAGAAGGTCTTGAAGCCGAAAAGAACCTCGCCTTCAGTACCGTTGGATTTCAATACTGCGGCAATCTGCAGCAAGGAAAGTCCTGCTTCAGACGCCATTGGATTAAGCCTCCTCGGCAGGAGCCTCTGCTTCGGCAGCGGGAGCTTCCTCTACGGGAGCTTCTTCTGCGGCGGCCTCGCCTGCAGCCTTGCGGGCAGCTTCCTCAGCCTCAGCTTTCTTCTTGGCGATAGCCTCGGCCCTGGCCTCGTTAACCTTTACCTCAGCCTCGTGGGCAGCCTTCTTGGCTTCAACGGAGGCCTTGGTCAGACCCTGCTTCTTGGCTTCGACCTTTGCATCGTGCTCGGCCTTCCAGTCTGCGAATTTCTTGTCGGCCTGTTCCTGGGTGAGAGCACCCTTCTTGACACCGCCTTCAAGATGCTTGCGGAGCATGACACCCTCATAGGAGAGGAGTCTGCGAGCCGTAAGGGTAGGCTGGGCACCTACTCCGAGCCATGCAAGAGCGCGTTCTGCGTTCAGGACGATGGTGGCGGGGTTGGTGTTGGGGTTGTAAGAGCCGATCTGCTCGATGTAACGACCGTCGCGCGGAGCGCGGGAGTCAGCCACTACAATGTGGAAGAATGCGAAATTCTTCTTTCCGTGGCGCTGGAGACGAATTTTAACAGCCATTGTTAATCTGTTTTAATTGTAATTATTTGTTAATAATATCCTTTCCAACTCGTGGAAAGCCCGCAAATATACTGCTTTTTCCGCTCATAGCAAAAGTACAGGCAAAAAAATCTTAAAAATTTTTGGTAAGTCGGGAAATGTCGCTATATTTGCAGTCCCAAAGTAGGAGCAAAGCTCCATCTACATTCGCGGACGTGGTGAAATGGTAGACACGCTACTTTGAGGGGGTAGTGGGCGTTGGCCTGTATGAGTTCGAGTCTCATCGTCCGCACAAAAATCCGGAAGTCGAAAGGCTTCCGGATTTTTTTATTTAGCCACTTTCGGCTCTGGTTCAGATTTCTGTTTCAGGGCCGCTTTCTGCTCTTTCAGGGCCTTGGCTGCGGCCTTCTCTTCGTCAGCCGCCTTTTTGCGGCGATAGTAATCTATGTACTTTTCAAGGAGCATCTTTTCCCTGCGCTCTTCTGCGAGGGATTCGAGATAAATCTTGCGCTTTTTCTCGCGCTCCTTCTTCAGCTTTTTGGCGGCTTTGGCGGCTGCCTTGGCAGCATCGAGGCTGTCGAGGCGGGCCCATTCTCTCTCCCGTGCCTCCTGCTTTGCCTTTGCAAGGGCTTCCTTCTCCTTGCGGCGCTTTTCCTTTTCAAGGGCCTTCAGCTCCTTGGCGGTAAGCGGGGCGGCAGCCACAGAATCTGGCTGGGCCGCCTTCAGTGAATCTGCAGCAGCAGTCTTGAGAGTGTCGGTTACGGCCGTCTTAAGAGAATCCGAGGCAGTCTTCAGTGAATCCGTGCGCTGCAGGCTGTCGGCGGCAGTGCGGGCGAGGCTGTCGCGTAGCGCAGCCTTCGCAAGGGAGTCCTTGACAAAGGCCTCCCTTTGCGCCTTTTCCTGGCGCCGCCGCTCCCGCGCCAGCCGGTTGAGTTCAATTTCGTCCTTTACTCCGGCTATATACCCGGGATAATATGTATCGGTATATACGAACTTAGGTTCCGGACGGGCGCTGTATTGCTTGCGCTGCGACGGTCTGAGAGTCTTTGTGGTGATATCCCAAGGCCCTGTAGGGCGTTTGTCCTGCTGCCATTCGAAGCCCTTGAGCGTGCGCTGGTCCTTTCGCGTCTGGGCGAGGGGATAGGCGTCGCTCTTGGACGCGTCGTAATAGTGTACTACGTCGATGTCGCCGTCCTTGAAGCCGGCGCTGAGCATCTTCGACTTGGTTATGTTGATGGTGGCGTAGGTGCTGTCTTCCTTTATATAGAAGATGGCGTCGGCGTCGCCGAGGGCGTCAAAGCGGCGGATGGCTCCGGTTGTGTCGAAGTATGCCATCATCTCGGTGCTGCGAATCTGGTCGTAGCTGATGGCGTCTTCTTCCTGGATTGTCACGAAGGCGTCGCTCATCAGGCTGGCTTTCTCGAGATGCTGGCCGCGTACTACGGCAAAGAGGCTGTCGGATGTATATTGCCTGGTGGGGTCATTCCATACAAGCGGCCTCTTGTACATCCTGATGAGGGAGTCGATGGCATTGTATTCCAGGGAGTCGGTTACTACCTGGAGGTCTTTCTTGAAGATTTTTACGTTGCCGATGGCGGTCAGGAAGCTGATTTTCGTGGAGTCCTTGGGCTGAGATTTCTCGACTCCGCTCGAAATGACAGAGGTCGAGTCTGCGGCAACGGTAGTTGCTGCTGCGGCCGTGCTGTCGACCGGGGCTGTATCTTCGGGACTGTTAATAGGAGCAGCCAAAGCCGTGCTGTCAACTTCCCCCTTGTCATCTCGACCGGAGCGAAGCGGAGTGGAGAGATCTTTCCCTGCAGCTTTGGCGCTCCCGCGCCCGACCTTCTCGATTCCTCCCTTACCGAGACCGACACGGTTGGCGGGATTGTTAGGGTCGAGTTTTGCAGCCTCTTCAGCCTTCTGCTTAGCCTCCTCGGCGGCTTTCTTGCGGTATTCCGCAATAGGATCCATGTCAAGGTCCTTAAGTCGCCTGTTGGCCATGCCCACAAGCGAAGAATCTACGGCAAAGCGGAGCAAAGTCCTGTAAATGAACTTGTTCGCCCTGGAATAAACGGTGTCGGAAGGCTGTTCATTCTGGCCGGCGACGACTCCTATCACTACAGGGTCGCGGGTCATTGTAAGGGTAGAGATAGAATCCTGATAGAACATTCTCCCGGCCATCGCGTGGGCGTTGCGGGTAGTATCGGTAACCTGGGCATTCCCCAGCATCTCCAGCTCATTCAGAGTCCGGTTGAAGAAGAGGGAGTCTGACCAGGCTTCCTGGGTTTCATTCTGTCCGTGGACTTTGCGCCGGAAGAAAAAGATTTCACGCACTCTGTCGTGCCAGCCCTCTTCGGCCGAAAGCAGGCTCTTCTCGTGCCAGGCATCGATGCCCCCAGAGAATTCAGCCAGGTTGGTGTCGCCGTGGTAAAGCAGCTTCGAAGTCTTGATAAACACGGAGTCCGTGAACATATTCACGTTCTTCGTGAAGGTGAACAGCTTTATCTTGGATTCGTACTTGCCGTCTATGCTCTCGATAATCTGCCCTGTGTGGTCGCGCATTGCACCGCCGTGCATAAAAACGGCCACGGAATCCTTGGTGTTGTAGTCAAGGTGGCGGGTGCGGAGCATATTTCCCTCCTTGTCTTCCAGCTCGACGAGGGATCCCCGGAACTGGGCAAGGTCTTCATCTACGAGATATGTGAGCTTGTCGCTGGTAAGGCGGGTGTCGTCCTGGATTATGCTGACGTGCCCGATACAGTCGATAATCGACGTATTCATGTTCCAGAATGCCGTGTCGCAGAGGAGATAAGTGTCGTTGTGCAGGAAGCGCGCCGGCCCCGTTACCTTTCGGTAATTCTCGCCGTCGCGTTCAACCTGCTCCATCTGCCTGGCGCTTATCAGGCGCACAAGAGAGTCGCTTTTCTCCTTGTTCTGCGCCTGCGCCCCGAAGAGGCACAGCCACAGCATAGGAATCCATAAATAAGCCTTCATCTAAAGAAGATTATTAATCCTCGCTGTTGCGGGCAGCTTCGTTCCAGGCCTCGCGTGAGAAGGAGCAAGCCTTGAAGATAGGATCGATGTAGATGGATGTTTCCTTGATTTTTCCGTTAAGGAATTCATCTATGGCCGCCATGGCCTTTTTATTCTTGACACCCTCGATAAGAGAGTTGTAATCTTCCTCATAGGTTGCGGTGTGGGCGGGGATAATCTTGTCGATACGGATGATCTTGTAAACCGTCTGGCCCTGGCCTTCGCTGTCGACCGACTCGAAAGGCTCGGAGATTTGCCCCTCCTTGAGTTCCTTGATGGCCGAATAGTCGGCGGGATTCAACTGGTCGATTTCGAAATAAGCCGAGCCGGTGTACTGGTCGGCCATCTGTCCGCCGTTGGTACGTGTCTTGGGGTCCTGTGAATAGAACTTGGCTGCCAGAGGGAAGGAAACGGCTTCATTGCCGATTTCGGTACGGAGGCTGTCCAGTGTCTTGAAGGCCTTCTGACGGTCTTCGTCGGTGTACTGGGGCTTGAGGAGAATATGGCGGACGTTTACCATGTCGCCCTTTTTCTCAAGTACCTCCATGATGTGGAAACCATATTCGGTTTCGACAATCTGTGAGATGATGCCGGGCTTCAGGGACATTGCCACATCGGCGAAGGCCGGAACATAGATGGATTTCGAGGCCATTCCGAGTTCTCCGCCGCGGCGGGCGCTTCCCGGGTCTTCGGAGTAAATCCTGGCGAGGGTGGAGAACTTCTCGCCGGCGATGATTCTCTCGCGCAGGCCGAGCAGGCGGTCCTTGACCGCGAGGGATGCCTTCTCCTTATCGGGATAGATGACTATCTGGCTGAGCTGATACTTGATAGGTACGAGCGGAAGGTCGACGGAGTCTGTTTCAGCCATATATGAGCGTACGTCCAGGGGTGTGAGTTCCGGTACGCTCTGTGCTATCTGAGCCTGCTCCTGCTGATAGAGGCTCTGCTCTTCGAGAGCTGTCTTCCAGTCCTGGCGGAGCTTGTATATAGGCTTGCCGAAATACTCTTCCATCTGCTCGTCGCCGCCGAACTGCGAACGCAACTGGTCAATCCTCATCTTGAGGTTTGAGTTGACTGCATCCTCGTTGACTTTCAGGGAGTCGATTCTGGCCTGCATAAGGAAAAGCTTGATTTCCATCATCCGCTCGAGAGTTTCGCAGCGGAGGTTCTTGTCGGAGAACATCGGGCCGTTCATCTTGTTTACCTGAATCTCCTGCTCAAGGGTGGATATGGATATCATCTCATTGCCGATGACGGCGATGGTCTTGTCTATCACTCCCTTCGGATAGGTTTGCGCGAAAGCTGCCATTCCGCAGAGGACAATGGCCATGGTCGCAAAGTATCTTCTCATCATATTCATTTTTTAGTTATTCCTGTCGGACGGGGACGTCCTTCATCAAGTCCCGTTCCAAACCCGACAGCAAATCCTTTTTTCTTGAACTTAATATGTATTCCTTTATCTTGTCGCTGCAGTAGGCTACCGGAGCGTCCTCGCCGCGGCGGATGATATCTGATATGTAGGCTATCTGGAGATTGCCCTTGCCGTCTTTGCTCTGGACAAAGCCCTTGTTTATCGAGCGGAGCATCTTTTCGCTGTCCATTCCGAGGGCGACGGCTATCTTCGAGGCTTCAATCCACATATTGCCATAGTCGTTATAGACCGAGGTGTACGATGCCGACAAGGTGTCGCTCACAACGATAAGGTCGTCGGCGTCGTCCGACATGCGCCTTTTCAGGTCTGCAATATGGGAGGAATGTTCCGGAATCACTGCGAATTTTGCCTTGACGACAGTCTCGGCGAGTCGGAACTGCTTCTTGTGCGCATTGTAATAGTCTTCGATCTGCGACTGCGCCACGGCGGTGTCGAGCCTCTGGTTGAGGTACTTCTGCTCATAGCGGTAGCGCAGCAGGGCCCGTTTGTAGGTCTCGAGGTCCTTGGAAACGTCCTTTTCGGAGTCGTTGAGCTGGGATTCGGCCAAATCTACGAAAAGCATGTCGAGCGTCCAGCTGTCGATGTAAGCCTGTACGAGGCGCGTGCTGTCGTCGGCGGAAATTCCGGTGGGAATGATTCCGGCGAGCTCGGAGCTGTACAGCTTGTGTTCTCCGACGGAGGCTATGACCTCTCCGTCGTGGAGAATGCCGCTGATGGCCTTGCACGCACCAGTGAGGGCGATAATCGCTGCTATTAACGCAATATTTTTCATCTTGAATAGTTGGGTGCTTCCTTGGTGATGGTTACATCGTGAGGATGGCTCTCTAGGAAGCCGGCATTGGTGATTCTGACGAACTTGGCCTTGCGCAGCTCCTCGATATTGCGTGCGCCCACGTAGCCCATTCCGCTGCGGAGTCCGCCGAGGAGCTGGTAAACCACCTCTGCTACCGTACCCTTGTAAGGCACCTGGGCCACGATTCCTTCGGGGACGAGCTTCTTTACGTCCTCTTCCATATCCTGGAAGTAGCGGTCCTTGGAACCCTGCTCCATTGCCTCAAGCGAGCCCATTCCCCTGTAGGACTTGAATTTACGGCCGTTGAGGATGATGGTTTCACCGGGGGATTCTTCGGTTCCGGCGAAGAGAGAACCGGCCATGACGGTGCCGGCTCCGGCCGCGAGGGCCTTGGCGATGTCGCCGGAATAGCGGATGCCGCCGTCGGCGATGACAGGCACGCCCGTGCCCTTAAGGGCCTCGGCGGCCATCATTACGGCCGAGAGCTGTGGCATTCCCACGCCGGCGATTACGCGGGTGGTGCAGATGGAGCCGGGCCCGATGCCGACCTTGACGGCATCGACACCGGCGTCGGCGAGCGCCTTAGCGCCCTCGCCGGTGGCAACATTCCCTGCCACAATCTGTATGTCGTTCTTTCCGAATTTGCGGCAGACTTCAGAAATCACCTTGAGCACGCCTGCAGAGTGCCCGTGCGCCGTGTCTACGACAACGGCGTCGGCGCCGGCCTCGACGAGCATCTCCACCCTCTCGAGGGTGTCGGCCTTCACGCCCACCGCGGCGCCTACGAGCAGCCTTCCCTTGGAATCCTTGCTGGCCGTAGGGTTGTCCTTGATTTTCATCAGGTCCTTGTAGGTGATGAGACCTACGAGATGATTGTCCTTATCGACTACGGGCAGCTTCTCGACCTTGCTCTTCATCAGAATGAGCGTGGCCTTTTCGAGGCTGATGCCCTTGGGGGCGGTAATCAGGTTATCCTTTGTCATCACCTCGCTCACGGGGATGGATTTCTTTACCTGGAAGCGGAGGTCGCGGTTGGTGACGATGCCGATGAGCCGGCCCGCTCCGTCAACTACGGGGATGCCGCCGATGTGATGCTTGGCCATCATTGCCAGGGCGTCGCCCACCGTGGCATCGGGGCCGATGGTCACGGGGTCGTATATCATTCCGTTCTCTGCTCTTTTCACCCTGCGGACCTGCTCGCACTGGGCCTCCAGCGACATGTTCTTATGGATGATGCCGATTCCTCCGGCGCGGGCCATCGCGATAGCGAGGTCGGCCTCGGTGACGGTATCCATCGCCGCGGAAATGATGGGGGAGTGCAGGGAAATATCCCTTGTGAAAAGAGACGTTACGTCAACATCCCTCGGAAGAACCTCGGAATGGGCGGGAACAAGCAATACATCGTCGAAGGTCAGGCCTTCAGGGATTTCGTTTCTTGTGAGCGCGGACATCGGCATTTCTGTTTATATCCTGCAAAGATAGTAAAAACTGAGGAATTAGCTTTGCTTACTTCGAAAGGTAGTAGGTGACCAGATTGACGACGCGGACTTTCTTGATATAAGGAGTGTTGGAGTCGCGGGGCTCGATGGAGAAGGTGCCCTGCGAGGCGGTCTTGATCTTGCCGAGCTTGCTGCCGGAGTCCTTGGCGAACTTCTCGGCTACTTCACGGGCGTTCTTGGTGGCTTCTTCGACCATTTCGGGCTTAATGTCGTTGAGGCCTACGAAGAGGAATTCAGGCTGGTTGCCCCAGTCGTTTTCGGGGGCGATTCCCTTCTTGAAGAGGACGCTCTGGTCGCCCATCAGGGCCAGGACCTTGTCGACATCGGAGGAGCATACGGTGATGACTCCCTTGGCTACGTAGCGGAAGGTGCGGTTGGAGCTGTATTCCTGGGCCAGCTTGTCGGTAAGAACGGGCGATGATTCCGAGATTTCTTCGGCGCTGACGCCTCCTTTTGTGAGGAAGGCCCGCACTGCTTCGCCTTTGGCTGCGAATTCCTGATATACGGAGGCGAGGTCGTTGCCCACAGCCTTGTACTGGATGGGCCATATCGCCCTATCGGCCTTGACTTCCCTTTCGCAAAGGCCTTTGACATTGACGATGCGCTCGTAAGAGCGGTTGACGCTTACGGCGCGGGGAATCATTATCCCGATGAAAATCATACCTGCGAGAATCGCCAGGGCTGAAAATACTTTTGTCTTATCCATAATTCAAATGCTTTTATCTTAACAAAGGTAACAATTTTTCTTGTAGCTTGCACGAACAAACCGTATAATATTATCACTATGAAACGTAAAACTTTAAAGGAAATCTACCCGCTTTGGTGCGAGCAGAAGAAACTCTATGTCAAACAGTCCAGCTTTGCGACTTATGTCCTGCTGATGGAAAAACACGTCCTCCCGGTTTTCGGAGATGAAGTTTCGGTTAAAGAAGCACAGGCGCAGGCCTTCGTTATCGACCTTCTCAACTCGGGCCTGAAAACAAAGTCGGTAAAAGACATCGTATTGGTCCTGAAGATGCTCCTGAGGTTCTCTTCGGCGCTTCAGGGGATGCCGATATTTCAATGGAAGCTGTATTATCCTACCTCTGAAACTAAGACGGTAATCGATATCCTGAGCCCCCACGACCACAGGAAACTGATGCAATTCCTGCTGCAGAACATCTCGTTCAAGAACATAGGTATTTATATCTGCCTCACGGCCGGGCTGAGGATAGGGGAAATCTGCGCCTTGAAATGGAAAGACATCGACGTTAAGGCGGGAATAATCACTGTTCAGCGTACTCTCGAGCGGATATACTTCCGCGAAAAGGGCGTCTGGGCCTCAAAAGTGGTGTCCGGCGCTCCCAAGACCGAATCGTCCTGCAGGGAAGTGCCTATGACGAGGGATTTACTGAGGATAATCCGTCCGCTTCACCGGATAATGAATCCCGAGTCTTTCGTTATTACGGGGAGGGAACAGCCGATTGAGCCCCATTCGTACCGGATTTACTTCCGTAACATATGCCGGAAGCTGCATCTGCCCGCAATCCGGTTTCACGGTCTGCGTCACAGCTTCGCCACGCGCTGCATAGAATCAGGCTGTGATTACAAAACTGTAAGCGCTCTCCTCGGCCACGCCCAGATCGGAACCACCCTGAATCTCTACGTTCACCCTGACCTCGAGCAGAAGAAGCGCTGTATCGACCGGCTTTCCCGCCGACTTTGCCGCTAATCTCTTCGCCTAGCGAACTGGTCAAGATATCGGTTGTAAGCCGACAATTCAGGAAGGTTTCGCTGAAGAAATGCTTCACAATAGAAGTCCCTGAACCGGCAGAGTTCCTCAAGCATTGCCGAACGTAGAATAGCCGAAGCATCAGTTCGGCCATATTTTATCGTAAGGTCAACAAGTTCCTGGAAACGGACGAATGCCGCTTCGGCCCTTTGTTCTTTGCCAGATAACAATGCTTGATATATACGTGACGTTTCGCTGCCTATGTTCGCCATTTGCTTCGGGAAACTCAATGTGGCCCAACGGCCATTTTCAAGCGTCTTGTGCTGCATTATTCCGTTATGAACTTTTTGACAATATCGGCAATCTTTTCCCGTATAGTTTCATCCAACACATTACGGGAAGGATTACCTTGCCATGAACGTATATTGATCAGTGAATCATATTCGATGAAGTCCTCACCTGTTTGATCCGGATAGAGATTAAATCCCCATAATGAAGCCTGCTGGCAGCCTTGTTCCAATAACATTCGCTCCAAATCAGCATGCAAATCGGCATCAATGGCAAGTAATTCTTTATCTATATCTGCCACACATTTAATCATGTCGCCAAATGTATTGGCGGCATATTCTTTCAATATGGCACGCGATATCGGACTATTTAGAATAAGCATAACAACCGTTTTCGCAAAGGTAACCAATAAAACAGAAATCAACAAATTGCAGGTTGGCATTGCCGGCGACGACCGGTTTTCTCCATGTCAGGTGGCGCAATTTCCGACCCACCTGCCGGGGAATCGGCCTTTTTCCCGCCAGGTGGAACATTATTTGGCACACCTGGCAGACCTTCGCGAAAGAGGAAAAAGTTTTCTCGGGCAGAAAAATGCCCTCGAAACTCTTTTTCCCTATTCTCCACCATCCCCACGCAAAAAAGCGGCCCGGATCGATCCGGGCCGCCATTGGAAATTTCCACTTCAATAATGGAATGTTAATGATGCTGCCGATTTACTCATCTGCCTCGAAACCGGTATAACGGACACCAGTAATGAGGTAATGATCGAAACCTTCCAACTCAAAGCCTTCTTCTACAAAGGTATCCCCTTCATGAGTAACCTTCATCCAGATGGAATCACGGGGAGCCCCTCCGGCTGTCTTTGCAACACCTTTCAGAATCTGCCCTTCGATATTGACGAGAGCGTCCTCATACAGGTTTTCAGCCCCGATTGCTGAGAACTTCAGTGTTTTAAGATCTACTTTTGTTTTTACCTTAAAATCAAGTCTCATTCCCCATCCGGCATAATAAAACTCGCCAAGGTCATCAACAAACAATTCATCAGCCTTGTTGTCCGATGTGTTGTAAGTAAGAAGCAGATATGGTTTCAGTTGATATCCTACTTCTCCGAAACCATCCACTACCGAACCATCCGTGAATACTAGATACCTTTTTACATACCACTGTCCGGACGCGTCCTCCACGGCCGTTCCGCCGATAGACTCTTTCTGGCAGGAAATCAACGCAGACGAAATGATTGCAAGAGTGATTGTAAAGATTTTTTTCATTTCTGTTTCCTCCTTTCAGTTAGTTTTGTACCATTTCTACATGGCCAAAGACCTGGCCGGCATAACTCCAATCATATACTAATCTCTTTGTATCAGGATCATATACAGCATTTTCTATAGAATCAAGGCCATCACCCCATGCCGCAATTTTGGAAGACATCAACGACAAAGTCATATCGGCATTGAGAGTTACATACCCGGTCATATCAAAAAATGATATGCCATAGGTTTCTTCATACTGCGGACCGCGACCTTGTATCCAAGTATACCAACCGCCAAGCAAATCACTGACAGAGTAGATATTACCCACAACTTGCGTAAAGGTTATCGTCGGACTGTCATTTGTAGTACGCCCGCTGGCAGCATAGCTTGCGGCATTGTCAGAATAAGTTTTCTCGTTATTGTAGGATAAAGACGCCTGGCTGTCCACCGTAAAGACACCAAGTGTCTCCGTAACAGTGGCATCATAGATATAAACCTTGCGGGACTTCTCAAAATATAGGCCCTGCTCATTGATGGTAGAATAAGTAATGGTGAAGAAACCAGGCTCTTCCGTAGAGACTGCCTCAACTTCGTCCCCATACATATTCGTAATTACAGTGACGACTTGTCCACCACCATCCAGCTCCTGATATCCAGGGTCAACAAATTCATCGCCGACGCCAAGGTATATCGAGGAAGCACCGTACATCTGGAAGAAACTGACCACCTGAGTCACCCCTTCCGAAGTCTTCTCGCAGCTGACGGCGACAAGGGCTATCAGCACGGAAAATAAAGTATAAATGTGCTTTTTCATACGTAATTCTTTTTTATTCAGCCCAGAAAACAGGAACGGTGTTCTTCTTTATTTGAGGGCAATTCTTGTTGTAGTCCAATGCAGATTGGGCATAAGGGAAACGCTGGAGCACCACACCGACACCAACTTCAGAATCAACCTGATAAGGTGTATAAAGCTCACCGGCCGGCAATACTGTTTCATCCAGGACGTCATCATTAAAATCATATATATCTTCTGCTTTGATAGCGCCAATCTCAGGATAACCGAGGCGACGCAGTTCACACCAGGCCTCGAAGTTATTGGTCCCGCTTAATGCAACCCATTTCTGGATTCCGAGGTTTTTATCTGTGCCATCATAAGGCCAAGCTGCGATAACGGCGTCTGCGCCTGTAGCACCTGCACTGGCAAATGAATCTCTGATAGCGGCCTCATAAAACTGCTGAGCTTTAGCTTGATCATTAGCTACTTTGTTGTAGAACTCAGACAGGAAGAAATCAATTTCCGAGAGCGTGATCAAATAGACTGGGCTGTCATATTTTATGTTAGGCCGACAGAATACAGCCGATTTGTATTGTTTGGACGTACTCATGTTATGACCAGAAATACTGCCCCAGAACTGTCCTGCCTCATTTGGTGAGAAAAACGCGCTAAGACGTCCGTCTCCGCAATCAGACATTGTCTTATACAGGGCAACATTCAAGCCGACATTGACTTGGGTAGAACCGAAATAGGTGGCGAATTCTTCCTGATAGAAGGGATTTGCTTTACCTGTTTCGTCTGCCCAGATTCCAGCCCAGGCAACATCGCTCGCAGGAAAATCATTATCCGCCACCAAAGCGGTGAGTTCTTCATCAACATCAACGACTTTACGCTCACGCATCAGAAGCTTCAGTTTGAGCGCCTTAGCGAACTTAATCCAACTGCCTGCGGGCTGGTTGGCGAACAGGAAATTGGTCACGACGGCATCGTCGCTCTTAGCTTTTGCCAAAGCATTATCCAATTCAGCAACCAATCCGGCATAAACGGTAGCGCCATCGTCGAAATTTGGATGCAGATTGTTGCTACCCTGATGCGCTTCAGTATAAGGAACCTCGCCGAAAGCATCAACAAGCGACTGATATGCAAATACCCTTATTACCGAAGCAGCAAGAACCGTTCCCCATTCACCAGCCGCCTCTGCATTGTCACGAACTTGCGTGGCGTTTGCAATGCAAAGGTGAAGATTGCTGTGTGTAGCGTTAACTGCGGATGAAGATACCGTAAACTTACTGTACCCAAGATAGTTACCAGTCCCAAAGAACTGCGTGTAATGCTCGCTGAGATAGCCACCCAGGAATCTCATATAATCTCCATATCGGGCGCTGAGCGCCATCTCGGCAGCGGGGAAAATCATGTCATTGTTCACCATGTCTGCACTCGGGGAGTTTGGACTGTAGTTGATATCCAACCAGTCTTTGCAGGACACCAGGGAGAACATTGAAACAGTTGTAACTGCAATTAGAATTATCTTTTTCATATTTCAATCCTCCTTAGAATTTTACGCTGAGGTTAAGACCCCAAATGCGGCAGGCGGGGTTTACATAAGTCTCGCCGAAGAGACCTGCTCTGTCGGTGCCCTGATTGGTAAGTTCAGGATCAATATAATGATTGTCCTTCGAGGTCCACGTCAGGGCGTTGTTGACATAAGCAGACACTCTTACACCCTGCAAGGGGCCAATCCATTTTTTGGGAAGATCGTAAGATATGGATATGTTACGAAGTTTAACGAAAGTACGATCTACCAGATAGAACAATTTTCCTTTTCCGGCGCCATAATCATCGAAGTAGTTCTGCAAACTACTATTAGCGAGATAAATCGGCGTAGTATTCTCAACATAGGAATCAGAAGCGGAATCATAAACGACAGAGTTAGGAATTACGAACGGCTGACGATCATTGTATTCAGTAATGATGCTGTTGCCGGTGAATTCCATGATATTTTTGGTGCGGGAAAACATTTTGCCACCATAGCGTACATCCAGCGAAGCGCTGAGCGTAATACCCTTATAGCTCAAACTCGTTGAGATTCCGCCTGTCCATTTGTAGTTTGCATCATAGCCAGTAGGCTTAATTTCGTCGGTCATAACCGGCTGTCCGTATTGATCAACGATAAGTTTACCGTCCTCTGTATAAGTAGGGAGATAAGTCCAGTATGTGCCGTAAGGCTTGCCTTTCTCAATGTAGAAGTTTACACGGTCTTTTGCAGCACTTGTCGAGAAGTAATCAACCAATAGTTTGCCATCAGAAACTTCCTCTGGAAGATCAACGACTTTACTGATGTTCTTAGCCCAATTTATGCTTATATCCCACCGGAAATCACGTGTCTGAACGGGAGTTAAATCGAGGAGCAATTCAACACCTTGGTTACGAACATCCCCGGCATTATAAACCATTCCGGTATATCCGGTAGAAGGATCTATGCTGATGGAAAAAATCTGATCTGTTGTCAGACGGTTGTAATACGCAACATCCAATCCGATGCGACCATTAAGGCACCTCAGATTCGCACCCACCTCAAATTCTGTGGTCATCTCAGGCCGCAGCTTATCAGACGGGATGGAATATCCGCGGCGGAAAGCATTGGCGGAATTCATCGGGAATGATGCTATACCGCTGCCATATACGCCACTGAAACTAGCTTGGGCGTAAGTAGGATTAGTGTTATATACTCCGGCATCGCTACCAGTCTTACCATATGCAAGACGGATTTTACCGAAGGATAATATGTCGTTTTTCGGCAGGTAATTCGTGAATATCCAACTGAGGGTCGCGCCCGGATAGAAGAAATGGTTTTTATTGATCGGCAGTGTGGAAGACCAGTCGTTACGGGCTGTCAAACCCAAAAAGATGCTGTCGTCCCATCCGAGAGTTACATCACCATACAGACCCGTTAAACGACGCTTGCTCTGACTGTCGGAGATCTCTGTTTTGGTTGCACCGTTACTCAAATTCCAGAAACCGGAATACACGGCAAGGTTATCGGTCTGCCCGACCAAGGTGGTTTCGAAGCGTTCGTTTATATTCAAGCCCGCTACAGCACTGACATTCAGTCTGTTATTGAGGTATTTATTCTCATAGGAGACAAGAAAATCGTGATTGGTTTCGTAGCTTCGATTGTATTCGGCATATACTGTACCGGTAGAGTTCAGATTGGACGGAGGATAGCCAAAGTCAGCATAAATCAGAGCGTCATCAAGAACAATCTGGGGTACTCCCGATTTATAGTCATAGTCGCTGTAGTTGAATCCATAGCGATACGTGAGAGTCAAATGCTCTATCGGTTTTATATCAGCCTGAATCTTGCCATAGATTTGCTTGCTGTTGGTTTGCCTGTAATAGTTCTCAATAGCCCAATACGGACTGGTAATGCCATAAGGTGTAAAATACGCTTCAGGAGAATTGAACGCCGCCGGAAGGTTTTTTAAATCAACCAATGAAACATCACGTGCCATTTCGTATATACCATCAATGAGGGATGTTCCCTGAAACATTCCCACTGAATTGGTCTTTGATGTCGCAAAATTTACCTGGGAAGAGATCTTGATCCAACTGGTAGGTGCATAAGAACCACGAAGAGCGAGACCGCTTCTTCTATATGTATCCTTGTCGCCCGGAATGATACCATTATCGCTGGCATTGGAGTAAGACAGGAAATATGTCATCTTCTGGTCGCTGGACACTCCGGAGAGAGATATATTATGTTTGTGGCTCCATCCAAGTTCGAAGAAATCCTTTACGTTGTCCGACTGAGCCACATACTTGTGGTAAAGCTGGTAACCATTCCAAATCGGGCCATAAGGCTGCATGGAACCATCGAGTTTGGGCCCCCAGGAGCCATTCTCTATGAATGTCTGTGTGCCATTCCATCCCTGTCCGTAACTATTCTGGTAAGTAGGCAACTGGGAAACCTGACGGGCTTCAATACCGCCACTATACGAAAGGGTAAAGTCTTTGTCAGCACCACGAGACCCTTGCTTGGTTGTAATCAATATAACACCGTTAGCAGCACGGGAGCCATAGAGTGCAGTAGCGGCAGCGCCCTTTAGGACGGTCATACTAACTATATCTTCGCTAGCCAGGCTTCCCATACCACCAACTATGATATTGTCCACAACATATAGTGGCTGGTTTGAAGAGTTGATAGAACTGAAACCTCGAATGATGACACTTGTAGCTGCACCTGGATCCGTTGTCGTTGAAGAGACCTGCATACCGGCGACTTTACCTGCAAGTGCCGTAGTAACATTCGTAGCGTGCTGGCCGATAATGTCATCATTTTTTACTGTAGTCGCAGCAAAACCGATAGATTTTTCACTTCGTGAAATACCCATGGCTGTAACGACTACCTCATCCAGAAGCATCGTGTCCTCTTCCATCTGAACATTCAGCTGTTGCCCAGTAACGTCCAGTCGCTGTGACACCATGCCGTAATAGTAGAAACAAAGCGTCTGACCAGTTTTTGCACTGATGTTGAAAACGCCGTCAGCTCCGGTTATAACACCGGTTGTTGTACCGTCAACCACGACTGACACTCCAGCCAGAGGCTCACCGCTCCGGTCTGTTACCACACCGGATACACGCTGAGGCTGAGCCGAAGCAAACAAAATCGCGCAGACCATAGCAACTGCTGTCAGAAACAGTTTTGCTTTTTTCATAAGCGTTTGGTTTTAATGATTGAATAAATTAATTAATGATTGATTGAATAATGGTTTTAATTATTATCAGTCAGTTAAGTATAGTTTTCCTTAGGTTAGACCTAAGGATACGCTATTGACCTTATTTCGTAGAGAAAATGCGGCCCAAAAAGGCTGGTGTATTGCTGGCGAGAAAGGCAAAATGTACGATTTTTTCGCGAAAAAAACCTTATAAAATGTAAGTTTAATAGGGGTGTTTACTTACAGTTTTTCAAAATAAAACGATAAACGTGCAAAAAAATGACAATTATTTAACGATTTATGCCCTATTAAACACATGTTTAGGAAATTTTAGTTAAAATTTTTTATTATGAAAATAATTGTTTTTATTTGCATCGCGTATATTTTCCCCTTAGAGGAAATGGCGCGGAACGATACCTCCTATACCTATATAATATATGGGAAGGTCCGTTTCAAAGGAATAAATTAGAATTGGAAATTTTTTTATTTCAATAACCTAATGTCTAACTAAAGTAACGCTTATGAAAAGAATCAAGCTTTTTGTAACTGCTGTTATGGTTTGCCTTTCAACACTGGCTTTTGCTCAGAGCAAGGTCGCCGGTGTCGTGACGGATTCTGAGTCCGGCGAGACCCTCGTCGGCGCATCCGTCCTCGTGAAAGGAACCATGTCCGGAACGACGACCGCAGCTGACGGATCTTATTCCCTCAAGGTCGCCAATCCCGCCGAAGCAGTTCTCGTTATCAGCTTCTACGGTTACAAGACCGCCGAGGTGCCTGTAAACGGCAATGCAATTGTCAACGCAGCACTTAAGGCTGACGCAACCGTGCTCGAAGAAACGGTCATCGTGGCTTACGGTACCCAGAAAAAGGAAGCCGTAACCGGTTCCGTAACTTCAGTCAAGGGCGAGACTCTCGCCTCCGCACCTGTTACATCTGTGGATAGGGCCCTTGCCGGTAAACTCGCCGGTGTGTCCATCTCCGCAGCATCAGGCCAGCCTGGCGCTATCACCCAGATTCGTATCCGTGGTAATGGCTCCATCAACGCAGGCAACGCTCCTCTGTGGGTAGTCGATGGTATTCCGGTAGTTTCCGGCAACCTCGGTGTTTCCACCAGTGCTAACAACAGCACCCTGACCAACCTCAACCCGAACGACATCGAGAGCATCACCGTCCTCAAGGACGCTGCCGCAGCAGCCGCTTACGGTTCACGTGCAGCTAACGGTGTTATCCTCGTTACCACTAAGAGCGGTAAGGAAGGCAAGGCTGTCTTCACAGCCCGTGCCAAGGTCGGTGTCAACTGGCTCAACCCCGACACTGATTTCCGTATGATGACCGCCAAGGAGCTCCTCGGTTACCAGAGGGATGCCATCATCAACGCAGGCCAGGATCCCGATAACCCCAAAAGTGGTTATTATCGTCCTCTCTCCATCCTTAATGGCAAGACCTACAACGCCCTCCGCGAGTTCTCCCGCACCGGCAAGACCCAGGAATACGAAATTTCCGCCCGTGGCGGTAACTCCCGCGCCAAGTACTACTCATCATTCTCCGCCCAGAACGACGAAGGTGTGTTCTACGGTGTAGAATTCCAGAGACTCCAGGGCCGTATCAATGCTTCTTACAAGCTCCTCGACAACCTCGAGTCCGGCGTACGTTTCAACCTCGCTTACACCAAGCAGTCGAACGTTCCTATGAACTCCCTCTACTATGCTTCCCCTCTCTGGGCCGGCGAGACTCTCCTTCCCTGGCAGCAGCTCACCGACGAGAACGGTAAGTACATCAGCGTAGAAGGCATCAACTCCGGTGAGAACCCCCGCGTAGTTGCAGCCACTGATGACAACTGGGAGAAGATTTACCACCTCAACGGTACCGTAAATCTCAAGTGGACCCCTATCAAGAATCTCGAAATCGAGACCAAGAACTCCATGGAGCAGTTCTTCCAGGAGACCAACCACTACTACAGCCCCGTAGGTCACAAGAACTCTACCGCTAACCAGCTTGACAACGTTGATCAGTATCTTCAGCAGCTGACAACCTCCAATACCATCACTTACAGCAACATCTTCGGTGGTTATCATTCTCTCCGCGCCCTCGTCGGTCAGGAGGCTATGACTTACAAGACCCACTATCGTGAGGCTTATTCTCCTGAGGTTGATCCTAACATGCCTTATCATACCACGGCCGACCAGACCACTACCGAAATCGGTTACGGTGAGTCTGCCGAGACCATGCTCTCCTTCTTCGGTATCGTCGATTACAACTACGACAACCGCTACTTCGCCCAGGCTACCTTCCGTGAGGATGGTTCTTCCCTCTTCGGCGAGGACAACAAATGGGGTGCTTTCTGGTCAATTTCCGCATCCTGGAACGCCACCAACGAGAAGTTCCTCAAGGGCATCAAGAATCTCGACCTCCTCAAGCTGCGCGTCAGCTACGGTGTGAATGGTAACAACGGTATCTCTGCTTACAATGCATACGGCCTTTATGGCTCCGCCATCTACAACGGCCTTACCGGTTACCTTCCTTCACAGATCGAGAACAGGCGTCTCTCCTGGGAGAAGAACAAGACCATCAACGTCGGTATCGACTTCGCTGCATTCAACAACCGCCTCTCCGGTAGCATCGATGTTTACAACCGCAAGACCGTCGACCTCCTCCTTACCAAGCAGATCCCTCAGACCACCGGTTTCAGCAGCATCTTCTCCAACGTTGGTTCGATGCGCAACCGCGGTATTGAGATTCAGCTCGAATACACCATCCTTCAGAACAAGGACCTCTTCTGGAGCGTAGGCATGAACGCCGCTTACAACAAGACCAAGATCCTCGACCTCGGCGGAGATGAATTTCTCGGCAGCTGGAGGCGTCAGGTCGTAGGCCGCGGCATGTACAGCTACTATCTGTACGACTACTACGGAGTCAACCCCGCCAACGGCGAGGCCCTGTGGGTAGCTTCCATCGACGAAAAGGGCAACAAGACCCTCACCAACGACCAGGCTCAGGCCCGCCGTTACTATGCAGGTTCTCCTGAACCCAAGTGGGTTGGCGGTTTCAACACCCAGGTTGCATGGAAGGGCTTCTCCCTCTCCGCATTCTTCGAGTTCAAGGCAGGTCACCAGATTCTCCTACTGAACGAGAACCATTACCTCAATTCCGACGGTGCTTTCATGACCATGAATCAGTTCGCTTCCCAGCTTAACTACTGGAAGAAGCCCGGCGACAACGGTGTCAACCCGAAACCTGTTGCAGGTACCACTTCCAACTCTAACGAGTGGGAAAGCGACCGCTACCTCGAGAACGCAAGTTACCTCCGCGTAAAGGATGTAACCCTCTCTTACACTCTTCCTCAGTCACTCACCAAGAAAGTTGGCGTCAAGAATGCCAAGGTTTATGTGAGCGGACTTAATCTCTACTGCTTCAACGACGTTTACTTCTGGGATCCCGAGCAGGGCGTAACCGGAAGCGGCGCAGGTGCTTATCCTACTACCAAGTCTATTGTAGGCGGTATCGAGTTAACTTTCTAAAGGAGACGGATTATGAAAAAATATCTATTCACAATTGCAGCTGCTGTAGCAGTTCTCTCCTCTTGCGGCAAAGACTTCCTCACCGAGGAGCCTAATCTCGCCCAGAGCGACGTCCTGACCCTTTCCACCTTCGACGGCCTCGACAAGGCTACTGCCGGAGCTTATGCTCCTATGGCTTCTACCAACTGGTACGGCGCCAACCTCATTCTCTCTTTCGAGATGGGTACCGGCAACGCCAGAAGATGGATTGAATTCGACACTCACGACTCCGGTCGTTATATCGAAGATTACGCTATCAACTTCACTCCTAACGGCACAAGCCCTATATGGGGTCAGGCCTACTATGTAATTCTTGCTGCGAACCAGGTTATCGCTCATCTTGATGATGCCGGTATCGATGCTTCTCAGCAGGAAAAGAGCAACCTCAAGGCCGAGTGCCTCTTCCTTAGGGCCCTCGCCCACTTCGACCTCGTAAGGGTTTTTGCTCATCCGTACAACTATACGGCTGACGCTTCCCACCTCGGTGTTCCTTACGTAACCGTTCCTGACGCCAACGCCAAGCCTGCCCGCGACGATGTTGCCACCGTTTATAGCAACATTATCACTGACCTCCTCGAAGCTGAGGCTATCATTGACCCTTCTTACGTTCGTTCAGGTGTCAAGGATAAGAAGGCTACTGTTACCCTTGAAGCTATCCAGGCTCTGCTCGCAAGGGCTTACCTGTATTGCAACAAGAACGCAGAGGCTATCACTTATGCTACCAAGGTTATCGAGTCCGGTAAATTCCAGATGTGGGATGCAGAGGATCTCGCCGACGCCTATACTGTCGATGTTCCTACCGGCGGTGAGGTTATCTTCGAAATTTACAACAACACCTCTTCTTCTTACGGCACCGGCCTCGAGAATGTTTGGGGTATGACCTATTATGAGCAGTACAGCGACTGCGGCGTAAGCAACGACCTCCTCGAGCTCTACGAGGACGGCGATGCCCGTGCTGACCTGATCTCCACCGATAAAGAAGGCAACGGTCTCTTCACCATGAAGTATGCCGGCAAGGGCCTCGGTGCCGTTGACGCCAACAACGTCATCGTTCTGAGACTCTCCGAGATGTACCTCATCCGTGCTGAAGCTCTCGTAAAGACCGGCGGCAACGCAGTTGCTGACCTTCAGGTTATCGCCGATCACAGGAACGCTACCGCTCAGCCCGCAAATATTGAAGGTGTATTCCTCGAGCGCCGCAAGGAACTCTGCTGGGAGGGCCACTACTGGTTCGACCTCGCCCGTACCGGCCACGACATGGACCGCGAAGACGTTTCCGGTACTGCTATCAAGCACCTTGCTGCCGGCGACTACCGTTGGGCAAGGCCTATTCCTCAGAGGGAGTTCACCGTGAACCCGAACCTCATTCAGAACCCCGAGTACAACAAGAACTAATAAGGAGGACTGAATCATGAAGATTTTTAATACTATACTTACTGTTGTTTGCGGCGTAGCCCTTCTGGCTTCCTGCGACAAACTCAACGAGACTCCTTCTTTCAGCAAGTCTGATAGTTTCGTATCCTTCCCCTCCTCTTCAGCTTCTATTACCGAGGATGGAGGTCAGATTGTCATTCCCGTCAACATGGCCAGCATCAACCCTATGGTATCGAGCGTTTCCTACCTGCTCGGCGCCGAAGGCGATACTGCTGAGGCCGGTGTTGATTACGAAGACACCAACGAAAGCGCAGTACTTGAATTCGACGGCGAAAGCCGTTCGGCTAATATCGTCATCAATATACTTCCTCACCTCGGTGAGTTCACCGGAGACAAGACCTTCTCTATCGAGCTTCTTTCCGCTACCGGTCTGAATATTGGTGCTGGTGCTTCCTTCACGGTTACCATCAATGATATCGACCATCCTCTGGCTGCTATCCTCGGAACATACACCGTTGAGTGCACCGAGTACTGGCAGGGCCCTCAGACTTACCAGATGACCCTTACCAAGGATCCCAAAGATATCAATACTGTATGGTGCGACGGTATGCTTCCTATGGTTGCAGGCGTTGCTGCTTATTCTCCGGTATTCGCTACCGTTACCAAGGACGAAAGCGAGAATTATGTGCTTTCTTTCCCTTGCGGACAGGTAATGTACAAGGATTTCCAGAGTGACGGCGACCTCCTTCTCTGCGAACTCTGGTATGCCGGCGGTTACTATGTTGACGATGCTTCAACGATTGTCTTCACCCAGACAGGCGATGTTGTCTTCGAGTCTACCAACGATATCGGTGTTGTTTCCGACAGCTATGTATGGCAGGGCGGATTCATCGTCGGCGAAAGGACTGCTGCCGGTTCTAAGACCGTATGGACCAAAAATTAATTTTTGAGTAAGTATGAAAAGAACACTTTATATTATCGCAACAGCTGTGGCGCTTGTACTGACTGCAGGCGCCTGCAGCAGCGACGTCTTCCAGAAGGCCGACAAGCCCACGACTCCCGTGGAGCCCGGTGTCGTTGAGATTTCTATCTCCAACGTAACCGACAATTCCTTCGACGTCACTCTTACTCCTACTTCGGAGTCTGCGTACTATTCATTCCTGGTCGACAACGACGTATTCTATCCCGCAATTGACGCAGCCAAGCTGTATTCAAGCAGCTACTCGAGTGTAACCAACGGTTCTGTAAAATACGCTGAGGGCAGCGAAAGCTATTCCTTCACCGTAAATGCCGAGCCTTATACAATCTACACTGTTTATGCAGTTTGCGGAAGTATCGACGGCACCGTAGGTGAGGTTTCTCACGTTACCCTTCAGACCAGCGACGGAGTTGCACCCGAACCCAGCACTGATGATTTCCAGACTCAGGGCAATCAGGTTGTCCTTTCCTTCAACGAGGATATTAAACTCGTAGAGGGCAAGGTTGTTACCGCTCAGGTTTACTCCCTGAATGACCTCTGGAACATTGGTGAGCCTCAGGGTCAGCCTCTCAAGAGGGGAAAGAAGATCTTCAAGCAGAAACAAATTGAGGTGCCCGAGGAGCCTGTTATCGTTGAAGGTGAAGTTCAGGTTAAGAACAATCAGGTTCTCGTTACCTTCCCTGATATCAAGCAGCCCGGTGCTTACTATGCTGTCAGCTTCGAGGACGGTACCTTCGAGGACCTTGCAGGTAACCCCTGCCCCGGTGTCGCTTCTGAATTTGCAGGATGCGATTGGGACTACGAAGAAGAAGCTTATGTAGCTATTCCCGGTGAGGTCTGCGTATACGGTCACATCGACAACGTTCCTTTCGAGTTCAACATCGAGGGCCTTCCTGAAGTATTCACAGACCTTGAAACTCCTTTCGAGTTCGTTTCTGAATTCGAAATCTTCGACTATACCGGAGAAGGTGCAAGCGCAGTCATCAAGTCTGTCAGCGCAGGGAAGACAGTCACTTCCGAGTATACTCTTGACTGGGAGCAGACCTGGGGTTTGACAGATGCAAATGTCGTCACTACTTTCATCCCTGATGAGATGTCCGGCGGTATGACCGTCTCCTTCACCATCGCAGCTGACAACTTCTGGGATGAGTGGGGTAACACCAACGCTGCAGTTACGACTCCCGAAATCCTCTTTGCATTCGGTTACACCGTAGACGATGTAGTAGGTGATTATGAGGTTACTGCAACAGCTTTGACCTCCAGCTCTACATATATGGGTATGTCTATCGCGCCCGTAAGTATAGATGGTTATGATTACAATGTTGCCATCACTTTCCTTGACGGCGTCTCCTTCGACTATGGCTGTTACGGTATATTTGATACAGATAGGGGAACAATCACCTTCGAGCCTGACCAGATTTTCAAGGAGGCTAAGAGTTACCTTTATGGACTCCGCGGCAACTATTCCGCAGATGAAGAATCTGAAGGCTTTGCTTTCAGCGTTCCTTATGCCGGTGTAATTGACCTTGCTACACCTTACCTTGTATGGGGTGCTTACAGCAAGACTAACGGTGCATATCTTGGTTACTTCGATGTATGGGATTCCATCCACGGCGAAAGACTGGTGAGCGGTGGTGAAGAACCCACAGCATCTAAGGTTGATGCCCGCAAGAACAAGGTTCCTTCAAACGCTTCTTTTAAGTAGTATTTGATATTTCTCTATTGCAAGGCCCTTCCTCTTTATGAGGTGGGGCCTTGTTTTTTTGAGTCAAACTGAATATATTTGAAAAATATTTCAATTGAATCGAAATGAAACGTATTATTTTATCAGCTGTTTTGGCGATATTTGGCATTAGCGCCATGGCAAGGGATTACTCTCCCACTACTACCTGGCCTTATGCCTATCCTGATTTTGGCCCCGGCTATGTGACGATACATGGAGGAACGGTCAAGACCATGATTGTGAATATCAACATCGTGTGGGGCAGCCTCCATTACCTCGAAGATGACTTCATCAAGGAAACTCACGATGTAAAGGCCGTAAAAATCGGCTCCGACCAGTATGTCAATGCCGTAGGCAAGCTGATGAAGGTCCTTGCTTCTTCCGATAAAGGTTATGTCGTGGAGGGCGTTGAGGTCGATATTGCAGCGCTCAATTCAACCGGCGCGGCATATGGCTCTTCGTCAACTACTCTAGGCACCATGAACCTGAGCTCGCTCGAGGGAATCGGCGCAACCAATTCATCCTCGGCTCTCAATCACATGGAAATCAGGGCCAACAAGGACAGCGGTCAGATTCTGCCCCTGATTCGCAAGAAATACATCTTTGCGGGCGGCAGGCTCGTTTACGCTACCAAGAAAGACGTGTCGAATGCAGTAGGAGCCCCTGCCCTGAAGGCATTCCTGAAAGAGAATAAAGTTAAATGGAACAATGCGGAGTCGCTGCTTCAGCTGCTTCCGTTGTTCGTGTCCGAATAATTGAATAACATTATGCGCAGAAGTATTTGGATGGCCGCTGGCGCGGCCCTTGCTCTCGCGCTCTTCTCCTGCCAGCGGGCGGAGGTGGAGGAAGCTCCCGCCGCCGATGTTCAGGTAGCTGAAGAAGCCGATTCCCCGTCGATCGTTCCGGGCGAGATGATTGTTGAACTTAATGATGATATGGCAGATACTCTTGCCGGCCTTAGCCCTGAAGAGGCCGGAGCCATGCTTGGAGTGAATACTGCCGAAAGGCTTTTCTCCGACGGAGGAGAATTCGAGCCGCGTCACCGCAAGGCGGGCCTTCACCGCTGGTTCAAGCTTAAGTACGACGAAGCCGAGAAAACTGTAACCAAAGCCTCTGATGAGGTTCTGCATATTCCCGGTGTCATCTCAACTGAGCCTGTTCGCCGCATCAAGCAGGAGGCCATTCCAGCCTTCTTCAACGACCCCAGCCTTAATAAGCAGTGGCATTATTACAACGACGGTACAGGAGGCAGCGACCACAAGGCTGGCTGTGATATCAATGTGTTCCCTGTTTGGGAGAACTTCACTGCCGGTTCAAAGAATGTTATCGTTGCAGTCGTCGACGGAGGTATAGACCTTAACCACGAAGACCTTAAGGCTGCGTGTATTCCCGGCGGCCCCAATGGCAGCAAGAACTTTACTACCGGCAATGTGGGTTATACCATCACCCCTCACGATCACGGCACGCACGTAGCAGGAACAATCGGTGCTATAAACAACAATGGCAAGGGCGTCTGCGGTATTGCCGGCGGTTCAGACGGAACCGGTGGCGTCAAACTTATGTCCTGCCAGATTTTCGCCGTAAATCCCGACGACCCAACCAAGGATATTGGCGGAAACAGCTCTGACGCGATTGTCTGGGCGGCAGACCACGGTGCAGTTATCTGCAACAACAGTTGGGGCTACGTCTATGATTCTGAAGAGTCTGCCTCTCACGGTGGCGTAGGCTCTGTCGGTACGGCTATCAACTATTTCATCAATAACGCAGGCTGCGATGCCCAGGGCAATCAGACCGGCCCCATGAAGGGCGGTGTCGTGTTCTTCTCGGCAGGTAATGAGGGCTGGGCCCATGGCTGGCCTGCTGAATATGACAAAGTCGTTGCCGTCGGAGCATTGAGCCCCGGATTTACCCGCGCCCAATATTCCAATTACGGCGACTGGGTTGACATCGCAGCCCCCGGTGGAGATGTAAACTTCTCCAATGGAACGATTTACAGTACACTCACCAGCAATAAATACGGCGGATATCAGGGTACTTCGATGGCCTGTCCGCACGTAACCGGTGTAGCCGCCCTGCTGATTTCATATTTCGGCGGCCCCGGCTTCACCAACGAGATGCTTAAGGAAAGGCTTCTGGGCGGAGCCAAGACTGGCGTACTTCCCAAGGCTGCCAATATTGGCCCTATGCTCGATGCTTATGGTTCCATTACCTACGGCGGAACTACTCCTCCCGCCCCTGTGACTTCATATACGGTTTCAACTCATTCGAACTTCATCGACTTCGAGTGGAAGGTCACCAAGGACGACGACGACAAAAAGGCTTACGGCTACCTGCTGCTTGCCTCCAAGAATGCATCTGACTTCACGAATCTCGACCCTAAAAACCTTCCTGCCTCGGTAACGAAGCTCGTTGTCGAGGTCGGTTCAGCAGCCCTCGGCTCAACCTTGACGGCAACAATGGAAGGTCTTGACTTCAGCGCCGGTTATAATACTGCTATCGTCGGCTACGACTACTGGAACAATTATTCCTCTCTTTCGCCCGTAAAGCAGGTTACAACGGGCGCCAACAGCGACCCTACGATTACTACCGATTACGAGGGTGACTTCAAGGTCAAGGCTCATCAGACGCTTAATGTCGATTATACGATTACTGACCCTGACGGCCACAGCTTCACCGTTAACTTCGTTGGCGGAAGCGCCGCAGCCTCCAATACAAAGATCTCCGATGATGTGTATCGTCTTACCATAGCTGGCAATGCCGCCAACCCCGGCGTTTATACGGCTACTTATACTGTCAAGGACGCATATAATGCAACGACGGTCAAGGAAATTGAGTATACCATCCTGGAGAATCAGGCCCCTGTGGTTGTCAAGGACATCGACAATATGTTCTACGACGTTATAGGCAGCAAGCTGGCCATCAACATGGAGCAGTATATCGTCGACCCCGACGAAGAGCAGCTTACATTTAATGTCGTGACCAGTCCCGTCGGTATCGTTCACCTCAATCAGGTTGGCAATGTCCTCAATCTTACCACCCTGGATTATGGTCTCGCAAGCGTTACCATCACCGGGAAGGACGCCAAAGGCCTCAAGGCTACTACTTCCTTCCAGGTTCGCGTCCGCGACCCCAAGGCTGAGCCGGACGTATATCCTACCCAGGTGACCGACTTCCTCTATATCAGCGACGGCGACGAGAAGGAGATATCAGTCACCATCACCAACAGCGGTGGTAAGGTGCTCTTTGAGAAAACCTTTACTGCCGATGTCTTCAACCCTGCCGCTATTGATATGAGCGGATATGCCCCCGGCATCTATGGATTGAAGGTTGTTTCCGACGGCAAGACCGTTAAACGTACGATCGTTAAACTGTAAGTGACCATGAAAAAGATATTGACAGTTCTGGCAGCCGGGCTCCTTGCCTCTGCTTATGCATATTCACAGGATGCCGCAGGCGTGGCAATGGAGTTCGCCGCCCGTCCTACCGACCCCGTTTCTTACGCCCAGGGCGGAACAACCGCCTTCTATAGCGCTGCGGTGCGTCTGGAAGATGAGAAGCCCGGAGTGACTGCATCCCTGATGTTCGCTCCTTTCAAGACAAAAGCCACCAAAGCCACCGATATGGGTGCCAATGTCTTCCTTAAAACAGGCCGCCTTGCCTTTGGCGTTTCCGGCTTCCGTGAGACCGGTGAATCTATGGATATAATCAATGCCCAGGGCCAGCTGGACGGCACCTTCAAGCCTTCCAATACCGCCCTTGGCGCCAGTGTTGCTTTCAACATGAATCATTTGCTCAACATTGGTTTATCCGTGCGGTACCTTGAAAATAAACTTACTTCAAGCGCCAAACTGAATACAATCTCCATCGACCTTATGGCCGCAGGCGGCAAAGCAGGGTTCCAGTACGCTGCAGGGATTACTAATCTCGGAGGTAAGGTAAAAGCCGATGACGGGAGCAAATATTCTATTCCTTCGGCAGCAACAGTAGCAGGTAAGTATGCCTACGAGAGTGGAAAGCACGGCATTGAAGGTAAACTTCAGGGAGATTACTTCTTTAAAGGAGGTATTCGAATGGGTATCGGCACACAGTACAGTTATGACAAAAAGTTCTTTGCCCGCGCCGGATACTGCTACGGTGGCGATACTGTACTCCCGAAATACTTCTCACTTGGAGCCGGCGTTAAACTCGGCGGATTCAGCCTTGATGTCGCCGCACTCTTCGGTGATCTTTCAGGCACTTTCATCGCCGGACTTACCTACAAGTTCTAGAATTCAATATTCTAACATTTTATATAATCATTTCAGCCCGACGCTTTCGCGCCGGGCTGAATGTTATCAAGTGTAAAGAAGATTAACATCTTTTAAAAAGATGAGGCATTAAGGGACACCTCAATTTCTGAATCTTCCGCAGCCGACTCTCCGTCTTGACCGAAAAAACCGCTGTATGTACCAACAGGCAGATCAGACATAATATAGCTATTAGCTATACGGGCCGCGCGTATATGATCGTTTGCCGCAGTCTGAACAAGACCGGTAGCAACATTTACCAGCAAATTAGTCAGAAAGCCTCCTCCCGAATAATTACCCTTAAAGCTAAGATAAAGCTTACAATATCTCTCGAAAAGCACTTTGTTAGTGTGAGTAGAACGGAAAATATAACGTATATCCGTATGTATGCCCGTGCCCTGCTTTTCCCATCTTTCTATTTCTGAGAAGACAACAGCATCAGCTCCAAATGCCTGACCAAACTTTTCAAGAGTACCATTGATAAATACCTCGGAATCATATGCGCTCTCCTGTTTGAATACTTCCATAGCGAGCAGCGGAGATATAACATAGTATCCTTTCTCAATAAGAGGATAACTAACCGATGTATAAAGGAGTTCTTTAGCTTCAACATTGTCTGTTTTGTTAATCGGGGGCATCACAAGTAGTGTAATAGGCTTTTCCGAATACAAATCAGGATACTTAGTCGCCTTGGTGGTAACCGGTTTTGAGACACCACAGGCTGAAAGAGTGATTGCTAACGCAAAAAAATATAAGATCTTTTTCATATTTAGCCCCTCCTATGTTTAGTTACTCGCATTTTTGAAGATTGGCTTAATGAATTTTTCGGACTCTGGATACAGTTCTATCTCTTTTTTGAACATTTCCAGTGATTTTTCATGAAAAATCGTAGCATAGTCATCTCCTTCAAAAAGCTTTTTCTGCTCTTTTGTAGCATGCTCAGCAAAAATCTCAGCAGTCCCTGGAGCCTGAAGAAGATAGGCATACTCCGCACAAATTCCGGGGGGAGGCACTTGACGGGTTCCTCCGGGATGCTGAATCATATATTCGTAATTCACAATAAGCCCGCAGATACTTTCCGGTGTCTGTTCTTTATAATATTTATAAGTTGCCTCCTGATAGCCACCCCAATAATACAGAGGACTTGCTGTGGGAACGCTACAACTTACTCCAAGAACCGCGAAAGGTATTAAATATAATACTCTCAATAATTTTGATTTCATAGTCTGCAAAATCACAGGTCAATTATACGATGTTCACTGGCGGAAATAAACATTTTTTTCTGATAAATCTTGGTCCCAGATTCATCATAGACAGTAATATCGTGTTGTCCGGCATTAACACGTATAGTGTTCTTAACTGTTTTACGTATATTACGGTCAACTGTCCAAGCTTTAACTTTAACCGTATTAATGCTATATGTTTGGTCGTCAACTGAAACAGTAATTGGGGTTATCTTTGAAAATGTAAAGGAAATTTCTCCTGCATCAGCTTTTCCGGAAGTCACTGTATAAGACCCCACACCACAAGAAGATAACAGAACAATGCCAATAAGGGCAATCAATATCTTTTTCATATTCATATTGGAATTTTATTTATCGGAAATATAGTAATCTTCAAGGGCAAGTGCATTAATATCTGCTCCAGAATATGAGCATACAGATATTTCAGACTCTGGAAGATCTCCAAAAAAAGATAGAATTGTAACAGTGCCCAACTTTTGCCCGGGTAGTTCTACTTCCAACCCTGTCTGAGGATTCTTCACGGTTTTACCTTTCTTATAAACGTTGAAAGAATCTCCGGCTTTAATACCCTGGGAAGGACCGCCTGAGATGATATAGGCGCCATCCTCAACAGAAAGAATATACGATCTCCACGGCTTGTCCATACACTTGTTGATAATATTCTCAACAAGTTGGCTTAAAGCTGCAGATATGGCTTTATCTGCCAACGTTGCATCATATCCAGCATACCCTCCATTACCGAGTGTTTTTTTAGATGTTGTTTCGGCAAAACCACGTGCTTCGTCAGAGTAAATTATCATACCTGTCTGAGTGTCAACAAGACGGATACTTACTCCTGCCTCAACAGTCTGAGTCTTAGTGGAGGAGAATACTTTCTTCTGGCCCTGCACTTTGCGGCCAAATTCAGTAATTGAACCAACAATGATATAGTCTGCTCCAAGCTTTTTCATAGCTGCATTCTCAGAGAGCAGCACTTCTAAATCATCGCGTTCAAGCAGGATAAATTTTTCAGATGCTGCAAGTTTGGCGGAAAGAATATCCATAGCTTGTTTACGCATAGGATCATTTTCTCGGTCATAAAATAGACCTTTAGCATGCTGAGTTTCATTAGTGAAGCGCCCGATGGCCACTTTTCTTTTAATGACTCTGTCCTGTCCACTTAGTGTCAGCGCAAAACCAAGAGCCAAAACTGTTACTAGAGCAAATCTCAAAAAAGTTTTCATAT
The DNA here is from genome assembly GCA_017443025.1 of Bacteroidales bacterium. GTDB lineage: Bacteria > Bacteroidota > Bacteroidia > Bacteroidales > UBA932 > Cryptobacteroides. Next base: position 47,274 of record JAFSPG010000013.1, on the reverse strand, counting down.
ACTATTGAATGATAATCGTCAGCTCGAAAGTTAGATAATCTTTTTCATAAAAGCAAATTGTTATGCACAACTTGCCATATTCGTGGAAAATGATTAAATATGCCATCCAGTCTCTCTTTCCAAAATGAAAGAACATTGGATTTGATATAATTAATAATACGTTATAATGTACAAACCTAAATTTATCCTTGCAGCTGCGGCTGCGATGATTATGTGTGGCGCTGCATCCGCTCAGGATGCAGCCAAGGAGGCTCTTCCTTTCCTTCGTATCGACAGGAATCCCGCTTCTGCGGCAATGGGATTTGCCGGTGCAGGCTTGAGCCTTAAGGGCCTCAGCCTCGATGTGGCCGTCCTGTTCGGCGACCTTGCCGGTACTATCATAGCCGGACTCAAGTACATCTTCTAGGGCAAGCCAGCTTACTCCGAGATTTCGTCGCGCTGACGCGCTCCGACATAAGCAACAAAAAAATCGCGCTCAAGCAAGCTTGGCGCGATTTTTAGTTTCCGATTTGCGGAGAGAGCGAGATTCGAACTCGCGATACCCTTTTGGGGTACACACGCTTTCCAGGCGTGCCTCTTCAGCCACTCGAGCATCTCTCCTTTTGCGGCTGCAAAGATATGAAAAAGTATTTATTCCAGCAAACAAACTTTGTTATAATCTGGAAAATGAGTACATTTGCTGACTTGACATAATGTTAATTAACTGTACCGAAATGTTCAAACCTAAATTTATCTTTGCAGCCGCGGCGGCAATGCTCCTGAGTGTCAGCGCAATAGCCGGGGATGCAGCCAAGGAGGCCCTTCCTTTCCTCCGTATTGAAAGAGATCCTGCTAAGGCGGTAATGGGTTTTGCCGGCGCGGCATCTACTTCTTCGATTGCTTATTCATCATTTACGAACGCTGCAGTCATTCCTTTCTGGAACGGCAAGTTCGACGCAGGGGTATCTTATCAGAACTGGGCCCCTGACGGAGTAAAGAGTACTAATTTCGCCGGCGGCGTAGGTTTCAAGGCTGCCGATTATCTCGGTTTCTCAGTAGGCTTTGCCATGCAGAAAGGCGAGAAGTACGATGAAATTGACATCCACGGAGCATATCTTGGAAAATATACTCCCAAGGATATGATTGTCTCGGGTGGCGTTGGCGTCAAGATTACCGATGTTCTCGGCGTTGGTCTCAACCTCCGCTATGCCCGCCAGGCCCTTGCTTCCGATACCAAGCATTCCACTATAGCCGGCGACCTCATGGTCTACTACAAGCCTTTGGAGAACCTCGGCCTTACTGCCGGTGTTGCATCTCTCGGCAAAGCCATCAAGGGCGGCGACGATAAGATGTATGACATTCCCGCCTCAATTAAGGTGGCCGGCGAATATACTGCCACCCTCACTGAAGAGCATTCGGTAAAAGGCGACCTCGATGTCGATTATTTCGTCTACGGCAAGAAGCTCTGCGCTGCTCTCGGCGGAGAGTATTCTTACAAGAACCTGCTTTTTGCCAGAGCCGGTTTCCATCTCGGCTCCGACGAAGCTGTGCTCCCTACTTTCGTTACTCTCGGAGCGGGAGTCAAGTTTAAGGGCCTGCGCCTCGACTTTGGCTATCTGACGGCTAACAAAGTGATTGGCAATACCATCACCATCGGCCTTGGTTATTCATTCTAAACAAGCATCGCGATGAAACGTATACTCTTTATATCAATTCTTTCAGCGGTAGTTCTCGCCGCTTGTTCAAAAGAGGAACTCACTTCTGAGAAAGCTGCTGCAGTAAAGCCTGCACAGGAGGAAGAAGTATCTGCGACTACCTCGCAGCGTTCCGATGCCATCATCGTAGAGTTCGATGACGAAATGATTTCACTCATCGAAGCGGACCTCTCCAATGGCAGCATCGCCACCAAGTCAATGGCTCTCAATTCTGCTGTCGATGAGCTCGGAATCGAGACTATGGAAAGGATTTTCCCCGATGCCGGCGAATACGAGGAGCGTACCCGCAGGGAAGGCCTTCACCGCTTCTACAAGGTTACTTACAAGAAGGATACTCCCGTTACCAAGGCTATCGGCGAATTTCAGGCAATGCCCGGCATCGAGAGCGCCGAGCCCGTGCGCAAGATTCGTCGCCGCGCGGCCATCTTCAACGACACTTATCTCAGCTACCAGTGGCATTATATCAACAGCCATAATTCCGGAAAGGATATCAACGTCGAGGAGGTATGGAAGAATTATACCACCGGTAACAGCAATGTAATAGTAGCGGTTGTTGACGGCGGTGTGGCTTTGACGCATACTGATTTAGCATCAAATGCTGTTGCTGCAGGTGCAAACGGTAGCAAGAACCTTGTCAAGAACAATTACAGCATAGAGGTTGATGATCACGGCACCCACGTTGCCGGAACTATTGCCGCTGTAAACAACAATGGCAAGGGTCTGTGCGGTATTGCCGGAGGCAACTATGCCCAAAGCATCGGTGGCTGCAAGGTTATGTCCTGCCAGATTTTCAGCGACACCGCTGACGGCGACGACGATGTTGCCGCCAATGCCATCAAGTGGGGCGCAGACCACGGAGCGGTCATATCCCAGAACAGCTGGGGCTATTTCGCCGATACAAACGACGATGGTTATGTATCCAATTCGGAGTTGAACAACTACAAGACCTGGACTATTCCTTCATACGAGAAGTCAGCTATCGATTACTTCGTAAAATATGCCGGCTGCGACGCTCAGGGCAATCAGAAGTCTAATTCCCTGATGAAAGGCGGCCTGGTGATTTTTGCCGCAGGTAATGAGGATATCGCTTATGACATTATTTGCCAGCAGGCCGATGTAGTTGCAGTTGCAGCTTTCGGACCTACCGGAAAGAAGGCTTCCTACTCCAACTACGGCGACTGGGTTGACATCTGCGCACCCGGCGGTGACGAAGTGGGTAGCTACCAGAATGATTACTACATCTGGAGCCTTGCTCCAGGCAATGACTACGCCGGCATGGAGGGTACCTCAATGGCCTGTCCTCACGTTTCCGGTGTAGCCGCGCTTCTCGTTTCTTATTTCGGCGGCCAGGGCTTCACTAAAGATATGCTCAAGGAAAAGCTCCTTGGCGGTGCCAAGACCGGTGTCATCACTACCACCAATAACAAGTATATCGGCCCGAAGCTCGATGCTCTCGGCTCCTTTACTTATGGCGGCACTCCTGATCCAGACCCTGATCCAGATCCTGATCCCGACCCCGATCCCGACCCCGATCCGGAACCCCCGGCACCCGTCAATCCTCCGGCAGAGGTAACCGATTATGCCCTTTCTACAAGCACGAATACCATCACCGTTGACTGGAAAGTTACAGCCGATGCTGATGACGCTCCCTGCGTTTCATATGTCGTCCTGCGTTCTAGTTACTCCCTCGTCGGAGCTGATCCCAAGAATCCCGCAGCAGGAATCAAGAAATATACCGTCAATGTTCCTACAGGGGCAAAGGTGGGTGACGCCATGTCCTTAAAGATTGAAGGCCTTGCATTCGATACGACGTATAATTTTGCCATAGCAGCCGTCGACGACGAATCACTCTATTCTGAGCTTTCTGCAATCAAGAGCATAACTACCGAAGCCAACAAAGCTCCTGTCGTTACTCTTCCTGATTATGCGCAGTCCCTGATTCAGGTCAAGGCTTCTGCTGTCATAACGGTTCCCGTTACCGTTTCCGACCCTGAAGGTCACGGAATTACCGTCAGCCTCACTCCCGGAAGTGCTGCAGCAAGGCTCAACGGCTCCAGCAGCGGCGTTCATTTCATTCAGATAAACGGCCGCGGCGACACTCCCGGTGTTGATTATACCGCAACGTTCACCGCTAAGGATTCTTATGGCGCAAGCACTTCTGCAAGCTTCACATATCGTCTCCTTGAGAACAATGATCCTAAGAAGGTTGCTACTTTCGACAACATTCTCTCATATGCAACAGGAGAGACGTATTCCTTCAAGGTCAGCGATTACTTCGTGGATCCCGATGACGACGAACTTACTTTCCAGTTCAAGCAGAGCAATCCCGGCGTAGCTCATCTGAGCGTCGCCGACGGCATAATCAACCTTAGGACTCTTGCTTACGGAATCAGCGATATCACCATCACCGCTATCGACCCTCTCGGAAAGAGCGTTGCCCAGTCTTTGTCGCTGGCAGTCCGCGCAAGCGAGGCTCACGCCGAAGCTTATCCTAACCCGGTGGTGAACGACCTCTATGTATCTACGGGTGTTGAGGAACTTCCTACCTACGTGCGTCTGATTTCCTCCACCGGTGCGGTACTGTACGAGGCTACAACTACCTTCAGCGCATTCAATCCTCTGAAGATAGATATGTCGAAGTGCGCTCCCGGACGTTATACCCTTGAGGTCAAATACGACGGCAAGACCACAACCCGCACGATTATCAAGAAATAATTGAATCTTCAATAAGAAAGAGAGTTGGTCCTTCCGGGCCAACTCTCTTTGCATTATCTGTGTCGTTTGAGATTTTCGACATAGCGGTCGATGCGCCGTAGCTCTTTCGGAATTTGAATGCTCTGCGGGCAGGCCGGCAGGCATTGTCCGCAGCCGATGCAGTGGTCGGCCTGGCGGAGCGTCTCTATGGCTTTGTCGTAGCTTGTAAGGTATTCCCTGCGAAGCCGACGGTAGTTCTCCTGCTCGGGGCTGTCGACTATGATTCCGTCGCCTACGGCTTTGTTGTAGTGGGCGAATATGCCGGGGATGTCGATGCCATAGGGGCAGGGCATGCAGTAGTCGCAGTGGGTGCAGTTGACTGTGGGGTATTTGGCAATGAAGTCTGCGACTTCTTCCATAAAGCCAAGTTCGTCCTGCGTCAGGGGCTTGAAACCGCAGAAGGTGCGGATATTTTCCTCGAGATGCTCGCGGTAGGTCATTCCGCTAAGGATGGTAAGGATTCTGGGATAGCTGCCTACGAAACGGAAGGCCCAGGAAGCGGGGGAGGCGTCGGGGTCGCGGCCCTTGAGCATGACGGTGACGTTCTGCGGAACGTTGGCGAGACGGCCGCCGAGAAGGGGCTCCATCACCACGATGGGGAGTTCGAGGCGGTCGAGCACTTCGTAGAGGTATTCGGCGTTGACGTTGCGCACGCCATCGGCGTGGCGCCAGTCCATATAGTTCATCTCAATCTGCACGAAATCCCAGTGGTAGCGGCTGTGCAGGGCTATCATCTCGTCGAATTCTTTCTGGCTTCCGTGGAAGGAGAAGCCCAGCTGGCGGATGCGTCCTTTCTTACGTTCGCCCAGGACGAAATCCATCATTCCGTTGTCTTCGTAACGCTCCTTGAAAGCCTTGTATCCGCCGCGGCCGATGGCGTGCAGGAGATAGTAGTCGAAGTAGTCGGTCTGCATCTGCTCGAGGGAGTCGAAGAACATCTTCTCGGAACTCTCGCGGGTATGGTCGCGGAAATTCGACAGTTTGGTGGCTATGTAATAAGAGTTCCTGGGGTAGCGGCTCAGGGCTTTGCCTGTGGCTGCTTCTGACTGACCCCTGAGGTATGCCGGCGATGTATCGAAGTAGTTCACGCCGTTTTTGATGGCGATGTCGACGAGTTCATCTACGCTCTCCTGGTCGATTTCGTCCTTGCCTTCGGCGTTCTTTTTCATTTGCCAGCGCATGCAGCCGTAGCCAAGGAGCGATACTTTGTCGCCGTTGCCGGGATTGATGCGGTACTCCATTTCGCCGGTGGGTTCCTGTGTGGTGCTTGAGCCGTGCGCGCCGCAGGCAGCTGCGCCGAAGGCGAGCGCCCCTGCGCCGGCAGTTTTCAGGAAGTCTCTTCTGTCAATATTGTTGCTCATAGCTTATCAGTCTTTGATGTGAACATGGAGTCCGTTGACGGTGATTGCACTGTAAGGCCGTGAAGGGCAGAGATATTCGCAGGCGCCGCAGCCTATGCAGCGGCTTTCGTCAACTGCCGGAATTCTGAGGCCGTGCGGGTCGGATACATCCAGTGGAACCATCCTGATGGCTCCGACAGGGCAGTGGCGGGCGCAGTTGCCGCAATTTACTCCGTCGCGGCTTACTACGCACAGCTCGCGGTCGACTCGGGCAAGGCCGATTTTCTCGTGAGTTTTCTCCGCGGGGGTAAGAGGCAGGATGGCGTCGGAGGGGCAGACTTTGGAGCAGTCGGTGCACTCAGGGCGGCAGTAGCCGTTTTCGTAGCTCATCTCGGGCTGCATCAGGTGCTCCAGGCTAGTAGAGGGACGGAGTACGTCATTGGGGCAGGCGGATACGCAGAGCTGGCAGGCGGTGCATTTGCGGTAGAAGTCCTTGACGCTTCCGGAGCCGAAGGGTGTGATGGGAATGCTGCGCTCGGGGGCTTTCTTGCCCTCGATGGCCGCGAAGCCGCCGTCGACCTTCTTGCTCTGGGCGTGCATCGCCGCTCCGCCGATAGCGAGAAGGCCTGCGCTTAGGAATGCGCGGCGGGTTGTCGGCGAAGGATGCTCCGCATCGCCGGTCCTCCCCACTTCGTGGGTCCCCTCCCTTTTCGGGAGCCAATGCCGGCTTATGCGGACATCCTCCGCCTCCCTCTCACTCGAATATTTCAGGGCTCCGAATTTACAGGAGTCGAGGCAGTCGAAGCAGTCGACGCAGCGGCTGTAGTCAATCTTTTTTGCGGCGATGTCGATGCAGGAGGCCTTGCACTTTTTTTCGCAGGCATGGCAGTCCTTGCACTTAGATGCGTTGATTACCGGGCGGAAAATCGCAAAGCGCGATAGGAAGCCAAGGGTTGTTCCCACGGGGCAGATGGTATTGCACCAGGTGCGGCCGTTCTTCCACGACAGTATTGCTATGATTATAAGTGTAGCTCCGGCAACGACGCAGGTTGAAATCGTGATGATTTGCCCTGTGGCCGAGGCAAAGATTCTTCCGAAGGCGCTGTATGGCTCCAGCAGAGCCACGACTACAGATACTCCTGCTATAAGTGCGGCCACGAACAGCACGAATACTCCGTAGCGAAGCCAGGTCATCTCTTTCGAAGGGGTAAAGCGCAATTTCTTTCCCTTCCTTAGCCCCGACAGCCAGGAGATTACGTCCTGCAGGATGCCAAGAGGGCAAATTACCGAGCAGTAGAGACGCCCGAAGAGGATGGTTATCAAGGCCAGGATTCCTATAATCAGCAGGTTCCCGGCAAGAATGGCCGGCACAAGCTGCCATTCAGAAATAAAGCCCAGTGGCCACGGATCACCCTCCCAGGGGGCAACGAACAGCACGATAACGACTGCCATCACCAGCGTAGCCAACAGAATACGGAGTTTTCTTAACATAGCAGAAAAAGACTAATTTCCGTAAATATCGTAATAAATTCTAATTCAAGCAAATGAGAGCAGAAGAATGATGACTGAAATTTAATTTGATTTCATCCTCTGTGGCGATGTTCAGCGTCGCTTTCCACCAGTTGTCGAATACGACGCCCGAAGTGTCGTACATCAGCCCTTCGCAGCTAATCTTAAGGGAATTGTCGGGTGAGAGAATCGACACCTTGCGGCCTTTGCCAACCATCAGTGAAACGCTGTCCCAGACTGGAATGACCGTCTCGTAATCTGAAACCGCATCAATCGAAATACCCTCGAGGTCAAACCTCTTCCCGTATTCCATAAGCAGGGAAAGATTGCCGATGGTATGGTCGGCCCGCTTGCCGGTTATGCCGATGAAATGAACCGTATCGAGAGGCAGCCCGAGCGACATCAGATGGGTAAAAGCCTTGGTTTGGTCGTTGTGCTCCTGCTCCGTGAACTTTACGAGAATGTCGGAGTACTTCTTCTGCAGAGCCTTCGGCAGGGAATCCATATCTCCCACGACGGCATCCGGCAGCCTCTCCTTTCCGAAAATCGATGGCATGGCGGCGAGATAGGCCTTAAGGGCGCTGTCGCAGCAGATTACAATATCGGCCGTACCGATAAGATATCTGGGATATGCATTGCGCGGAAAGTCTCCGGCACCGATGATGACGGCCGTCATTGCGCTAAGGTTTTGCGGATTTCTTCGGCGGAAGTGCCTTTGGTAGTGTGATAGGAAGTAACGTCGCGGAAGCCTGCAAGGAAGGATTTTACATCCATTCTCTTCTTGCCCGCGAGTTGAAGGTCGGTAATGTCGATGGCGCCGTCTGCGGTAGCTACTGCGAGATAGGTCTTGCCGTCAGAGAGAATCGTGCCTGCTTCGGCGGGCGTATCAAGCTTCCGCCTGGCCGCGCCGAAAATCTTCAGCTGAACCGGTTCGCCTCCATCCAGATATATCTCAGTATAGGCCGCAGGCACCGGGCTCAGGCCTCGGATGAGGTTGTAAACCTGGGTTGAAGGGGCGTTCCAGTCGATGTGGCATAGCTCCTTGGTAATCTTTGGCGCGGGTTTAAGAACTTCCGCTCCCTGGATGAAACTGCGCTGCACCCTCATCTCTATATTCTTCTGGATTATGCCTTCTACGGTCTGGACGGTGAGGTCGGCACCTATGGGCATCAGTTTGTCGTGGAGGTCGCCGGCAGTGTCTGTATCCTCGATGCGGCATTCCTGACGGAGCATGATACCGCCGGTATCTATATCCTTGTCAATCATGAAGGTGGTGACGCCGCTCATTCTCTCGCCGTTGATGACCGCCCAGTTGATAGGGGCCGCTCCGCGATACTGCGGCAAAAGGGCTGCGTGAAGGTTAAATGTGCCAAGCGGAGGCATTGTCCATACGGCTTCAGGAAGCATCCTGAAAGCCACCACTACGAAGAGGTCGGCCTTGAAGGCCGCGAGCTGCTCAAGGAATTCAGGGTCCTTGAGCTTGAGCGGCTGAAGGACGGGAATACCCTTGCTTACAGCATATTTCTTGACAGCGCTCTCGCTCACTTTGAGGCCTCGGCCGCTGGGCTTGTCGGCTACCGTCACTACGCCCACCACCTTATGCCCGGCGGCAATAAGGGCCTCCAGGGGTGCTACGGCGAATTCGGGCGTGCCCATATAGACTATTCTGGTCTTTCGGAATGTTCTCATTACTTTACTCTTGAGGCGTCGCCAGGACGAGCCTATGTTGTCGGTATTGAAAAGTTTGGCGTCGTTGATTGCCCTCCAGGACAGGAAGAGGCCCAGCGGCAGCAGTACGATGGTGGATGTGAAAACACCCGTCCACGCTCCTGCAGCCCCATCTTTGGCCAGCTTTGTGCCGGTTATGTCAACTACCCAGTACAGCACGAAGAACAGCACGGCCACGATTGCTGCGGCGCCGAGTCCGCTCTTCTTGGTGACGAAGGAGCCGAGCGGCGCTCCGATGAAGAAGAAAATCAGGCAGGCCAGGGCCGCCGCGAACTTCTTCAGCAGCTCGACGTTGGTGTGGCGTATTATTTTGCTGTTGTACTGCATTCCCTGCTCCGCGCTGATTAGCTCCGCCGCCTGCTCGCCTGCAGCGTTTGCCGCGGCGTTGATGGCTCGCTTTTCCTGCTGGTATCCGCTCCAGGCCATCTGGCAGTAGTCCATATTCGACCTTGCGGTAAAGTGCTTGGAGGAGTCGATCTGGGCAATATGCCTGAGGGTCTTTTTGGCCCAGAATCTCTCGCGGATGGAGTTGACTATCGAGTCGTGGGTTATCATAAGGGAATCCCGGCCTGCCGACAGGCGGCTGATGTCCATCGAACGTACCTGGTCGGAGTAGCGGGTTCCTTCGGATTTCTGGAAACCGTAGCCCTCGAGCGGAATGATGAGGGTCTGCTTGTCGAAGGCTATGCGCTGCAGCTCGAGGGAAGTGTCGCGGAAGTGCATAGTGTTGGTTTCCTGGTAGTTGTTGCCGCTGAAGAGTTTGAAAGTGATGTAGTCTTTCATCTTCGACATCTTCATCTCGGCCGAGTCTGCGAGCGTGAGGCTGGTGTTTCCTTTATGGGAGGTGTGGTCGTACACCATTACGTCGTACATCATTCCGGTTCTGTCGTCGCGGCGGTCAACTCTGAGGATGTAGCCGTCAAGTCCGTTGTAGAAGGTTCCGGTAGGAATCTTGATTTCGGATTTGGTGCGTCCGATATCATCGCGCAGCGTAAAAATCTCGTTATAGGCCAGCGGCACGAGGTTATTCCCGGCAAAGAAGGCTCCGATGCTTATGACCACGGAGGCAATCATAAGGGGAGTCATCACCCTTTTCAGGGAGATGCCGGCCGCTTTCATGGCAATTAGTTCGTTGTTCTCGGACATCTGCCCGAGAGTCATCACCGATGCCAGAAGGGTGGCCAGAGGCAGGGAAAGCGGCAGCAGGGTGGCGCCGCCCCATCCCAGGAATTCGAGAATCACCATGAAACCCAGACCTTTCCCTACGAGTTCATCGATGTACAGCCACAGGAACTGCAGCATCAGGATGAACAAGACGACAAAGAGCAGCGCAAAGAACGGCCCTATGAACGACTTGAGTATGAAAAGGTCGAGTTTTTTCATTCTGAAAAACTATTCGCAGGCGATTTCAACGAGTTTCTCGAGAGCTGCAGCCAGGCCGGCTGTATCCTTTCCGCCGGCGGTGGCGAGGCCGGGCTGGCCGCCACCGCCGCCCTGGATAAGCTTGGCGGCTTCGCGGATGTCCTTGCCGGCATTGCGGCCCTTGGCAACGAGGGAGTTGCTGTACAGAAGCAGGAGCTGAGGCTTGCCGTCCCACTCATAAGCTCCGGCTATTACTACATCTTCGGAGATGCTCTTCTGCAGGTTGGTGGCAGCTATGCGAGCCATGGACGGATCAACGCTGTGCGAGAATTTTATGAGCTTGATTCCTCCTGCCTCGGATGCGCTTGCTATGAGTTTGTCGGCGAACTGTTTTGCCTTTTCGACGACGAAGTTCTCGATTTCCTTCTTGAATGCGGCATTCTCCTCGACCATCTTCTCGATAGCTCCCTTGAGGTCGGGAACGTTGTTGAAGAAGGCTCTCGTAGAGCGGATGGTCTCCTGGAGTCCGGCCACGAGAGTTTCTGCGGCCTCGCCGGTTACTGCCTCGATTCGCCTTACGCCGGCTGCGATGGCGGCCTCGGAAACAATCTTGAAGAAGCCGATGTTGCCGGTGGCAGAGGTGTGGGTTCCGCCGCAGAGTTCGGTCGAAGGGCCGAAGCGGACAACTCTTACGCGGTCGCCGTACTTCTCGCCGAAGAGGGCGATGGCACCCATGGCATTGGCTTCTTCCATTGTGGCGTCGCGTTTCTCCTCGAGAGGATAATTGCTGCGGATAAGCTGGTTGACTCTCTTCTCAACGGTTGCGATTTCTTCGTCGGTCATCTTTGAGAAGTGAGAGAAGTCGAAGCGGAAGTAGTCGGGGCATACGAAGGAGCCCTTCTGCTCCACGTGCGTTCCGAGAACCTCACGGAGCGCCTGGTCGAGCAGGTGGGTGGCAGTGTGGTTCGCCATAATTTTCGCCCTGCGTGCGGCATCGACCGAAAGCTGGAAAGGTCCGGTGCAATCCTCAGGGATGCGCTCGGCCAGATGTATGGTAAGGTTGTTTTCCTTGACGGTTCCGAGTATAGCTATCTTTTCGCCGCTTGCGGATACGATGGTTCCGGTGTCGCCTACCTGTCCGCCCATCTCGGCGTAGAAAGGAGTGCGGTCGAACACCAGCTGGAAGAGCTCTTTGTTCTTCTGCTTGACGGTGCGGTGCTTCATGAGAGTTACGTCCTTTTCTTCGAGGCTGTCATAGCCCGTGAATCGGACTTCCTCTCCGGAGACGAACTCAATCCAGTCGCCGAATTCATTGGCAGTAGCGTTGCGGGCGCGCTCCTTCTGCTTTCCGAGCTCCACGTTGAAGCCGTCGAGGTCGACAGTAAAGCCTTTCTCTGTGGCAATCAGTTCGGTAAGGTCGATGGGGAAGCCGTATGTGTCGTAAAGGACGAAGGCGTCGGTGCCGGAAATCTTGCGCTCGCCGGTGCTCTTTTCCATAAGACCGTCGAGCATTCTGATACCGCGGTCAAGGGTGCGCAGGAAGGCCATTTCTTCCTCCCTGATAACGCTTTCGATAAGCTTGCGCTGGGCTACGAGCTCGGGATAGGCCTCGCCCATATCCTTGCAAAGCTGTTCGATGAGGCGGCAGAGGAATGGCTCGCTGAAGCCGAGGAAGGTATAGCCGTAACGGACGGCGCGGCGGAGGATGCGCCTGATTACGTATCCCGCCTTTACGTTGGAAGGCAGCTGGCCGTCGGCGATGGAGAAGGCGATGGCCCTGACGTGGTCGGCGCAGACGCGCATCGCCACGTCGGTCTGTGAAGACTCGCCATATTTGTGGCCGGAAAGATTTTCCAGCTCGCCGATAAGGCCTGAGAATACGTCGGATTCGTAGTTGCTCTTCTTGTTCTGGAGTATCATGCAGAGGCGCTCGAAGCCCATGCCAGTATCGATATTCTTCGAAGGAAGGAGCTCGAGATGACCATCGGCCTTGCGGTTGTACTGCATGAACACGAGGTTCCAGATTTCTATGACGTCGTCGTTGTCGGTGTTCACCAGGGAAGCTCCGGGGAGAGCCTTGCGGGCGGCGTCGTCACGCAGGTCGATGTGAATCTCGCTGCTGGGGCCGCAGGGGCCTGTATCGCCCATTTCCCAGAAGTTGTCGTGCTTGTTGCCGAGCAGGACGTGGTCGGCGGGGAGGTGCTTGAGCCAGGCGCTGCGGGCTTCTTCGTCGAGTTCGGTGCCGTCTTCCTCGGAACCCTCGAATACAGTGGCGTAGAGGATGGATTTGTCGATACCGTAAACCTCGGTGAGAAGTTCCCAGGCCCAGTCGATGGCTTCGGTTTTGAAATAGTCGCCGAAGCTCCAGTTGCCGAGCATCTCGAACATGGTATGGTGACGTCCGTCGTGTCCGACTGCTTCAAGGTCGTTGTGCTTGCCGCTCACGCGCAGGCATTTCTGCGAGTCGGCTGCCCGTTTGAACGCGGGTATGCTGTTGCCAAGGAAATAATCCTTGAACTGGTTCATACCTGCGTTGGTAAACATCAGCGTAGGGTCGTTCTTGATGACCATAGGGGCCGAAGGCACCACGGTGTGGCCTTTTGAAGCGAAGAAGTCGATGAACTTCCGGCGGATTTCAGTAGCTGTCATATATGCCATAGAATAGTACTTGTATAAATAATCGTGCAAAGATAGTAAAAACGGCGGTAAATTTTTCTATATTTGCATTCCGGTTTTGGATTAACAAGCAAAACCCGCTGAGAGATATATCATTAGGCCTAATTACTTGAAGTTGAGACCGTGGCGCCCGGAAAATGGAAATACAGACTTAACACCGAAACGCTCCTCTACGAAGTAGAGAAGCCCGGTCTCTTTGCCCGTCTCGCCCGCTTTCTGATGTTCCTGGTGGCTGTTCACCTTTTGACTTTCTTGGTCATGTGGTTCTATACGGCGGTTCTTGGCCTAGAACTCCCCAAAACGATCTTGCTCAAGAGACAGAATGCCGAATGGGTATCCAAAATGGAGCAGATCGGCCGCGAGCTTGACCAGAAGGAGGCCGCCCTCCGGGGTCTCAGCATGAGAGACGACGGAATATACCGCAACATATTCGGTATGAACGAGATAGAGGAGTCGAAGCGCTATGCAGGGCTGAGCGGAGTCAACCGTTATGACGTCCTTGACAGGGAGGGGGCTTCACCTCTGCTCCGCAAACTTGTCAGGAGGATTGATGTAATGTCCAAGGCCGCCTATGTACAAAGTTCCTCCTTCGACGATGTTTCGGCCATATCCCGCCGTGCCGGCGACATGGCTTCCTGCATTCCGGTCGTGATGCCGGTCAATCCGGGGGTCAACTATCATCTTTCCAGCCCTTTCGGTTATCGCGTCGACCCTATCAATCATAAGGCGAAGTTCCATTCCGGAATCGATATGGCCATGCATTCGGGAACTGATGTCTATGCCCCAGGCGACGGCATCGTTGAGAAGACAGCTTACGAAATCCGTGGTTATGGCAGGTCCATCATCATAGATCACGGTTTTGGATATAAAACCCGCTATGCCCACCTGAAGTCCATCGACGTAGTCGAAGGGATGAAAGTCCGCAGGGGAGAGAAGATAGGTCAGTCGGGCAACTCCGGAAAATCAACGGGCCCGCATCTGCACTACGAAGTGCTCTACAGGGACAAGCACGTGAATCCGATGAATTATCTCGACAGGGAGATGTCGCCGGAGGATTATGAGACAATGGTAAAGCAGGCTGCGGCTTCGTCCGAAAGAATGAGCCCCGGCCAATTACCGAAAAGGCATTAGAGATGGCTAAGAGGTACGTATTTGACGCACAGAACATCAGCTTCCGGCGGGTCGGCAGAACCGTCGGTTCGGTGCTGCTTACCACTCTCAAATGGGTGCTTGCAGTTATCTCCCTTTCCGTGCTCTATTACATTGTGGCAAGCTTTTTCTTCAGCACCGACGTAGAGAAGGAACTTCTCCGCGAGAACGAGGCCTATGAGGCTCACTATCTTCAACTTCAGGAACAGAAGGAAGTGCTTTCCGACGTAGTCGAAGGCCTTCAGCGCCGCGACGACGAAATTTATGGTCAGGTGTTCCACGCCAAGGCCCCGGTAGTTGATCCTCTGAGCCTCCTTGGCGGAAACGGCGGCCCGGTTGATTCCCTTGCGGCCCGAGCCTCCCGCGTGGAGAAATCTTTCGTCGAAGTCTTCGACCTCCTTGCCCGGACTGACACTCTTCCGCCCCTGGCGTCTCCGCTCGGGAAGGTATCTTACATTCGTATCGGAGCCTCGACGGGCATGCGTTACAGCCCGTATTACAAGGTGTCTATCCGCCACGACGGACTTGACATAATCGCCTCCCAGGGCGATCCGGTATTTGCTGCCGATAAAGGTACGGTCCAGGCTGTACTGCGGTCGTCGAAGGGCCTTGGCAATCAGGTCACCATCAACCACGGCAATGGATATATTACCAGATACTGTCATCTGTCGTCGATAAATGTCAGCAAAGGGCAGAAAGTGCGCCGCGGGCAGCAAATCGCCGAGGTCGGCATCTCCGGAAATTCATACGCCCCGCATCTTCATTACGAAGTGATTTTCCGCGATAAGGTGATGGATCCGGTAAACTATCTTTTCGGCTCGCTTTCGCCGGAAGAATACGTAAAAGCCGCATATATGGCTGCCCGTACGGGCCAGTCGCTCGATTAGAAAAAAACAACCGTCGATATTATGGAAAAACTGTTCTATTCAATCGGAGAGGTCGCAGAAATACTTGACGTCAATGCTTCTGCCGTCAGGTTCTGGACCAACAATTTCGAAAAATTCCTCAAGCCCCGGAGAAACGCCAAGGGCAACAGGCAGTACACCAAGGAGGACATCGAAGTCCTGAAGCAGATTCACTTCCTCGTGAAGGTGCAGGGACTTACCCTTGAAGGCGCCTCCCGCCAGATGGCGGAGGAGCGCCGGAGCGTTGAAAGCAGGGTCAAGGCGCTTGATGCCCTGAAGGAACTCCGCGCGCAATTGGAAGAGGTGAGAAAATCACTCTAAATTAATTCCGATTCTGTGGAAAATTATTACTACCTTTGCAAGCTAATCTTCGAAAAACAGATAACGATATATGGCAACAAAAAAAACCAAGAAAGAAACTCACGTCGACCAGAGTGAGACTTTTGTATCCATCCAGAAGAATTTCGCCGATTCCAATCTCGGCGTCGAAGAGAAACTCAGAGTACTCTACAAGCTTCAGCTGGCTGATTCCGCCATCGACAGGATTCTGAACCGTCGCGGCGAACTGCCCTCTGAGGTTGAGGCCATCGAGAACGAAATCGAGGCCATCAAGGCAAAGATTGCCAAGTACAACGAGGAGATGGAGGCTCTTACCCTTTCCATCACCGACAACAAGGAGAAATTCGCCAGCAGCGAAGAGGTGATGGCCAAGTACCGCGCCCAGCTCGACAAAATCTCCAACAGCCGTGAGTACGACTCCATCGAGAAGGAAATCGAGAATCTCGACCTCGAGAAGCAGATCGCCGAAAAATTCATCGGCGAGGCCAAGATGAAAATCGCCGAGGATAAAGCCGAGGTTGAATCCCTTAATGAGCGTCTCGTCGTCCGCGAAGAAGATCTCCGCCTGAAGAAGGAAGAGCTCGAGAACATCGCCAAAACCACCGCTTCCGAGGAAGCTTCCCTCAAGGAGAACCGCAACGCCCTCGCTGCACAGCTCGACGAGCGCACTCTCAACGCCTACGAGCGCATCCGCGCCAGCGTGAGGAATCATCTCGCCGTCGTCTCCATCTTCGAGGAGAACGCCTGCGGCGGTTGCTTCAACACCATCATTCCCCAGAGGCTCATCGACATCGCTTCCATGAAGAAGCTTGTTATCTGCGAGCACTGCGGACGTATCATCGTTAGCCCCGAGATGGGTAAATAATTCCTGAAATCATGGCTGAATCCAGAAGCAGGCGCAAGCCACAGGACCTTAACCTCGACACTCTCGGCCTTGAGATGGGTAACAAACCCCCTCAGGCCCTGGATTTCGAGGAGGCTGTGCTTGGCGCACTCCTAATAGAGCCGAACTGCGTGGATGAGGCTATGGAGGACCTTACTCCTTCCTGTTTCTACGATCCCAAGCACCGTATGATTTTCGAGGCTATAAGCAGCCTCGTCAACGAGCATGTGGCCCCCGACCTCCTGTCGGTTTCTCAGAAACTCAAGGCTCTCGGCAACCTCGAAGAAATCGGAGGTCCGGTAGCTCTTGCTGCGCTCAGCCAGAAAATCGGCGCGGCGGCACATATCGAGTATTACATCAAGGTTCTCAAGCAGAAGGATATCCAGAGGAATCTGATTACCGCTTCTTTCGGCATTCTGAAATCCGCCTACGACGATGCCACCGATGTTGACATTCTCATCGACTCGTCCCAGTCCAAGATCTTCGACGCAATTCAGAACAGCGTAAGGAAGGATGTCCAGGAGATTGGTTCCGTTATCCGCAGCGCTATGGACGACGTGGAGAGGATGCAGTCGCAGACCGGTCTGAGCGGAGTTCCTTCGGGTTTCCCTTCCATCGACAAAGTTACCATGGGCTGGCAGGCCTCCGACCTTATCATCCTGGCCGCCCGTCCTTCAGTGGGTAAAACGGCATTTGCCCTTAATATAGCCCGCAATGCCGCCGTCGACCATAACATGCCGGTGGCCTTCTTCTCACTCGAAATGCCCGCCATTCAGCTGGCCAAGCGTCTGATGACGTCGGAGTCAGGCCTTTCGGCGGATAAAATCAAGGGCGGCGTCAAGCTCGCCGACCGCGAGTGGGAGCAGCTTGAGTTCAAGCTCAAGGCCCTTTCGAAGGCGCCCCTTTACGTTGACGATACTCCGAGCCTTCCCATCATGGAGTTCCGTACCAAGGTGAAGAGGCTTGTCAAGAGCAAGAAAGTTCGTCTTGTGGTCGTCGACTATCTCCAGCTGATGCAGGGTCCGCCCGAGCTGCGTGGCATGCGTGAGCAGGAAGTGGCCGCCATCTCCAGAATGCTCAAGGCTACGGCCAAGGAGATGAACGTTCCGATTATCGCCCTCTCGCAGCTTTCACGTAATGCTGTACAGAGAACCGGCGGCACCGGAAAGCCTCAGCTGAGCGACCTACGTGAGTCTGGTGCCATCGAGCAGGATGCCGATATGGTCATCTTCGTCCACCGCCCCGACTATCTTGGCCTCTCAGAAAGCGAAAACGGCAAGGAGACTACACAGATCATTATAGCCAAGCACCGAAACGGCGAGACCTGCGATATCGATATGCTCTTCAAGAGCGAGCAGGTAAAGTTCGTCGAAATCGATCAGACTCTTTCTTCAGAGGTTGCCAGAAAGTATGAGTCTGCGATGAATGCCCCGAGCCCGGCTCCTGATGCGGGATACGATCCATTTGCCGGCGGCAGTTTCTCTTCAGATGAATTCGGTAATCCATCATTCCAGTAGTCGGTATGGAAGAGTCGGTATCGCATAAGGGGAAAATTTTATCGGCCCGTGACGGTATCGCCCAGGTCGAAATCATTTCCGAGAGCGCTTGTTCGTCCTGTCACGCCAAGGGCTTCTGCAGCGCTACCGACCAGAAACGAAAAATTGTTGACGTTCCTTGCCCTGAGGGCTTCGTCCCGGGTGAGGACGTTTCTGTTTTGCTCCGCCGCTCGATGGGTATGAAGGCCGTGCTTCTGGCCTATGCGCTCCCTTTGCTGGTGGTGCTTGCCGTGACAGTCTCGCTGTCGTATGCCGGCTTATCGGAGCTGACCTGCGGTCTTCTTGGTATCGGGGCACTCGTGCTCTGGTACCTCGGTGTCTATATCTTCCGCGACAAGATTGCCCGCGGATATGCATTTACGATTGAAAAAAATTAATTCATAAACAATATGTCAGCTATTCTTTGGACAATTATCATCATTGCGACTCTCGGTCTGGTGCTGGCCGTGGTCCTTTATCTTGTGGCAGAGCGCTTCAAGGTTGAGGAAGACCCCCGCATCGACGAGATTGAGAAGGTGATGCCGGGCGCCAACTGCGGCGGCTGCGGATTCGCGGGCTGCCGTGCTTTCGCCGACACTGCCGTCAAAGCGCCTAACCTGGATGCCAATTACTGCCCTGTGGGCGGCAATGAGGTGATGAAGAAGGTTGCGGCCATCCTCGGTTACGAGGTTCAGGAGAAGGCTCCTGAGATTGCCGTGGTGCGCTGCAACGGAAACTGTGAAGCCCGTCCCCGCATCAACGAGTATGACGGCTATGCTTCCTGCCGTGTCAAGGCTGCCCTCTACAGCGGCGATACTGCCTGCTCTTTCGGTTGCCTCGGCTGCGGCGACTGCGTGAATGCCTGCCAGTTCGGAGCTATCTCGATGGATCCTGCCACCGGCCTTCCCGTCGTCGACCAGGAGAAGTGTACGGCTTGCGGCGCCTGCGCCAAGGCCTGCCCTAAAAACATCATCGAAATCAGGCCTAAGGGTCCTCGTGGAATGCGCCTGTGGGTGTCCTGCATGAACAAGGACAAAGGGCCCGCCGCCAAGAAGGCCTGCGCAAATGCCTGCATCGGCTGCAGCATCTGCTTCAACACCTGTACGCACGGAGCCATCGTCTTCGAAAACAATCTGGCTTACATCGACCCCGCCAAGTGCAAGCTTTGTCGTGAGTGCGAGGCTATGTGCCCTACGGGAGCCATCCACGCTACAGGCTTCCCCAAACCGCTTGACAAAGATGCGGTAAAAGCCCGAATCCGCGAGCGCAATACCAAGGCTGCTGAGGCCAAGAAGGCCGCCGAAGCAGCTGCAGAACCCCAGAAGAAAGAGGAGGAGTAAGCTATGTCAAACAGAACATTCTCAATAGGTGGCGTCCACCCCGCAGATAATAAAATCTCGCGTGAGTGCAAGATTGAAACTCTCCCGATTCCCGAAACCGTCTATATCCATCTCGGACAGCATATCGGCGCGCCGGCCAAGCCTGTAGTCGCCGTTGGCGACAAAGTCAAGGTTGGCCAGGTGCTTGCTGAGCCGGGCGGATTCGTGTCGGCTTACATTCACTCTTCCGTTTCCGGAACCGTCAAGAGCATCGCTCCCCGCGCCGACCTCGCCGGCAATCCCCAGATGTGCATTGAAATTGCAGTTGAGGGCGACGAATGGCTCGAGGGAATAGATACTTCCGATACGGTCATCACCGATTTCCCCGACGAAGCTTCCGTCTGCCTTGAGAAGATCAAGGCTGCGGGTATCGTAGGTCTCGGCGGTGCAACCTTCCCTACGCATGTGAAGCTCTCTCCTCCTCCCGGAAAGAAGTGCGACATGCTTATTATCAACGGCTGCGAGTGTGAGCCTTACCTTACATCCGACTTCCGCACCCTTCTCGAGAAGGGCGAGCAGGTTGCAATCGGTACGGCCATCCTCAAGCATATCCTTGGTGTTGACAAGGCAACCATCGCCATCGAAGACAACAAACCCGAGGCCATCAAGCACATGAAAGAGGTTCTTGCCAATCTGCGCAAGGTATCTACCCGTTTTGCCGGAATCTGCGTGATGTCTCTGATGAAGAAATACCCTGAGGGCGGCGAGAAGCAGCTGATTGATGCGGTGATGCACCGTCAGGTGGCTTCCGGCGGCCTGCCCATAGATGTAGGCGCAGTTATACAGAACGTTGCTACGGCACTTGCAGTATATGATGCAGTTCAGAAGAACAAACCTATTGTCGATAATTCCGTTACGGTAACGGGCGAGTGCTTCCCCCGCCAGGCCAATCTGCTGGTCCGCGTTGGAACTCCTCTCCGCTTCATCATCGACTATCTTGGAGGCGTACCTGAGAATGCCGTCAAGGTTATTAGCGGCGGTCCTATGATGGGTCGTGCCATAGCCAACCTCGACGCCGCTACGCTGAAGGGTACTTCGGCTCTTCTCTTCCTTACCAGGGAACAGACGGTCCGCGGCAAGGAAAGCAACTGTATCCGTTGCGGCAAGTGCGCCGAGGCCTGCCCTATGGGCCTTGAACCCTTCCTCCTGAATCGCCTTAGCCGCGCCGGAGGCATGCTCGACGCCCTTGAGGCCAATGCGGTTCAGGATTGTATTGAATGCGGATGCTGCCTTTACAGCTGCCCGGCCAATATCCCGCTGCTGGATGTAATCCGCCAGAGCAAGGTTCAGGTAATGGGCATAATGAGGGCCCGCGCCGCCGCTGCAACTGCTGCCAAAAAGTAAATGATTATCATTAAAGAGAGAAAACGATGAATAAATTATTGGTTTCACCATCTCCGCACATTCACTCGAAGACCTCTACGGCTTCGCTGATGCGTGATGTCGTGCTGGCCCTCCTGCCCGCGGCTATAGTCTCGGTGGTCTTTTACGGCCTCGGTGAGATAGTCGTGCTGGGTACCAGTATCATTTCCTGCATCGTGTTGGAGTATCTCATCACCAAATATCTGCTTAAGCAGGACAATACCATCTGCGACTGGTCAGCAGTCGTTACCGGTATCCTTCTTGGTCTGAACCTCCCGGCTTCCACTCCCTGGTGGGTGGTATTCATCGGGGCGGTAGTTGCCATCGGAGTTGCAAAGATGACTTTCGGCGGACTCGGCCAGAATGTTTTCAATCCTGCCCTTGCAGGCCGCGTATTCCTGCTGGTTTCCTTCCCTACCTATATGACGGACTGGCAGATTCCCGGCGGACTTTTCGGTGCCGATGCAGTATCCGGTGCAACTCCCCTTGGAGTTATCAAGGAGGGTTTGCTCGGTGGCGCGAAACTGTCTGACCTTACTGCCCAGTACAGCTGGTCCGATATGATTTTTGCCAATATCGGCGGCTCTGCCGGTGAGATTTCGGCAATTGCCCTGCTGGCAGGCTTCGGATACCTTCTTCTTCGCAAGGTTATCCGCCCTTACATCACTCTGAGCATCTGGGCTACAGTAGCCCTTGTGTCGCTGGCCTTCTCGCTGGCTGCTCCTGAGCAGTTCACGGGCCCTGCCTTCAACCTCCTTACCGGCGGTATGATTCTCGGCTCCTGCTTCATGGCTACGGATTATGTCACTTCGCCAATGAGCATCAAGGGCGGCATTGTCTTCGGTGTCGGAATCGGTTTCATCACGATGATGATCCGTTACTTCGGCTCTTATCCCGAGGGTATGTCCTTTGCCATCCTGCTGATGAACGCGGCCGTTCCCCTGCTTAACAATTGGTTCCACCAGAAAAAATACGGGAGGGCATAGCCATGGCTGCAAAATCCAATCTTAAAAATATGGTTCTGTGCCTCTTCGGCACCTGCCTTTTCTGCTCGGCTGTCCTTGGCGGCGTGTATGCCATTACAGAAAAGCCTATCGCAGAGACCAACAAGAAGATTCAGGAGGCCGCTACCGGCGCCGTTCTCGTGCGCAATGCCGAGGGAACAGGCTTGGCCGACGGTTCTTCCATTCTTCCCAAGGCCGATACCGTGCTTGTCGATGGTACTCAGTTCGAGTATTTCACCCAGGTGCTTGACGGTCAGCCCATCGCCTACGCGATAAAATCTACCGTTACCGGTTTCGGCGGCCCTCTTACCATTATGGTGGGTATCTCGCCTGAGCGCAAGATTCTTTCCACCAAGGTTCTGAGCCACAGCGAGACTCCAGGTCTTGGCGCAAAGTGCGACTCCGACGAGAAGTTCATCTCTCAGTGGCGCGGCCTCGACCTCAGCGTCACCAAGCTTGAGGTTCAGAAACCTGTCAAGGACGGCATCGATGCCATTACCGCTTCGACCATCACCTCGAAGGCTTATACCAAGGCTGTCGCCGCAGCTGTTGCAGCACTGGATGCCATCAAATCGAGCGAAACGTCTTCTGTCATTTCGAGCGAAGTCGAGAAATCTTTAAAACAGGAGGTTCCCAATGAGTAAATTCAATCTTGTCACCAAAGGTCTCGTAAAAGACAATCCGACCTTTGTCCTGCTGCTCGGTATGTGCCCGACGCTGGCAACAACAACCTCCGCTATCAACGGTCTGAGCATGGGTCTCGCCACGCTCTTCGTCCTTGTTCTTTCGAATATCGCCATTTCGGCTCTGGCTCCCGCCGTTCCCGACAAGGTGCATATTCCCGTTTATATCGTCGTTATCGCCACCTTCGTGACGGTGCTCGAGTTCCTGATGAAGGCATTTGTCCCGGATGTGTATGCCTCGCTCGGCCTCTTCATCCCGCTTATCGTCGTGAACTGTATAGTGCTTGGCCGCGCAGAGGCTTTCGCCTCCAAGAACGGAGTGCTTGATTCCGCTCTCGACGGAATCGGAGTGGGCCTGGGCTTTACCTGCTCGCTTACGGTAATCGGCCTGGTACGTGAGCTTCTCGGAGGCCTTTCCGCCTTCGGCTGGAAGATTCCCGGTACCGGCGACGGTATGCTTGCCTTCGTGATGGCTCCCGGAGCCTTCCTTGTTCTGGGCTATCTGATGGTTCTGTTCAATAAGTTTCTTGCAAAGAAGTAGGAGGACTGCCTTATGATGGAAATTTTGCTTATCATTGTTTCGGCGATTTTCGTTAACAATATCGTACTGGCGCAGTTCCTCGGAATCTGCCCTTATCTCGGTGTCTCGAGCAAGCTCTCGACGGCTACCGGAATGTCGGCGGCAGTGGCCTTTGTGATTACTCTGGCCACGCTGGTTACCTACCTTATCAACCAGTATCTGCTGGTGCCCCATCAGCTGGTGTTCCTGCAGACTATCGCCTTCATCCTTGTGATTGCAGCCCTCGTGCAGATGGTCGAGATTGTGCTCAAGAAGATCAGCCCCGCGCTTTATCAGGCTCTGGGTATCTTCCTGCCGCTTATCACTACCAACTGCGCAGTGCTTGGCGTAGCCATTACCGTTACCAAGGAGGTTACCATCGGCGGTTCGACTATGGTGCTGAATCTCGGAGAGTCGCTGATTTATGCTTTCGCTACTTCTCTCGGTTACGGTCTGGCGATGGTCCTGTTCGCAGGTCTCCGCGAGCATCTGGCCCTGAACAACGTGCCCAAGGCTTTCCGCGGAATTCCTATTGCTCTTGTTACCGTCGGCATCCTCGCCATGGCCTTCATGGGCTTCGCCGGTATCGCATAGTACTATGAAACACTTCAGACATATTCTTATGGCATCCCTCCTCATAGGAGGGCTTGCCGTTTTATGTGGCTGCGCCTCGTCCCGTGATGCAGCCGCAGGCAGTTCAGCTTCAGCTAAAACCGACAATTCTTCCATAGCGGTTGTGTCCGAAGAAGATGCAACTCGCTTCGAGAATGTTTATGAGTTCATCATCAATAAGTTCCCTGCTATTTATGTACAGCGGACAGGCGCTTCTTACTCCGTAAGGATAAGAGGCGTGAATTCGATTAACGGCACTAATGAGCCTCTTTATTATGTTGATGGCGTCCCGGCACGTGACCTTATGGGCGTCAACATGGCCGACGTTCAGTCTGTAGAGATTCTCAAAGGTGGCCGTGCGATGAAGTACGGCATGCAGTCCGGCAACGGCGTCATCCTCGTCAAGACCCGCCGGTAAATGGAGGAGAGGGGATACATTGATTTGCTGACGCTGCAGGAGTATACTGCGGCGGCGGTGTCGGATGCTTTCCCCGACGTGCTCTGGGTGAAGGCTGAGATTAGCAGTGTGTCGGTCAAGTCGAACGGACATTGCTATCTGGAGCTTTCGCAGAGCGATGAGGGTGGTACTCTGGTAGCCAAGGCCCGCGCTGTTATCTGGCGGAGCCGCTACTCAACCCTTCTTAAATCTTTCATCGAGCAGACAGGACAGGCGCCGGAGGCGGGAATGGAAGTCCTGCTTCAGGTGCAGGTGTCGTTCAGCCCGCTCTGGGGGCTTACGCTTACCGTTGAGGATATTGACGGAGCATATGTTCTCGGGCAGAGGGAGCTTCAGAAGCGGCAGACTCTTGAGAGGCTTGCTTCTGAGTGCCTGCTGGATATGCAGAAGGAGCTTTGTCTGCCTGTTCTGCCGTATCGGCTCGCGGTTATTTCAGCTGAGGGCGCCGCAGGATGGGGTGATTTCCGCAAGCATCTGCTGGAGAACGAGTATGGCTTTGTGCTGAGAGCCGAGCTCTTCGAGGCGACGATGCAGGGCGCTTCCGCCCCCGCCTCCATCATCTCCGCCCTGGAGACTATATGTGAAACCGGGTGCGGGCATAAGGCTTCCGGGCCTGTGGCCGCCCGTGGCCACATGAACGGGAGGGGCCCAACCATCGGTTGGGAGGGATGGAGCGAAGCGGAAGGCAACGGAAGCCTTATGCCCGCACCGGTTGATGCGGTGCTGATTTTGAGGGGCGGAGGGTCGGAGCTCGACCTGGCCTGCTTTGACGATTATGAGCTCGCCGCGGCCATAGCCCGCTGTCCGATACCGGTCGTTACGGCCATAGGCCACGAGCGCGATTTTCACGTTGCAGACATGGTAGCAAACACCTATGTGAAGACTCCTACGGCGCTCGCTGACCTTTTCCTCGACTGTTATATCGCCGAAGACCAGCGCATCAGCACACTGGAGTCCTCACTCCGTGCTTCATATACTGCCCGGATAGGTGCCATGGAATTGCGCCTTGGCGCCGCGCGCGACGCGCTGCTCACGGCTGCGCGGGGCCGTTTCGCAAACGCCGAAGCAAAGCTCGGCGTGCTCGAGGCCCGGCTCGCCGCCGCCGACCCGGCTGAAGTCCTGCGCCGCGGCTTTTCCCTTGTCACCGACTCTGCCGGAGTCCGTATGACTTCGGTCAAGGGGCGCAAGAAAGGCGACGCCGTCTCGGTCCGCCTCTCCGACGGCCGCCTCGACTGCACCGTCACGGACATTCATCCTTCCTGACTTCTTGCAAGGAATTGCGGAATTTTGTATATTTGACTTCCTAAGTTTCGAGGGGAACAGATATGCTTAATTACAAGATATTCACGGTTAATCCTTTTGCAGAGAATGCAATAGTTCTTTGGAGCGACGCCGGAAAGGACGGTGCCATAGTTGATCCGGGTTGCATTACGGACGATGAACTCCGTACCCTGACCGACTTTATCGGCAAGGAGGGGATTAGCCCTAAGATGATACTTCTGACGCACGGGCACTTCGACCATATCTATGGCGTTCCGGCCCTTGCTTCGACCTATGGCATTCCGGTGTATATGAGTCCTGACGATGCCCCGACCGTAGAGGGCAATCACAGAATATCACGTATGTTCCGCCTTCCGGACGCTCCTACAGCCTTTGAAACAGTTCCGGTAAAGGACGGAGATGAGATTTCTTTCGGAGATATTTCTTTCAAGGTAATCACGACTCCCGGCCATACTCCCGGCGGTGTCTGCTATTACGATGAAACCGATAAGCTGCTCCTCAGCGGTGACACCCTTTTTGCCGGAGCAATCGGCCGCACCGACCATTTCGGCGGCGATTATGACAAACTGATAGTGAGTATCATGGAAAAGCTGATGGACCTGCCAGGCGACGTAGATGTGATTCCCGGACACGGTCCCGAAACTAGCATTGCCGTAGAACGTATACAGAATCCTTTTCTCCAACCTTTCAACGAGCCGGACGAAGATATGCCGGAAGAGGGGATTCCGATAAGATTTGAATAGAAGTTTCCCGAAAAGTGGCAAAGGAATATCTTCAAATACGTGGCGCTTCCGCCCA
Source organism: Bacteroidales bacterium (assembly GCA_017443025.1). Classification (GTDB taxonomy): domain Bacteria; phylum Bacteroidota; class Bacteroidia; order Bacteroidales; family UBA932; genus Cryptobacteroides. Next base: position 21,265 of record JAFSPG010000013.1, on the reverse strand, counting down.
CAATCTGAAGAACGTGGACCTGGACATTCCGCGCGGGGAGTTCGTAGTAGTTACCGGACTCAGCGGCAGCGGAAAGTCCTCCCTGGCCTTCGATACCATATACGCCGAGGGCCAGCGCCGCTATATGGATACCCTTAGCACCTACGCCAAGCACTTCATGGGAGTTCTTGAGAAGCCCGATGTCGAGGAGATAAAGGGTTTGAGCCCTATAATCGCCATTGAGCAGAAGACGACGGCCAATAATCCCCGTTCGACGGTCGGCACCATCACCGAGGTATATGACTTCCTGAGACTGCTGTATGCCCGTGCATCACGGGCATATTCTCCTGAGACCGGCCGCGAGATGATACGTTATACCGACGCTCAGATTGTTGATTTGATAATATCGGAATATGCCGGCCGCAAGTGCTATCTGCTTGCTCCGCTGGTAAGGGGTCGCAAGGGCCATTACAAGGAGCTTTTCGACCAGCTTCGCCGCCGCGGATACACCCAGGTACGCATCGACGGTGAAATCCTCGAGCTCCAGGAGGTCACGCAGCTCGACCGATATAAGAATCACTTCATAGAACTCGTAATCGACCGTCTTAAACCCGAAGCTTCCGATTTAAAGCGCATACGCGAATCTGTAATGGACGCCCTTTCCCGGGGCAAAGGCTCGGTGGCCGTGATGGACTATGAAACGGGAGAGATGCGGCATTATTCCAAGCATCTGGTGGATCCTGAGAGCGGACTGTCGCTGCAGGAACCTGCTCCGCACAACTTCTCTTTCAATTCTCCCGAAGGATATTGCCCTCACTGCAAAGGCCTTGGAATGATAGTTGACGTCAATTTGGACGCCATCATCCCAGACCGGATGAAATCCATAGCCGACGGAGCCATTATCCCGCTTGGAAAGGTCCGTGAGAATAAAAAGTTCGACGTTATCCGCGCTATCGCGAGAAAATATGATTTCTCCATCTTTGATCCGGTAGATTCCATCCCAGAGGAGGCTTTAACCCACATTATCTTCGGCTCCGAGGATCTTCTCCGTGTAGGGGAGGGAAATCTTTCCGAGATGGTGGCTTTTGATGGAATAGTCGGCGATATCGACGAAAAAATAGTCTGCCCGCAGTGCGGCGGCTCCAGGCTAAACCAACAGGCACAGTGCTTCAAAATCGACGGAAAGACCATTTCCGATGTGTCTGCAATGGAAATCAGCGACCTCTATGCCTGGCTTTCTTCGCTGAAGGAAAAACTCTCGGAGAAAGAAGGAAGAATCGCCTCTGACATCCTCAAGGAACTGCTCGAAAGGGTAAGGTTCATGATAGACGTCGGCCTGGATTATCTGTCGCTCGACCGTCCTACCGGCACGCTTTCAGGCGGCGAGAGCCAGAGAATCCGTCTCGCCACCCAGATTGGCTCCAAACTGGTCAATGTACTTTATATTCTTGACGAACCGTCCATCGGACTCCACCAGAAGGATAACCGCAAGCTGATTGCCTCTCTCAAGACTCTTCGCGACGAAGGAAATTCCATAATGGTGGTGGAGCACGACTCAGAGACCATGATTTCCTCAGACTGGCTCGTGGACGTTGGTCCGGGTGCGGGCTCCGAGGGCGGGGAAATCTGCCTCAGCGCCCCTACGGAGGCTGTAATGAAGGGTATTGAACCCGACTCCGAGACTCTTCCACATTGTAAGATCGGGCCGTCCCTCACGCTCGATTATCTCCGTGGACATAAAAGCATCCCGGTTCCTGCTAAACGCCGCCTGGGTAACGGTGAATATATATCAATTCGCGGCGCCAGGGGCAACAATCTCAAGAATATTGATGTAGATATCCCCCTTGGCTGCCTTGTTGGAATAGCCGGCGTGAGCGGCAGCGGAAAGTCTTCTCTGCTGTCGGAAACCCTGATGCCGGTCCTGATGCAGAAATTTTACGGCTCGACGGCAAAGCCTCTTCCCCACGATGCCATTCTGGGTGTCGAAAACATCGACAAACTGATAGAAGTTGACCAGAGCCCGATAGGGAAGACTCCCCGAAGTAACCCCGCCACCTTTACCGGAGTATTTGGCGACATACGGGCCCTCTTTGCCGATACCGTCGATGCGAAGGTGCGCGGCTTTGACGCCGGGCGCTTCTCCTTCAACGTGCCCGGAGGCCGATGCGAGCAGTGCAAGGGTGCGGGAATCAAGGTTATCGAGATGAATTTCCTGCCATCGGTGAACGTTGTCTGCGATGAATGCCGGGGCAAAAGATATAACGATGCCACCCTCGCGGTGAAATACAAGGGCAAGAACATTAGCGACATCCTCGAGATGCCCGTCAGCGAGGCCTATGAGTTCTTCAAGCCGGTTCCTAAAATCGCCCAGAAAATCGGGGCTATGCTGGATGTGGGCCTGGGATACGTTCATCTTGGCCAGTCTGCTGTAACCCTTTCGGGAGGCGAGAGCCAGAGGATGAAACTTGCAGCTGAGCTTTTCCGAAAGTCCACCGGCAACACCCTATACGTTCTTGACGAGCCCACAACAGGCCTTCACGCAGACGACGTGAAGAGCCTCCTTGAGGTATTGCAGAAACTCGTGGACCAGGGCAATACCGTTATCGTCATAGAGCATAACCTCGATGTGCTAAAAACAGTTGATTATTTATTCGACATGGGCCCCGACGGAGGTCGCGCCGGAGGAAGGATAGTTTCGAAGGGCACGCCTGAGCAGGTTGCCGCCGACCCGAATTCGGTTACCGGCCCATATTTAAAAGAAATTTTGAATGAAAGAGCAAGCAACATTTGACGTGGTAATCACCAATTGTGGTTCGACCGTTCCCGTTACGCTCGGCACTCCTCTTATTGAAATCGCCGAAAAGTACTGCAACACAGTTACCGACCCCAAGACCGGTGAAGTATTGCCTGTAATAGCCGCCCTGGTAGACCATAAGCTCAAGGAGCTGTCTTACCGCGTGTCTGTGATGTCGGAGATAGAGTTTATCGGCTACAACGACGGCAATGGCCGCCGCACCTACGCCCGTTCGCTCTGCTTCCTCCTTCAGAAGGCCGTGCGCGACATTCTGCCCGACAAGGTGCTGATTATCGGCCATTCCCTTCCCAGCGGAATGTATTGCACCATTCTCGATGAACCTCACGGAGCAACCTATAAAATCACCGACGAAGAAATCGAGATTCTCCAGAAGCGTATGGAAGAACTGGTTGCTGCCGACCTCCCTTTCGGAAAAGAGTATGTCCAGGCTTCGATGGCAAAGGAACTGTTCCTGTCGCAGAAACAGCCCGACAAAGCTGAACTCATCGAAAGCATAGGTAAATATACAAGCAAGCTTTACAGCCTTGACGGATACAGGGATTCATTCTACGGCCCGCTCGTTCCATCTACGAAATACCTTACGAAGTTCGCCCTTTCGCCGTTCAGCGAAGGCTTCTGCCTAAAGATGCCGATGATGGATAACTTCTCGAAGCTCCTGCCGATGAACCGCCAGTCGAAGATTTCCGATACGCTTTCGGAGTATGCGCAGTGGTGCTCCATAGTGCATATCAACGGTCTCGGTACTTTGAACAGGGGTATCCGTTCTGGCTATGCAAATCTTATCATCAATGTGGCGGAAGCCCTGCATTCCCGTAAATACGCAGCCATTACCGACGAGATTAAGGCCCGTGGTGCGAATATCGTCTTCATCGCCGGCCCTTCGTCCAGCGGAAAGACTTCCACTTCGCTCCGCATAGCCCTGCAGTGTTGCGTCCTCGGGCTTAATCCTAAGGTGATAGAACTCGACAATTACTTCCTCGACCGCGAGCAGACGCCCCGTGACGAAAACGGAGAATACGACTTTGAAAGCCTGTATGCTATGGACCTCAAACTTCTCGGCGAGAACATCCTCGATCTCCTGGCAGGCAAAGAGGTGGTGATTCCGAAGTTCGACTTCAAGACGGGCTCAAGAGTCGCGGGCGGTGGAACTCCCATGCGTCTCGGCCCTAAGGACATCCTCATCATGGAAGGCATTCACGCCCTTAACCCGGAGATGGTCCCCGGTGTTCCGCAGGACAAGATTTTCAGGGTATATGCGTCGGCCCTCACCTCGCTGTACATGGACGAGAACAACACCATATCTACCTCCGATAACCGTCTGCTGCGCCGTATGATACGAGACAACCGAGTACGTGGAATATCGCCGGAAGAGACGATACTCCGCTGGGCCAGCGTCAGAAGGGGAGAGGCAAAGAATATATTCCCCTTCCAGGAGAACGCCGATGCCATCTTCAATACGGCCCTCATATTCGAACTCCCGCTGCTTAAATACTACGCCGAGCCGCTCCTGCGCCGGATTCGTCCCGACTCTCCGGCATACACCGAGGCTGTCAGGATGCTGAATTTCCTCAATTACATAGTAGCTCTGACCCCTGAAGAAATAGCGGCCGTTCCGCCGACATCCATCATGAGGGAATTCATTGGCGGCCAGATGTTGACACGATAAAAAAAACAGAGCAAGGGGTTTTACTATAAGAAATTTTTTCGTAAGTTTGTGCGGATAAGCCATATAGGGATATGCATATAGGAATCGCAGGAAATATCGGTAGTGGTAAGACAACCCTCACCCGAATGCTTTCCGATTACTACGGCTGGACGCCGAAGTACGAATCCGTCACCTATAATCCCTATCTCGAAGACTACTACAAGGATATTCCCCGCTGGTCATTCAACCTCGAGATTTATTTTCTTGAGCAGCGTTTCCGGGACATTCTTGACATAGCAAAGAGCAAGAAGGTCATTATCCAGGACCGTACGATTTTCGAGGGCGTATATATTTTCGTGGCCAACAACTACGCTATGGGCAATCTCTCCGAGAGGGATTTCTCCACCTATATGAGGTTGTTCGAGGCAATCATGTCGACGGTCAAGTATCCCGACCTGATGATTTACCTCCGCTCTTCCGTGCCGCATCTGGTATCTCAGATTCAGAAGCGTGGCCGCGACTACGAGCAGAGCATCGGAATCGACTATCTCAAGGGCCTCAACGACCGCTATGAGAAATTCATCGGCGAGGACTACAAGGGCAAGGTCCTTACCATCGACGCCGACAACCTCGATTTCGAGAATAATCCGGAGGATTTCGCCCACATCACCGACAAGATAGACTCCGAACTTTACGGCCTCTTCCCCGACAAGCAATAAAAATTTACAAGATATGCATATAGCGATTGCAGGAAACATCGGCAGCGGCAAGACGACCCTGACCAAAATGCTGGCAGCCCACTACGGCTGGACACCTAAGTTTGAATCGGTTGACTACAACCCTTATCTTTCCGATTTCTATGAGGATATGGAAAGATGGTCGTTCAATCTTCAGGTTTACTTCCTCAACAAGAGGTTCAAGGATGTGGTCGACATTTCCAAGTGCGACGAAGTCATCATCCAGGACCGAACCATTTACGAGGATGCCCGCATTTTCGCCCCCAACCTCCACGCCATGGGTTTGATGTCCACCCGTGACTTCGAGAATTATTCCGACCTCTTCGACCTGATGATGTCGCTGGTCAACCCGCCGGACCTGCTGATTTACCTGCGTAGCTCCATCCCTAATCTGGTAGCCCAGATTCAGAAGCGCGGCCGCGAATACGAGAAGAGTATCCGCATCGACTATCTCACCGGTCTTAACGAGCGCTACGAGAACTGGATCAAGGACTACGAGCACAATCTTCTCATCGTGGACGCCGACAAAATCAAGTTCGGCAACCACCCCGAAGACTTCCAGATCGTAACCGATATGATCGACGGCCAGATGTACGGCCTCTTCCCGCAGAAATAGACCAAATATATAATAGGATAAATCTACAAAGGTATACACATTGTTATCCGTCCTATACCGACGGAAAAATTACATAATTGAGTGCTATTGTAAAAATAAATACTTATATTTGCCGCTAATTAGCAAACAATTGTAAGTATTTGTTTTCGCTCTTCTTGACGGAAAATGTGGTAGTTTTTCAGAATGAAGAAGGCGGCGATGGCACTCATCTTTGTTATATAAAGGTCTTTCCATAAGGCTTTTCTGTTGCGAAGCATGAGTTTTATCTAGTTCGGCATTCTAGGTCTTACCACAACCTTCCGTCCTGAAATAGATGAAACATCATGCTTCTTTTGTTGGTTTTAGAACTAACAAAACAGGTGGCCGTTTCTGTCAAAAGAATTCTTTTTGTGTTGTCGCTATGCCTGCTTACTGGTATAGCGCAAGCTCAAAGTTTGCCTAATGCCAATAAGCAGGAAGTTAAATCAGGCTTGTCTTTCTCAGAGCGTTGGGCGTTTAAGACTAACGTCGCAGAATGGATTGCAACCATTCCTAATGTCACTGTAGCTTTTGACCTCTCTCCGTCGCAGTACAATCATTCTGTTCTTCAACTCGGTTTAAAATACAATTGGAATACGTATCATAAGTATCCACCCGACTTTGTCCTCGATCTTTTTGATATCCGCCCCGAATTCAGGTGGTATTACAGGCATAAGCCAATCAAAAAGGATTCTGAGCATAAGGGGTTATCCAGACTTATCAACACTGAGAGGAAAAAACCTAAGTTTTGGCGCGCCTATTATTTCGGTGTTTATGCCGACTATGCTACGTTTTCTTTTAAGCCGGGCTCATTGGGCCGGCAAGGTAGTGCCGTGGGGGTAGGTATATCATATGGTTGGGAAGCCCCGCTTTACAACTATAAAAGTGGAGTAGTAGATTTTGAACTTGGTTTTTCGGCCGGCTTGGTATTTATGAAGTATGATGGATATCGACTTGACCGGAATACCTATTCTTATGTAGTGGATCCTGCGCACAGTCACGACTGGCATATCAAGCCCTATCCGGTAATTAGTGAAATCAGGGCTGTTTTTTCCTGGAGAAAGAAGTCGGTTAAAGATAAATACAGCAAATACGACCCTTCAGATACGTATTATTCTGAGCAACTCAAGGTCATTAAAGGGTATTTCAAGACTAAAACCGAATATGACATAGGGTTGAAGGAAGAAAACCGCATGCCTGAATCTCTGGATTCATCATACGTAAATGGATACAAGCGGTACATTAAAGAAGAATTGAACAAGCGAATTAAACAAGTCGAGGAACATCCTTCGCTTAATGACAGCCATAAGAAAAAACTTAAGTCCAAGCTCGTGTCTGTTTCCAAGTCAATGGTGCGAAAGTTTGAAAGTGATGTAAAGGAAGAACTTTCTTCACGTCGCAAAGCTGAATCCGAAAAAGTTAAGGAGCCAAATCAGCAGGAGACAGATAAAGTGAAGGATGAAAAAAAGGCTGAAGCGGAAAAACTTAAAGCTGAGAAGGAAAAACTAAAAGCCGAAAAGCGTCAGGCAGCAGAGAAGGCAAAGGCTGAAAAGAAGGCGGCCAAGGAAGCAAAGAAAAACAAGAATAAAGAGAAGAAACAGGTAGTCAAAGAAACAGAGGAAGGCAACTAGAATGAATCGTGTCGGGCAAATAATACGGTCATTAGTCTTTATCTCAGGAATTGGCCTTATGGTCTATGCCTGTGCAGGGGCTGATTTAACGACGGAGTCCAATGAGGATGCCCGTTATTTATGCCGTTTCACCTTCGACGAAGGTGAAGAGTCTTTCCCGGAAGAGTTTGTCCTTGCTATGGCCAGATCTCTCAATACCGTTCACGATACCGCGCACGTAAAGCCAGTAGTTTTGGATGATACCCTTTACATCGCAGCGGGTAATTATCACTCTCTGGTATGGGGTTTCTCTGTGCCGGATGACTATACCGTCAGTAATGAGGAAGAATTCATTCAAGATAAAAGCACATCTCTCCTTGACCTTTCCGCCCACCTTAGAGAAGCTGATTATTCCGACAATGAAGACCCTCTGATTCAAGCTCTCCTGCCTCAGGATGAGACCAATCTTCCGGTGCTTCCGGAGGCGTCTCCGCTTTGGCACTCATATATAAGGAGTGACCTCTCTTACAAAGCGGATAAGGTGGATTTTCTGGAGTTCGTCCCTCAAAAATTTCTACAGCGCTTGACATTCAAGATCAGGATTCAAGCTGAAGGCGACCTCGTAGTTGAACGTGCTGCAGCAAGTATTCGGGGTGTGGGAAGGGGAGTTGAACTTCTGTCAGCCTCAATATCCCCGGAAGACCTTGGTAGAACTATCTTTGAACTCACCAATACAACTTCGGATATTTATACAGGTACTATCAATACCCTTGGACTCCTGTCACCGATAAACACAGAAGATTTGTTCGGCCGCGGAGTGCTGACTGTGGTGATTCAACTTCAAGGAGTATCACAGCTGACCGAAATACACATAAACCTGTCTGAAGAGCTTAGAGCGTCCGCACTTGTAAGCGAGATAGATGTAACTGGACGCTACCGTCTTGAACGTGCGGAAGGAATCGTCGACGCCACTGCAAAGGTAATCCATATCAAGAACCAATCTGATTCTCCTGAAGAATCCGGGGCTTTTGAAGTATGGATCGAGGGAGATGGCGACCATTCAATAGATGTTATCCCGGATGAACCCGATGAATAAAAGAGTCATTATACCGTTTATTGCGGCAACGGCCGTTTTTACATCCTGTGACGAAGATTCGTTCCCGGGACTGATGCCCGATTATACCGACGTATCGGATGAGGTTCCGGTACAGGTATATGTTGGTAAGAGTTCCGGAACGGTTGACGTCAAGGGCTCGGGAGAAATTGAAAATTACGGAATGTTCGCCGGAAAATCCATATATGTATTTGCTTTCAGCGCCGTTGACGGGGTAAGGTATGATGCTGTCCCTTCCCAGGACGATGCTGTTCCGAGCGTCCTTCTCTTTGGCCGCCGTGCTACTCTTGACGGAAAAGAAACCCTTGCAAGATGGGCCGATGAAGAGACGGTCAACTATCCATCACGCCAGTACAGCGACTACCCGTACAATTTCTTTGCCTGCTACATCGATGATATCCCACTTACCGGAATAAAAGCCACGGCCGATAAAGTGTCAGCAAAGATAACAATCGATGGCCGCAACGATATAATGCGCTCAAATGCGGTTCCTCCGGAGGGAGAGTATTTTTGTTATAATAGCGCCCGTCGCTATATTAACCCGACTTTTAAATTTTCACATTCTCTGGTCAAGCTTAACTTCAAGGCAAAGCCGGGGCTTACTCCCGGGCATAATCAGGAGGTCGATATCCATTATGTCAAGGTTAAGTCCCGCAGTACCGGCACCTTTACACTTGCAAGCCGGGATGGCATATTAGACTTGGAGTTCGACGATAATACGGCAACCTTTGTGCTTACGGAAAAAGATGGTTCCGAATATGTTAAACAGAGTATTGTGACGCGCGACAATGCTGATTCCGATGAGGGAATAATAGACCTTGCCGGAGGCTCAGCTCTTCTTGTCAGCCCGGAGGCGTCTTATGAAATAAGCATAGGCCTTTCCCAACCTGGATTAAACGGGGGGGCTCCGGCAGACAATGTTAAAAAGATTAAACTCTCTCAGGGAGAGTTCCTCAGTGGTAATAGCTATGATATAATATTTGAAGTATTCGGACGAAACAATGTATCGGTAGGTGCTGTCCTTACGCCTTGGAGCGATCCGGTTCTGCTTGATGACATTACCGACGACCAAAGACCAGAAAAATAATGAGAATGAGATACACCATACTTTTATTGTTCACGGGTTACCTTGCTATGGTTTCCTGTAATAAGGCGTCTTCTGAAGGTGTGCCCGGAGTCGAAGGAACCCCTATCCTGCTTGGCTCCAACGTGCAGTTTGTGAACGTCACCAAGGCTTCTTCTGCGTACGGCCCGCTGGATGAATGGGATGCCCACGAAGTATTTGTATATGGGATAGAACACGGTTCTGCTGGGCTGAATGTGCAGACGGGACGCTATATCGACAGGATTTCCGCGCTAGCTCCTGCAAAAGAAGAGGGCTCTGAAGAAAAGAACCTTAAGGGCCCCATACAGTTGTATAATCCCAAGGCCGCTGATCAGGAACCATTTTATTACGAAGGCAACAAGAAATACGAATTTTTCGCCACTTATGTCGATGATGCACTTCTAGGTGATCCGGCCTATTCCGAGTCATCTATTGTAATTCCTATAAAAATAGACGGCACCCAGGATGTGATGCTGGCCACTACTAACCATGCAGAGGACTTGGCTAATGCCAGGGAAGGCTCAGATGTTGATGAAACTGATCTTTACAGCGCGTACTCGGCAAGGCGCGATGTTCATCCGAACCTCGTTTTTCAACATCAGCTTTCCCGCTTTGTGTTTAGAATAAAAACAGGATTCGAGGATACTGATCCGAGGGCAGGTAAAATTAGGATCGTTGGGCTGAGCGTCAACTCTCATGACGAAGCTGATATGACTGTGGTCGGATCAGAACAAGGCATTACGGAAAAAGGCGAAACAACTGAAATTTTCCTGCGCCGAGGTAGCCCGGGGAATTTGGTGATACTTGATAAGGATAATGCCATTAACGTAACCGAGAAGGTAGACACCCTTGGGGAGATGATGCTATTCCCAGGCAAGGAAGAATACCCCGTCACTCTTTACTTGCAGCAGGATGGGTACAGCGCCCAGGAAGTTTTTAAAGTATCGTTGAATATTTCTTTCCAAACTTCTTCATCCGAACCGCAGCCTGAGGCTGAGACCGTTGCCAAGGCAGGAACAAAATACATTGTTACTATGGTAATTTGGGGCCTTCAGAATGTACAAAGCACTGTTACGATGACGGAATGGGAAGGTGGACGCTCTTTCTATCTTGACCCTGATGATATAGAAAACAACATATAGATAAATATATAATCAAAAGATATGAAGTACAAATTTGCACTAGTCTTTGCGGCGACAATATCTGTGATATTTGCCTGCAGTAAAACCCCTGCTTCTCAGCAGCCGGAGAGCGTTATCGACGATAATAACCCTCAGGCTGTACGCTTCTCATCCAACATGGTAGCAAGCCTTACCACCAAGTCGGCAGGAGCGCTTGATGACTGGACTGGAAAGGATTCGCTTTATGTGTATGGTATCCGGAAGGTCAACGGAGCGCTTGTCTTCCCTCAGGATCTTGACAATCCGTATGACATAGAAGATGAGAATGCGTTCCTCATCAATAATGTTGGCGCCGTGTCTCCAATGCCTGCGGCTACGGATACTACGATATACGTCTACAGGGTAAAAAGTACCAAGGAATATTTCTTCTACAGGGAAATGTACTATTATGACTTTTTCGCCTACTATGTAGATGATGCCGCAACTTACAATGCAGACCGCAGTGAAAAACAACTGCTGCCGAAACCGAACGCCAACAAGGAAAGATTAACCATTACCCTTCCCTTCGATATTACCGGCAAGGAAGACATTATGCTGGCAAAAGCTGATGTCGCGGCAGACGTTGACAAGGCTAATAAGATTTACAACAAGGGCGCTGTAGCATCAAAGGCTTACGGAGCTCATTCCTCACGAAGGGGAGTAGTTCCCAATCTGGTATTTGAACATCAGCTATCCCGCTTTAATTTCTTTGTCAAGGCCGGCAACCAGGCTACGCAAGACCATATTATTCTTGACTCCCTTACGGTAAAGACCAGACGTCAGGCAACTTTGGTTATTGCTTCCAACGACGCCTCGACACCTATTGGTCTTACTGACACCGCGGGAGTTGCCAGGAAATCCGTTTGGCTTCAGCACAAAGACGAAGTCACGGGAGAGTTGGTTGACTACACACGCGAATTGGCGGACAATCCGAAGTATTATGAAGATAATACACATGCCGGCGATGTTTTCGGAGAGCCTATGATGGTGATTCCCGGAGATAAAGTTTACGAAGTCTCCCTGTGGCTCCATCAGGATGACTATTCCATTGAAGGCGGTAACTTCAAGGTTTCGCTTAAGATAGATTTTGCAAACCTTCAGGTGGCCGCAGGGCAAACTAAGGATGCCAGGGCTGAGGCCGGACATCAGTATGATGTGACGATGACCATATTCGGCTTGCAGCAGGTTGATCTGAGTGTTTCCTTAACTGATTGGAAATCAAGCGGAAGCTTCACGATCAATCCTGATGAAGACGAGGATAATGCATAGATTATTATTTACAAATCAATAAAATTATGAGGTACAAGATTTCTATCTTTCTTGCTGCTGCGCTGCTTGCGGTATTTGCATGCAGCAAGAACCCCGATTCTCCGGCGGAGGTAATCGTCATTGACGACAGTACACCTCAGCCTGTACTCTTCTCTTCCAATCTCAGCAGCGTACGCACAACCACCAAAGCCGTAGGAGCTATTGATAGATGGAGTGGGAATGACTCCCTGTTCGTTTTCTCTTTGGATAGAGAAACGAAAGGTGTTTTTATCGACAATGTCCTTGCTTATTCTCCTTCTGATGGTGTAAGCGGTGATATCAATCTCTACAATTCTGCTGCAACTGCCCCTAATGAGCCTTTCTACTACGGCGAAGGATACTATGATTTCTTTGCTTATTATCTTGACGGTGCAGCTATTAACAAATACAAAGAAAACGAAGCATACCCCGTTGGAACACCGGTTGTCGATGTAGATCAGGAGAATAACCTGATTACGGTAGATGTCGCTATCGACGGTACGCAGGATATAATGATTGCCAAGGCTGATGTAGACAGGGATACAGAGGGTATTGAGATTAACAAGGCAAAGGTTTACAGTGCATATTCTGCCAGAAGGGGTGTAAAGCCTGATCTGCTGTTCAAACACCAGCTCTCAAGATTCAAATTCGAGATAATCAGCGGAAGTCAGATTGTAGCAGACAATGTATACGTGGTCGGACTCAGCGTGGAGTCTGATTCACTTGCCACATTCGCAGTAGCGGGAAACATTCCCGAGAACAATCTTATCGAGTCATCTCACCCCGGCTTCCTAAAGTTGTGGCATCACCCTACTCCGGATGCTCCTCTCACGATTCTTGATGGGAGTGAGTCTTCCCGTATCAAGTGCCCTGCCTATACACCTAAGACAGACACTACTTCTCCTCGCGATACCGTAAAAATCGATGGTAGTATTCTTGCTATCCCCGGAAAGTCCGTATACAAACTCAACCTTGACCTTTATCAGGAAGGTTATACTGCTGCCACGGGTGTGCCGCGTGACCTCGAGATTGATTTTGCCAATATTACAGGTGGCACGGGAGCAGGAAAGGCCGAGGCCGGATATCAGTACAAAGTGTATATATATGTATACGGCCTGGAGATAGTTGAAGTTAAAGTCACCTTGGATGAATGGAAAGATGGTGGAACCGTGACCATCGATCCGGACGAAAACTAATTAAGAAAAACTAATTTATAATCAATTATGAAAAAAACTATCATCTTCGCAGCTCTTGCACTCATTGCTGTTGCATCCTGCCAGAAATCTCAGACTACAGCTATTGTAGACCCTGATGAAAACATTCCTGAAGGAACCCTGATTCCTATCCTTTTTGGTTCCAACCTTGCACCGGTTAGTACTACCACTAAATCTATCGGAGGCGTAGATACCTGGAAAACGACAGATTCGGTGAATGTATATGGTATTACCCGTATTAGTCCCGAAAAAGATGCCCTCGATTTTGATGATATCCGTATAGATAATATCGCTATCCCGGCAGTTCCAGAAGAAGGGACTCTTATTGAAGTTAAGGATGCCGATATGAATCCAGTCTATTATGACCTCTTGAAGTGCTACGACTTCTTCGGTTACTATATTGATGATATTGAGGCAACTCCTACTGTTGCTGACGGTACGATATCACTGCCGATTACGATTGACGGTTCGCAGGATGTAATGCTTGCGGCTGCAGTAAGAGAAAATCATCAGGTAGAATCAATATCAGTTGGAAGAGAGCGTCTTTTCAGCGCGTATTCTGCGAGAAAGAACATTCATCCTCTTCTTACCTTCAAACATCAGCTTTCCCGTTTCAAATTCATCGTTTCCAATGGAACATCCGAGTCTGGCAACGTGATTAAGATTTCTAATCTTAAAGTCAAATCACCGGCTGAAGGTGTATTGGATATAGTTAACAGCGACTTGACTGTGTATGCAGATTCTGAGGCAGAGATGTCTTTGAAGGAAATCGATCCTGTAACAGGTAAGACTGTGGAATTGAAACCACTCATTGTTACAGCTTTTGATCAGCCGTTGGGCGAAAGCCTTATGGTTATGCCCGGTCTGGCACAGTACAATCTTTCTTTTACACTTACTCAGGAAGGAGTTGATAAGTCTGAATCTGTAAATACGGCTATTGATATTCCTGGTGGATTAGTAGCAATTGCCGGAAAGATGTACACTGTTCATATCACAGTCTACGACTTTGAAAGTATTAAGATTGAAGTAGGTCTTGAGGCCTGGGATCAGGTCCCTGGTGAGATTGAAATCGGCAAGGATTAGTAGCGATGATTCCTATTGTCCGTAAACCGTAATCAAAATATTTGCTTATGAAACGTATATCTTATATATTCACAGCCGTTGTTTTGACTGCCATTGTTCTGGCTCCGGCTTGTTCCAAAGACAGTCCTTCCCCTAAGGACGAAATGCCCGAATGGGCTACCGACATTACTAAGGAGGTCCCAATTATTCTCAGTACCGGCTCTCCTTCAATTGTTAAGACAAAAGCTGCAATTACAAGCCTGGAAGGTGTAGAATTTGGCGTTCTTGCATACGATGCAACAAACATGGACGAATTATTCAGAGATGAGGTTGCAAAAAGTGTAAGCTTACAAGCACAGTTCATTTCAAAGGAAGACGGAACCAGTCCCATTACCAAGTATTATCCGCTTTACAATCCAGATAGCTATAATTACAGCTTCTATGCCTGGCATACAAGTGATACTAAAGTTAAGGTTGATTCCACTATTTTCAATCTTGACAAAGGCACTCATACAAAGACCTTTGATGTAGGCCAAGTAGATGTCCTATGGGCCAAAGCAGATGCCACTTCGTTTGAAGTTGGTTCTGGTGAAGAGGCAAAAACTTATACAGGCTTTAATGCTGAGTATCAGCGTGCAGCTCGCAAGAACTTGTCATCATGGGAAAATTATCTGCCTAAGCTTACATTCAAGCACCTTACTGCCGCCCTTCATTTTCAAGTCGTGGCAGAGGATGCGGATGCTGCAGCAACATTTGTTGATAAGTATTCAAATCCTCTGGTAACACTTACAGCGTTAAATATCTCTTCCGGTTCGGATAATGATATCACATCCCAGGCTACACTAGATGTTCTTACTGGAGACATACAAGCTACTGCTACTGCTGACAGCCTGGCTGTAACGGCCTATCCCTTATTGCCGACGGAAAAGGCATCCGAGTTCGGAACAGGCTTATTCATTATGCCCACTAATGATAATTTGCGTGTACAATTTACTCTTGCTGTACCAACAGGGGCCTTTACCCCCACTGATGGCACCGGAGTAGGTTACGCTCTTTCCGCACCAGATGGCGGTTTCGTTGCAGGGAAATCCTACACTTACAAAATCATCATCCGCTCTCTCGAGAATATTCAGATTAAGCTCGAACTGGAAGAGTGGAATGAGGCTCCGATTAATGACAATGTCATAGCAACTATCGGATAATGAAACATTTTCGAACGTTACCGGCTCTGTCCGTTGTCATTGTTTCCCTCTGGCTGTTCCTGGGGAGCGGTGTGGCGTCGGCGCAGCAAATCGCAGTAAAAACGAATTTACTTTCATGGGCTGCGATGACTCCCGATATCGGGCTGGAGCTGGTAACGGGCGAAAATACAAGTGTTGGATTCTCGGTTTTCGGCCACAAAAATCCTTACGGACTTAAATCCAAGCTCGTTGTTGTCCAACCTGAATTCAGATACTGGTTCAATGGTCGCCCGTTAATCAGGGAATACATAGGCATTGCTGCATTTGCAGCTTCCTACGATATGACCATTTCTTCTCATGTATATTCCGGAAACGCCATTGGCTTGGGATTCTCCGGAGGTTATGTGTTTTCTCTCGGTCCCAGATTGGGCCTGGAACTTAGCGCAGGAACCGGCATAGCTGTATTCCGGCAGAAACAGTATTGGGTAGACGATAACTACGATGCATACTTCTTCGGAAAGACCTCCACGGTTAATTCCAAAGGATATAAACTTTTCCCTGTCAAGGCGGCGGTAACATTGATATATATCATTCGATGAGATATCTGAAAATAATACTGTTGCTCCTTCTGCTATCCTCACTGTATGTTTATGGTCAGGATAGGATGCTTGTATTCGGGATGGTTCGCAACCCAGTGGATGACAATAAACCGATAACCGATACTGAGCTGAGGATAATCGGGTACAACACCGTAGCCGAAGCTCAGGATGTCAAGGCGAAATTTGAAGCCTGGCAGAAAGCAGGAGCTGAAGGTTTTTTCCAGGATTTCGGACTCATAATCGAAACAACTCCCGATTTGGGATATTATGAAATCCAGGTGTACCCTAACGGGGCGCTCCTTCTCGTGTATCCATCAGCCGAGGTCCAGTGCAAACTGGTTCCTGTTAATGGCAAAAATGAGATCAATATCAGTTTTGACCTGTCCAGGACATTGGATGAATCGATTGTTTCAGCCGAGATTGATGCCCGTCCGGTAATAGAAGATATAGATGTCGGTGGTAATTACCTAAGGCTCAGTGGAACTTATCCTTTCCCTGAAAAAAGGCTTGCAAAGAAGAACAGCCGCTTTGTAATGCAGTATTTCGTGGTTGATGGGGAGAAAAGGACTGATACTTTGGAATTCCGTGTGCCAATAGTTCTTGACGGCGATGAGTATCACGCTACCCAGCTGAGGCGAATGGCTTATAAAGGCGAAAGGGACCCTATGTTTGGCTATGCCGACAGTACTCGCGAAAGACTTAAAGCTCTCGGGAAAAAATATATTCTGGACGAATCTTTCTCCTCCGTTACCTGGCGCGACAGTATCTATCTTGATGATCCGGATAAATTCGTATTGATTCCGAAGAAACTCTGGCTTGAAGATTACAACAGGGTTTATTTTTCGGACACGCTTTATGAGGATACCAAACGCAAGATAAACAGGATGCGCTTCCTCGAGTACAGCCTGGAGGCAAACAACCTGGATGCTTCTTTGCCTGAATACCGTCGTCGTGCAACTAGGACTAAGGTTGATGATGTCAGAGACCTTTCTCTTAACTTCCTTCCGTCTTCGGCTAAGCTTGATCCATCTGATACATTAGGGGCAAAACAGCTTGCCGGGCTTCGAAACGATATCAATAATCTTATTCGTAACGAGTCTGAAGGATATACACTCAAAACATTATTTGTGAGCGGTGTGGCATCTCCTGAAGGAAGTTTGGATAAAAACAACGTCCTTGCCAGACAGCGAATGAGTTTCCTCTCGGACCAATTGCTCTCCATTATCCCGAGGGCAAGGCAGGAGAGGATGGTTAAGAATTTCTCTTCGAGGGTAGCCGGTTGGGAAGAAGTTGCCGATTTGCTGTGGGCGGATTCCCTCAAGGCGGAAGCCGGTAAGATAAGGGATATAGTAGCCAGACATCCCGGCCGTCCTGATGCTCAGGGTGCGGCCGTAAGGGCTCTGCCTTTCTATAAGACCCTTATCGCCGAAAGGCTTCCGAAACTTCGTACGGTTAAAGTTGAATACACCTATGAAGTATACCGCGAACTGACGCCGGAGGAAATATACTATCGTTATAAGAACGACCCTTCATATACTGCCCCCGGTACGGTTCTCCCGTTATATGAGTATTACGCCCTTTTCCAGGTAGTCAAGGATACTGAAGAATTTGAGGCCTTGTGCCGAAGTGCCATTAATGCCGCTGAAAAGTCCGGCGACAGGTGGCCTCTTCCTGCCAATTTATTGGCTTCGTCGCTTATCAGCCGCGGAGAAGCGGATACAACCATATTGGCTCCTTTTGTTGAGGAGAAAAAAATGGTTAACCAGCCCTGGACTGACTTTAAAACAGGGCGCAAATATACTGTCAACCCTGATGCCGTTGTGGCGAATCAGGTCATAATGATGCTTGGCGCCAAGAAATTCAAGAGAGCCAGGCAACTCGTATATATGAAGGGTCTGCCTACTAAATACGAGTATCTTAAAACTATTACCGACTGTCTTGCCGGAAAGAAGCCTGATCAACACACCTACGAAGTATTGTCAAATACTTCTCCAAGGAACAAGGTTGTAATGGCTATGGCTATGGGTTATATGCCAAGAGCAAGAAAGTCTCTGGATGAATTGGATGAATCTGATCCTATAACCCACTACCTGAAAGCTCAGTACTTCAGCCTTGACGCTAAAATGCGAGGGATGAATAAATATGTCAATATGGATATGTTTTCACCTGAGCGCAGCAAAATGATGCACGAGCTCGTCAAGGCCTTCCAGCTCGACCCCAGCCTTAAGAATGTGGCTGCCGGCGATGCGTGGATTCTTGAAGATTTTTATGAGGAATCCCTCAAGGTGCTGGAGGATCCTTCCTTACTTGAATTAGAATACTGCTACTAATGAAATACACCCTTGCCATATTATTTTTGTTGTTGAGCCTTGTATGCAATGCACAGGCCCCGGAATCCGATACCACCAGGCAAGAGAGTGTTTTGCACTATAAGATGATATCCAGATATCGTCCGGAAAACGATGAGTTCTCAAAAGGTTCGATATTAAGCAATACATGGATTTCGCTGATGGGAATCTATTACCGGCCCTATGCGGATAACTATGGTATGGGCCCCCTGGCTTCAGTTGGTTTTGGTAAGTGGTTTACCAAGACTCCTTCCGAGGCCGAGATAATGAAGGCAAAAAGGATTGGACGTGCTCCCAGTACGCTGATGGCGCACTATCATGGAGTATTTCTGGCAGCCGGTGCCGGCTATTTCCGGGATAATTACTATGGTGAGCGCGTTAAGACCTTATATTTCCGCTTATCATATCTCTTCGATATAAGCTCGTATGTTGCCGGTTACTCTCTTAGTCGCCCCGTTTCCGTTGTCGCAGTTGCCGGTTTAGGATTGAACTATGGAAAGGCGAGCAGTGACGTTAACAGCCATCCCGCTTTCACTGGCCACATTGGTGTTCAGTTTGTAAGCCATCTGGCCCCGCATACGGATTTTGTCATCGAGCCGCTTTTCGAGCTTCATCAGGAGGGTAGAAATCTGGTAAGGCAGGATAACTGGCGAAAATACATTCCTGTTTTCAAGGGAAGCGTCGGCATAAATTACAACATTGACAGGAATTACCATTCCGCCGATCCAGGCTTAGACTGGCGGGTTTCAATTAGCGGAGGCGGAGTAATGCTGTCTTCTCTTTCAGGTCTTAGCATGAGCAAGAAAGCCGGGCCTGAATATCTTTTCGGAATAGGAAGGGCGTATTCTGATTATTTCCAATGGCGGCTCAGCGTTGGCTATGCCGCTCCAATATGGGGTACAATTTATTCCGAAGCCGGCATCCTTACGCATAGAGGAAAGTATATGTTTGCAAGAATGGATGCCCTTTATGATATATTGCATTTGATCGGCGATTCACGTCGTTTTGAGATTGCGGCTGTAATAGGGCCTGAGGCCGGGTATATGGAAAAATCAGGCTCCGGAATGGATAAAGATTATTATATAGGTCTCGGTGGAGGAATTCGTTTCCTTTGGAAGGCCTTCCCCCGTCTTGGAATATACATCGAACCGAGATATACCATAGTCCCTTATCAGACTTGGTCCAACAAGCACGAAGTTAAATACTCCAACTATGTTGACAAACTGCTTAGTATGTCAATCGGATTAGAATACGTTTTGTTCAAGAAGTGAGAAAAATAAGTTCCATATTTATTGCCTGTGTAGTCGGGGCGCTTGCCTTTGCCTGTGCGAAGTCTGAACCTGCTCGTGAACCGTTAAGCGAGAAAGAGGTTCCCATTTGCTTCGCCCGCAATATATCAATGAGCCCGGTACTTGGCACCAAGGCTGAAATTTCGAGTGTCGATGGGCTATATGGAGTGTTGGCCCTTGATGCTTCACGTACAATTGATCCCTCTGATTTTGCCTCGGTTCTTTTCTATAATGAGATACTGGAGTCTAATACTGGTGAGGTAGGATTTAAGGAGGGTAAAGCTATCTGCTATCCTTCAATTGCTTCGAATTATACTTTTTATGCATACCGCACGTCTGAATCAGGCGACCCCGCGTCCGGAAAGTTTGCCAGTAATGCATTTCTGGTTCCGGTTACTTTTGGAGAAAATGATATCCTTTGGGCAAAATCAGTGGCTCCGGTACTTAAGGACCCCGATGGGATAGAACCCGATATGAACGGATTCAACAAGAGTTACGCTATAGCTGCTCGGGAATGGTATCCCGATGACGATAATTATCTTCCGTCATTTACCTTCCAGCATTTGACTACAGAACTTACATTCTCTATTGAAGCGGAGAGCAAGGAGGCTGAAGAGTCTCTGGATTCGTCGTTATACTTTACAGAAATTCGATTATCAGGATTACCAACCAAGGGAAAACTGGATGTTTTGACTGGTAAAATCATCGACCCGGAACAGCCGTACGACGTATCCTTCGAAAAAGAAGCGTATCCTACGGCAGAGGGAGTGAAAATAGGGGAGATATTCACCGTACCCGAATTGCAGTCGTTTAAATTAGGTTATTCTTTCACCTTTGAAGGCACTCAGTATGATGTCGACAATATTATCGTTTCCACCCCCTCCGAAGGATATTTACCAGGCCATCGTTATAGCTATAAGATAGTGGTAAGGAGTAAGGACGATGTAGCCCTTGCGCTTGGCTCCGTCGTGGTTGGCCCGGAACCGGTATATCCGGATTAATTGCATATCTGAGCTTTAATTAATAATTACCAAGGAAATAACAATTACGATATATGAAAGCATCAAATTTGCTTTTTGTGATAATTGCAGCAAGCCTGAGCGCATGTGTCAATAATAAGGAAGACTCTTTTGATGGCATAGATGGAGAGGTCCGGGAAGTTACCGTTATCGGGCCGGCGCCTATTCAGTTTGAATCAATATCTGGAGGCGTTCATACCAAGGGGACTTCTGTGCAGGATGATGATGCTTTGATTTTTAGCTGGGCCGTCGGCGATACACTTGGTATTTTCCCGAACAAGGGGAATCAGGTGGAGTTTCCTATTTCCGCTACCCAGGGCAGCACAAGTGCCTCTTTTGATGGTGGCGGATGGGCATTAAAGAACAATGCTTCTTATGCGGCATATTATCCGTTCAGCGTATGGAACTATCATCGGAATAACGCGACCATTCTCTTGGATTATAGCGGGCAGGTTCAGAACGGCAAT
>JAFSPG010000012.1 GCA_017443025.1 Bacteroidales bacterium | reverse complement strand
TGTTAATACCATACTCGCTGTGAATACTCCATGCACTATATCCTTTCTCCAATAAATGCATGTAATGCAATAACTGCTCGTAATTGTGTTTCATAACAAAACCCCGAAAGTTTTTTGTCTAACTTTCGGGGTTCATGTCACACACGGCCACCCTGTGTTTTATTGTATTCACTCCCCCTCTACTGCTTGCTTGCAGCTAGTTCGGCGCGAATCTGTTTCATCTTATCAGTAGTGAGGGTATAGAACAGCATCGAAACGATGCCGAGGCCGGCGACGATGGCCGGGAGCCAGCTCATAAGGCCACGGACGGCGGAATTGATGCTTTCGCTGTTCTCCGCCACGCCAGCCTCATATCCGGCCAGGCCGAGTACGCCGGCAACCAGGGCGCTACCGAAGGCACTTCCGAATTTCTGGGCCATCGACGACGATGAGAAGATAAGGCCGGTGGACATCGACTTGTTCTTAAGCTCGGAGTAATCGGCCACATCCGAGAACATGGTCCACAGAAGCGGAGAAATCAGACCGATGAAGATGCACACTACAAGGTGGAGCACAAAGAACATCCAGAATCCTGCGGGCGACGAAGGCACGAAGGCCACGAAGAGGCTGAACAGCCCTATCGCTCCGAGGCAAAGGATAATGCTTGTCTTGCGGCCGAGTTTCTCGGACACAGGAACAGCAATCGTCACTCCGAGGAGCTGAGCAATTTCACCTATGGTAAGGAAGAGAACCGAGCCGAAGAGGGCGCTGCCGCCAAGGATATTGGAGAAGAAGTATGGCATGGCGCCGCCCCTCATCGAGCCTACTACCAGAAGGAGGATTGAGGCCAGGGTAAGCGTCCACCATGGAGTATTCTTTGCCAGGGCCTTGAGGTCGCGCTTGATTGAGCCTTTCTCTGACTTGTCCGACTGCACCTTCACGTGCTCCTTAGTCATCAGGAAGGAGAGGATGAAGAATATGGCGGACAGGACGGCCACTACGGCCACGATTGTTGTAATCTGCGAAGGCTGGGCTTCCTTGATGCTGGTAATGAGCACAGGCTCGCCTGCGGCATCGACTGCAGGGACTCCCCCGATAATTCTCTGTGTTCCTATTATGCTCTGCTCGAACCAGGCGAAAATGCCCATAGACACGAAGCTGCCCACATAGGCAAAGAACATTCTGTAGGAGGCGAATACCGATTTCTCGTGGGCATCGCGCGAAACCACCCCGAGCATTGCGCCGTAAGGGACGTTCACTGCCGTATAGGCCGACATCAGAAGAATGTAGGTGACGTAGGCATATACGAGTTTAAGCGAATAGGAAAAATCCGGGGTATAGAAGGTCAGGGTGCCGATAATTGCGAAAGGAACTGCCACCCAGAGCAGATAAGGGCGGTACTTGCCCCATTTGGTGTCGGTGCGGTCGGCTATCATTCCCATAAGAGGGTCAGATACGGCATCGTAAATCTTGGTAAGCAGTATCAGCGCAAAGGCGTGACCGGCCTCGAGGCCGAAAACATCTACATAGAAGAAGGGAATGAAGTAGGCGAATATCTTCCAGAACATCGACGACGCGAGATCCCCGAAGCCATATCCCACCTTCTCCATCATCGTAGCATTAGTCTTATTGTCCATCATTATGTGCGTTTTAACAAAGATAGGGATTTTTTCAGCGGATACGACAAAAAATGGTAATTTTGCAGAAAATGATTTCCAATGACTCAGGAAGAGATTGACGAGAAATATATGCGT
The DNA here is from genome assembly GCA_017443025.1 of Bacteroidales bacterium. Lineage (GTDB taxonomy): Bacteria > Bacteroidota > Bacteroidia > Bacteroidales > UBA932 > Cryptobacteroides. The sequence continues at coordinate 65,404 of JAFSPG010000012.1, read as the reverse complement.
GAGGCGCTGGCGGAGGCCAGGTATGCCCTGGACGAGGGCGAAATCCCCATCGGCGCTGTAATCGTGTGCAAGGGCAGAATCATAGCCCGCGGCCATAACCAGACCGAAACCCTCAGCGACCCCACGGCCCACGCCGAGATGATTGCCATCACCGCCGCCACAGAATACATCGGCGGAAAATACCTCGCCGACTGCACCCTGTACGTTACGGTCGAGCCCTGCCCCATGTGCGCAGGAGCCCTCGCCTGGGCCCAGATTCCGCGCATAGTTTACGGGGCCGACGATCCCAAGCGCGGCAGCACCCTCTTCTCCCCTTCACTTTATCATCCGCGCACAGAAATCACATCCGGCATTCTTGGCGAAGAATGCGGACGCCTGATGGTTGAGTTTTTCAAGGAAAAAAGATAGACTACTTGACGACCACCCTGTCAACCCTGCGGGGCAGGCTGGTCATGACCTCGTAAGGAATAGTATCCAGGATACGGGCGAGTTCGGCGGCAGTCGGGTCTTCGCCGAAAATAGTCACTACGTCACCCACCTTGGCCGGAGTACCTGTAACGTCCAGCATACACATATCCATACAGATATTGCCTATGGTAGGCACCCTGCAGCCGCATACCGAGAAGGTGGCCCGGCCCTGGCCGAGCCTGCGGTCGATTCCGTCGGCATAGCCGACAGGGATGGTGGCGATTACAGTACCTTCGGGGGAAACGTGTCCGTGGCGGCCGTAGCCTATTGTGCCGTCTTCGGGAGTAAGCGTCTTGATCTGAAGAATCTTGCACTTGAGCGAGGCAACCGGAGCCAGTTCCACTCCAGGAAGGCAGCTGACGCCATAGATGCCAATACCGAGACGTACCATATCGAACTGATACTGGGGGAATCTCTCGATTCCGGCGGAATTCAGGATATGATACATAGGTTTATAGCCAAGAGCGGAGGTGATGGTTTCTGCGCCCTTTTTATACAAGGCAATCTGGTTCAGCGTAAATTTATCTTCCTTAGGGTCCTCTGCGGCCGCAAGATGCGAATAAACCGAACGGACTGTGATTTCAGGCATCTTGACAAGTTCATTGCATAGGCCGTCAATCTCGCCGGGCATGAAGCCAAGACGGTGCATGCCGGTATCAAGCTTGATATGTACAGGATAATTGCTCTGGCCCATCTGGGCAAGGACTTCGCGGAATTTCACAAGGGAATAAGAGTTGGGAATCCCCGGCTCGAGGCGATAGCGGACTATTTGCTCATACCAGTCAGTGCCGGCCGTAAGCACGAGAATAGGCATGCTGATACCGGCTTTGCGAAGCTCTACTCCCTCGATGGGAAGGGCAACGGCGAGATAGTCGGCGCCGGCCTGCTGAAGCATGGCCGCCATTTCGACTGCTCCGTGGCCGTAGCCGTTCGCCTTTACAAGGACGAGCATTTCGGTCGAGGGCCTGAGCTTGGAGCGGAAGTACCTGAAATTCTGCAACAAGGCACTGCGGCTTAGCTCGAGCCTCGAAAAGTCGTTATTTCCGAAAATAGCCTGCACTGATACAATAATCCTTAAAACAGATTCCAAAGATAGCCCATCCTGCCGTCATTTCCAAAATATTTGCTTTTCCCGGGGAACTTGGTTATCTTTGCACGCACTTTTGAGGTATGGTGTAATGGTAGCACTAGGGATTTTGGTTCCCTCAGTAGAGGTTCGAACCCTCTTACCTCAACCAAATTCTTTCCCATGAATCACGCTTACATTTTCCTCGCCGAAGGTTTTGAAGAAATCGAAGCCCTCGCCACCCTCGACGTCCTTCGCAGGGCCGGCATCTATGCCAGAACAGTATCCATCTCCGACAGCTTCCAGGTATGCGGTTCGCACGGCATACAGGTAGAGGCCGACACTGTTTTCAATCTTTTCTGCGTAGAGGAAGAAGAACTCGACGAGAGCGACATCCTCATCTTCCCTGGAGGAATGCCCGGCTCGAAAAATCTCGCCGAAGACGCGGAGCTGATTTCACTTATGAAGGAGCACGCTGAAGCGGACGGTCTGGTAGCTGCAATCTGCGCAGCACCGGGGCTCGTACTCTCTCAGCTGGGCAAAGATTATCTCGAAGGCCGCAACTTCACCTGCTACGACGGCTGCGAGGACGGAATGCTCGCCCAGGGCGCAATTCTCAAAAGAGAGCCGGCCGTCCGCGACGGCAGGATGATTACCGGCCGCGGCCCGGCCTTCGCGCTGGACTTCGCCCTTGAAATCGTTAAGGCGATGCGCGGCGAAGAAGCCTGGAGCAAGGTCAAGAGCGGATTACTGCTCTGAGTTCTCAGTAAAAGTAAGATACTTTTTAAGGATAACTCCCTTCTTGTCGGTACTTAAGATAAAGGGAGCCGTGGTGAGGTCGAACTTTTCGGTGACGGCCTCTTTCTGCTCTTCGGTAAGGGCATCCATATCCACGAAGAAAAACACAGTCTTCTTGTTTTCAGCCAGCCGAGAAAGGGCTTCCAGGGCTGCCGATTCGGCCTTGCAGGAAGCGCAGCCGTCAACGCGGAAGACAATTATCGAAGGCTCTCCCTTGAGCTTGTCAAGTTTCCAGGAGCCTGATTTGGCATTTCCCTTCTCAATCTTTGTACCCGGCAGTTTCAGGGATGGAACGACGGTACCTACTGGCGAAAGGCCGGCAAGCCCGGAAATAAGCTTTGCAAGCGGCAGTACGGTAAGGGTATCGTCTCCCTTCCAGGCTGAAGGCCTGGCGAGCACCAGAGAGTCGGCCACCCATGCTGCTGCGGCGTGCGAAGCCTCGCCGCGACGTCCGCTGAGAAAATAAAGCATATCGCCCGTCACGTGCCTCCACATTGTACTGTCACGTGAAGCACCGCGGGAAGAAAGATACTTTGCCGAGGCAATCATTCCGTCGGCATCCTGTCCCTTGAAAATACCTTCAAGAAGGTCCATGGACTCCGGCTCGCCATAAGAATAAGGTGAGTCGAGGGCATCCAGGAGCTCAAGCAGGGAACGGGTATTCAGATTACGGCCGAGGATTATTCCGCCATCCCCTATCAGAAACATTTTCGGGGTGCTCAGTACACCGTATTTCTGCTGAAACCCCGATTCGGAAGAGGGGTCCCAGTAATGTGATACCTTCAGAGAGGTATCCTCGGGCGGAAGGCGCTTATGGCTATATGACAGCCAGGAGCTCTCGTCCGTCCCTGCGTACAGGGCCACAAGCTCAAGGCTGTGTCCGCAGGAAGGAAGAAGGGCCGAAAGCAGCGTCGACTCAGTACGGCACTGACTGCAGGAAGTATCATAGATAAATAGCAGCTTCAGGCCGCTCTGCTTGAAATCAAGCGTAGTCTGTGAGCCGTCGGGAGTTGTCAAAAGAAGCGAGGGAGCCTGAAAACCTATCTGCGAAGCCCGGTTGAAGTCGGCGTAAACCCTTGCCATCATCATATCGTCGGACGAAGGAAGGCTGGCCTTGCCGGGAATAAGCCATTTGTCGGTAATGTAAATGGCCACTGACTCGTCTCCCATAAGAGGAGAATTCAAGTACCTTGAGTAAAGGTAGGTCGCCACGTGGCTGCGGATAGCATCGTCCCTGCACGAAGAAATGAGAAAGTCACATTCCTTCTGCTTTACCGCAACGGGGTCGGAGGCGATGGAAGACACATAAGCGTCCAGCTTCTTCTCCAGGGCAGCATAATCAGCACTGTCCTGGGCCCTGGCCACAATGCAGGCAAAGAGCAGCAGAAGAGATATGAGGGCGCTTCGGAGCATCAGGATTAAGGCAATTTGACTCCGGCGGGCAGGAACTGCGAAGTATCTCCGTGATGCTTCAGGATGTCCCTGACAGCAGAAGAGGAGATATGGGCGAATTCCTGGGCGGTAGGAATGATTACCGTCTCGATATCTGGGGCGAGGCGGCGGTTGGCGTCGGCGATCGAGCGCTCAGTCTCGAAATCGATCATATTGCGCACTCCCCTGACAATCACGTTGATGCCAAGTTCGCGGCAGGTATCTATGGTAAGATTGTCGTACTTGATGACACTGACACCCTTGAGACCCTTGACGGCCTGATTGATTATGGACATCTTGGCATCCATGTCGAAGAAGCCGCGTTTGTCCTGATTGATACCCACGGCGACAACTACCTCGTCGAACATCGACAGGGCGCGCTTGAGGATATTCAGATGGCCGGCGGTGAAAGGGTCGAAGGACCCAGGGAACAATGCTTTGTGTTTCATATTTTCCAGTTGATCGGAGTCTTTCCCTCCGAGATGAGAATTTCGTTTGTATTCGAGAAATGGCGGCAGCCGAAGAACGCTCCTCCGGCAAGCGGAGAGGGATGGGCGGCCTCGAGGACGTGATGCCTTTCGAGGTCTATGAGTTCCTTCTTTGCCCTGGCGAAATTACCCCAGAGGAGGAACACTACCCCATTGCAACGCTCCGACACCGTGCGTATTACAGCATCGGTAAATGTCTGCCAGCCGATTGCCTTATGAGAACCGGCAAGGCCTTCCTGCACTGTAAGCATGGCGTTCAGGAGCAACACACCCTGGCGGGCCCAAGGCTCGAGATTCGGACTGCCGGACATGGTAATTCCAAGGTCGGTGGAAATTTCCTTGAAGATATTTACCAGCGACGGCGGGGCCTTGACTCCCTCTGGAACGGAGAAGGAAAGGCCCATTGCCTGCCCCCTCTGATGATAAGGGTCCTGGCCGAGGATTACTACCTTGACATCGGGCAGCGGAGTCAGGTCGAAGGCCCTGAAAATAAGCGGGCCGGGAGGATAGATTGTCTTCCCGGCAGCTTTTTCTCCGTGGAGATAACGGACAAGCTCTGCAAAGTAAGGCTTTTCAAATTCACTTTGAAGAGCCTCCTTCCAGCTTTGTTCGATTTTTACGTCCACCTTTAAAAAACTGTATTGATAACGTCGTCGATAGTATCGACATACACAAAGGTAAGACCTTTTATGTAGATTTCCTTGATATCTTCGATATCTTTTTTATTTTCGGAGGATATGACTATGGTAGATACGCCCGCCCTCTTGGCAGCCAGGATCTTCTCCTTGATGCCGCCGACCGGCAATACGCGGCCACGGAGCGTCATTTCACCCGTCATGGCTATACCCTTCTTGATGGCCTTGCCGCGAAGGGCCGACACCATGGAGGTTACCATTGTAATACCTGCCGAAGGGCCGTCCTTGGGCACTGCGCCCTCGGGAACGTGCATATGGATGTCGCGCTTGGCAAAATCTTCAGAAGAGAGTCCGGTAAGAGCCGGGTGAGCCTTGATATACTGATAAGCGATGGTGGCACTCTCCTTCATTACGTCGCCGAGATTACCTGTGGTAGTCAGGACGCCCTTGCCTTCGCTCACTGAACTTTCGACGAAAAGCACTTCCCCTCCCATCGGAGTCCAGGCAAGGCCGGTGACCACGCCGGGGGCCTCGTTGCCTTCCTGACGGTCGTGGAAGGAAGTAGGCAGGCCGAGATATTCGCGCAGATGTTCGGGCTTTATCGAGGTAGGACGGTCTTTGTCGGCCGTAGCTATCTTACGGGCAGTGACTCTGGCAATCTTCGCTATCTGCTTCTCGAGCGAACGTACACCTGATTCGTGGGTATATTGGTCGATTATCTCACTGATCGTATCCGCCTGAATCTTTAGCTGGCCGCGCTTGAGGCCGTGTTCCTTAAGCTGCTTGGGGATAAGGAACTTGGATGCAATCTGGGCCTTTTCTTCAGCCAGATATCCGGTAACGTTAATCATCTCCATCCTGTCCTGCAGGGCCGGCTGGATGGTCGATGTCACGTTGGCCGTGGTGATGAACAGAACCTTCGACAGGTCGTAATCCACATCGAGGTAATTGTCGTGGAAGGCGGTGTTCTGCTCCGGATCTAGGGCTTCAAGCAGGGCTGATGAAGGGTCGCCCTTGAAATCGGAGCCTATCTTGTCGATTTCGTCTAGGACGATGACAGGATTCGACGAGCCGGCTTTGTGAATGGCGTTGATGATGCGGCCAGGGAGCGCGCCTACGTAGGTCTTGCGGTGGCCGCGGATTTCGGCTTCGTCGTGCACGCCGCCAAGTGAAATCCTCACGTATTTGCGGCCGAGGGCACGGGCGATGGACTTGCCCAGGCTGGTCTTGCCCACTCCGGGAGGGCCGTAGAGGCACAGAATCGGAGACTTCATGTCGCCCTTCAGCTTCAGTACGGCAAGATATTCGATTATCCTTTCCTTAACCTTCTCGAGGCCGAAATGGTCTTCGTCGAGGACCTTCTGGGCGTGATTCAAATCGAGATTATCCTTGGTGCAATGGTCCCATGGGAGCTGCACGAAGAACTCGAGGAAATTATAATGTATGCTGTATTCCGGAGTGGATGGATTGAACCTCTCCAGTTTGTTCAGCTCGGACTCGAAGGTCTTTGCAACCTCTTTTGACCAGTGCTTTTTCTTGGCCGCTTCGCGCAGGCGGAGGATATCTTCGTCTTCGTCCATTCCAAGTTCCTCCTGGATGGTACGGAGCTGGCTGTTAAGGAAATATTCCCGCTGCTGCTGGTCGAGCTCTGTCTTGACCTTGGAATTAATCTCCTGCTTGAGGCTGATGAGATCCAGCTGGCGGCGGATAATTTCAAGGAGCTTCATCGCCCTCTCCTGAAGGTCTCCGAGGGCGAGAAGAGATACCTTCGCCTGAAAATCTTCCACATCAATGGTAGTAGCTATGAAATTCACGAGAAAACCGAAATCTTCTATCGAGTCGAGAGCCGTCACGGCTTCCTTAGGCGCGAAAGAGGCCTGCTGAATGAGCGCGGAAGCATCCTGCTTGAGCAGATTGAAAATAATTTCAGCCTGTGAATCATTCTCTGCCGGAGGAGTATCCTCGAGATAATCTGCCATACAACGGAGATAAGGCTCAAGGACGAGCAGTCTGCGCATTCTCACCCTCTTGAAGCCCTGAAGTATGGCTGTAATGGTACCGTCGGGCATCTCGATTGTCTTGAGAACCTTGGCCAGGGTACCGAATTCACTGAATTCCTTTTCTGACTTGGGTTCCTCTTCGCTGACATTGAGCTGAGGAAATGCTGCTATGAGAAGATTCTTCTCGAAGGCCTCGTCCACCAGTCGGAGGGATTTCTTCCTGCCGATGGTCACGGGATATACGGTCCCAGGGAAAAGGACCGCATTCCTTAGGGCCAGGACCGGAAGGATAGGCGGGAGATTGGTCTCATCCACCTTTCCGGGTACTTCACCCGACATAATAGGAATTATATTGACTTCTGCACCTGCGGGCAGGCTGAATGCCCTGTCTTCTTTCTTTTTATTCATATATCGTAGATAATCGCTCTAAAACCACCCTGCCATTTTGTCATAAGATGGCAGATAAATATACTCGTTATATATATGGTCAATCTCCGTGCCATCGCGTTACAGGGCCGAAATATGGTAAAAAAATATTGATTTATCATTTGTTATAATAAAAAAATTGTCATACCTTTGCACACCCAACACGGGAAACCATTTAAAACTAAATAACTTAATTATGACTAAGGCAGAGATCGTAAACGAAGTAGCAAAAGCTACCGGTATTGAGAAAATCACAGTTCAGACAATCGTAGAAGCTTTCATGGAAAGTGTTAAGGGATCAGTGTCAAAGGGCGAGCCCGTTTATCTTCGCGGTTTCGGCAGCTTCATTATCAAGCATCGTGCTGAGAAGGCGGCAAGGAACATTACCAAGAATACGACTCTGACCATTCCCGCACACGATATTCCTGCTTTCAAACCCGCTAAGGTGTTTGTTGGCTCACTTAAGAAATAATTTTTAAACATTAACGAATATGCCCAGCGGAAAAAAGAGAAAAAGGCATAAAATGGCAACGCACAAACGTAAAAAACGTTTGCGCAAGAACAGACACAAGAAGAAATAATTTTTCTTAAATAGTGCCATTTTAACGGAAATCTATTTTTAAAGGGGTTTGCCAGTTAGTTCCGGCGGCCCCTAATGTTTTGTTCATCGGGCCATGCCCGAGTAAAGAAATTCCTGATGGAGTGTGAAAAAGACCTTATCGTTGACGTCAACCCCAGCGAAGTCCGTATCGCCCTGCTGGAAAACCACAGGCTGATAGAACTGAACAAGGAGACGGGAGGCGGTCATCATATCACCGTAGGTGATGCTTACCTCGGAAAGGTAAAGAAAGTGATGCCTGCCTTGAACGCAGCCTTCGTTGACATCGGTGACGAGAAAGAAGCCTTCATACACTACCTGGACCTCGGCCTGTACTTCGGCGCCTTCGACGAATTTGTCAGAACGACAAACAGCAATACCAACGCCGCAGAAGTATTCAGCAGAATCAAACTCGGAGCTCCCCTCGAGAAAGAAGGGAGAATCGAGAGCATTCTTACGCCGGGGCAGATGGTTGTTGTGCAGATTGTCAAGGAACCTATCAACACGAAAGGCGCACGACTTACCGCAGAAATTTCATTGGCAGGACGGAACATTGTACTAATTCCCTTCGCACAGAAGGTCAGCATCTCCCAGAAAATCTCTTCCAAGGAAGAGAAAAAACGGCTTGAGACTTTGGTCAGAAGCATTCTGCCGGCAAATTACGGAGCCATTATCCGTACCGCCGCCGAAGGCAAGAACGCAGCCGTCCTCGTGGCGGAAGCAAAGTCTCTCATCAACAAATGGGAAGACTCCTGGAAGAGCCTTTCCAAATCCAAGACTGTCCAGAAACTCTTTACCGAGTACAGCAAGACAACTACCATCCTGAGGGACCTCCTGAACGATTCGTTCTCGAACATCTACGTCAACAACGAATACGAGTACCAGGAAGCCAGGCGCTACATCTCCCTCATATCTCCCGAGCAGGAGAAGATAGTGAAGTTCTACGACGGCAAGGAGCCCATTTTCGACCACTTCGACGTTACGCGTCAGATAAAGAGTTCCTTCGGAAAAGTGGTTCCTCTGAAGCAGGGGGCATATCTTGTGATTGAAACTACGGAAGCATTGAATGTCGTCGATGTCAACAGCGGCATCAGGGCGAAGACTACTGAGCAGGAGGAAAACACCTTCGAGGTAAACAAGAACGCAGCCGAGGAAATCGCGCGTCAGCTGCGGCTCCGGGATATGGGCGGAATCGTCATCATCGATTTTATCGACATGGAATCCGCCGAGCATCGCAACGAGCTCTTCAAATATATGCAGGAGCTCATGAGCACCGACCGGGCCAAGCACAACGTCCTTCCCCTGACAAAATTCGGTCTTATGCAGATTACCCGCCAGAGGGTGCGTCCCGTGACTGAAATCAACACCACGGAGCAGTGCCCGCTCTGCCACGGCACGGGCAAAATCTCCTCCAGCCTGCTCATCGACGAACAGATTGAAAGAAGGCTGTCATACTTCGTCAAGGACAAGGGAATCAATCACCTTACCCTTAAAGTCGGCCCAATTCTGGGCGCTTATCTGACGAGAGGCCTTTTCACGTCGTATCTGCGGAAATGGAAGAAAAAGTACAAATGCAAGCTCGAACTCGTGGAAGTATCCGAGTTCACGGTTCTGCAGAATGAATTTTACAATGAGAAAGGAGACCTGCTCGAATAGAGCGGGTCTCTTTTTATTCAGTCTCCATTGCGAGCCTCTGACGACGCCACTTCGCTATCAGGGCCTCCATATCTGCCGGCAAGGCTGAATCGAAGCGGACCAGCTTGCCGCTCGAGGGATGTACGAAGCCGAGAGTCTTGGCGTGCAGGGCCTGGCGAGGGCAGACTTCGAAGCAGTTGCGGATGAACTGCTTATACTTGGCGTAGATGGTGCCTTCGCGGATTTCTGCGCCGCCGTAGCGGGCGTCGTTGAAGAGCGGATGTCCGAGAGATGCCATATGCACGCGAATCTGATGCGTGCGGCCGGTTTCAAGCGAACACTCCACGACGGTAACGAAGCCGAAGCGTTCGAGAACCTTGTAATGGGTTACGGCGTGCTTGCCTTTGTCGCTCCCTTCGGGGTACATCCTGAATCGCAGGCGGTCGTTGGGGTCGCGGCCGATATTACCGCGTACCGTACCCTCATCTTCCAGGATATTGCCCCATACCACTGCCACGTAGGTCCTTTCAATTGAGTGGTCGAAGAACTGCTTGGCGAGATTCAGTTGCGAGGCTTCGTTCTTTGCCACTGCAAGGAGGCCGGAGGTATCCATGTCTATCCTGTGCACCAGAACGCCCATCCTTTCGTCGGAGGCGTCAGGGTCAGGAGTTATCCCGAGATAGAAGGCCAGGGCATTGACGAGAGTGCCGGTAAAATGGCCGTGGCCTGGATGAACCACCATTCCGGCCGGTTTATTCACGATGAGGACGTCATCGTCCTCGTAAACTATGTCGAGAGGAATATTTTCCGGGAGAACCTCGAAGCCGTGGCGCTCATAGGGCATCACGAAACGAATGACCTCGCCGGGGCGGACAATGCGGTTGGCCTTTACGGGAGTCTCCCCTATCAGTACATATCCGTTGTCTATGGCCATCTGCACCCTGTGACGGGAAGTGTTTTCCAGGTGGGAAGCCATGAACTTGTCAATCCTTACGGGCTCCTGCCCGGGATCGACAGTCAGCCGGAAATGCTCAAACATCCCCTGCTCTTCGTCCTCGATAAGGATTTCGTCATTCAGACTCGACATCGGGTTTCGCGGGAAGTTTTGATGAATCTTTCGTGAAATACAGCCATACGGGCTCGCCTTTCTGGATGGAGAGACTATCCGAGAGCGGACGCTGCTTCCATACGAAGGCTTCCAGGGAATCGGTATAGGTCTTTACGCTCTTGTCGAAGCTGAGACCTCCTATGTTAAGTGAATTGTCGAGGACGGCATCTACTGCCCTCAGGTACTTCAGCCCTATGACATCGGGGACGATAGTCTCGGCATCGGCGGGGTTGAACCCAAGCTCGAGGGTTATCGGCGAAAGAGTCTCCACCGGCGTCCCGGGCTCGATCTCCTCGCCTTTGTAAAGCTGGCGCAGGACGTTGTCGGTGGCGATGTCATCTACATATTGCAGGCTCTCGATTCTGAGGCCCCTCGTGGAGAGTTCCGTCTTGGCCTGACGCAGGGAGAAACCTACCAGATTGGGCATCTTCACCTTCTTCGGAGCCACGGAATTGATTACTACCATTATCTTGCGGCCTGTCTTGACCTTGCTTCCTACGGGAGGATTCTGGGTATAGACGAAACCTCGGCCCATCCTGCGGATATACACCGAGTCGCCTACCGTGATATGCAGGCCGAGTGAATCGGCGTGAGCTACAGCCTCGGAAAGAGGGATATTGGTCAGGTCGGGTACGACGATATCCTTGTTATGACGGGTAATGATTCCAAGCAGGATAGACAAGATGAATACTAGTACGAGAACCGCCCCCACTGCAAGGAGCAGATTCTTGACAATCCAGTTGCCGAAAAAGGATTTGATGGTGTTCTTGCCCATGGGAAACTATTTGAAAAGCCATTTCATCATACCGTCGGCCAGGAGCGAAAGGCCGATGACCATAACTACAACTCCTGAAATCCTGTGAATCCAGATGAGGGTAATCATCTTGAAGGATTTTCTAAGGCGGGCGAAGAGCATCGAATAGAAGAACCAGTATGCGGCCGAGCCTGCTGCGATGGCAAGGATGATGGGCATGACGGTGAAGTTGTTACGGGCCACCTCCACGTTGAACATCGCGAAGAGCGTGAAAATCACGAGGATAGCTCCGGGATTCGAAAGGCCCATGGCCACCGACTGCCCGAAGTCCTTGATGGAATATGAAGGGCCGGATTCAGCCTTATACTTTCTGAAAGGGTCCTGGAAGGTCATCATCGAGCCGAGGCCTATGACAACGATGCCACCGACTATGAGGATGATGATTTCGTGCTCGTGGATGAAACGCTCGGCGAGAGCGTAGGAGAAAATAGCGAAGATAGAGAAGACGACATCCACGAAAGTGGCGCCAAGTCCGGTAAGGAAACCGGGTATATGCCCCCTGCTGAGGGATTTATGGATGACGAAAATAGCAATCGGGCCGAGGGGGACTGACGCACAAATTCCAATCAGGAAAGCCTTTAGAATGTCTTCGAACATATCTTATCCTATATCCTTACAAAAATAGCAATTTTTGAGATAACGGCCAAAATTGTGTTATATTTGCACTGCGATGAAACATTTGCGACAGAATCTACTCCTGCTTTCAGCTCTTTCGGCGGTGCTGATGAGCCTGCCGTTCCTTGTGCCTAAGACCGGCCTGCTGGCCCTCGTGGGCCTCGTGCCGCTGCTCTGCCTCGAGAGGATAGCCTCCCGGGAGGGAGTCCGCAGGATATGGCTCTGGTATTTCGGCACCTTCGCGGCCTGGAACTCCCTTACCGTATTCTGGGTATGCAATGCCACCATAGGAGGAGGCCTTTTCGCCATCATTGCCAATGCGCTTCAGATGTCGCTGGTCTTCGGCCTGTTCCGGGCGAGCAAGAAAGTTTTCAGCGGGCCGCTTCCCTACATTTTCCTGGCCGCAATGTGGCTTTGCTGGGAGAGATGGTATTTCGGAATCCAGCTGTCCTTCCCCTGGCTTACCCTCGGCCACGCCTTTGCCGGAAGCCCGGCCCTCGTGCAGTGGTATTCCTATACGGGTACGCTCGGCGGCTCCCTCTGGGTATGGGCCTGCAACCTTACGGTATTCGGGCTGATTTGCGCCAAGGCGAAAGGCAGTTTCGCCTCCTGGACGCGCTGGGGCCGCTGCGCCGCAGTCTCCGCCCTGGTCCTCCTCTTCCCCGCCCCAATTGCGCTGTCGCTTATTCAGTATAACAATTGGGAGGATTCTTCCGAGCGATTGGACGTTCTGATTGCCCAGCCGAACCTCGACCCTTACACCAAATTTTACGATTATCCACAGATAAAGCAAGACGCCATACTCCTCTCCCTTCTTCGCGAAGGCATGAAGGGCCGTGATTCTTCATCATCTGTGCTTATTCTCACTCCCGAGACTTTTACAAGGTATATAATAACCAATCATCCCGAAGACCATCCTACGGTCGACAGAATGAGAGCCTTCATGGCTGGCTATCCCGGAGTCAACATACTCCTTGGAAATGCCTCCAAGACCTTCTTCAACTCAGCCGAAGCACCCTGTCTCCAGGCCTGGCCTTACGGTGATGGCCTGTGGTACACCACCCATAATTCCGCGATGATGATGAGCAGCTTCGCCCCTTCGGAGCTGTATCACAAGTCAAAGCTCGTGGTCGGTACCGAACTTACCCCCTACCCTGAAATCTTCATTCCGCTCGACAATATGCTTGGTGGCCTGATGGCCCGTGACGTAGCACCTGACGAGCTGTCGCTGCTGCACGTACGCCGTGCCGACGGCTCATCGATTCCCGTCGGCTGCGCCATCTGCTACGAATCCGTATACGGAGAGTTCTGCGCCGATTATGTCCGCAAGGGCGCCAGGGCGATGACCATAATAACCAACGATGCCTGGTGGGGCGACACTCCCGGATACCGCCAGCACCTGAGCTATGCAAGCCTGCGGGCCATAGAGCTTGGCCGCGACATAGCCCGCTGCGGCAACACCGGCATCTCCGCTTTCATCAATTCTCGCGGCGAAATCGTGCAGCAGGGGCCCTGGTGGGAGGAATGCTGCCTTAGCGGAAGTATCGGCCTAAGGGACAAAACAACCTTCTTTGTCCGCCACGGCGACGTCGTCGGCCGTGTTGCAACACTCGTAGCCATACTTCTGCTGCTTTCTATGATAGCCAGAAGATTCATCCCTGAAAGCCTTCGCAAATGACGCAAGACCCTAAATTCGACCGTACCAGAATGATTCTGGGCGATGAGGTAATGAGCCGCATCGCCGAGGTCCGCGTCATCATTCTCGGTCTCGGAGGCGTCGGGAGCTGGTGCGCCGAGGGGCTTGTACGCTCCGGGCTCAAGCACCTTACCGTCTGCGACGCCGACGAAGTAAGCCTCTCGAACATCAACCGTCAGCTGATGGCCACCGTAAAGACCATAGGCCAGCCAAAGGCGGAGGCCCTGCGCGACAGGCTGCTGGAGATAAATCCCGATGCCGAAATCACCGCGCTGAACAAAGTATATTCTGAAGAAACCATGGATTCCTTCAATCTGGATTCCTATGATTATATCATCGACGCAATCGACACCCTTAAGGAAAAACGCCTGCTTCTATGCGCCGCCACACGCACCAAGGCAAAGGTGTTTTCGTCGATGGGAGCTGCCTGCAAGATAGACCCCACCAAGGTCAAGGTGGCGGAATTCTGGAAAGTCCGTGGCTGCCCGCTGGGCGCCATGCTGCGCAAGAGAATGCGGCAGAACGGCACTCTCCCCTCCCGCAAAATCAAATGCGTCTACAGCGACGAAGTCCTCGAGAACCGCTGGCAGCCCGAGCGCGAAGGCGGCCATCTGGACGCAAAAAAAGCTGTCATCAACGGCTCTGCAGCCCCTGTGACAGCTATTTTCGGTATGACCCTCGCGGGTCTCGTACTCAAAGATCTTAATTCAAAGCTCTCCGAAGCCTAACGGCGGAATCCACCGCGTCCGCCACGGCCGCCGCCGAAGCCCCTCATACCACCCTTGGCATTCTTGAGGTTTCCAAAGTCGCCGAAGCGGAATGTTACGGAGAACATTACATACCTTCCGAGGGTATTGTTGAGAGTCTCCTGATGATAGTTGGCGGAATCGGTAATCGAGAGGTTCTTGCCCTGATTCAGAAGGTCGTAGGCCTTGAGCGAGAGGGTAACTGCATTCTTGAGTATGGTCTTGCTGATCTGGGCGTTAAGGATAGTCTCGCTATCCTGGTCAACGGAATAACCGCGATACCAGTTGTAACGTACGTCCGTTACTACGTTGAAGCCCTTGGGAAGAGTAAGGTTAATCGAACCATCAAGTTGATTTCTCCAGGTAAGATTGGATGTACCCTGAGTGTACCAGGACTTGTTGAAACCAACACGGCCGCCGCCCATAACCTCGATGAAATCATTGCGGTAGGTCAGACGTATTCTCTGTATACCCGAGAAGGTCTTGATGGTATTATTCACAAATGCGTCGGACTCGGAGAGATCCGGGAAATCAGTGAAGAATTTATTATAATCGAACTCTGCGGTCACGGGGTCGATGTAAGGCGACATATCCAGGGCGCTCTTCCCTACGAATGAAGATGACTTGCTGTAAGAGAGTCTGGTTACGGCGAATATAGAGAAGTTCGACTTTGCAATCGGAGAATTGACGAAAATACGCATGTTTCCGTTGAAGGAATCCGGTCCGTTGACGGGAAGGGCATACTGAACGCCGTTGATTCCGGCCCAGGATGCATTGACAATGGGCTTGTGGACAAAGCCTCCATCCAGATTGACGCTCACCGAAGTAAAGGTCTTCTTGTTGGTAAGGCGGAATTCGCTGCGGAAATTATGGTTGAAATATGGCTTCAGGAAAGGGTTACCGAAGGATACGTTGAGAGGGTCGGAATTATCCGGCACAGCCATTAGCTGCGAGGTGGAAGGCTGTGAAGTACGGCCCCAGTAGAATAGGCGGAAAGTAGTATTCTCTCCGATATCGAACCACATCCTGGCCGAAGGAGCCCAGTTCATGACCTTGTTGTCGTAGGTCTTTCCGTTGGTCTCGTTATGTGTGTTGGTAGGATTGGCGTTCAAGCCCACCTGGGCGTTGAACTTATCCTTCTGGTAAACGAAGGTACCTCCAATTGTCTGATTGATATAGCGATTGAGAACCGTATTCGAATAGCGAGGATCAGGTTCCTCTCCGGTACGCTCATAATCGTGCTGCTCGGGCGTAAAGACAGGGTCTCCGCCTGAAGTATAAGTCTTCTTGTCGGAGGTGTTCTTCGACCAGCTGAGTCCGTAGTTGGCCTCGAAGAAGAAATGCTTTGCCAGAGGCTCGGTATAAGTAATGCGGCCAGACAGGCTGTACTGGCGGTTCTTCTGGTCGAAGCGCTGGTTGACAATATCAGTATCGGTTATAAGCTCGCCGTCGTAGGTCTTGGTGAGACTCTGGTTGAAACCGTCGAGGTCGTTGGTCTTAAGGTCATAGCGGAAGAAAGCCGACATTGTACGGCCGGGCTTTCCGAGACGCTGACGAAGGAGGAGGAAACCATTGGCCTGCATGCTGTTGTTGTCGCCGGTACTGTTCTTGAAACCATCGTTTACACGGCGCCTCGGCGAGCCATCCAGATAATCAGCGTAAGTGTCAAAGCTATTGAACTCGCGGTAATCTCCCTTGCCGATATGGAACTGCGGCTGGAAGAGGATGGAAGTCTTGTCGGAGAACTTATGGTCGATACGGGCGCCGAGACGGTGGCCGTAAGAATTCGTGTTGCTCACTCCGTCAGGGACGTTGTAGATAAGGTCGTAGTCGTCCATGTGAGTGGTCTTTACACTCTGCTCGATGACGTGCTTCTTCGTAGCATTGAAGAGGTAGTTCGGGCCAAGTTCCATATTGTCGTCGAAGAGAGTGAAGTTACCGTTGAGACCGCCCATCCAGGAAGTTGTGATACCGTTGCCGGCACCCCAGCCACCCTGACGGCGTCCCATTCCACCGCCACCTCCGCGCATGCCCTGCATCATGCTGCCGGCCATGTCGTTGAAACCGCGGTTATTGGTATTGTTGCCGTTGAGAATGACACCGAGCTGAGTTTTATCGGTGAATTTTCCGATGAAGGCTGCTCCCTGGTAACGGTAGTCGCCGTCGCCGGTATTGAAGCTCTCTCCGTTTTCGGATTTGAGCCAGTCGTGGCCGCCTCCGCCCATCACGTTACCGAAGAGTCCGTGCATCATATTGGGCATTATAGAGAGGTCGATGACCGTTTCTTCGTTTCCGTCGTCGATGCCGGTGAACCTGGCCTGCTCGGACTTCTGGTCAACAACCTTTACCTTTTCGATAATCTTAGCGGGAATGTTCTTGGTTGCCAGCTGAGGGTCGTCGAGGAAAAAGGTCTTTCCGGCGATGGTTATCTTACTGATAGTCTTTCCGTTATGCGTCACCGTGCCATCCTCGCTGATTTCTACGCCGGGAAGCTTTTTGAGAAGGTCCTCAAGCATATCGTTGTCGGTGGTCTTGAACGAGGTAGCATTGTACTCGACGGTATCCTTCTTCATTATGATGGGATTGCCGGCGGCGCTTACCGATGCAGAGGCAAGCATCTCGCGGTCAGGGTCAATCTTGAGAACACCCAAATCGAGCTCGCCCTTAACCTCGACAGTTGTCTTGTAAGCCTTGAAGCCAAGCAGCTCAGCGGTGAGGATATACTTTCCGGGACGGACGCGCTCGAATTTGGCGCTACCGTCCTCCTCGGAGAGGACGTATTTGGATGGCTTCTGCGAGCCCTCGCGACTAAGCGAAATGGTTGCAAAAGGAACAGGCTCGCCGCTCGAAGAATCCTGAAGGACCAGCTTCACCGAAGCCGGCGGGGGCATGTTGGACATCCTGTGCGACTGAGGCGGCTGTGCAGATGCGACTCCGGCCGGAACGAGAAAGGCCAGTGCAAAAGCAGCCAGGACAACGCTGATAACTTTCAATGCTTTCATCTTTAATGCTAACTTATTTGTACATCTTTGATTAGATGCAGGAACAGCAACAAAGTTAAAAAACTATGTAAAAAATTTTTTATTTCACCCTGTCGGGGTTTTCTTTCACGAACTTTTCCCAGCCGGAGGCCTTTCCTCCGGAGTGAACAGGGTTAGACTGTTCGTAGAAGTGACACATCGCAATAGCCAGTGCATCAGTAGCATCCAGATGCTTTGACGCAAGGTCAACTTTGAGAGTGCGCTCCAGCATATTGCGCACCTGCTCCTTCGAAGCGGCTCCATTTCCGACTATAGCCTCCTTTGCACGGCGCGGAGCATACTCATATACTTTTATACCATACTGCAAGCCAGCCATCATCGCCGCGCCCTGAGCCCTGCCGAGCTTCAGGATGACCTGGGCGTTCTTGCCGTAGAAAGGCGATTCAAGGGCCATTTCGTCGGGATGATAAGTCTTGCAAACCTCTGAGATGCAGTCGTATATAGCCTTCAGTTTGGCATAGGCGTCCTTCTCCTTTCGGAGGTCGAGGATACCCATATCCACATACTCGGCCGAGCGCCCCATGACGCGAATGATCCCGAAACCAAGCAAATTGGTTCCGGGGTCAATTCCAAGGATGGTCTTTGCGTCGGCCATCGTAGTTTAGTCGATTCGGTCGAAACCGGTGTAAGGACGCAGAACTTCAGGTATCTCGATATAACCGTCTTTCTGATTGTCTTCAAGCAAGGCGGCAACGACACGGGGAAGAGCAAGCGAACTGCCGTTCAGAGTGTGGCAGAGCTGAATCTTGCCATTTTCGTCGCGGTAGCGCAGATGCAGGCGGTTGGCCTGATAGCTCTCGAAGTTGGACACTGAAGAAATCTCGAGCCAGCGGCCCTGTGCTGCAGACCAGAGTTCGAAGTCGTAGGTAATGGCGGAGGTGAAGCTCATGTCGCCGCCGCAGAGGCGGAGGATGCGGTAACGCAGACCGAGAGCCTGAACAAGGCTCTCGACATGAGCGATCATTTCGTCGAGGGCTGCATAGCTCTCGGCGGGCTTCTCTACGCGCACTATTTCGACTTTGTCGAACTGATGCAGACGGTTAAGACCCCTTACGTCCTTGCCGTAGGAGCCGGCCTCGCGGCGGAAGCAGGGCGTATAAGCCGTAAGCTTCTGAGGGAAGGCGTCGTTGGCGAGAATTTCGTCGCGGAAGATGTTGGTAACAGGCACTTCGGCCGTAGGAACCATATAGAAATCATCCAGCGGAGCGTAGTACATCTGGGCCTCCTTGTCGGGGAGCTGGCCGGTACCGAAGCCGGATGCTGAGTTCACCATCACAGGAGGTTCGACTTCCTTGTAGCCGGCAGCAGTGTTGCGGTCGAGGAAGAAGTTGATGAGAGCCCTCTGCAGGCGGGCGCCCTTACCTTTATATACAGGGAAGCCTGCGCCGGTAATCTTAACTCCGAGGTCGAAGTCGATGATATCGTATTTCTTAGCGAGCTCCCAGTGAGGAAGAGCGTTCTCAGGGAGAACGGGCTCCGGGCCGCCCATGCGTACTACAACGTTGTCCTCTGCGCCCTTTCCTTCGGGGACCTGGTCGCAGGGAGTGTTGGGCAGAAGGACGAGCTTTGCCTCGAGTTCTTTGTTATTGGCTTCAGCCTGGGCAAGGAGGTCGTTGGATTCGGCCTTGAGGGCTGCCACCTCGGCTTTCGCGGCTTCAGCTTCGGCCTTAAGGCCTTGCTTCATCAGCTCGCCGATGGCGGCGGCACGTTTTTTCTGCTCGCCCAGAAGGGCGTCGCTTTTCTGCTGGAGAGCCTTGCGGTTATCGTCCAGACGGATGATATCGGCCACAATCTGAGTGGCGTCGAAATTCTTGACAGCCAGTTTCTTGATGATTAACTCCGGGTTGTCACGGAGAGCTTTAAGCGTAAGCATATACGAAACTTGTTTATTCCTTTAAAAGACAAAGGGACGGCACATCGGCTAGAAGTGCAGTCCCTCTCTCAATCTCTCAGCGAGCGTGCCTTCAGCCCTAGTTCTCGAAAGGAACTACGGAAACGAAGGATTTGTCGTCTTTCTTGCGGGTGAATTTGACGGTACCGTCAATAAGTGCATAGAGGGTGTGGTCCTTACCGATACCTACATTGAGGTCGGGGTTGTGAACTGTACCTCTCTGGCGTACGATGATGTTGCCGGCCTTTACTACCTGACCGCCGAACTTCTTGACGCCAAGTCGTTTGCTATGTGACTCACGACCGTTCTTTGAACTGGATTGACCTTTTTTATGTGCCATAATAAATTCCTCCTCAAATTAAGCGATAGCGTCAATACGAACCCAGGTGAGCTTCTGGCGATGGCCATTGAGCTTCTGGAAGCCTTTACGACGGATTTTCTTGAAAACGAGAACCTTCTTGGCCTTTACATCGTCGGCAAGAACGGTTGCCTTTACAACTGCGCCTTCTACGTAAGGGGCGCCAACCTTAACGGCTCCACCGTCCTCGACGAGGAGCACTTTGTCGAACTGGACAGCCTCATCTTTCTTGGCTGCAAGACGGTTGACAAAGATTTTCGAGCCAGCTTCTACTTTGAACTGCTGCCCTGCAATATCAACAATTGCGTACATTATTAAAAAACTCTTAAAGTTCGGAACCGTAAGCGTCTGCTCTCCGGCAGATCTTGACTGGCTTAGCGGTCATAAAATTTAGCCCGCAAATATAGACATTTTTCTTCACTCTGCAAACATTTGGGCAAAACTTTCTCGAAAAGACAATCTTTCTGTAAAAAAAGTCGCAAAAGCATTTCCATTAAGGTGGAATTTTGTATATTTGAAACACAAAAGTTACGCAATTTTGCCTATAACATAAAAGTTATAACTTATAACATTATTGTTATATATCTATGGAAAGTCCATTCATTTATAGCTCTCACGTCACTGGAAGGCACTTTATCGGCCGTAAGGATGATTGCGCCATTCTCGGCAACTTCATTTCCGGCGGCAATCACGTAGCCCTCATTTCTCCGGCAAAAAGTGGAAAAACTTCACTTATTCAGCAGGCTCTCCTGAAAATTCGAATCAGCGGGAGCCAATTCATCGTCGGCGAGTTCAACGCGATGAATATCAGGGATATACCCTCATTTTTGAAGCGTTTTGGCAGTACGGTGCTCCGTGCCTTTGCAGTTTCACCCGGAGAGTACGAAGAAATAGTAAAAAATTATCTTTCAGGTACGCATTTCGTCTTTGATTCCCTGTCATACGAACTGAGGGACGAAGTAATCTCCCTCTCCTGGGACATAGACGACAGCGACATCGAGGCTATGATTACCCTCCCATTCCGCCTCGCCGACGAAAAGCAGACTAATCTGGTTCTTATAATGGAAGAATTCCAGAGCATCCTGCATACCGGAGAGTCCGACCGCCTTTTCAAGATAATGCGCGGGGTGATGGAAGATTACGCCCGCCGCGAAAGCCTTGGCGGGCGCTGCACGATGGTCTTCTGCGGCTCGCAGATCAATGCGATGACTTCCGTATTCTACGGCAGCCCCTATTTCTTCAGGATTGTAGAGAGATTCAGCCCTTCCGAAATCGACGAACGTGAAATCATCGACTACATCCACCGCGGCTTCATGCTCAGCGGCAAGGAAATCGACCGCTCCCTGCTCCACGGCATCTGCCGGCTCTTCCGCTGCAACATGTGGTATATCAACCACTTCATCTCAATCTGCGACTCCCTTTCGAGGGGATATGTGGTAGAATCCATGCTGATGGAAGCCCTAAAGGACATTCTGGCCATACACGAGTCCCGCTTCATCGCCACGATGAACGACCTCACAACCTTCCAGGTCAACCTTCTCAAGGCCATACTCGACGGACACACCAAGTTCAGCTCCGCCGATATCATCCGGGAATATCATCTCAACACCTCGGCAAACGTAAAGCGTCTGAAAGAAGCCCTGATGAAGAAGGAAATAGTCTGGTTCAACGAGAAGGACGAGCCTGTGGTAACCGACCCTCTGTTCGAGTATTGGGCCCGGAAGTATTACTTTGAGTCAGACCGCGAAACGAATTAAATCTATGGCATTTAAGCGTAAGAAAATTGCCGTTCTTACAGGGGCCGGCGTAAGCGCTGAAAGCGGAATGGATACCTTCCGCGACAAAGGCGGGATGTGGAACAACTACGACCCTCAGGTCGTGGCATCCATAGACGGCTGGAGGGCCGACAAAAAGCTCCTGCTGGACTTCTACAACCATCTCCGTACGGGACTGAAAGACAAACACCCCAACAAAGCCCACGAACTTATAGCCTCGCTCGAAAAGGATTACAGCGTTACGGTCATAACCCAGAACGTCGACAATCTGCACGAGAGGGCCGGCAGCACAAACATAATCCATCTTCACGGCGAGCTCACCAAGGTCCGCCCCGAACACGGAGTCTATGACCGCACGGCCTCCGAGGCTGAAGTTTTCGACATCGGATACACTGAGATCGGACTCGGCGACTGCGCCCCGAACGGGCAGCAGCTCCGCCCGCACATCGTTTGGTTCGGCGAGGCTGTTCCCAAGATAGAAAAGGCCATCGAGGCCGTCGAGGCGGCCGACATCATGTTAATCGTGGGCACTTCCCTCTCGGTTTACCCGGCCGCCGGGCTGTATCGCTATGCTTCCATGGATACGCCTATCTATCTCATCGACCCGAAGGACGTTCAGGTCTTCGACAGCCGCATCACCCACATCAAGGCCGTCGCCTCCAAAGGAATGGAAGATTTTATATCCCTCATTTCGAAATAAAGATGTCTCATAAAATCTTTGCATTTCCGAAAACAATCATTACCTTTGCATCCGCTTTAGAAAAAGGAGGTGTAAACAGATGATCATAGTACCCGTAAAAGAGGGCGAGAACATTGAGAGAGCTCTCAAGAGATTCAAAAGGAAATTCGAAAAGACCGGTGCCATCCGTGAGCTCCGTTCCAGGAAGAATTTTGAGAAACCTTCAGTGAAGAAGAGAATCCAGAAGCAGAAAGCTATCTATGTTCAGCATCTGCAGCTGCTCGACGAGCAGTAATTCTGCACTTCCATAAAACTAAAGCGGCGGTCCGAAGGCCACCGCTTTTTGTTTTGTCTTATTCAATTCTACATTCCTATTCCCTGAGTCGCATCTGAAGCGGCACCTGACGAAGAAGACGCCCCTCCGACGATATCATCCTTCTGGATGCTTCGGCTGGCCTTCTTTACCTTGGCTGAAGTATTTCCTCCGAAGGTCCAGCTTACGCCGAAGGTAAACTGGCGGATAGGCACCTTTACAGACGTGGTATTCTTGAATGGAGCCGAGACTCCTTCGCGGCCAGGATTGCGGCTGAACATCTTTATGCGGATGCTTCCGTCGGAATTAAGCGGCGAGAAGGCGTTCAGCGAGAACGACAGCTTGTCGTTAAGGAAGTTCTTGGTAATCGACAGGGCAACCCCGCTGAAGCCATCCATATAGCCCTGGAGCGAATGATGACGTCCGTTATACATAATGTTCTCCGAGAGTCTCAGGTCCCAGAAGATAGTTTCCTGGGCTCCGCCGAATACGTGGCCCGACCATCCGGAATTGGACTGTCCGAGTTTCGTACTCCTCAAATCATTGTAATCCAGACCCATATTGGCATAAATCCTGGTCTTGGAACTGGCGTTGTAATTGATGAATGCGGAGACTCCGGTCTTGGTGGATTTGACGATATTGCCGTAGGTGGTGATAATTACGCCGTCTTCCACATAGTTATACTGCTCGATGCCGTTGCCGGTATGAGTAAGGTTACCGGTAAGGCTGACCATAATCTTAGGAGTATAGAGGTTCATCACTAGGTTGAACGAATGGGCCTTGGCTACGTCGAGATCTGAATTACCCTTTGTCCAGAAAGTAGGATTTGACTTGTTTACATAGGGGTTCAGGTAGGTGATACCCGGGCGGGAAAGCCTCATATTGTAGGAGAGTCCGATATTTGCGAAGGGCAGGAAGTTGTACTGTACGCTTGCAGTAGGTACGAGGTCGCCGTAGTTTGTCTTGAAGTTATTGCCGTTGTCAGTGGCATATTCAATCTTCTGCCAGGTATGCTCGTAACGGGCGCCTGCCTTGAGGCCCCACTTCCCTACCGTTCCGGAATACTCCCCGTAGATGGCGCCGATACGGTTGAAATAATCATATTCAGAGCCGAGGTCTGGAGCCGGGACGAAGGTATTTTCATATATATAATAATCGTCGGTTGAATAATTATGCCTTGTGACGTATTTCAGACCGGTGCTGAGTTTGTGTCCTTCTGCAATAGGCAGGGTAAAATCGGCCTGGAAGGTGTGGTCGGCGGCATTTGCCTTGCTTTTCACCCTGCGGGAGTCGGTATTCTCATATATACCGGAAGCAGATGTCAAAAGACGCTTGTCGTCGTTGCTGGTAGGTGTTCCTGCATACTGATATGAGAAGGTAAAGGTCTGTCCGGGTTTTCCGGCCCAGCTGTGCTGATAGTCAGCCGACACATTGAAGGAGTGATATTTACGCTTCATGCTAATGTCGCTGATGTATTTTCCGGTCTGGAGTTCACCATTGAAGGAGCCGTTTTTCTCAGTGCCGTTCTGCTTGTTCGGGAAGCCCATCCAGCCTGCCGTGGCGGTGAAGAGATTCAGGGAATCAAGCTCGTAGCTCAGGTTCAGGCTTGCCATACCGAACTTAATCTTGTTGGTGGTCTTCGTAGACTGGAGCATGGACGAACCATTTTCATAGCTCAGCAGATTGTCGACATACTGTTTCTGCTTTGTCTGGCCGAGGTCGCCGTTGATGCTCATTGCGAATTTACCCTTCTGCAGGCTCAGGAAGAGGCCTCCGCTCTGGTTCCTGTTGCCGGCCTGTGCACGAATCGTGGCATAATAGCCGTCAGTTGCGGATGCTCCGCCAGTTATTTCCTTATTGGTAACGAGGTTAAGGACTCCGCCTACGCCTTCGGCGTCGTATTTGACACCGGGGTTGGTGATAACCTCTATTTCCTTGATAGCTGCAGCAGGCATCATCTTGAAAGCCGTGGATGCATTGGCCGAGAGCATAGGATTAGGTTTTCCATCGATGGTAACGAGGAAGGAGGAACTTCCGTTAACGGTGATGTTGTCCTGGCCGTCAACTGCCACCATTGGCACCTTTCGCAGCATATCCAGAACGGTGGTAACCTTCGAGTCGACGTCATTTGCCACGTCGTAGGTCATCTTGTCGACGTCCATCTTCACGAGTGGCCTCTGGGCGGTAACGACGGCATCCGAAAGGGCCTGGGAATCGTCGCAGGCAAGGATTTCACCTAGGTCTAGGGTTTCGACGCCTTTCTCGAGGGTAAAATCTTTCCAGACTGTCTTGCGTCCGACGTTACTGAACATCAGAGTGTATTCTCCGTCGCCTGAAAGAACGTGCGAAAACTTTCCGTCTTCGCCGGCAACGGCATAAGCGATGGGCTTGGCTTTATCAGCCGCCTTGAAGAACTGCACCACAGCGGCGGGTTCAGGCTCCCTGCTGAGGGAATCGAGTACTGCGCCCTTGACTGTGTGTTTCTGTGCAAAGGCCGATGCGCCGAACAGCATCGACGCAAAAAAAGCAATAGCAATTCTCATCTTTTTATAGGTTTTAGTTACACTATCGCTCACAAAGATTAAACCATTATTTCTAATTTCATAGACAAATTTTGAGTATAACGATTTATATGACAAACGGGTATGGCGATAGCCATCGGAATGGTACGCGCCTTCGGCGCTATCCCTCCCAACCTGCGGTTGGGCCCCTCCCGTTCATGTGGCCACGGGCGGCCACACCATCCGATGGCTACCGAAATACCCTCATTAACGCAAATAATGCTATTCAATGTCACCGGGCGGCGTCAGCCGCCGTGGCGGGACAATTATCGAACTAATATTGACAACTTTATGGCCGTGTATTTATTTGGAATTAAGGTAGATACCGAGTCATAAATCTAGAATGGCACTACCAACTTGACGGTAACATTCCGTCCCATATTGGCTATTCCAATGTATTTGAGGCGACTAAGATGCGGCATATAAGCCTGATCGGTAAGATTTGAGCCGATGATGTGCAACGATAGGCGAGTTTTACCTTTGATGATGACATCTGTTCCGACCGATGCTCCCAGCAACAGGTATGCGGGCGTTGCCGTCTCCGTTCCTCCGGCGGCATAGAAGTGGTTCTGTGCCATATTCCAATCCAAGTTCAGGGATACAAAAGCGTTATTGAATAACTGTCCGTCGTGGGTAATTTCCCATTTTACTTCGGAAAATAGACGGGGTGCCGGAATCAAGGGCAAATCATCGCCAGCTTTCTCCCGTGCATACACACAGGAAAAAGCACTGCTAAGGTGCAGTTGGTGAATAGGATGGACGTCAATGCCGATTTCTCCACCGACCAGATGCGCCAAGCCGCTTCGGAAAGCATAGACCGGCAGGCCTTCTTCTGATACTCCGCCGTTGTGGGTGGCAAAAATGTAATTGTCGATGCGACTGATGAATAATGCCGACTGAACGTAGACATAATTGGATGTGAAATCCAGTCCCAGATCCCCCTGCATGCTGTATTCAGGTTTCAGGTCCTTATTACCCTGCTCAAAGCGGAAAGTTCCCTCGTGTTCTCCGTTGGAGCCCAGTTCGGCAAGGTTCGGAGCGCGGAAACCACGCGCCACATTGGCCCGGATGGTGAAATGCTTTCCCAGCGGACGTACAGCACCCAGGCTGGTGCTGATGCCGGAAAAACGGCGACGGAAATCCTCGAATCGTCCGGGCAGAGCTTTGCTGTGTAGCCAGCGAATATCGGCCCTGAAGCCTCCCGAAAGGGTCCATTTGCCAATGGATTTGGTAGCAGTGGCGAAGAGACCGGCATCGAAGAGACTATAAGCGGGGATCAGGTATTCCTTGCCCAGATTTTCGCTTTTCTGTCCCATACCGGCCAGGCCGAAGGCTGTTTTCCAGCCGTTGTCGAAACTGGCCTGATAACGCAAATCGTAATTGATGGTGTTCAGCCGGAAATCCAGTCCGGGTTCATTGGCACTCTCCTCAAATTCCTGCCGGCGGTTCTGCTGCCAGCCCAGGATAAGTTTCAGGTTCCCTGGACCCAGATGGATGGTATTATCGGATACCACCTTATAGTGTCTGACGTGCTGGAAAGGGAGTGCCGGCTTATAACCGAAGTTGTCGCCTTCGCCCTCAATCATGCCAGGAGTCAGATGGAAATAACTGAATCTCAGGCGCGAGTAACCCCAAGTCCCGTTTCGGCCCAGCAGACCGGAGACCGCGCGCTCCCGGTATCCGGAGTTGGCCACTTGGCCATTCAGGGCATTTCGGTATGCATGCGCGTATTTGTCCGAGAAGCGTCCTCCGACTATCCAACCCTTGCTGTTACCGTCGGCAGCCAGAGAATAACCTAAGAGACCGCTGTTGGTCTGGTATTCCGTGGCAACGCTGCCGCCGAACTCTCCCGGCCCACGGATGGGCTCCGGATGGAAGATAAGGATGCCCGCCAACGCATCGGAACCATACATCAGGGATGCCGGTCCTTTGAGGATTTCTACCGAGTATACACTAGCACCGTCTATTTCGATACCGTGCTCATCTCCCCACTGTTGGCCTTCCTGACGGATGCCGTCGTTGACAACGACCACGCGGTTATATCCCATGCCGCGGATAACGGGCTTGGAGATGCCTCCGCCGGTGGTGATTTCGCTTAAACCCGGTTCGGTAGCTATGGCATTGATGATATTGCCTCCTGAGCGTGCCGTAAGATCGGCCGGACGGATTACCGATACCGGGGCCGGCATTTCTTTCATTTTGCTGTCTCCGGCAAGGCCGGTGACCACGATTTCATTAAGCTGAAGATGTTTGTAAAAAATATCTGTAGAGTCAGGAGTACTCTCCTGGGCGGTCGCTGCCACGCATACGCACAGCAGCGACAATACAATGATTGTCTTGTTCATTCTGCTTAGATTTTAAGAGTATAATAACTTGGCTAAAAACAGAATGATACTGGCGGGGCTCTAGGCGAGGATTGAGGGGTGAAACTAAGGATGACATCACCGGAATCATTGCTGACCATGGTGATGCAATCTGGGGAAAGGTGGTTTACAACCGGTCCGGCTGTGGGCACATAGACCTGGGCTAGGAGCTGGCAGATCAGACATTCGTCCGTCCCGGCCTTTTCCGACAAGTGGCCAGGATGGGGCTGGTGATGGGTGCAGTCATCGCAGGAAATATCCTGCGCAAGCGGCTCGTCGTGATGATGGAACGGCGCCAGAAACACTATCGATAAGACTATCGACAGCAAGAAGTTGGCTGATATGCGTCGTCCCAAATATTTCACGTTGGCAAAGATACAAAAAAGACACGAAACGACAGCCGTTTGGCTGTCGTTTCGTGCGGGTGAAGGGACTCGAACCCATACGCCGAAGGCACCAGATCCTAAGTCTGGCTTGTCTACCAATTTCAACACACCCGCGAAACCTTCCGGAAGGCAGTAACACTTGCCCGTCGCCAGGCGGAGCCTTTGGGAAGCTGCTCACACCCTGTGTCCGAAAGGGATTGCAAAGATATAACTTTTTCCGAAACTTCAGATACTTTTTCAACATCCTGATTTCCGGGCTGCGCCATCTTCACCGAGAGCGAATCCACGGCTACAGCTGTTGAATCAGGATGGTCATACGCAAACTGAAGCGAATCCATCTGAGCCTTTTCGCCGGCGGAGAGAGTGTCGGCGACAGCCGACGCGTCGCCCGGGAGAATCCAGCGACGCACGGCGGCAGTGTCTGCCGCCCGGCGATTCTCCGCCACGGCCGCCTTCGCGCCCTTCTCGAAGATCTGGTGAATGGACTCAACAAGGTTAAGATGCATGGTATCAATCCTCTGCGTGTACATCGGAGTATTGATAGACTTGTACTTGGCCCCGCCGAAGCGCCATTTCCATTTGTCAGGATTACCCGTAATGTTGATACCGAACTTGAAAGGAATCGGTGACTTGAGCACCGAAAGATGATACTTGAAGTTGTTGTCGAAATTCTGGACTCCACCGAGAGCAAGACGATACCTGTCGAGCGAAAGGGCGAAGGGGAACACCTCTATCTCATTGTTGGAAATCATTGCCAGAACCTGCATCTCATCTACGGTTGTCTTCTGCTTGTCCTTGAACAGCAGCAGCCTGGTAATCTTGCGCACCGCATCATTCTGCTGGATTTCAAGGTTCTTTCCGTCTATCTTGAGAATACCGGCGATGGACTTGGTAATGAAATTCATGTTCGTATCAAGGTCAGACGTAGCCGCAAGCTCGCAGTTTAGAGTACCCGTAAAGGTCTTGAGCAAAGGCATCAGGGTATCAGCCGCAGGAATCATTGTAATCACTTTGTCGGCAGTAATTTCCGACAGGCGAAGGTCGAAGCCCAGGCTGATATCATCACGCGTTCTGGTAGAATAGAAGGCCTCCAGATCGATATTTCCCATATTGGAATGAGCGAGGGTATTCTTAAGCTGGAGGCAACGCTCCTTCATTGCAATCTCCGAAGAGAACTTGTCGATATCAAGCGTAGAATATTTTACGTTGTCACCCTGAAGCGATATATTCATATTGATATTGGCCGGGATGACGATAAGAGGATATTCCTCAATGGTCATCTGGGTGGAATCAATTGCGAACGAAGCCAGATAATCAGCATCGGAGAGGGTGTCGGAAACGGCAGCATTGACGTTCGATGCATACTTCTGACCAGCATCCATGGCGGCAAAGAGCTCGTTGAAATTGAGCATTCTGGAAGTAGCGTTCAGCGTAACCTGGGCCGGACGGGGCGAACGGCCTATAACTCCGCGAAGGCCCGTAATGGAGCCCTTGGCAGATATATCAGAGCGTCCGCTGCGGAAGGTAAGGCTGTCGAGATGAATCTCGTTGTTGTTGAAATTAAGGGCAAGCTTCGAGAGCTTGTTGCGCAACGGGAAGGACGGAGTGATGAATATGGCATCGTCGATACCGGCCTTGCCGCTTATAGTCCACTCCCTTAGATATTTGGTGAACGACTCTCCGAGATTTATGTGAATGTCCTTCTCTCGGAAAGATTTATCCTGTAGATAGTCGGGCAGCTTATGCATGCCGCGGATGCGCATATATTTACGGAACAGGGAATCCCTCGGCACTCCGGGCCAGACTCTCTGGAGAGAATCCAGGAAGCGCTTGCGGCGGTCGTCGCGCACGACAGGTTCCTTGGATGACGAATACTCGAGGCCTACGCCGCGAAGGGCCGTACGCGAACGTCCCTGGCGGAAGGCCAGACCTTTGTTATCCGATTTGATGAAAAAAAGTGGCGCTTTCTTGCCATTCAGTATCTTCTGGCTGGCCTTGAAAATATTTTCGCTGCCGCGAAGCGATACTACAAGCGAGTCCTCCCCTACCATACGGAGGCGGGCAACGCCAACGTTTGCCATAATCGGACGATACTCTTCTTTGTCGCCGAGTTTGATCTTATCGGCGTTCCTTACCGAAATCTTCACCCCGGAGGCCCGCAGATTGGTTGCAGGCAGCATATCTACCGACAAGGTATCGGCTCCGCCATCAAGAACAAGGACCTTTCCGCTCTCAACAGCCATACGTTTTTTCGATTTCTCGAGGCTGAGAGAAGTTTTGCCTAAATACGCCGTTATGGCGCTGTCGGCATAGTGCAGACCATCAGAAGAAAGATATCCTTCAAGGTCAGCGGAAGAGAAATTATGCAAATTCAGATGCGAGAGCCTGGCCTGACCTTTAAGACCGGCCTCAATCTTACCGGAGGCCGACATATCTTCAGGAAGGAACTCGCTCATGCGCTGGAGGTCGGCGTTGGCCACCAGATCCATCCACAGGGCAGGGTCCACACCCATAAGATCCTTGGCGGAAGCATCGCCCTTTACCCGGAGTCCGCCCATGTTCACATCCATTCCGCTCAGCTTTCCGTCGAGGCGGCCATTTTCATCGGTAGAGACCTTCACATCTGCCTGCAGATAGCCGGAACCGCTGATTCCCTCGACACTGATATTCGAATGAGGAATCTTGAATTCGCCTGTAAGGGCGGGAAGGGCTCCGCTTTCTGGAACATAGAGGCCATCGCATCTAAGCGAAGCAGAAATGACGGCATCCGTCTTGATCTTTCCGGCATCAGGGCCGATCAAAGGGGAGAAATCACGCAGCAGCGCAGCGATATCGCAGCGCGGAATGGCCAAATCGGCTTTGATGGAGGTAGTGTCCTCGCCGTAGAAAGCAATATCTCCCGAGCCTGTAGCCTCGGCAGAAGCAACGTTAACCCTCAAATCCTTGAACTGCACCCTCGACATATCCCTGTTCGGGAAACGGACTCTAATGCCAAGGCCGGCAGGAACCGACATCCTTGTACCGCCCGAAAGGGAGACGAATGTACCACCCTTGAGCTCAAGTTCGTGGAATCCCCTGCGGCGGCGATGGATATTCAGAAAATCCAGGCCCGTGGCAATGGTATCGCTGGCCGTTCGGCCGGCCACGAAAACACTGTCGATTTGCAGGCCTATGCGGCTTCCTCCTATCAGATCCTGAATCGGAATCTTTCCGTCAAAGGCCAGACGCCTGAGGGCAATTGCGGCAAAGAGAGTATCCTGAGCGTTATTGTAAATGACGAAAGCACCGTCGTCCATCCCGAAATTACGAAGGACGATATCGGGGAGTTCGCTGTCTTCCTCCTCAGTCTCTTCCTCCTCGGAAGCCTTGAAAATGTTCCAGTTGGCATCCTCCGAGCCGAACTGGCGGGCAAAAACCCTCATTCCGTCGACCTGTACGTCGTGAATGTCGATTGTTCCGAATATAAGGGAAAGGTAATTGACTCCGACCGACATTTTGCTCAGGGCGAAGAGTGTATCGGCCTCCTGGGCCCGCCCAAGATTCGAAAGAACATTGTCGATTCTGGCCTTGGCATCATAGCCGGCATATTTGTCGTGGTCGTAAACGACGGCCACCGTATCCATCGTTATCCTGAGATACGGGAAGCTGCGAATGGCCGTGGCATTTATATGCTTGAACTCGAGCCTTGCGCCCTCAATCGCCTCAGGCACATATTTGTTCACCGCCTCGGTAAGGAAGGATTCAGTAAGGACAAGCTGAAGGAGGATGATAATTATCACCCACAGGATACCTAGCACTATCCCCAGAACCTTCAGGACCTTCAGCAGACGCCGGAGGATTTTTTGGGCGGATTCAGTCATAACAGCTTATTTGATAAGGGCTTTGGAGGTACGGCCATCGATGCAGACCTGCAGAGGAGAGTCAAGGCGGACGTGCCTTATAAAAGGAGTCTCATCGGCAGCAGGAAGGACATCCAGCGATGACAAATCGAGGCTGTCGCCGCGGCGTGAATACGGGTCCACGTTCACGTATCCGGCGTTGAACGAAGTCAGATTCTGGAAGAAATGGGTTCCCTGGCTCGGATCAACTCGGAAATCGGGCAGGGAGCACTCTACGAGCACTCTGGCCTCAGAAATGTCGCTCCAGGCCACAGGCACTCCCAGAGTAGGGATGCTTGAACCCCAGCGGCCGTATCCTATCAAAATGTATTGCTTACCCTCAGAGCGGAACTTCGCATTGATTTCCCTGAGTTCTGCGGCAATTTCCTGAGTCTTCATCTTGTCGAAGGCATCTGCCTTTAGATAGACCACGTCGAAGATTCCGTCCA
Source organism: Bacteroidales bacterium (assembly GCA_017443025.1). GTDB lineage: Bacteria > Bacteroidota > Bacteroidia > Bacteroidales > UBA932 > Cryptobacteroides. The sequence goes on along the minus strand of JAFSPG010000012.1, from coordinate 33,186 downwards.
TCCATCCGGTGCCGAGAGCCGACTCGGACTGAACGATGGCTCCGCTGCAGTCGACTCCGCGCCAGTCCACCTCGGCACGAAGGCTGTCGGAGGATATAGGCCTGATTTGCAGCACATTGAATATACCCTTGGAAGGCTCTGCAGCGAATTCTATCTCTACGCTGCACTTCATTTCCTCGGTGCAGAATGTGAGAAGTTCCTGCACGATGGGAGCCAGAGGGAAGGTGCCGAAGCGAAGCATCCTCGCAAAGGTAATTACCTTGGGACCGGTCACCGCGGGAGAATCCACCATCCTCTGGTTTTCAAAGTCGAAGGTCGAAACAACTCCCGGGAAAGAAGCGAATTTACCGCAATCGACCACAGGGATGCGGGCAAGGTTGACTGCATCATCTACCGAAGTGGTAAATTTCTCGGGCCTGAGGTCGAGGGCATACATCACCTGCTGGGTATCGCGCATCGCGAGTTCCGGGGTGGAAGTCTGGAGAACGTGCTTGGGATAGGCGGGGCTGAAGCGCAGCACCTGCTCGCCGTCCACCACGGCCTTGCCAAGGCCGTAAGCGAGCTTGACAATCCCCTCCTCGGCCTTTTCATAGCCGATGGGATAGAAATTCACGCTCCTGGCCACGCCGGAGACCGAAGGGAAGAAATATCCCTGATCTTCGGTACCGCAAACCTCCTGGAGGATGATGGCCATCTTCTCTTCGGAGATAACGTTTGCCGTAGCTGTAATATATCCCCTCGAAGCAGCGAAATACACAGAAGCATAAACGCTCTTGATGGCCTTCGAGAGGAGACGGATTTGGCGGTCTTCGTTCTCGACCGACGGAATCATATAGGTAGAATACACTCCCGCAAATGGCTGATAGTAAGAATCTTCCAGACGAGATGACGACCTAACGGCAATAGGAGTCCTGACTACACGGATAAAGGCCCTGATGGCATCGATGAGGTCAGCGGGAAGATTCGACGAAACGAATTCCGAAAGGATTTCCGAATCGGAAATGTCGGAATTGATGACGTACTGGAGGTCATTCTCGACGATGAAGCGGTCGAAGTATTCAGTAGCTATGACGAGAGTACGGGGCACTGTAAGATGCACCCCTTCCCATTTGTCAAAGAAATTATGCTTGTAGAGGATATGGTTCAGGAAGGCGAGGCCGCGGGCCTTTCCGCCAATGGAGCCCTCGCCGAAGCGGGAGAACCAGATGGCGTCGTTGAAGGATTCGGGCTCGAAACGGGCCACAACGCCCAAGCTCTGGGAGATGCGGTAGGAGCGAATGCCCTCCACGGCAGCCTTGCGGAACTTCTCAGTGTCCTCGAAAGAGCTGTTCTTCAGATAATTACCTTCCTTGAAAACACCACGGGCAAGGAGCCAGCGGGATACGTAGTTCTTGCTGCGGAGCTTTTCGAGCTGGGCTTCCGGGATGGTGGCTATAATCTTTTCTGCACCGAGAAGGTCGTGGGCACGGGCGGTCTCGCGGCCTTTGGCGTTAGTTACCACGAAGTCGCCGAAGCCGAACTCCATGCCGATGAATTCCGAAAGCTCGTGGGTAAGAGTCTTGGACCTCTTCATCAAGAAACCAGCATGGAGAGACTCTGCCACGCTGCTCATACTCTCCTGGGAGCTCTGCATCAGAATCGGCATCTTGGGAATCTCCTTGCGTATAAGCTTGCAGAAGTCCACGCCGGCATCGAGTTTCTCATCCGAAGGCTTGTCGTTGCGGTGAATTACAAAACCGATATCGGAGATGACTCCGAGCAGATTCTCCTTATAAGTATTGTAGAGGCTTACGGCATCATCGTAATTGGTAGCCATCAATATCTTCGGACGGGAACGCTTACGCGAAATCTGCTGCTCCTCGTTCAGGGCGTCCTTTACCGCCACTATGTTCTGCTGCAGTACAAGCTTGTAAAGAAGCGGCAGATAGGTGGAGTAGTAACGCACTGAATCCTCAACGAGCAATATGCACTGTACGCCTCCTTTCAGGATGTCGTAAGGAGCGTTCAGGGCATCCTCAAGAAGTTTGATAATGGCGAGGATAAGGTCGGTGCTGCCGTTCCAGTTGAAGATATAATCGATGCAGGAACGGTCCCTGTCTTCCAGCTGGCGGTAAACCTCCTTGGAGAAGGAGGTCAGAAGCACTACAGGAGTCTCGGGAGTATGTTCCTTGAGGGCTGAAGCAAAATCAAATACGTCAAGTTCGCCGGCACCGTACATGGTCATCACGAGGTCCCAGCGGTCGCCCTCACGCATACGGCGGAGGGCTTCGGCGGTGGAATCCACCCTTTCGAAGACCGGAGGATTACTCAGGTTCAGACCGGAGTACTCCATCGCTATGCGCATGTCGAGGCGTCCGTCCTCTTCGAGGAAGAAATTGTCGTAGTTGTTGCAGACCAGCAGTACCCTCCGGATCCGCCTGGCCATCAGCCCTGGAGATATCATTATACGAGTCCTTGGTCGGTTATTGCGCCCGCCACCTTGATAAAGCCGGCGAGGTTGGCGCCTTTGACATAATTGACGGTTCCGTCGGCCTCAGTACCATATTTAACGCAGGCCGCGTGGATGTCGGACATGATGCGCCTGAGGTAAGTGTCGACTTCCTCGGCCGTCCAGTGCTGGCGCATCGAGTTCTGGCTCATTTCAAGGCCTGAAGTAGCCACTCCGCCGGCATTGGATGCCTTGCCGGGAGAATAAAGCAGGCCGGCTCCCTGGAAAATCTTGATTGCATCCGGAGTCGAAGGCATGTTGGCACCCTCTGCTACGCAGATGCAGCCGCCCTTTACGAGATTCTCGGCATCGGCCTTCTCAATTTCATTCTGGGTAGCGCAAGGCAGGGCGATGTCGCAGGCGATGCGCCAGGGCCTTTCGCCGGGATAATATGTTGCCGAAGGATATTTCTGTGCGTATTCCTTGATACGTCCCCTGCGGATGTTCTTTAGTTCGAACACGTAAGCCATCTTTTCTTCGGTAAGGCCTTCGGGGTCATAGATGAAGCCATCGGAATCGGAGAGAGTCTGGACGATGGCGCCGAGCCTCATCGCCTTCTGGGCGGCATACTGGGCTACGTTGCCGGCTCCCGAGATATCGACCTTCTTTCCCTTGAAGGATTCTCCGCGGGTGGCGAGCATCTGCTCGGTGAAGTAGCAGAGTCCGTAACCGGTAGCCTCAGGACGGAGCAGCGAACCACCCCAGGCGAGGCCCTTTCCGGTAAGAGTGCCGGTAAATTCATCCCTCAGACGTTTGTACTGTCCGAAGAGATAACCGATTTCGCGTCCGCCGACGCCGATGTCACCGGCAGGAACGTCGGTGTCTGCGCCGATGTGGCGTGAAAGTTCGGTCATGAAGCTCTGGCAGAAACGCATTACCTCTGCGTCGGACTTTCCGCGGGGATTGAAATCCGAGCCACCCTTTGCTCCGCCCATCGGCAGAGTGGTAAGGGCATTCTTGAAGGTCTGCTCGAAGGCGAGGAACTTCATGATTGAAAGGTTGACGCTGGCGTGGAAGCGGATACCGCCCTTGTAAGGGCCGATAGCGCTGCAGCACTGCACGCGGAAACCCCTGTTGATGTGAATCTCGCCGCGGTCGTCGGTCCAGGGAACCCTGAAGATGATGATTCTTTCGGGCTCGACTATCCTTTCGAGTACCTTCTGGTCAAGGAGCTGAGGGTTTTCAATGATATAAGGTGCTACGCTTTCAACTACTTCGCGTACAGCCTGATGAAATTCTTTTTCTCCGGGATTCTTGGCAATGACGTCACCCATGAATCCTTCAATATATTTTTGTGTAAACTGGTCCATATCAATAATTTTCTTAAATGCTCTACTTTAAAATTGCATCTGCAAGAGCCTCGAGGGCCGGGCGGTCGCTGTCCTTCAGCCGGCCGCGAAGGGTAACCACGGGCTCCGAGACGTCGGTAGCCTTGAGCGTAGAGAGCAGTTCTTTCATCATACGTGCAGCGGCAGGCGCCCAGGAGCCATTCTCAATCAGGCCCACCTTGCGGTTCTGCCAGGCCTTGTCGCGCAGATGATGCAGGAAATTGGCCATAGGCGGGAAGAGCCCGCCGTCATAAGTCGAGGCTGCAAGAATCACCTTTCCGTATGAGAAGGCATCCTCTACGGCCTCGGAGGCTTCCATCCTCGTAACATCCATCATCATGACCTTCACTCCCCTGCTGCGAATCATATCCCCGATGGCAAGGGCAGCCTCGGCGGTACAACCGTGAATCGAGGCATAGGCCACCAGCACTCCCTCTTTTTCAGCGCCGTAACGGCTCCAGATATCATAGAGGCCGAGATATTTGCCAAGGTCCTTGCGGAGGACGGGGCCGTGAAGCGGAGCGATTGCCTTGACATCAAGAGCCGATATCTTTTTCAGAAGCGTCTGTACCGGAACTCCATATTTTCCGCAGATATTGAAATAGTAGCGGCGTGCTTCGCATGCCCAGTCGTCTTCATCTTCGCCGAAATAGCCGCACTTCGACAGTGCACCGAATTTACCGAAGGCATCCGCGCTGAAAAGCGTGCCTGAGGCCGGGTCGAACGAAGTCACGACCTCCGGCCAGTGCACCATCGGGGCAGCGATAAAAGTGAGAGCGTGCTTTCCAAGAGTAACAGTCTCACCCTCAGCCACAGCTTTCGTCCTGCCGGAAAAATCCTTTCCGGGGAAGAAAAGCTCCAGCATCTGGATGGCCTTTGCCGAAGCCAGTACGGTGGCAGAAGGATATTTATCGAGGAAAGCTGATATCATCGAAGAATGGTCGGGCTCCATATGATGGACGACCAGATAATCGGGAGTCCTGCCGGAGAAGGCTGCTTCGAGATTGGCAAGCCACTCAGTGCCCCTGCGGGCATCGACGGTATCGAGGACAGCTATCTTCTCGTCGTCAATCAAATACGAATTGTACGACATCCCTTCAGGGACGGGATACTGACTCTCGAACAAATCGAGGTCAAGGTCGTCAGTTCCGATGTACAGGATGTCTTCTGCAACAAGTCTCATGTCCGTGCGTATTTTAACTTGCAAATATAGTTTTTTTGAAGATAATTTGTACTTTTGTAATTGCTAAAACTGGTAATAATGGAAAAAGAACACTCCATAAGGGTGCAGACATCCCTTTTGAACGCTGCCGAGAAAAAGGTTCTCGTATGGCTCGCAGGCAAGCAGCCTGCGTGGATGACCTCCGATATACTCACCTTCGTCGGCTTTATCGGCGCCATAGTGGTGGCCGTAGGATATGCCCTGAGTTCCAACCCCGCCTTCCTCTGGCTGGCTTCTTTCGGCTGGTTCCTCAACTGGTACGGCGATTCCCTTGACGGCACCCTCGCTCGCGTCCGCGGCCAGCAAAGGCCGGTTTACGGCTTCTTCATCGACCATAACGTCGATTGCATCAACGAAGCCATAATGTTCATCGGCATCGGCATCTCGCCGCTCATGAACCTGAACATAGCCTTCCTGGTGCTCACTGCCTACCTGATTATCAGCATCTACGTTTACATCAGCGCCCACCTCAAGGGCGAGTTCAAGCTCACCTACGGAAAGATGGGGCCCACCGAGCTTCGCTGCATCATGGTCCTTATCAATACCCTGTGGTTCTTCATTCCCTGGCTCAGGGAATACAGACTCGAATTCGAGGCCCTCGGAAATATGTTTTCCCTGTCGATTCTCGACCTCGTGGCCCTGGGTATCTTTGTCGGCATCACGGCCAGTTATCTGGGCAGCCTGATTAAAGACGGACGCGCCTACGCCAAGGCAGATCCCCTGAAGAAAAATGCAGAAAAGTAAGATTAAAAAGCTTATTTTCAGGTTCATAGCCTTCACGACTTCAACCCTCGCCGGTACGGTCGTGGATTTTATCGTGCTATGGGTTTTCTCGCATTTCATTTTCAAGGGCTGGTACGCCGGCGAATACGTCATTTCCAATTTCATTTCCTTCGAATGTGCCGTGCTGGCCAATTTCGCCTGCGCGTATTTCTTCGTCTGGAAGGACCGCATTTCAGAGCGCTCCACAAGGTCGTTCCTTCGCCACTACCTCGGCTACAACCTATCCTCTACGGGAGGATACCTTATTCAGCAGGGTTCAATCCTCATGTTCCAGATTATCTTCCAGTGGGACGTACTTATCTGCAAGATTCCGGCTCTGGCCATATCCGGAGGGCTGAATTTCATAATGAACGAATGGATAGTATTCCGTAAAAAGAAATCTGAAGATGGCACTCCTGGACGATGAACAGTTAAAAAGCCTTTCACCCTTTTTCGGAACAGGTTTCGGACGCTTCAGCGCAAAAGTGATGAAGAAAGCGCTCGCGCTCGATGATTTCATCGGCTGCTATGAGCGCAGCGCCGCAGGCGGCACCACCGGGCCGGATTTCGCGCGCAACGTATGCCTCGACAGCGGAGCCGTCTATGAGGTGGCCGGGCTGGAGAAGCTCGCCGCATTCAAGGAGGGCCCCTTCATCACCATAAGCAACCACCCTTACGGTGGCATGGACGGAATCATCCTGGTAGATGTACTCGGGCATTTCAGAAGCAATTATAAGGTGGTAGTAAACAAGTTCATCGCGATTCTCGAGGCCATCAGCTGCAATTTCATAACCGTCATTCCAACCGGAAAGAAACGCACAGCCGCCAACGCCCAGAGCATTCAGGGTATCAAGATGATGCTGCGGCAGCTCGCCGAAGGCCATCCCGTGGGTATGTTCCCCGCCGGCGCGGTTTCAAACCTCAAGCCCTTCCACGGCATACACGACCGCCCCTGGCAGGATGCCATGATAAGGGTTATCCAGAAGGCCGGAGTCCCTGTGATTCCCATCCGCTTTTTCGACGGCAATACCAAGTTCTTCTACCGCCTCGGGCTTGTAAGCCATACGTTGCGCGTAATGAGGCTTCCCAAGGAGGTCATCAACAAGCGTGGGCGTCAGATACGCCTCGCAATCGGAGACCCGATTCCGGTCGAAAAACAGAAAGAATATAAGTCAGTGCAGGAGTTCAGCGACTTCCTGCGCCATTCCGTATATGATATGGAGCTTCCTCCGAAGGAAGCCTTTGTAAGCCGCGACGACGTTAAATATGACTGACGTTGCCATCATAGGAGCCGGTGCCGCGGGCTGCTTCTGCGCAGCCAATCTGGGCCGTATCTGCCCGGAAGCGAACATCACCGTCTATGAGGCCGCCCGCCGTCCCCTTGCCAAGGTTTCGGTCAGCGGCGGCGGAAAGTGCAACTTGAGCAATTCATTTGAAGATATTTCACTCGAAAAGGCCTATCCCCGCGGAGCCAGGCTAATGAAGCGTCTGCTTGCCGCCTTCGGCCCAGCAGAGTGCATGGAGTGGTTCACTTCTCGCGGTGTCTCCCTGGTAACCGAGTCCGACGGCCGGGTTTTCCCAAGCTCGCAGAAGTCCTCTTCCGTTACCGGCGCCCTTCTCGGTGAGATTCACAAATATGGAGTCAGGATCAAGACCGGGTGCAGGGTTGCTTCGATTGAAGCCAAAGACAAAGGCTATCGTCTCAACATCGAAGGGCAGCCTGCGGTAAGGGCTGATAAAGTTGTTGTGACCGTAGGCGGGCTATCCACGGCCAAATCTACAAAGATATTCGACGGAATGGGGCTTACCTTGGAGAGGCCTGTTCCTTCGCTCTTTACATTGAAAGTGCCCACCCCCGTCACTGCCCTGTCGGGCATTTCCGTGCCTTCCGTAAGGCTCAGGCTGACGGGCAGCAAGATTGAATCCGAAGGGGCCCTCCTTATTACCGACTGGGGCTTCAGCGGCCCTGCCGTGCTTAAACTCTCCTCCTACGGAGCACGTTTCCTGGCGGAGAACTCTTATTCGGCCACTGTTTCCGTATGCTGGCTCCCCGAATCTTCGGAACAGGAGATACGGAGCCTGCTTGCCGGATACATCGCCGGTCACCCCGGCAAATCGCTTGCTTCCGTCCATCCCGCGGAGATTCCCGGGAGGCTGTGGACATTCATTCTCGGCCTTGCCGGCCTTGACAAGGAGGCCAGATACTCCTCGCTGGGCGACAAAGCAATTTCGCGGCTCTGCGCAAGGCTGCTCGACAGCAGTTTCGAGATTCGCGGCCGAGCCCGCTTCAAGGACGAATTCGTCACCTGCGGCGGAATCAGTCTCTCTGAAATTAACCCTACTTCTCTCGAAAGCAAAGCCTGCAAGGGCTTGTATTTTGCCGGAGAAGTACTTGATATAGACGCAATTACAGGAGGATTTAACCTCCAGGCTGCCTGGAGCGGCGGATACTGCGTCGCAAAGGCAATAGCATCATCTTAAAACCAAAGGATATGAAACTCAGGTGCAAGGTAGTCCTCCTGACCGGAGGCAGCAGTGGAATCGGAGCTGCGGCAGCATCGCTCCTCGCTTCCAAAGGCATTAAAGTTTACGCCGCATCCCGCAGCGGGAAGGCCCCTGAAAACGAAAATATCGTCCCTATTGTAATGGACGTCAATGACCAGGATGCCGTAAAGGCTCAGGTCGATAATATTTACCGGACGGAAGGCCGCCTCGACGCCATCATCTGCAACGCCGGAAACGGCATAGCCGGAGCCGTCGAGGATACGACCATAGAGGAGGCCCGTTATCAGTTCGAGACCAACTTCTACGGCGCCCTGCGCGTCATTGACGCCGCCCTGCCCTACTTCCGCAAGCAGCGCAACGGAAGGATAATCACCGTTACCTCCGTGGCGGGATTCATTCCCATCCCCTATCAGGCCTCCTATTCCTCCGCCAAGGCTGCCCTGCTGATGCTCACCAAAGCTTTATCGCTTGAAGTCAAGCAGTTCGGAATTCAGTGCTGCAGCATCCTCCCCGGCGATACCAAGACGGGCTTCACTTCCGCACGCAAATACGTCGCCGCCGCCGAATCGGGCGCATACGCCGAGAGTATGCGCCGCTCAACGGCCAAGATGGAGCAGGACGAGCAGAACGGAATGCCGGCCAGCCGTATCGCCAAAGATATCTGGCGTCAGCTGCAGGCCCGAAAGATGCGCATGACTGTTACTCCTCGCCTCGATTACAAGGCAATTGAACTTTTCTCCCGCTTCCTCCCCGAAAGCTGGGTTATGGCTATCGTCGGAAAACTTTACAGTTAGGCCCCTTTAGAATATGAAACTTGCCCTGAAAGACCTGCTCCTGAAAACCGAGCCGCAGTACAAAGGATTGCTGTCGATCGAATGGCTGACATTGGGTTATGTCTTCGTCACGTCCGTCCTGATGCTGCTGTTTGCTTCGCGCATCGAGGACCTTGGCGGAATGATAATCCTGAGGACCGGCGCCCTTGTCCTGATTATGACAGGATATACCGCATATCGCCGCTATCCCTCGAAGGGCACGCTTTTCCTGAGAGTGGCCTTCCAAATTGCAATGCTGGCCTTCTGGTACCCGGATCTGTACAACATTTCAAGGCTTTTCACCAACGCCGACCATATCATCGCGACGCTTGAGCAGTTGGTATTCGGCTGTCAGCCCGCCATCAATTTCGCCGAGAACGTCACATCACACTTCCTCAGCGAGTGCTTCTACATGGGTTACCTGTTCTATTTCCCCATGATAGGCATTCTGCTGATGTACTACTTCTTCATGCGCAACAAGGAATTCGTCCCGGCCGCAACCATCGTCCTGGGAGCCTTCTTCACATATTATCTGGTATTCCTTTTCGTCCCTGTAGCCGGGCCTCAGTACTACTTCCACGCCATCGGCCTGGATGCCGCCAGGGCCGGTGAATTCGCCCCTGTCGGGCTATGGTTCGACAACAGTCTGGAGATGCTTGACCCTCCGGGATGGAAAGACGGTCTCTTCTATCAGGCCCTGGCCGTAGTGCGTGAAAGCGAACGCCCCGTAGCCTCGTTCCCGAGCAGCCACGTGGGCGTCAGCACTATCATCATGATTCTGGCAGTCAGGACCAGAAATAAAGGCTTGATTGGAATTCTTTTCCCGCTCTGGGTTTTCCTCTGCTGCGCTACGATTTATATACGCGCCCACTATGTGGTGGATATAATCGCCGGCTTCATCACGGCCCCTACGGTTTTCTGGCTTCTGTCTAGGCCTAAAGTCCTCGGGCCGATTTCAGAGCGTCCCAGTGCTCCTGAGTCATTGAATCAGGAGTAAAGAGGCAGATTCCTGCAGCTCCTGCATCCATCGAACCCTTTACGGCCTCGGCAATTTCCGAGGGGAGAAGTCCCGAGTTCTCGGGGTCGATGACCTTGTCTTTGTTCTTCCAGTCGTGGCAAATGAAAAGGCCGCTGTAAACAGGCTTTCCGGGCACAGCCTTGACTTCTTCATCGGTAACCTTTCCTACCCAGGCGGCGCCTTCAAGATAGAAGTCGTTGTAATTCATCGGGAAAAGGGCGTCGACATCCCAGTCTTTCCACTGCTGGCGGACCATCCAGGTGGCGTATGAATCCGGGCCGGGGAATACGTCTGCGCTCACTTTCTTGCCCACGGCGTGTACGCTCGCGCAGACCTTGTTCACAAGATTCGTCACTATATCCTGCCTGAACTTAGCCCATTCGGCGTCCTTCGAGGGCTCGTCAGCCACCTTACGTCCGTATGTCGCCTCGAAATCAGCCTTGCAGGCATCGCAGTAGCAATAATCGGCGGGCTTATACTCTTCTTCCATAACGAGGCCGTACTTGTCCCAGAGGCCGCGGGCGAGAATCACGTCGGGGTAACGGATATAGTCGAGCTGGACGTAATCCACCTCAGGGATCTGTGCGATTTCGGTGTACTGCTTTACAATCCATTCAATGACCTCGGGACTGTGCGGATCGAGAGCCTTGTAGTACTCCACATATGCGGGATGCTCGTCGGCGCTCTGCCCGAGGGCATTCACGGCGTACCATTCGTGCAGCATTCCGCCCTGAAGCATGCAGGGCAGCCAGGCGTGGTACTCCAGGCCAACCTCGTGGGCGGCTTTTGCAGCCATTGCTATCTTTTCGCGGTCGCGGAGCGAAGAATTGACGCAGACTCCGGTAAGGCCGTGAGCTTTAAGTTTCTGAAGGTATTCCTTGAAGCTTTCAGGGGTATCGTCGGCGCGGACCGAGCACCAGCCCAGTACGGGGATTTCGGCTTTTTTGGAACAGCAGCTTCCGAGTATTAATGCCAGTGCCGATACGGCAGCGATGGCAATGAGGATTCGTTTCATCGTATTATTAGTTTAGTGTATTCTGTGTCTGGGGGCCTGCGGCCGGGCTCACGAGGGCGGAATCGAGGGCGGAAATATAAACCCTGCGCATGGAGTCGAGGGCGTGAAGGTTTTCAGGCTTCACAGGCTCAGCCGATGGGGATTCCATCTTAAGAGGATTAATAGGAGTGCCGTTCTTCCAAACCCTGAAGTCAAGGTGCGGACCGGTGGCGGTGCCTGTCATTCCGACATATCCGATGACATCTCCCTGATGCACCCTGTCGCCTACCTTAATGCCTTTGGCATATCTCGAAAGATGCAGATAGGCAGTAGTATAGACGGAGTTGTGACGAATCTTGAGGGTGTTGCCGCCTCCCCCGCCCCAGCCTTTGCTGATGACGGTTCCGTCGCCAATAGCCATTACGGGCGTTCCGGTAGGAGCGGCATAATCGACGCCTGTATGAGGCCTTACAGTGCCGTGAACGGGATGCTTGCGGTGATAGGAGAATCCCGATGATATGCGGGTGAACTTGAGCGGGGCCTTGAGGAAGGCCTTCTTCATGCTCTCGCCTTTTTCGTTCCAGTATTTGTTCCCTCCGTCGCCCTGGTCGAACATCACGGCCTGCAGCAGTTTTCCGTCGCGTTCAAATGTGGCGTAAGGTATGCCTGCTATGCCGATTATATCGCCTTCGCAGTACTGGCAGTCATACAGCACGCGGAAACGGTCGCCTTTGCGCAGGCCGAAGAAATCTACCGTCCAGGCGTATATCTCCGAGAGTTCCACAATCATCAGCGGGGACACTCCGGCAGCGAGCATGTCATTCCAAAGAGAAGTATTAATCCTTATATCAGCTGCCTTTCTGACTACATCCACCTGGCGTTCGATACGCTTGGCATAAAGGCTGTCGGAGAGGCTGAATACCACGAGGTTGACTCTGTCCTGCTCATACACGAGATAACGGGCTTCCCTGACGTCGCTGGTGTCGGCCACGAAGTAGGCCGACCATTTGTTCCCGGCCCTCAGCTGCCTGGGATTAAAGACCTTTGACGTAGCTTCGGTAAGATTGTAGGCGTCTTTTGCCGACATGCCTACACGGCGCAGCAGGCTCGTAAAGTTCTCGCCGCTGCGCACCGTACCCTGCACGACGTCGAATGAATCGGTGCAAAATCCAAGCGGATAAACCGTATCTTTTACCGCCGCCGGAGTTTCCTCCGACTGAGTTTCGGAGCCGCAGGAGCAGGAGGGAAGAAATTGTGCAGCAAGGATAACTGCTGCCGATATAATGGGAAATAATGCAGATTTGACTTTCATATCACAAAATTGTGAAAAATTATTCAAATCTGCGGCCATTTTCGCAAAATTATTTGCAAGTCTCGATTAAAATTCCGTATCTTTGCATCCGCTTTTCGAGGCTTTAGCTCAGTTGGTTTAGAGCGCTTGCTTGACAGGCAAGAGGTCAGCAGTTCAAATCTGCTAAGCCTCACTCCAAAAATCCCGGCCACACCCCACGTGGTCGGGATTATTTTGACCCCCTCTTCACCACCATCTGCTTGCGCTGAGGCTAAGGCTTCCGGTTCCTTCCGCTTTCTTCGAAAGCTTCATCCCTCCCAACGTCTCCTGCGTCCCCACTCCGTGGGAACTTGTATCCGTCGGGCCCCTCCCTCTAACATGGCCGAGGGTGGCCATGGGCCCGGAAGCCTCAGCCCCAGCAGCACGCTATCCGAAGGCTATCGCCAAACCCTCTCCTCTATGCTTCGTTTCCTGTCAGGTGGCGCATTTTTAGACCCACTTGTCGAGAAAACGCCCTATTTCCCGGCAGGTGGAACATCTCTTGGTACACCTGACAGGCTTTTGGATAATTGCAAACCACATTGGATGAGATAATTGAGAAAATTCTACTTCCTCTTTTCTATTAAATCTAAAAATTGCTATATTTGAGCATTATGCGCAAATATTAACCCAATATTGTACTCGTTTATGAAGCAGTATTTATTATTAATCGCTTTGTCGCTCTCTGCATTTTTTGCAGCCTGTAATAAGAGTGACAGTGAAACAACGCCCAATGATACTGAGTCAAGTCAGTACTTTGTGAAGTATTCCGGAAAGGTCATGACTAACCATATTATCCATTTGACATACACATATTTAAACGAAAAAGGTTTTAATAGTTCATACTCATCATATAGTAATACTGAATCAAATTTCGCGACTATCATAGGACCCGTTAAAAAGGGTTATAACGCCTCTGTTAAGTGTCAATATGATCAACCAATCCATATTACTGTTCGGAGTCAACAAGTCACCATAGAGGTTTGTAAAGAAGGAGAGCCCTTTACGGTCAGAGCAGTTGGTAGCAAGAACGCTTCCTACACTATCGATTTCTAAATACCATCCCCGAAGCAAGCGTCAGCAATTAGCAATATCCGTTCACGTCCCATAGCTTTATTGTAGTTTTTCATAATATGACAAATGATTTATTATGATTCCACAACAAATAAATATTTCCTCTGAACATATCATTAATCATTTAAGGATAATTGAATCTAAGATTAAGCGCAGTCATTTCGAGGAGTACGTTCCATTAATTGGAATTATAACGATAGATTCTGTTAACGAAGAGGCTAACAGAATGATGAAACATGCAGAACTATTAGGATACAAAGCGTCAGTTGAATTTGAGTCGTTAGATGAAGGACAAGGTGGAATCATTATTCTAAATGCAGACAGAATTGCACACATTAAAATTTCGGAGAATTATAGAAATAATAGAGCTGCGATTCTTGCCGTTCTCGCTCATGAAATATGTCATAAGGTGTTACATGTAAATAATCTTATCCTCCCAACTGTACTTATGACCGAAGTTTATACTGACATAACAACTATGTATATGGGCTTCGGACGGCAAATAATTGATGGTTGTATTACGCACCAAGGTAACACAACCCACTATCTCGGTTATCTTTCTTTCGATACTTATAAGACCACTTATGCTTTTGTTCGTGCTATATATAATCATGAGGGCTTACCAGATAGCGAACTGTTTTTTATAGATTCGATTACACGCATTGCTTTTAATGAGTGGAATAGCAGATGGCACGACAATTCGTCCCCCAACGAAAAATTCGTGGCTGAGGTAAAGACGAAAATGGAGCTTATTAATTATGCAGATACTTTGAGCGCCTTGTTGCATCAATTATGTGATAAAGTGGCTTCGGAGATTGATACCAACGAAAAACGCATTTTTAGCGATATCCGTTTAGATAATAATATCGAAAGCTTTTGGCAAATATGCGAACTAATAAAGAAAGAAGATAAAGATGAAATTCTAAAAAATGATTTTGAGCAAAATTTTGAAACGGATTCTTTATCAATCAAGAACAGAGAGGATATCAAATTAATGCTCATATCCCTACTAGCAAAGCTATCACAAGAGCTAGATATTATCTCAGTAAAAATATTATCGCGTTGCCCTTTTTGCAATACAAAAATTAACGGGGAGCACAAAGAGCCAGTAGGGATTTTTATCTGTCCATCCTGTGGCAGAAGAGTTCCAATCACTGATGGAGGCAAGTTTTTGTCCCTCAAACTTCTTCACAGTAAGGAAGATGGTGAATACGAACGACGAGTTGCTATTGAGCGGGAAAAGATTACCAAATCACACGATGAGGCTATCCAATTACTCCGAGATAAACAATTGGAACAATTTAGGTGGTTCCGCGAGATGGAGAACGATTATCTTTCAACAGCTAAAAGAGAATTGGAAAAGAAATTTTTTCCAGAATTGGAAGGTTCATTGCCGTGGTATATAAGAATATTTGCTAAAAAATATTTTAAGGAGAAGAATAGTTAACACGGTATATTTTTATATGCTGGCAAAACCGCCCGTCTTCGGCAAGAGACTAATTAATACATAAGAGATACAGTTATTCTGACTTCCCAGTACGGAAACAGGATGGCCGGAAAGGCTGTCCATTGTGTCATTTTTTGGAGCCGAAGGCGACAGAGTGGGTCTGGGAGACACTTCTCCCGGTAATGAGATTAGCTACCCAGTACGAAAACGGACAGCCGGAAAGGCTGTCCATTGTTTTCTTGTACTGGGTAGGAGAATCGAACTCCTATTGCGAGATTGAGAATCTCGAGTACTAACCGTTATACGAACCCAGCAGTTATTTCGGGCTGCAAATATAGATATTATTTTTTTGTCTGCAAAATAAAAATTGTAACTTTGTGTGTCTGCGACAAAAATTTCAGACATTACCCAGAATAAATCATTGAAGCTATGACACTTATAAAATCCATTTCAGGTATCCGCGGAACTATCGGAGGCGCCCCCGGAGACGCCCTGACGCCTGTTGACATCGTTAAATTCGTTTACGCATACTCGGCCCGGCTCAAGGCCGCCACGCCCACTCCCAAGGGAGAAAGGTATAAGGTAGTGGTGGGCCGCGACGCCCGTATTTCCGGCGAAATGGTTGAGCAACTCGTCTGCGGTACACTCATCGCCTGCGGCATCGACGTTGTCAAGGCCGGTCTGGCTTCAACTCCTACCACTGAACTTGCAGTACGCTTCGCCAATGCGGACGGCGGCATCATCCTTACCGCTTCGCATAATCCCCGTCAGTGGAATGCCCTCAAGCTCCTTAATTCCGAAGGCGAATTCCTCACCGCTGCGCAGGGGCAGGCCATTCTGGATATGGCCGAGAAGGGCGATTTCGACTTTGCCCCTGTAGATGAAATCGGTCATATCACCACTCACGACTTCACCGATGAACATATTAAGAGCGTCCTCGCCCTCGAGGCCGTTGATGTAGAGGCCGTCAGGAAGGCTGGCTTTACCGTAGTGGTGGATGCTGTCAATTCAGTGGGCGGCGTCATTATGCCCCGCCTGCTCAAAGAGCTGGGTGTAAAGGTGATTGAGCTCAACTGCGAGCCCACCGGTCAGTTCGCACACAACCCTGAGCCGCTTCCGCAGAATCTCGTTGACCTCAGCCGTACCGTAGTCGAGCAGAAAGCCGACCTCGGCGTGTCGGTCGATCCCGACGTCGACCGCCTGGCCTTCATCTGCGAGAACGGCAAACCTTTCGTTGAAGAATATACTCTCGTGAGCGTAGCGGATCATCTTTTCCGCCGCGCCGCGCTTAAGGCTAAGGCCAAAGGAATCAGCCTTGAAGAGGCTACGGCTCCTTACAAGCCTATTGCCTGCTCGAACCTTTCTTCCAGCCGCGCCCTGCGCGATGTCGTTGAGTCTTATGGCGGTACCTACAAGAGTTCTGCAGTAGGAGAAGTGAACGTCACAACCCTGATGCACGAGTGCAAGGCTCTCATCGGCGGTGAGGGCAATGGAGGTGTCATTTATCCTGCCAGCCACTGCGGCCGCGACGCTATGGTGGGCGTGGCTCTCTTCCTGACGAGCCTCGCCGAGCGCAAGCTTTCGGTCTCGGCCCTGAAGGCCACTTTCCCTCCTTACTTTATCTCAAAGAACAAGATTGAGCTTTCGGACAAATCCCTGATTGATAAGATTTTGAACGAGCTCAAGAAGATTTATGCCAAGGAGGAGATCAACGATATCGACGGCGTCAAGATTATCTTTGAAGCCAAGAAGCAGTGGGTTCATCTGCGTAAGTCCAACACTGAGCCCATCATCAGAATCTATTCTGAAGCATCGACTCCCGAGGAAGCCGACGCCCTTGGAAACGAGGTAATCGGAGTGGCGAGGAAAATCATCGGAGCATAATGTTCTCTTTCCGGACAACTCCTCTCGAGGATCAGGTCGATAAGGCCTTGCTGAGCGGCAAGGTCGGATGCTTCTGCACACAGAATTGCTGGGACACCTTCCGCGACCGCTACATGTACCAGCTTTTTGCCGAGCGCGGCAATCTTGAGGTGGTAATCAGCCCCCGCGATGCCGAGCTCACTCCAGGGACCAATCATATCAGTTTCACTCCTGATATTATTCGTGGTCTGCAGGCGGTTGTGGTGGAGATTCAGGATGTCGGCTCGAGGTATTTCAACTATACCAGGGATGTCTTCCGGCTGATGTCGGTGATGAAGGAGATGGCGCCCGACGAGTGCCCGGCGCTATATATCGTTGACCATATCAATCCGGCCGGGCGCGTTGTCGAAGGCTCCATCGCAGGTGAGCAGCGTGAAGATTTCGTGCCCAAGATAGCACATCGACACGGCCTTACCCTCGGCGAGCTGTGCAATCTATACTACGCTGAAATCGGCGCCTCCTATCCGCTGCACGTTATCTCGGCCCACGCCAGCGAGGCTACCCGCGAGCTCCTGCCCTGGACCATCGCTCCTGCCTCTGACATCCCGGGTATGTTCTCAAGTCTTATGTACAGCGGCGGTGGCCTCTGGAACAACACGTCCATTACCCCCGCCATCGGTACGGCGCGCCCTTATGAGTATTTCGGGGCGCCATTCATCAAGCCTCAGATGGAGACGATACCCGTTCCCGAAGGTGTTCTGATGCGCACCTGCTCCTTTACTCCTTCCGCCGGCCGCTATGTGGGTGAGCGTTGCTACGGCTACCAGATTATGCTCCGCCCGGGCTTCGAATATCATTCGCTCCTGCATACGCTGCAGCTGATGAAGTATTTCCTCGGACGCTATTCGCAGTTCGAGATTTATGACGAGATGAACCTCAAGCTCTCCGACCCCGTGATGGAATCTTTCCTTGCCGGAGACATTGACTTCCAGGCGCTTAAAGAGCACGTCAAGGTCGAGGAGCAGAAATGGATTCGCAAAGCCAAGCGCTTCTGCCTCTACGACGACCTCCCCGTCCGCATGAAATAAAAGGCGCGTGGGGATGGTGGAGAAGAGGGGAAAAGAGTTCTGAGGACATTTTTCTGTCCGAAGAAACTTTTTCCCTCTTCGCGATGGCCAGCGTGTGTGCGGGTCTGGCGGTAGCCTTCGGAGTGGTACGCGCCTTCAGCGCTATCCCTCCCAGCCTGACGGCTGGGCCCCTCCCGAATGTTAAGGTCTTCGACCTTTTCCTCCTTCTCGCTCGAAAGAGTAAACAAGTTTCCTCTTTACTCGCTCGTGCGTCGGTTCATGAGGCCACGGGCGGCCACACCATCGGAAGGCTACCGCCATACCCGCACGAGGAGGAACGTCGGCGTTGAAAGGAAGACAAGGAGGGAATGGCAGTCCGCGAAAGCCGACATTGGCTCCCGAAAAGGGAGGGGACCCACGAAGTGGGGAGGATCGGCGTTGCGGAACTGCCAGCCCGACGACTCAGCCGCAAAAAAATTGCAAGTATATTTTGCAATTCGGGAGATAATGTCTATATTTGCGGGCTTTTTAAGCGAAATGTATACATTTTAACTATTCACGATCATGAAAAAAGGAATACATCCCGAATCCTACCGTCTTGTAGCTTTCAAGGATATGTCGAACGACACGGTATTCGTAACCCGCTCCTGCGCAACCACCAAGGACACCCTCGAGGTTGACGGAGTCGAGTATCCCGTAGTGAAGGTTGAGATCTCCAACACCTCTCACCCCTTCTACACCGGTAAAGTCAAACTCGTTGACACCGCCGGACGCGTTGACAAATTCTACCAGCGTTACAAGAGCCGTCAGAAGTAATTTACTTCTACCAAGGATAAACAAAAGGCTGACTCCGACGGGAGCCAGCCTTTTTCTGTGCAGGTGAAATTCCGGGACGAGCCCGGAATCAACTTACACCATAAGTGCACCTACAAGGCCGAGAATTGCGTAGAACTCAGGGAGAGCAGCGTAAATCAGAGTGTTGGTGAACACATCGTGACCCTGGCTTACGCCCACGATACCGTTGGCGCAGACCTTACCCTGACGGATAGCTGAAATCATACATACAAGACCTACGCTCACGCCGATACCGAAGATAACCAGGCCGAGGCTCGGATCAGCCTTCAATTTGCCAAGAAGCATGAAGAAAGCCACGAAGCCGTAGATACCCTGAGTGGCGGGAAGGGCCGAAAGCACCATAAAGTTACCGGAAGCCTCCGGTTTCTTCTTCAGACCGCCTTCAGCGGCGTTGCCGGCGATAGTAGTACCCATCGCGCTGCCGATACCTGCAAGAGCCAGGACGAGGCCCAGGCCAAGGTAACCGAGAATAATTTCAAGTGTCATAAGTGTTTGAATTTTATTTGTTTATATTATTTTTTGATTTCAATGGAGAATAAATGCGGCCGTTGCCCTCATAACCCGAATTCTTGAAGAACTCCAGGAAGTTGAGACGCAGCGGATGCACGAAAGCACCAAGGGCGCACATTGCGAGATTAAGCGTATGGCCAATAACCACGACCAGGATGCAGAACACCCAGTTGACAATGGCACCATCACCCAGAATCTGCATGCCAAGGTCGTTGAAAGCATAACCCAGCATAGCACCCGCAAGCCCGAGAGCATAGAGACGCAGGTAACTGAGCACATCGCCCAGAAGCCCAGTAGCAGTATTATAGGTCTCCCAAAGCCCAGCGCCGATATTCACGAGAGGATTTCTGTGAAGATCGTTGAGCAGGAAGATTCCCAGAGCCGAAAGGCCGCCAAGGACGATGACAATCCACTTGGTCAGAGCAGCATCCAGCACGCCGGCGAGCGAGAACGCGCCGACGGCAATGCCACCCACAATCAGCAGAGTCCATCCCCACACGCCCAGCGAGCCGAGGAAGCCATTGTTCTTGGTAGCATAGATTGTCTTGACCACGAGAGCCAGGCAGATATGCACAACACCCACAATCAGGGCAAGAACCATAGTACCGTCATATCCGGCCATCTTCGCGGGCAGGAACACATCCTTAATGGGCTCGAACATCTTCCACCCGGCGATATCCACCGAGAAAAAGGTATGGAAAAGGAAGCCTATTACGATGGTAGCGACGCCAAGGGTGGTCACCAGCGGAGCGAAAGCCTTCGTGGCAGCGGAGCGGCCCATCGCCAGGCCCGCCAGGGTAAGAACGATGCCATAGCCGGCGTCGCCCATACAGAAGGCGAAGAACAGCAGGAAGAACACCGATATATAAGGAGTCGGGTCGAAACCATTGTACTCCGGACGGCCATACATATCTGTAAGGACGGTAAACATCCCCGTGAACTTGTTGTTTTTCAGGGCAATAGGAGGATGGTCCTCATTAACTGCCTTCTCCTGGATGCAATACACAGGCATAGCATCCACAGCCGCCATGATAGCAGCATCCTCGGATGCCGGAGCAAAGCCGGTATATACACAGAGCTGGTCTTCGGCGGCAGTCTCGCCAGTGGAAGCGGCGAGATAGCAGTCGAGGTCAAGCATAAGAGCCTCGTATCTTTCCTTAATCGAAGGAAGCAACGACTTCATGAGCAGAAGCTGCTGCTTAAGCTCCTCTGTAATCGCAAGTGCTTCAGCCTTCTTGGCCTCCAGCTCAGCAACCGTCACCTCAGGCGCGGCGCAGGGCTCCTCGGGGAAGGAATAATCCTCGGAATCAGAAACAGTTACAAAGCAAACTTTATCCTTGGTACGGGAAATTACTTCAAGAGCCACTTCCCTGCCCCAAGCCTCGGAAAAACGCTTCGCAGGAATCTCATAGAAACGAATCTTGCAGCCCTGAGCGGCGAGAGCCTCGATGCGGGCAAGGTCGAAACCGCCCCACTTCGAGACATCAGCAATCTGCTTTTCGAGCTCGGCCACAGCCAGAGTCTCGACGCCAATCTTGGCGACGCACTCGAAGACGTCATCAGCCTTGAAGTCAGAGCCGCCATCAACGGGAGCATCCTCAAGGGATTCAAGCGTAGAAATAGCCTTCTTGAGCTTTTCAGCCTCGGCAAGCATCGAAGAGGAAGTATCGTCAACAGGTTTGGCCGAACGGACAATGTCCACGAGGCCAAGCCCGGAGATATCTTCCAGGAACTTGCCGGAATCAGAGTTCAGCAGCACGAAGGTATATTTGGTCATCTTCGAAATCATAGCGCAACCTCCTCTTCCTCAGCCGCGTGACGGCTCTTGACTATCTTGGACGAAGCCTTGCTGAGATTCTCTTCGTCCTCCATATAACGCTTGATTTTGCGGATAGCCTCCTTGTAGCCCGGAATCTGAACCTTCTCGTAGAGATTCACCTTCTGGGTAGTCTTCTTTCGCTGATACTCAAGGATGCGTGACTTCTGCTGATACACCTCCGACTCTATTCCGAGCCTGGATATATCCTTGAGAATGGCCACGCCGTCGGCGAACCAGGCAGGAAGCGTAAAGGCATTGAAGGGAGCAATCTCATACTGGATGTCCTTCAGCGCAGGAGTCTTGACTCCGGCCACCTTTACAGTCTCAAGCTCCACATCGGCAATGCGAATCAGGCCGGGCTCGAATTCGTTCCAGAGAGCCGACAGGTAGTCGTACTCCCTCAGACGCGACTCCAGCGCGGCCAGGAGCTTATCCGACTGCTCCTTGGCCTTGCGGACCTCCAGCCGCAGGGCGCTCTCCTTGTTCTGAAGCGTAGGAAGAGCGTTCTGGCGAACCTTCAGCTGCTTGCCGAGATTGTTCAGCGACGTCTTGTTATATTGAAACTTTATAGCCATCGCTTAGTTTTTCCAATATTTGTCAATCAGAGCCTGTTTGATACCGGTCTCGGCCTTGGAGAAATACTTGCCGAAGAGCTCCCAGGCGGTGTCGAGCATCTCGTCGATGGAGATATTGACGTCGATGGAAAGCAGCCTGGTGGCATATTCCTTAGCGTAGGCAAGGCAGCGATGATCGTAGTCGGAGAGGTCGAAACCATTCTCGAGCTTGGTCTTCGCGTTCTGGGCGTCGGCGTAAAGACGGACGCCCGCATTCATCACCTGACTGTGGTCTTCGCGGGTTTTCTTGCCCTGAACGAGCTGTTTCAGACGCGACAGGCTGCGGAACGGGTCGATGATGACCTTTCCGGAATCGGCATCTGCGCGGAGGAAGAGCTGACCTTCGGTGATATAACCGGTATTATCAGGAATAGCGTGAGTGATATCACCGTCGTTGAGGGTTGTAACGGCGATGATGGTGATGGAGCCGCCGGTAGGCAGCTGAACGGCCTTTTCATAGATTTTGGCGAGGTCGGAATACAGCGAGCCAGGCATCGAGTCCTTGGAAGGAATCTGGTCCATACGGTTCGACACGATTGAAAGGGCGTCGGCGTACAGAGTCATGTCGGTAAGCAGCACGAGCACCTTCTCGTTCTTGTCGGCGGCGAAATACTCGGCCGCCGTAAGGGCCATATCCGGAATCAGAAGCCTCTCCACAGGAGGTTCTTCGGTAGTATTAACGAAGGAAATAATCTTCTCGAGGGCACCTGCAGCCTCGAACGAATGCTTGAAGAAAAGGTAATCATCGTTCGAAAGGCCCATACCGCCAAGGATTATCTTATCCACGTCGGCACGAAGGGCCACATCTGCTATAACCTGGTTGTAAGGCTGGTCAGGGTCGGCGAAGAAAGGAATCTTCTGACCCGAGACGATAGTATTGTTAAGGTCGATGCCGGCGATACCGGTAGGGATGAGCTCAGAAGGCTGACGGCGCTTGTAGGGGTTCACCGACGGACCGCCGATTTCCCTTTCCTCGCCCTCGACCTCGGGGCCTCCGTCAATCGGACGGCCGTAAGCGTCGAAGAAACGTCCGGAGAGCTGCTCGCTCACGCGCATCGTAGGCGGAGCACCCACGAAACGCACCTCTGCATCGGTAGGAATGCCCTCGGTACCGGAGAAAACCTGAAGAGTAACGAGGTCGCCCTTGGTGCGGACAACCTGGGCCAGACGGCCGTGTACGATGGCAAGTTCGTCGTTGGAGACGCCCTTTGCCCTAAGTGTAACGGTAGCCTTGGTAAGTGCTTCGAGTTTGGTATAAACCCTCTGATATGCCTTATTTGCCATTTTCTTCAAGGAATTTAGAGATTTGACTGCGGTAGGATTCGAAGGCCTCGCTCTGCCATTCGGAATAGTTCATCTGGCGCAGGAGGTTGATAAGGTCCTTGAAATAAGCACGGCACTCTTCGTAGTTCTCGAAGGTGAATTCGCGGTGGCAGATATCAAGGAGAAGGTCGAGCATGAACTTCTGGCGCTCGATCGGGCAGAGGCTGTCGACTGCGTCGAAGGCATCCTGCTGGAGGAAGCAGAAGTCCAGAAGCTCGGACTTCCAGAAGGTCTCGTGGTAGCTCATCGGAACGCCATCGTCACCCAGAATGTTGATCTGGTCGTTGGCCTCGCGGCCGCGGCGGACGATATTCTTGGCCTCAACGATGCGCTCAACCCAGCCCTGCTCGACCGTCTTGTCGAGGTATTCCTTGATTTCGGGATACTCGAGATACTTGGAATAGGAATCTATCGGGTTGACAGCAGGATAACGCTTCTGGTCGGCGCGGTTCTGCTCGAGAGCATAGAAGCAACGGGCAGCCTTCTTGGTGGATTCGGTAACGGGCTCCTTGAGGTTACCGCCGGCAGGAGAAACCGTACCGATGAAGGTGACGGCGCCCCTCTGGCCGTTGTTAAGGATAACCATACCAGCGCGGGCGTAGAAGTTGGAGATGATGGCCGAAAGGTCAACCGGGAAGGCATCTGCTCCCGGGAGCTCCTCCATACGGTTACTCATCTCACGCAGAGCCTGTGCCCAGCGGGAAGTGGAGTCGGCAAGGAGAAGGCAGCGCAGGCCCATTGCCCTATAATACTCGCAGATGGTCATGGCCGTGTAAACCGAAGCCTCGCGGGCCGCGACAGGCATGTTGGAAGTATTGCAGATGATGGTAGTACGCTCCATCAGATGGCGCCCGGTATGAGGGTCGATGAGTTCAGGGAACTCGGTGAAGATTTCAACAACCTCGTTGGCACGCTCGCCGCAGGCGGCCATGACGATAACGTCGGCCTCGCCCTGCTTTGCGATAGCGTGCTGGAGAACCGTCTTTCCGCAGCCGAAAGGCCCGGGGATAAAGCCGGTACCACCCTCGGCGATGGGGTTGAAGGCGTCAATCACGCGCACGCCCGTCTCCATAATCTTGTCGGGCCTGGGTTTCTCGCGGTAAGCCTTCACGGCCACCTTCACGGGCCAGTGCTGAGTCATTGTCACGGGGACTTCCTCGCCATCGGCGTTGATGAGAGTAGCGATGGTATGGTCGATATTGTACTGCCCCTTGGGAGCTACGCTCTTGACTGTATATTCGCCCTTGAAGGAGAATGGAACCATGATTTTATGGGGCAGCCAGCCT
The DNA here is from genome assembly GCA_017443025.1 of Bacteroidales bacterium. Classification (GTDB taxonomy): domain Bacteria; phylum Bacteroidota; class Bacteroidia; order Bacteroidales; family UBA932; genus Cryptobacteroides. The sequence goes on along the minus strand of JAFSPG010000012.1, from coordinate 8,869 downwards.
TCCTTGACCTCGCCGAGCCAGTCGGCCGCAGCGACTTTGTCGCCGGGAGCGGCAATGGGCTCGAAGTCCCAGAGGGTTTCGTGATTCAGAGGGTCGGTGTACTCGCCACGCTTTAGGAAGACTCCCTTCATGGTGGTGAGGTCGTTCTGCAGACCGTCATATACACCCCGGAGCAGACCGGGGCCGAGGGTAATTTCCAACATCTTGCCTTCGAACTCGACAGTCTCGCCGTTGCGGAGGCCGCGGGTGCTCTCAAAGACCTGAATCTGGGCGTAATTGCCGTTGACCTTGATAACCTCGGCCATCAGGCGGGTATCGCCTGAGTTGATGTAGCAGAGTTCGTTCTCTGCCACCGGGCCTTCGGTAAGGACGGTCACCAGGTTCGAGACGATGCCGGTTACTGTGCCTTTAGTTTTTGCCATAAGTATAATTTTTATATTTTTATTCAATTAAAATGTAGCCCTCTCAGGCGTTGAACTCCAGCTTCTCGTAGGAGCCTCTGACCTGCGACAGCAGGGTGCGCATCATCTCGCGGCCCGTCTCTTCGTCGAGCTTGAGCCAGCGGAGAATAATCTGCAGTTTGGCCAGGAATGCGAGGACGGCATCGAGGTCGAAGTCGTCGAAGGTCGTGAGCTCGTCGATTTTGTTCCAAATCAGGAGGTCGATTGCGCGCTCCTTCTCGAGGATGTCGCGGCCGGAATAGATATTCCTCAATGTATCCGCGAGCTCAGGTTCGGGGCTGAAATCAGGCTCCTCCCCTATCGGGGCATCCTCAGCGGGGGTAGGAACGACGGTATCGCGCTCCGCCTCGCGGCCAAGGGCCCTGTTCAGATGACGCACCTTTTCGTTGCGGACCTGAAGGTCGAAGAGGAAGAACTCCCGGAGGAAACGGTTCTTGCAGGCCAAAGCCTTGGCATAGAACTCCGGGCCGAGCTTTTCAATGTCCCGGCCTTCGAGGAGAATATCCATGAGGGCTTTGTCCTTTTCGCTCAGCTGCTCACGGATAAACTCCGTTACATCCTCGGGCGTCTTGCCGTTGGCGGCGTCGGAAAGGTCGATATCCGGAAGCGATGCGATGATATATTCGTAATTGTTCATCTTAAGCGGAGCTTAGCCGAAAAGAAGCTTTTTGGTGGCGGGACGCATATACTCACCAATCAAGGCGCTGAAGGCTTCGTCGGTAAGGGAAACGAACCAGCTGCCGTCGGCGGGGCCGATGGTAAGGCCGCCTGCGATTTTCTTGGAGAAGGATACCTGCAGGCCCTTGCCGATGATGCCGGGAAGCTCGTTCTTAACGAAAGGCTCGAGTTCCTTGCCCATGCTCTCGGGAAGGACAAGCGCGAGGTCGCTTGGGCTCTCGGCGCTGAACTTCTTGGCGACTTCGGTGATGATGCTCTTCAGGAAATCCTTGTCAGAGAGGGCCTTGCCCACGGGCTCGGAGACCATCTTGGCGATGATAAGATTCTCTATGTCCTTTTTGGTAGCCTGGACGGCCTGCGAGGCGGAAGCCTTAAGATCGCTCTCGATTTTGTGCTTGTAATCTGCCGCATCGGCCTCGGCTTTGTCCTTGATGGCCTCGGCCTCTTTCTTGGCGTCGGCCACTATCTTCGCCGCCTCTTCGCGGGCCTTGGCGAGGAGGCTTTCGCCCTCCTGTTTTCCCTTCGACAAACCCTCATTGTATAGTCTGTCAGTGAGTTCTTGTAATTTGTCAGTCATATATGAAATTTTAGATTTTTCTTAAAACAAGTAAAGATACTGATTATTTCGGAAAGAACAAAAAAAGCCGGCTCAAATGAGTCGGCATTAGGGATATTTGTAATTCTCGATTACTCAGCAGGAGCGGCTTCCTCGGCGGGAGCGGCCGGCTTGCGGATATCGGAGACGGACATCGTGAAGATGAGAGTCTCGTTAGGATAGATGCTGTAACCACTCCAGTTGCGGCTTCCGCGGTCGCCATAAGCAAGTTCGGCAGGAAGGACAACCTCGATTTCATCGCCCTCGCGGAGAAGGAGGATAGCGGCGGTGAAACCACGGATGAGCTTACCGTCGTAGGCAACGCCGTCAACGGGGAAGGAACCCTCATCGAACTTGCGGTAGTCGATGTGACGGCCGAGATACTTGACGCTCACGGTGTCGCCGAGTTCAACCTTGGGGCTGTCGATGTCGGCGAGCTTGGTGTAGTGATAATACATGGGGCAGGACTTCGAAACCTCGGTGGAATCGACGGTTTCGGTCCAGTTGACGTCGAACTTCTTCACGTCGGAAACCTTGGCGGCCTCTTCGACGAAGAGCTGGCTCTGGACCTCGATGTTCTTCATCTGAGCATCGCTCCTGGCCTTGCCGTAATGCTCGCCAACTTCCTGAATCTTGTCAGGGGCAATCTTGAAGTTCTTGGCATATTCGGCGTAGGTGCTGTCGGTGAAATTGCTGCTGACATACTTCATGAATTCATGATCTTTGTCGACCGCGACGAAATCCTCCATGCTGCTGCGGAGAATCTTGTCGTTCAGCTCGTTAGCCTCGCTCTGATAAGCGATGTTGATGCCGAAGAGATAGCTGACGGTATCCTTGAGTCCCGCGGGGACTTCGAGGCTGTCGGGAATACGTGAAAGCTTGGATGCAGTCTGGTTGAGCAGACTGGGATTAAGCTCGAACTTGTCGGCGATGGCATCGAAATCAGCACCCTGGAAGTTGCTCTTCACGGCCTTGTTGAAAGCCTCGAGGCCAACCTTCTTGAAATCATCAGCTGCCTTGAAGCAACGATTGAGGTCAAGACCTTTCAGAGAGTAGTTGGTCTGGAAAGCGAGATTGATACCGACGAGATAGGAAAGCGAGTCGACGAGCTTGCCGGAAGGCAGAAGCTTCTTTGCGCTGGCGCAGTAGTTCTCTTCGTCAAAGTTCTTGATAAAAGGGAGGATGGTACCCGTAGTGTCGGCGAGTACGACCTCGTGGCGGGCGGCAAGGCGGTCGCCGCCGCAGGAAATCATCGACATTGCCACGAGAGCAACTGCCGCAAAAACCAAAATCTTTTTCATATTCGAATAAATAATTTGTTTTTCAATAGTTTATATGCTTCTGGTAAAAACAAAAAACGGCGTTTCTCCAAAAAGCGCCGCAAAGATACAGAAAGCCTTTCAAAAATGGTAATTTTTCTGAAAGAAAAAACTAAAAGTTACGTCCTGAAGATGTCACCATCGACCGTATCTTTTCCGAAAAAGCCTTTTCGGAGGTCAAATCCTCGAGCGTCAGATGCATACGATACCTCCAGTAATGACGCGACACAGCCGGGACGTTAATCCTCTCGTCATCGGGATTACCCTGATAACGAAGCCTGCCATCGACGGCCAGCCAGTCCTGCAGGGGCAGGATACACAGCATCGCCGGGGAATCCAGATGCTCCCTGACGAAGGCTTCGCAAATCTCAGGAGATGCGTCTTCCGGGCGCTTGCTGCCGGCATAGCCACTTAGCTCCCACCCTTCCTTCGCCCACCAGGAGCGAAGGGTATCCATATCGTGGGTACCGGTGGCACATACACAGTTGTAGGGATATCGGGACGTATCACCGAGTTTCACCCCGTATTCCTTGGGCATACGCTGTATTTCAAGGGAAAGGATGCCAAGTTCATCCATCGTCTCGGGGACGCATGGAGGAATCATCCCGAGGTCCTCGCCGCAGGGCAGCATCGAGGTGGAGGACAGAAGATCCGGCAGCTTGGCATAGGCCGAAGCCTTCCAGAAAGCATTGTGACGACGGTAGAAGAAATCGTCGTAAAGCTCGTTGTATGCCGCCTGCATCCCTGGAGCCAATTCCTTGAAAACCAAAGTATTCTGTGCCGCGATGCGGGGGTGCCAGAAGCCCTTCTTCCCGGGGTCTTCAATGAATAGGACATCCGACTCCGGCCGGCCTTTGCGGGGCTTTACGTATCGCCCGCGGGAAATGTCGAAACCTTTGTGCAAAAGTTCCTCCTTCGAGAGCGGTAGAGCCGGGCTGAAATGTCCCATCAGACCCGTCGAGAAGGCAGAAGGTATCTCCCAAATCCTGAAAAATCCGAGAATATGGTCGATTCTGAAGGCGTCGAAATAGCGGCTCATCTTGCGCAGACGGTTCTTCCACCAGAGGAAGCCGTCGGCCGACATCGCCTCCCAGTCGTAGGTCGGGAAGCCCCAGTTCTGCCCGTCTTCGGCAAAGGCGTCCGGCGGGGCACCCGCCTGGGAATCCGTGTGAAAGAGAGTAGGCCAGGCCCATACGTCGGCGCTGGAGGCGCAGACGCCGATAGGAAGGTCTCCCTTGAGAATCACTCCCCTGCTGCGCGCATAATCGGCCGCATCCTTCAGCTGACGGTCCAGAAGGAACTGCTCCCAGCCGTAAAACTCCTCCGGAGCCGTGCCGTCGCGGCGTACGCAATAAGCCATATATGACGGCAGCCAGTATTCGTTCTCCTTTACGAACTGGCGGTATTCATCGCTCTGCACAATAGCCTTCCCCTTCTTGTAAAAGTACTCCAGAAGAAGACGGTTCTTCTCCCTGTTCACCCTCTCGTAATCGACTTGAGGAAGGGAATTAAGCTCCTTCTGAAGCTTTTTATATGTCTGATTTTGGGCAATGCCTACCTCCGGGAGATGGAGATACTGCGGATGCAGGGCAAATGATGAATTGGCGTTATAAGGATAGGAATCCTTCCAGTCGCCGCCCATAGTGGTGTCATTGACCGGAAGAATCTGAATCACCTTCATTCCGGTAGCCGCGGCCCAGTCGGCGAGCTTCTTAAGGTCGTGGAACTCCCCTATTCCGAAGCTCTCTTCGCTTCGGAGCGAGAACACCGGCACCGCCACCCCGGCGCCGCGCCAGGGATGTGCCTTGGAGCCGGCCGCCTGGCTGTCCGGCCGGAACGGCCCCGGGAGGCCTGCGGCCTGGCCCTCCGGCTTGTCCAGCCAGCCCGTGCGGAGCGTAACCGCCCGCCCCTCCGCAGCCCCGGCCATCGCCGCGCGGACTTCGTCCAGCGAATGGCAGCGCCATTCGCGGCGGACGACTTCTCCGCCCCGGACGAGCTCGAAGGAAAAGGTCAGTTCAGACTTTTCTTCCAGATGAAAGGCCTCGACAGGCACTTCGGCCCGCCAAATATGGCCCTCCGTCCAGCTCATCGCAAAACGGGAGGTCCCGACACGAAGGATGAGGCTCTCGCCCCATCCCGTTATGTATTCAATGCAAATGACGACTGCCGATGTCATCCTGACTATCCGTTGGCCAGTTCGGCATCTATGGCCTCGTAAACGGAGTTATTGCTCTTGTACTCGGGGACAATCTGCTTCATCTTGCGGACAGTGGCCATGTTGTCGAATTTCTTGCTGATTTCCACAAGTTCGTCGATATCCTTGCAGACTTCGTCATAGTCGTACTCGCGGACCTGGGCGATACGAATCTTCTCGTGGAAAGTAGGCTTGGTGCCTTCCAGCTCGTTGAGAACCTCTTCGTAAAGCTTTTCGCCGTCCCTCAGGCCGGTATATTTGATTTCCACGTTCCTGGCACCCGAGAGGGCAATCATACGCTTCGCGAGGTCTGCAATCTTCACCGGCTGGCCCATGTCGAAGACAAAGATTTCGCCTCCGTTGCCCTTGGTACCGGCCTCGAGAACCAGTTTACAGGCCTCGGGAATCAGCATAAAGAAACGGACTATCCTCTCGTCGGTAACGGTAACGGGGCCGCCATTTTTAATCTGCTCCTTGAATAGGGGGATGACGGAGCCATTGCTGCCGAGAACATTACCGAAGCGGGTAGTAACGAACTGGGTATATTCCGGATACTGCTCAGAACCACCGTGTCCGCGAGTCTTCTCGAGGGCCTCGAGCTTCAGCTTGCGGTCGAGGCTCTGGACGTAAATCTCACAAATACGCTTTGAGCAGCCCATAACATTGGTAGGATTAACGGCTTTGTCGGTCGAAATCATCACAAACTTCTTGGCACCGTACTTGACGCTGAGGTCGGCGATAATCCTCGTTCCGTAAACATTGTTCATAACGGCCTCGCTGGGATTATCCTCCATCATCGGCACATGCTTGTAGGCCGCAGCGTGGAAAACATAATCCGGACGGAAGTCCTTGAATACCTCCGCCATCCTGGTCTGACGGCTGATGCTCGCGACAAGGGTAACGGCGTCGATGTCCGGGAAATCCTTGGCCATCATCAGACGAATATCGTGCTGAGGCGTCTCGGCCTGGTCAATCAACATCATCTTCGCGGGGCCGAACGATGCCACCTGACGGACAATCTCCGCGCCTATGGAGCCTGCCGAACCGGTAATCAGCACCTTCTTGCCGTGGAGTTGCTCGCCCACCGACTTAAGGTCAACCCTAATTTGCTGCCTCGGCAGCAAATCCTCTACGCTCACCTCCCTGAGCTGAACGCCATCAGCCTCATATCCAACCAGTTCGCCATTGTGAACCTTGGCCTCCTGGGCCTCCTTGACCATATATATCTTGCAGCCTTCGGCGATAAGGACATCCTGAATCTTCTGATTCTTACGGAACTCCTCCACCCTCAGAGGGCTGACCAGAACGGCCTGGATATGCTCCCTGCGGACAACAGCTGCAATATCATCTTCAAGGGTGTACACGCGTACGCCCATCAGTTTCATATTCTTGATTCTGTGCTCGTGGGAGATAAAGCCGATAAGCTTGAACCTCACGGGAACCTGCGAACGGATGTTCTTGGCAAGGCCGACACCTCCGGTAAGAGCCCCGTAAATCAGCACGCGAGTGGCAGATATGTTGGAATTGGTAGCATCGAACATAAGCTTGACGACAATTCTCATCGCCAGCATCAGGAAGGTGCTGATAGTCATCGCCATGATGGTATTTAATACCGTAAGCGAGCTGAGTCCTTCAATGCCGATATGGCGGGTAATAGCCGAAACAATGACGGCCAGCACAAACGTAAGGATGTTGGCGTAAACCACCTTCAGCAAATCCACGAAACTGCTGTAACGAAGCACTCCAGCGTATGTCCTGAAGATACGAGCGCCCACCCAACTCAGCAAGGCGTAAACACCTGCCGTAGCTACGAGCGGCCACCTCTGGTCGTAAGCAACGTGGGCATCGTAGTGCATCCAGAACACAAAAATCGATGCCAGAAATACTATAAATGCATCAGCCAGCAAAATACCCCAGTAGGGCAAAACCTTACGGCTGAAGTACCAAGTCGATAACTTGCTAACTATCTTAAACTTATGCATTACGCAAAAATAAATTCTTTCCTCAAACGGCAAAGGTACTAAAAAATTGTCAGAATCATCCTCAAAACATCGAGTTACTGCCAAACGACCATCAAAGGATCAAGCGGAATGCGCCTAGGGTGGCCATTGTACCCTTGAATCTTGTAACTACTCGATTTCCCGGGGAGAAGTTCTTCAAGCCTGGCATTGAGAGCCGATGTCTTCTCGCTGAAGGAATTGTCGGCAAGATCCATCATCAGGCGGATGCGTTTCTCTCGCGTTTCAGGATCGGCATCAGGAAGGATTACGGCGTAAATAGCAGCCAGTTCTTTTTGGAAAGCAGCCCGCTCCTTAAAACGTATACCCTCAGGATGCCTCAGAAACAGAATAAACAGTGCCCGAAGCAGAGGTCGAAGAGGCAGAATCTGTCCGTCCGGAGCTTCCAGGTGGATATTGTACTGGCTGTCAATATATAAACGGGATATCTCCCCTTTTGCCGATATAGGATTATCTTCCAATTCCCGAAGACGTTCCTGAGCCTTGGCTATCAGAGCAAGCAATTCAGCAGCATCCATTCCATCCAGCACTCTGGCATAATCACATCCTGGCTCCTCAAGATTGAACGAGAAGAGCAACTCCCAAGCGAGACTCGCCAATATGCCTGCCTTTGTTTCCATTTCTCTACGAAAATACACAAAAGCTGTCTGATTTGCAAACCATTTATTCGAAGATTCATCATTTGCAAACGAATACAAGCTTGTAATGTGTTTTTCGCTCCGATGTTGCAGTCCATATTTGCAAAAAATGCAGGACAAAGTATGAGCAAACGGAGAAATACTGTATCAATACTACGAGGTTCACTTCGTGGTCGCTTCCGCTTGCCGGGCCGCGATGCAGAATTATGCTTGAACCCTGCAGAGAGCGCGCTATACAACCTATTTCTTGCCCACCCAGAAGGCATTTCATCCGACGGACTGTTGCTTCACTGGCAGGAGCTAAGCGACATTTACGCCCGCGAATCCTGCTTTGACGATCCTAAACTAAGAGAAGACGTTCTGGTATCACTTTGCTCAGAGTCCAAACGGGTATTCTACTCCAATATCTCACGCATCAAGCGCAAGTTCATCGAAGCGCTCGGCGCCCGTACGGCAGCCTGTTATTACATCAAGCGCCGCCCCAACGGCCTGTACAGCACCCGCGCCGTACTATTGACAGAATAATCTTATCAACCGCCGGCACAAACAAATCTCCTTTTGCTAGCTTTTCGGGATCCAATCTCGCAGTTCGGGGTATTCGGAGAGGATTGTTTCTATCTTTTCCTCATCTGTTTCAAGTTTTTTATCATACACGAGAAGAGTGAGTAAGAGTGTTGCAATAAGCATATCATCATGTTCTTGTTGAGTAACCACTTTGAGACTGCCCTTTCCCCCTTCTCTGATGATTCTTTCCTCTTCTTCGAGGATAGAAATCACTCTCATATGAGAGGTGTCGATAGGTAAATAAACACACATATCGTCGCCTCCTGCGATACTGCCAAATAATGCTTCCTTCATATCATATGTAAGAGGCAGGAAGTTCCTCATAGTAGGAAGGACACGGTCTTTAAGCAACCTGGCAACAACTGTCTTGTGTTTAATCAAAGTATCAAGTAATCTGTTATT
>JAFSPG010000011.1 GCA_017443025.1 Bacteroidales bacterium | reverse complement strand
GTTTCGTACCCCTTCCTACAGCCTAAATCATTGATTACTAATTTATTTTTCATTTTGTGCAATATTGAATTAATCGTACTAATTAGTCCGTCAAAGGTACCTTAAATTGCAGCAGTACAGGGCTATTTTTTGGCCTCACAGCGCCTTCTATTACCTGTTGATTACTAAATATTTGCACTCTGTTGCTGAAATCTTGTTATTTGAAAAAAAATTAGTACCTTTGACGGACTAATTAGTACGATTAATTCAATATTGCACAAAATGAAAAATAAATTAGTAATCAATGATTTAGGCTGTAGGAAGGGGTACGAAACGCCTTCCAGCAGGGTATTGGAGCTAAAATTGGCTCGTTTTGTTTTACTTAGTGTCGTTCCACCTGAAATCAAAGATGAAGAGGAGGACTGGGATTAATATGAAAGCACGTTATTTCTCAATGCTTGCGGCGGCGGTGCTGCTGGCAAGTTGCGCAAAGGAATCGCTCACAGAAAAGCCTGAAGTATCTACGGGCAAAACCGTCCTTACCGTCGGTCTTCCTAACGAAGGTAAAACCTATATGAGTGATGCTGTAGAAGGTGTCCGCACAGTTTATTGGTCTAACGGCGATCAGATTGCCGCAAATGGCGTAGCGTCAGTGGCGCTCAGCGGGCTGGAACCCGGAGAGACCAGCGCCACTTTTACGTTTGAAGGGCTCCTCAATACACCATATCTTTTGGCATATCCGGCATCGATATGGAATGATGCTATGAACGTTACCCTTCCTGCCATTCAGTCCTACAAATCAGGCAACGTCGCTGACGGCATGTTACCTATGGCCGGTTACAGCGAAGATGGGTCAAGCGCAACAATCAATCACCTCTGCGCCATTTTGCAGATTAAGATTAAACGCGAAACTGCAGCTCATGCTGAGGAAAGAAGTGGTACTGTTGACGAAGATAATATCATAGCTGTTCGTTTCAAAGGTAAAAATAGCGAAAAGGTGAACGGGACGTTCAGCATTGATTACACAAAAGACCCTATCACCCTTGCCACGGCGACTGGTAGCACTGCTGAACAGGAAGTCCGTGTAGTAAAGAGCCAGGCAACCTCGACCTCTACCGCTATCGAATATTATCTGGTTGTTCCCGCAAAAACATATGAGAATGGTTTCGATATCATTGTCCAGGACGTCAACGGCCATATAATGACAAAGAGCAAGGCTTCCTCATGGAAGGGAGAGGCCGGCAAACTGTACAAAATGCCGGAATTTGAATTCGTCCCGACTGCCACAGAAATCGGAGTTGAAATCAATAGCGCAGAAACACTCATCCAGTTCGCCACCGCATACAACAATAATGAGTATGCTGAACTCGGAAGCAGCCTCGTCGCTACCGTCACTGCTGACATCACTTTCGATGCCACCACAAGTGCTCAATTCAATGAAACCGGCGGTATAGGTACCGCTGACAATGGACACGACGACACTAACTATTTCAATGGCATTTTCGACGGAGGCAATCATACCATCTCCGGCCTCGAAGCTATTGTTCCACTATTTGCATATACTGGGACCAATGGTGATGTAAAGAATTTCACTTTGAACGATGACTGCTCTTTTACATTTACCCATAAAAACGATGCCGAGGGTATGTTTGGCGCCATTGTCGGGTATCACAAAGGCACAATCGACAATGTCAAAGTAGCAGCTGATGTCAGTCTGGCCAACAAAACAGGTGTAACTAATATGACGTCGTTGGGCGGGCTTGTTGGATACGCCAATGGTGGCGTTATCCAGAATGGCAGTGAGTATTCAGGCCTTATTTCTACTCCGGACGGATTCGAGTCTACCAAGAAACTCATCATTGGTGGCTTGGCGGGCAGAATAAAGACTTCCTCATCCAATATAACCGGTTCATATTTCAAGGGTGCCATAAGTAACGCAGCTGAAATAACTTCTACAGATACTGCTAATCCCTATTTGATAATTGGCGGTGTGGTTGGATTTGTTGATGGTGGAGCCAGCGTTTCCTCCTCAAACTCTACAGCAGACCACGCAGATGAGGCTAGCGCGTATAGCGGTTTCAATGGAAAAATTGTTAATAAGACAACTGTTGCATATAATTCGGCCGTAGGCGGCATAGTCGGCGAGCTGAACAACGGAACAGTGTCTTCCTGCACCAATGCCGCGACCATTGCTTGCTCTGTTTATAGGACTGACGATAATTGCTGCTATATGAAGTCTGGCGGTATTGTAGGCAAAGTCAATGCAACCGGAACTGTCACCGGATGTACGAACAATGGAACAGTGCAGCATCGTTCCAATCCCAAGAATCAGGATCTTGGCGGCATTGCAGGCTATAATGCCGGCACAATTTCCAATTGCACCAACAATGCTGCCGTTAACCAAATGACAACCGGGCAAAGCGCAAGAGCAGGGCGATATGTTTATCTTGGTGGTGTTATAGGAGAAAACATCGCAAACAATAAAGTTTCAGACGTACATAATACGGCGGATCTTCAGATTTCATCCATGGAAGATGATGAACATTCATTAGAATGTATTGGAGGCGTTATCGGTTACAATAAAGGAATTGTTGTTGGCGGAGCATCCAAAGATATTACCAACTCTGGCCAGGTCTATCATTCTCCCACTTTTACGCAGCAATTTCAAGGTTATAATCTCGGCGGTATCGTTGGTCTTACTGAGGCTGCCGTCAAAAATGCAAAGAATACCGGCCGAACTTATTTCCGCTGGAATGGGAGCCCTACCTTGGGAGCCAGTAAAGTATATTTGGGCGGTATAGCAGGCAGGGCGTCGGGCGCTTTGAGCACCATCGAAAACTGCGAAAATGTAGTGGATGCAGGTGTTGAATACTCCGCACAGGTTTACTTCTACCTTCCAGCCAATATATCCTATAGCGGCAACTACATTGGCGGTATCGTGGGCCTCACTGACGCCACCAATCCGGTCAAGGACTGCACTAATGGCGGTGAAGTACGTACCGCCGCGGGTGCCAGCACGGTTCCCGTCACGGATATAAAGATTGGGGGTATCATCGGTAAGATGACAGGCTCAGGAACGGTCGATAATGCAGATAACAGCGGACGTGTACGTATTAATTTCATCGCATGCACCGAAAGCACCGACAGCCATAGTGGCAACTACCTCGGTGGCATCGTGGGGTATGTCATCAATGAGTCTGATGTCACCGTTACAGGTTGCGACAATAGCGGCAACGTGGATGTTTCCAACAACAAAGGTCTCATACATGATTTGATTGTTTCTGGTGTCGTTGGGCGCATGGACGCTCCTGGAACAATCTCGAACTGCAAGAACAATGGCGGTGCCATCAATATGGCCATAACCGCAGCAGCTGTTGCTATGAATGATCTTTATGTTGGCGGTATCCTCGGTAAAACTGAGCAGGATATCACAATTACGGGATGCTCCAATACTGGTGCAATATCAGGTGGAAACAGCAGCTCTGCCGCTGGCAATTCGTTCTACATTGGTGGTATTGCGGCTTATATGAAGGGAGCTTGCAAAATACTGAACTGCTCAAATACCGGCAGTACTGCCAGTACTCAGAGTGGCAATAATGATAGCATTGGCAGCACTACACTAACCGGTGGTATCGCCGGCTATATAGAAGGCACAAATGAGGCTCAGATTGAAATCGGCGGAACTATTGGCTGCACTGTCAATACCTCTGCAGCAATGAGCGCCACACGCGGCTGGATTGGTGGTGTTGCCGGCTATGCCAAATATGCCCAGATAAGTAATTGTACTATCGAAAGTATTATTGGCGGTGGATGCGCAGCCCGCGGTGCAGGAGGCATTGTGGGTAAAGCTGAGTACTGCACTATCAACGGCAGCCTATACAACGGAAGCCAAATTAAGGCGAACCAGATACAGAATAGTACCGGACTAGGTGGGATTGTGGGCAATATGTCCAACAGTATGGTTGATGGCTGTTCCTGTTATGCAACGCAGTTCACCTTAAGCAATAGTGGGAGACCAGTCGGTGGCATTGTTGGCGTATCGGGCTCAAACAACACGATTCAGAATTGCCACTACAAACCTTCAGTAGATACGCCAACTGCAGGAACTACCGTAACGGCTACTATCATCGGCTCCGGATCCTATACCGACGGTGGCGGCAACGCTGCTGACCTGTAATATTTCTCCGTTCGCTTCGCCCGGTCGAAATGACAAAGAGGAGTCGGTCGAAATGACATGATTTTAGGCTGCACGGTGTGCAGCCTTTTTTATCGTCAATGGGGGTTGCTGGCAAGGTGTTATCTTTGCTGAAAAATGATTTACGGGTATATCAGAGTCAGCAGCGACAGGCAGACTGTCGAGAATCAGCGATTTGAAATCAAGAATTTTTGCTCCGGGAGGGCGATGCATATCGACGACTGGATTGAAGAGACCATCAGCGGCACCAGGAATTACGACAAGCGGGAACTTGGGAATCTACTGAAGCGAGTCAGGAAGGGAGATCTTATAATATGTTCGGAGCTTTCCCGGCTGGGGCGCAATCTTTTTATGATTATGGAGATACTCAACCTCTGTATGACAAAGCAGTGTACGGTATGGACCATAAAGGAGGCGTATCGCCTTGGCGATGAGATTCAAAGCAAGGTACTGGCATTCGCCTTCGGGCTGTCGGCCGAAATCGAACGTAATCTAATAAGCCAGAGGACAAAAGAAGCGCTGCAGCGCAAAAAGGCCGAGGGCATGAAATTGGGAAGACCCAAAGGAAGCAAGAACGACCCCCGCAAGAGCAAGCTCTATCCAAAAATAGACTTAATTTCGAAGAAATTGCAGGAAGGCCTGCCTTTAAGCAAAATAGCCCGGCTTTGTAAAGTCAACCGGAACACCCTGGCTCGCTATATCGAATCCAATCATTACCGATTCTGTAAACTAGACTTGACAAATACTCTATAAGCGGCGCAGACGTCCCGGTTTTTGGGACGTCTGCTCTGTTTTTGCCCTATTTCGGCGCCGTCGTCCCAGATTTTGGGACGTCTGCACCGATCAAGCCTTATCTGTTCCCTTGTTCTTGTATGTCTGAACGGCCATTCGGACGGAGCCGTGGGCGAGGAGGAGGGATTTGGCGGCGGCATAGTCGGAGAGGCCGGTTTCCTGCATGATCATGCGGGTGCCACGGTCGACGAGCTTGCTGTTGGACAGTTGCATGTCGACCATCTTGTTGCCCTTTACGTGCCCGAGGCGAATCATTACGGCGGTGGAAATCATGTTCAGGATGAGCTTGGCTGCGGTGCCGCTCTTCATTCGGGTGCTTCCGGTTACGAACTCGGGGCCGACGACGGTAACGATGGGGATTTCGCTGGCTTCTTCCATGGGAGAGCCTTCGTTGCAGGTGATGCAAGATGTCAGGAGGCCGTGTGCCCGGGCCTCCTTGATGGCGCCAAGTACATAAGGCGCTCCACCGGAGGCGGAAATACCGATTAAAGTGTCTGCCGGGGTAGGGTCGAAGGCCTTAAGGTCTTCCCAGCCCTGTACAGGGTCATCTTCGGCGCCCTCGACGGGAGTACGGATGGCGCCGTCGCCGCCGGCGATGATGCCGATGAATTTGTCGCCCACACCGTAGGTGGGAAGAATTTCAGAGGCGTCAGTGATGCCGATGCGGCCGCTGGTTCCGGCGCCCATATAGAAAACTCTTCCCTTTCTCTCAACGATGGCATCCACCAGTTTTTCAATCTGGGGAATACTCCCGGTGATAGCCTCCGGGACCATCTTGTCTTCGTTGTTGATATCCTGCAGAATCTCGAACGTGGTCATTTTATCGAGACCGTCATACAGGGATGCCGATTCTGTCGTACGCATATTAATTTATGGCCTTTTGTCGTGCCCTGCTCTCCCCTCTCAATACATCCAGCATGGAAAGCGTATTATTTATAATAGGTGCATAGAATGTCTTGAAGTCCTCCCACTTGTAATATGGTCCGTCGCCGATAGGGAGTGTGGCATCTTCTTCGTTCCAAAGTACTTTTACGAGGATATCTTCGTTTTTGCCCTTCCTGTAGAAGATAAACTGGAAGCCTCCTCCCATAGGCATATCCCAGGGATGGAAAATCTCCAGAGCCTCGTCGGGCGAAGTGGCAGTCCTGCCCTTTCCGTCAAGGTTCATCAGCACGGCAAGAGGCATCACTGACGAATCGTGGCTGAAGCGCAGGCGAAGCTGGACGTCGCCTTCTGCTATATCGGCATTGGCCTTTTCTATGATATCCTTCAAGGTATATGCAAGGAAGTCAGGATACAGCGATTCGGCGCCATCATACCTGCCGAGGAAGCGCATGACACGAGACCAAGCGGCACGGAAAATAGCGAATCTGTCTTCGGGGGTAAAAAGGTCTTCAAACGGGCTGTCCTGCCCGGAGATGCAGCCGAAGCCGTTGGACACTTCGAACATATAGCGGACAAGCACGACATCGTCTGTTTTTGTTCCTGCCAGGACCTTCTCTGGCTTGGTAAAGATTCTTCCGAGGATGCCGGCTATATCGACCGTGCTCCTGAAGTAAGGAATGTACGGAGCGACGATTTCTTCAATCGACTTAGGGCGCTCGAAATCCAGCGGGCCCCAATTGGGCCTTACAAGAGGGGAATATGAGTCGGAGCCGTTTTCATCGACAGTGAGGGTTTTGTCGCGCTCCTGAAGCTCGTCGATAAACGAAACCATGCTCATTATTACTCTTGGGACAGGAGAAGATATCGCAGCTATCTTTGTATCTCCTTCAAATACCTCAGGGAAACGCTCGAAGAGCCGTCCTGCTATTGTACGGAGCTGTTCCCTGCCGATGTCGGTAAGCTCGCCTTCGCAGTAAATCGCATCCTTGTAAAATGCATTATAATCTTCGCGAAGCCGCTTGCCACGCTCAGTAAGAAGCCCCGCCTGTGAAGCATAGTCGAGAACAGTCTTAATCATCTCGTACTGAACCTTCACGGCATATCTGGCCCCGTGGCGCCCGAAGGTACTTACATAAAACGGCTTGTAACCCTTAGGCGCGGGTGCAGTATACTTGTCGGCCTTATAGTCATACACGTACATAAGGCTTCCGGTAAGGGAGGGATTGGCGAGGACGATTTCAGATACAGGCCTTGTATCGGCAGGCGGCGCCGTGGCAGCCGTGGTGCCGGAAGAAGCACATCCGGCAGCCATAACAGCACACAGAAGGGCGATTCCCCACTTATATAAAGTATTGACCATCATATCTTTCAGCAGGAATGATATTTTACAAGCTCCTCGATGGGAGCAGGAATGAAAGCACGGATTCTGATGCCTCTTTTCTCCAAAAGAGGAGTGAGGATATCCTTTATGGCAAGGGCGAAGCCTCCGATAATCCCGACCGGATATTTGTCGATATCGTACTGCCTCAGGCTGCGGTCAATAAGTGCCTGCAGGCTTCCATCTACGAGGGCCTTGATGTAAGGATGGCTGTAATGTGCAATAATGAATGGGCAGAAACTCCCCAGCCATCCCGAAGGCGAGCCTGTGGGATGATAGACATTGGCCACTACTGTCGGATAGTCCATCCCGGGGAACTGAGCATCAAATTCTTTCTCAATTTCCTCAGGGACAAGGCCTTTGATATAGTCAGAGATAAAGAGTTTCCCGATATATGAAGCACTGCCTTCGTCGCCGAGGATGAATCCGCCGGATTTGATCTGCCTGACCATATGCTTTCCGTCGAACTGGCAGGAATTTGAGCCTGTGCCCAAGATGATTGCTATGCCAGGCGCATGGCCGCAGGCAGCGCGGGCGGCTGCCACGAGGTCGGTTTGAACTTCCACCTCCGGCATACCAAACGAATCTTTTAAAGCCGCTTCAAGCCATATCCTGATGTCATCTGTTATGACGCCGGCCGTATAAAAGTGGACGCTCTCATAAGGGCCTGCGGGCAACTTCCCTGCTGCTTCCAGGATAATAGCCTCGACTACACTACGTTCCATCGTAGAGACGTTCATTCCTCCGGTCAGTACCCTTGCGAGTTGCTTCGCTTCCCCAGCCTGTCCTGAGCCCTCAATGACGCGCCAGTCGGCTTTGGTGGCGCCGCTTTCACAGACTATTTTCATTAATAAAACAACTTACTAAGACCCTATAATTTACAGATTTTGAACTATCTGTTAGCAAATATAGTTAAAATCTTATGCATAAGCATTGTCAATCAATAAAAAATATTTACATTTGTCAGTTGTAAAACGTTGTAAGACGCTAATTTTTAAACATAAAAAAACAACTACTATAACACATGAAGACAATCAATTCACGAATTCATGACCATCGCGTCGGGTACGAAGCTCCCGATGTATGGGTAGAGGATGTCCTCACAGAGGATTCCTTCCTCAGTTTCCAGCTTCCTTATGTTGAAGAAGAAGAGGAGGAATGGTAATATGAAAGCACGTTATTTCTCCATCCTTGCAGTGGCAGTGCTGCTCGCAAGCTGCGCAAAGGAAGCGCTCACCGAAAAGCCTGAAATCACTACAGGCAAAACCGTCCTCACCGTAGGCGTCGCTCCTCAGACCATGGTTTCCATGGGCCCCGCCGACGCTCAGGGTCACAGGCAGCTTTTCTGGTCGGACGGCGATCAGATTGCAGTCAACGGCGTAACATCTGCTGCTCTTGAGAACGTTGAAGCAGAATGCACAAGCGTAGACTTCACTTTTGACGATCCGCTCACTACTCCTTACAACGTACTATATCCCGCCAGCATCTACACAGATGAAAATCACGTAACCCTTCCTGCAAGTCAGAAATACAAAGAAGGCGGAATCGCTGACGGAGTGCTCCCTATGGCAGGTTATTCAGCCGACGGCAGCTCGATTACAGTTTCGAGCCTCTGCGCCATCGTGAAGATTCAGGTCAAGAGGGCTGCTACCTCCCCCGACGAAGATAATCTCGTCGCCGTCAGGTTCCAAGGCCGCAACGGCGAACAGGTCTCCGGTGAGTTCACCATCGACTACCAGAACGGTACACTGACCTCCGGTCAGTACGGTGCCGCTGACGAAGTAGTCCGCGCAGTCAAGAACCTCGCAACCTCTACCGGTGCTCCTTGCGTCTACCACGTTGTAGTCCCTGCAAGAACTTACTCCCAGGGCTTCGATGTCATCGTCCAGGATGTCAACGGCCACGTCATGACTAAGAGCAAGACCGCTTCCATCACACTCGAGGCCGGCCATATGTACACCATGCCTGAGTTCGAATTCGTTCCTACCGCCACTGAACTCGGCGTCGAAATCAACAGCGCCCAGGACCTCATCGACTTCGCAACGGCTTACAATAACAAGGTATTTGATTCAGACCTCGTCGCAACTCTTACAAGTGACATCAACTTCGACGCAACCTCTTCCGCAGCATTTAACGCTACTGGTGGTATCGGCTTGAAAATAGCCGCAGGAGATACCGAGGATTATTACTTCAATGGTGTTTTCGAGGGTGACAACCACACTATCAGCGGGCTTGAAGCCACTGTTCCTATCTTCACTGCAACTGGTGATGGCGGCGTAGTTCGTAATCTCACTGTAGATAATTCCTGCGTTTTCTCCTTTACTCACGGAAATGCCGCAGAAGCTGATCTCGGTTCTGTGGTTGGATACCACAAGGGGCTTCTGAAAGGCGTTACCTCAAACGCCGATGTCAGCATTGCTGCCGGAGACATAACTCAGGTTACAGCATTGGGCGGTCTTGTAGGACGTATTACCATTGGCTCCGTTGAAGACTGTATTTATGCAGGAGATCTTGTAGTTCCCGCTGAATTCAGCGTTACCGGAAAGTTAACTCATATCGGTGGCCTCGTTGGAGAAATTACAAATGCTGCCGGCGTTATCAAAGACTCCGATTTCAACGGAACTCTTGAAACGGAAGCACGCGTTTCCAGCACAGACAAGAACAATCCTTACTTGTTTGTCGGCGGTATCGTCGGTAGCGTTGCTGCCGGCACAGTCAGCAATTGCAATGTTACCGCCACCTCTACCAAGGAAGTTACCATGGCAAATGAAACTGCTTATACAGGTACACTCTTCAACCACACGACTCTCGCCTACCATATGGCACAGGGTGGTGTTGCAGGGCAGAACGCCGGAACGGTAGAGAATTGCACCAACCTCGCAACCACGCAGAACTTCGTTCTCACTACCGGCACCAGCGGAACTGCAGCAGATGCCAATTCCCGTTACTATGACCTTGGAGGCATCGTAGGTCTCAACAAGGCCAGCGCAACGGTATCTGGTTGTATAAATGAAGGCTTAATTGAATCCAGGTCCACGCCCCGAATCCAGAAAGTAGGTGGTGTTGTCGGATACAATCTCGGAACGGTTTCTTCCTGTTCAAATTCAGGCAACCTTACTTTTGCCTCAGCAACAGGCATTTCACCGTACAATATGCGCGTCGGTGAAGTCGGCGGAGTCATCGGCAATAACGATGGTACTGTCAGCGAAATCAGCAATTCCGGTAACATCGCTCTGAGCCGCACTGAAAACGCTGCAGGCGTTGAGCTTAAGTTTGGTGGTGTTATAGGCCTGACGACTAAAGCCATCAACGGCGGTGCAGGTAAGAGTATCTCAAATAGCGGCAATATTCTGGACAGTTATAACGGTACTACAGTCACCACTGCCGGTCTTCGTTTCGGCGGTGTTGTTGGTAGCGCTCAAGCTTCTGTTCAAAACGTGACGAATACCGGTAAAGTAACGTTCCAGACTAGCAGTACTAATGTCGTTAGTTTCCTGTACATGGGTGGTATTGTAGGCGAAGTTAGAAGTGCAGGTTCTGCTACTATCAGCGGCTGTGAGAATGAGGGTGAAGTCTATTTTTATGCCGCCAACAATGCTGCTCACACTGATAACTACACCGGTGGTATCCTTGGAAAAACTTTTGAAAGTGACGTAACTATCAGCGATTGCTCTAACTCAGGCTATATCCATGGCGGCAATCCTACCAAGCAGAATGGTAAAACCATGTTTGTAGGCGGCATCGTAGCTTATCTTGACGGTGCTTCCAGCATTGAGGGTTGCACTAATACCGGTGTCCTTTGGAACAATCAGTTTAACAATACCGTCACCAAAGTCGGTTCGACCTTCGAGGGCGGTATAGCAGGTTTCGTTCTTGGTACCGCAGACAACAGGATTTCCATTTCCAATGTAACTAATAACCATGACAGCGGAGCAACTATTACAGGCGGTCGCCGCGGATATAACGGAGGTGCTGTAGGCTATGGCGAGTATGTGGATATCACAAATGCTTCCAATGCCAACGGTTACGGCGGAGGTTCCGGTTATTATATTGGAGGTATTGCAGGATGGCTTGTCAATTCTACAGCCACCAATTGTACTTTTAGCGGAACATCCATCGAGAGTTCACAGGTACAAGGAGTCGGCGGTATAGTTTGCACCCTGGATGCCGGAACCGTCCTGGACGGTTGCTATAGTTATCTGACCACGATTACACACGGCGCCAACGCTTGTGTAGACGGTGACGTAGCTGCCAAGTCAGTTGCCGGCAGTACGATTAAGAATTGCCACTACACCGACACTTACGGTCTTTGCTCCGACAGCAATTTCACCAATGGTGGCGGCAACGTCGCTGACCTGTAAGATTTCTCCACTCGCTTAGCTCGGTCGAAATGACAAAGAGGAGCGAGTCGAAATAACTATTAATTAGGCTGCACCACGGTGCAGCCTTTTTTTGTGCTAAAAACGTTGTAATTTGGGGTAAAAATACGTAGATTTGTGAATTCTATTTTAGAACACTTGACAATGGCAAAATCACATTTTCTTTGGCTGGCCCTGCCGGTTCTCGCAATGATGGCAGCCAGCTGCACAGCTGAAAAGGAAACAGAACTCCGTGCTGAAGGCACCACGCTGAGTATCAATATCCCCGACGCCAAGACCATCCTCGGACCTTCCGTAGCAGGCATCAGGAATACTTACTGGGTAGACGGCGACTGCATTGCCGTGAACGGCACTGCCTCCTACCCTCTGTCAGGCATCCCGGCAGAGTCTCAGAAAGCTGACTTCGTGTTCCCAAGCACACTGGACACTCCGTACAATATTATTTATCCGGCATCGTTCCACAAGGACGCCAGCACGATTACCCTGCCAGCAGAGCAGACTTTTGCCTCCGGCTCCTTTGCTTCAGGTTCAGAGCCTCTGGTCGGATATACCACATCGGAGAACGAGGCCATCTCGCTTAATCGCCTTTGCGGACTTATGATGATTCAGCTCAAGAAAGACTCCGGCGTTTCGGCAAGCAATATCATAAAAATCACCTTCACCGGCAATTCCGGCGAGCAGGTCTGCGGCGATTTTACCATTGACTATCAGAATGCAACCTTGACAGGAACTTCATCTGCAGAGGCAGACAAATCCGTCTCGATGACTCTTTCACAGCCTCTCGACGAAACAGATGCCCTGGAGCTCTTCCTTGTTGTTCCGTCGATGGAATATACCGGAGGTTTTACAGTGGAAATGGAAGATGCCCTGCATCGCAAGATGACCAAGACCACCACCGATGCCAAGACTGTCACCCCCGGCAAACTCATGAAGATGAAAGCCTTCACCTTCGTTCCCAGCGACGTTGCTACGGAGTTCGAACTTGAAGAAATCATCGAAGAGGTGCTCGTTCCCGACAATTACAATGTAACCGGCCGCGTGGTGGACAACAGCGGCAACGGCATCGCCGGAGTTGTAGTTACAGACGGAACAAAGTGCGTACAGACAATGATTGACGGCAGATTCTACATGAACAGCGACATTGACAATATAAAATTCGTCCATATCAGTACTCCTTCGGGATATATGCCTCAGGTTCAGAACGGTATCCCCAAGTTCTATAAAACCAAATCCAGCATCACACCTCAGGGCGGCATCTACAACTTCGGCAACTATGTAATTACCCCCGTTGCCAACCCTGACCATACCACTATACTGATGACAGCCGATCCTCAGCCGCGTTCAAATAAATGGGGCCTTGATCAGATTGCATACAAGTCACTGGATATGTGCGAAGATATGTATGACGAACTTGCAGATGTAGCGAACGGTATCTCCGGACGCTATGTCTTTGGCATTTGCCTTGGCGACGTAGTTCACGAGACTATGAGCCTGTATACAAATTACAAAACAGGCCTCGCCAGGGTAGGATTCCCGACATACAACATCATAGGCAACCACGACAATATTACGAATGCGGCCGATGACGATGCGGCGGCAGCCACTTTCGAAGAAAACTTTGGCCCCCGCAACTATTCCTTCAACATAGGTGGCATACACTTCGTGATGCTGGATAACCTTATTATGAAAGCTGACGGAGAAGGTACTCTTACAGCCTACGACCAGGGCCTGACCGACGGCATCTGGACCTGGCTCCAGGCTGATATGGGATATATCGCCAAAGATACCAAGATTATGGTATGCGCCCACTCCCCCATGTTCAAACAAATTACAGGAAGCGAGCGCACCAACTCTGCCAAGCATGGCGGCCACACAAGTTCAGTTGACGGCCCGGCATACGGTTACGGCGACCTCTTCGACGAATACGACGAAGTACACGCCTGGGCCGGCCATACTCACGTAGGATTCAACTTTATTTATTCCAATACCCATCGCCACAAGAACATTCAGGTACACACTCTCGCGCGCTCTACCGGAGAGCTCTGGACCAACGAATATCTTTCATGCGGCACCCCTCGTGGATTTACAGTCATTGAGATTGATAACGGCGTAATTACATGGAAATTCCACCCCACCACACGTCAGCGTGGCAGTTTTCAGGGTGCTAGCACAGGCTATTGCTCAGCAGGAGCACCGGCATATAACTATCGCGAATGGAATTATAACAGTTCCAAGGTTGCAGTCATGAAGGTCGGCGGAGGCCCGCTCACCGAGGACTATCAGCTCCACGCATACCCTCGTGGCGCCTACGGCGACAACTACGTATATGCAAATGTCTTCCTATGGGACGAAAAATGGGAGAATCCTGTATGGACTCCTACCGGAGGCACTCCGGTCGAAATGACCCGTATCTGCACAGCCGGCACTCCCCAGATTGAAGACGTGGATAAGATTTACGACCTGGCCGATACAGAGTTCCGCAGCTGGTATAAAGCTCACGCCGACAAATCAGGTGCCAGCCTTAAGGGTCTCTCCGGTTACAAGGCCAAGAATGATGCAAGTGACGGTTACATCGTAACCATCTTCCGCGCCCCTGCGACCGCATCGCCTTCAAGCGGTACAATCAGCGTAAAAGACCGCTTCGGCAATACTTACAGCCGCACCGTCAGCTGGTAAATAATATCGTATGAGAAAGTTATTATTCGCACTATTAGCAGCAGCGATAGCGCTGTCGAGCTGCTGCCAGCAGGCGAAGGACAGCCTGAAAGTGATGTCCTTCAACGTCCGCAACGCCAAGGCGGCGGACGGTGACAATGCCTGGGAGCTCAGGCGCAGCGCCACTATTGCCATGCTCGATGAGGTGCAGCCCGATGTCTTCGGACTCCAGGAAGCCTACCCCGAGCAGGAGGAATACATTACCTCCGAAAGGCCTAAATACGTAGCCTACGGCATTGGCCGCAACGACGGAATCGAAGGCGAGAGAATGTCTGTAGTCTATAATACTGAGACTCTTCAGATGCTGGAATGCGGTACGTGGTGGCTTTCTGAAACTCCCGATATCCCCTCGGTAGGCTGGGACGCCAAATATCCCCGCACCGCCACCTGGGCCCTGCTGAAGGACCTCCGCTGCGGACGTGAGTTTTATCTGGTCAACACTCACCTCGACCACCGCGGAGTACTGGCACGCCGCTACGGCCTCGCAATGGTAATGGATTTGATTCGTCAGATGAACCCTGATACCCCGCTGATTCTGATGGGCGACTTCAACGTTGAGCCCGGCGACGAATGCCTCACCGACGTAGAAGCCCTCATGTGCAACGCAAGAAGCTCGGCGAAAGTCACCGAAGACACTCCTTCATTCAACGGATTCAAGGAATCCGAGGGGCACAAGACTATCGACTACATCTATTACAAGGGATTCAGCGGAGCAGAATCGTTCAAGGTCTTGAACCAGCCTTTTGACGGCAAGCCCTTCATCTCCGACCACTACCCTATCGTCGCTACTATCGACTATTAATAGAGTTTGAACATAAAAAGAATGACGACCTCATGGCCGTCATTCTTTTTATTTGTAGAGGTATCTCTTGATACTCATCTTAGGCGTCTTCTCGAAGGGAGCGTCCATCAGTTCGACTTTGGCTATCTGGCTGTAGGACGGGAGAGACTTGTTGGCCAGTCGGCGAATCTCTTCTGGGATGCCATAACGGTTTTCAGCCTCGATGTCGTCGGGAATCTCGGCGTAAACCAGAGCTACTATCTTTCCGCCCCTGTCAACTGCGATAGATTCGGATACGTAAGGGCAGTTGGCGAGCACGGCCTCAATCTCTTCAGGATAGATATTCTGGCCGGAAGAAGTAAGAATCATGGATTTGATACGGCCGCGGATAAAGACATTGCCCTTTTCGTCCATGGTTCCGAGGTCGCCGGTACGTAGCCAGCCGTCACGGGTGAAGGCAGCTTCGTTGGCCTCGGGATTCTTGAAATAACCGATAGTGATATTCGGGCCGCGAGACTGAATCTCGCCGGGGATATGCACGGGGTCTTCTGAATCTATACGGATTTCGTGTACGGGCTTGCCGCAGGAACCGGGAGCGAAATCAGTCCACCACTCATAAGCGAGGAGAGGGCAGGCTTCGGTCATTCCGTATCCTACCACGTAGGGCAGACGCATCTTGCTGAAGCAACGCTCGACCTCGGGGTTGAGAGCGGCTCCGCCCATTATAAAGCAGAGCACCTTGCCTCCGAAGGCCTCAATGACCTTTTTGCGAATAGCATTGTATATCAAGCGGTTGAGCCCAGGAATAGCAAGCGGAATCCTAAGTTTTGCAAGGGCTGGCTTGATAGAGTTGGCATATACTTTTTCCATTACGAGAGGAACGGTCACAACCATATACGGCTTGACCTCCTTCATGGCCTTCAGAAGAGTGGTTGGCGAAGGAGTCTTGCCAAGGAAATAAATCGGCACACCATCCACGTTCGGATGAACGAACTCGATCATAAGGCCATACATATGGGCCATAGGAAGCATCGACACGATGGTATCTCCCGGATGATTGGGGAAATGGGCATTCGAGAAATTATCAGTGTCCGCGATAGCCTCATAGGTCAGCATCACGCCCTTGGGATTGCCGGTTGTACCGGAAGTATAGTTGATGATTGCCAGATCCTTGAAATTATCCTTGGTATAGGAGATATCCTCTGGCTTCAGGCCATCGGGATGGGCCTTTGAAAATAATGAATCGCGGTCTTCCCAGGCCTTGGCTACCTTTTGGTCGCTACTCCACAGAAGGCCGAAATCTTTGACGTTTATGGCGGCCTTAAGCCCGGTCAAAGCGCTGTGGTCCATCTTCTCCCATATATCGGAGTCGACAAAAAGAAGCACGCTCTCGGAGTGATTAACGAGCGAAACTACGCTGTCGGGGTGGAACTCGGAAAGAAGAGGCACAGCTACGAATTCATTGACGTTAATGCTCCAGAATGACAGGGCCCAGCGGGCGGAGTTACGGGCGCAAATTGCAATTTTCTCTCCTTTGGAAATTCCGGCCTCTACACTGAAAAGGCGGAATTTCTCTATGGTTTCCGCGAGATATGCATAAGTGAAGGATTCGCCTCCGAAATCGCAAAGGGACTCATAATTCCATCTGCGTTTGACGGACTCTTCAAGCGTTGTCAGATAATGTTTCATACTCGGTTCAGATTTTCTATATTGTGCAAATTTCGTAAAAAAACCTGATAAAAACATATTTTTTTTGTAACTTCGCCCAGATAATGACCTTACATAAACTATAATCAATACACTTATGAAGAAGGTTCTGTTAATTGCAGCAGCTCTGCTTTTCTCAAGTGTCGCATCCTTCGCCGACGACCGCTTTTACACTGAAGCTTCAGAACTCACACTTACCGGTAAAGTTTTCCAGAACACTCCCAATCCCTATCAGAGGATGGATTTTACCAAATATGGGAGCTGGACCGACAAAGATATCGACCTTCTGGAGATGTCTTCGGGAATCATCGTTTCATTCAAGACCAATTCCCCAGAGATTTACGTAAAGCCCGAGTTTGAGAAAATCAACCAGACCAACGCATCCGGATATGCGGCCCGCGGCTTCGACCTCTATATCAAGAAGGACGGAAGATGGCTCTGGGCAGGTTCCTGCT
Organism: Bacteroidales bacterium; assembly: GCA_017443025.1. GTDB lineage: Bacteria > Bacteroidota > Bacteroidia > Bacteroidales > UBA932 > Cryptobacteroides. The sequence goes on along the minus strand of JAFSPG010000011.1, from coordinate 37,903 downwards.
CCTACAGCCGCAGCCTTGAAAAAGAGAACGGCAAAGAGCGCAAACTCGTTGAGAACATGGACGAAAGCATGAAGGAATGCATCGTATATTTCCCTACCTTCAGCAAGGAAAAATCAGTAAAGATCGGTGTTAAAGAAGGTTCCGTTATTGAAAAAGGAGAAGAACCTTTCCGCCATAGGATTTGCCTCCACGGCTCGAGCTTCATGCACGGAGCCAACACCGGCAGGGCCGGACAGACCGTTCCCGGCTACCTTTCCAGAATGACAGGCCTCGGCTTCCTCAGCCTCGGAGTGAGCGGCGACTGCAAGATGCAGCCTCAGTTCGCCGATGCCCTTAAGGACGCCGACGTAGAAGCTTTCGTCTTTGACGCCTTCTCCAACGGTTCGGCCAAGAGCGTCGAAAGGAATCTCTTCAACTTTATTGAGACAATTCAGGCCGCCAAACCAGGCGTACCCATGATTTTCATGCGCACGATCTGGAGGGAGCGCCGTAATTTCGACCTCAAGCACGACAAGCACGAAAGAGAGCGCGACGAAATGGCCTGCAAGCTTATGAAAGAGGCGGTCAAGAAGTATAAGGACGTATATTTCATCGAATCCAACGCCACTTCCGAGATGCACGATACTTCACAGGATGGTGTTCATCCTGGCGACTGGGGTTACTACCTCTGGGCAGACTCTGTCCGCAAACCCATCCTCAGAATCCTCAAGAAATACGGAATCAAATAAATTCCAATCAGATAATCCAGATTATGGCAATTCTTAAGAGAACCAAAGTTAAAGACCTGCTCAGCAGCGCTCCGGGAGCGGAAGTGCTGGCGAAGGGTTGGGTCCGCACGAAACGAGGCAACAAACAGGTTAAATTCATCGCCCTCAACGACGGCTCTACCGTACGCAACATTCAGGTTGTAGCCGATACGTCAGTTATCGATGAAGAGATTCTGAAAATTGTCACCACCGGCGCGAGCCTGGCAGTAAAAGGCAAGCTGGTGGAATCTATCGGCAGCGGACAGGCAGTTGAAATCCAGGCCTCCGAAATTGAGGTTCTTGGAGAATGCGACCCTATGAGGTTCCCCCTGCAGAAAAAAGACACAACCCTCGAATACCTTCGCAGCGTAGCGCACATGCGTCTCCGTACCAACACCTTCGGTGCAGTACTCCGCATACGTCACGCAATGGCTTTCGCCATACATAAGTTCTTCAACGACAAAGGTTTCGTATATCTTCATACTCCGCTTATCACCGAATCCGACGCCGAGGGCGCTGGCGATATGTTCCAGGTCACCACAATGGACCTCGCAAACGTTCCCGTACACAACGGCAAGGTAGATTTCAGCAAGGATTTCTTCGGCAAGAAGACCTCCCTTACCGTGAGCGGACAGCTTGAAGGCGAGCTCGGTGCCACTGCAGTAGGTGAAATCTATACCTTCGGTCCCACCTTCCGTGCCGAGAATTCCAATACTCCCCGCCATCTTGCGGAGTTCTGGATGATCGAGCCCGAAATGGCCTTCTATGACATTAACGACAACATGGCTCTGGCCGAGGAATTCGTGAAATACCTCGTTCAGTATGCCCTCGACAACTGCAAGGACGACCTTCAGTTCCTGAACGACAAGTACGACGACGGTCTTATCGACCGCCTTCACAGCGTTCTCGGCATTCCCTTCCAGAAGGTCACCTATACAGAGGCTGTGGAGATTCTCGAAGAAGCCGTCCGCAACGGAAAGCAGTTCGAGTATCCTGTCCACTGGGGCACCGATTTCCAGAGCGAGCACGAGAGATATCTAGTCGAGACTCACTTCGGCAAGCCTGTTATCCTGATTGACTTTCCCAAGGATATCAAGGCCTTCTATATGAAGCAGAACGAAGACGGCCGCACCGTCCGCGGAATGGACGTACTCTTCCCGAAGATTGGCGAAATCATCGGAGGCAGCGAGCGTGAGGCATCTCTCCAGAAACTCGAAGCCCGCATCGACGAGCTCGGAATGAGCCGCAAGAACCTCGAGTGGTACGTCGACACACGCCGCTACGGAACTGTTCCTCACAGTGGCTTCGGCCTTGGCTTCGAGAGATTGCTCCTCTTCGTTACGGGTATGGCCAATATCCGCGACGTCATCCCCTTCCCGAGAACTCCCAAAAACGCTGAATTTTAGCACATATGTTAGTCATTGGAATCGCAGGCGGTTCAGGTTCAGGAAAGACCACCGTTGTAAAAGCCATCACCAGGCAGCTTGAAGGCCGGGTCGTTGTAATTCCCCAGGACTCCTATTACAAGGACTCCAGCCATCTTCCCCCGGAAGAAAGGCAGAAAATCAACTTCGACCACCCCGATGCCATCGACTGGAAACTTCTGTGCCAGCAGATACGTGAACTCAAGCAAGGCAAGACGATCGAGCAGCCGGTATACTCCTACATCACCTGCTCCCGGTCCAAGACCGAAACCGTGACCGTAGAGCCGGCTGAAGTCATAATAGTGGAAGGAATCCTCATCTTTACCTGCAAGGAGCTCCGCGACCAAATGAATATCAAGATATTCGTAGACGCCGACGACGATGACCGCCTTATGCGCATCATAGTCCGAGACATCGCAGAGCGCGGCCGTACCGTTGAGACTGCCATCAGCCACTACACAGACACAGTCAAGCCGATGCACCTGCAGTTCATTGAACCCAGCAAGCGCTACGCAGATATCATCATTCCTCAGGGCGGACATAATAAAGTGGCCATCGATGTCATTTCAGCTACGGTAGAACGCGCAATGCACCGTATCGCCAAGAGGTAAATGAAGCTGAAAGAGGAAGATAAGGCAGGATTATACATCACCATTTCCGTACATCTGGTGGTGGTTATACTCCTGCTGATTTTTCAGATAAGCAAATCAATCAAAAAGAGCGAGGAGTTCCTGCTCGATTTCACCGCCTACGAAGAATCCGAGAGGGTAAAGGCCGAGCAGCGGGCAGTAGCCGCCCAGGAGGCCTTCGACGCGGAAATCAACCGCAGAATCGACGCACTTCTCTCCGGAAAAGGGAACGAATCCTTCAAGAACATAGCAACCGACCGCAACGCTCATCTTAAAGACGACCGCGGCACGAATGCCGACGACCTCTACCGCGAGCACGAGAGGCTCGCCAAACAGCTCCGCGACGGCGTACAGGTAGATGAGTCCGACGACGGCTACGCTTCAGCACCAGGAAAGGAAGAAGAAAAGACGGTGGAATACAAAGGCCCGTCCGTACTCTCCTACAATCTTCCGGGACGCAAAGCTTCAAGGCTGCGCAATCCTGCCTACGGCTGCTTCGAAGGCGGGATGGTAACTGTTCTTATTGCCGTCGACAACGCCGGAAACGTAGTAAAGGCCAAGGTTCAGGACGCCACGTCCTCGCCCGACAACTGCATGAGGGAAAAAGCGCTTGAAGCAGCGCTGAAATCCAGATTCTCGGCCAATCCGAAGGCCCCGTCACCCCAGATGGGCGACATCATCTATCAGTTTATCCACCAGTAGAAGTCCCGTCTTCCGAGAGTTCAGACACCCGTGAAGTTGCCGAGAGGGCGACTTCAAAGGTATCGTCGATAGGAAGGAGCATCTTGTAATATGCCTCCTGTCCCATCTTGGAATATCTGGCTATGAGAGCCTTGAGCAGAGGAAGGATGAACTCGCGGCTGCGCTTCCATTCGTCGCCTTTCGGAACTACTCCGTCGGATGCCGCAAACTTGAGGAAGGATGCGGAGAGATCGATATTCTCTAAGAATGATTCCAGCGACGAATAATTGTCGATTGCCGAAAGTCTGTGTTTGTGAAGGTCGAATGTTCGGGATGCAAACCTCATCTGAAGAGCCCTGCGGTTGACTTTAACGTGGAACTGAGTGGCGTGGGTGGTATCCATCGGCACGTAAATGTCGGGGATGATTCCGCCTCCGCCGTAAACTGTTCGTCCGGAAAGAGTCCTGTAAACCTCGCTGGTATCGGCCTTGATGCTGTCGCGGGAGAAAAGTTCACCGGCTGCATAACGGCGATAAAAATCGTAGTTGTATTCGTCGTCGCCGCGATATGGCCTCTGGATGCATCTGCCGGAAGGCGTATAATACCTGGCAACTGAGATGCGGACGGCCGAACCGTCGGTGAAGAACAGCGGTTCCTGCACAAGTCCCTTTCCATAAGAGCGACGGCCTACTACCACTCCCCTGTCATTATCCTGAATGGCTCCTGCAAGAATCTCGCTGGAAGAAGCGCTGCTCTCGTCTATCATTATAGTCAGCGGCACCGAGCGGAGAATACCACGGCCGTCGCTGGTATAAATTTCCTTCTTGCGGTGAAGGCCCTGAAGATAAACAATGGTCCGGCCCTTGTCGAGGAAAAGGTTCGACAGCAGCAGGGCCTGGTTGAAATATCCTCCGGAATTTCCTCTCAAATCGAGAATCAGGCGTTTCATCCCCTTCGACAGGAGGTCAGCGCTTGCCTTAGTGACTTCCTGGAATGTAGTGGCTGCAAACTTCGTCAGACGGATATAACCGGTAGTATCGTCGGCCATCAGATAAGCATCCACGCTGTGGAGGGGGATGGGAGCACGGACAAGGTCGAAGAAAATCTTCTCGCCATCGCGGAGCACATCTATATGTACTTTCGTTCCAGAAGGGCCCTTGATTCGCCGAACCATACTGTCCTGGGGAAACTTGACGCCGGCGATGACTTTATCGTCGACCTTCAGGAGACGGTCACCCGGCAGGAGACCTGCTTTTTCGGCCGGACCACCCGGGATGATTTCAAGGACGATTGCAGTGTCGTTCGGGACGTTGAACTGTATGCCTATGCCGTCAAAACGCCCCGCAAGCTCACTTTCAGACTCTTCGGTATCCATCGGGGGCAGATACACCGAATGAGGGTCCAGCTTGGCGAGAGCCGCTACCAGAGCTGCTTCAGTCAGTTCCGGAGTATTGACCTCATCGACATAGTTCCCGCGGACAGCATTCAACACGACGTTCAGCTTGGCCCAGTCGCCAGAAGAAACATTGATTTTGTTGCTGCGGGTGATGGAAGATATGACGAGCACGAGCAGGACGCCTATGACAACGCCCAGAGAAGTGGTGATGATGGATGAACGGCCTGCTGACATATATCAACTAATCAATCTGTTCGACTTCGACACCGGCTCTCTTGAGAAGGTCGATGCCGTCGGTGATACGGTATTCGTCGCGGTACACTACCCTCTTGATACCGGCCTGAATAATAAGTTTAGCACATTCAAGGCAGGGAGAAGCAGTGACATAAAGCGTTGCTCCTAAGCTGCTGTTGCCCGATTTAGCCACTTTTGAAATGGCATTTGCCTCGGCGTGGAGCACATAAGGCTTGGTGACTCCGTTCTCATCTTCACAGATATTTTCAAAGCCTGAGGGGGTGCCGTTGTAGCCGTCGGAGATAATCATCTTGTCCTTGACGATGAGGGCTCCGACCTGACGGCGTTTGCAATATGAGTTCCTGGCCCATACAGCGGCCATTTCAAGATAACTGCAATCGAACTTCTGCATTAGTTTCTCTGGTATAAGTAACGTTTGATACTGCGCTTGGGAGTACGCTCAAAGTCCTCGGGAAGGAATTCCAGCTTCTTGATTTTAGCGTAGTTGGGTATCTCCTTGTTAATCTCGGGAAGAGCCTTGTTAAGACGCTCCTCAAGCTGGCGGCGGCTCATTCCGTCGAGTTCGCCCTGATGGTAATCGGGGTAGATGATGGCGGTAAGTCCGCCGTCTTCCTCGACCACGAGGGAATCGACCACATATGTGACGTTGTTAATGACGGCCTCGAGTTCCTCAGGATAGATATTCTGACCGGAAGGGCCGAGTATCATGCACTTGGAACGACCGCGCAGGTAGAGGTAACCATCCTCATCGATGATGCCCATATCGCCGGTGCGGAACCATCCGTCGTCTGTAAAGGACTTGGCTGTGGCATCTTCATTCTTATAATATCCGAGGAAGACATTCGCTCCGCGTACCTGTACTTCTCCGGGGATGTTTTCAGGGTCGTCGGAATCAATCCTGAGCTCCATGTTGGGAGCTACCTGGCCGCAGGAGCCAAGTCTGGTCTTGTCCCAGTGCACATAGCCGATGATAGGGGCGCATTCGGTCATTCCATAGCCGACGGTATAAGGGAAACTGATTTTCTTGAAGAAAGCCTCAACCTCAGGGTTGAATGCCGCTCCACCGAGGATAACCTCCTCGAAGTTGCCTCCGAAGGTATTGATAAGTTCTGTACGTATCCTTTTGAGAATTACCTTGTCGAGTATTGGAATACGGAAGAATATCTTGTTCTTGTCGAGAACCGGTTTGAGCTTTGACTTGTATATCTTCTCGATAATCAGAGGCACGGCGATGATAACCTCGGGCTTGATTTCCGAGAAGGCCTGCATGATGATTTTCGGACTGGGTACCCTGGTAAGGAAGTGGACGTGAGCGCCGAGAGTCATCTCGAAGAGGAACTCGAACATCATTCCGTACATATGGGCGGACGGAAGCATTGCCACGACGTTGGAATTTGCCGTCATCTGAGGCTCGACCTTCCTCGCGAACATAACGTTCGAGTAGAGGGCCCTGTAGGGAATCATTACGCCCTTGGAGAAGCCGGAAGTACCTGATGTATAATTGATGAGGGCCAGCTCGTCGGCGCTGTCTGTATAGTAGTCGAGGTCATCTGGGCCGAAGAAGTTGGGGTACTTGCGGCCGAAGCTCTCGTTCAGATGCTCCCTTACATTGGAGAGTTCTTCGCTCCTGGCATAGAGGAACTTGAAGGTATTTATCTGGACGATAACCTGCAGATCGGGCATTTCGTCTGATGAGAGTCCCTCCCATATGACATCGTCGACAAAAAGGACCTTGGCCTCGGAATGGTTGACGAGATAGTGGATGTTACCGGGCTTGAACTCGTGAAGAATGGGAACCGGAACTGCTCCGTAGGTAAGCGCAGCAAGGAAGCTCACGCCCCAGTTGGCCTGGTTACGGGAACAAATCGCAACTTTGTCGCCCTTGACGAGCCCGCACTGCTCGAAGGCGATATGAAGCTTGGCAATGCGCCTGGCAACATCGGAGTACCTGAGCGTGATACCTTGATAGTTGGACAGGGCCGGACGGTCCCAGTTTTTCTTGAAACTCTGCTCAATAATCTTGTTTAAAGATGTGAATTCCATATAAGGTCTGGTTTTATTTCAGTTTTTCTTTTCTTATCGCTTCGCCTCCGAGGTAGGGATAAATGATATAGCCTGAAGGGATAGGCACTTTCCAGGCCTTCTTGCCCTTTTCGAGCACCTGCTCTGGCAGGCCTGCAATCTGCTCTTCGGGGGCAATCCCCTTCCAGCCTTCCTTTATCACCCCGTGAAGGTTATACATTCCAAGTGTATTGTCCTTGTGAAGGACCATGGCCGTATATCCGTCAAATACTACGGGGCCGAGAAGTATCTCCTTGCCTGTCTCGGCTGGATAATCCCTTACGAAACGGCCCAGACGGTCGAGGACATAGAACTTCGAGCCTGCGGCAAAGAGGAACTGGATTTTACCGTTGCCGAACAGATCAACGTCGGAAACATATCCGCAAAGCGGCTCGGAGAACGGAATCGTCCACTGGGACTTGCCCTTCTCGTCGAGGAGCGACACGGACTTGTTCGGATTCTGGACCAGTTTATTCTTCTTGTTCGTCTTGAAATTGGTAACAGTGAATGGTCCGCCTGGAACCTCGATTACAACCGTCTCTACGAATTCAGAAGACGAATCATCAGCGGCGGCCTTGATGGTGGTAAGGCGGTTGACACGGCATTCCGAGCCGAAGATGCTCACACACTCGCGGGCAAGGCCCTTGAGCGTAGCTGCAAAGTGCGGGACATAATCGGCAGTGAAGATTTCGGTGGCACGGGTGGCGTAAGCTGAGGCGTCAAACCAGAAGAAAGGAGACTCTCCCTTGTGCGGAATCCCGTTCCTGTTCATGAAATCTTCGAGGCTCTGGCGCTTGTCGGTAAGAAGCGATGTGAGGACATCGCAGCCGCCGACAACCATCCAGCCTTCATTATAATAAAAGAATCCTTCATCCGGGATGGCATAAGCCGCACCGAACTGGATTGATGCATATCCTGAATATGCGTATGGAATGACCGCCGGTTTATACTCCTTAAGTGAGGCGATGCCTGAATCCTTGAGTATTACTGAAGCTGAAGGTTTCCCGAGCCTGAGGCACAGAATCTCCTGCCACTCGTCCTTCTCAAAGATTACCGCCTTGACTATCTCTTTGATATCCAAACCGGCAGCCCACTTTTCAGCGAAATCGTCGTAGCGCGAAAGGCGCCCGTTGGCGTCAAGGAACTGCTTTCTGGCCTTGATGAACGACGACATGTCGCCGGTAGTCTGTCCAATAGCGAATACAGTAGTTGAAGGAAGTACCTCTGTGGCCGATATCTTCGAGCGGTCGAGATACCTGGATGCTCCGGCGGGATTGACATTGTTGCCGTCTCCGATTCTGAAACACCTTGCATTATCCTTCTCCGGCGACATCGTGAAAACCATCACATCTGAGTATTCGGTAAGGAAGGATGACGCCGCCCTGAAGGGAGAACGTATTACTTTCGCCACCAGTTTCGACCAGTACTTCCCCACTACGAAAATGGCATCCTTGCCCTTCATGCCTGATACCGAGCGGCCGAATGCGGGGAGGTCGAGAATGCTCGCCCCTACTTCATAGTGCCTGGATGCTGAAGTTAGAACCGCGCTGGAAGGGCTCACCGCCACGATTTCTCCTTCGCCGAGAGCCTTGGCGTAAAGCGAGAGGGCCGAGGCTTTGGAAAGGATGAGCGTGGATGAGACATCAGATGCTTCAATCAGGACAAGCGGCACGAGGTCGCGGTCGTAGTGAAGTGAGACCGCCATTGCGCCGAGATGTTCCTTGAGAGAAGACTCTGCCAAGCCCTTCAGGAACTTCTCGACGCTACGCTTCCCTGTTCCGCTGAAGAACGAAGGAAGCATCGATGTGGTATCGCCGAGAATGCGCAGGCCGTCTCGGAGCGACGAGACCGACATCACTGCGGCTGCGTCGGCCGGAACGGCCTGGAACAAAGGATATTGTGCAAGTTCCGGAGAAAGAGTTGCCTTTACGGGAACCGACGTGTCAGACGACTTGGAATCGTTTGAATACAAGACGATTATACCCACGCCGATACCGGCGAGGAGCAGGCACAGGACCAGAATCTGAACTATGATTCCCTTTTTAACCATCTTATCAGTTTAACCCGAAACTGCAAATTTACTCAACATCGGAGTTAAAACAAAATAGCGCTCATGCTGTCAGTTGATTACGCAAGCAGCTGCGGGAGGAAGGTGCTGAAAATCAGTACCGCCAAACCGCACACAAGCACGGTTATAGTCTTCTTCGGGCAGCCTTTCCACTCCTTCAGGAGAATGCCCCATACGTTCGAGAACACTACGTTCAAGGCCATCAGTATGCACCAGCTGAAGGTAATGAGCACGGGGTAATCGCCAAGGAAACCTTTGCCGAGGGAAAGTCCGAAGAACTGGCTGTACCACAGCAGGCCGGCAAGGCAGCAGAACATGATATTGTTACCCCAAAGGCTCTTTTGCCTATAGTCGCCCCAGGTCTTGTTCCTGGAATTCTGGAAGAAGCAATAGCAGGCGTTGGTAAGGAGACCTCCTATGGTAATCAGCAATGTGGCGGGGAGCTGTGCAAAAATCGGCTTTGTTCCGGCCCAGGAAAGAGGTGCGCCGAAGCTGAGTCCGATTGCAAAGCAGGCGCTCATAAGGCCGGCGAGCAAGGCCACGAAGAGTCCCTTGCCGAAATTGAAGTCCTTGACGGCCTTCTTCTTTTCTTCTTCCGGGAGCGCGGAGGCTTTCATGGCTCCCGCGACACCGATTATTCCGATGCCTATGAGGGTTACGACGACTCCGATGATGATGGCAGCGGTAATGTCATTGGCATGACCGGTAAGGACCGGACCGAGGATGGCTCCAAGACCAGAGCAGGTACCAAGAGCTATGCTCTGCCCCATGGCTACGCCAAGATAGCGCATGCTAAGGCCGAAGGTCAGGCCACCTACTCCCCAGAGTGCACCGAAGAGCATGGTAAGAAGGCTCTCGCGGGGATGGGCAGCAAAAAGGGTCCAGAGTGATTCCCCTGCCGGGACGGCAAGCAGCGCGCCGAGAAGAGGAAAGACGAGCCAGGCGAAGAGTCCCTGGACAAGCCAGAAACTCTCCCAGCTCCACTGCTTTATCTTGTTGATAGGCACGTAGCTGCTCGACTGGCAGAACGCGCCGATCGCTATAATCAACAGTCCTAATATCAAATACATGGTTTACTGTCTTTTGGATGTGACTTCACGTTCGTATTTCTCGATTTCGGGGATGAAGGCCTCACCCACGGGAACTCCGTTCTTGAGATTGAAGTAATCGAATACGGCTCCGAAAGGAAGTGTCTTGGCTTCTTCCAGGAGAGCAAGCCTCTGGAAGCCCTTGTCGGCGTCTTCGTACTCACGAAGCTTGGCAAGAGGCTCAAGCAGGGCGCTGAGGACGCACTTCTGGGTAGCCCTTGTGCCGATGACGTAGGCACCGATGCGGTTGATGGCGGCGTCGAAGTAATCGAGGCCGATGTGGCTGCGGTTCAGGGCGTCGGCGCGGACAATCTCCTTGAAGAGGTCGAGAGTCTGGTCGTTCATGATGGTGACGTGGTCGGAGTCCCAGCGAATCGGGCGGCTCACGTGCAGCATCAGTTCAGGCACGAAGAGAAGCAGCGAAGCTACCATATCGGCAACGTTCTCCGTCATCTCGTAATGTCCGGTATCAAGGGTATACATAAGCTTGCGGGTAGCGCAGTAGCCGGCCACAAAGTCGTGGGAGCCTACGGTATAGCTTTCGAGGCCGATACCGAAGAGCTTCGCCTCCAGGCAGGTCTTCATGCCGGGGAGATCTTCCTTGAGGATTTCATCGAGCGACTGGGCGAAAATCTCGCGGTAGCGCTTGCGCTCTACAGTCTGGTCCTTGGAGCCGTCGTGTACCCAGATATTCATTATACAGGGGTCGCCCTGGGCCTTGCCCATAGCGTCGGCTATGCGGCGGCATCTCTTGGTATGTTCGATCCAGAACTCGCGGATTGCGGGGTCGGGGCTGGAGAGGCTGAGGTTGCCGCTCTTGGGGTGGGAGAAGGAAGTGGAGTTGAAGTCAAGCTTGAGGCCATTCTCCTTGGCCCACTGTATCCAGCTCTGGAAATATGTTACGTCAACCTGGTCGCGGTCTACGAATTTACCGCCGAAGTCGCCGTATATTTCGTGAAGATTAAGCCTGTGGCTACCTGCGATGAGGCTTTTTGCAAATTTTACGTCGGCGCGGACTTCGTCGATGTTGCGGGCGCGGCCGGGATAGTTGCCGGTGGTCTGGATGCCGCCGGAGAGGGCCTGGTTACGCTCGAAGCCGACTACGTCGTCGGTCTGCCAGCAATGCAGGGAGATAGGGGTTTTCTCGAGGGTGGCGATGGCTTTGTCGGTGTCGACGCCGATTGCGGCATAGCGTTCGCGCGCAATCTCATAAGCCTTGACAATTTCAGCTTCTTTCATATCGTTTTTATTTAATTATGTCGATTCAAATAATTTGGGAGGGAAGGCGGTGGCGATGAGGCGGCGCATGGCCTGTCGGCCGTCCGAAAGGCCGGCGGCAGCGGCCTGCATCATCACGTTGCCGATGGCAGTCGCCTCAGCGGGGCCAGCCAGGACCGGAATTCCGACCGCATCGGCCGTCCACTGGTTGAGGGTTTCATTCACGCTCCCGCCTCCGATAACGTGCAGGCAGTCAATCGGGAAGGGAGCAAAGCTCCTGAGGTTCTCGAGTACCTGCGCATACTTGTCGGCCAGCGAATGATATATACAACTGACTATCTGAGCGTCGCTGACATCGTCTTTTCCGAGAGCCTTCCGGATTTCAGCGGGCATATTCCCGGGGCTGGCGAAGCAGGGAGCGTCAGGGTCGATGCGCCCTGCAAAATCCTTTTCTTTGCGGGCCATGGCGTGAAGCTCATCGTAAGCATAATCCTTACCCTGCTCCTTCCATACCTTACGGCACTGCTCCAGAAGCCACATTCCGGTAATATTCTTCAGAAAACGGGTGGTACCTTCGATGCCGCCCTCATTGGTATAATTGAGCTTTGCCGATTCTTTATTTATAATAGGATGCGGAACCTCAATTCCCATCAGGCTCCAGGTCCCGCTCGAAAGATATGCGAAATTGGTATCCGCGGCAGGCACCGCGGCAACGGCTGAAGCCGTGTCGTGGCCGGCAACGGTAATTACCGGCACGGGGCCAAGGCCGCACTTCGCAGCGATTTCCTCTTTCAGGACGCCAAGAACCGAACCCGGCCTGACAACTTTGCCGAACATCTCCGGGCTTACTCCGGCCACGGCGCATATTTCAGCATCGGGAAGAGCGGTAGAGGCATCCGTCAGGGCTGATGTAGAAAGAATGGTGGATTCCGTGACCATCTTTCCCGTAAGGAAATAGCCAAGTGCATCGGGGAGGAAAAGGATATTGGCCGTCTGGGGATACTGCCCTTTCTGGGCATACATCTGGAATACCGAATTGAAATTCATCACCTGAATGCCGGTCTTGGCAAACAGCACCTCCCGTGACATTTCGGCAAAGAATTTATCCGGCATGCCGTTGGTATAAGGGTCGCGGTATGAGCGCGGAGCTTCTATCATCTTTCCGGAGGCATCGAACCTCACGAAATCAACGCCCCAGGTATCTATACCTATGGATTCTATCTTTACGCCCTTTTTGCCGGCAATAGCCAGGCCTTCTACAATCGATGCGCAAAGGGATTCGTAATCCCAGAAAAATTTTCCTTCTTTCTCTACAAGAGGAGTAGGAAAACGGTGAAGGGTTTCAAGACCAAGAGAGCCGGCGCCAAGCGTTGCAAGGATAAGCCTGCCGCTTGTGGCTCCCAAATCAACTGCGATAAAGTGTTTTTCAGCCATACGACTTATTACTTAGTTACTCCGAAACGGAATATACAAGTATGGGTGTACTGCTCACCGGGGCGGAGAATCACTGGAGTGAAGTTCGGGTGATTGACCGCATCGGGATATTTCTGAGTTTCTATGACAAGCGAGCTGCGGAAATCGAGAGGCTTACCGTTGGAGCCGTTCTCGGTGCCGAAGAAGAAGTTTCCGCTGTAGAACTGAAGACCCGGCTGGTCGGAGAGAACTTCGACGTATCTGCCTGACAGAGGGTCCTCAAAGCGGCAGACGAGCTCAACGCCGTCGGTAGTTTTGTCGACGCACCAGTTATGGTCATACCCGCGGGCATTGACAAGCTGCTCGTTATCCTGGCCGATGCGTTCCCCAATCAGATGAGGCTCCCTGAAATCGAAGGGCGTACCCTCTACGGGGGCTATTTCTCCGGTAGGGATGCTCTTGGCATCAATGGGGGTATAATGCGAAGCATTGATTTGCATCAGATACTCTTCGACGCTGCCATTGCCTTCGCCGCGAAGGCAGAAGAAGGGATGATGGCTGAAACTTACAGGCGTAGGTTTGTCGGTGGTAGCCAGATAAGTAATCTTGAACTCGTTATTAGGGTTGAGGGAATAAGTCATCGTCATATCCAGATTGCCGGGATAGCCTTCAAAGCCGTCGGGGTGAAGGAGATGGAAGACGATGGCTGTGTCGCAGGCGGAGACCACATCCCATACGAGATGGTCGACGCCCTTGAAGCCGCCGTGGAGGGTATTGCAGCCGTTGTCATTTACAGGGGTATGATACTCCACCCCGTCAAGGGTAAAGGATGCTCCGCCGATACGGTTTGCAACAGGGCCTACGCAGGCGCCCAGGAACCGCTCCCCTGGAGGGGTTACATATTCCTGAACGGTCTTGTGACCGACAACGATATTTTCGAGATTGCCGTCTTTGTCGGGGGTAGTGAGCGACATCACGCGGGCGCCATAATTGGTTACGACCATAGCGACATCACCGGCCATCAGACAATACTGTTTATACTCATCATTTTTACAGGAAAACAGGGCAAGAGCCGTTGCGATAACAACAAGAACTTTTCGCATCATTTTTAATGGTTAATAGTTCTTGTAAAGTTACGCATTCCCATCGAAAAAAACAATACTTACTGCCCGCAATAGACAGGACGGATGGGATTCCCTTTCGAATCATTGATTTCGTTCCCCCGCCCGTCGAGCGCCGGAGCGGAATTGCTGTTACAGGAGGCCAGGGCAATCGCCACACCCGCCGCCAGGGCTACACAGATAATCTTTTTCATCATTTATCGCTTTTTGAATTTCAACGTTCATTCTATCAGACTCCAAATTTTATTCATAATTTGGGTAAAACAATGTCCGCTTTTGATTATCTGTCTCCAACTAAAAATGGTAATTATATCACGTCCCCTAGTATAGGAAAACGGGGTACGAGAAAGACCTGCCGGCTGGCAGGTCTTTCTTGTAGCCCGACGTGGAATCGAACCACGATTTAAAGTTTAGGAAACTTCCGTTCTATCCGTTGAACTATCGAGCCGCGTATTATTCGGCGTTCTTTACGATAATCTGACGACCGCGATAGTAGCCGCATTCAGGGCATACACGGTGGAAAATAACGGTAGCGCCGCAATTGGAACATGTTGTCAGAGTGGGAACTGCAGCGTGATCGTGAGTTCTTCTCTTATCTCTTCTCTGCTTGGAGATTTTGTGTTTAGGATGTGCCATTTCTTATAATTTTTATATTTACTTATTCAAATCAAAATTCTTCGCATACTTGGCTCGCCGCTACTTTTTTGCATCCAGCAAATCCTTGAGCCCGGCAAAGGGACTTTCAGACACCGGCGCAGATGCCGCTTCATCAGCGATATACATCGCAACCGACTCGTCGCAGCCTCCCTTGGGATGAACCCTTCTGAGGGGGATTGCCAGACAGACATAGTCGTAAGCTATCTGCCCAAGGTCCAGCGCTCCAGCTTCCTCCGGAAGGAAAACTTCTTCGACATCATCATCAAGATTGTCGCTTCCCTCACCCGAGGGAGCCTCTCCAAACTTGACAACTATCGGAATCTCTTCCTTTACCGGCACCTGCAGCGGAGAGAGGCATCTGTCGCAAAGAACGGTGACAGACCCGCGGAGCCTCAAATCAACTGAGATTTTGCCCGAAGACCTGGTCAGCTTTGCATCCGCCTCGACCTTTCCGTCGCGGATATCGCCATTGCCAAATAATGCAAAGAACTCTTTTCCCAAACTCCAATGGCGGCTGATGCTTCCATCGGACAATCCATTTATCTCAATGAGCAAATTCTCGTCCATTCCCAAATAAACAGATTTTAAGGGCTGCAAAGATACAAAATTCTTTTAAAATATCGCCACTTTAAGCAAAAACTTTTCGGCGGGAGCGACTATTCGTCAATCGAGTCGCCGTGACGCTTGCGCTCGAGGGGGTCGAGCATCGTCTTGCGGATTCGCATGAAGTGAGGCGTAACTTCCACCAGTTCATCCTCCTGGATGTATTCCAGGGCCTCTTCGAGAGAGAATTTGATGGCGGGAGGAAGAATAATCTTCTCGTCGCTTCCGGCCGCACGCACGTTGGTCAGCTTCTTGGTCTTGCAGATATTGACGTTGAGGTCCCTCTCGCGGGTATGCTCTCCGACAACCTGTCCGCCGTAGATTTCCTCTCCGGGCTCCACAAAGAAGCGTCCGCGGTCGAGGAGCTTGTTCATCGAATAAGCAATGGCGTCGCCGGTCTCGAGCGATACGAGAGAGCCGTTGTTGCGGCGGTCAATCTCGCCCTTGTAGGGCTGATACTCCTTGAAACGGTGGGCAATCACAGCCTCACCCTGGGTAGCCGTAAGCATATTGCTGCGAAGGCCCATCATTCCGCGGGTAGGAATATCAAACTCGAGGAGGGTGCGGTCGCCGCGTGGCTCCATATGCGTGAGGGCGCCCTTGCGGCGGGTAGAAAGCTCGATTGCCGTGCCTACGAACTCCTCGGGAACCTCGATGGAGAGCTCCTCTATAGGCTCGCACCTCTGGCCTCCGATGGTCTTGTCAAGTACCTTGGGCTGGCCGACCTGAAGTTCAAATCCTTCTCGGCGCATAGTCTCGATAAGAACGGAAAGATGGAGCACTCCCCTGCCGTAAACCACGAAAGAATCAGCGTTCAAACCGGGTTTTACGCGGAGGGCGAGATTCTTCTCAAGTTCCTTGTCGAGACGTTCCTTGATATGGCGGGAGGTAACGAATTTGCCATCCTTGCCGAAGAAAGGAGAATTGTTGATCATGAAGAGCATGCTCATCGTAGGCTCATCAACGGCGATAGGCGGAAGGGCCTCCGGATTCTCGAGGTCGGCAACGGTATCTCCGATTTCGAAACCTTCTATTCCCACGATGGCGCAGATGTCGCCGCACTGCACCTCATCGACGTTCTTCTTGCCGAGGCCGTCGAAGACCATCAGTTGCTTGATCTTCTGTTTTTCAACGATATCGTATCGTTTGCAAAGGCTGATACCCATGCCGGTACGAAGGGTTCCGCGGGTTACGCGGCCGACAGCGATACGTCCGAGATAGGGAGAATATTCGAGGGAGGAAATCAGCAGCTGAGGCGTTCCCTCCTTCTGCTCCGGCGCGGGAATCTCTTCGAGAATTGCATCCAGAAGAGGAGTGATGTCGCTGCCGTGCTCCTTCCAGTCGTTGTCCATCCAGCCCTGCTTTGCGCTGCCGAAAATCGTCTTGAAATCAAGCTGTTCTTCAGTAGCTCCGAGGGCGAACATAAGGTCGAAGACCTCTTCCTGAACCTCGTCCGGGCGGCAGTTGGGCTTATCCACCTTATTGACCACGACAACGGGTTTCTTACCCATCTCGATAGCTTTGTTAAGGACGAATCTGGTCTGGGGCATACAGCCTTCGAAGGCGTCAACGAGAAGGAGAACGCCATCGGCCATATTGAGCACCCTTTCGACTTCACCGCCGAAATCGCTATGCCCTGGAGTATCTATAATGTTGATTTTTACCCCTTTATAAACAACAGATACATTCTTTGCGAGAATGGTGATACCTCTCTCGCGCTCAAGGTCGTTGTTGTCGAGGATAAGTTCGCCAAGATTCTCCGGCCTGCGTACAAGGTCGGCCTGATAAATCATCCTGTCGACCAGAGTAGTTTTGCCGTGGTCGACGTGGGCAATGATGGCGATATTTCTTACGTCCATATCTTTTTCCTATAAAAACTTGCAAAAGTAGGGATTTTCGGGGAGATAATAAACTATTTGTTGTATTTTTGCACTTGCAAACCCGGATTCCGATGACTGAAAAGATTATCATACTCGACTGCGGCTCCCAGGTCACCATGCTGATAGGCCGCCGCCTCAGGGAAGCAGGAATTTACTGCGAGATTGTCCCCTACAACAAAATTCCTGCAATCAGCGATGATATCAAAGGCTTCATCATCTCCGGAAGCCCCTGTTCCGTACTCGAAGAGAATGCCCCGAGCATCAATCTTGGAGCCATAGAGGCCAGCCGCCCAGTGCTAGGAATCTGCTATGGAGCCCAGTTCATATCAAAGTATTACGGAGGCTCCGTAGAACACTCTCAGTCAAGGGAATACGGGCGTGCTCAGTTTAAGATTCACTCTCAGGACGAACCACTTTTCGAAGGAATCAGCAAGGAATCCACCGTCTGGATGTCGCACGGCGACAGTATCACTTCCCTTCCCTCGGGTTGCACCCTTCTCGGCAGCACTGAAGACGTAAGAAACGCTGCTTTCCGTCTGGACGGCCGGCAGATTTACGGGCTCCAGTTCCACCCCGAGGTATATCACTCCGAAGAAGGCTCGAAGATGCTTTCGAACTTCTGCTACAAGGTATGCGGCTGCTTAGGCGGCTGGACGGCAGAAAGTTTCATCCAGAGCTCCGTAGCAGCCCTCAAGGAGCAGATTGGCGAGGGAAAAGTCATTCTCGGGCTGAGCGGCGGCGTCGATTCAACGGTGGCGGCCGTTCTTCTCGATAAAGCCATCGGCAAACGTCTCACCTGCATATTCGTAGATAACGGTCTGCTCCGCAAGAATGAATTTGAAAAGGTAATGGCTTCATACAAGGATATGGGCCTCAACGTCATCGGAGCCGACGCATCAGAAGATTTTCTTTCAGCCCTGGCAGGCGTCACCGACCCCGAAGCCAAGCGCAAGGCCATCGGGAGGGTATTCGTAGAAACTTTTGAAAAATATGCCGCAAAGGTTGACGGAGCGCAGTTCCTTGCCCAGGGAACCATCTACCCCGACGTAATCGAATCGGCCGGAGTGGCAGGAGTAGCACAGAAAATCAAATCCCATCATAACGTAGGCGGCCTTCCCGAGAAGATGCATCTCAAGATAGTCGAGCCGCTGCGAACTCTGTTCAAGGACGAAGTCCGCCGGGTAGGCCGTTCGCTCGGAATAAGCGAAGAACTTATCGGCCGACATCCCTTCCCCGGGCCTTCCCTGGCAATCCGCGTAATAGGTGAAGTCACCCGCGAGAAGCTGGATATCCTCCGCGAGGCCGACGATATTTTCATCCGCAGCCTGAAAGAAGCTCCAGGAGCCGGCTTCCCCTCGGCATCCGACCCCAGGCAGCAGGCCAAAACCCTCTACGATGCCATCTGGCAGGCCGGCGTAATTCTGCTGCCCGTTCAAAGCGTGGGAGTCATGGGCGACGAACGCACCTACGAGAGTGCAGTAGCCTTGAGAGCCGTAGTATCGACCGACGCAATGACGGCCGACTGGTTCCGCTTCCCCTACGATTTCCTGGCTTCAGTCAGCAATGAAATCATCCGGAAAGTCAAGGGAATCAACCGGGTAGTTTACGACATTTCATCGAAACCCCCGGCAACAATAGAGTGGGAATAATCTGATTACCAGCCTTTTGCGATATTAGCCGCCATTTCAGCGGCAAGGCGTCCGCGTGCCTCGACGCTCTGCCAGGCCATGTGCGGAGTAAGGCTTACTCTGTCCGGGAAACGGGTATGCATCAAAGGGCTGTCGGAAGGAAGAGGTTCCTTCTCGTAAACATCCAGGCCCACGCCGGCAATCATTTCGTCGTTAATGGCCCTGGCCATATCCGCCTCCACCGCGATGCCGCCACGACCAGTATTGACAATGATGGCAGTAGGTTTCATAAGACGCATCTTATCGTAGTTGATAAGCCCTGCTGTACGCTCGTTCAGTGGGGCGTTTATACTAACGACATCTGATTCCTTCAGCAATTCTTCAATGGATACGCTCGGGTAATCCGTGCAGTGCGAAGTGCCTGACGTTGAGTAATATATAACCTTCATTCCGAAGGCCACGGCCACCTTTGCGACCTTTTGTCCGATTGCGCCCATCCCTACTATACCGATGGTCTTACCGGCAAGTTCGGAGAAAGGGTTCTCCGGCTCCGTATGGATGCCTCCTTTGGCATATGATCCGTCCAATACCCTGCTACGGTAAAAGGCTGAATGGCCAGACAACATAAGAATATGCATCCAGGTAGTCTGGGCCACGGAATCGGTTGAATACCCGGCCACGTTCCTTACTATGACACCCCTGCGCGCACAGGCATCCGTATCAATATTGTTGATGCCAGTGCCGGCCTCGCAGACAAGCCTTAACTTCGGCGCCGCATCGAGGAACTCATCATCAACGATGATTTTGTTGACGATGGCTACATCGCAGTCCTTCACACGGGCGAGAGCCTCCTCGCGGGTAGATGAAGAATAACAGGTCAGATTGCCCAGCTTTTCTATTTCGGTAAGCGGCGTATCGCCCATCGTAAGGGCGTCCAGGAAGACGATATCAAGAGGCTGTTTCATACGGCTGGATTTTATGCAAATATAAAAATGATTCTATTGCAATTCAAAAAATATCTGTATATTTGCAGTCCATTCTGAGCGCGAGTGGCGAAATTGGTAGACGCGCTACTCTCAGGAGGTAGTGCCTATTACTGGCGTGTCAGTTCGAGTCTGATCTCGCGCACACAAAGCGGATGACCTTTCGGCCATTCGCTTTTGCTTTTCTGAAAACGACGCATTATCTCGGAGTTGATTTAACTTTTTTCGCAGCCACATCGGCGTAGAGCAGCGATTTTCAAGATTATCCGTTTACATTTTTCAGTAAACGGTTACGCTGTCATACCTTTGCGACGGAATGGTGACCGAAGGTATTTTAAAAACTTGCGCGTATGAAAAAGTTTACTCCGTTTTTATCTGTAATCCCCTTCCTGCTGATGCTGGGCGGCTGCGAAAAGAGCGCCTCGCCGGACGATCCCTATCCCGGCGATGAAACCCCCGTGGAACAGCTCTCGCACGGAATGATAGAGCTGGGCGAAAAGCTTGAAGACCCCTATTCAGTTGACAATGTCACCAAGGCCCTGTTCAACCTCTACCCGACCAAGGCCGGCCGAGTCGACATCCAGCCCACAAATCTCTACGTAAGATTCCTTCCAGAGACTGAAGAGCAGTACGACGCCCTCGCTGGCCTCGATTTCGAGCTTATCGACCATCCGGTCGATTACCGTATCGTCAAAGAAGGCGACTATTACCACGACCCTGAAATCGACGAAGAAAAAATCACCTGGCAGTACTGCGTAGTCCCCGACAATTTCGTCTTTCCTCCCGGAATCCGCTACGAAATCCTCGACCGCTGCTACATTGCCGAAAACTCCCCTTCCACAAGGGCAGGGATGGATGACATCGACTGGGATGCAGTAGAAGCCGAAGCCTTCAGAATTACCGGCAACGAAGACCTTTACTGCCCGCCTACGAAAGGCAGTTCAGCCACGCCCGAGGGCAGAATTACCGTAATCGACGAGGAATATGCCGGAGGCAAGCCCGTAGGCCTTGCAGAAGTCAAGGTCGTCTGCAATTCCTTCGTCAAAATCGCCACCACATACACCGACCGCGACGGATATTACAAGATGTCGCGCAAGTACGGCTCCAGGCCACGCTATCGTATCATCTTCCGGAACAAAATAGGTTTTGACATCGGCTTTAACCTCATTCTCATTCCTGCTTCGATGTCCACTCTCGGCAAAGGCCCTGCGGAAGGAATGGATATAACAATCGACCAGAATTCCGACAAGAATCTATTCCGTCGCAGCGTCGTCAGCAATGCGGCCTATGAGTATTATTCCCGCTGCAACGAAGACGATATGGATATCACCCGTCCGACCAAAGGCCTGAGAATCTGGCTGATTGGCGGGCTGTCGGCCTCCAGCGCACCTATGCTAAAGCACGGAGCCTGCATCGACAACAGTCTCATCGGGAAATACCTCGGCCTCTTCGCGTCCCTTGTCAAAGCCTTCCTTCCCGACGTGACAATCGGTACGAAGGGCAGCCAGACTTTCAAGGACCTCTACCTCGAGACCATCCACGAACTTGCCCACGCGAGCCATTTTGCCAAGGTCGGCACGACATTCTGGGACAAGTACGTCAAATATGTAATCCAGTCCTTTGTATTCCGGGGATTCGAGGCCTACGGCGACGGTACAGGCGAAGATGCCGGCTACTGCGAAGTCGGGGAAATGTGGGCCTATTATATCCAGAACAAGATGCACAACGAAAGATACGGCGGAGCGATGCCGGTAGCTGGCTCGTCGTTCTGGTTCCACCCGCAGATTTTCTCTTACCTTGACGAAAGGGGCATCAGCCGCGGAATGATTTTCAAGGCGCTGGACGGCGACGTCATCACCCGTGATAAGCTTCGTACGAAGCTGCTGAGCCTCTATCCCGAAAAGTCAGATATCATCACCCAAGTATTTGAAAGATATGCGAAGTAGAATTGTTCTGGCAGCCGTGCTCCTCGGCGCTTTGCTGCCGGTCAAGGCCCTGAGGGCCCAGAACTGGGCCCTCACGACCAACCTCGCCGGCGCCGCAAACTATGGTACTCTCAACATCGACGCCGCCCTCGCCGTAGGAAAGCACTGGAACATATCCGCAGGTGCCAAATACAATCCTTTTTCTTTCGACAAGAACGGAGAAGAAGGTGCCCTGAGAAAGCGCCAGCGCAGTGTTTCGGCAGGAGTCCGCTACTGGCCCTGGCACGTTTACTCAGGATGGTGGGTAGCCTCCAAGTTGCAGTATCAGGAATACAACTACGCCGGCTTCGACGGCCCGGGCTCTACTGAAGGCGACAGAGTAGGCGCCCTGCTCGGGGCAGGATATTCATATATGATATCCAAATGGCTGAATGTAGAGCTTGGCTTCGGCTTCTGGGGAGGATATGACGCCTTTCGAAGCTATGACTGCCCCACCTGCGGACTCACGGTGGAGAAAGGCTCCCGATTCTTCATAAAAGGGGAAGACATAATTCTGGCCCTAAGCATAATATTCTGATGCAAAGGAAAGCAATCTCCGCAGTCCCTTTCCTCCTTGCCGCAGCACATCTTGTCTCTCTGGCCGGTTGTTCTGTCAAGGAGGACAGGGAACTATGCCCTGCTACCCTTATCGTAAGTCTGCCGGCAGAGGATACAGCCGCTGATAAATTGTACATTCGACATCTTACGCCCGAAGGAGCTGCACGGGAGACCGAAGCTGAACTTGCCCCGGAAGAATCCGAGATCAGGCTTGCAGTGCCCCGGAGCACCTTTATCGTCGTAGCAGCCAATATCCCGCTGGAAGACGGAAGATGGTTGATTCCTGAAGGAAGTCCCTGCCGGGAAACTTATATATGCCGAAGGAGAGTGACGATTCGAAATGACTGCGCACTTATGAAAACGGTGCTGCAAAAAGAATTCTGCAGAATGAGAATAGAGTTCTCCTCGCCCCCGGATGGACTTTCTTTACGGATTAGAGGACGGTTCTGCGGCTCCAACCTGGAAGGGAATCTGCTTGAAGGGATGTTTCTCAGTCCATTCAAGCAGGGAGAGGATGTTTGCATCCCGCGGCAGGGTGATTCGTCGCTGCTGCTGGATATAGAAAACCAGGGCGAAGGAATCGTAAGAACCTTCGCCCTGGGGGAATATCTCAGAATAGCCGGATATGACTGGGAGAAAGAGAATCTCGACGATGTGAGCATCTTTCTGGATTACGTCCGAAGCGAAGCCATAATTGCTACAGACTTCTGGACGACAGCCATTCCGATTGATATCCTTCTATGAAATGTCTTTCTTCTCGACCTTGAGATCCATGTACTGGGCAGGTTTGCGCAGCCAGGAGATGAGTTTACGGAGAGGAAGGAGGCCGAACTGGCAAAGATCACGGAAGAGGGTAATCCAGATCGGCAGATAATATACCATTACCAGATCAAGAAGGAAGTACTTGGCAGGGATACCGTCGATGAGATCACTAATAGCATCGACAAGGCCGACAGCCCAGCAGATAAGGATAAAGAAATCGAAGAGGAATTCGAAAAAGAGATTCTTCAGGAAGGTAAGATAGGGCCAGGGGCCGCCTATCTTGGAAAGACTGAGTGCTCCGTTCTCTTTCTGAGCGGCAAGGCGCTCGATTGCCTTCACCCACATGTCAAAAGGAAGGATGACAAGGAGATAAAGGATGGAATATCCAACGTGGATAAGTGCAGGAAGGATGTTCTGCTTAATTTTTTCAATCATAATGAATAGGTTATAGGTTCAACTTAATTAAAATATGCTGACTGTCTTCTGTTCAATGGCGGAAACAAGATTGTTAGCCAGGCGGCTTACGCCGAAACGCAGAAGATTCTTGTTAAGCCACTCTTTTCCGAGGATGGTGCTGACTATCGAGTAGTAGCATACGGCATCCATTGCGGAGGAAATACCGCCAGCAGGCTTGAAGCCTACCTTGCGGCCGGTCTTCTGATAGAAGGCCTTGATGCATTCGCACATGATGTAGGCAGCCATAGGGGTGGCATTTACTTCTACCTTGCCTGTGGAAGTCTTGATGAAATCAGCACCTTCTTCCATTGCCAGGAATGAAGCATCTGCAATCAACTCGGGAGTAACCAGAAGGCCGGTCTCGAGGATGACCTTGAGCACCACCTTGCGGTTCTGATAAGCCGCTGCCTCATCTATGACGCGGCGGACCTCACTGATTTCCTCACGGGCTTTGTCGAACTTGCCGTCGAGGAATGAATTGAGGGCAAGAACGATGTCGATTTCGTCGGCGCCGCCGAGTACTGCCATTTCACACTCCTTGAGCTTGACTTCGAGAAAACTCTGGGATGTGGGGAAACAGGCCGACACGCAGGTGACGTGAAGCTCGGGAGTAGGACGGAGTTTCTTTACTATGTGTGCAAAATTGGAATAGACACACACGGACGCCGGCAGCGGATACTGCGGATACTCCTTGCGGAAAACGTTAACCTTTTCGAGCAGTTTGGTGATACTGGTGTCAGTGTCCTTATTGCTCAATGAGGTTAAATCCATCATGGAAAAGCACTGCATCAGTACTTCATTCGACGAAAGAGATTCAAGGCTTGCAGAGATAGTCTGAAGGCTCCTGTCAATGGCATCTTTGTCCGGAATGTAACCGTACTTGGAAGAAAGTGTACTCATATTGTTGTAACTAGTTGTATGCAAATATAGTAAAAATTAATTATCCCTTTATCTGTATGCGGAATCCTTCCTCTGTCAGAGGAGCGACAAGCTCGCGCATCTGCCCTTCGGTAAACTTAACAAGGCCCTTTGCCGGGGTTTCCCTGTCGATGGTATATACCATTATTTCCCTCGGACGGAGTTCCCTGACTATATCCATCCAGGCCTTGAGCTGCGTCGGTTCCGAAGAGTCGAAGCCTTCTCCTTTAAGGAACATGGTCTGGAGGATGAACTCGCCCTTGAAGCGGCGCATTCCCTCAACGACCTCCGCCACCTTGTAATGCCCCTGAGGCTGATTAATCATAGCCACAGCTTCGTCTGTGGGGGCATCCAACTTGAGAATGGGATTGTCAACCTTTCTCAATGCCTCGAATACTCCATCGTCGAAAAGGCGCGTGGCATTGCTCAGGACAGAGATTTTCGCCTCGGGGTACCACTCGTTGCGAAGTCTTATGGTTACATCGATAATCTGCGGGAATTCAGGGTTCAGAGTAGGCTCGCCGTCGCCGGAAAAGGTGATGGAATCTATCCCCGCGCCGGCATCGAGGCAGGCGCGCAGCTTCGCTGCAAGCGCTACCTCGACTTCCTTCACGGAAGGAAGGCGGCTGTCGCCGCGGCCGTCGCGGTTCCAGCCACATTCGCAGTAGATACAGTCGAAGTTACATATCTTACCCTTCTGCGGAAGCAGGTTGATACCGAGCGAACTGCCCAGCCTGCGACTGAAGATGGGGCCGAAAACTGTATCTTCCCGCATTGCCATAGCTATACGATTCTATATGATGACGATGCCGTTGTAAGGCGGCCGCTTGCGTCAAGATGGTCTATAAGGACAAGTCCAGGGCGCTTTCCGGGAGCGATTGAGCCGAGGATGTCGCCTTTCCCGAGAAAATCCGCACCGCCCTCGCAGCTCCACGACAGGATTTCTCCAAGGGAAAGCCCTTCGAAGTTTTCCTGCAGGCAGAGCATCTCCGACACCATGTCGAGGCTGTCGTTGCTGGAAAGGGAATCCGTGCCGAGAGCGAGGCGTATGCCGCTTCGGCGAAGCATTTCAACTGGAGGCAGAGCGTTGTGGATATAAATGTTGGAACGCGGGCAAAGCGCCACGAACACATTGGGTATCATCTCTTGTGCCCTGGCTGCGCCTTCTGCCGTCATACACACTTCGTGCACCAGCAGTACATTGGCATCCTTGACCGGGCCAATAGTATCGAGGAAATAATCAAGAGATGAGCCCCCGGTAACCGGAGGAGTACTCATCCCGGCCGCTTTGCGGTTGTTCCAAAGCCGGCCGCTTCCAGAGGAGATCATTTCCTCTTCCTCGGGAGTTTCCTCGCTATGATATGAAAGGAAGCCGGCCCTGATTGCATCCTCGGAAGAAGCCTTCAGGAGCTCGGGGCTCATAGTGTAGCAGGCGTGAGGCGTGGGAGCGGCGTCGAGGCCGCAGGCGGCAGCCTTGCGGCAGAGCTCCCGCGCCGAAGCCATCACGCCGGCACAATCTTCCGGCTCAGTGCCGAATACCTCCAGGAAGGTTCGGGTGTACATGGGAGAAGCCGCCTTGATGGCGAAAGAGTCTTCGCAGTTGCTGATATCAGCCATCGCCGAGACCCCGCTTCGCCACATTGAATCCATCTGCTCCTGAATGTCGGAGAGTTTCTCCTGAAGAGGAGCAGTATCGCGGAGAGCATTTATCTGGTCGATAAATCCGGCCATACCGGTCCCCCTTTTGAAGAGGCTCTTCATATAG
This sequence comes from Bacteroidales bacterium, assembly GCA_017443025.1. Taxonomy (GTDB): domain Bacteria; phylum Bacteroidota; class Bacteroidia; order Bacteroidales; family UBA932; genus Cryptobacteroides. Next base: position 11,629 of record JAFSPG010000011.1, on the reverse strand, counting down.
GAAAGTTCGACGTGGCAGTGAGCGTTTACAAAGCCCGGAGTGACGGCTCCGTCAAGGACAGTTGCATCCTCCGGAATTGATTCACCGCCACCAAAACCCAATATCGTTCCGTCTGCGGGATCATAATCCACATATCCGTTACGAATAGGGGCAGCCCCGCCGAGAGGATAAATGTATTTAGCGTAAACTCTCATCTTTAAGTGCTGTCGAGTCCGGATAGAAGCGATAAACGCCAGTGGAATCCCCCAAGATAAGGAGATGGCGGAGATAAAGTGAATCGGGAAGTGCCGCCGGAATCAGGAAATCCGGCCTGCGGAAAGGCGTGTTCTTACGCTCACGCTCGAGACTGTCGCGGATAAACTCTCCCCTCTCGAGCATCTCCACATCCTTTTTACGGGCACGGAGCGCCTCGGCCACATCATCGAAGAACTTCGAGAAATCAGCCGGATTCTCCATATAGAGATTGACCGTCCGGATAAAGTCCTCTTCGGTATATCCGCGGCTCTCGAGGAAAGGACGGTACACATAAGACGTATCTGCGATTCTCTGCTGGCGGCGGTTCTCAATAATCCACTGGTCGGCCAGAAGCATATCCACGTAGATATCCTTAAGCTCTGACTTGGGAATGACAGTCTCGCCGCGGCATGAAGCCAGCAGCGAACCGACCACCACAATCAGATATGAAATCCTTCTGAACATTAACGCAGTACAGCTCCGAATTCATTCTGGAACGCTGCCATCAGCCGTCCCATTACATTTTCAATCTCGGCGTCGGTGAGGGTCTTCTCGGGATCCTGGAACACGAAGCCAAGGGCATACTGTTTCTTGCCTTCGGCAATCTTCTCGCCGCGATATACGTCAAAGAGGGTAACCTGCTTGAGAAGTTTCTTGGCGGCTTTGAAGGCTGCCCTGCGCACGGATGCGTAATCGACGCCCTCGTTAAAGAGCAGGGCAAGGTCGCGACGAACTTCGGGGAACTTGGGAAGTTCCGAGAATATAACCTTTACGCGGCCTACAAGGGTAAGAAGTACCGGCCAGGAAATCTCGGCAACGAATACCGGCTGCTTTACGTCGAACTTTTTGGCATAGGCGGGATTTACCGTGCCCATCACGGCAAGCTGCTTATGAGAGCCGGGCAGGCAATATGTCTGGCCTTCGGAGAAGATATCGGAAGGAGCGGCCTCTGCTTCGAGTGAATAGACATCCACGCCATAGCGGGCCAGAAGAAGCTCCACGTAGCCCTTAAGCTGGAAATAATTGCCTTTGCGGGCCTCGGAATTCCAGGCTTTTTCGCTCGGGCCTGTCATCATAAGTGTGAAGCACTGATGCTCCTCGTAGGAATCAAGGGTCTTGCCGTCGCCCTCGGGAAGCCTCTGATAAACTGAGCCGTATTCAAATACCCTGAGGGAATAAATCTGTCGGTTGATGTTGTACGCAGCTACCTCCAGGGCATTGGGAATCAGCGACTGACGCATCACCGCAAGGTCGGAGGACAGCGGATTGACTATGCTCACGCAACGCTCGGCCGGGAAGGTCTGAAGGCCCTCGTAATAAGCAGCCTTGGTGAGGGAATTGTTCATCGTCTCGTTGAAGCCGTTGGCCGCAAGGAAATTGGAGATATAGTTGCGAACCTGCTCCGGATCCGGCGACGGCGTGGGATTCACCGATGAACGGACGCCATGAGGAAGCTCGATGTTGTTATATCCGTAAACGCGGAGAATTTCCTCGACTACGTCGCACTCACGGTAAACATCAATCATATACGTAGGGGCAGCGACGACTGCTCGATTCTTGCTCTTTGAGATGAAATCATACTGGAGATAGGTAAGAATCTTCTCGATGGTATCGTGTCCGATGTCCTTGCCTACGAATTTTTCAATTCTCGGATAATCCAGTTCGATTACCTTCTTCGCAATCGGCTCGGGATAGTTATCTACCTGGGTGCCCACAACCGTGCCACCCGCGATTTCTGCCACCAGGGCGGCTGCGCGCCTGCCGGCAAATGCCGCGGCCTCAGGATCCGCTCCCCTCTCGTAACGGAAGGAAGCATCGGTCTGAAGGCCGTGAGCCTTGGAAGTACGGCGAATTGAAGCAGGATCGAAATATGCGCCCTCGATGAAGATTTCGGTAGTGGAATCGGAAACTCCGGAATCCTCGCCGCCGAAGACTCCGGCAATGCACATCGGGCGCTCGGTATCGGCAATCACGATATCAGTAGCCTTCAGCTTGCGCTCCACTCCGTCAAGCGTGCGAATCTGCTCGCCCTCGGCGGCCCTGCGTACAATCACCTTTCCGCCGCCGATTTTTGCGGCGTCGAAAATATGAAGCGGCTGACCAAGTTCAAAGAGGATGAAGTTGGAAATATCCACGACATTGTTGATAGGATTCAGGCCGATGGCACGCAAATCCTTCTGCAGCCATTCCGGTGAAGGGCCAACCTTTACGCCCTTCATCGTGATGCCGCTGTAGCGGGGAGCGCCGTCGAGAGTCTTCACCTCGAAAGGAATGCACTTGCCCTCGCCGGACTTAAAGCCGCTGTCAGAAGGCTTATGCAATTCACATGGGATATCATTAAGTTTGAGGTAAGCATACAGGTCGCGGGCCACGCCCCAGTGAGAAGCGGCATCGACTCGGTTTGCGGTAATCTCGTACTCGATAACCGCATCACTCTTAAGGCCCAGGAACTCCTTGGCAGGAGTGCCGATCACGGCATCGTCCGGGAGGACCATGATGCCTGCGTGGTCGCTGCCGATACCAAGCTCGTCCTGCGCGCAAATCATACCGAAGGATTCGACTCCGCGAATCTTCGATTTCTTGATCTTGAAATCACCCGGAAGCACCGTGCCAATGGTAGCCAGCAGCACTTTCTGACCTGCAGCCACGTTAGGAGCGCCGCAGACTACCGTCAGGAGTTCGCCCGTCCCGGCATCCACCTTCGTTATGTGGAGATGGTCGGAGTCGGGGTGCTCGACGCACTCCTCCACCTTGGCTACCACAACTCCCGCCAGTCCGCCGGGAATCTCTTCAGTCTCCTCCACGGCATCCACCTCGATGCCGATAGAAGTCATTGCCTCTGCAACCTGCGCGGGAGTGAGCTCACACTCCAGATACTGCTTTAACCAACTGTACGATAGTTTCATATGATTATTGTTTCTATTTCTTCTATTTGTTTATTATTGATTTCTATCGTTTTCAAAATCTGTGGCCACCCTCGGCCACATTAGAGGGAGGGGCCCAACCTTTAGGTTGGGAGGGACGAGGTCCGAAGGACCGAGGATTTTGAAATGATAGAAATCATAAATATCATACTATATCCTCTTTATTGAACAATGAATTTACGAATTCTTTGCGGTCGAAAACTTTCAGGTCGTCGATACCCTCACCAATTCCGATAAACTTCACCGGCACCTTCATCTGGTCCACAATCCCAATCACGACACCCCCCTTGGCCGTCCCATCCAGTTTAGTAATGGCCAGTGCCGAAATATCGGTAGCACGGGCAAACTCCTTCGCCTGCTGGAAGGCATTCTGTCCGGTAGACGCATCCAGCACCAGCAGAACCTCGTGAGGCCCATCCGGCACGACCTTGCGGATGACATTGCGGATTTTGGTGAGCTCGTTCATCAAATCGACACGGTTGTGAAGCCTTCCGGCGGTATCAATCAGCACAACATCGGCGCCCTTTGCAACGGCCGACTTGACGGAATCGAAAGCCACGGAAGCCGGGTCGGACCCCATCTGCTGCTTGACGATATCGACACCCGCACGCTCAGCCCAGATTGTAAGCTGCTCGACCGCCGCAGCCCTGAAGGTATCAGCAGCCCCGAGAACGACCTTTTTCCCCTGAGCCCTCAGCGAAGACGCAAGCTTGCCGATGGTAGTGGTCTTCCCCACTCCGTTGACGCCTACGACCATGACCACATAAGGTTTTTTGCTGAAATCGAAAGGCTGCACGGCCTCTGCGCCATCCACGTCGAGCATCTTGCCGATTTCCTCGCGGAGGATATCCACAAGTTCATCTTCCGACATGAATTTGTCGCGCTCGATACGGTCTTCCAGGTTATCGATAATTTTCAGCGTGGTATCTACGCCCATATCCGAAGCAATCAAAGCCTCTTCAATGGCATCAAGAACATCATCGCTAACGCGAGACTTTCCGACGACGGCCCTCGCAATCCTCTGAAAGAAGCCCTCGTTGGTCTTTTTAACACCTTTACTGAAAATTCCCATAGTACTTAATTCCTATAATCCTACAAATATACAAAATCCCATCGAAGATAAAAACAAAAAACCGCCCCGAAAGGCGGTTTAAAGTATTGTTCGGAGTAATTATTACTTCTTGTTGAAGAATTCCTTCTCCTTACCGGACTCAACGAGCTGCTCCGTGAAAACGTAAGCGCCGGTCTTGGGGGATTTGTCCATGCGGATGCACTTGACCATGCTTCTTGAGCCGGCCTTTGCGGCGAATGTTGCAACAGCTTTCTTTGCCATATATCTATCCTCCTAAAACTTACTTGATTTCGCGATGAAGAGTTACCTTCTTGAGATAAGGATTGTATTTCTTACGCTCAAGACGTTCAGGGGTATTCTTCTTGTTCTTTGTGGTAATGTACCTTGACATTCCAGGCACACCGCTCTCTTTCTGCTCGGTGCACTCCAGGATGACCTGCACCCTGTTTCCTTTAGCTTTCTTTGCCATAATGATTTAAATTAAACAAGGTTCTTGAGATATCCTTTTTTCTGAGCATCCTTGACAGTAGCCTCGAGACCGTTCTTAGCGATGGTCCTCATGCCCTTGCAGGAAACTTTGAGGGTGATGAATCTCTGTTCCTCCTCGCTCCAGAACCTCTTACTGCGGAGGTTGAGGGAGAAGTCACGTTTTGTGCGCAGTTTGGAATGGGCAACATTATTGCCTTTCATCCTCTTTCTGCCGGTGATTTCGCATACCTTTGCCATATCGTTTATTTTTTATTATTTTCCAAAAATTCTACGCGGGCTGCAAATTTCGGTTAAAAATATCGCAAATCCAAGAAAACTAAAGAATTTTGAAGAACCTTTCCCAGCGAATATTGCCAGGGAACCCTTTTTCTGGGTCAGTTGAAAGCCAGATAAATAGAGGCTTCCCAACTATATGGTCTTCAGGGACAAATCCCCAGTATCTCGAATCGAGCGAATTGTGCCGATTATCGCCCATCGTGAAATAATAATTCTGCGAGAAGGTGTAACTCGTGGCCTGAGCACCGTCGATGGCAATTGTACCATCTGCTGAAACTACAAGGCTGTGATGTTCATAATCCCTTATGATACGTTCGTAAAGCGGAAGATTTTCCTTTGAAAGGGGAACCGTAGCTCCTGCCTGGGGAATCCATATAGGTCCGAAATTATCTTTCGTCCAGCGGTAATCCACCGAGAAAGGAAAAATCGTCTTGTAGGAATCCGGGGCGTCCGGGGGATATACATCCACAATCTGCTCCACTTCCGCCACTGCCGGGTTGGCCTTTATCTGCTCGAGGGCGGCGGCGGTCAAATCCATCTCCGGATAACCCGGAAGAGAGGCGTTGAACCATGCATTCGCAATGCCCATTTTTTCGAGAGTGCGGCGGTTGATTCCTTTGTCGCTTACAGTCTTTACGCGGTAGGTCGTCTGGACCTCCTTCCATACCTCCTGGGGCTCAGAGCCGATATAAACCTGGCCGTCAGTGATTGTGAGGGTGTCGCCTGGCAGGCCGACGCAGCGCTTTACGTAGTGATCCTTCTTGTCGGAGGGGCGGACCTTGATCGGGCCGAAGGTCGCGATGGTCTGCTCTTTTCCCAGAAGCCTGCAAAGGCTGTGGTAATCTGCAGAAGGGTCTTTGACGAGGACTGTGTCCCCGTTAGGGAAGTTGAAAACCACGATGTCGCCTCTTTCTACCCTGCGGAATCCTTTAAGACGCCTGTAATCGTTCTTTATCAGTGTGGAGTAAGACTCCTTTCCGAAAATGACGTTGTGCGTAAAAGGAACCGTAAGGGGAGTTTCGGGCAGTTTCGGGCCGAAAGTCAACTTGCTTACGAAGACGTGGTCTCCGGTCAGCAGAGTTCCTTCCATCGATGATGAGGGAATTACAAAAGCCTGAAGGAAAAATATCTGGATGAATGTGACTACGATGACGGCAAACACAATGGCGTCCAGCCACTCCCAGTACCAAATTTTCTTCTCACCCTCCTTGTAAGTCTTCTTCCAGAACGTCCATTTCACCTTGTGGGTGATGTTGTGATCGAAGATGACTGCAAGGCCGAGAATCCACCACCAGTTACCGAGCCAGATGACCCACAAGAGGTATAGAACGCTCCAAAATGCCGCCCTTACCCGCTTGTCGTGGTAGATTTCCTTAAAGCCCATCCCTCAAGACCGAACTATTTCACAGAGTTGATGATAGCTTCAAAAGCCTGGGGATTGTTCATGGCGAGGTCGGCGAGAACTTTACGGTTGAGACCTACGTTCTGCTTTGAGAGCTTGCCCATGAACTGGGAATATGACATACCGTACTGACGTGCGGCTGCGTTGATTCTCTGAATCCAGAGGGCGCGGAATTCGCGCTTTTTAGCTTTACGGTCGCGGTAGGCATAGGTGAGACCTTTCTCATAAGTGTTCTTTGCTACCGTCCAAACGTTTTTCCTGGAGAGGAAATTACCGCGGGTTCTCTTGAGAATCTTTTTGCGGCGTGCCCTTGAGGCAACTGAATTGACTGATCTTGGCATAATTTTGATTTTTTCCTGAAACAGTGACCTTTCGTGAAGGTTCTTTTGCGACTGTTTGCGGTGTTAAACAAAAATGTGATAATTACATTACAAGAAGCTCTTTAACCCTCTTTACGTCAACATCCTTAAGGATGGCGAAATGGTCAAGATTGCGTTTCTGCTTCTTGGTCTTCTTGGTGAGAATGTGGCTGTGATAAGCGTGTTTTCTCTTGATTTTGCCCGTTCCGGTAAGCGTGAAGCGCTTTTTGGCACCGGAGTTCGTTTTAAGCTTTGGCATTTTACAAAAAGTTAACGGTTAATAATTATTTTTTCTTAAGGGGCGCAATCATCATGATCATGCGCTTGCCTTCAAGTTTCGGCATGCTCTCGGCGCGTCCGAACGCCTCGAGTTCAACTGCAAAACGGAGGAGAAGTTTCTCGCCCTGGTCGGAGAACTGGATTGACCTGCCGCGGAAAAAGACGGATGCCTTGACCTTGGAGCCCTCCTGAAGGAATTCCTGGGCGTGCTTGAGCTTGAACTGGAAGTCGTGCTCGTCGGTGTTGGGCCCGAAACGGATTTCCTTGATGACGATTTTGGTGGAGTTGGCCTTCATCTCCTTGGCTTTCTTCTTCTGCTGATAGAGATACTTCTGGTAGTCCAGAATCTTGCACACGGGCGGATCGGCCTTATCGCTGATCATCACCAGGTCAAGTTCCTGGTCCTGCGCCATACGAAGAGCTGCATCGATGGAGAAGATACCGGGATTCTCTATATTGTCGCCGACAAGACGAACCTGAGGAAACATAATCTCCTCATTGATATAGAGTTCATTCTCTCCCTTCTGAGCGGGATGACCGCCCGTTCCGGGACGCGAGAAACCGGGCCTCGGACCGGCTGGTCTGGGACCGGAGGGCCTGAAGGCCCCGTTGGGTTTGAAAGGCGCTGCGATAAAACTGTCCTCCTAAAAATAAAACATTAATAATTAAGCGAGCTCGGCGGCCATCACATCCTGCAGCCACTTTTCGAACTCTGCCAGAGGCATTGAGCCCTGGTCAACACCTTCTCGGCGCACCGATACCGTACCTTCGGCTACTTCTTTCTCGCCGACGATAACCAGAACCGGTACCCTGAGAAGGGCTATTTCGCGGATTCTCTTTCCGAGCGTTTCGTTACGATCATCCACGGAAGCGCGAATATCGGAATTATTTAAGAATTCACAAACTTTTTTTGCATAATCTGCATATTTTTCACTGACAGGCAGCACTTTAACCTGATCCGGCGAGAGCCAGACGGGAAGGTGTCCGGCCGTATGCTCAAGGAGCACTGCGGTGAATCTCTCGATGGAGCCGAAAGGAGCGCGGTGAATCATCACAGGGCGCTTCTTGCTGCCGTCAGCATCGGTGTACTCAAGTTCAAAGCGCTCAGGCAGGTTGTAGTCGACCTGGATGGTTCCGAGCTGCCATTTACGGCCAAGAGCATCCTTTACCATAAAGTCGAGCTTAGGGCCATAGAAGGCAGCCTCACCGTATTCTGTAACGGTAGGAAGGCCTTTTTCGGCAGCAGACTCGATGATAGCCTGCTCTGCGCGGTCCCAGTTCTCCTCGCTTCCGATGTATTTGTCGCGGTTGACTTTGTCGCGGAGGGAAATCTGGGCGGTGAAGTTATCGAACTTGAAAACCTTGAATACATACATTATAAGGTCTATGACCTTCTTGAACTCGTCTTTGAGCTGCTCCGGACGTACGTACATATGGGCATCGTCCTGGGTGAAGCAGCGCACGCGGGTAAGTCCGTGGAGCTCGCCGCTCTGCTCGTAACGATACACCGTTCCGAATTCCGAAAATCTCAGAGGGAGGTCCCTGTAAGAACGGGGAGCTGAACGGAAAATCTCGCAGTGATGAGGGCAGTTCATAGGTTTGAGCATATATTCCTCACCCTCCTGCGGGGTATGAATAGGCTGGAAGGAATCCTTGCCGTATTTGGCATAGTGGCCGGATGTCACGTAGAGCTGCTTGCCGCCGATATGGGGAGTAACTACCGGAAGATATCCGTACTCCTTGAGCTTGCGGCTGAGGAACTTCTCGAGTTGCTGGCGCATGAAAGCACCTCTGGGAAGCCACATAGGCAGGCCGAGGCCGACTTTCTGTGAGAACATGAAGAGTTCCATCTCCTTGCCGAGCTTGCGGTGATCGCGCTTCTTGGCCTCTTCGAGCACTACCAGATATTCGTCGAGCATCGACTTCTTGGGGAAGGTGATGCCGTAGATACGGGTAAGCTGCTGACGTTTTTCGTCGCCCCTCCAATATGCGCCGGCAATTGCGGTGAGCTTCACGGCCTTGATAACGTCGGTGTTCATAAGGTGAGGTCCGCGGCAGAGGTCGGTGAATGCACCGTTCTCGTAATATGTGATGGAGCCGTCTTCGAGCTCGCTGATAAGCTCACACTTGTAAGGGTCGCCCTTGGTCTCGAAATACTTCATCGCATCGGCCTTGGAGACCTCTATACGCTTGAATTCCTGACCTTCGCGGGCGAGTTCGAGCATCTTCTTTTCAACCTTTTCGAGGTCGGCGTCGGTGAATGTCCTGCCACCGAAGTCAACGTCATAGTAGAACCCGCTTTCAACTGCAGGGCCGATACCGAACTTGATTCCGGGATAAAGGGCTTCGAGGGCTTCGGCCATAAGGTGAGATGAAGAGTGCCAGAATACGTGCTTGGCATCGTCATCGTCCCACTTGAGAAGGGTAACGGTAGCATCGGCTGTTATTGGCCTGGTCAAATCAGTTACCTCACCGTTAACTTTGGCTGCAAGTACTTCTGCGGCCAGCCTTGGGCTGATGCTGCGTGCAATCTCGATGGCTGAAATTCCTTCGTTGAAGGATTTTACGTCGCCGTTAGGAAAAGTGATGTTGATCATATAAGCTTTCAAATGTTGTCTAACCTGCAAAGATACGATTTTTTTCATATATTTGCAGTTGAAGAATCACGTAATTCAACAAACAATGGATTATCAACAGGAAAAATTGGAAGTTTCCAACAAGCAGATCTGGCAGGAGGCCATGAAATATGGAGCCATTCTTGGTGCTGTTACAATCATAGCTGAACTCCTGATAGGACAAATACAGTCGCTCTTGATTCACCCCGGCTCCCTTAACCTTATGGGCACCATACCGGCTTTCTCCCTTAATATAGGAAAGACTGTCCTCTTTATATATCTGATGGTGGTTTTCGCCCGCAGGTTGATAAACGGCTTTACCGGAGTCATGCGTAATCACGTATTCCGTTTTGGCACTTGCACATCATTGTTCTCTTCACTGATCGTTGGTGCCTGGCAACTGGTCCAGATCAAGCTGATTGCGGCCGCCAAGATAGAAGAAGCAATGGAAGAAGCCCTCGCTTCGATGCCTCAGGCAAACGCCGCTCAGGCGGAGGCGGTAATCAATTCCATTATGCCATCACTCCCATTGTTGATGTTCATTTTCAAATTCCTTATCTGCTTCGTAATAGGTATCATCGCAGCCCTTGTAATTTCGCGTTCAATCAAGGGTGTGAGCGACAATCCATTCGGAAGCAATTAATTCTGTAGCAATGGAATACAAAAAAGATATATCGGTAGTCGTGCCTCTTCTGAATGAGGCCGAATCACTGACTGAACTTGTAGAGAGAATCGTCAACGTTGCCGCTTCGCAGAAGTGGACTTACGAGATTATCCTTGTCGATGACGGCAGCACTGACTCTTCCTGGAGTGTGGTAAAGGGCCTCTCGGAATCCAACCCCGACGTGCACGGAATCCGCTTCCGCCGCAATTACGGCAAATCCGCCGCCCTTCAGTGCGGATTTGAGCAGGCTTGCGGTCGCGTCGTCGCGACGCTCGACGCCGACCTTCAGGATGCTCCAGAGGAGCTCCCCGAAATGGCAAAGATGATTACCGAAGATGGATTTGAGGTAGTTTCGGGCTGGAAGAAAAAGCGCAAGGATAACGCCTTCACCAAGAATATTCCCTCGAAGTTATACAACTTCACTGCCCGCAAGGTTACGGGAATCAAGATTCACGACATGAACTGCGGCATCAAGGTATATGACGGCGAAGTCGTAAAGAACATAGAAGTTTACGGAGAGATGCACCGCTATATCCCTTATCTCGCAAAGAATGCAGGCTTCAGCAGAATCACCGAGAAACCCGTAGCACACAGCAAACGCAAATTCGGCAAGAGCAAATTCGGAATGAACCGCTTCGTCAACGGTCTTCTCGACCTGATGAGTCTTTCATTCACAAGCCGCTTCAGCAAGAAACCGATGCACTTCTTCGGCTTTAGTGGAATCCTGATGTTCCTTGCAGGTTTCATCATGACTGTCTGGATTATCGCGGCAAAGCTGATTCACCAGAGCCAGGGCATTCCCTACCGCGCCGTCACCGAGCAGCCGCTCTTCTACCTGGCCCTTCTGGCCGTAGTACTCGGCACGCTGCTCTTCCTCGCCGGCTTCATCTGCGAGCTCATTTCCCGCAACGCCCACGACCGCAACCACTATAATATAAAGGAGAGGTTTTAACCCTCTCCTTTATATTATCATTTTGTCCATTACCGGGGGAACTATTCGCTTTTTCAAACTGAATATTCCTCTGTTTTGAGACCGAAGGTCGATAGCAAGTCCCCTTCCCGAGGAAGGGGATTTAGGGGATGGGTGACGTATAAGCGTAGCTGCCTGTTCTTCGGTTTTTGTGTCCGTCGGACACAAAAAAAAGACTCCGATTGACTTTCGTCAACCGGAGTCCCGAAAAACGGCAGCTACCTACTCTCCCACCTGGTGGGGCAGTACCATCGGCGCTAGTGAGCTTAACTTCTCTGTTCGGAATGGGAAGAGGTGGGTCCTCACCGCTATAACCACCGCAATATATTTCTTGAGAGATCGCAT
>JAFSPG010000010.1 GCA_017443025.1 Bacteroidales bacterium | reverse complement strand
TGTTAATACCATACTCGCTGTGAATACTCCATGCACTATATCCTTTCTCCAATAAATGCATGTAATGCAATAACTGCTCGTAATTGTGTTTCATAACAAAACCCCGAAAGTTTTTTGTCTAACTTTCGGGGTTCATGTCACTGAAAGCCTCTTTCTTTGGATGTATTTTCCTGAACCGTAGTTTGATGACGCCCCTAAAGGCTTCTCCGAAGATGCTGCTCGACATCTTCGACGTGCCCTCACGCCGGTTGACGAAGATAATCGGAACTTCAACTATCTTGAAACCGAGCTTGTAGGCTGAATATTTCATCTCAATCTGGAAGCCATAACCTTTCATCTGCACTGCGTCGAGGTCGATGGTCTCGAGGACCTTGCGCGAATAGCACTTGAACCCTGCCGTACAGTCGTAGATTTTCACTCCGAGCACCCTGCGGGTAAATGAGGATGCAGAATACGACATAAGGATTCGTCCAAGCGGCCAGTTCACGACGCTGATGCCGTCGCAGTACCTCGAGCCGATGGCTAGGTCGGCGCCTCCCTTCGCACAGGCCTCGTACAGGCGATTGACGTCGTCGGGGTTGTGCGAGAAGTCGGCGTCCATCTCGAAGATATAGTCGTAGCCATTCTCAAGGCACCACTTGAATCCGGTGAGATAGGCCGTTCCAAGCCCCTGTTTTCCGGGCCTCTCGATGAGGAAGAGCCGCTTGGGGAACTCCTCGGCAAGGCCTTTTACAATGGCCGCAGTGCCGTCGGGGGAACCGTCGTCGATTACCAGAATGCTATATTCCCCTTCGAGGGAGAACACCTTGCGGATAATCTTCTCGATGTTCTCCTTCTCGTTGTAAGTGGGGATGATGATTATTTTCTTGTCTTTCGTCATTTTGCGATTTCCTTGAGCATTTCTGCTACGGCAGCTTCGAGCTGTTTGTCTTCGCCCTTGAGGACTGAGGCAGGGTCGTTGTAAACGAGGATGTCAGGCTCAATCTGGAAGTTTTCAATATACCTGTTCTCCTTGAGGCCCCAGGAACCGACCTGAGGAATACCGAATACAATCGAAGCGTTGACCTGGCGCTCCCACCATACGGCGGTCATAGTGCCTGGAACAGGTGCGCCGATAATCTTACCGAGGCCGAGAGCCCTGTAAGCATAAGGGAAGCCGCAGGCGTCGGAGTAGTTGTTCTCGCAGACGAGGACGCAGGAAGGCTTAGTCCACTTGTTGAAGGGCTCGGTGCCGATATACTGGCCGCGCGGTTTGAACTCCAGATATGGCTTGCCTCCGAGGAAGGTTGCAAGATCGTCGTGGAGCCATCCGCCACCATTGTTACGGGTATCTACGATGATAGCCTCGCAGTTGCGGTATTTGCCGAGGGCGTTCGAGTAAACCTCGCGGAATGAAGGGGAATTCATACCCTGTACGTGTACGTATCCGACGCGGCCTCCGGAGAGTTTGCGGACGATTTCCTCTCTCTGGCGTACCCAGCGGCGATACATAAGGGCAGATTCGTTGCTGACGGCCTTAACCGTGTAGCTGACTTCCTTGCCGCCCTTGCTTACGGTAACGCGAATCTTGTCGCCGCCCCTGCCGGTGAGGAGCTTGAACCAGTCGTCTCCGGCCTTGATAGGCTCGGAATTGATAGCGGTGATGAGGTCGCCGGCCTTGATTTCGGGGTCTGCAACATTGAGGACACCATCAGGAAGGACTTCCGCGATGCGGATGCCGTCTCCTTTGTAATTAAGGTCGAAAATAACTCCGAGGTAGCCGAAGTTATCGCCGCCACGTCCGTAGAAACGGGCGCCGGTGTGAGAACCGTTGAGCTCGCCGAGCATTTCGGAGAGCATCTCCTGGAAGTCGTAGTAGTTGTTGATGTAGGGGAGGAAGGCAGCATAATTGGTCTTGTAGTAGTCCCAGTCGACTCCGTGGAGATTAGGGTCATAGAATTTTTCCTTGACCTGCTTCCAGATATGATGGAAGATATATTCCCTTTCAGGGGCGGGTTTGAAGTCGTATTCGCCGCTGAAGGTGATCTTCTTGCTCTTGCCATTGTCGACGGGAACCTTGGTGATTGCTCCACCGGCCGTTACATAAATATGTTTGTCGTCGGCTGAAGGAATAATCCTGCCTCTGACACCTCTTTCGAGGACTTTGATGTCGCCCTTCTTGATGTCCAGCACGCAGAGGCCGAATCCACTCTCGAGGGGAGTGGTGTAGAAGAGCTTGGCACCGTCCTTGGTGAGGTAATGATCGCCGTAGCGGTTCGAGAATTTGGTAAGACGCATTATGCGGGCGTCGCGGCCTGCGAGGTCGAAGACGAGCTTTTCAGGCTTCTTGGCTTTGTCGGTGCTGTCTTTCTTCTCTTTCTTCTGCTCTTTGTCGGACGACATCATCTTTTCTACGTCGGCGTCTTCCTTGTCCTGGATGAACTTGGCCTTTGACTTGCCGTCGAAGAACATGATGTAGATGTCGCTCTGTGCGCCCCAGCTGCCGTGGCTGCGATAGCCCTGCTTGTCGGACTCCCAGGTCATGGCCTTGCCGCCGAGGGCCCATTTGAAGTTGCCGTCGCTGTAGCCGCTCTGGGTAAGATTAGTGATTTCGCCGCTTTCGATGTCAATCAGTGCGACATCGGCGTTATGCCATCCGCCATCGCCGATATAGCCGGTAAGGAGGAAGCGGCTGTCGGGGCTCCAGGCAAATTCCTGGTCGCCGTCAGAGTAGGAATAGTTAACGTCTTTGAGCAGGGATTTTGTCTTTCCACCCTTGGTGGGCTTGATTACCAGTTCGGTGCGGTCGCGCAGATAAGCAACCCATTTGCCGTCGGGTGATACCTGAGGCTGGAAGCTGGTCTCGCCTTTATCGGAGAAGAGCTCTTCCCTGAAGGTCGAGGCGTAGGTGAAGTATTTGTCTTTCTTATCGGCCGGATAGGCTTTGTAAATGCCCCAGAAGCCATCCCTTTCGGCCGAGTAGTAGAGAGATTTGCCGTCGGGGGCGAAGCATACGTTGCGCTCCTGCTCGGGGGTATTGGTGATACGTTTGGTGGTCTTGTATTCGGAGCTTGTTACGAAGACATCGCCGCGGAGCACGAGAGCTACTTCCTTGCCGTCTTTGGATACTGAAACGGCCGATGCGCCTGCAGAGAGGTTGAGCTTGTGCATGCGGCGGTCGGTGTTGTCGCGGAGAACGTCAATATCCACCTTGCGGGGCTCTTTGCCGGGCTCCAGGATATAGAGTTCGCCGTTGTAGGAGTAGGAAATGACTCCGCCTTCGGCTGCCGAGATGTAGCGGACGGGGTTCTTGGTATAGAAGGTCAGCTGCTCGTTCTTGCTGGGAGTGGAGATGCTGCTCTTGAATACGTTGAGGGTGCTTCCGCCACGCTCGCTAAGATAATAGAAGGTGTCGCCGTCGGGGCCGAAAACGGGCTGGCGGTCTTCGCCTTTGTAATCTGAAAGCTTGGTGAATACTCCGCCGTCATATTTCCAGATATCGCGGGTAACGGAGGAGGTATGATGCTTGCGGAGGGGATCCTCGTAGCCTTTATAATCCTCGTAAAGAATTACACCATCGTTGTTTACGCTAATCTCCGAGAATGTTATCGAAGTGAAAAGCTCGGGCATTCCGCCTTCTGGCGAAACTGCGTAAACCTGGGTTCCGGTGGGGAAGCCGCCGTAATTGACATCGGCCTGGATTGATGCCGTGAAAAGAATCCTGCCGTCGGGGAGGACCGCCTTGGGAACTTCATTCCCGGGGTGGTCGGTCAGGCGGGTAGGGACTCCGCCGAGATGGCCGGTGATGAATACGTCCTTGCTGCCCTCGCGGTAGGAGCTGAAGATAATCTTCTTTCCGTCGCGTGACCATATAGGGTCGCTCTCATAGGCTGAGTTGGAGGTTATCTGCCTTGCAAGTCCGCCACTCACAGGAACGGTGAAGATGTCGCCTTTATAGCAGAAAGCCAATGTTTTACCATCCGGAGAGAGACAGTTCTTTCTCAGCCAGAGGGGAGTTTCGCCTGCAAATGTGGCAACTGATGCTACAAGCAGTGCGGCCAGGGTCAAAATGCGTTTTGTCATATCTGAATAAATTTTGTTTACAGTGTGTTCTGTGGTGCGCTTAAACTTGAAAAGTTTATCGCAGAAGACGAAATTACAAAATACTTTTGATAAATTTGCCAAGAATTGAAAAAAATCGCTGAAAATGATTGCATGTTTTGTTCCATCGGCAAATTCCGAAACCCGGTCCAATCTCCTGAATGAGCCTCTGGTAAAGGCTGTCTGCCCCATCGACGGGCCTATGACCGCCACCTCGACTTTGAAGGGGATGGAATCATTCGCAAATTGTCCATATACCCTTTTATATATAAAGGATACAACCTTGAGTCTGGTGCATTTTGCCCTTGAGAGAATGGTTCAGATTGCCGAGGATACCGGAGCTGCGATGGTTTACGCCGACCATTTCAACGACCGCGGACCTGCTCCGGTGATCGATTATCAGGAAGGCTCGCTCCGCGATGATTTCGATTTCGGGGGCCTGCTGCTGTACAGGACGGACGTTTTCCTCAAGGCCTTGGCTTCGATGGATAAGGATTATGCCTATGCCGGCCTTTATGACTTGAGGCTCAAGGCCTCGCGTCTCGGGAAGATCGAGCACATAGGGGAGTACCTGTATTACGAAAT
Organism: Bacteroidales bacterium; assembly: GCA_017443025.1. Lineage (GTDB taxonomy): Bacteria > Bacteroidota > Bacteroidia > Bacteroidales > UBA932 > Cryptobacteroides. The sequence goes on along the minus strand of JAFSPG010000010.1, from coordinate 1,477 downwards.
CGAGACGGATACCCGCAAGTCAGGAGAGAAACTCTTTGACTATGTCGACCCGAAGAACAGGGCTGTGCAGATAGAGATGGAGCAAGCTGTTACCGACCATCTGAAGGCCGTCGGGGGCTATCTGGAGCCTGTTTTCAAAGACGTTTCACTCGAAGGAGGAGATTTCGAATATGAGGCCAGCGTAATAATTCCCTGCCGCAACAGGGTCAGGACCATCGGGGACGCCCTGCGCTCGGCCCTTTCCCAGAAGACTTCATTTAAATATAATGTAATAGTAGTCGATGATAATTCCACCGATGGCACCATGGATGTCATCAAGGGTTTCCTTTCGGACCCGAAGCTGGTGTATATAGCCCAGGACAAGACATTTCACGCCATAGGCGGTAACTGGAATGCAGCGCTGCATCATCCGCAGTGCGGGCGATTTGCGATTCAGCTGGATTCCGACGATATGTATTACGACGAGAATACCGTGCAGAAGTTTGTGGATGCTTTCCGCGAGCAGAACTGCGCGATGGTTGTCGGGACCTATCAGATGACGGATTTCAATCTGAATCCTCTGCCTCCGGGAGTCATCGACCACAGGGAATGGACTCCGGAGAACGGCCGGAACAACGCTTTGCGTGTGAACGGCTTCGGGGCACCACGCGGGTTCTATGTGCCGCTGCTCCGGGAGCTGAATTTTCCGACTACCAAGTACGGCGAGGATTATGCCGTGGCTCTGAGAGTCAGCCGCGAGTATCAGATCGGGCGCATCTATGACGTGGTATATAACTGTCGCCGATGGGACGACAATTCCGATGCCGCGCTCGACGTTTTTGCGACGAATGCCAACAATTATTATAAGGACAGAATCCGCACATGGGAGCTTTCTGCAAGAATTGCCAAAAATAGTTCTAAAGCGTAACTTCCTGACTCTGCGAGGGTTATTTTTCGGCCCGAATAATTATAACGATTTTTATAAAAAAATCTTGAAAAAAAGTTTGGCAGTTTGGAAAATGTCCGTATCTTTGCAGTCCCGCTTGAAAGAACAGCGGGATTTTTTACGGAGTTCATTGAAAAGACTGAAAGGAAGTACAAGAAGCAAGTACCGAACAATAAAAGATCGAGAGCGTCAATTTCGAACAGCGAGCTAGGAAATTGAATTATACAAAGAAGAGTTTGATCCTGGTTCAGGATGAACGCTAGCGGCAGGCTTAACACATGCAAGTCGAGGGGCAGCGCGGGGTAGCAATACTCTGGCGGCGACCGGCGGAAGGGTGCGTAACGCGTGAGCAACTTGCCCGTCACTGTGGGATAGGCACTGGAAACGGTGTGTAATACCACGTAACACATTTACTCGCATGGGTGGATGTTGAAAGGATTACCGGTGACGGATGGGCTCGCGTGCCATTAGCTAGTCGGCGGGGTAACGGCCCACCGAGGCGACGATGGCTAGGGGTTCTGAGAGGAAGGTCCCCCACACTGGAACTGAGAC
>JAFSPG010000009.1 GCA_017443025.1 Bacteroidales bacterium | reverse complement strand
TGGGGCCGATTTTTTCGTATTTAAGCTATTCATTGCCCTCTGAGGCGACACGAAAGCATATTCTTTTATTCCTTCGATAATTTTTCCGGCAAGCTCCGGAATCTGTTCCTGCTGCTCCGGTGAAAAGTCGCCGAGTACGAAATCTATCTGGCCTCCCTGAGTGAATTCGTTGCCTATCCCAACACGGACTCTCGTGAAGTCCGTTCCTTCCAGCATCGCTATGATGTCCTTCAGGCCGTTGTGCCCTCCGTCGCTGCCGTTAAGGCGCATACGTATGGTTCCGAATGGAAGGTTAAGGTCGTCGCAGACAACGATTAGGTTCTCGCGCGGAATTTCCAGCTTGTTCATCCAATACCTGACAGCGCCTCCGCTCAGATTCATATATGTCGAAGGTTTGAGCAGCCAGAACTGCCTGCCCTTGACGGAAAGGCAGGAGACGTCGCCGTAGCGTTCGGTCTTGAAAGAGATATTGGATGCCTTAGCCCAGGCATCCAATACCATAAATCCTATGTTATGCCTTGTTCGGGCATACTCCTGACCGATATTTCCTAAACCGGCAATCAGGTATTTCATAACGAATTACTCAGCAGTCTCAGTGCTGGCCTGGGCTGCAGCGGCGGCCTGGCGGGTAGCCTTGACACCGCAGATGATCGTTGACTTAGGGCTCAGGATAGTGACATTCTCGAAAGTGAGGTCGCCGGCGACGATGTTTTCGCCGATGCCGAGCTTGGTGATGTCAATGTCGAGCTGATCGGGGAGGTCCTTCATGAGGGCGCTGATGCGGAGCTCGCGGACGTTCTTTACGAACTTACCACCAGCCTGTACACCTGCAGCGTGTCCGGTGATGTTCAGAGGAACGTTGATAGCGATAGGCTTGGACTCGGAAACTACCAGGAAGTCTACGTGGAGGCAGATATCCTCGATGGGATGGAACTGGAGCTCGTGAACCACTGCGGTATATTTCTTATTGTCGAGGACGAGGTCGACGATGAAAGAAGCAGGGGTGTGGGTAAGACCCTTGAGGTCCTTTGCGTCAACGTTGAAGAGAACGTTCTCTACGCCCTGTCCGTAAAGGTTGCAGGGAACGAGACCCTGTGCGCGGAGAGCCTTGATGGTGGCCTTGTTTCCGGTCTGGCGGAGCTGGCCCTTCAATTCAAAATGTTTCATAAGAATAAATAAATTAAAATGTGTTACTCAGTTTGCCCGGAGGCAAACCCCATTGCACCAAAAGCCCGATGGCTTTTAAGGGGCCGCAAATATACGAATAAAGATTTGATTTACAAATTTCAAGCGGGTTTTATTATGGACATTCCGGTACGCAGGGCCTCTTCATTCATTGGAATGAGGTTGTGGTGCCTCTCCGGAAGAGTCTTGCGCAGGGCCTTCAGCACGCTCTCGAGCGAAACGACCGGATGAATCTTCAGCAGGCCGCCGAGCACCATCATGTTGAATACCTTTATCATATTCATCTGTGCCGCAGTATCCATTGCGTCGATGCAATAGACGTTGATATCCTTGCGCGTGGGTGGAACATTTATGCCGTAGCTGTCATAAATCAGCGTTCCTCCCGGCTTGACCTTAGGCTCGAACTTCTCCAATGAAGGCTGGTTGAGAACGATGGCGGTGTCGAAGCTGCTGAGGATGGGGGAGGAAACCGGCTCGTCGCTTACGATGACGGTAACGTTTGCAGTTCCGCCCCTCTGCTCCGGGCCGTAGGCCGGCATCCAGGTAACTTCCTTGTCTTCCATCAGGCCGGCATAGGCGAGAATCTTTCCCATCGAGAGCACACCCTGGCCCCCGAATCCCGAGATGATGATTTCCTGTGTCATAATACCTCCGTTTTTAGCCGTTGTCTTTAAGGTCGCCGAGAGGGTAGAATGGGAACATGTTCTCTTCCATCCACTGATTGGCCTTTACCGGCGACATCCTCCAGTTAGTATTGCAGGTCGAAACGATTTCCACGAGATTGGAACCCTTGCCCTGCATCGAATACTCGAAGGCCTTGCGAATCGCCTTCTTTGCCTTTAGGATTGCAGCTACGCTCTGGACGCTCTGGCGGGTGACGTAGCAGGTTCCCTGCAGGGTGGCGGCGATTTCCGTGACCTTCAGCGGATATCCGTGAAGGGCCGGTTCGCGGCCGTAGGGGCAGGTGGCCGTCTTCATCCCGAGAAGTGTAGTCGGGGCCATCTGGCCGCCCGTCATTCCGTAAATGGCGTTGTTGATGAAGATTATGGTGATGTTCTCGCCGCGGTTAAGGGCGTGAATCGTCTCGCCGGTGCCGATGCAGGCGAGGTCGCCGTCGCCCTGGTATGTGAATACCAGGCGGTCGGGCCAGAGCCTCTTGATGGCACTGGCAAGGGCCGGAGCGCGCCCGTGGGCGGCTTCCTGCCAGTCTACATCTATATACTTATATGCGAATACCGCACAGCCTACCGGCGATATCGCTATGGTTTTCTCCTGCATGCCCATCTCGGCGATGACCTCGGCGACCAGTTTGTGCACTACGCCGTGGCTGCAGCCCGGGCAGTAATGCATAGGAGTGTCGTTGAGAAGTTCCGGCTTCTTGTAAACAAGGTTTTCGGGCTGGATTATTTCTTCTTTTGTCATAACGCTGCCTTTTTAGATGAACAATTTCTTCAGCTGAGCTACTACCTCTTCGGGCTCGGGGATGATGCCACCGAGGCGGCCGTACCATTCTACGGGAGTCTTTCCTTCGACGGCCATCCTGATATCTTCCACCATCTGGCCGGCGTTGATTTCAAGCGAAAGAATTCCTTTTACCTTAGATGCCAGTTCGGCGATTCTCTTGGAAGGGAAGGGCCAGAGGGTGATAGGACGGAGAAGTCCTACCTTGAGCCCTTGTTCGCGGGCGATTGAAATGACTTTCTTGGAGATTCTGGCGGCCGAGCCGAAAGCCACTATCAGATAGTCGGCGTCGCCGGTCATATATTCCTCGAAACGTACTTCCTTCGCTTCGATTTCGCGGTATTTGCTCTGGATGCGGATGTTGATCTTCTCCATCTCTTCGCTTCGCAGCTCAAGTGAGGTGATGATATTGGGCTTGCGCATTCCCTTGCGGCCGGTGGTGGCCCAGGGGCACTCCTTCATGATCTCTTCCTCAGTGCGGCGGGGCTTGAACGGAGGCAGGACGACCTTTTCCATCATCTGACCGATAGCTCCGTCGGAGAGAATCATTGCGGGATTGCGATAGCGGAAGGCCAGTTCGAAGGCCAGATCTACGAAGTCGGCCATTTCCTGGACTGAAGCCGGGGCAAGGGTAATCAGGCGGTAATCGCCGTGTCCGCCGCCCTTCACTGTCTGGAAATAATCGGCCTGACTGGGCTGGATGGTGCCGAGTCCGGGGCCTCCGCGGGAAACATTCACTACAAGGCAGGGAAGTTCGGCTCCGGCCATATAGGAAATGCCCTCCTGCATCAGGCTGACGCCAGGGGAGGAGGATGAGGTCATGACTTTCTTACCTGTGCCGGCGCCGCCGTAAACCATATTGATGGATGCGACTTCGCTTTCGGCCTGAAGGACAACCATTCCGGTTGTTTCCCAGGGCTTCTCGGCGGCGAGGGTTTCAAGAACTTCGGACTGAGGGGTGATGGGATAGCCGAAATAGCCGTCGCAGCCGCAGCGGATGGCGGCGTGGGCGATGGCTTCGTTTCCCTTCATCAAGGTGACTTCTTTATCCATATCTAGTCCTCCTTCTTACGATAAACGGTGATACATCCGTCGGGGCAGACGATAGCGCAGGAAGTACATCCGGTGCAGGCGTCCGGGGCGACGGCTTCAGCATAATTGTATCCCTTCTGGTTGACGTTCTTGGTGCTAAGGGCCAGAACCTTGAAGGGGCAGGCCACGATGCAGAGTCCGCAACCTTTGCAGCGCTCCGTATCAACTACTGTGGCTCCTCTCATTTTTGCCATAACTCAGTGTATATCAAGGGTTATATAAATCTTTGTTGTAAAAGGCGAGTATGTCGTTCGCAAGTATAAGGGCTTCGGCGGCAGGGGAGTCGGGGTCGAGGCTGACGGCCTCGTTGTACTCCTGAATGGCTTTCTGCCAGTTGCCCTTCTTCCTCCAGGCGTTGCCGAGAAGATAGTGAAGCTGAGCGTCCATCTTTCCTCCTTCAGCCTGCCACGCCTCAATGGCGGCAATGGCTTCGTCGGTTCGATGCTCCTGCAGCAGCCTTTCTATCCCGGCGGCGTCCATCGTCAGGGCTTTTCAATGATGTGGCACCAGTTCCAGGTATCCTCTTCCAGGCCCCTCTGTATGCCAATGATGCGGTCGAAAAGCTTATGGCTTACGGGGCCGCATTTTTCGCTGAAATGATAGGAACGAGACACTTCCTTGCCTTCGAGGGTGGGTTTGTCGTCGATTCTGCTAAGAGGGGTAATCACCACGGCGGTGCCGCAGGAACCGACTTCGTCGAAGGTGGCGAGTTCTTCTACGGCTATGGGGCGCATCTCGACCTTAAGCCCGAGCGATTCCGCAACGGTGCGGAGGCTGGCATTGGTTATGGACGGCAGAATACTCGATGAGTCAGGCGTGATGTACGTATCTCCCTTGATGGCGAAGAAATTGGACGAACCGAACTCTTCGATATGGGTATGCGTGGCCGTGTCGAGGAAAAGAAGTTCGCGGTATCCCTGTCCGTGCGCAAGGTTGTAGGCGTGCAGGCTCTGGGCATAATTGGCGCCGATTTTATAAGCTCCGCTGCCGAAGGTGGCTGCACGGTCGTAGTTGCGTGAAATCACTGCAGTGCCGGTGCTGAGTATCTCAGCTCCGGAATAAGTACCTACTCCTGAGCACATCACCACGAACATTACGTCCTTGGATGAGTTGATTCCAAGCTGTGGATTGTTTCCGAAAAGAACAGGCCTCAGATACAGCGATGCTCCGGATTCATAAGGCGGGATATGTTCCCAGTTGGCCTGGATGCACTGAATGCACATTGAGACGAAAAGTTCTTCCGAGGGGGCGGGCATGTCGAGATATGCCGCGCTTCTACTCATGCGGCGGGCATTTTCTTCCGGGCGGAAGAATCTGACTCTTCCGTCGACACCCATGAAGGCCTTGGCGCCTTCGAAACACTCCGGAGCATAATGGAACACTCCGGAAAAACAGTGCAGGCTAAGTTCGAAATCGCTTGTCAGCTCCGGCTCCGTCCATACCCCGCCGATGCACTTTGCAACGACTATGGCCTTGGTCGGGTAGTAACTGAACGAACGATGTGAAAAATCAGGTATTGGCATAGTGTGTTATTAATCTTCAATCAGTTTCTCTTTGTCGTAGGTGTGGATTTTGGTCTCGCCGGCAAGGATGATGTAACCATTCTCGGCGAGGGAATGGAGCTCGTTTTCTCCGGGATATATGGTCACTGGGCCGAGATATGCAACCTTTCGGGCGATTTCTCCGGTTATATAGTCGCTGAAGGCGACTCCTCCGGTGAGGATTATTCCGTCGATCTTGCCGTCCACTACGGCAGATTCGGCGGCTATGTATTTGCAGATGTTAAGTATAAAGGCTTTGAGGAAGACGGCATAGTCCTCATAGCCTTCCTGGGCCTTCTGCACCACCGTGCGCATGTCGTTGGTGCCGAAGTAGGCTACGGCTCCACCTCCTCCGATAAGCTTTTTCTTGATTTCTTCCTTGGTGTATTTTCCGCTGAAACACATGTCGATCAGAGGATAAGGCGGACAGCCTCCGGCCCTTTCCGGGGTGATGGGGCCGTCGCCTCCCAGACCGTGGGTGGTATCTATCACCCTCTGCCCGTGATGGAGTGAAACGGTAACGCCTCCGCCCATATGGCAGATGATGACCGTCGTTTCCTTGGGATTGCTGCCTGTTTCGCGGAGATAACGCCTCATTACGGCCCTGGTGTTAAGGGCGTGGAAGAGGGTAGTGCGCGGGAACTCGGGGATGCCGCCTATGTGGCACTCGGGCAGCATTTCGTCGGCCATCGGAGGGTCGGCGACGAAGGCTCCGCAAGGGCCGAAGCGCGGCTTGAGCTGCTTTTCGGCACGTACTTCGTTGATTTTAGCAGCCATTCTGTCGGCGATAAGGGCGCTGAGATTGCAGGCGTGCTTGCCGTCGCGGCTGGAGGCCAGGACTTCCTTCATGTCGCCGTTGACCTTGTAAACGCCGGTTATGCAGGGAGTAAAAAGGCCGCCTCGGGCCATTACGATATCGATGTCTTCGATCTTTACGTTCAGGACGGCAAGGGCGCTGATGATGGCTTCGGTACGCATTGCGTCCTGGTCCATTACGTCCTTGAACTGCTTCAGAACCTCATAGGGGTGCTCCAGCTTGCGGTCGAGGACAGCTTCGCCGTCGACGTAATAAGCAAACTTGGTAGTGATGGAGCCAGTATTGACTACCAATACGTTACCCTTTGGTTCCTTACCGTATATATTGTCTATGACCTTCATTTTAGAAGTCAAATATACTCAAATATTCCGGATCCGCAAAACCTAAATCATCCTTATGCCTTCGGCATCCATGGCAGCGAGTGCTTCAAGATGGCCTGCGTAATCGACATAAGCGAGAGCGTCCTTGGCAAGATAGACGGTGAATCCGCCTTGCTTGAGGTCTTCGCAGGTCTGGCGTACGCAGTATTCGGTGGCGATGCCGCATACGAATACATTTTTTATGCCGAGCAGCTCGAGAACTTCTCCGAGCGTCTGGCCGGCTGAATTGATGCCCTCGAAGCCGGAATATTGCTCCTGAAGGGGATTCTCTCCCTTACGGAATACGAGTTCGTCTTCTATGTAGGGCTTGAGACTGTCGTGGATTTCAGCTCCGCGGGTGCCGGCCACGCAGTGCGGGGGCCAGGGACCGCCCTGCTTGGTGAAGGAGCTGTGATTTGCCGGGTGTGAATCACATACGAACAGAATGGGGAAACTGCCGCGGATTACATCCTCGCTGCCCTCTGCGGGCTCTTCTCCGATTTTCTTCTTTATAAGTGAGAGCGATTCGCCCACGGCGGCTTCTGCGTTTTTGCAGGCCATCGAGCCATCGATAAAGTCGTAGAGCATATCGACGACTACAAGTGCGCAATCTTTCATATATCAGTCAATTTTAAATGCTTCGATTTCTTTGTTAAGGCGTTCGAGGATGCCAATCTTGACCTCGCGCATCTCTTCGGATATGTCAACCTTGTAGTAGTGGGGGTTGATGAGCCTCCGCTCGGAGGGGCTGAAGTGCATGAGATTATCCTTGTAGAAGACACGCTTTTCGCCCAGGCTCCGCTCGGTGAGGCATTTGCTGCCATTCTCGACAACCTGCTCCTGAAGGGCCCTGAAGGTATAGGTTCCCGCTCCAAATGTCTTGTGCTTGAAGCGGTCCTGCTCGTCGTAGATTGTGAATTCCTCGCCGGCTTCAATCCTGCGCGAGGTTTCGTCGCCGCGCAGGCAGGTGACGTCGGCCTTGAACCTTTCGCCGGATTCAGGGTCATTGACGATTATGCGGTAGGTAATCTGGAAGCCCGGATTAATCAGTTTGATAGTGTCCTCCGAGCGCTTCAAGACCGGCTCGCCATCGAGCTGTACGAGTTTATATACGTTGCCGAAGCAGGGGGCTGCCTTGCTGGTTGCTATGGCGTCGCCGACTCCATAGGAGTCAATGCGTGCGCCCTGACGCTCGAGGTCGCTGATAAGGTATTCGTCGAGGGAATTGGTGGCGAATATCTTGCAGTTTTTAAGGCCGTGGGAGTCGAGGATTTCGCGAACCTTTGCCGAGAGATAGGCAAGGTCGTCGAAGTCAGCGTAACGCTGGGTCAGGATGCCGTCCTTCACGTGCGCATCCACATCGCTGTTCCACGATTCCCCAT
>JAFSPG010000008.1 GCA_017443025.1 Bacteroidales bacterium | reverse complement strand
GGCTCCGTGATGCCGCGCTCCGTACCCGCAAGCTTCGCCGTGAAGCCGGAGAGGAAGTAGTACTGCGTCTGCTCCGGTGTCAGGATCGAGACCGGCGGCAGCACGCCGAACGCGTCCGCCGAAAGGAAGATCACGTTGTCGGCAGCAGGGCCTGCACTGACCGGATTGACGTTCAGCACGATGTTCTTGATATGGTTGATCGGATAGGAGACACGGGTGTTTTCCGTGACGCTCTTATCATGGAAGTCGATCTTACCGGCAGCATCAAGCGTGACATTTTCCAAAAGCGCGTTGCGCTTGATCGCGTTGTAGATGTCGGGCTCGGATTCCTTGTCGAGGTCGATGACCTTCGCATAGCAGCCGCCCTCGAAGTTGAAGACGCCGTTGTCGTCCCAGCCGTGCTCGTCATCACCGATAAGCAAACGCTTGGGATCGGTGGACAACGTGGTCTTACCCGTTCCGGACAAGCCGAAGAAGATCGCGGTGTTCTTACCCTGCATATCCGTATTCGCGGAGCAGTGCATGGACGCGATGCCCTTAAGCGGCAGGTAGTAGTTCATCATCGAGAACATACCCTTCTTCATTTCGCCGCCGTACCAGGTGTTGAGGATAACCTGCTCGCGTGAAGTAACGTTGAAAGCAACGCAGGTCTCGCTGCGGAGGCCGAGTTCAGCGTAGTTGTCGACTTTGGCCTTAGCTGCGCAGTAAACTACGAAGTCGGGCTCCTGGTCGAATTCCTTCTGGTTTTTCGGGCGGATGAACATGTTGGTGACGAAGTGTGCCTGCCAGGCAACTTCCATGATGAAGCGTACCTTCATGCGGGTGTCGGCGTGGGTGCCGCAGAAACCGTCGACTACGAAGAGCCTCTTGCCGCTGAGCTGCTGCTGGGCGAGTTTCTTTACGCTCTTCCAGGTCTTTTCGGTCATCTTGTGGTTGTCGTTGGGATAACCTTCGGTGGTCCACCAGATTTCGCCGGGAGCGCCTTCCTTGGTGGTCTTGTCGTAGACGATGTATTTGTCTTTAGGAGAGCGGCCGGTATATACGCCGGTCATAACGTTGATGGCGCCGAGTTCAGTAACCTGACCTTTGTCGAAACCCTCAAGACCGGGTTTGGTCTCTTCGTTGTAAAGGACTTCATAGGTGGGGTTGTAAAGGACTTCCTTCACAGCCTTGATACCGTACTTGCGCAAATCGAGATTAGGCATAATTTTATATTATTTTAGTTTGACTTTTCTTAGCATCCACAAATTTACAAATATTTTTGGATTTGGCTATATACTTCTACAAAAGAAGTATAATTTTGCTTATATTTGTTCTCGTATGACGGCACTTGAGGTTTTAAATGCATATTGGGGCTATCCGGCCTTCCGTCCTATGCAGGAGGAAATCATCTCCGCGGCGGCGGATGGCAAGGATGTGCTGGCAATTCTCCCCACTGGAGGAGGCAAGTCAATCTGCTTCCAGGTGCCCGCGATGATGCGGGAGGGTATCGCAATTGTCGTCACTCCGCTGATTGCCCTGATGAAGGACCAGGTCCGGCATCTTGAGGAGCTTGGAATCAAGGCACTGGCCGTGCATTCCGGAATGGGCCGCAATGAGGTGGACCTTATTCTCAATAATGCCTGCTACGGCGACTTCAAGTTCCTGTACGTATCGCCCGAGAGGCTCTCGACTTTCCTGTTCCGGAGTTATCTTCCTCAGATGAAGGTGAGTTATATCGTCGTCGACGAGGCTCATTGCATCTCGCAGTGGGGTTATGATTTCAGGCCTGATTATCTTGAGATAGGAAAGCTTCGCGAGGGTGTTGACGCTCCTATCATAGCCCTTACCGCCACGGCTACGCCGAAGGTGGCCGACGATATAATGGATAAGCTCCGCTTCAAGCAGAAATGCCTGATAAAGAGCGGGTTCGAACGCCCGAATCTCAGTTATATCGTCCGTAAGGCCGATGACAAAACAGGTCAGCTTCTGGCTGTATGCCGTGGAGTTTCAGGTACCGGCATCGTGTATGTGCGCAACCGTGCCCGCACGGAGGAGGTCGCCAAACTTCTTACTGACAATGGTGTGGGGGCATCGTTCTACCACGCCGGCCTTGGCCACTCGCTGCGAAGCGAGCGCCAGGAGGCCTGGCGTTCAGGCGCGATTCGGGTGATGGTGTGCACCAACGCCTTTGGAATGGGCATCGACAAGCCGGATGTACGCTTTGTGGTGCATCTTGATATTCCCGACAGCCCCGAGGCCTACTTCCAGGAGGCCGGCCGTGCAGGCCGTGACGGCCTCCGCTCCTATGCAGTCCTGCTGTGGAATTCCAACGACATCAAAAGGCTGCATCAGCTCGAGACGGTTTCTTTTCCTGATCTGGAATTCATCGAGGATATATACCATAAGGTACACGCTTTCTTCCAGATTCCCTACGAGGCAGGGGAGGGGCGCACGCTGAAGTTCAACCTCAAGGAGTTCTGCAAGCATTTCTCCCTGCAGGAACGCTCCGTGTTCTACGCCATCAAATATATTGGCCGCGAAGGGCACTGGGTGTATTCCGAGGATATGGAGACTCCTCTGCGGGTGCGTATCAACGTACCCCGTCAGGAATTGTACGACATCGACTTGGGCGGCCCTCTTCAGGCCAATCTGATAGAGTGGCTGATGCGGCATCGCGAAGGAGTATTCTCGTGGTCGGTGGCCATAGAGGAGGATGCCCTGGCCCGCCACCTTGGCATAGGCGTACCTTATCTGTGTCAGGTCCTGTATGACCTTTCCGTAAGGCATATCATCAATTATGTGCCCGAGGACCGGAGTGACATCATTGTCCTGATGCATCCCCGGCTTCAGCCTGGAAATGTAGCCCTGTCTGCCGGGAGATACGGCCTTCTGCGCGATACCTATCGCGAGCGCACCGATGCCATGATTGATTATGTCAGCGATAATGAATGCTGCCGTTCCCGCAAGCTGCTCGCTTATTTCGGCCAGACTGAATCCTCCGACTGCGGCTCCTGCGACGTATGCCGCAAGCGCAGGGCAGGGGAGGCGGACGGAAGTCAGATCGAGACTGCAGTCCGCGACTTCGTCGCTTCCCGCGGGGGCGATTATTCCCTTGACGAAATCAAGGCTCACTTCGCCCTTCCTTCGCCATACAGCGACACCCCCTGGCTCGCGGTCCTTCGCCGGCTGATTGACTCCGGCGCCATCCCGGCTCCTAAAGGTTAATCTCTTGGAAAATAGGGGTAAAAATTGTATATTTGCTAGGTTTAACAATTAAATAATACAGAAATGGACTTCAAATTGAATAGTAAAATGATCCTGGGGATAGTCGTTACCGGACTTATCCTCTTTGTATGGCTCGGATATAACAGCCTTGTGTCCAAGGAAGAAAAGGCCACCAGCGCCTGGGCTCAGGTAGAGAACGTATATCAGCGTCGCGCTGACCTCATTCCTAATCTCGTCGCTACGGTCAAGGGCTATGCCGCCCACGAGAACGAGACCTTCCTCGCCGTCACCGAGGCCCGCAACAATGCCACCTCCATCAAGGTCGAGAATCTTTCAAAAGACGAAATCGCCAAGTTCCAGAAGGCTCAGGATGGCCTCGGACAGGCTCTTGGCCGCCTCATCGCCATCGGCGAGGCTTACCCCGACCTCAAGGCCAGCGATAACTTCCGCGATCTTCAGGCCCAGCTCGAAAGCTCCGAGAACCGTATCGCCGTAGAGCGCAACAAGTTCAACGAGACGGTTCGTGCGTACAACGTGGCTACCCGCAGGTTCCCTTCGAATATCCTTGCTTCTATCTTCGGATTTGAGATGAAGGGTTACTTCACTGCCGCCGAGGGCGCAGAGGTTGCTCCCAAAGTTGAGTTTTAAATGAAGGCACGCAGCTTTCTTTCTCCTCAGGAGATTAAGGATGTAGTAGCCGCAATTGTTGCGGCCGAGAAAGCTACGTCCGGAGAGATTCGCGTGCATATCGAGGATAGGTGCGGGGCCGATCCGAGAATCGGGGCCCTGCGCGCTTTCCGTAAATTGAAGATGCATAAGACGGCGGCGCGTAACGGCGTTCTGGTTTACGTTGCCTGCGTCTCGCACAAGTTTGCAGTTATAGGCGACGAAGGAATCAACAATGTCGTGCCGGATGATTTCTGGCAGGATGTGGTGAATGCAATCGGTGCGGCTTTCTCGGAGGGGCGTTTTGCCGAGGGTATCAGCGAAGGTATCCGTATGATAGGCGAGAAGCTTAAGGCTTTCTTCCCTTATCAGTCCGACGACGTCAACGAACTCCCAGACGATATTTCTTTCGGCAGCTGCGATGAGAATCAGGAGTAGCATATCGCGTATAATTGTGCTCGTGGCGCTTCTCGCGGCGGTCATTTCTTCCGCCGCCTCCGCCGCCATCCCTTCGCGTCCCTTCCAGCAGCGGCTCGTCAACGACTTCGCCGGCATCTTCTCCGCCCGGGAGGTCCGCAAACTTGAGTCGATGCTCGTTGCTTTCGACGATTCAACTACTAACCAGATAACTGTCGTTACCATCTCCGACCTTGAGGGTATGGACCCTAACCAGTATGCTGCCGAGCTCGGTATCAAGTGGGGTGTCGGCGGAAAGAAGAATAACGGAGTGGTGCTGCTTGTAAAGCCCAAGACGTCTTCCGGTAAGGGGCAAGTTTCAATACAGGTTGGTTACGGCCTTGAGGGCGCCATTCCTGACGTTTATGCCTCGCGCATCATCAACCAGGAGATAATTCCTCATTTTAAGAGCGGTGATTATTATGGCGGGGTTCGTGCCGGCTGCGAGAAACTGATGGCCCTCGCCAGCGGCGAGATATCCGAGATTCGTGAAAAGACGGAAGTGGATTTCGACTTTTATGTCAAGATTTTCTCCGTCCTGCTTTTCATTTTCTTCTTTATTCTTTTTTCCAGGCACGCCGGAAATGGAGGCAGTGGCGGTGGAGGAGACAAAGTCTCTATCGGAAACTCCATTTTTGCTGCGATGCTGCTTTCGTCTCTCAGCAACAGCTCTTCATCCGGGGGAGGTTCCTCATGGGGTGGCGGAGGAGGCTTCGGCGGCTTTGGCGGCGGCTCCTTCGGTGGCGGTGGCGCTTCCGGCTCGTGGTAAATTTCTTATATTGAATTTCTAATCATTTTACGTCATGAGTATAAAATCGACATCATCATTGCTTCTTGCATCTCTGCTGTTCTTTTTTGCGGCTTGTTCATCAAAGGATAGCGCTCCGACGCCTGTGGATCCCCCTGAACCGGGGCCGGAACCTGAACCGACTCCTCCTGAGGTCGTTGTATCCAAGGGCGCCTACAAGCACGTTTTCATCATTGGCGTGGATGGTGGAGGTGCCTACTTCAGGGAGACTAATACGCCTCGCTGTGACGAAATTTTCATGCATCAGGCCACTACTTATCAGTCTCTGATGGCTCTCCCTACTATGAGCGCACAGGGATGGGCATCGATTCTTCACGGTGTTCTTCCTAAGTTCCACGGGTGCACGAATGACATCATCGCTGCCAATCCTTATCCCAAGAACAGCCGATATCCTTCGATTTTCAGGGTTGTAAGGGAGGCTATGCCTGATGCTGAACTGGCTTCCTTCGTCGAGTGGAATCCTATCAACATCGGTATCGTAGAGGATGGTTTCGGCGTTGAAAAGCAAACCGGTAACGGCGACGCAGAAGTGATTGGCAAGATTCTCAATTATCTGAATTCCAAGACTCCTACGTTGATGTTTGTCCAGCTTTCTTCGCCTGACGACGTGGGTGAGTCCAAGGGTTTTGGCTCCGACATCTACCTGGCTACCCTCAGTACTGTGGATGCTCTTGTCGGCGGTATTTATGACAAGCTGAAGCAGAAGGAAATTCTCGACGAAACTCTGTTTATCGTTACCGCCGACCACGGTGGAATCAACAAGACTCACGGCGGCGATTCCGATTTGGAAAAATATGTCTTTATGGGTGTCGCAGGAAAGACTGTCGATCATAGCACCATCGTTGGCGCAGAAGGCCGTGACGTCGCGGCTATCGCCGCTTATGCGCTTGGTCTTGACAATCCTGAGACCTGGACGGGTCGTCTCCCGGGCGGCGTTTTCAAGGATGTGCCGGTGGCAGATGAGCATCAGGAGCAGGATCTTCCCGGAACTGAATACCGTCAGCATCACGAGGATACTCCTGATATCAGCATCATCCAGGCTGTTTTCGGACAGCACGATGTGATTGCATATCTTCCTTTTGATGAAAGCATCGATGATGCATACGGCAATATCGAGACTTCGCAGTCGGGTACTATCCAGTATGAGGATGCTTACTTCGGAAAGGGTATTGTCCTTAACAACGGATACGTCACGCTCAAGGACGTTAAGGTCGGTACGGGTTCTTTCTCCGTGGCATTATGGCTGAAGGCTTCTCCTATTACCCCGGTTGATGCCGATCCTTCTATTATCTCCAACAAGAACTGGCAGGAGGGTGTTTACAAGGGCTTCATCCTGTCGTACAGGGGCTCTAAGGATACCAAGTTCAATGTTGGCAACGGAAGCAAGGGCAGGATGGATTACACCAGGATTCTCCCGAGCAATTATGACGAGGGCTGGATGCACGTTATCCTTACAGTCGACCGTGAGAACCGCAAGGTCCGCATCTACTACGACTTTGTCTTCGAAGGCGAAGAGGCCGAAATCCCCGATGTTCTCGCTTCTACTTCCTTCGATTCCCTGACCCTCAACCTCGGCCAGGACGGCACGGGCAAGCTGTCATACAAGCTTCCCGCCCAGATGGACGAGTTCATCATGACGAGGGACGTTCTGACCGAGTCCGACGTCGCCTCGCTCAAAACCTACTATCAGCCCAGATAATCTCTTCTGAAATAATTGCGCCCCGAAAGTTGCTCTGACCTTCGGGGCGTTTTTTGTGTATTATCTTTTCATGCATTTTACGATAAACAAATTTGTTTATTTCTAAAAACGTGCTATATTTGCGATATGAACATGATAAATGCATATAAGGGGATTGCTCCCGGGAAAATCATTGCTTCTTGCCTGAGGAATACTAATATCACGCAAAGGGATTTGGCGAATACTATTGGTGAGCATTTTCAAACGATAAATGCTATAATTAAGGGCAAGAGAGCGATGACAATACCTGTTTCTCTGAAGCTCGATAAAGCACTTAATTTTGAGCAGGGGTTCTTTGCAGTAATTCAGACTTATTATCTGATTGGTCAGAATGAAGTCAGGTCAACTCGCAAGGGAACTCCTCATATTAGAAAGTATGTATTTTGGGATATAGACCCGGAAAAGCTTGACTGGTCCAAGAACAAAGAGTTCATAATTCAGCGTGTATATGAACGCGGTAACGCCTCTGAAATCAAAGCGATAGATAAATATTATGGGAAAGATTAAGGACACTTTACATTACGAAACAGTCACGCCTATCCTCGCGAATGTATTGTCATTCTTAATGAACGATGAGGCATTTAATCCCTTCAGGCTTGTCGGAGGGACTAATCTGAGTCTGCGTTTTGGACACAGACAATCCGATGATATCGATTTATTCACGGATAGTGATTATGGCAGCATTGACTTTTCGAGTCTTGAAAAAATACTGTCCGTTAAGTTCCCATTCTTTGACAGTCCGGACAGGTCGGGGCTTATTGGCTTTGGTAGAATGTATTATGTCGGGCTAAATAGAGATAATGCTGTTAAACTTGACCTTATGTACACCGATAAGTTCCTTTCAGAGCCTGAGACAATAGACGGTATTCGGTTCGCGTCAATTGATCAAATCGCCGCGATGAAACTTTCGGCAATCAGCCTTGGAGGAAGGAAAAAGGATTGGTGGGATGTACACAAATTACTGGAAGAGTACTCTCTTGAACAGATGTTTAGGCTATATGAGAAATGGCAGCCATGGACATACGACCAAGCCAAACTTATGGAGGCGCTTGTGGATTTTTCGAAAGCCGACTTGCAACCTGATCCGAAATGCCTCGAAGGCAAAG
This sequence comes from Bacteroidales bacterium, assembly GCA_017443025.1. Taxonomy (GTDB): domain Bacteria; phylum Bacteroidota; class Bacteroidia; order Bacteroidales; family UBA932; genus Cryptobacteroides. The sequence continues at coordinate 46,143 of JAFSPG010000008.1, read as the reverse complement.
ACTGGGATATCATAAAAATTGATATCATAAATCAAGTGCGCTTGCTTGAGGCTGCCAAAAGTGTAATCTAACACCCCAGGTCCTCTCCTCTCAATCCTTGCGCGTCCGTTTTGGCGGCTTTTGTGTCGCGCAAGCCGTTTTCCGTGGGGGTCGGAGCCCATAATCGACCAAATATGGTCGCGCACCGGGTTATTTTTCGGGGTCGGAGCCCAAATAACGCGTTTTTGTGTCGCGCAAGAGCTCAATGCGTCATCTTTCGCTGGCTACTTCGACATTCACCAGCCCAAATTCTCATATATCTTTGCTCCAGCAAACACGGCTATAGTAGGAATAAATGTTATATAATATTATCTTTGCTCTGTATCGATGAGATGTCAGCAAACTACAGATTATGAAAGACTTTGCGGCGATAGATTTTGAGACGGCGAACGAGTGCCGTTCGAGCGTGTGCAGCGTGGGGGTGGTGGTAGTGCGCGACGGGGTGATTGTAGACCGTTTCTACTCTCTGATTCATCCGGAGCCGGAGTATTATCAGCGGTTCTGCCAAAGGGTACACGGACTTTGTGCTGATGATACGGAGGATGCCCCTGTATTTCCGCGTGTGTGGGAGAAAATTGCCCCGATGATTGAAGGGCTGCCGCTTGTGGCGCATAACAGCCCGTTTGATGAGGGCTGTTTGAGGGAAGTGTTCAGCGTGTATCGGATGGATTATCCGGATTATGAGTTCTACGATACGCTTGCGGTGTCGCGCCGGCACTTCGGCTGTTCTCTTCCGGACCATCAGTTGCAGACCGTTGCGGCTGCCTGCGGCTATGACCTCACGCAGCATCATCACGCTCTCGCCGATGCCGAAGCCTGCGCCCGCATCGCCCTGAAACTTCTATAAAACTGCCGGAGGCATTTTGCCAGTGGCGCGTACCATTCCGAAGGCTATAGCCATGCACTGAGCTTTGGCATTGTCTTGGATGTCAGGTGTGCCAAAAAATGTTCCACCTGCCGGGAAAACGCCCATTTTCTCAACAGTTGGGTCTAAAAATGCGCCACCTGACAGGAATATGTCGTGTGGCGCAGTGGTATCTGGTTGAAAGAATTTATTTCACGAACATTACGGCTTCGGCGATGGAGTTGAGCTTGGTGTCGGCGCTGTCGGCGCGGCTGGCGAGGATGCAGGGGGCTGTGGTGCCTACGAGCATTCCGGCCTGCTTGACTCCGGGACAGAGCTTGGAGTTGGCCTTCCAGAAGACATTGGCTGACTCGATGTTCGGGAAGATAAGGCAGTCGGCGTCGCCGGCAACGGGGCTGACGAGCTTCTTGATTCTTACGGATTCTTCGTCGATGGCTACGTCGAGGGCGAGGGGACCGTCGCCGATTACGCTCTTGATCTGGCCGCGGTCGCACATCTTGGCGAGCATTGCAGCCTCGATGCAAGCCGGCATTGAATCAAGCATCTGCTCGGAAGCGGCGATGAAAGCTGCCTTGGGCTTTGCGATTCCGAAAGACTTGGCGACATCGGTGACGAAACCTGTAATCTTGACCTTCTGACGGAAGTCAGGCTGGGGGATTACCGCCATGTCCGTAAGGAACATCAGCTTGTGATAGCCCGGATTCTCGATGATGCCGACGTGGCTGAGAAGGCCCTTGGGCGGGAGAAGGCCGGTCTCTTTGTTGAGGATGGCGCGGAGGAATTTATCCGTAGAGCAGAGGCCTTTCATCAGGATGTCGCCCTGCCCGTCGTGGACCATCTGAACGGCCTTTGCGACCGCTTTCATCTCCACGGGCTCGTGGACAATCTCGAATTTGGCTTTGTCTATGCCTTCCTTGGCGCAGACTTCGGTAATCAGGGCGTCATCGCCCACGAGGGTAGCCTTGATGATGCCAAGGTCGACGGCTTTGCTGGCGGCCTCGATGGTGTGTGAGTCAACAGCCCAGGCTGCGACCATTCTTTTGCATATTCCCTTTTCCTTGAGTTCTGCAAATACGTCTGAGAATTTAGCTATCATAGTTAATTGAGTTTTTCAACGATGTGCATTGTGTCGCGGGCGATGACGAGTTCTTCGTCGGTGGTGATGAGGGCGACCTTGACCTTTGATTCGGGAGTGGAAAGAATTGTATCCACGCCCCAGGCGGTATTGGCCTGAAGGTCAATCTTAACGCCGAGGAAGCCGAGCTGGGCGCATACTCTCTCGCGGAGCCAGTCGTTGTGCTCGCCGATGCCGCCGGTGAAGATGATGAGGTCGACGCCGTTCATCTCGGCGATGTACATACCAACGTTCTTTACCAGATCAAGCACTAGCTTGTCGACGACGAGCTTTGCGCGGGCATCGCCCTTCTTGGAAAGCTCCACCATCTCGCGCATGTCGGAGGTCTTTTCGCTCAGGCCGAGGAAACCGCTCTTCTTGTTGATGATTTCCGTCATCTGGTCGGGGGTGAGATTCTCCTTTTTCATTATGTAGGGAATCACGTTGGCATCGACATTACCTACCCTCGTTCCCATAATCATTCCCTCGAGAGGGGTGAAGCCCATCGAAGTATCGACGACCTTGCCGTTGACGATGGCCGAAACGGATGAACCGTTGCCGATGTGGCAAGTGATGATTTTGGAATTATTGAGATCGACTCCGCAGAATTCAGCTCCCTTGCGGGACACGAACTGATGGCTGGTGCCGTGGGCACCGTAGCGGCGTACGCGGTACTTCTCGTAATACTTGTAGGGGAGGGCGTACATATAGGCGTGCTCCGGCATGGTCTGGTGATAGGCGGTGTCGAAGGTTACCACCTGAGGCACCTTGGGGAGAACGTGCTGGACTGCGCGAATGCCCAGAAGGTGTGCGGGATTGTGCAGAGGTGCGAAATCGCAGCAGATTTCAATCTTCTTCAGGACGTCTTCGTCGACGAGGGCGCTGCAGGAGAAGAATTCTCCGCCGTGAACTATGCGGTGGCCTACTGCCTGGATATCTTCAATGGAGGAAAGCACTCCGTGCTCTTTGTCGGTGAGGGCGTCGAGCACGAGGCCCATTCCTACTTTATGGTCGGGCACGTGAAGCTCCCTTACCAGTTTTTCTCCTCCGGCGGGAGCATATTGGAAGCATCCTGTAGGCAGGCCGATTTTTTCTACGATACCTTTTGCGATGAGACGGTAGTTGTCGTCGCTCTTCATATCAAGGAGCTGATATTTAATCGATGAACTGCCGCAGTTGATGACAAGAATAATCATTTTGTAAAAAATATGATGAAATCTTGACAAAGATAAAGAATAATAGCTAATTTAGCAACAATAAAGTCCAGTACGATGGCACCGCACGGAGATATTGTGAGGTTGTCGCTGCCATTGACCGCCGGAGTTGCCGTCGGGGTCCTGATACCGGCATCCCATTTACTTGCATTAAGCTGCGCTGCCATGCTTCTGGCAGTGCTGTGGTACTGCATTCTTTCGCGCACACGCAAGCCTTCCGCATACATGGTCCTGTTTCTTGCCACAGGGCTCTTTGTCGGTGCGTCGGCCGCGCTGTATCCGCTGCCGGGCGGCCCCGGCGTTTTCGCCGGGGCCAGAGCCAGGCGTTGCGCCAGGCTCGAAGCCATTGGCGTCGCCCGCAGCGGCACGGCGCCTCTTGTCGAGGCGCTCGTGCTGGGCGAGCGCGGCGGCCTCGGCCGGGATGTGGTGGCCGCCTTCCGCGAAAGCGGAACGGCCCACATCCTGGCCCTCTCGGGGCTCCATCTCGGCATCTTCTATCTCTGCCTCTCGAAGCTGCTCTGGCCGCTTGGCCGCGGCCCTGCCGTGAGGACGTGCAAGTCCGTCCTCATCATGGCCTTCGCCGCGGCCTACGTGCTCCTCGCCGGCGCTTCTGCGTCCCTTGTCAGGGCCCTTATCTTCATCATCCTGAGGGAGAGCGCGGCCATTATGAACCGACGCGCGGACCTTGTGCGGATACTCTTCGCATCGCTGTTAATTCATCTTATCATAAGTCCTCTTGAGATTCGGTCGCCGGGCTTTCAGCTGTCGTACCTGGCCCTATGCGGGATAGCATTTCTGTATCCGAAAATGGAGGCCTGGTATCCCTCGGATGGCGGGCGATTCGACCCGCTGCGGCGCGTCTGGCAGGCGGTGAGCCTGGCGATTTCCTGCCAGCTGTTCACGGCGCCGGCGGCCTGGCTGCACTTCGGCACCCTGCCGGGCAGCTTCCTGCTGGCGAACATACTCGCGCTTCCGCTGGCCACTCTGTTCACCGGGCTGGCCATGACGCTTACGCTGCTCGCCGCCGGCGGCTGGTGCCCCGCCGCCCTCACCCACGCGGCCGACACCCTCTCCTCCCTCCTCATCGGCGTCCTGAAAATCATCGCATCATAGAAAATAAAAAGTATGGCGGTCTGTTTTATTGACTACGCCCCTTCGGGGCTATCCCTCCCAACCGATGGTTGGGCCCCTCCCGAATGTTAAGGTCTTCGACCTTTTCCTCCTTCTCGCTCGAAAGAGTAAACCAGTTTACTCTTTACTCACTCGTGCGTCGGTTCATGCGGCCACGGGCGGCCACAGTCCTAAAACAGACCACCAAACATTTTTATTGGTTAGTGGCGATTTTATTCCGCAGAATGAAACAGGTCGCGGGCGGGGAGCAAGCTGCCGTATTGCATACGGAGCTGAGACATCAGAAAGGCTGTTTTGCGGGCCAGCCCCGGGCCCTTCCATGTGCTGGTATTGGAGACGAATACCCAGCATTCCCCGTCCGGAAAATACTTGATAAGAGCATTGGTGCCGGAGAAAGTACCGGAACGCACCCAGCCCTTTTCAGGATTGGTGTCGTTCCATCCGAGAGAATAGGTATCCTGGTCGAAATACTCCGTCATCGCATCCACGCTCTCCTTGCTGATTATGTCCGGAATACCCTCGCGGCCGTCGATCGCCGAGACCAGCAGGGCCAGCTCCGGCGTCGATGCCACCCATGCACCGGCTCCTGCAAGAGATTTTATATCATTGCCACCATAGCAGCGGACAACGGAATCGCCGCTGTTGTTGTATTCCGGAACGGGAAGGTCGTTGGCCTGAACATAATACCTGACCTCGTTCTCGTGACGGTCCTTGTAATAATTACCTGCAATCTTGAATTCGCGGCATCCCACCGGGGTAAGAACATTATCACGGATAAAGTCCTCGTAACTCTGTCCGCTGACCTGCTCAATTATCTCCGAGAGAATCATATATCCGAGATTGGAATACTCCTGAGATGTTCCTGGCTTGAAATGCAGTCTCTTTCGGAGCATGCAGCGGAGCAGAGTCTTATGGTCAGGGGCTTCCGAAAGATGGTTCTGGAGAATTATGGTACGGGTGGAGAACATAGGGTCGCCGTAGCGGGCGGTAAAGCCTGCCTTATGGCGAAGGAGGTGCTCCACGGTAATATCGTAGTAGTTCTTGTCGCGGATGACGGAGCAATATGTCGAATCCTTGAGGATTCCCTCGGGCCCGAATACCTTGCTCTGGAGTGAAAGCTGCCCTCTCTCCTTGAGCACCATGATTCCTACGGCAGTAATGAGTTTGGAAATCGATGCCAGGCGCAGTAGGTTGCGCGGCTCCATCTTCAGACCCTTTTCTTTATCGGCCCATCCGAAGCCCTTGGCGTATATGAGAGAATCGTTCCTCACTATGGAAAGCGAAACACCCTGAAGATGCCAATGCTCCATATACCTCTCTATCTGACGCTCCATCGGCCGCAGCACAGAAGTGTCGCAGGTGGCATTCGTGAGAGTCTCGTTGAGCGGAAGGACAGGTAGAGGCAGGGAATCCGCCGGCGCCCCGGCAGCGCAGGACGAAATCGTCACCATCGCAGCCGAAAGCAGGGAAAGTATCATGCGTACACCTCTTGCCATCATTTAATTGTACTTCCAAGGATTGAAGGATCGTCGCCGTCATTAAGGCGCGACAGCTTGCGCACCAGCGATATCATGAATATCAGCGTAAGGATGCAGGCCATAGCATCGGAGACGGGGAAACTCAGCCATACGCCCAGATGTCCAAAGAACAGAGGCAGGACGTATACGCTCGGAACGAGGAAGAGCAGCTGGCGCGAGAGCGACAAGGTGACGGATTTGCCCACCATTCCGAGGCTCTGGAAGAGGTTGGTGGCCACCATCTGGAATCCGATTATCGGGATGATTATGTTCATCAGCCTGAGGCCCTTGTCGGCGAGGCTTCGGAGCTCGGGGTCGTCGGTGAACGCAGCAGCGGCGATATCAGGGAAGATTACGGACACTATGAAGCCCAGGACCATTACCAGAGTAGCCCATTTCGCGGTAAGGAAGAATACCTCCTTTACCCTTGAATACTGCCGGGCCCCGAAATTATATCCGGCAATGGGCTGCATCCCCTGGTTGAGGCCGAATACTATCATTATGAACATGAAAGTAACCCTGTTGGCAATGCCGTAGGCCCCGATATGAAGGTCGCCGCCATAGCGGCTCAGCTGCTGGTTGATGAAAAGGGCTACTATGCAGCTGGCGGCATTCATCAGGAAGGGGCCCAGCCCAACTGCGAGTGACTCCTTTGCCAGCTTCCAGTACAGGCCGAAAATCTTCTTCGGCAGATGCATGAACTTCTTGCTGTCCATGAAATATCCCAGCGAGTAGCACATTGCGAGCGTCTGGCAGAGCATCGTGGCGAGTGCGGCGCCTTGAATTCCCATTCCCAGAGTGAAGATGAAAATAGGGTCGAGGATGCTGTTCGAGATGACGGTAAAGAGCGTCAGCTTCATCGCCAGCTTAGGATTTCCGGCGGCCCTTATCACCGCATTGAGCCCGAAATATATATGAGTCACTACGTTTCCAATCAGGAGTATCCTCATGTAGTCGGATGCGTAGGGGAGGGTGACGTCGCTGGCCCCGAAGAAGCGAAGGATGGGCGATAGCCATGTCAAGGATACCGCAGCGAAGATGATTCCGATGATGGTATTGAGGGTGACGTCGTTGGTCAGGACCTTGCTTGCAGTGTCGTAATTCTTCTGCCCGAGGAGTACCGAAATCATCGTGGCCGCGCCAACTCCTACAAGGGTGCCCAGGGCGGCGGAAAGATTCATCAGCGGGAAGGTCACCGCCAGGGCGGTAATTGCCATAGGCCCGATGCCCTCGATATGCCCCAGATAGATGCTGTCCACCATGTTATACAGAGAAGATGCAGTCATCGCGATGATTGCGGGGACTGCATACTCTCTTAACAGGGTGCTTATCTTCTTGGTTCCCAGCTCCGTGGGAATCCTTGCTCCGGCCATATTAGGATTCAGGCTTTTCTACGAGTTCAATTTCAAAGTCGAGGGGAGAATATGCCGGAATCTGGTCTCCGCTTCCGCTGTAAGAATATCCGAGCGACGAAATGAAATACGCTCTGCCCTTTTCAAAAGCATGCATATTCCAAAGGGCCTTGGCGAAACCGGAAATCAGGGAACTTTGGTTCATCTCAAGTTTGGACTCTTCGGTGCCCCAGGTCACGCTCACCGGGGAATATGTCTTGGATGTGGAATAAATGCCGTGAACGATGGCCGTATCCTTGATAGTGGTGTCGAATACCTGTCCGTTGAGGAGACGTCCGGTGTAGTTGATATAGATGGTGGTGTCTCTCGGGAATTCATCTTCGCTCTCCGGAGGAGTCTTCTGATAATAGTAATATCCGTACGACAGTGAATCGGGCTTGGCCTTATACACTCTGGTAAGATGTGTCTCGAGGGAGTCGATTTCCCACTTGTTTATGTCGTCGATGGTATCCATGAGTGTCAGGTCGTACATCACGGAAGTGGTGCTGGAGGCCTTCTTGAAATATTCCTTCTGGGTGTCGTAAACTGAATATGTATTCATCCAGAACGGAATTATGCCCTTGCGGGAGCCGCCGATATTCATTCCTACCACCATGTATCCGAGGCCAGTCATCAGGCCATCGGTAGCAACGACGATGGGTCCGTAATAATTGCCCTTCGCATAGGTTCCGAGCTGCTTGGCAACTTTTTCATCGGTAGTGTAGGATATGTTACCTTCAATGTCGGCGGCGTTATATCTCACGTACATATACGACTGGTCAATCAGGGGCTCTCCCTGGCCTTCAGTCTCGCTAATCAGGTAAATGTCGTGTTCGTCAGGAATGACATCGGGGTAGTTGGCTGCCATCCAGGCCTCGAAATAATCGCGTAAATCCTGATTGGTATCAGTCGAAGTGCTCTTTGCGCAGCCGGCCAGAATCAAAGCCGCCGCTGCAATCGTCAATATTTTAGTTGTGTTCATATTCTCGTTCAATGCTCTTATTCGTTATTGTTGACATCCACGACTTCTACGTAATAAGCCAGGGCCGCATTTGCAGGAATCGTGCCGTACTGCTTGTCGCCGTAACCATATTTGCCGGAAAAGAGGATAAAGCATACTTCACCTGCCTTGACTCCCTTGATTCCTTTCTTGAGTCCGGATACGAGTTTGCCGTCGGAAAGGTCTTCGACCACGGGCTCGAAATAGTCTTCCCATGATAAGAACCAGCTTGCCGCCTCGGCTATGTCCTTTATGTTCGTGGCGAACAGATTGCTGCTGGTGATAGTTTTGGAAGTGAGTACGTATCCTGCGTAGTAGAAGGTTACCGTTCCGCCGGAAGCCAGTTCTTCGCCCTCGCCTTCGACCATTACGAGGCGCTGGACTCCGCCGTTGCTGACGGCGTGAACTGTGCCGGTTTCGTCGGCGCTTATCTTGTCGTTGATGAAGTCTTCGATGTACTTCTCCTGGTTGGCGTATGTGATTTTAAGGCTCTCCTTGGTGCAGGAGAGTGCCGCCGCCGAGATTAGGGCAAGTACTATGAGGAGACTTCTTTTCATTCGCTCAGGTATTCTTCGGTGACTTTGGCAAGGAAGGCTTCGGCTTCATCCGGGCTCGGAATGTCGCCCGGGAAATGGAGCTTGCCTCCGGAGGCGTTTTCGTGGCCGCCGCCGTGAAAATATTTATTTGCAAATATCGATGCGGAGGTGCCTTTCTTTGAACGGATTGATACGCGGAAGTGGCCATCTGCCTCTTTCAGGAAGATGCTCATCCTGACTTTTTCGATGGCCAGGGGAATGTTGACGAAACCTTCGGTGTCTCCGTCGCCGAGATTGAAATGCTTTACTTCGGCATCTCGCAGCACCATATATGCGGCGCCTTCGGGGGTGATGGTCATCTTATCTTTCAAAAGCAGGCCGAGGGCGCGAAGGCGGCCTTCGGCGTAGTGCCAGTAGAGATTATCAATGATTTTGTCGCGGTTGACACCGGCTTCGAGTAACTCAGAGGCCATCTCGAGGGTTGAGGGCAAGGTGGAATTTGCGAAGTTGTTGGTGTCGGTGGTCATGCCGGTCATAAAGGCCTCGCAGGCCTCCATGCTGAAAGAACCATATCCTTCACCGACGAGAATCTTCAGCAGCTGGTATGACAGTTCGGATGCCGATGATATGTTGATTTCGCTTACGCTCAGATCGAAATCTTCAGCGGCAGGGTTGAGGTGATGGTCAATCTGGACCTTTCTCTTCGGAGATGCCTTAAGTATAGGAGCCATCTCTTCGGTGCGCGAGAATTCCGAGAAGTCGAGGGCGATAATAAGGTCGCATTCCTCGAGGGCTTTTTCGGCCTGGGCCCTCTGCTTGGAGAAAGTGAGGCATTTGGCCTGCCTCTCCGGGCGGAAAATGAAGGAAATGGTGTCAGGTACGGGGTCGGGGAAGATGCAGGTTACTTCTTTGCCCAGGCTCTCGCACCAGCAGGCCGTGCCTATGCTGCTGCCGATGGCATCGCCGTCGGGGTGGGTATGGGTGACCGTCACGATTTTGTGGCAGTTATCCATAATCCTGCGCAGGCAGGCCGCTTTTTCCGTCAATCTCGTCTTCATCATAAATGTTCGCGATTGCAAAAATACAAATTATATTGCATTTGATAAATCATTTTTCTAACTTTGTCCGACATTTGTTCGAAAAAATAAAATATTACGATAATGAACGGAACACTTAAAAAAGTTTTAACACTCTGTGTACTTCCTCTTTTGATTGTCCTCCTTGTGTATCTCATCATCTCCGGAGTACAGAAGCCGGTTAATTTCGACAAGGCCAAAGATCAGCGCTCCGTAGTGGGCATTCAGCGTCTTAAGGATATCCGCGAGCTTCAGGTCGCCTATAAGAGCGTGAACAACAAGTTCGCATCCACCATCGATTCCCTCATCCTCTTCTACAACGAGGGCAAGATGGAAGTTATCCTCCAGGTTGGTTCCCGCGACGACTCCCTTGCCGTAGTTAACACCGACCGCATCAGGAAGAAAAACCGCAAGATTACCCAGGAGCAGCTCTACGACCTTTATCTCAAGGGCGAGAGAGTTATCGCTACCATCACCACCAAAATCGACGTTAAAGACACTCTGTTCAACCACCGCAACGATTTCGTAGTTGATTCGCTCAAGTACATCCCCTTCTCAGGTGGTCAGGAGGTCGAGATGGAAGCAATCGTAAAGAAAGTTTCCGGCGTCGATGTTCCTCTGTTCGAGGCCCGCATGCCTTACGATGCTCTTCTCAAGGGCCTGGACCGTCAGCTGATCATCAACCTCAAGGCCGACTGCGAGGTTATGAACCGCTACAAAGGCCTGCAGGTGGGCAGCGTTACCGCTCCTAACAACAATGCCGGTAACTGGGAATAATAGTTCTTCGATATCCATTCAAGTTTCCTTGAGTGGATATTCTTTTTCTGTTTCGGAGGGCGGTGAGCGCCGTTCTTCCGGCTGGCTTGGCGCCGACCGCATCTTTACAACGCCGGAATTCCAGCGTCGTTACGGGCAGGTCGGCATCTCGCTTTTTACCCCGAAGTTTGTCCTTGTTCCAAAAACCTTCTTCAATCCGCAGGAGGCTGCATCGGCTCTGTCCGACGTAGTTAAGCTCCGCGATGAGGACCAGGTTGAATATGTCGATGAGCCTGCATTCGGAGCCGTACTGGTTTTCTCCAATTCGATAGGGGAGTCGCTCTCCAGGACTGTCGCCGCCACCGTAATGGATACTTCCGGCAATCCTTCCAGGATTCTGCCCGAGATTCATTTCGTGCTGGCCGACCTTCCCCGATGCCCCGAATACAATAAGATTGTGTGCTCCTGGCGCGACGGCTATCTTTATATGGCTATCGCTCAGGGCAAGAGCCTCAGGCTCTGCAATGTATTCGCCGCCGAGGATTTCACTACTGCCGAGTATTTCATCTTCCTGGCGATGAAGAATCTGCAGCTTAATCCCGAGGTCTCGACCATCTGCTTCCGCACTGCCCTCGACCCGGATCAGGAGATGTCGCTTTACCGCTACTTCAAGGCCGTCGAGGCATTATGAGGATAATTTCCGGATTTCTCAAAGGTAAGGGTGTATTCCCGCCGGCAGGGTACAAGGCCCGGCCTACGACGGATTTTGCACGTGAGGCCCTTTTTGATATCCTCGACAACGAATACGAGTTCGACGACCTGAAAGTGCTCGACCTCTTCGGAGGCACGGGCGCCATTTCATTTGAATTCATTTCGCGGGGAGTCGGACACGTATGGTGCGTGGAGATGGCTCCCGCCCATGCGGCCTTCATTTCTTCGGCCGCAAAGGAACTCGGCGTCGCCGAGAAAATCACCATGGTCCGCCACAATGTCTTTGATTTCATTCCGCTCTGCAAGGAAAAGTTCGACCTCGTCTTCGCCGACCCTCCCTACGCCCTCGATGGCCTCGAGAGGCTCCCTGACCTCGTCCTCGGTGCCGGCATAATGCACCCCGGCGCGTACTTCATCCTCGAGCACGGCAGCGAGCACTCCTTCTCCTCCCACCCCGCCTTCGTCAAGGAACGCAAATACGGCCACGTCCACTTCTCATTCTTTGAGGCTACAAGCGAATAGACGCTACACAAAAGAAGGGAAGGTCTTGAACATGGTCATAAGTGAGATGAGTTCGTCTTTCAGACCATGGCGAACGAAATCCTTCATCTCGCCTTCGGTTAACTCTCCCAAACCGCTAATCAAGCTCTTTTCTGAGATATTCTGCACATTTGCGATGCATTTGTCCAGATATTCTTCAATGGGCATTCCCATGCGGGATTCAACGATTTCTTTATTGACAGATGTACGTTCTTTCAGGAAGAACCAGCAGTCGAATACGTCTCGGCCGGTAATCTCGGTCCTGTCAAGGAGCGCGCACAATTTATGTGCGAACATATCTTCTTTAACCAAGACTCGCATCTGGAGGCCGAGATAATTCAGGATTTCATAGTGATTGTCGAACAGCCTGTTGGATATCTCAATCTTAAGCTTCCGTTCGCCGATTCCGTAATCGAGTACGATAATAATACCGTAGTGCTTAAATGCTTCGTCGTAGATCTTGCCATATTTAAGGACAATATTACGGACTCTCTCATAAACTTCGGTTCCCTTTTCCGGATTCAGCAGCTTGAAGTCCAGGTCAGTCGAGAAGCGCGGCAGATTGTGAAAGAACATGGTGGCAGTGCCGCCCTTGAATGCCAGGACGGAGGATAGCAGCGAGTCGGAGAAGATGTCCTTCAGCAGCTGCAGCATGAAGAATTTGTGTTTGTTCGTATCCATTATCCGAGAATTTTTGAAACACGTTGCTCGAGCGTTTTGCTATTATAGATAGGGAGGAGAGAAAGCACCTTTTGTTTGTCCAGGGAGGATGGATTATCGAAATAATAATTGCTGTCAAGGTATAAAGTGTCGAGGAAGGCTCTTTCCGGAGACGCTATATTGACATTGCCTTCGCGGATTATGCCTGTCGTATCAACCAGGATTTCGCCCTTGATTTTCCGATACCGGTACACCTTGCCGTCGATTTCAACGCTCCTGCTCAGATTCCCCACGGAGGTAATCTCATCGCTGTACTGGAAGATAATTCCGGCACGTTGAAGCACATACTCCAGGGAGATGTAGGACGGGGTATAGAGCAGGCAGGCAAGTTCCTTTTCATCATAGTCCGGTTTGGCATAGATTCCTTTCCGGGGATTGAGAATCTCATCCTTCTTGACATAGCTGTTCATCCTGCTCTTCAATATATCCCGGTCCCGCTCCAGGCCATAAGCCAAGGCAATCCCCTGCATAGTGAAAACACTTGCTTTATCCTTGTACAGGTTCAGGAGAAGTCGATTTTGTAAACTCATAGTAGTTCTACGCATTACTTTCAGTTCACAAAAGTACGAATAATATTTAGAATAACAAATCTTTTTCGATATTATGCTGGATGCTGTGGTGGAAAGGGAAGACACTGCCGGGGGCTTGTCCATCCCCGGACAAGGGGTCGGGGGGACTGACCAGCACGGCGAGCTGGCGGTTGTGGAGGGGGCGCAGCGAGCGGAACAACCGACTGCTGGCCGTGACCTTTTTCTCTTATATGCGCGAAGCGCGGCGTGGAGCGGCCGCGAGTCTCTGACCAAAGCACCTTGGCGCGGCGGGCAGAGTCTCGCAGTGGAGCTGCCATAAGCGGAATTCGGAGGGGCGCGATAGTGCCCCGGAGGGCGCAGCCAAAGCGAGTGAGCGTAGCTTTAGCGTAGCGAACTGGCTTTGACCGCTTTGATTATATCGGCAAATGCTCCGACCTTTGCGAAAACCTTTCTGATATGAACGAATATACTTTTGAGATGGTTCAGAGTGACCTGTTGGTATTACAGAATTTTTGCAACCGAATAACGAATATTTGAATTTAGTTTTGTATATTTGCAGAAAAATTGCAAATATGGAAAACAAAAGTATGGTTATATTGGATTCTTATCAGTTGAAAGCAGGATTAACGCCGGCTATAGTCACCTTGCTTCCATTGTTCCCTATTCTCTTTAACTGTGTTCCTGGCATAAACTCTATAACGGATTTCGCTTTCCCATTAATCATCATTTCTGCACTGCTATATATATTAGCCTCAATTTGCAGAACGTTGGGGCGCGATAAAGAAAAGAAAATGTTCAAATCCTGGGGTGGAAAACCGACAAGTGTGCTACTCAGGCAAACAAATGCGATTATTGACTGCCAAACGAAGACCCGTTATTATTCAGTAATTCTGCACCTTTTGCCTGATCTTCGTTTACCCACGAAATCAGATGAAGAGGCAAATTTGGAGAAATGTGATGAAATCTATGACAGCGTATCCAAATATCTTCGTGCCAACACCCGAGGCGCGGAACACCAACTTCTTAAATGTGAGAACGAAGATTATGGAATGTGGCGAAACATTTATGGATTGAAGTGTATATCTATCTGGATTGCAGCATTAGCTATTCCCATATATGTTACTCTTATGATTTTGGGTGTGATGACATATCCTTTTTCCAGTTTCGGACTAGCTCTGTCGTTATGCGAAATCGCCTTTCAAAGTTTTGTCGTAAGAGAAAGGATAATAAAGATACACGCATTCAGATATGCCGAAAGATTACTTGAAACATTGGACGCAAATAACAATAAACAATTATGATACAGTACATTAAGATTAAAAACTTCTTATCTTTCAAAGACGAAGTTGTATTTAATTTCGAAGCCACAAAAGATAAAAAATACGAAGACTATCAGGTTGTAGAAATCGCGCCAGGGGTGAGAATTCTCCGCATAGCCGTTGTATATGGGGCAAATGCATCTGGAAAGACAAATCTTGTATCTGCAATTGAATTCCTGAGAAATTTCTGGTTTCAATATCTTGAAAATAAAGATCAACCTACCGGAGCTATCCCGTTCCTTCTTTCAAGTGAGATGCCCAATCAACCATCAGAGTTTTCAATAGGATTTTACATCGGCCAGAAAAAATATGTTTACAATCTCACTGTTAGCAACAATGTCGTATTGAACGAGAAATTACTGACATATCCGTCACAGCAGCCTGCCACTATTTATGAACGGGTTACCGTGGACGGTATATCACAAATTACCTTCAATCCCAAGAGAGTTAAACTAGTACAGGCAGCGAAGGAGCAAATTTCGTTATATTGCCTCCAGAATGTCTCTGTTTTTGCCGCATACAACAAAGTAAATGTCGGTGCAGAGGAAATGGACACAGTTATGAACTGGGCTAAAGCTCATTTTACCTTCCAACATCGAATGGGACTGGAAGACAATGTGGCATATACCGAAAGCATAATATCTCGTGACGAGAGCAAAAAGGGAGCGATTCTCAATTTCTTGCAAAGGGCTGATTATAATATAACAGGTATAGACATCCAGCAAATTGAGAGAAAAGTTCCAGATGAATTGATTCCATTACTCATAAAGAGTTCTGAAGGCGTTCCTGTGTCAGAGATTGAACGTCTCAAAAGAGACAAGACAATCACTATGAACAAAGTTGATTTTGAGCATTGTATCACAAACGAGAACGGTGAAAAAGAATACTACAAACTACCCAAAAATCTTCAGTCTGATGGAACAATAAGAACTTTTGGACTCTCCGGAGTTATCGATCATGCGGTAGAAAGCAATTCCTTTATAACAATAGATGAGATTGAGGATTCACTTCACCCCGCCCTCATTGAATTCATTGTGGAGGATTTCCTGAAGCACAAAGGAGAATCCCAGATGCTTGTCACTACACATTATGATGGTTTATTGGAAGCCGATGATTTGCTTCGCAACGATAGCATTTGGTTCACGAGCAAAAAAGAAAATGGTGCTACGGAGCTATATTCTCTCATTGATTTCAAAGGCATCAATCGAATAACATCCTTACAGAAGGCCTATCGTTTCGGGCAATTTGGTGCAATTCCTAATATATAGTCTATGCCGAAACGTCAATTACAAACCAGAAATCTGACCGATAGTATATATATTGTCGGAGAAGGTATTACTGAGCAGTTCTATTTCACGCATCTGCGTCAGATAATGGGATATCGATGTACTATACGACCAAGGTTCTTCGGGAACACAAGCATCAAAGAAATCCAGAAAAAAGTTGAAGAGTTGCTGTCGAATAGAGTATATGTAATTTGCGTGTTTGATGCCGATGTCTCTGTTAGAGATGATGCTGAAAATAAAAGACTTGCTGCCTTCATTAAGAAGCACAAAGACAAGAAAAACGTCTTGATTTGCAGCAGTTTACCATCCATTGAATACTGGTTCCTTCTTCATTTTGAGAACAACCATTCTTATTTCAGGGATTCGAAATCAGCAGAAGATGCATTGAGAAAGCATCTTACCTCTTACAAGAAAAGCACTGAATATTTAGAGAAGGAAAAATGGGTACAAGAACTCTGCGCCGATAATAGGATAAGCTTCGCAACTGCTAACGCAAAAGTGTGCGACAAAGAAACGCATTCATATACAAATGTTTATAGAGCAATTGAAATCTTAGAAGATAAAAACAGTAAAAAAGTATGAGCCATAAGATAAAGTTTTACCCTGTAGGAAATGGGGACAATGTTTTGCTGAAACTCACTGATGGGTTCACTGCAATGTTTGATTGCCAGATACGCAAACCAGAGAAAAAAGATGATGGCACTGAAGTGTACGATGTGAAGAAGGACCTTATGGAAGAACTTCAAACAGTCAACGGTAAACCATTTGTTGACTTGTTTGTCAACTCTCATCCCCACGAGGACCACTGCCTTGGATATGATGCCAATTTTTATCACGGAGATCCTGATGACTATGGTGACACCAACAAGGAAAATGAAGAAATCATAATCGGCGAGCTTTGGGTGACTCAAAAGGTTTTCCAACTTAATCTGTGTGATGATGCCAATGCCATCAGGAATGAAGCGAACCGCCGTCTCAGATTATTTCGATCCGGCGATGCCAAAGCCGACAAACTCGGCAACAGAATTCATATCATCGGGTACAATGACGAGGACAAGATTGAGGAAGGTATCCACTATATCCCAGGCTCAACCATCTACAAGATAAACGGCAAATACTTATCTGGATTGAATATTTTCATCCATGCACCATTAAAGAGCGACATTCAAACAAGTTGGGCGGATAAAGATGAAAACATTGCCAGCATTGTTATGCAGTTGAATATAAATTCAGGACAACGCGTTTCGAGAGTATTTATTTGTGGAGATGCCGACCATTATGTGTTTGA
The DNA here is from genome assembly GCA_017443025.1 of Bacteroidales bacterium. Classification (GTDB taxonomy): domain Bacteria; phylum Bacteroidota; class Bacteroidia; order Bacteroidales; family UBA932; genus Cryptobacteroides. The sequence continues at coordinate 29,110 of JAFSPG010000008.1, read as the reverse complement.
GCATATAATGGATATCTCTGAAGCAAAATCCAACGAGGATGCCCTCAAATGGGATATTTTGCTTGCTCCCCATCATTGTTCCTGGTCTTTCTTCAACGACACGCCCCAAAAAGATCATCCTGATGTCGTCGACTCCGCGTCAAAATTTTTGGGATATGCAAATGAAGGAGCTCACATCGTATCATCATCGAACAAGATAGAAGATAATGACAACAACCCTCCTCATTTCCAAGCCCGCAAGCAATACATCAAAACGGTAACTGCTGAAAGGTTCAAGAATACAGCCATCAATGGTGGGGAGAAAAAGCCTCAGCCTATAGTCTATGAATTTGACTCAGACGGAATTACATTTAAACGTGCTCTTTCATATACGGGTACGACAACGATACTGGGCAGTTCCACTCCGCGTGCAGGTTTATGGATGAAATCAAAATAGATTTAGCGACTTACGAAGATATAGCTATCTCTGATTTACGCTTTCCACGTGCAAAGGAATTTGTACGTGCAGCTAGTTATGATTCTGAGATTTACAATGTCACAGGAGCAAAGCGTCACGGAAATACCGAATACCTATTTCTTACTATTGCTGTTGACAAGCCTCAATACCCAGTAATAGATATTAGAGAATACGAAGATATTGCCATTGTTTTCGACGAAATAGAAACCGACTTTCCCATAGTGCATGCTTTGCGGCCTGACTTTCCGCAAGGAATTCCACATACGAATATCAGGATGCGCCCTGTATGGTTGTGCATTACAGAAGATTCGTTTGATGAAGTCAAGCACAGATTTACAGCATCCCAGTTCCTTTACCAAATTAGAGAGTGGTTTAACCTTACAGCCAAAGGGAAGCTCCACAAAGATGACCAAGAATTAGAGCCGTTCTTATCAACATCAAAGTCTGTTGTTGTAAGCAAAGAGAGTCTTCAGGAAGAGATTACAAGCTTCGGCCTCAAGCCATACAATGATTATTCCGGCAAGCATTTATTCAAACTTGTTTCAGATAAAGAAGCAAAAACCAAATATGTTTCTCTTCGGATAATTGCTGATCCTGTTGTCCATGGTGATATCAATTGGGATTTTTCTTCTTTATTAAATCTGGATAGCAGCCTCAAATATAATAATGGCTGCACTCTATTTTCCTTGCTATCAAACATCCTTTGCAATCAGGATATCGCTTCCGATGGAGATTCATACTCGGATGTCACAATTCTGTTTCTGTGTGATATCCCTCTGAAACGTTCAAATGCATCGATAGCAGAGAAGGTTGACACTTTCTTTGTCAACACCGTTGAAACACTTAGAGACCTGGCTGTGAAGTCAGGATTATGGACCAAAGGCAATTCCGGATACATCGTTAACCCTATTACCCCAGCTATCAAAAATTATATTCTTGAACGTCCAATTCAACTGTTGTCGTGTATGGAAGACTTTAGCCATTCTTTTGCTGCACAATGTAACGGAGCAATAGAGGACACTTGCTTACACACTCTTATTGGAGCAGGGGCTCTTGGCTCGCAAGTATTGAATCTATTATGTCGAACCGGTTTTGGCAAATGGATCGTCATTGACGATGATACATTATGCCCACACAATTTGGCAAGGCACGAGCTCAACCGTGCCTGTATTGGATTCAACAAGGCTTTGAGCGTTGCTTTCGATATGAATAATCTTTTGGGGGACAACTCATTGTGTAAACCTATTTGTAAAAAAATATCGGAAGAAACAGTGTCTGATTCTGAAATCCTTGAAGCTTTCGCAAATTCAAAGGCAATTATCGACATTTCCACTTCCATAGCTGTAGAACGCATCCTTGCATCAGACGTTGACAAGAAAATCAAGACAAGAAGAATCTCCACTTTCCTGAACCCGTCAGGCAAAAGTCTAATAATCCTTGCAGAAGACACAGCAAGAGTCCACAAACTTGATTTGCTTGAGATGGAATATTACAGAATGATTAATGAAACTCCTGAACTTCACGACCATCTTTTCCTCAAGAAAGACTCTAAAATAAGATACAGGAGGAATAGTTGCCGGGAGTTATCCGTAAAAATCAATAATGCGGACGTGGCTCAGTGTGCCGCCATTGCTGCCAAGGTGCTTCCTTCAATAATTCATTCTCAAGAGGCAAGCATCTCCTTATGGCAAATTGATGATGAGTCGTGTACAACCAAGTTTTATCACAAAGCCCCAAGTTCTTGGACACGTTTCTCAACTAATGGATATTCAGTTTATATCTGCGATAGGTTGATTAATGAGATTCAGGCCGAACGTAGTAAATACTTACCAAATGAAACTGGAGGGGTACTGATAGGATCTATTGATATCCCTAGAAAGAAAATATACATATTTGATAGCATATATGCCGAGAATAGTGTAAACGAGCGAGAGTATTTCATACGAGGTGATAAGACTGTTTTAAAGCAGTATGAAGAATATCGTGAAGTGACTGATGGGCAAATATGCTATGTCGGAGAATGGCACTCACATCCGGATAGATGTCCTACAAAGCCAAGTTCATTAGACATGAAACTTCTTGTACATCTTACTGAACATATGGCACCAGATGGCCTTCCTGTCGTGATGATTATTACAGGGAAAAAGAAACTGACAGTAATTTGTGGAATAGCGCAATAGTTGTTCGAAGGAAACAATCGTATTTGAGCAGCCCAAAGCGCATATTGCCATATCAGATGTAAGGCAGTGGAATATTAACGCCACAAAAGAGTTCAATGTAAGTGTATCCGCCTCATTATTGACGTGTAACTTTGGTGGCCCCTTTGCAACTGTTTGCTCTGTTTATGACTTCTATACGCTGGCTCACCTTCATAACTATGGATGGGCAAACAATTCGTTTGTGTCTAACATAGAGGACTATTATGAGACTCGAGATTGTGATGGAGTTTGTCCTTTTGAGTGGTGGTCTGGAGTAAAACATGATTGCTCTAAAGTTATGGAGTTACGTAAGGATTCTTCCGGTAGGTATTTTAATGCTCTTGGGGAGATTGTTGAAATAGAAGACGATCTCATATATCCTCTTTTGAAGAGTTCTCATATCGGAGATGAGAATATAGCGGAAGCCTCCAGATATGTAATTATAACGCAACATAACGCGTCTGAAAGAACTGATTATATCAAAATCAAATACCCCAAAGCGTACGCATATCTAAACTCACATTCAAAAGAGCTTGATGGTCGCAAAAGCGTCATTTATAAGAAGCGTCCACGGTTTTCTATTTTTGGGATAGGACCTTATTCCTTTGCGCCGTATAAGATAGCCGTTTCTGGTTTGTATAAGCACGCCTGTTTTTCAATGATTTCTCCCATAGAAGGAAAGCCGGCAATGCTGGATGATACATGCTATCTTATTGGGATGGAATCAGAAGAGGCAGCACGCGTAACCTTGAAGATTCTCAATGGCGAACACGCTCAGCGCCTACTACATTCCTTGATGTTCAGCGATGCTAAAAGAGTGATCAACAAAGATCTTCTGATGCGCCTGGATTTCGCGGCGTTAGCAGATAAGTGTTCAGCAAAAGAGTTAGGTGTTGCGGAAAAGCAGCTTGATGATTTCAAGGCATTGTTTACGAAAGATACTCTTTTTTAGCCACCTAAATGAATTCACTTTGAAGCGTACTCTTCTGGTATACTTTTGAACGAGAATCTGGTACACTTTTCAGTTACTACATACACGGGAAGGAGATATGTACTCCGACGCAGTGCAGTCCCAGGTGGTGATGGACGATCTCTTTGCGTAGAAATCATTTTCTGCTAAAAGTCTCCTAAAAAGCGAGATTTAGCAAAGTATTAAAAAAGAGAGTGGCGTGGTCACCCTCTTAAATGTATATTCGGCTGAGAATTATTTCTGTTTTTTGCCTTGATCTTTGGCTTTGGTCTTGGAGCCGCTGGACTTGGTCTCTTTTACTTCTTTGCCTTTGGGCTTGGAGATTGAAGCGTCTTTGCCTTTTTCGACCTTGACATTGCCTTTGTCCTGCTTGGCATCTTTAGTTTTCAGCTGTTTCTGAGCAACTTGCAGATCAGCGGGTGCGGTGGTGTTCTGTGACCACGCGGCGGAGCCCATGAAAAGGAGGGCGAGAATGATGCATAACTTTTTCATAATATCAGAAATTTATGGATTAGTGCTACGTTAATGGCTTGATTCACTAGCAAATATATTTTATGCCAGTGACCTTTCCAAACATTTTGGCAAGAAATTTATCGGCGAAGTGTTCTGAGTCGCAGGAAAAAGCCTCCGAGGCAGAGCATGAAAATGCTGATTCCTACAGGAGCCGAAAGCCCGGCCTGCATAATCGGGAGCTTGACCACGAACAGATAAACCAGGCAGACGGCCGACATAAAACAGGCCGGAAGCAAGGTCAGAAGGTAATATACACCTTTCTTTGCAGAGACCAGGTAAGCAGTCGCCGCCCAGAGAGTAATGGCGGCCAGGGTTTGGTTGGCCCAGCCGAAGTATCCCCAGATGTTTTCAAAGCCGTTCTTGTCGGAGAAGTTGAACCACAGCAGAATACCGGCGAAAGCGAAAAGAGGGATGCTGATGGCAAGGCGGTTGCGGATAGGCTTCTGCCCGAAATTCATTGCATCGGCGATGATAAGGCGGGCACTGCGGAAAGCGGTATCGCCGCTGGTAATAGGAGCCGCTACGACGCCCATAATGGCAAGGATGCCTCCTACGACCCCCAGCCAGTTGCCGGACACGAGTTCAACTACGCGCGGCGCAGAAGAGGAGAGCGCTCCGCCGGTCTCGGCGGCGCCTCCGCCATAGAAGAACCACGAGGCTACGGCAGCCCATACGAGGGCGACAAGACCTTCAGTAATCATCGAGCCGTAAAATACCGGCCTGCCGAGCTTTTCGTCCTTGAGGCAGCGGGCCATAAGAGGGCTCTGAGTGGCGTGGAAGCCACTTATTGCGCCGCAGGCTATGGTGATGAAGAGGCAGGGGAAGATTGGCGTAGCCGCGCTGGTGCGGTTGGCAAGTCCATCCCAGATTTCAGGGAGCGCAGGCCACTTGACAAACAATGCAACCATCAGCCCGGCGGCCATAAACAGCAGGGCGCAGGCAAATACCGGATATATCTTGCCTATGATTTTGTCGATAGGCAGCATCGTGGCTACTATATAATAAATGAAGATAATCCCCACCCACAGCATAAACGAAAGGTCGGAGCCGTCGCCGGCAAGAGTCTTGAGGATTTCGGCCGGGGAATAGACAAAGACAGTCCCGACCAGAAGGAGCAGAAGAACGCTGAAGGCCAGCATCACGCCGCGGGTAGTCTTGCCGAGATATTTTCCAATCAGCTCCGGAAGGGAGGCTCCGCCGTTACGGAGCGAAAGCATTCCGGTGAAGTAATCGTGCACTGCACCCGCGAAAATACAGCCCAGAACAATCCAGAGATAGGATGAAGGGCCGAATTTGGCGCCCATGATGGCGCCGAAGATGGGCCCCGTGCCCGCGATATTCAGGAACTGTATCATGAATACCTTCCATGACGGCAGCGCGATAAAGTCTATGCCGTCGGCCTTGCTCACTGCAGGAGTAACCCGCGACGAATCGGAGCCGAACACCTTATCTACAAACTTTCCGTAAATGGCGTAACCCGCAATCAGGGCAAACAGACAAAGGATGAAAGAAAACATATCTGAATCTTCTTACTCGCAAGTAAACGCGAAGTTAATAATTTTTATTGATGTTTGTTGTTAAAAAATGCTATCTTCGCGACCGTATGAGGAGAGTCATTCTTTTGATGATGGTGCTTGGATTTGCTGCGTGCAGCAAGTCCGGAACAGATTCGGGCCCTGTCGAATACGGTGACGCCCGTATCACCGCCATCATCCCTCATCCCGACCATAAGGTAACAGCTTACAACTTCGTGTACCCGTCGACCGATCCTTTCGGACAGCCTGTGATGCTGTCGGGGACATTTACCGTCGATAGCAAGGCGGCCGATGAAAAAAAGGCAAACGGGATAGCCCTGATTAACCATTATACCATTTTCAAGGCAAATGAATGTCCGAGCAGGGGAGAGCTGGATATGCAGTATGTGGCCTCCGGGAGCGGACTTATTACCGTATCGGCCGATTATTACGGCTTCGGTGTCACTCAGTCGAAGCCGCAGGCATACTGCCTCGCTTCCGCCAACGCCCGTGCCAGCGTAGATGCCTTGCTCGGCGCCAGAGAACTGATTCCTACGCTGGGGCTGTCTTTCCGGAGTGGAACGGAAGACATTCTTTACAATATAGGTTATTCCGAGGGCGGTCAGACATCCATCGGGGTAGTGAAAATAATCGCCGAGGAGTATCCTGACATTAAAATCTCCCATACTTTTGCCGGGGCCGGCTCCTACGATGTGGTTGCTACGTATAAGGAGTTCCTTAAGCAGGATCTTACCGGGATGCCATCTACCGTGATTAGCGTCATCATCGCATGCAATGAATTCTATCGTCTGGGAATTCCTTTGAACAGGATGTTCAAACAGCCTGTGTTGGGGGATATCGGCAAATGGATTCTAAGTAAGAAATACACCCGTACCCAAATCGACAAGCATATAGGCTCGCTGGCCTTCTCTTCATTCGCTACCGATGAAATCCTGAATCCGGAGTCGGAAATTGCAATAAAGCTGGCTGATGCGATGGAAAATGAGAACCTCTGCAAGGGCTGGACTCCGCGAGGGGACGAAAAGATTTCGCTGTATCATCACCGGAAGGACATTACCGTGCCTGTTGTGTGCTCCGAGAACCTCTATAATTTCCTGGTTGATGAGAAGGGGCTGTCGAAAAGTAATGTCAGCCTGTATATAAATGACAGCGAGTCCGAACCGGCCGCCGATGGTTCAGTGGAGCCGTATCACGAGTTCGGCGCACGTGCGTTCGCCACGTCGCTTGTGCTCCAGATCGCATTTGATTTGTTACTGCATGGGGTTGTGTGGGTGCCGGAAATTTAGGCAATCCCTCACCTTCCGGGATTCCAAATGTGCGTGGGCAAATAGCACCGGAGGTGCCGGGGTATGATAGGGGCAGAGCCCCTAGGAATTGGATTAGCGCGAAGCGCTGAATCCCTCACCTGAAGCGAAAATGCCGGCATTTGCCGGCATTGATGCGGAAGGTGAGGGATTCGAACCCCCGGGACGTTGCCGCCCAACAGTTTTCAAGACTGCCGCCATCGACCACTCGGCCAACCTTCCAGTTTGGGACTGCAAATATAATAAAAGCTGCCGGAATTCCGACAGCTTTGTGCAAAAAATGTTTACAGCGTGAAACTTCCGAAGTAGCCCGGGAATAAAACGGTCGTGATGAGGTAGCCGATGATGGTGGCTGTGAAGGTGCTGACGAGGCCGGGCATCATGAAACTGTGGTTCAGGAGGTATTTGCCGATGACGGTGGTGCCTGAGCGGTCGAAGTTCACGGTGGCGATATCCGAAGGATAGTTGGGGATGAAGAAGTATCCGTAAACGCTCGGGAGGACGCCCAGAAGTACCGGACCGGGGATGCCGAGCTTATAGGCGAGTGGCAGCATGGCCACGACGACAGCTCCCTGGGAGTTGATGAGAACCGATACCAGGAAGAATACGAATGCTATGCTCCAGGGATATGCCGATACCAGATCGGTCAGCATGAGCTTCAGCTCTTCAAGATAGTTGCCGAAGTAAGTATCTGCCAGCCAGGCGATTCCGTAAATCGCTACTACGGCGACCATTCCGCTCTGCCATACTGCTCCGCCGACGGCCTTTTTGGGCTGCGCCTTGCAGAAGATGATGATGAAAGCGGCCGCCATCAGCATTATTATCTGGATGATGATGTTCATCTTGGGAATGCCCATCGCCTTTGCAAGCGGAACGCTCGCTCCGTCGACATCAACGTGAATCATCTGGCAGAAAGCGAAGCCGACGATGCACAGCAGGGAGAAGAGGAAGACATATACGGAGGCCTTTGCGTGGCCGTCAATTTTCTTGTCGAGGGTGGTGACTGATTCGCCGTACATATATTTGTTGACCTCGGGGTCGGCGACTCTGTCCAGGAAGAGGGGATCCTTGTCGAGGTCTTTCCCGCGACGATAGGATGCGGTGGAGGCCAGCAGGATGCCGATGATGCAGGCCGGAAGGGTTACCATCAGGACCTGGGGAATGGCTACATTATAGCCGTTGGCATTTGAGATTGCGACGAAGGATACAACGGCGGCGGCAATCGGCGAGCAGGTGATACCGACCTGCGAGGCGATGGAGGCAACGCCGCAGGGACGCTCCGGGCGGATTCCTTTCTTGAGGGAGATGTCGCAGATAATCGGCATCAGCGTGTAGACCACGTGGCCGGTACCGACGAGCACCGTCAGGAAGAAAGTGCAGAGCGGTGCGAGGAAAGTGATGGAATCGGGATGCTTGCGCAACATCTTTTCTGCAATCTGAATCATCCAGTCCATGCCTCCCGATGCCTGAAGCATACCGGCACAGGTTACGGCGGCTACGATTATGTAAATGACGTCGGTGGGGGGAGTGCCGGGCTTGAGGCCGAAGCCGAAGACGAGGACGGCCAGTCCGATTCCGGAGATGGCTCCAAGCGCAAGGCTGCCGTAGCGTGAGCCTACGTAAAGCGCCGCAAGCACAATCAGCAGCTGGATAATCATCGCAAAGGTCATATCGAGTCAGTGTTTTAATTATCGATTCGTCAAATATACGAAAAAGATACAAAAAAATAAGTATATTTGCGTTTAGGTAAATACTGTCCGTATGGAATTCGAAACCAATATCAATATATCCGGGAAGGTGGCGGAAGCGGAGATTCACTCCTCCCTCGCCCTGGAACCTTTCTGCCAGAAGGTATGGGATACCCTTCAACCCCTTTGCAAGAACATCGGACAGATGGGCGGCACCCAGTTCTGGCTTGATTTCTCCGATGCTTTAAGGGTTAGTTACGTTATTTGCGACATTTCGGAGAAGTCTGATGCTGCCGCCGAAGAACACGTCTATGCTGTTTCTTTCAGTACTGCCCGGAAAATCAGTTACATCGCCGATGCCATTATGGCCGTTCTCGGCCTGGCGGCTCTGTGGGGACTGACAAAGGTTCTCAATCCTGCACCGGAGCCGCTCCACTACGTCGCCCTCGCCGGCGGCGCAGCCCTCGCCGGCATGGTTTATGCCCTGTGCAGCCGTCCGGCCGGGAAAAAGAAAATCCCTGCCCTTAAAGAGGCTCTTCTGAATCTGAAAGACATTTAATTATGACAAAAAAATGCATATTTGCCGCATTCTCGGCCATCGTCCTCTTCTCGGCTTCGCTGCAGGCCGCACAGCCGGATATGCTGAAGTATAATTACAAGCGCAACGGCTACGTCTATACAGGCGCAGAGCGCGTGAAAGCCGAATCAGCATCATCTCCCGTATATATCAAGCTCGGGAAGATTGCCTTCCCCGACGGAGTTCCGGTATACGTCCTCCGCCTCGACTTCGAAAGCGAATTCGCGTGGAAGATGCCAAAGGGCGCCTCGATTACCTTCGACCTGTCCGATGGCTCTTCGGTAGTTTCAAAGCATTCATCCTCGTCGGCCAATCTCGTGGCTCCGAACGGAATCGGCAGTGGCAGCGACAAGCGCTACTGGAACTTCGGTGAGTATTATCTTGAAGAAAGGGATATGAAAAAACTCATTTCAGGAGTCACTTCCATCGACGCTGCCAGAAGGATGTCGGCCAGCGGACACGTAAAGCTTTCTTTCAAGGACAATGCCTTCTCCAAGGCTCTTGCCAGGGCGTTCGATGCCATCAAGGATGCGCCTGTCCCTGCCATCGAACTGGGTAAGCATCTTACGGGTGTCAATGATACGGCAGCAGGCTCTCGTCTGGCTTCCACCGAAACCCTCGACGCCGGAGCCGGCCTCAGTGTCTATATGAGCTATATCTATTCACCGGAGAATAACTCCGAGAGCTATGACCTTGTGTTGCTTGTGCCCGGTAAAACCCTTGCTCTCGGCTCTGCCGTCACCTTCGTGACATCAGCAGGTGAATATATCCGCCTGAAGCAGGAAAAAGACCTTTCCGAGGGCTACGTCATATGCTATCCCGATGCTTCGCAGATAAAGCGTCTCGCTGAGGGCGTAGTCAAGGTTAGTATGGAGACTATTGGTGGAGAGGTGTCAATCGTCCTCCCCGACAACATACTCGCAAAGGCCATCGGCACGCTGTACAATTCTCTCCAGACAATAGCAATTCTTTAACATTTAATACTTTACACTATGGGATTTTTGAAAGAATTCAAGGAGTTTGCAATGAAGGGCAACGTCCTTGACATGGCAGTCGGTGTGATCATCGGCGGCGCCTTCGGAAAAATCGTTTCTTCTATGGTCAACGACATCCTGATGCCTGCCATCGGCGGCCTTATCGGCAATGTCAATTTCACCGAACTTACGGCTGTCCTCAGGGAGGCTGTCGTTGAAGAGGGAGCAGTCGTCAAAGAGGCTGTTGTCCTGCACTACGGCAACTTCATCCAGGTTACCGTCGACTTCATCATCATCGCTCTTAGTATCTTCGTGATGATCAAGGCCATCAACAAGGCTGCAAATCTCCGCAAGAAAGAAAAGGAAGCCGCTCCTGCAGAGCCTGAGGCACCCGCACCCAAGCCCGACGATGTAGTTCTCCTCGAAGAAATCCGCGACCTTCTTAAAGCAAAGAAATAAGCTATAGAAGTATCCAGCGAATAAAAGGCTTACGATACTGATAGACTATCTGAGTCAGTGACGGTAGCGGCCAGGTTATAATGAGGTTGGCTCTTTTACCACGTGTAATTGAGCCAACTTCTTTTTCCACTCCCATGGCATAAGCTCCGTTGATGGTGCAGGCGTTGAAGGCCTCGGCGGGTGTCATTCTCATCTTGATGCAGCCGAGGGCCATTACAAAGCGCATGTCGCCGCTGGGCGATGAACCGGGATTGTAGTCGGAGGCGAGGGCCAGGGGAAGGCCGGCGCTGATGAAATCACGCGCACGGCCGTAGGGGAGTCCGAGGAAGAAGGACGACCCCGGCAGCATTACAGGCATTGTCGCGCTGCCTTTGAGCGCCTCGATTTCAGCGTCGGTGGTACGTTCGAGGTGATCGACGGAGAGAGCGTCGTGCTGCACTCCTACCTGAACTCCGCCGCTGACGGCGAGCTCGTTGGCGTGGATTTTCGGGCGAAGCCCGTATTTCGCCGCTGCCTCAAGTATGCGTGCGGTATCTTCGGAAGTAAAGAATCCTTTGTCGCAGAAAACATCCACGTAATCAGCGAGTTCTTCTTCCCCGACGAGCGGAAGCATCTCGGAAATTATCTTATCGACATACTCATCTCGGGACATTCCGCGGGGAACCGCGTGGGCTCCGAGGAAGGTGGCCTTGATTTGTGCCGGAACGGATGCCTTTATGCGCCTGATTACGCGCAGCATCTTGAGCTCATCTTCTGTAGAGAGTCCGTAACCGCTCTTTATCTCTATGGCTCCGCTTCCGAAAGACATCATTTCCTGTACCCGATCCAACGACTGGGCGTAGAGCTCTTCTTCCGGGCACTCGTGCAGGCGGTCGGCGGAATTCAGGATGCCGCCGCCACGGGCCGCGATTTCTTCGTAGCTCAGGCCGCGGAGCTTGTCGAGGAATTCTCCTTCGCGCGAGCCGGCATAGACTATGTGTGAATGGCTGTCGCAGAAGGCTGGGAGCACGAAGCCTCCGGCGGCATCAACTACTTCCTCGCCATCGTGATTATGGCAGCCACCTCCGTGGCACCCTCCTCCACCGTGGCAGCCCCCGCCCCCGCAATGTCCACCTCCGCCCTGGCAACCACCGTCGTGATGGCAGCCGTCTCCATCGCAGTGCTTTTCTTCCGGCGCAGGGCAGGAATCCATCATGCCGAAGTCGATGATTCTGCCGTCATCGACTTTCAGCCAGGCGTTTTCGAGGCATTCGACTTTGTCCATTTCGGCGCCGCACTTACGGGCCACGCCTTCGGGCAGAATGCCGCAAAGGCTTCCTATGTTCTTGATAATCATATGCTGACGGGGCAGGGTTCGTTGCGGAGGAAATCAACAGATTTCATTATGAGCGGATGCATATATGTATCCTTGTCGATGAACGGGACCTCCTTGCGGTAGTCGTTCAGAATCTTTTCCAGCTGGGGAGAAGTCTTTTCCGGTTTGCGGAAATCCAGGGCCTGGGCTGCATTGAAAAGTTCGATTGCCAGAACCGTCTCTACGTTATCGACTACGCGGACGAGTTTTGTGGCTGCGTTCGAGCCCATGCTCACGTGGTCTTCCTGGCCCTGTGAAGAAGGAATCGAATCGGCGGATGCCGGCCAGCAGAGGCCTTTGTTCTGGCTCACTATCGAGGCGGCCGTGTACTGCGGAATCATGAATCCGCTGTTGAGGCCGGGTTCGGCGACCAGGAACTTGGGCAGGCCGCGATGTCCGGAAATCAGGCGGAAAATCCTTCGTTCAGAGATATTTGCCAGCTCCGACATCGCTATGGCAAGGGTATCCATCGGAATGGCGATAGGCTCTCCGTGGAAGTTACCAGCGGATATTATCATATCCTCGTCTGGGAAGATGTTCGGGTTGTCGGTGGCGCTGTTGATTTCAGCTTCGATAACGGAACGGACGTAGCGGAGATTATCCTTGACGGCTCCATGAACCTGAGGGATGCAGCGGAAGGAATAAGGGTCCTGAACGTGCTCTTTTTCCCTGCTTATAAGTTTGCTGCCTTCAAGCAGTTTGATGAAGATTTTGCCGGTTTCTATCTGCCCTCTGTGGGGGCGGAGCTGATGAGTCAGAGGCAGGAAAGGCTCTATGCGTCCGTCGTATGCGTCGAGCGAAAGGGCTCCGATAACGTCGCCCCAGGCTGTCAGGCGCTCGCATTTAATCAGCGACCACACGGCGTGAGCGCTCATGAACTGGGTGCCGTTGAGAAGGGCCAGACCTTCCTTGGACTGGAGCTTGATGGCTTTCCAGCCAAATTCCTTCCACACTTCGGCGCTCGGCCGGACTTCTCCCTTGTAGAGGACTTCGCCAAGGCCTATGAGCGGAAGGCTCATATGGGCCAGAGGGGCGAGGTCGCCTGAGGCACCGAGGGAGCCCTGCTGGTACACTACCGGTATTATGTCGGCGTTGAACATGTCCACCAGCCTCTGCACTGTGATAAGCTGTGTGCCGGAGTGGCCGTAAGACAGGCTCTGAATCTTCAGCAGGAGCATTATCTTGACGATTTCCGGGCGGACTGTCTCACCTGTGCCGCAGGCGTGCGAAACCACAAGATTATACTGCAGCTGGCTCAGGTCCTCTTCGGGAATGGTGATGTTGCAGAGCGAACCGAAGCCGGTGGAGATACCATACACCGGACGGTCGATGTCGGCCATCTTGTCGTCGAGATATTTACGGCATTTTTCTATGGCCTTGACGCTTTCGGGCGAAAGTTCAAGTTTCTCCTTATTGTCGATTATTTCCTTTATCCTTTCAAGCGAAAGGCGGGCGGATGAAATTTGATGTGTCACTTTTGCTTATTTTAGTGCTGATTCTATGATGGATTCTTCTGCGATGTTCGGGATGGTTATCCGGAGTTCCGGAGTACGCTGCATCTCACGCCTGATGGCGGAGATGGCGCCCTCGTTACGGGCCCAGCTGCGGCGGGTGATGCCGTTGTTGACGTCCCAGAAGAGCATATTTCTGATATTGCCGGCCGCGGCCTGCGAGCCGTCGATTACCATGCCGAAGCCTCCGTTGATTACTTCGCCCCAGCCTACGCCTCCTCCGTTGTGGATGGATACCCAGGTGGCGCCGCGGAAGGAGTCGCCTATGACGTTCTGGATTGCCATGTCTGCGGTAAAGCGGGAACCGTCGTAAATGTTGGAAGTCTCACGGAAGGGCGAGTCGGTGCCGGAGACGTCGTGATGGTCGCGGCCGAGTACGATTGGGGCTGATATTTCGCCGCTGGCAATGGCTTCGTTGAAGGCCAGGGCGATTTTTGTGCGGCCCTCGCAGTCGGCGTATAGGATTCGGGCCTGGGAGCCTACCACAAGATTGTTTCTTCCGGCTTCCTTTATCCAGAGGATGTTGTCGTGCATCTGGCCCTTTATTTCTTCGGGGGCGGTCTCTGCTATTTCCTGCAGAACCTTTACCGCTATGGCGTCGGTCTTTGCAAGGTCTTCTGGCTTCTGGCTCATGCATACCCAGCGGAAGGGACCGAAACCATAGTCGAAGTACATCGGGCCCATGATATCCTGGACGTAAGATGGATATTTGAATGAGCCGTCTTCCTTAAGTACATCGGCTCCGGCGCGGGAGCTCTCCAGAAGGAAGGCATTGCCGTAGTCGAAGAAATACATTCCCTTTGCAGCAAGGCGATTGATCGCCGCCACCTGACGGCGGAGCGAGGCCTGGACGGCAGCCTTGAACTTTTCCGGTTCCTGGGCCATCATCCGTTTGGATTCCTCAAGGCTGAGACCGGCAGGGTAATATCCTCCGGCCCAGGGATTGTGCAGGGAGGTTTGGTCGGAGCCCAAATCTACCTGAATGTCGTGCTCCGCCAGGTATTCCCATAGGTCGACTACGTTTCCGACGTAGGCCAGGGATACAGTTTCGCGTTCCTTCCTGGCTTTCTCTATGCGGGAGGCTAGCTCCGGGAGGTCGTAGTGGAGTTCATCCACCCAGCCCTGAGAGTGGCGCTTTTCTGCAGCGAGGGGATTGATTTCGGCGGTTACGCTTACTACTCCTGCAATGTTGCCGGCCTTGGGCTGGGCCCCTGACATTCCACCCAGTCCGGCGGTCACGAAGAGCATTCCCTTCATGTCATTTCGAGATGCTCCTTCATTGTCATTTCGAGCGGAGGCCGTAAGGCCGGAGTCGAGAAATCTCCTCCGTAACACTTTCCTGGCGGCGTTCATCACGGTGATGGTGGTGCCGTGGACGATACCCTGCGGGCCAATATACATATAGGAACCTGCCGTCATCTGCCCGTACTGCGATACTCCGAGGGCGTTGAAACGCTCCCAGTCGTCAGGCTTGGAGTAGTTGGGAATGACCATTCCGTTGCTTACTACCACCCTCGGCGCATTTTTATGCGAAGGGAAGAGGCCCAGGGGATGACCGGAGTACATTACCAGAGTCTGTTCGTCGGTCATCGTGGCAAGATACTGCATAGTGAGGCGGTATTGGGCCCAGTTCTGGAAGATGGCTCCGTTGCCTCCGTATATTATCAGTTCGTGGGGATGCTGGGCCACGCGAGGGTCGAGATTGTTCTGTATCATCGCCATTATCGCGGCGGCCTGCTTCGATTTGGCAGGGTACTCTTCAATCGGGCGGGCGTACATCGGATACTCCGGCCTGAAGCGGTACATATATATGCGCCCGTAGGCTTTCAGTTCCTCTGCGAATTCCCTGGCCAGCAGCTTGTGATGCTGCGGCGGAAAGTACCTCAGGGCATTGGCGAGGGCAAGTTTCTTTTCTCTGTCGCTGAGAATGTCCTTGCGCCTCGGCGCGTGGTTTACGCTATTGTCGTACGGCTTTACCTCCGGCAGCACTTCCGGAATCCCAGCCAATATATCTTCCTTGAAACTCATTGCTCAATATTATTTTCGACGGCGGCGAGGATTTGACTTTCGAGTTTAAGGGCTTCCGCGACTATGGCGTCGGACCTTTGAATCAGAGGCAGTGAAGCGTTCTTGTCCTGAAGGCCGGCGCAGTTGATGCGGACGTTGAGGCGGGCGCCGCGAATGGCGGCGACGGCGGCGAGAGCGGCGACGCCGGCGTCCGAGGCGCTGGCGGGATTGCCTTTCTGCGCCATCTCGAGAGCCAGCGGAAGCGCCTTCAAGGCAGCCTCCATCGTTCTCAGCGGCACCTGAGCTGCGTATAATGTGGCTTCCTGTATAGCTGCCGTCCTGCGCGCTTTCTCCTGTTCGGTGCCTTTCGGAAGGCCGTAGGCATCCATTATTGCGTTGAAGGCGGCAGTATCTTCGTCAACGAGCGAGAGTAATTCTTCCATCACTTCCTGCCCCTTTTCGGCAACATCGGAGAACTCCTTCCAGCGCTCATCCCAGCCTCTCTTGTGTGCCGAAAGGTTGGCGACCATAGTGGCCAGAGCCGCGCCGAAAGCGCCCATCGCAGCCGACACCGAGCCGCCTCCCGGGGCCGGCGACTCGGATGCTGTCTCCCGGGCAAAGTCTTTGACGCTCATACGTACCAGCCGCTCGGCGGCAGATTGTTTCTCTTTATCTTCCATAAGATATTCTATTACTTTTTCCTGAGGATTGAAGGGCTTCAAATCATCAAGGCTCATGGATTTAACGGCGATTTTAATAATCTCATCCTCGGAGATGCCGAGCGAACGCTGCTGACGCTCAAGATAATAGCGTCCGGCGTCAATGAGGACGCACTTGGGCACGAGTCCGACAATCTCCGCTCCCGTCACCCTGAGACCGCGGGCCGCGGCGGCCCGGCAGACTTCCTCGAAGGCTATGTGCAGGGGAGTGAGCGTGATGTCGGTTATGTTCATCGATACCTGTGCGATGCCGTATTCATCAATATACCAGCCTATCGCTTTGCAGCCCTTGAGCGTGCCGGGAATCCAGAGCTGTTCTCCATTGGCATCCTTGAGCAATTTTCCGTCGAGCTTTCCGCCTTCGCGGGCCTTGCGGCCTTTCTCTCGAACGTCGAATGCTACCGCCATCGCCCTGCGGGTGGATGTGGTGTTGAGGTTGAAGTTAACGGCCACCAGGAAGTTGCGGGCGCCTACGTTGGTAGCTCCGCAACGGGCGGCAGTTTCGTTGAACTCATCGGGGCCGAAATCCGGCTTCAAGGCATCATCTGCGAACTTCTTCGGCAGTGCCTCATACTCGCCCTCGCGGCATACAGCAAGGTTTTTCCGCTCGGGCCTGAGCGCCGCGGCTTCGTAGCAGTAGCAGGGTATTCCGAGCTCCTTGAAAAGCCTTTCGGCCAGGCCGCGTGCCAGGGTGGCGCACTCCTCAAGAGTGATTCCTGCTACGGGAATCAGTGGCAGTACGTCGGTGGCCCCGCTGCGCGGATGGGCGCCGTGATGCTGCCTCATATCTATCAGTTCCTGAGCCTTTTTGGCACTTTGGAATGCTGCTTCAAGCACGGCATCAACTTCTCCTACGAAGGTTACCACCGTGCGGTTTGTGGCCTCGCCCGGATCGACATTCAGGACTTTCACGCTCTTGCCGCCGGGGCCCTTGGCACCTGCAATCGCAGAAACAATCGCGTCTATAACCTTTTTGTCGCGTCCTTCGCTGAAATTGGGAACGCATTCAATGATTTGCGCCATATGGTGAAATTAAATTTGTGGTTCGAAATGAGGAATCGGCTGCAGTTTGAAGAGATTCATTTTATGTTTGCGGTCGATTAGTTCCTTTGTTGCCGGGTCCTCGCAGATGCCGGTACGGATATAGCGGTCGAGCACGGCATAGGTAAAGCCCAGATTATCTTCGTCGGTCTTGCCTGTAAGTCCGTCGGACGGGGCTTTCTCAACGAGGTCGAGAGGCAGGCCAAGCAGCTTGCCTATTGCTACGACTTCCTGCACCGTCAGGCCTCCTAGAGGGGAAAAATCGCCGGCGGCATCGCCGTAGCGGGTGCTGTAGCCAACCCAGTCTTCAGAAAGATTGCAGGTGTTGACCACTCGTCCGTTGTTCGACTGGGAAACGGCATACAGGGCGGTCATCCTCAGGCGCGGGGCCATATTGATGCGTGTCTGCGCCGAAGCTTCCCTTCCGAGTGCGCCTTCGACTTCTTTCATCAGGGCATCGAAAGCGGAACCGATATTTATCTGATAGTGTTTGATTCCGAGATGGGCGATGAGCCGCAGGGAATCGTCTATATCAGGCTGAACGCCGTTAGGCATCGTCACTCCGATGACTCTGTCGCGGCCGAGCGCCTCGGCGCAGAGCGCGGCGCAGACGCTGCTGTCCTTTCCTCCGGAGATTCCAAGCACGGCGTTGCATCCCGGGCCGTTCTCTTCAAACCATTCCCTTATCCACGCCACACAGGCGTCCTTAACGATTTTTGTCTCGAACATAGCAGAATTCTATATATCCAGACAAAAATACGAAATTTCCTTTGAAAAAGAGACAGCTTTTCGGATAAGTCTAATTCTGCACCCCGGAACCTTTTCGGCGGGCGGTAATGACCGAGACGATGACGCTCATCACCGGGCTGAGCAGATTGAAGAAACAGTAGGGCAGATATGCCAGGGTGGAGACGCTAAGGATGGTAGCCTGAGTCATGCCGCAACTGCTCCAGGGGAAGAGGGGAGAAGTGACGGTGGCGGAGTCTTCCACGCTGCGGCTCAGCAGTTTAGGGTCGAGGCCGCGGGCCGCGTAAACGTCTTTATAGATATTAGAAGTAAGCAGAATCGCAAGATACTGGTCGGAGACGATGCCGTTGAGGGCCGTACCCGTGGCGACGGTGGCCGTAACGGTTGCCCAGCGGCGGCGGAGACGGCTCACAAGCCAGGAAGTCAGGGCCTGAATCATTCCACCCGCCCTCATGCACGCGCCGAAGCACATCGCGCAGATAATAAGGTACACGGTGTTGAGCATTCCGGTCATGCCGCGGGCGGCCACCAGAGTGTCGACTTCGGCATATCCCGTGGAAACTCCGACTGAATCATAGATTGACTTGACAAGCCCGGTGAAGATGACCTTTCCATCATTGCCTGTACATACCTGGGAACCGATTTCCCGGAGGATATCACCCTGAAAAATCACCGCAAAGATGCTTGCAAGGGCGGTAGAAAGCGCAAGGACCATAATGGCCGGCATCCTCCTGGCTATCATTATACCGGTAATGACAGGCACAATCAGCAGCCAGGGCGTGATGTTGAATTTCTGCTGAAGGACTTCAGTGTAGAGGGAAATGCTCTGCTCGTCACTGCCGCTGTGGGTGAAGCCAAGGACGGCGAATGCGATAAGGGCGATTGCGAACGAGGGAATCGTCGTCTTCATCATATTTTTGATATGCTGGAAGAGCGGGACTCCGCAAACCGACGATGCCATTACGGTAGTGTCGGACAGAGGTGAAATCTTGTCGCCGAAATAGGCCCCGGAGATGATGGCTCCGGCAATCAGGCCCTCGCTGAAGCCCTCCGCACGGCCGATTCCCATAAGGGCTACGCCGACGGTGGCAATGGTCGTCCACGAGCTGCCGATCATCACGGAAACAAGGGCGCAAAGTGTGCAGGTCGTAAGGAGGAAGAATTTCGGACTGATGATTTTTATGCCGTAGCAGATGAAAGTGGGCACGATTCCGCTTTCTGTCCAGCTGCCGGAGATGGCGCCAATCAGCAGGAGGATGACGATGGCGGTGGTGACATCGCCGATATTACCCTTGATGGCCTCCTCGAATGACTTCCAAGGGGTTTTGAAAAACCACATCGAGAGTATTATGCAAAGTCCGGCCGACACGAGAAGTGCCACCTGACTTGCTCCGAGGATGGCGTCGCTGCCGAAGATGTGAATGTTTAGCGCCAGCATCCCTACAAGCAAAACTACCGGAATGCATGATATGGCGGCTTTCCCCCTGTTGCTCATGGCCTGAAAAATTTCGCCAAATATAAAAATTAACAATAATTTTTAAGTAACTTTGACTGATTTTTACGTTTTAAGCGGCAGATGGCGGTGAGAATATTCGACAATCATGATTTGAGTGGGCATAACACTTTCGGAATGAAGGTGTCCTGTGCCCGTTATCTGGAGTATGAGTCGGTGGCTGAACTCGAAGCCCTGGATTTCGACTCCCTCCCGTCGCCGTTGCTTCACGTAGGCGGAGGCAGCAACCTCCTGTTTTCCGGCGATTTCAAGGGCACCATCCTGCACAGTGCCATCCGCTATATCAAGTATGTCGACCTCGGCTTTGATGATGTACCGGTGATGGTCGGGGCGGGAGTTACCTTCGATGATTTCGTGGCCCAGACATGCAGCCACGGACTCTGGGGCGCCGAGAATCTCTCCCTCATACCCGGAGAGGTCGGAGGCGCTGCCGTGCAGAACATCGGCGCTTACGGAGTTGAGGTCTGCGACATTATTTCAGGAGTTGTCTGCTACGACCTTCACAAGCGCAAGAAGATTAAGTTCTCTACCGAAGAATGTCATTACGGATACCGCGACTCCATCTTCAAGCGCCCCGAAAACAAGGGCCGCTATGTCGTTACCGGAGTGCTTTTCCGCCTGTCCCGTAAGCCCAAGCCCAGACTCGAATACAAAGGCGTCCGCGAAGCCCTCGGCGGAGCGGTGCCCAAGACTCCGCAGGAAGTGCGCGACGCCATTATCAGGATTCGCCGCGAAAAACTCCCCGACCCCGCAGTTACAGGCAGTGCCGGCAGTTTCTTCAAGAATCCCGTCGTGGCCCGTGAGGTCTTCGAAAGAATCTCGCCCGACGGCTCGGCCCCGCACTTCGACCTCCCTGACGGAATGGTAAAGATTCCCGCAGCCTGGCTCATCGACCAGTGCGGCCTTCGCGGCGCATCGCACGGCGGCGCAGCCGTACACGAAAAGCAGCCACTCGTAATAATCAATGCCAGCGGAAAGGCTTCCCCTGAAGAAGTCCTTACCCTTGAGCGTAAAATCATCTCCGAAGTCGAAAACAAGTTCGGTATCACCCTCCAACCTGAAGTTGTACACGTAAGTTAACACTAGATGGCCAGTTTTATCATAGAAGGAGGCCGCAGATTAAGCGGCGAAATCGTCCCCCAGGGAGCCAAGAATGAAGCCCTGCAGGTAATCAGCGCGGCTCTGCTCACAGCCGAGCCCGTGAAGATTTCCAACGTCCCGGAGATTCTCGACGTCGAAAATCTCATCAGCCTGCTCCGCGACATGGGCGTCAAGGTTGAACATCCTGCCAAAGGCGAATACATTTTCACTGCTGCCAACATCGACCCTGAATATATCACCAGCGCCGATTTCGTGGCTCAGTGCGCCAGGCTCCGCGGCTCTGTAATGGTGGTAGGTCCGTTGCTTGCCCGCTTCGGAAGCGCCTTCTTCCCCAAGCCGGGCGGCGACAAGATTGGCCGCCGCAGGGTGGATACCCACATCGACGGCTTCAGGCGTATCGGCGCTTCCTGCGAGTATTATCCCGAGCGCCGTGCATATTTCCTCTCCGGAGGCAAGTCGATGAAAGGCTGCTATATGCTCCTTGACGAAGCCTCGGTCACCGGCACGGCCAATATCGTAATGGCTGCTTCCCTGACCGAAGGTACGACTACCATCTACAATGCCGCCTGTGAGCCTTATGTCCAGGAACTTTGCCGTCTTCTGGTGTCGATGGGCGCCAGGATAGAAGGAATAGGCTCAAATCTCCTTACGATTCACGGAGTGAAGGAGCTTCACGGCTCCTCGATACGCATACTGCCGGATATGATTGAGGTGGGCTCATTCATCGGAATGGCCGCCATCACCCGCAGTTCACTTACCATCAAGAATGTGTCCTGGGAGAATCTGGGAATGATTCCCGAGTGTTTCCGCAGGCTTGGAATCCGTCTTGAGCAGCGCGGCGACGATATCTTCGTCCCCGCCCAGGATTGCTATGAAATAGAATCATTCATCGACGGTTCAATCATGACGGTAGCCGATGCACCCTGGCCTGGCCTTACCCCTGACCTCCTCAGCGTGATGCTGGTCGTGGCCACCCAGTGCAAGGGCAGCGTGCTGATTCACCAGAAGATGTTCGAGAGCCGTCTGTTCTTCGTCGATAAACTTATCGATATGGGCGCCCAGATTATTCTCTGCGACCCTCACAGGGCCGTCGTCATCGGCCACGACCACAAAATCTCCCTCAAGGCCGGAAGGATGACATCCCCCGATATCCGCGCCGGTATAGCGATGCTGCTGGCAGCAATGTCGGCCAAGGGCACGTCCACCATAGATAATATTCAGCAGATAGACCGCGGCTACGAAGATATCGAAGGCCGCCTTAACGCACTCGGTGCCAATATCGTCCGTCAACAATGATGAAGGTTCTAAAATTCGGAGGCAGCAGCGTGGCCGACGCCACCAGGATGTCGCAGGTCCTTGACATAGTCCACAAGGCCCTGGCCGGCGACAACCGTGTCATCCTGGTTTCTTCCGCCATCAAAGGCTGCACCGACGCCCTGATAAGCATGGAAGAGGAGCGTTATGATCCGAATCTTCCATATCACCGCGACAGGATACATGAGAGGCACAAGGCCATAGTTCAGCGGCTTTTTACCGGCACTGAAAGGGCTGAAATGCTCAAGGAACTCGATGAACTTTTCAATAAGCTGTTTAGTGCCCCGTCGGAGCAATACCGTAATTTCGGGGAGCTTTTCTCGACCAGAATCCTTGCCCGTAAGTTTGCCTGCGAAGGGGTAAAGGTAAAATGGCTCGACTCGCGTGAGCTGATTAAAGTCAGCGGACGAAAGAGCCTTCTTAAAGACGTCACATACAACAATATACGTTCTGCCGTAGAGGCTTGTCCGGATATCCAGCTTTTCGTGGTTCCGGGTTTTGTGGCCTCTTACAAGAATGGTCCGTCAACTAATCTCGGCCGAGGCGGCTCAGACTACAGCGCGGCCATATATGCCGCAGCCCTTCATGCCGATGTAATGGAAATCTGGACGGATGTGCCCGGCATGATGACAGCCAATCCTTCGGTCGTACCGCAGGCCGTGACCATTCCGGTGCTTAGTTATGAAGCCGCGCTTGAGCTGGCTTCGCGAGGCGCCAAGGTGCTCTATGCCCCCACGGTAGGGCCCGTGATGGAGGAGGGAATAGAATTCTCTATCCGAAATACTTTTGACCCCGGGCAGCCGGGCACCATTGTAAGGGGACATTCCCAGAAAGAAGGAGGCTCGTGGAAGGGTGTAACAAGCACGTCCGACCCTAATACCGAAGAGTCCGTAATAGCTCTTGTCGGCGAAGGAAGGCCTGCTTCTGCGCGCCAGAGAATCATTTCGGCGCTGTCCGATGCCGGAATTTCCCATATCGGCGAAATCCGCGAGTCCGCCGGACTATGCCTCGTGTCTGTGCTTCACGTTATCGAGAGGCAGGCTCTTGCTGCCATCCACCGGGAGTTTTTTGAGCCAGGGGCCAACACTGTCATTCCGGTGTTTATTGCCGGATATGGGGCAGTGGGACGTGAACTTGTCCGCCTGATTGGCGAGAGTTCCGAAAGAATCTCCCGCCGCAGGGGAAAGGACATTGTCATAATGGGCCTTGCCAACAGCCGTAAACAGATTATAGATATGAAAGGAATTCTTCCGTCCGAAGCGGCGAGCCGTTTGTCCCGTAGCAAGGAAGATTCTGCCAACTTCATCTTCACGGTTGCAAAAATAGCCCCTAAAGGTTCTGTCTTCGTAGATTGCACAGGAAGTACTCTTTTGAACGATGCATATTATGCTCTTTTTGAACACGGAATAAACGTAGTTACTTCCAACAGGCGCTCGCTCGCAGTTCCTTTTGTGAATTATACTGCCCTCAAGCAGGATGCGAGAAGACACGGAGTATTTTTCCGCTACGACACTACCGTCGGAAACTCCCTGCCTGTTCTTGAATCCATCGCCAGCGACGCAAATTGCAGCGATTCGGTTGAATCAATCGAGGCTGTGGTATCCTGTACGCTGAATTTCATACTTACTACGCACGAGTCCTGCGGCGGTTTGGTCCCTATGGCAAAGCTGCTTCAGAAGGCTCAGGCCGATGGGCTTACCGAGCGGGATCCGCGTACTGACCTCGGCGGCGAGGACGTATTGAGGAAGCTTCTGATTCTTGCCCGCGAGGCTGGCGTCCCCCTCGAAAAGGAGGATGTCAAGATAAGCCCTATGCTTGTAAAATCCTTCTTCACTTGTCCGATAGAGAAGTTTTACGACAAGATGATGAAGGCCGAGCGCGATTTCGTGCTGCGCGAGAAGAAACTTTCCGCCGAAGGCCTCCGCGAGAGGTTTACTGCCATTCTTCGCCGCGACCCCAAGGCGGCCAAAGGCTACAGGGCCGAGATAAAGATGGTTTCCTATGGCCCCGAAAGCCCCTTCTATTGGATAAGCGGCACGGAGAATGTGATAGTGGTGCACAGCGAGAATTCATCTCCGCTTGTCGTAAAGGGTGCGGGTGAAGGAGCCCGTGAGGCGGCCATCGGTATTATTAAAGATATTTTGAGCTAATGGAACTGTTCCGCGAAATACTTTCCATCGATTCCACTTCCGGCAGGGAGCGGGAGATGGGCCTTTGGCTGGCTTCGCATCTCCAGGCTCCGTCGGTGCAGACTTTCGAGGTGGGCGACGGCACCGTCAATGTCCTCCTCAGCTGGGGCACACCGAAGGTGGTATTCTGTACCCATATGGATACAGTGCCTCCATATATTCCTCCGACTTTCGAGGACGATAGGGTATGCGGCCGTGGCTCCTGCGACGCCAAGGGGCAGATTTATGCGATGTACAAGGCGTGCCAGAAGCTTGCCGGCTCCGGCCGGGACGGTTTCGGCCTGCTCATTCTGAGCGGCGAGGAAACCGGCTCCTTCGGCGCCAAGTCCTTCGCCAAGGAGGCATTCCTCGCACCCGTCCTTGTGGTGGGTGAGCCTACCGAAGGTAAGATGGTGAGTGCTACCAAGGGCACCAAATCTTTCGCCCTGACTTTTACCGGCCAGCCTTTCCATTCGGGATATCCCGAGAGGGGAGTGAGCGCAGTTGACCTTTTCCTTGATTTTATGGACAGGCTGCGGGCCGAGCATTTCCCGGAAGACGAAGTTCTTGGCTCCACTACTTTCAATGTGGGTGAGCTCGTGAGCGATAATCCTCAGAATATCCTCAGTCCTTCGCTTTCCTGCAGGATATACTTCCGCACTACCTTTGCCTCCGATGAGGCCGTATCTCGGTGGATGCGTTCGCAGGCGGGGCCTTCGCTAAAGATTGAAGAGCGGGGAGGAGATACTCCGGCAAAGTACCTTACCCTTCCTGGCTTCCCTTCCGGCATCGTTTCCTTTGGCAGCGACGCTCCTCATCTCAGTAACTTCGAGCGGAAGATTATCTGCGGCCCGGGCTCCATCAATTTCGCCCATCGCAGCGACGAACATATCCTCATCTCCGAGCTTGAAGAGGCTGTAGATACCTATGTAAGAATATTTGAAACCATTGATAATGAGCGATAAACCTAAAATAATCATCAGCGGTTACGGCCGTATGGGACATATGGTTGAGGCGGCTCTTCACCGGCAGGGGATTGAGCCTGTGCTGGCGACGGAAGATGTTTGCGCCGTACCTGCGGATGTGGCTTCCGAGTGTATTTGCATAGATTTCACCACGCCTGAGGCTTTCCGGGCCAATTATCCGACGCTTGCCTTGAAGTTCAAGGCTGTTGTAGTAGGGACTACCGGCTGGTACGACATCAAAGATGATGTTTTCGCGGCTTTTGCGGCCAAGGGAACCACTCTTGTGTGGGCTTCCAATTTTTCAATTGGTGTAAATTCTCTTTTTGCTGCCGTAGAGCGGGCCGGGAAGGTGCTTGCCGGGCACGGATACACTCCTTCAATCCACGAGGTGCATCACGTACATAAACTGGATGCCCCGAGCGGCACTGCTATCGCTCTTGGTGGAATTGTGGAGAGTTCTCTCGGACTTAAGCCGGAGATTACTTCCGAACGAATCGGGGAGGTGCCAGGGACGCACGTGGCGACTTTCCTCTCCGGCGCCGACCGCCTGGAGTTCAGGCACGAGGCCTTCTCCAGGGAGGGCTTCGCCGAAGGTGCCGTCGCCGCTGCCTTGATGATAGACGGCGGGGTTTCCGGTATTCACGAATTTAAAGACCTTATACTGTAGATATGTCAAAAAACCTTGTTTTGCAGGGCTGCGGCACTGCTATGGTAACTCCTTTCAAGCCCGACGGCTCGGTAGATTTTGAGGCGCTCGCAGCGCTTACTGCCCGTCAGGTAGCTGCAGGAGTGGATTTTCTCGTTCCTCTGGGTACTACAGGAGAGACTCCTGCCTTGTCACCGGAGGAGAAGGTTGAAGTCTTCAAGACTGTGCGTGCCAATGCCGGCGGACTTCCGCTGATGCCCGGGGTAGGGGCCAACAATCTGCCGGGGACTATCGCCAATATCCGTCTTATGGAGCCGCTTGCTCCGAAGGCCTTGCTGGTTGTGGTTCCTTTCTATAATAAGCCTACTCAGCAGGGACAGTACGAGTATTTCAAGGCTGTGGCTTCTGAAACGTCTCTTCCCGTCATCATCTATAATGTTCCAGGAAGGACAGGAGCGAATATGCTTCCTGATACGGTAATCCGTCTGGCTGAGGATGTGCCTAATATCAAGGGGATCAAGGAGGCTTCGGGCAATTATTCGCAGGTGAGCGAAATCCTGCGGCGTGCTCCTAAAGATTTTACTGTCCTTAGCGGCGACGATGATATGACTTTCGCCTTCATGGCTACCGGTGCGCATGGTGTCATCTCCGTTGCGTCGAATATCGCGCCGAAGGAGGTTTCTGCCATGGTCCACGCGCTTATGAAGGATGATATCCCTTCTGCAAGGGCCTTGCATCATAAATTATTCCCTCTGTTCAAGGCTTGTTTCGTGGAATCTAATCCGGTTCCTGCCAAGGCTGCTCTTGCTCAGATGGGGCTTATGGGAGCGACTGTCCGTCTTCCGCTTTCGGAGGCTTCGGCTACGACTGCAGATATAATGTCAAAAGTTTTGGATGAGTTATGGAATTAAACAGACAGCAGTTTGAAGAGGTTCTCGCCGACCTCGAGGCCGGTCGGCTTCGCGTGGCCGAGAAGGTTGGCGGCGAGTGGAGAGTTAATTCTTCCGTGAAGGAGTCCATCCTTGCGGGCTTCCGTCTCGGTCAGGTTAAAGATATGTCCCAGGGACAGTTTTCCTTTTTCGACAAGGATACTTTCCCGGTAAGGAAATTCTCGGCCGAGGATGGTGTCCGCATCGTGCCTGGTGGCTCCAGCATCCGCAGGGGCGCATATGTTGCTCCTGGGGCTATCGTGATGCCTCCTGCATATATAAATGTGGGTGCTTATGTGGATTCGGGTACGATGGTCGACAGCCACGTTACCATCGGTTCCTGTGCCCAGGTCGGAAAGAATATCCATATTTCGGCTTCCACCCAGATTGGCGGTGTGCTCGAGCCTGCCGGTGCTCTTCCTACGATTATCGAGGATGGGGCTTTTATCGGAGGTAACTGTGGCATTTATGAGGGTACGATCGTGCAGGAGGGTGCCGTGATTGCTTCTGGCGTCATTATCACTTCTTCGACTCCTCTGTTCGATGCTACAGTGGGTGAGTTCGTTCCTCGTACCGCCGATGGCAGGGTAGTGGTGCCGAAGGGTGCAGTGGTCGTGTCTGGCAGCAAACCGCTGAGCCGCGGCCCCGCCGCCGGCAGCGGTGTCTCGCTCTACTGCCCCGTCATCATCAAGTACCGCGACTCCAAAACCGCCGGCTCAATCACCCTCGAGGATTTGTTGAGATAAAAATGTCATTTCGACCGAGTTCGCCCATGTCATTTCGACCGAGCGAAGCGAGTGGAGAAATCTTTTAAAAAGAATTAATGATAGAACTTCATAAATATTCTGGTGCTGGAAACACATTCGTGGTGCTGGACGGGCGCAGCGAGGACGTCTCGTCCTTCCAACGCCCTTCGGTCATCTCCGACCTCTGCAAACGCTTCGGTACAGATGGCTTGATGATTTTGGGCGCCGATGCGGAGGCGGATTTTTCGATGGAGTTCTATAACCCCGACGGCACGGGCGGAATGATGTGCGGCAACGGCGGACGCTGCATCGTCGCTTTCGTCGACTCGCTCGGCATCCGGCCCGCCGACGGAAAGCTCTACCGTTTCCGCGCCCCCGACGGCCCTCACGAGGCTGAAATTCTTTCGCGCAGTGACGGCCGCCTGACCGTGCGTCTTAAGATGATAGATGTTCACGAATTCTATCCCGTCCTTGACGGATGGTTTGTTAATACAGGCACTCGTCATTTCGTGAAATTCGTTCCTGACGCCGATGTCGTCGATGTCGAGTCCGAGGGCCGCCGTCTCCGCTGGGACGAAGCTTTCGCCCCCATCGGCGCAAATGTGAATTTTGTCTCCGTCGACCTCGATGGAACTCTCCGCGTGCGCACCTTCGAGAAGGGCGTGGAGGGCGAAACCCTCGCCTGCGGCACGGGCATCACCGCCTCCGCCCTCGCCGCCTATCTGTCCGGCAACCCCATGCGTGAGGCTCCCGGGCCTGTGGCCGCCCATGGCCACATGAATGGGAGGGGCCCAACCTCCGGTTGGGAGGGATGGAGCGAAGCGGAAGGCAACGGGAGCCTCATGCATGGGGTTGCATATAACATTCAGGCCCGAATAGACAGGCTGAGGGTGGAATTTACCCCTGGCGACGGCCGTTTCACCGACGTCTACCTCACCGGCCCCGCCGAAGAACTCTGACCGGTAATCTCCTTACGATTCTAAAAATCGTAAAAAAATCATAAGAATCGTAAAAACTTGAATTCGAGCAAATTCGTTCGATAGTCTTTTCGTATACTTTTGTTGGAGTTATTCCTTAACGTAAATGTAATTATGAGTAATTCAACAAAAACGAAAACCGGGGTGCTCCCAATTGGTATCGAAGAAGTCGAGAACAAGATTGCCGTAATTCGTGGCATTCCTGTTATTGCAGACGCTGACGTCGCAGCGCTTTATGGAGTTAAGACGAAGGAGGTAAATCAAGCCGTATACAACAATCCTGACAAGTTTCCACCAGGCTATATGTTTGAATTGAGTATGAATGAGTTACAAGATTTGCGGTCAAAATTTTTGACCACAAATGTTTCATCGAAGAACCGCAAAACTACCAAAGTTTTCACTGAGCGTGGATTGTATATGTTAGCCACGGTTCTTCGTGGCGATAGGGCCCGTGAAGTGACTTTTGCTATCATTGAGACCTTCTATAAGGTTCGCAGTTTGAAAAGGGAGTTGTTGGAGTTGCATAGTGAACCTGACAAAGAAGTTCAGAATCAAAAGATGAAACACTTTGGTGAAGTTCTTTCCGATATTGTGATGCCTGATATGGAAACGTCCGAAACGGAATCATCTTTGGAGATCAATTTCATAATTGGCAAACTAAAGCATTCTGTCAAGAAAGTTCGTAAAGAAAAGTAAG
>JAFSPG010000007.1 GCA_017443025.1 Bacteroidales bacterium | reverse complement strand
CGAAGATGCGATCTCTCAAGAAATATATTGCGGTGGTTATAGCGGTGAGGACCCACCTCTTCCCATTCCGAACAGAGAAGTTAAGCTCACTAGCGCCGATGGTACTGCCCCACCAGGTGGGAGAGTAGGTAGCTGCCGTTCTTCGGGACTCCGGTTGACGAAAGTCAGTCGGAGTCTTTTTTTGTGTCCGACGGACACAAAAACCGAAGAACTGGCAGCTACGCTGTCTTATTCCTGGGGGAAGTAGTGGGGGCTGCGGAGGAGGGAGATGATGCCCTTGCCGCAGTCGACGTTGCCGAGGATGCGGCGGGCGGTGATCAGGCGGGGAAGACCGTTGCTGTAATAGTCGGGGTCGGAGGGCCTGAGGGAGTTGATGCGCACTAGCATCGAGGAATGGATGATGCGCCCGTCACCATAATAGATTGCAACGTGTGTAGGCTTGCCGGTCTGGCGATTGCCGAAGAAAACGAGGTCGCCGGGCTGAAGAGCGGAAAAATCACCCTCGAAGACTCCAGAGACATCTACCGGATCCCCAATCTTAATCTGTTGGGAACTGTTGCGCGGCAGCAGGATGCCGCTGCTCATATAAGCGCAGCGGGCAAGCCCGCTGCAGTCGCTCCCCTTAGTCGTATTGCCACCCCACAGATAGGGAACACCGAGGAATTTCTCCGCGGCCGAGATGATGCTCTCCTGCGAGGCTTTGACCTTTTCAGCCCAGTCACGGAAGGGAGTGACGTCGGCCTTTGGAACCCATCCGCAGCGCCCTGACGGCAGCATCGCCTTGACAAAGCCGCGCTTTTTAATCGGACGGCCTTTGGCATCCAGGCAGATTCGCAGCAGGTCGCAGGCAACAAGGTCGCAGATTCTTCCGGACGCAGTAGAAGTCGATACGAACAGATGCGAAATCTCGCCCGTCACTATGTATTTCGGGGCGGCGAGATATTCAGAAATCTCGGCTGCGCTCTTTTCGACAATGGCCATATCGTTCACCCAGGCCGTATAAGGCTCGGGAGAAGTAATCTGCTGCCAGTAACCCGTTTTATCGCCGAGAGTGACGATTGTGCCCATAAGGGCCTGATTGCCGAGCTCTTTGGTATAACCCGGCTCCTCGCGCATATAGCACGAAGATAGTTCGACGATTCCGTAGCGCTCCTGGCCGAGGGCCGGCAGGAGCGCTATAATCAGTGCGATGGCTGATGTAAGGAACCGCAGAATCATTTATTTGCTGTACATATTGACGATGGCCTCGTAGAGTTCCTGTTTTCCGGAAATCTGCTTGGGCTCACCATTCTTTTTAGCATAGGCTACGAGGTCTTCGAGGCTCAGCTTGCCCTCTTCGAACTTCTTGCCCTCGCCGGAATCGAAGGAAGCATAACGCTCCTTGACCATGCCGGGAATAGGGCTCTGCTCTACGATGGCGGCAGCATTCAGAAGGCCGCGGGCCATGGCGTCCATACCGCAGATATGGGCGATGAAGATATCTTCAGGGTCGGTGGAATTACGGCGAAGCTTTGCGTCGAAGTTGCTTCCGCCGTTTCCAAGGCCGCCCGCACGGATAATCTGGAGCATGGCCATTGTAAGATCGTAAATATCAAGAGGGAACTGGTCGGTATCCCAGCCGTTCTGGGCGTCGCCGCGGTTGGCGTCGATACTGCCAAGCAAGCCGTTATCCACTGCAACAGCCAGCTCGTGCTCGAAGGTATGACCGGCAAGAGTGGCGTGGTTGACCTCGATATTCACCTTGAAGTCTTTCTCAAGCCCGTTGGCACGGAGGAAGCCGATAACTGTTTCAGTATCCACGTCATACTGGTGCTTGGTAGGCTCCATAGGCTTGGGCTCAATCAGGAAGGTACCCTTGAAGCCTTTTCCGCGGGCATAGTCGCGGGCAGCCTTGAGCATATTTGCAAGATGGTCCTTCTCGCGCTGCATCTGGGTATTGAGAAGGCTGCTGTAACCTTCGCGGCCACCCCAGAATACATAGTTGGAGCCACCGAGCTTGATGGTAGCGTCGAGGGCGTTCTTAATCTGAACGGCAGCGCGGGCCACTACGTCGAAGTCGGGGTTGGTGGCGGCGCCGTTCATATAGCGCTTGTGACCAAAGACATTTGCCGTACCCCAGAGGAGCTTGATGCCGGTAGCGGCCATCTTCTTCTCAAGGTAGTCGGTGATGTCTTTCAGACGTGCCTCATATTCGGCGATATCGTCGGTGTCTTCGATAAGGTCGACATCGTGGAAGCAGAAGAACTCTATTCCGAGCTTCTGCATCAGCTCGAAGCCGGCATCAACCTTTGCGTGAGCACGCTCGTAAGGGCAGGCGGGCTCGTCCCAGGCATAGTGACGTGTCTGTCCGCCGAATTGGTCGCCGGAAGCCTGGCCCAGGGTATGCCACCAGGCCATTGCAAACCTCAGCCAGTCTTTCATCTTCTTGCCGAGGACTACTCTTTCAGGATCATAATAGTGGAAGGCAAGGGGATTCTTGCTATCCGCACCCTCAAAAGGGATTTTTCCGATGGTAGGGAAATATTCGTTCATTGTTATCAGTTTTGTTAGTGTTATTCTGAAATTGCCCTGGACAGCTCACGCATCCAGCGGGCATATGCTTCTTCATAAGGTTTGGGATCGCCCGGATCGATGACGGCCACGCGCTC
Organism: Bacteroidales bacterium; assembly: GCA_017443025.1. Classification (GTDB taxonomy): domain Bacteria; phylum Bacteroidota; class Bacteroidia; order Bacteroidales; family UBA932; genus Cryptobacteroides. Next base: position 63,814 of record JAFSPG010000007.1, on the reverse strand, counting down.
AAGGGATGCGAAGGCCTCGGCAGGCCCGGCATAAATGCCGGCCCCGATGCCCGCGCCCCTTGCGGCACCGGCCGCTCCGTCGGTGTCGTACAGCTCGATGCTGGCGCCGGTGACGGAAGCCAGGCCGTCGCGGAATACCGGGCTCAGGAACATATTGGCATTGCCGGCGTGAATCTTCTCGACCTTCATACCCATCTGCGACATTATGTCCATACCGTACTTGAAGGCATACACGATACCTTCCTGCTCGGCACGGAGAATATAATTCCTGTCGGTGCGGTTGAAGTTGATTCCGTATATCCTGCAACCGATTTCCTTGTTCATGAGCATCCTTTCCGCTCCGTTTCCGAAGGGAAGGACACCTATCCCGCCGCAACCTGCAGGCACGGCTGCGGCCAGAGTATCAATATGCTTGTATCCCGGCAGGTCGGATGCAAAGTTACGGCGTACCCATGAATTCAGGCAGCTGGCTCCGTTTATGCACAGGAGAATGCCAAGACGCGTCTTCCCATCACCGTGATTGACGTGGGCGAAGGTGTTCACCCTCGACATCGGGTCATAGGCAACTTCTCCGCTGACGCCGTAAACCACTCCGGAAGTACCGGCTGTAGCGGCAACCTCTCCTGGTTCGAATACATCAAGTGACAGAGCGTTGTTTGGCTGGTCTCCGGCACGGTAGGTTATCGGAATTCCTTCGGAGAGACCGAGTTCTCTGGCCGCTTCAGGCGTTACCTGGCCCTGCTCCGAGAAAGTAGGACGAATCTCTGCGAGGATATCTTTGCCGAAACCGAAATAATCCATCAGGAAGCCGGCCGGAGCGTTGTTCTTGAAATCCCAGAACATTCCTTCGCTCAGCCCGCTCACCGTGGTACACATCTCGCCGCTCATCTTGTAGGCGATATAATCGCCGGGCAGCATTATCTTATGGATTCGGTCAAACAGACGGGGCTCGTTCTCCTTTACCCACGCCAGTTTGGATGCAGTGAAGTTCCCTGGTTGATTGAGCAGATGCTCGAGGCACTGCTTCTCTCCGAGATCCTTCAAGGCCTTCTTGCCATAGGGAATTGCACGGGAATCGCACCAGATAATGGAGGGGCGCAGGACCGACCCCTCTTTATCCAGACATACCAGACCGTGCATCTGATATGAAATGCCAATGGCTGCTATGCAGGAACTGACTCCGGAAGTATCCGGCCTAAGGCCGGAACTGGAGACGGCCGAAGGCTTCTGCCCGGCCGCCTGAGCGAGAACTTCCCGCGTCGCCAGTTTAAGGTGTTCCCACCACATTTCGGGCTCTTGCTCGGCCCATCCGTCCTGCATCGAAATAATTGGAGCTTCGGTTTTGGGATAGAAAGCGCTTGCGATGCACTTTCCGTCGGAGGCATCGACAATGGATGCCTTTACGGACGAAGTCCCGATATCATACCCAAGCAAGTATTTACCCTTCATAATAATGAAATTTTACCAGGGAATATATCCGGGGCAGGCTACCCTCTTGATTACCAGCTGCTCCATAAGAGTAGGGAAGATAATCTTGGGGTTGCAGCCGAAGGCGAGAATCAGGGTCTTGAGGCTGCTGTCGCCGATAACGATTTCTTCAAGTTTCGGATTTCTTGAAAGGTCTACGGTTTCGAGGTCACTGTAGCCAAGATGAACCTTTTCAAGATTCGGGAAATTAACGAAATCTTCATATGATGACACCTGGAACATGTCGATACGATAAGCCATCATATTGAGGATTTTGATAGAATCGGCCTCGGCCTTGGTGAGGATGCCGTCGCGGTTGGCGTCGCCGGCTTTGATGGCTCTTTCCTGGACGCGTTTGTCCTTGAACTGGAGAGCTGTATCATCCTGCGCCCTGAGCGAAGTTGCTGTCAGAGCGAGGATGGCTATGATTAAAAACCGTTTCATGACTTTATTGTCCGATAGGACTTAAAGATCCATATCCTTGAGGTCTCCGATGGTCTTGTATCCGTCAAGGGCAGTCTTGATGGCTGATTTGGCGGTGGACAGGGCGAGAGCCTTTGAAGCTTCGTCGAGCTCATTAAGAGCACCGGAAGAAATTGTAATATCGTATATCTTATCAGCGAGATACTCTCTGTCTGCCTCGGTGAGTTCATAGGCTGCATTTTCGTCGATGAAGTTCATGAATTCGACTTCGAGTGCGGCAACGGCAGCAGAATCGGGATTTTCAAAATTGATGCTACCTACAGCTGACTCCATCAAATCAGCGAGTTTCTGTACGGGTTCACCGACATTCTTGTTTCCGCCGCAGGCGACCATTACGAGGGCGCTGATTGCGAGTACGAGGATTTTTTTCATATAGATTGATTTTAAGGGTTAAAAATATTTCTTTTCCTGATGATCAAGCACCACAAATATAAAAATTAAAATTGTAAATGCCCAAAGCGATGAACCTCCGTAACTCATCATCGGCAAAGGGATACCGATGACCGGCATAAGGCCGATGGTCATTCCGATATTGATAAAAAGGTGCATGAACAGGCACGCGGCCACGCAATATCCGTATATCCGGGTAAAATGCTCCCGGCTCCTCTCGGCATTGGTGATAATTCTCCAGATTAGCAGTACGTACAGTCCGATTACAGCGATGCAGCCGAGAAATCCCCATTCCTCACCTACGGTACAGAAGATGAAGTCTGTGCTCTGCTCGGGCACGAAGCCGTAGGTTGTCTGCGTCCCGCAGAGATATCCCTTGCCCGAAAAACCGCCGGAGCCGATGGCTATCATGCTCTGGTTGACGTTGTATCCCACGCCAGAAGGGTCGTCCTTGATGCCAAGCAGTACCTCTATCCTCTTGCGCTGATGCTCCTGAAGGACCTTGTTGAAGATTATGTCGGTCGAGAAAACGAGCAGAATACCCGCGGCAAGGGCCGCAGTGGAATAGGTCAGGAAGCGGTTTTTGTTCTTGTACCCAATCCAAAGGGCCACGGCTCCCGCACAAAGCAGAAGCAAAGTCATAATCGCCACCGGCCCGAGAGAAATGCCGATGGCATTCACGATGGCAGGCAGGAAGGCTGCGAGTAAAATGATTCCGAGCGCCAGGAAGGCGAGGTCAATCCGGAAACCTTTTCTGAACAGGTTGAAAAGAAGAAGTATCGCCAGAAGGGTTACGAGCGCGGCATAAGGCGAAGCCGTGAGCGTCATTATGAACAGCAGAATCACGAAGCCGAGGAAGGCAAGCAGCCAGCCCGTAAGCCCCTCCCTGTACATCACGAAGAGGAAGCCGACATATACGAGCGCCGAACCGGTTTCGCTTTCGCCGAGGATAATCAGCATAGGGATACCAACCACCATCCCCACCTTAATCAGGTCTTTGAGGCTGCTGAAACGGAAGCCCGGCCTGCTCATTACGAAAGCCAGGAGCAGGGAAGTGGTGATTTTTGATATTTCGGCCGGCTGGAAGCGGATAGCCCCGAAACTGAACCAGGAGCGGGAACCCTTTACCTCCACGCCCATGAAAATAACCGCAAACAACAGGAATCCCACCACAATGTAGAGCGGTATCGCCGAACTTTCCCACATTCGGGCCGGAAGGGCGAACAGGATAAGTGCGGCGAGCCCAAGCGAGGAGGCAATCCACAGGCACTGCATACCGCTTCGGGTAGAAAGGTCGAACACAGATGAAGGGTTTGAGGAATGGATGGAAGCATAAATATTAGCAAGCCCGAACAGGACCAGAACCAGATAGATTCCTACCAGCTTCCAGTCGTACGAGTGCTTGATGCTCCTGCTTTTGAAAATCTGTATTATCATTTATCCTTCTTGACCTTCCACGTTATATCGGCATCCATGATTCGCTTTTCCAAATCCTTGCGCGAAATGTCGCCGCGAAGATATTTCTCAATGAGCAGCGAGGCGATAGGCGCAGCCCATGCCGCCCCGAAGCCGGCATTTTCAACGTATGCGGCCACGGCAATCTTCGGATTATCCTTGGGCGCAAAGCAGATAAAGACCGAATTGTCGTCGCCGCGGGGGTTCTGGGCCGTGCCGGTCTTGCCGCAGATATCCAGGCCGGGCACCGCGGCGATGCTGGCGGTGCCTCCCGAGCCGAATCCGCTGTTGACCGCACGCCACATGCCGGGGATCACCTTATGAAACTGAGTAGTATCAACGAGGGTATAATGGCGCTCTTTGTACTTGCTGTCGATTTCCACTTCTGGGGAATCCTTTATGAGGTGGGGGATGATATAGTATCCACGGTTTGCCATTATGGCGCTTAGATTGGCAATCTGAAGAGGTGTGACACCGATTTCGCCCTGGCCGATGGAAATGGAGATGATAGTGGTGAACTTCCATCCGCCCTTGCCGTAACGGCGGTTGTAAAGCTTCGACGAAGGAACGGTTCCGCCCAGCTCCGAAGGAAAATCGCTGCCGAGAGGGCTGCCGAAGCCGAAACTCCTCACGTAGTCGTTCCATTTGTCGAGAGCCTGGGCAATATCCTTGTATTTGTTGCTCTCGAGCATGTTGCGGAGAACGTAGCAGAAGTAACCGTTGCACGACATCATTACCGCCTGCTCCAGCTGCAGCGGAGACGGATGGGCGTGGCAGCCCAGGGTATGTTTGCCGAAATGGTATCCCTTGGTGCAGGGATAGGCGTCGGTAGGCTTCAGCGTGCCCTCCTGCAGGCCTATCAGGCCGTTTACAAGCTTGAATACCGAGCCCGGAGGATAGGATGCCTGCACTGCACGGTTGAACATCGGCTTATACGGGTCCTTGATAATTTTCTGGTAATTCTTGCCTATGTCGGCAAGGATATCAACGTCGATACCGGGGCTCGACACCAGAGTAAGGATTTCGCCGGTCGCCGGCTCGATTGCAACCAGCGAACCCACCTTGCCCCTCATCAGCTCCTGTCCGTATTGCTGGAGGGTGGCGTCGATGGTAGTTACTATGTCTTTGCCCGGAACGGCTTCCTGGTCGGACTCTCCGTCGTTGAAGCGGGATTCAATCTGGTTCTTGGAGTTACGCAGATAAATCTGGTAGCCTTTCTCTCCACGAAGCTCCTTTTCGCGGCTGGCTTCAAGCCCTGTTTTTCCGGCGTAATCCCCGCTTCGGTATTCTCCGGGATGCCTCTTCATATAGGCGGCGTCCACTTCTGACACATAACCGAGTAGGTTGCCTCCGGCGTTGAAAGGGTAATCGCGTATGCTTCGAGTCTGCCCGCGGAAGCCGGGGAACATATAGGAGAATTCGGCGAATTTCATATATGTTTCAGCCGGCAGCTGTTTGAGCAGGACTACCGACTGATAGCCGATTTTTCGGCGGTCTCTGGCATATTCCGCCATTTTCGTCTTGATGAACTCTTCGCTAACGTCGAGAGTCCTGGCCAACAGGGCCGTGTCGAAGGGCTGAACCTCGCGCGGAGTGACCATAATGTCGTAGGCGACCTTGTTTCCTACGAGAATCTTTCCGTTCCTGTCGTATATGACCCCCCTGGTCGGGTAAATGATATCATATACCATCGAATTGTTACGGGAGTCAATCTTGTATTTGTCCTGGGCTATCTGGATAACGAACAGCTTTATAACCAGAATAAGGCTGGCGACTACCAGCCCTGTCAGAAGCTTATTCTTCCGGGAACTTGTCATCAGGACCTACCCTCCCGGGTAAGCGAATTGGCAAGAGGCAGGGAAGCGGCCATGCCGGCGAGCAACGACAGCAGGAAGCGGAAAATGTTCGTGCCTGCAGGCCAGCTGCGTCCTCCGTCTGCCCAGATATAGAAAACGAGGAAAAGCGCCTGAGCGGCAGCCAGTGCCAGGGCAACCTTGGCGACTCCGTATTTCTTTACGGAGAAATCGTCGCCTCTGGCCACGAGTTCCTTTCCGAAGATGGTATCGCAGATTTTCCTTCTGGCAAGCCCCACCGGAACGAGGGCGAAGACATTCAGCCCCAGTACTCCCTCGGCCATGAAATCGACGGCAAAGCCTATGGCAAAAGCTGCCACCATTGCGAAAAGGGTGCTGTATTTCGTGGGCAGGCATAAAACCAGCACGGGAAGGATGCTCAGAGTAAGGAAATGACTGATATGCAAGAAATTGCAAATCAGGGCCTGGGCGAATACCAGAATCAGGACGGATATAAGGTTGTATCTCATTTGCGTTCCTCCTTTTTCTCCAGCGAGAGTATTTCGTCCCTGGCGTCGTTGTGTACGATGGTTATGTAGCGCAGCCGGCTGAAATCCTGAAGCAGCTTGACATCGATTTCATAGGTGGCTCCGTTGATGATTTTTGATTTTCCGGCGAGTCCAAGCGGGATATCGGCCGGGAAGATGTCGGAGATGCCGCTGCTGAAGATGGTATCCCCGGGAGCGAACTTGTTCTGAAGGCTGATAGAGTGGAGTGTGGCATCGTCTTTTCCGTTCCACGACAGTGGCCCTACGGCTCCCACCCTGCCCAGACGGGCACTGATCGGGGAACCGGAATTCATAAACGAAATCGCGTAGGAGTAATTCGTGCCGACGGTATCGATTATGCCGATTATGCCTTGGTCGGTGATAATCCCGGAATGCGGTTTCACTCCGTCCTTCGCGCCTTTGTTGACGATAAGGTAATTGTGCAGTTTATTGCGGCTGATTTTCACGACCTCAGCCCAGATGTAGCTGTATCCGGCAGCGTGTGCCCTGCCGGAGGCGGCGGCCGCGGCTTTCAGGGAATCCCTGCGGGCATCCATTTCGCGCACCATGGCGCGGAGGGCGAAGTTCTCCTTCGAGAGGCTTTCGTTGACTTTGCCGAGGGCGAAGTAGTTGGCGATACCCTGGGCGCCTCCCCAGAGAGCTCCTATGAAGTCGTGCGAGAGCTTGGAAACGAAGAAACCTTTACCGACACTGCTGTCGCGTAACATATTCAAAGCCGCGATTTCCATAAAGATGAAAACTGCGGCATTGATAATGTTTCGGTAAATGTTACTGCCTCCCGACATTCAGATGCTTTTTATCGCATAAGGAAGGAATAATTCTCGGTGTTCTTCAGGGCCAGGCAGGTTCCGCGGGCAACTGCGCGCAGAGGATCCTCGGCCACGTGGAACTTAATGTTCATTTTCTCGGAGAAGCGCTGTGCCAGGCCTCGGAGCTGTGCGCCGCCGCCGGAGAGGAAAATACCGTTCTCCACGATATCGGAATAGAGCTCGGGAGGAGTGGCTTCAAGCACGTGCATTATGGACGCTTCCAGCTTGGCGATGGATTTGTCGAGGCAGTGGGCAATCTCCTGATAGGTGACGGTGGCATCTACAGGATGGGCTGTCATCATGTTAGGGCCGCGTACCACATAGGGCTCAGGTTCAACCTCAAGGTCAGGGAGCACGGAACCGACGGCAATCTTGATTCTCTCGGCAGTAGTTTCTCCGATTTTGAGGTTGTGCTGCTGGCGCATGTAGTACTGTATGTCGGAGGTGAATACATCGCCGGCAATACGGATACTTTCCTGCTCTACTATGCCTCCGAGGGAGATGACTGCGATTTCAGTCGTGCCGCCTCCGATATCCACTACCATGTTGCCCTTCGGAGCCTCGACGTCGAGGCCGATACCGAGAGCTGAAGCCATAGGCTCGTAAATCAGGTAAACGTCGCGGCCTCCTGCGTGTTCGGAGGAGTCGCGGACGGCCCTGATTTCGACCTCGGTACTGCCGCAGGGTATGCCGATGACGATTTTCAGGTTCGGGGTGAAGATGGAGTGGCGGTGATTGTTGACCTGCTTGATAAAGCCGCGGATCATCATCTCGGCGGCGTTGAAGTCGGCGATGACGCCGTCCCTCAGGGGCCTTACGGTTTTGATTCCTGGATTGGTCTTTTCGTGCATCAGTTTGGCCTTCTGGCCGAGGGCGATGCATTTGCCTGTATTGTTGTCGATTGCTACGATGCTCGGCTCGTCAAGGACGATTTTGTCGTTTTGGAAAATGACGGTATTGGCTGTCCCGAGATCCATAGCAAGTTCTTGGGTGAAGAACGAAAATGCCATGTTTTTATAATTTTTGTAAAAATACAAAATCTTCAGATTATTGTAAATAAATTTTTCCACTTTGCGGAAAAAAATCTACTTTTGTTCCCAAGACGTCATTACGACTGTATGGAAAGGCCTGTTTATTTCATAGTCTCCGCAGGAGGATCGGGCACGAGGATGGGAGCCGGCAAGCCGAAGCAATTTCTCTCCATAGGAGGGAAAAGCATTCTCCATCTGACCATCGAAGCTCTTCACGAAGCCGCTCCTGAAGCCCGATTCGTGACAGTGCTCCCCAAGGAGCATCTGCCGTACTGGAAGCAGTATTGCCTCGAGCACAACCTCACCGTTCCCCAGATTTTGGTCGAGGGCGGGCTTACCCGCTTCCATTCGGTCAAGGCAGCGCTCGAAAAAGTCCCTGACGGAGCTATAGTCGCCATCCACGACGGAGTCCGTCCATTCATTTCCGCCACTCTTGTAAATGAGATGCTGCAGAAGATGGAGGAAGGCTGCCGCGGCCTGGTTCCCTGCCTCCCGGCCACCGATACTTTCAAGGTGCTCTGCCGGGGCGAAGGCCCATTGCTCGAACTTGTACCCGGTGCGGCTCCGGTCGACCGCCAGACTCTGTTTTCGGTACAAACTCCACAGATGTTTCTGTCCGAAGAAATCAAGCTGGCCTATTCCGCGGCGTACAACGTTTCCTATACCGATGATTCTTCTGTGGCCGCAGCCTCCGGCATACCGGTTCAGTTCATTCCCGGCGACAAATTCAACATAAAAATAACGACGCCGGAAGATCTTGTTCTTGCCGGCGCCATCAAAGCTGATATTGAAAATGAGAATTAGTCCTTTTTCTGGCGTTTAACTCTCTTTGCGGCTTTTTCGCCAGTCTCTTCCTTGCCTCCGGCGGTAAAACTGGTGCTCTTGAAATCCTTTACCCATACCTGCCTGTTGACGGCTTCGTCAAGGGCAATCATCGTATCGGTAGCCTGAATGAAAGGAATCTTCTGGATAGTATTCAGGAGAACTTCCATAAGGTGGTCGTTGTCGAAGCAGTACATCTTTACAAGGAGAGTATACTTTCCGGTAACGAAGTGGCATTCAACCACTTCCGGAATCTGTTTCAGCGAGGCGACTACTTCGGCGTACTTGTTGGCCTCGGAAAGCGAGATGCTTACGAAGGCACATATGTTCAGGCCGAGAGCCTGGGGCTTTACCAGCAGGCGGGATCCGGTGATGACACCTGCGGTTTCGAGTCTTCTTACCCTCTGATGAATGGCTGCGCCTGACACGCCGCATTCACGGGCGATTTCCAGGAAAGGCATCCTGGCGTTCTTGACGAGCAAGGATAGAATCTTGCGATCGACTTGGTCGATTTGATAGCTTGCCATGGCTTATTATTTAGTTTTACTCTTGCTAATTATATCGAGGCACTCTTCTTTTGTGATGGAGGCGGTATCGACATTACGCGGGAGCTTGTAATTCACTCCGTCCTTCTTGATGTAAGGGCCGTATCTGCCGTTGAGAATCCTGATGCCGGATTCTCCGAAATCCCTCAGCACTTCTTTCTCTGCGGCTCCGGCTTCGGTGGCCTGACGGATAAGCTCTATGCACTGCTCCTGAGTTACAGTGAGCGGGTTGACTCCGCGGGGAAGGGAGAAATTCTTGCCGTTATACCTGATATAAGGTCCGAACTTGCCTTTTGCCGCGATGATATCCAGGCCGTCAAGACTTCCGGCCTTGCGGGGCAGGGCGAAGAGTTTCAGGGCATCCTCGAGCGTGATGCTCTCGATGAGCTGGCCGGGAGCGAGATGGGCATAACGCTTTGACTCTCCCTCGCCTATCTGGATGAAAGGCCCCCATACGCCGAACTTGGCAACGACAGGAAGGCCCGTTCCGGGCTCTTTTCCGAGTTCGCGGCTGACGTGGTTGAAGGTCTTGTCCGAAATGGCATCCTCAATCTGCTTATGGAAGGGAGAGTAGAATTCGGCGATGACGGAATTCCATACCCTCTTGCCGTCGGCCACTTCGTCGAAATCCTTTTCGACGGTGGCCGTGAAGTCATAATCCATGATGTTGGCAAAGTTCTTCATCAGGTAATCGTTTACCATAATTCCGATATCCTGAGGAATCAGTTTGCCCTTCTCCGTACCGATTGTCTCAACTGCATTCTCGCGGGTGATTTCGCCATTCTTGAGAGTAAGGTTTACCACCGGGATTTTCTGCCCGTCCTTATCGCCTTTGACCACATATCCGCGGCCGGTGGTAAGGGTGGTGATGGTCGGGGCATAAGTGGAGGGACGTCCGATGCCGAGTTCTTCCATTTTTTTAATGAGAGATGCGTCGGAGTAGCGGTAGGGAGGAAGGGTGAACTTGCACTCGCCTTTCATATCTCTGGAAATCATCGCCTGCCCGAGCGAAAGCTTGGGAAGGAAGGTTTCATCGGTGTCGTTCACAGGGTCGTCGGCGCCTTCGATGTAGAGTTTCAGGAAGCCGTCGAAGAGGACGTTTACAGCCTGAGTCTCGAACAGCTCGCTACGCTTGTCGGAGGCTGTTTTTATAGTAGTCTTGATGATTCTGGCATCAGCCATCTGGGAGGCGACAGTTCTCTTCCATATAAGGTCGTAGAGCTTTTTCTCCTGACCGTTTCCTTCGATGGAAACATTCTCAATGAAAGTGGGGCGGATTGCCTCGTGTGCCTCCTGTGCGCCTTTCGTGCGGGTTGCATATTGACGCGGAAGCGAATACTCGGGCCCGAAATTGTCGCAGATGAAAGCTTTGGCAGTATTCAGCGCCAGCGACGAGAGGTTGGTGGAGTCGGTACGCATATAGGTAATCAGACCCTTTTCATATAGCGACTGTGCGACTCTCATCGTCGTGCTTACAGGGAAGTGCAGCTTGCGGGCAGCTTCCTGCTGAAGGGTTGAGGTGGTGAAGGGAGCGGCAGGAATCCTGGTGCCCTCCTTCTCTGCTATGTCGCAGATGGAGAACTTGGCTCCTATGCTGTCGCGCAGGAAGGCTTCGGCCTCTTCCATCGTCTGGAAGTGCCTGTCAAGGGTAGCCTTGACCTTTACGCCTGCTACGGTACCTTCGGGGTGGAAAGAGGCCTCTATTCTATAATAGGACTCCTTCTTGAAACCGATGATTTCCCTTTCGCGGTCGACAATCAGCCTGAGGGCTACGCTCTGTACGCGTCCGGCGCTGAGCTTGGGCTGAATCTTTCGCCACAGGATAGGGGAGAGCTCGAAGCCTACGAGGCGGTCGAGAACTCGCCTGGCCTGCTGGGCATCGACGAGATTCAGGTCTATTCCTCTCGGATTCTTTATGGCCGACAGTATGGAATCTTTGGTTATTTCGTGGAATACGATACGTTTCGATTTGGCTTCGTTGAGGCCGAGAACGTCGTACAGATGCCAGGAGATGGCTTCTCCCTCGCGGTCTTCATCGGAAGCCAGCCAGACTGTCTGAGCCTGCTCGGAAAGCTTTTTGAGTTCCGCCACGATTTTTTTCTTGTCGGAGGGAATTTCGTAAACGGGCTTGAACCCGTTGCTGATGTCAATGCCCATTCCCTTCTGTCCGAGGTCTCTGATGTGGCCGAAGCTGGCCTTAACGGTAAAGTCGCCTCCCAGATACTTCTGGATGGTTTTTACCTTGCCCGGAGACTCAACGATGAGTAAATTTTTCAATTCTGTCATAGCGTACGCACGTACATTACACATTACGCGTGCAAAGTTACGGAACAATCCTCTCAATAATCAAAATTTGTTTTTATTTTTGTAATCTGAATCGTGGCCGCAAGGCCTAAACCGCATAAGAGATGGCAGCTAAGAAGTCAAGCAAGAAGTCAGGCCTGACCAATGAAAAAAAGAAGAAGATAGTGAAATGGTTCTGGATAGCTTTTTCAGCTCCGTTCGCTCTGCTCTTCCTTTTCATTACTGCCGTCATTCTCTTCGCCGACCTTCCGTCAGGAGATGAAATAGAGAATCCCAAGAATGTCCTTGTCACCCAGATTCTCGCCGACGACGGAGAGGTCCTCACCACCTTTCGCTCCAACGAAAACCGTATTCTCGTCCGTTACGACGAAATCTCGCCTTATGCCATAGAGGCGGCTATAGCTACCGAAGACGCCCGCTTCCACCAGCACTCCGGTATCGATTTCCCCGGCCTGGGCAGGGTCCTCTTCAAGACGCTCCTCCTCCGCGATAAAGGTCAGGGCGGCGGAAGTACCATCAGCCAGCAGGTGGCCAAGAACCTTTATAAGACAAGGGAAAAGAGTTCCGGCCCCATAGGAGTAATCTGGGCCAAGCTGTCTGAGTGGGTGACGGCCGTAAAGCTCGAGCGCGACTACACCAAGGACGAGATTATCACGATGTATCTCAATACCGTTTCATTCGGCTATGACGCCGACGGTATCAAGATGGCTTCGCGTCGCTTCTTCAGCAAGGACCCCAAGGACCTCAACATCCAGGAGAGCGCTACGCTAATCGGCATCATCAACAAGCCTACACGCTACAATCCCATTACGAATCCCGATAAATCTCTCGCACGCCGCAATACCGTCATCGACCGCATGTGCTCCCGCGGGGTGATTACAGAGGAAGAGTGTGATTCCATCAAGAAGCTTCCCATCCTTCTTTCGTTCCAGCCGCAGGACCACAACTCCGGCCTGGCACCTTATTTCAAGGATATGCTTCGCAGCTATATGAGCGCAAAAGAGCCCAAGGAGTCGAGCTATGCCTATCACGAGAATTATGTCCGCGACTCCCTCCGCTGGGCCGACGACGACCTTTATGGCTGGCTCAACAAGAATTTCAAGCCCGACGGCAGCCGCTATAATCTTGGCAGCGACGGCCTCCGCATCCATACCACAATTAATTATAAGATGCAGAAATACGCCGAGCAGGCAGTTGCCGAGCATCTCGGAGAGAATCTTCAGAAGAGTTTCTTCCGCGATCTTCGCCGCAAGCCCGACAGGCCCTTCGCCAACGACGTACCCAAGGATGTAATTAAAGGTATAATGACCAGGGCCCGCCGCAGCAGCGACAGATTCCGCGCCCTCAAGGCCTCCGGAATGTCCGAGAAGGAAATCCTCGCCAGCTTCAGCGAGCCGGTAAAGATGCGCGTGTTCTCTTGGAAGAGCCCCGGATATATCGATACCCTGATGACTCCGGACGATTCCATCCGCTATTATAAATCTTTCCTCCGCGCTGCGTTCATGGCCATCGAGCCCGTTACCGGAAGGATAAAGGCCTATGTAGGCGGCCCCAACTACCGCTACTTCAAATACGACAACATCCGCCAGGGCGAAAGGCAGGTTGGTTCGACCATCAAGCCCTTCCTCTATACCCTTGCAATGCAGGGCGGGATGACTCCCTGCGACAAGACGGTATGCGTGCCGCAGACCTTCATAGTCGGAGATGATACCTGGACACCGCGAAGCACAGATAAAGACGAATGGATTGGCAATACCGTCACCCTGAAATGGGGCCTGACGCATTCCTCCAACAATATTTCAGCCTATCTGATGAAGCAGTTCGGCCCGGAGGCGATGCTCCGGATGATGCGTCAGATGGGTATCAGCAGCCACGTCGATGCCGTGCCTTCAATGTGTGTCGGCTCCCCTGACCTCTCGATAGCCGAGATGGTGGCCGCATACAATACCTTCCCCTCTCAAGGCGTCTTCACCACTCCGATATTCGTGACGAGCATTGAGGATAATCAGGGCAATGTCATATCGGAGTTTGTCAATCATAGCCACGAGGCCATCAGTCGCGAGACGGCCTACCTAATGGTCAACCTGATGCAGGGCGTAGTCAATCAGGGAACTGCCGCCCGCCTTCGTTTCAGGTATCAGCTCAAGGGCGAAATCGCAGGAAAGACCGGCACCACCAACGACAATTCCGACGGCTGGTTCATCGGCTACACTCCTTCGATAACGGCAGGAGTATGGGTAGGCGGCGAAGACCGGCAGATACATTTCCAGGAAATAGCGCTCGGCGGCGGCTCCAACATGGCCCTTCCGATTTGGGGAATTTTCATGCAGAAGGTTCTCAAGGACGGCACCCTGGGCATTTCCGAGAACGATATCTTTACCCGCCCTGCGGGAATGAACAAGAATCTGGACTGCTCGGGCGGCGAAGACGATATGGTATCGTCGGCATCATCGCACGGAGCGGATTATTATTTTGACTAAAAGCATCGTTATGAAACATATCAATATCGCCGTAATATACGGAAGCGATTCATCAGAGTGGCAGGTTTCCTGCAGGAGCGGAGAGTATGTGGCATCCCGCATCGACGACTCCAAGTACAGCATTTATGAAATCTTCGCCCGCTACGGGCAGTGGAATCTGGTGTCGTTCCGAAAAAAGGGCGCAATGAGGATACAGTTCCCCGAGGAAGCCCGTCCGGAAATCAACAAGAATGATTTCTCGGTGAATGTTTACGGCGAGACCATAAAGTTTGATTTTGCATACATAATGCAGCACGGCACTCCCGGCGAGAACGGCCTGCTCCAGGGCTATCTTGAAATGCTTGGCATTCCCTTCAGCAGCTGTTCTTCCTTCGTGTCGGCCGTCACCTTCGACAAATTCGCCTGCAAGAGCTACCTCCGCGATGTCGATTTCGTACATCTCGCCAAGGATGCCCTCATCCGCAAGGGCGGCGACGTCAAGGCCTTCACCAAATTCGTCACCGAGAATCTCGGCTATCCCGTTTTCATCAAACCTACCGCCGGCGGCTCCAGTTTCGGTGTCACCAAGGTCAAGAAGGCCGAAGACATTGAGGAGGCTCTCGGCTGCGCCCTCGTCGAGGGCGACACCGTAATGGCCGAAAAGGCCATAGTGGGTAGGGAGGTTACCTGCGCCGTATACAGGGGCAAAGGTGGCGCCCTGAATGTTCTCCCCGTCATCGAAATCATCACCGACAACGAATACTTCGACTACGACGCCAAGTATAACGGCCACAGCGAGGAAGTCTGCCCCGCCGAAATCGACGAAGCCCTGACCAAGCAGATTCAGGAGGTCACCAAAAAGATTTATGCCCATCTTGGATGCTCTGGAGTCGTCCGTGTCGATTATATCGTCTCGGAAGAAGGCCTGTACTTCCTCGAAGTGAATACCATTCCCGGCATGACCAACGCTTCGCTCGTTCCGAAGATGATTCGCACGGCCGGCATCGACATTACTGAGTTCCTTAGCGAGATAATCGAGAACGCCTGATTTGCAGGAATGCTTCTTTCTGAATTTATAAGCAACGCTTCTTTGGCGCTGGAAACTCTGTATCCGGCCGCCGAGGCGCACAATATGGTTCTAATGCTCTGCTCCCATCTTCTTGGGACCAAAAGCTACACCCATATTGTTGAGCCCTCCTTTGAGATTCCGGAGGGCCGGATTGCAGGCCTCGAGGCCGCGCTGGCAAGGCTGCGCGCCGGGGAGCCGATTCAGTATGTTCTCGGGCGGGCCAAATTCTGCGATTTGACGTTCAGGCTTACCCCCGCCGTCCTGATTCCGCGCCCTGAAACTGAAATGCTCGTGCGTGAAGCAGTGGCCGAAGCCGGAAGGATACAGCGCTCACGCGCTCCTTATGGGGCCGCCGCGCAGAACGTCAGGGTGCTCGACCTTTGCACCGGCTCCGGTTGCATCGCCTGGGCCGTGGCACTTGCCGTACCCGGGGTGAAGGTCACGGGTGTGGATATCTCCGAAGATGCCCTCGAGGTAGCCAGGAGTCAGGACTTTTCGGCGGAACTGAAAAAGACCGGAGCCCTTGCACCGACATTTATCCAGGCCGACGTTCTGGCCGAGCAGCCCGGGCTTGGAGAATTCGACCTTATACTCAGCAACCCTCCCTACGTGATGGAAAAGGAGAAAGCTGAGATGCGCCCTAATGTGCTTGATTACGAGCCGGCCCTTGCCCTCTTCGTGCCGGACGACGATCCCCTGCTTTTCTATCGCGGAATCGCCGCCTGGAGCAAGGCCCTCCTCGCGCCCAGCGGTATGGGCCTTTCGGAAATCAACGAGGCCCTCGGCCCCGAAACGGCTGCTGTTTTTTCTTCCGCAGGCTTCACCGAAGTAGCTCCGGTCAAGGATTATTTCGGCAAAAATCGCTTTGTGATTTATAAAAAATCGGCCTCCTAGAATAGTGTAAAGGCTTTTTTGCAGTTTATTCGTTTACATTTTTCAGTAAACGGATAATTCTTTGTCATTTTGCAAAAACAATTTGCGCTATGAAAAAGACACTGCTATTTTTCCTTTCGGCGCTGCTTTTTTCCTGTGAAAAAGTCGAGCGCACCATTCCACTTGAAGCCGAGCCTTCATCAGGAGTATCCTCCCGCGAAGTGGCCAGAATGCTGTCGAGCCTTCCGATAGGCGCAGAGCAGATAGGCGAAGTCTTCGACGCCGTTTCAGCATCTTCGGTCAACGGTTACGACGAAGAGTACACTATGGCCGGCCTCTTCTCGCAGCCGGGAGCCGGAGTGGGAGACTCTCCCACCAAGGCATCGGGCAAGTACTATTCTACGCCGCTCAGGGACCTGATTGCCGAGTATCTCGGCCCGGAACAGACAAAGGCCTCCGGGGGGCTTTCCCTGCTGGCCCTGGAGCAGTCCGGCCTGCAAATCTACTGGCCCTGGTCTGAAAACTGGGACGGCACTTCCTATCCCGCTATCACCTTCGACCCCGGCGACGGCTCCTCGGTCAATACCGCCTATCTTCTCGAAAAGGATTCCTCAGGCAGCCTGACAGTAAGGGAAATCGAGGTGGACGAGAACTATGCCGTGAATCATCCGGTATGGGTGGTCAATTCCAACGATGATGCCGCCTATACCTCACTTGAGTTGCTCCGAAGGGAAATCGGTGACACAGGAGGCGGAGATATCATCATAGGAAAACCATCCGGTACGAAAGCGGAAGGGGAGGATGTTGAAAACAGTCGAACCCTTATTCTCCGAAGCTTTATGGCAACCCGCAATTATGATTCATGGCTTGCCGGCGGCTCCGAATTCTTCATAAAATTCGCTTCGGTGGAGAATTTCAAGGCGGCAACCGACGAAGAAATGCTGCTTTACAATCCTTCCGTCACCGACTTCATGCTGGAAGTCAAGCGAAAGGACGTGGGAGAGGTTCTGCCTGTCAATACCGTGGTCGTAACCGACTGGACGGGCCAGCTTTCGCGCTGTCCCTTCCTTATCAGCGAGGATGACGGGGGCACATGGACCTCCTGGAAAGCCGAAATTGAACTTAAAATCTACTCCAAGACATATGGGCTGGGAATCACCATTCCAATCCGTTCAAGAGACGATATCGTATGGCGCGGCAGCCTTTCTTCCGCCTTCCTCGAAAAAGCCAGCGGCGAAGCATACCGTTATGGAGATGTGGAAATTGTCTTCGAAATGCTTAGCCAATAACGGCCATTTCGCACTTCGCGCAGTCGAATACGAGTTCGAGGGGCTGTCCGTTACCTGAAAGGAACCACTTGCCTGCGGGCTTTGAGTGACCTTTTTCTTTCGGGCAGTACCCAAGCTCGTAGCGGATGCAGTACTTGCTGCGCATAAGCTCGGCGCCTTTTCTGTGGCTGAGCTCGTAAGCCTTCTCGCCGGGGCCGTACATCCCTTCTGAAATATGATTTGCTACATTGGCCTTGTAGCTCTCTTCCGGGCGGATGAATGCGGCTCCTCCGGGATTCGGACGCGAAGCGCCGAGAGGAATCCTGTTGCAGGGGAGTACGTCCAGAACAATCGCCAGATTGCGCCGGAACTCATTCAGCCTCGCTGCTCCGATAAGTGGCAGATCCTCCGGCAGGCCCGCATCTATGGCCGCGTGGAATACGTAATGCCCGGCGCTCTTTGAGAGCTGGGCCTCAATCATTGCGAGCATCCTTTCGCGGTTAGTGGCTACTGGAAGGTTGCCGAGTGCCTCCACGTGTAGCAGCTTCCTTCCGTCGGAAGAAGTCAGGCGGGCTTCAAGTTTATATCCCTCCTGAGAGGAGCCTGAGATTGATATCGTCGCATCGACGTCCAATACCCTGTGGCTGCCGTCGGAGGCCAGAATCTTTTCAAATTCAGAGCTGATGTTCCTGTAAAGGACTGTTCCCGGGACAAGTCCCTCAGTCCTTTTGCAGATTATGGTGCCGCCACGGCAGATGTCTCCGCGGAATCCGGTGATGCCCTCGCCGCTTACGAAGGCGAAGCCGTCGCCGTTTCTGAGCTGGGCCTTGCTGCGCAGCGAAACTTCTATCGTATTTTTTCCGGCGGGCTTTACGGATATCACCTCTCCGATGCGCTCTCCCATGCTTTTGGGCGCATCCGTGGCGGCCCAGTGCCCGCGCCTGCCGCCTATGAACAGTTCGGTATAGGCCCTGTTGAAGGTCTTGTCTACGTCTGGAGTAAATGAGCAGCCTTCGGTGCGGCCAAATGAAGCCCTTGCGTATTTGTCCGGATAGGTGCTGACAATTTTGTCAAAGGCGTCGGAGTAGGCCTTCACCACGTTCTTTACGTAAGAGGCGCTTTTCAGGCGGCCCTCGATTTTAAATGAAGTTACTCCCGCCTCAGCCAGGGGGAGCAGTTTTCCGAGCAGGTTGAAGTCCTTCAGCGAAAGGAAGGCTTTGTTCCGTGCAAGTACGTTGCCTTTGTCGTCGCTGAGGTCGTACCTGCCGCGGCAGGCCTGTATGCAGGCGCCGCGGTTGGCGCTGCGCCCGGCGAGCTTTTCCGACAGATAGCACTCGCCGCTGTAGCTCACGCATAGCGCGCCGTGCACGAAGGCCTCGATTTCCGCATCGACAGATGCTGCGATGCGGCGGATTTCCTCAAGCGACAGCTGCCTTTCGAGCACTACCCTCGAAAAACCGGCATCGGCCAGGGCTGCAGCCCTTTCAGGTGTCCGGATAGAGCACTGCGTTGAGGCGTGAAGTGGAATTGAAACTTTCTCTCCTTTGCCTTCCGGGCCGCCGGCTGCCAGAGCAAGCAGGGCAGGGTCCTGAACAATCAGGGCATCGGCTCCGGCCTTCTGGCAATCGAGCATCAGACGGTAGCACTCTTGCAGTTCACTTTCGAAGATGAGAGTGTTGACGGTAACGAAAATACGCGCCCCGAAACGGTGGGCGTATTCGCAGAGCCGGGCAATCTCCGAAACCGGATTGCCGGCATCTTTCCTTGCCCCGAACGCCGGCCCTGCGATATACACGGCATCGGCACCGCAGTCAATTGCCGCGATGCCGATATCCGCATTTCTTGCAGGAGCCAGAAGCTCGAGATAAGTCATCTTATTTGCTGAGGGCTTTAATCATCTCGCCAGCCTGGGCATATCCGAGAGATTCGGCCTTCTTGTAGAACTCCAGAGCCTTGGCGTTGTTCTTCTGCTGCTGATACAGAGCTCCGACGGTGTAGGCGATAGGGCCGGCGTTCTTGGCTTTGGGAGAAACCTCGAGATACTTCGAGAAGTTCTCGATGGCAAGGTTCTCTTTGCCGGGCATCTTGGAAGCAGCCTGTCCTGCGATCAGGTAAACATTGCCTTCCTGGATGAATTCAGAAGCGCTCTGTGCGTTTGTGAGAGCTGCAGAGAAGTTCTTTGCCTTAAGGGCTGCTGAAGCCTTTTTCAGATAAGCCTTGCCGATGATTTTGTTGGCGTCGGCCTCTTTGCCGAGAGCCTTGGCGGTTTCGAGCGAAGCCTTTGCGTTGTCAATGTCGCCGGCCTCGGTGTAAGCCTGAACGAGGCGGAGGGCTGCATTGGCGTGTGAAGGATCCAGTTCAAGAACTTTCTTATATCCTTCGGCTGCAGCTGCGAAATCTTTTGCCTTGAGAAGGTTGTCGGCATCGAAGTATGCCTCTGAAACCTTGAGGGTAGGGAGCAGCTCGTTGGCGGCGCCGAGGGTGTCGAAGTCTTCGTAAGACTCAGCGGTCTTGGCGGCTTCTTCGGCGTATTTCACTGCATCGGTAAATTTCTTCTCGTTGTTGCACTGTTTTGCAAGAGAAAGGAGAAGACCGGGGATGGCCTTCTTGCAGTTGGCGGCGAGAACCTCACCTTCGCTGCCGAGGGCCTCGCTGATTCTGAGGGCCTCCTTGAAAGAATCGAGGGCTGCGAGTTTGTCGCCGGCGTTAAACTGCTCGAGACCAGCATTGTACTTCTCGGAAGCAGTGGCCATGGTATCCTGAGCGGATGCAATGGCGGCGGTCATCATAGCGGCCGCAAGAATGACAAACAACTTTTTCATTTTCTATACGGTTAAAAGTTA
Organism: Bacteroidales bacterium; assembly: GCA_017443025.1. Lineage (GTDB taxonomy): Bacteria > Bacteroidota > Bacteroidia > Bacteroidales > UBA932 > Cryptobacteroides. Next base: position 43,634 of record JAFSPG010000007.1, on the reverse strand, counting down.
ACTTCAATTTGACACGGACATAGCCGATTGGGCGCAAAATTACTAAAAATATTGTATTTTTGTACGAAATCACCGAGAGAATCAATGAAAACGGCTATATACAACATTGTCTTTACTGTACTTGCGGCCTTTTCCCCAACAATTGTGCCAGCCCAGACTCTCCCTGTTCTCCCTACGGATTCAAGAATAACCACCGGGCGCCTCGAAAACGGGATATCCTATTACATAGTTGAAAGTGCCGTTGACGGCAATCTGGTAGATATTTCCCTCGTCCAGAAGGCCGGATTTTCCAGCGAAACAGTAAAGGACAAGGGAATCTCCGAGGTACATTCGCGCGGAGCCCTTGCCGACTTGCCCCGTTTCGGCCGCCGTTCTCCCCTTGAATATCTGGTTTCCAAGTCTGTATGGCCTTCGAGGGAAGGATATGCAAGCGTACACGACGATGCCACCATCTTCCGTTTCGAAAGGGTACCGGTCACTTCCAGTCTCGAGGCAGTCGATTCCACCCTGCTGATGACATTCGAAGTCATCAGCTCGGCCCCAGCCGCCGCGCTTGGCAGATATGCCCCCGGCAATCAGGCGGTGATTGTGGTAGGAAATATCAATACCTCCACCATAATAGGCAAGTTGGAGATGCTGTCGATGCTGGTGCAGAAGCGTCCTGCTCCAGCGGCGGAATCTTACCTGTGGGAGCCCTTCCTGAAGCCGCACATAAGTATTACCGAGAGCAGCGGAGGCTTGTCGAGCATCGAGATGAAATGGTTCAGCCCGCGCACTCCCGCCGACAAAATGTCCACGGTGCTCCCCATAGTCACCGAATTGCTGTGCGACGAAATGGGAGCATTGATAGAAAAGAGGCTGGCTGAGGCTTTCCGCGAAAAAGGCCTGCCGGTAGCAGGCTTCGGTGCCACTTACATTGACAGCGGCCTTACCGGCGACGACGAATCCTTCTCCGTCCGGGTAACCGTCCTCGACAAGGATATCAAGGCTGCCACAGGACTCCTCATTGAAACTCTTTCCACCCTCGACGCCGAGGGTGTCGATATCCCCGAATATAAAGATGTCCACCAGAGGGTACTTGCCAGATATGTCGATAAATCCGGCGACGAACTCGTTACCAACAACGAGCTCACGGAAGCCTGTATAAAGGCCTTCATGTATGGTCGTCCGCTTGCGTCAAGGGCAAGCCGCTTCTCTTTCGTCGCAGCCCGCAGGATGGATCCCGTTCAGGGTACAAAACTCTTCAACAACTTCATGCAGGCGCTCCTGGACGGATATAAAAACCTTTCCGTAAAGCTCGATGCCCCGAAGGGAAGTTTCACCTCCGAAGAATTGCAGTCGATGCTTGACGACGCCTGGGCCATCGACCGGGAAATCAAGTTCAAGCCCGTTACTGCAGCCGGCGCTGACACCACCTCGATGAATTTCCTGAAGAATTCCAGGGTAAAGGTGGCGCAAATCGACGACGAACCTATGACCGGCGGAAGGATTATCACCCTCAGCAACGGCATCCGTGTGATATACCACCGGGATTCAACAATGAACAACATCCTGCGTTTCTCCCTTCTTTTCAAGGGCGGTTATTCGCAGATTCCCGGACTGCAGCCCATTCACGGCCCTTACGTAGGAGACATGCTTCTGCTCGGCAATATCGGCTCGATGCCCGGATACCGCTTCCGCGAAATGCTGAGTTCGAATGCCGTTACCTTCGATGTCAGCGTTTCGCCTAACGAATTCCGTATCGGCGGTCATCTGCCTACATCGAAGCTTGCCCTGCTGCTAAAGTCTCTCTCGGCTGTAGTGGCTGAAAGGAGCGTGGACAAAAAGCTATACGATTACTACAGGGAGAACCTTCGTCTGGCCCGTATGCTCCCGACCGATCCCTCCGTAGAAAGAGCCTGGAGAATCGACAGCATTCTTTGCCCCAAGGGCTTATATCCCCTAACAAAGCGCAGGGTTAAGCTTCCGGACGACCTTCCCGCCAAGGCTGAAAGTTTCTTCAGCAAGAGCTTCGAAGGCATAAGGGATGCAGTATTGGTAATAAACGGAGATATCAGCGAAGAGGCCCTCTGTAAAGTCCTTACCTCCAATCTCGGGCGATTCAAGACAGCTTCCGGCTCCGTCGTGCCAAGATTCCGTGGCAGTTCGCAGTATTTGAGCGGCAAGAGCAAGGTGGTGCTTCCTGCGGCCTCCGAGCCCTCGGTGGATATGGGTTTCACAACACCTTCGGTGATTCTCAGTCTCCAGAATTTCATAGCTTCCGGAGTAGCCGTCGAATTGATGAGGGATGCAGTTGCCAAGGCCATCGCCCCTCTGGGATGGTTCTGCCAGGCTGACTGGAATATAAGGATGTACCCCGAAGACCGCCTGAGCGTGCAGTTTCAGCTCTCCCCGGCCAGCTTCCAGGGCCTGCCGGCCTCGATGATAAGGGAGAATTCCGTGGATAGAGTCATCAGTAAGGCCAGTCAGGCTCTCGAGGTACTGAAAACCCCCGAAAGCATCAGTAACGAAGAGCTGGCAAAGGCCAAATCCTCATCGCTGAACGCATGTCTCGTCTGGGAAAACGACTCCGAATCCTTTACGAGGCTGCTTGAGCTCAGATATATGTACGGAATGGATTTCCTTTCCGGAGCCGCCGCCAAGGCCGAAGCCCTGACAAAAGCCAAAATTGTGGCCTTGATTTCCAAGCTTCTTTCCGGCGGGCAGGCCCTCGTGGCCGTTCCGGCTATCCCGGAGCCGGAGCTGAAGCCGGAGGAAACTCCGGAGCCGGAGCTCCCGGCTGTAGGCTCTCCCTCCGAGGTCTCAGACTCAACCGGCCTGCTGAACCTGTACCGCAGATATATTCTCGGAATCATTCCTCCGGCTGATACTCTTCGCACGCAGCCCGCAGATTCCCTGAGGCCGGTATCCCTCGACAGCATCCGCGTAATGCTCCGCGACAGCACCGTCATTGAACATTAGAACAATGGCAGATAATCGTTTCGGTACAATCATACAGATAGGCGACATCCTCGTGTCCGAGGAAGTCATAACCGAGTTTTTTGCATGCGACTACGAGGTCTGTCGAGGCTGCTGCTGCGCCATAGGCGATGCCGGCGCCCCCGTTCAGGAAGAAGAAACCGAAGAACTCGAGAAGCACTATGAGGTTTTTTCCCCGCTGATGACTCCCGAAGGCCGCGAGTCGGCCGAGAGCAACGGATTCTTTGAGGTTGACCGTGAAGGCGACCTTGTGACTCCAACCGTGAAAACTCCTCATAAAGTCTCCGGGCTTGACTCCATTCCCGGCAGCCCGGACGGAACCCTTGGAACTCCCGGGCTGGAGGACTGCGCATATTGCCTTTATGAAAACGGCAACGTTCTCTGCTCGATAGAGCGCTGCTTCATTCAGGGGAAGATTCCCTTCCGCAAGCCCGCATCGTGCCGCCTTTATCCCATAAGGGTAACGAAAATGCCCGGCGGAGGCCAGGCACTCAATTATCACAGGTGGAAGATATGTTCCGACGCCGTAGCCAAAGGCGAGCGGGAGGGGATAAGGGTGTATCAGTTCCTGAAAGAGCCCCTGACTGACATTTACGGCAAAGAATTCTACGAGGCCCTCGAAGCGGCGGCCGGATACATCCTCGGTAAATAACTATTCCTGCCTTGCCTTGGCCTCGACTCCGTGGATGATTCTGACCACATCCTTGCGGAGTCCCTTGACCACATAGCCCGAAAAAGTCCTTTCGAAGATGATGCGGTCTTCCATCATCTTGAGGATGCGTCCTCCGGTGGAGCGAAGGCGGAAAGACATTGATTCGGCATCTTCCTTTTCGAGGAGATATCCGCGGCCGTCCATATATTCCTTGACGGTTTTAGAGGCTTCGGCGTCATCACCCGCCACCAGGGCCTTCATCTTGGCGAAGGCCACAAGGGGATAGATGGCCGACACTCCGGCGAACATCAGGGCGATGTAGAGCAGGGAGTTGTAGCCGTCCTTGAACATCGAGGGGATATCGGTGGCGTCGCCGGTCATGTGCAGCAGCCTTAGAGCCGTAAGCATGACGACCAGAAGAAGAGTGAAGTAGATGAAGTATTTGATGCTTCGGATGATGTATCGCATGATATAAAAGATTTCTCGACTCGCTTCGCTCGCTCGAAATGACAACGGTGTCATTTTGGCGCGGAATATGCAAATATACCGCTTCTGTGCGAAAAATCTCGCATAAAGTATTATTTTTGCAAATAATTAACCTATAGGAATTATGGAAAACACCGAGAATAAACCCACTCTGGAAGCCAAAGCTAAAAAGGTAATGTACGCCCTTATAGGCGTGGTGGTCGTTCTGGCCATCGTCCTTACATATACATTGATTCAGAACAATTCCATCGTGAACAGCCTTGAAGGCGAAAAGGCCGAGCTTACTATTCAGCTCCTTGACCTTCAGCAGGAGTACGACGGCCTGTCGTCCGACAATGCCGCCCTCAACGCCCAGCTCGATACTTCCCGCGCAGAGGTAGCCGCCCTGATTGAAAGGCTCAAGAAGACCGAAGCCACCAACCGCAGCAAGATGCGTCAGTACGAGAAGGAACTCGGAACCCTCCGCAGCATAATGCGCAACTACATCGTCCAGATTGATTCGCTGAACACCCTCAACCACAAGCTCACCGCCGATGCAGCCGCAGCTCGCAAGGAGGCTGCTGAGGCCCGCAGGGCAAACAAGGAACTCAGCAGAAAAGTCGACAATCTCTCAGACCGCGTAGCTGCCGGCTCCATCATCAAGGCCCGTGGCCTGCACGCCGAGGCCGTCAATAAATCCGACAAGCCCACCAAACGCAGCAGCCGTGTCAAGAGGCTCGTCACCACGCTCAGTCTCGTAGAAAATGAACTGGCTCCCCGCGGCCCCGTACGCGTATATCTCCGTATAAAGGATCCTCAGGGGCTCGTTCTTACCAACGCTTCATCAACTTCATTCCAACTCGGCGAAGATATGATTATCGCCTCTGCCTCCCGCGAAGTTGATTACGAGGGAAAAGAAGTGGAGATGACCATCTATCTCAACGATATCAGCGTATTCTCCAAGGGAACATACACCATCGAGGCCTTTACCGAAAAGGCTGCTCTCGGAGAGACGACTCTTACACTCAAGTAAAAAGTGATTTACGTACACGTTCCGTTCTGCAAGAGCTTCTGCATATATTGCGGATTCTACTCGGAGCTGTGCAACAAGGATAACGCCTTCGCATCCTACTGCGAGGGCGTTTGCCGTGAAATAGAGGCCCGCCGCGAGGAAATTCTCGCCGCTGCGAGCCCGCGCACCCTCTATTTCGGCGGAGGCACGCCCTCAGTGCTGCCTTTAAAGTATCTGCGCCGGATAGTTGAGGCCCTGCCTGGAGGATATGAAGAATTCACAGTTGAGGCCAATCCCGACGATATTACTCCCGAATATTCCTCTGCCCTTGCCGGAATGGGCGTTAACCGCATCAGCCTCGGAGTGCAGTCGTTCGACGACGGTATTCTTCGCTGGATGAACCGCCGGCACGACGCCGCACAGGCTGTCCGTGCCATTGAAATCATCAGGGAGGCGGGCATAGAAAATATCAGCATTGACTTAATCTTTGGATTCCCGCTGCTTACGGATGAGATATGGAATGATACTCTCCGCAAGGCATTGGCACTGCGGCCGCAGCATATCTCCGCATATCAGCTTTCCGTCGAGGAGGGGAGTGCACTGGATGAGCTGGCTCGCTCCGGAGCCTTCGCGCAAGCGGGCGAGGAGCAGTGCCTCAGCCAGTACGATACCCTCTGCAGGCTGCTTTCAGAAGCCGGATACAGGCACTATGAGGTCTCGAATTTTGCCATCCCGGGCTACGAAGCGGTGCACAATGGTGCCTACTGGGCCAGGGCGCCTTACGTTGGCCTCGGCCCCGGCGCCCATTCCTTCGACGGGCGCCTTACCCGCTCCTGGAACACTCAGGCCCTGACGGGCTGGCATCGCGAGCAGGAGACGCTCACGATGCACGACGAAGCAGTAGAAAAAGTGATGCTTGCCCTCCGCGCGGCCGACGGAATGCCCGAATCAGACCTCCTCGCCAACGCTAATCCGGAAGCCGTATCTGCACTTCTTCAAAAAGGAGCACTTAAAAAAAACCGAGACGGAAGGCTCCGCATCGCGGAGAATCACTTCTTCGTCTCGGACGATATAATTTATTTACTAATTTCTACTAGATGATTCCGTGGGCGTGGAGGCAGGCGTTTACTGCGACTGCTACAAAGCCGAGGAAGATAAGGGTGGCTACTACGTAGCCAATCACTTTGAGCCTCTTCATCCAGATGCCGTTATTCCAGCCGACTGACTGGAACATGCTCCAGAAACCGTGGCAGAGGTGGAACCATATGGCGATGAACCAAACGATATAAATGGCGAGAATCCACCATTTGCCGAAAGTTGTGGTCAGGAGTACGTAAGGATCTACCACGTGGCTGATGCCGGTAACCACGGGGAGCTGCATGTAAGCCCAGAAGTGGGTGAGGTGGAAGAAGAGTACGCCAAGGATGATTACTCCCAATGCGCACATGTTCCTTGCCGACCAGGAATCTGCGGCGGCCTTGCTCGGCACCTCGTAGCGGTGATATCCTCCGCGGGCCTTGATATTGTACCAGGTGAGGTAGATACCGTAGCAGATGTGAATGACGAAGCCGAGGGCGAGGACGGGTGTCATCATCGTAACGATGGGAAGTGACATGAATTCGCAGCCTTTTGCGAAGAGGCCTTCAGGAGAACCGAACTGACCCGTGAAGGAATCTATGATCGAGAAGGAGTTGATGGTAAGATGAAGCAGGAGGAAAATCACGAGAAATGCTCCGCTGATAGCCTGGAGAAACTTCCTTCCGATTGAATAGTGAAATGCGTTTGCCATATAATTGTTTTTTTATTTTCGCTAAATCTCCGCAAATATACGTCATTTCTCGAAAGAAACAAAACGCCCGCAGTTCTTAAGCTGCGGGCGCATATAAAATGACGTGTAAAAGTCTAGATGAAGATATATTTGGCGATGAACAGTACCGCCAGTACCCACATAGTAATCGAGATGTCCTTGAACTTGCCGCTGATGGCGTGGCAGAGGACATAGGAGATTACGCCGAGGAGGATACCGTCGGAGATGCTGTAGGCCAGAGGCATCATTATGATAGTGATGAAGGCCGGAATCGACTTGCAGTAGTCTTCCCAGTGGATGGTCTTCACGGAAGGCATCATCATCACGCCCACGATGATAAGGGCGGGAGCCGTAGCGGCACCGGGGATGGCGAGGAAGACAGGGGAGAAGAGCAGGGCCAGCACGAAGCAGATGGCGGTGGAAAGGGCCGTGAGGCCAGTACGTCCGCCTTCGCCTACGCCGGCAGCGCTCTCAACGTAAGTCGTGGTGGTGGAGGTGCCGAGGCAGGCGCCCGCAACGGTGGCGATGGAGTCGGCCAGGAACATCTTCTCGACGCCGGGTATTTCGTCGCCGCCCTTCTTGATGAGGCCGGCTCCCTGATGTACGCCGATAATGGTACCCATAGTGTCGAACATATCGATGAAGAGGAAGGTGAATACCACAACCAGCATGTCAAGGCTCAGCACGTGGCTCCACTCGAACTTGCAGAAGATAGGGCTTACGCTGTCGGGCATGGAGACCACGCTTTCCGGGAGGGTGGTGATGGCCGCGCCGGTGGCGGGGTCCTTGATAAGCAGGCCGATGGCTGAGGTAATCAGGATACCCCAGAGGATGCCTCCGCGAACCTTGGCCATTACGAGGCCGGCGGTTATGAAGAGGCCGATCATGCCCACCAGGGCCTTGCCTTCGGTGATGCTGCCGAGGCTTACCAGGGTGGCGTCGTTGTTGACGATGATGCCGGCATTCTCAAGGCCGATGAAGGCGATGAAGAGGCCGATACCTGCGCCGATGGCCTTTTTAAGCGTGCCCGGGAGGGCATTGACCAGCCAGGAACGAACCTTTGTCAGCGTCAGGATAATGAAAATTATACCTTCAATGAATACTGCCGTGAGGGCAAACTGCCAGCTGTATCCCATTCCGAGGCATACTCCGAATACGAAGAAGGCGTTGAGGCCCATGCCTGGGGCAAGGGCGAAAGGCTTCTTGGCATAAATGGCCATGACCAGAGTTCCGATGAGGGCTGCCAGTGCTGTGGCGGTAAAGACGGAGCCCTTGGGCATGTCGAGGGCGCTGAAGATGCTGGGGTTGACGGCCAGGATGTAGGCCATCGTAAGGAAGGTGGTGATACCGGCTAAAACTTCGGTACGGAAACTATGCTCCCCGGCCTTGAAACCCAAGGCCTTTTCAAGAATATTTGCCATAAGTTATGCCTCCTGCCTTAGAATACCCATTTTGTGCCGAGGCAGGGACGTGCATAGAAGCCGTCGTAGCCGGCGAAGTTGCAGGAGAGCTCAATCTCGGTGCCGATGTGGAGGTTCGGTACACCGATGTGCTGGCCGATGTTGTACCAGAGCTGAGGCTCGGAGATGAAGACGAACTTGCGCTCCTTGAGATTGGTAATCAAGCCTTCCTCGCTGGATACCAGCTCTGCCCAGTTGACGACATTCTCGCCCCAGATATCGGCGAAGCCGCTGAAGGTCAGGCCGGTGACTCCGAAGAGGTCTTTGACGCCCCATACCATTGTGAACTGAACGGGGAGTTTGCTCTTGATGCCTTTGGTGAATGTTTTATAGAGTACCTTGAAGTTGAGAGTTTTCTTGAAATCGGCACTGTGAATGAAGTAGTCAAGGCCGAAGAGGAAGTTGTGGTTGCCGAATTTTACGCCGCCGTTGTACTCGACCTGAAGGCTCAGAGGAGCGAGCTTTGAGTCGTGCCAGAAGTTGAGGCAACGGGCGATTTCCATGTAGCTGCCGCCGGGGAGGAATTTCTTGCCCTTTGAATTAGGGTCACTGAAATCATAATCAATGAAGAAGAAGGTGTTGCCCCACTTGTCATTGTAGAAGCCCTCGAGAGTGGTCGTGATGTGGTCACGGTTCTTCCCGAAATCATAGAAAGTTTGGAGATTGGTCTGGGCTTTTGCTCCTTGAGCGAAAGCGAGCGCTGCAAATGCAGCAGCGGTAAAGATGAATTTTTTGGACATAAAATGTAATTTATGAACGTTTATATATAAAGGTTAGGTTTCGGATAGTTTCAGCAGTGATGTAACCTCGATGTCGTCCGGAATCGGGGCGCTGCGGGGCACATCCGTGATGTCAATTATAAAGTTTTCATAAATGGCTTTGGGATGGAAACTCTTTACGAGCCTTGCGGCGGCTGAAGCGGTACCTCCGGTAGCAAGGATATCGTCGTGGATGAGAACTACGTCGTCGGGGCTTATGGCGTCGGCGTGAATCTCGATGGTGTCGGTGCCGTATTCCTTGTTATAGCTCTCGGAAATCGTCTCGGCCGGCAGCTTGCCGGGTTTTCGCACCGGCACAAAACCGGCGCCGAGTTTCTCGGCCACAGCCGCCCCGGCGATGAAGCCGCGCGACTCTATGCCTGCCACCTTGGTGATGCCTTTGTCCTTGTAGAGCTTATAAATTCGCTCCACGACTTCGCGCATTGCTGCAGCATCCTTGAAAAGGGTGGTCACGTCGAAAAACATGATGCCCTTGACGGGATAGTCAGGCACTATGCGCAAGGTCTTTATGAGTTCCGAATCCGTCATTTCTTCTTTCTGAGAGAAGGATTAATCTCAAAGTCGACTGCCATGTCGCCGATGTCGTTCTTGCCGAACTCGTAGTCTTTACCGGGCAGGACGGCATTCAGGACGATACCCACGAGGGCTGCCACTGCAAGGCCTGAGAGCTTGGTGAAGCCGAGGTCGATGGCGTCGCCGGCTCCGTACTTGATGCCGATTGCGAGCACCAGGATGAGGGCCATTATGATAACGTTGCGCGAGGCCTTGAAATCGACGTTGTTTTCAACGACGTTACGTACGCCCACAGCTGAAATCATACCGTAGAGCACCAGCGAAACTCCGCCGATGGTGGCTGCCGGCATGGCACCGATAAGGGCCGAGAACTTGGGGCAGAAGCTCAGCAGGATTGCAAAGAGGGCTGCGATGCGGATGACTCTCGGGTCATAGACCTTGGAGAGGTTGAGGACTCCGGTGTTCTCTCCGTAAGTGGTATTGGCCGGGGCGCCGAAGAGGGAGGCGGCCATGGTGGCCAGGCCGTCGCCCATGAGGGTGCGGTGCAGGCCGGGATTCTCAAGATAATTTATGCCGGTGGTGGAAGAGATTGCGCACATATCTCCGATATGCTCCATCATCGTGGCAAGCGAAATCGGGACGATTGCTATGATTGCCGATATGATGAGACCGGTGTTGGGGTTGGAAGCCACGTGGAAGGCGGTGTTTTCCCACTGGAAGGGGAGGCCTATCCAGGCGGCATCCTTGACGGCGGAGAAGTCGCACATCCCGAAGCAGGCGGCTACGATGTACGAGCCGAGCACGCCCAGCAGGATGGGGATGATTCTAATCATGCCCTTTCCCCAGATGTTGCAGACTATGATGATGGCTATGGCCAGCAGGGCTATCCACCAGTTTTGGTTGCAGTTTCCGATGGCTGAGCCCGAGAGGGTAAGACCGATGGCTATGATGATGGGACCGGTTACCACAGGCGGGAAGAATCTCATTACCTTTCCGGCTCCGTAGGCGGCGAACAGGCCTGCCAGGATAAAGTAGATGATGCCGGCTGCAAAGACTCCGATGCAGGCATAGGGCAGCGACTCGGCTGCCGAAAGGCCCTGCGACTGCCCCATCGACACTACTGCGGCGTATCCGCCGAGGAAGGCGAAGGATGAGCCGAGGAAGGCCGGGACCTTCATTTTGGTAAGGAGATGAAAAAGAAGAGTGCCTAACCCCGCAAAAAGCAAAGTGGCACTCATCGAAAGACCGGTAAGGACCGGAACGAGGACTGTGGCTCCGAACATCGCGAAGAGGTGCTGGACGCCAAGGGTGAGCATTTTTCCGGCGCCCAGCGTGCGCGCGTCAAAAATGCCTTCAGGTGATGATTTTGCCATAGGGATTTTTTTGAAGTCCAAATTTAACGTTATCCTCCCTATTTTGCAAGAGGCGTTCTCGAAAAATTTTATAAAAATCGTTTAAGGGGCCGAAGTTTGGAAGTTTCGAGGAAAAACGATACTTTTGTTCTCCGAAGATGTCTCGACTTCGCTCGACATGACAAGAAGTGGTTCGACATGACCTTTCTGTCATTTCGACCGAGCGAAGCGAGTGGAGAAATCTTATATAGAAGTATATATATGTACAAACGAGTATTATTGAAGATAAGCGGCGAGAGCCTGGGCGGAGGCGCAGGACACGGCCTCGACCCGGAAAGCCTCAAGGCGGTAGCCGTTGAAGTTGCTGCTGCTGTAAAAAAAGGTATGCAGGTGGCCATTGTCAATGGCGGCGGAAACATCTTCCGTGGCCTTCAGGGCGCCGGAAAGGGCTTCGACCGCGTTGATGGCGACAAGATGGGAATGCTTGCCACGGTAATCAATTCTCTCGCCCTCGCTACATTTATTAAAGAAGAAGGCGTGGATGCGCGCGTGTTCACCGCAACCCCGATGGAGCCCATTGCCCGTTATTATAACCGCGACGCTGCAGTTGAGTTCCTCGAAAGCGGCGGCGTGGCTCTCATCTCCGGCGGCACCGGCAATCCCTTCTTCACCACAGACTCCGGCGCAGCCCTGCGCGCGCTCGAGATTCATGCGGATGCAATTCTTAAAGGGACGCGCGTGGACGGAGTCTATACCGCCGACCCCGAGAAAGATCCTTCGGCAGTGAAGTACGCCGACCTCACCTTCGACGAAGCCATCACCAAACATCTGAAAGTGATGGACCAGACGGCTTTCGCCCTTTGTTCCGAAGGCAACATGCCCATCATCGTCTTCGACATGACCGTCTCCGGCAACCTGAGCAGAATACTCGGCGGAGAGCAGGTCGGAACTTTGGTTCATAAATAAAATACATTATATGTTACCCGAAAACGCAAAAAACATCGTTAACGCAGCCGATAAGAAGATGCAGGATGCCATCGCCTATCTCGAGGAAGACCTCAAGACTTATCGCGTAGGCAAAGCCAATCCTTCCGTCTTCAACGGAGTCATGGTCGATTATTACGGCACTCCTACCCCCATCCAGCAGGTAGCTTCCGTTACAACCCCCGACGCCAAGACACTTGCCATTCAGCCCTGGGAAAAGAGCCTTATCGGAAAGATTGAGAAGGCCATACTCGACGCCAATCTCGGCCTCACTCCTTCCAACAACGGAGAGATTATCCGCTGCGTGGTTCCCGCCCTCACCGAGGAGCGCCGCCGCGAACTCATCAAGAAGGCAAAGGCTGCCGGCGAGAACACCAAAGTTGCCGTCCGCAATGCCCGCCGCGATGCAGTTGAGCAGCTCAAGAAGGCTCAGAAAGCTTCTGAAATGACCGAAGATGCTCAGCGCGAAGGCGAAGACGAGGTCCAGAAAGTGACCGACAAGAACGTCAAGAAGGTCGACGAAATCATCGCCGCCAAAGAGAAAGACATCCTCACCGTTTAATCCGGCCAAGATGGAAGAATCTTCCCAGCCGGTTCCCTACGTAATCGCCGGCCCCTGCAGCGCCGAGTCTCCGAGGCAGCTGCTTGAGACGGCGCGCGCCCTTAAAGCCCTCGGCATCGGAGTCTTCCGTGCCGGGCTCTGGAAGCCGCGCACCCATCCCGGCGGCTTCGAAGGCGTAGGCGCGGAGGGCCTGGCCTGGCTCCAGGCCGTCCGGCGCGAAACCGGCATGAAGATCTGCACCGAGGTCGGTTCTGCAGCGCACGCCGAGGCCTGCATCGCCGCCGGGCTGGACATGGTCTGGATTGGGGCACGTACTACCGCCAATCCTTTTCTCGTCCAGGAAATCGCCGAAGCCTTCCGCGGCAGCGACATTCCGGTCATGGTCAAGAATCCGGTCAGCCCCGACCTCGAGCTCTGGGCCGGAGCCATCGAGAGATTCTTCTCATGCGGGCTCACGAAAGTGTCCGCCATCCATCGAGGATTCACCACCCCGTATCCGTCCCCATACCGCAACGCTCCGCTCTGGGAGCTTGGAGTCCGTCTCCGCCTGCAATTCCCCGACATTCCATTCATCGTCGATCCCAGCCACATGGCGGGCGACAAGTCATATATAAAGGAACTGTCCCAAAAGGCCCTTGATCTGGGTGCCGACGGGCTGATGATAGAGTCTCATTACGCCCCGGATGCGGCCAAGAGCGATTCCGCGCAGCAGCTATCGCCCGAGCAGCTCGGACAGCTGCTTGAAGAGCTGTCCTGGCGCCGGGCCGACAGCAACGACGAGTGGTATCTGAGCCGCCTCGAAAGCCTTCGCTCCGAAATTGACCATATAGATTCTTCAATACTGTCGCTTCTGGCCGAGAGGATGGAAGTCAGCCGCGAAATCGGCCGACTCAAGGCGGAGCATAACATTTCGATATTGCAGACAGGCCGATGGGAGGCGGTTCTCTGCTCACTCCGCAAGGCGGCATCCGAAACCGGACTCGATCCTTCGATGGTCGAGAAAATATTCAACGTCGTACACGATTATTCCGTCCTGGAACAGGAAAAGGGCAAAGACTAACTCCGCGAGAGTTTTTCAAGCATCACTTCTGTAAATACCACTTCTTCTTTCTGCGAGAGGAAGGAGGCTTCTACCGGAATGCTGAAAAGGCGCTCCTTCAGGCTGTCGGAGATGTACTTGCAGTCAATGATTCTCTGAGCGTCTTTTTCGGTGGTAATCACCGTGGCTGTGGGATTGTCGGCTATTGCAGCTTCGATTGAGTGGATGTCCGCTCTGGAGAAACTGTGATGGTCGGCGAAATCAAAATGGCGCAGAATCTTGAAGCGGTCGCTCAGATATCTTGCCAGGGGTGCGGCCTTTGCTATTCCGGTAATGAGGATTGCCCTTGGGGAGTAGCTGTAACGGTTGTCTGCGTGCTCCGGGAATACCGGCTCGAGCGGGCAGTAATTGATTACCGAGAACAGAATGGGCATCTCTTTGCCGTTTTTCAGTCTTCCGAAGCAGGTCGAGGGCTCGAAATCTATTCCAAGGGGCTCCAGGAACGACACTCTCTCCCAACTTTCCATAGCCGCAGGACATTTTGTGACGATGATGGCGTCGGCCTCTTTCAGGCGCTCCGGAAGGTCCCTGAGGCTCCCGAGGGGTAGCAGGCTGTCTATGTGGAGGGGACGGTTGTAGTCTATCAGCACGACGTTGAAGTCGGCCTTGAGGGCACGGTACTGGAAGGCGTCGTCGAGAACTATCAAATCTGCGGCCCGGAAGTGCTTGTCGACGCAGAACTGTCCGTTTTTGTCAGTTGCGAGCTCTTCGGGGTGCGCCAGGAAGCGGCAGCCTTCAATCCTGTCGGCATCGACCGCTACGGTAATGCCCGGGAATTTCTTCTTGATTTGTGCCGGTTCGTCGCCGGCAAAGCCGGCTCCGCTCTCGGGCGTGACCTGCTGGAAGTGCTTACTGCTGCGCTTGTACCCTCTGGAGAGTACGGCTATGTCTTTCATTCCCCATTCGTTGCTCCGGAGCAGAAGCCTCAGAATCATCTCCGTATGGGGCGTTTTTCCGGTGCCTCCGACGGTGATGTTGCCTACGCAAACCGTGGGGACTTCGCTGCGATGTACCTTTTTGAGCCCTTTGTTGTAGAGAGCGTGCCTTGTTTTCAAGGCCAGATAATATGGGAATAGGAGAATTTTGTCCAACATAGCACGCAAAGGTAGCAAGAATTCCGTAAAATGCGTATTTTTGCGAGGCGCTTTTAGCATTTATGAAGATAGGAAATGTGGATTTGGGCCCGAGGCCGGTGTTGTTGGCTCCTATGGAGGATGTCACCGACGCATCGTTCCGTATTCTCTGCAGGGAATGCGGCGCGGCGGCCGTCTATACCGAATTCGTTTCCTCCGACGGCCTCATCCGCGATGCCGCCAAGGCCATAGCTAAGATGCGCACCCTGCCGGAGGAGGCTCCCGTGGGCATTCAGATTTATGGCGCTGACCCCGACGCCCTCGTGCAGGCCGCCGGCATGGCCGCCAGGGCGGCTGAGATAGCCGGCGGGCACGGCGCCGATTTCATCGACATAAACTTCGGCTGCCCCGTATCGAAAATCGCCGGCAGGGGAGCGGGCTCCGGAATGATGAAGGAGCCCGACAAGATGGTGGCCATCACGAAGGCGGTGGTCGAAGCAGTGCCGGGCAAGCCCGTCACAGTCAAAACCCGTCTCGGCTGGGACGACAATTCCAAAATCATCGTTGAGCTCGCCGAAAGGCTGCAGGACGTGGGCATTGCCGCCATTACCATCCACGGTCGTACCCGCTGCCAGATGTACAAGGGCGAAGCCGACTGGTCGCTGATAGGGGAGGTGAAAAACAATCCGAGGATGCATATCCCCGTCATCGGAAACGGAGATATAAATTCGCCCGAAAAGGCCGCAGCGGCCTTTGAAAAATATGGCGTCGATGGCATTATGGTGGGCCGTGCCTCCTTCGGACATCCGTGGATATTCACCGAAATCAATCACTATCTCGCTACGGGGGAGTTGCTTCCGCCTATGCCTGTTCGCGACAGGGTGGCCTTGGCGAAGCGCCATATGGGCCTGTCGCTCGACCTGAAAGGCCCCGTGACTGGCGTGTACGAGATGCGCCGCCACCTGAGCTGCTACTTCAAGGGCCTGCCTGATTTCAAAGAGACGAGGATGCGCCTCGTTACCGAGCGCGATCCCTCGGCGGTCCTGGCCATTCTAGACGAAATTGCAGCCCGCTGGGGCGACACTCCTCTTGCTGAATCCGCCTCCGTTTACGGATTATAGTCCAATGTGTTGGAATTTAGTGGCGAAGTTCATATATTTGCCAGCCAAGTGGGAAATTTTTAACAACAAAATACATTTAGCTATGGAAAACCAGAACAATCCTACAGCTCCTCAGCCTATCTACGTCCAGCAGGTTCCGGAACAAAAATCTTCCAACGGCCTCGGCATCGCCGGCTTCGTCGTGTCTCTCTGCTCTGCGTTTATGGTATGGGTACCTTTCCTGAATTTTGTGCTTGCTCTCGTAGGCCTCATCCTTTCAGCGATGGGTATGAAGAAGGAGCCCAAGGGCCTCGCTACAGCAGGTCTCGTAATCTCCATCATCTTCCTGATTGTTTCACTTATCTGGGTGATCATAATCCTTATCGCCGCCTCGGCAGTCGGAAGCGCCGCAGCATTGGACTGGTTAGACTAGTTTTTTTTGGCTGATACGCAAATTATTCCTATATTTGCGGTCCCTATTTTGCGTAGGGATCGCAATTTTTTTGTATAAACCATTAAAGATCAAGACAGTGGACACACAAAGCTACAAAACAGTATCGCTCAATGCAGCTACTGTAAAGAAAGAGTGGGTCGTCATCGATGCAACGGATCTTGCACTCGGTCGTCTTGCTGCAAGGGTAGCTCTTGTCCTCCGTGGCAAGAACAAACCCGGCTTCACTCCTCACGTTGACTGCGGCGACAACGTTATCGTCGTCAACGCCGAGAAGGTCGCCCTCAAAGGCAAGAAGATGACCGATCGCGTGTACGTTCGCTACACCGGCTATCCCGGTGGCCAGCGCTTCACCACGCCTGCTGAGATTCTTCGTCACAGACCTACTGAATTGGTCAGGAGAGCAGTCAAGGGTATGCTCCCCAAGACCCGTCTTGGTGACAAAATCCTCGGTAACCTGCACATCTATGCAGGTCCTGAGCATCCTCACCAGGCCCAGAACCCTAAAACCATTAAGTTGAACGAAATCTAAACAGAGCAAATGGAAAAAACAGTTAACGCCCTTGGAAGACGTAAATCAGCTGTGGCTCGTGTTTATGTGAGTGCCGGAAAAGGCAACATCACAATCAACGGAAGGGAAATCAGCGAGTATTTCTCCGATGATTCTCTCCTGTACATTGCGAATCAGCCTTTCGAAGTTACCGGTACCGCTGGTCAGTTTGACGTTAAGGCCAATCTCGACGGAGGTGGCTTCCACGGTCAGGCAGAGGCCCTCAGACTCGGCATCGCCCGCGCACTTTGCGAGGTCGACCGCGAGGCCTACCGTCCTGCACTGAAGGCCGCCGGTTTCCTTACCCGCGATGCACGCGAGGTCGAGAGGAAGAAGCCCGGTCAGCCTGGCGCACGTCGTCGCTTCCAGTTCAGCAAACGTTAGTCTGCAGAACCTGGTTTACGAGCACAGTCCGGTGCATCAAATCCCAGTGGACCTTGCTGCTTGAAGATGTGAATCTTCGCAAGTTACCCAGGATTGCCGAGACTGCGGAAAATCAAAGAGACCGTATCAAGGATACGCTACTCCGAGATTGATGAAAAGAGGCCCTTTGGGCAGAAAGGCAAAGCTCAAAAGGGACAGTTTTTAAAACAAGACAAAAGATTAAAACAATGCCAAGAACAAATTTCCAGGAATTACTCGATGCAGGTGCTCACTTCGGACATCTCGCCCGCAAATGGAATCCTAAAATGGCTCCTTATATTTTCATTGAGCGCAACGGAATCCACATCATCGACCTGCACAAGAGTATAGTTAAAATTGACGAGGCTGCAGAAGTTATGAAGGAAATGGCCCGTTCCGGCCGCAAAGTCCTCTTCGTAGCCACCAAGAAGCAGGCAAAAGACATCGTCGCCGAGAAGGCCAACGCTGTCGGTATGCCCGCCGTGACAGAAAGATGGCCCGGTGGTATGCTTACCAACTTCCCGACCATCCGCAAGGCTGTCAAGAAAATGAACACCATCGACAAGATGAAGGAAGACGGAACGTTCGACAAACTCGCAAAGCGCGAACGTCTCCAGATCGACCGTCAGAGGGCCAAGCTCGAGAAGAACCTCGGTTCTATCCGCGACATGAGCCGCCTGCCTTCAGCTATCTTCGTAGTTGACATCCAGAAGGAAGCCAACGCAGTTAAAGAGGCAAACCGCCTGGGTATTCCGGTAATCGCAATGGTTGATACTTGCTGCGATCCCACCCCTATTGATTACGTGATTCCGGCTAACGATGATGCCGCAAAGTCCATCGAGTACATCACCGGCGTTCTTTGCGAAGCTATCCAGGAAGGCCTTGCCGAGCGCAAGCTCGAGAAGGAAAAAGAAGGTGAGGCTGAGGCCGCCGAGGCTCCCGCTGAGGGCAAGCCCGTAGCAGCCAAGAAGATTCGCGCCCGCAGGACTGCAAAGCCCGAGGCCGAGGCCGCTCCGGCAGCTGAGCCCGTTGAGGCTCCCGCTGCTGAGGCTGCTCCCGAGGCCCCCAAGGCTGAAGAGGCTCCCGCCGCTGAGGCAAAGCCCGCCAAGAAGCCCGCTGCTAAGAAGGCTACCAAGAAGGCTGCTGAGGCTCCCGCCGAAGAAAAACCCGCTGAGTAATTATTAAAGGAGAAAAACAATGGAAATTACAGCTAAAGATGTAATGAAGCTGCGTCAGATGACCAGCGCCGGTATGATGGATTGCAAGAAGGCTCTCATCGAGGCCAATGGCGATTTTAACAAAGCCGTCGAGATCATCCGCGAAAAAGGTAAGCTCGTTGCTGCAAAGCGTGCTGACCGTGAGACTACCGAAGGTGCCGTGCTCGCACGCATCGAAGGTGGCAAGGCCGTGCTCGTTTGCCTCGGCTGCGAAACCGACTTCGTAAGCGCCACTCCCGATTTCAAGGCCCTCGCTGCTGAAATCGCAGACGCTGCCATCGCTGCTTTCCCCGCCGACGCCGAGGCCCTCAAGGCTGCAAAGTGCTCCAACGGACACACCGTCGATGAGGAAATCTCCGCTCAGACCGGAAAGACCGGTGAGAAGCACGTCCTCGCTTTCTACGCCACTCTCCAGGCTCCCTTCATCTCCCAGTACGTTCACTTCAACGGCAAGCTCGGTGCAATCGTTGCTTTCAACAAGGAAGTTCCCGCCGAGGTCGCAAAGAATGTTGCCATGCAGGTAACTTCCATGAACCCCGTTGCAGTCAACAAAGCTGAATGTCCTCAGGAAGTCATCGACCAGGAGAAGGCCGTAGCTATCCAGAAGACCAAAGAAGAGCTCGTTAAGAAGGCAGTTGAGGCCGCTCTCAAGAAGGTTGGCATCAACCCCGCTCACGTCGACAGCGAAGACCACATCGAGTCCAACACCGCCAAGGGTTGGCTGACTCCCGAACAGGCTGCACAGGCCCGCGAGATTATCAAGACCGTCGGCGAAGAGAAGGCTGCTTCCCTTCCTGCCCAGATGGTCGAGAACATCGCCAACGGCCGCGTTCAGAAGTTCTTCAAGGAGCAGACCCTCGAGGAGCAGGACTTTGTATGGGACAACAAAATGTCTGTTGCCCAGTACATCGCTTCTGCCGACAAAGAGGCAAAGGTTCTCGCCTTCAAGCGCTTCTCCCTCTCCGACTAACACTCTGTTTATCCGCATAAAAACGGGCAGCCCCTCCGGGCCGCCCGTTTTTTGTGTGCTCCTGCTACGGTGATAATCAATACCACTCTATTTTTGGGAAGCCATCTGACAGGGCGTCGAATTCTTCCTTGTCATACCATACCACGTTTGTATGGTGCCGGGAGCGGAAAGAGGTGATTGTCTTGTCGGCAGTTCCGGCATTGTTGTACACGGACCATACTGCTGTGGGAGGACAGATGTAGTCGACAAGCCCGGCCCTGATGTACAGTTTTCCGTGGTACATTCCTGCCAGAATGGCGCCATCGAAGTATGGAAGAACTTTACGTGCCAATTTTGTTGAAGGGACGTTTTGGCGCCGTGTTGAAAAAGGCCATCCGCTACAGCGTCCCAGAAGGATACCGCCGTGGTCGCTAAGAGCGGGCTCGTCGGCATATACGTGCGTAATCCTCGAGTCGATGGCACCAAGCGCCAGAGCCTGTCCACCTCCCTGGCTGTGTCCGGCAACCATAATATTCCGTCCGTCCCACTGCGGGAGTGTGACAAGATAGTCCACCAGCCTGACCAGGCGCAGGTACATCAGGCGGAAGTACCACGACTCGCGGTCTTTGAGATCTTGGTCGGAATAGTCTTTCAAGAGGCCATCTTCCAGTTCGCGGTAGTATTCCGGCGAGGCACCATCCTTCATTCCGTGAGCATTGATGTCCACGCCGATAGTGCCTTGAAGGGCAGTGCGGCAGGCCGTTTTCAGTATGCTCTGAGTACGGATTTCAGTTATTTCCGTGGCGCCGTGGGTCTGAATGCGGATAGGTAACGAAGCGGCTCTTGCTCCTATCGGAATACTGACATACGCGTTTACGGGGAAGCCTTGATGCATTGACAGCTCAACATGCCAGCAAGTTACCTGCCCGATATACTTGGCCGGCGCCTGGACGCTGTCTATCTTCACCGTCATAGGTTCTTTCCGCATCCGGGAAATTTCTTTGTTCCAGTAACGACGCAAATTCCCCGGAGTCCTGTATCCCGGTTTGAAGGTCTCAGGATTTACCAGATATCCTATGTCAATCGCCTTATTATCACTGGTTTTTACGATTAAGGCCACCCATTTGGCGGAGTCACAGATTTCCGTGTAGATTTCCTTATAGCTTGAGGCATCCAGACTGATGCTCCTGCTCTCGCGCGTGATTCCGTCCACACGGATTTCCACATCCAGCGGTCCCCGGGCATCAGGGCACAAGCCATATACGCGAACTGTATCGCCCTTCGAATAAATCCCCTCCGGACGGTTCAGTTTAAGCCGGACATCTTGTCCATAGGCGTAGAACAGGTTCAGAATGAAGAATAGTAGCGCCGCAGTGCCGCACTTAAATACAGAAAACATAGTCGGAAGCATTGATAATCCTGCCACAAAGATACACGAAACCCCAGGCAAATACAAATCCTCGCAAACCGCTCCGCCTGCGCGTCACAAAACGGCGGTTTTTAGACGCCGACCCCGAAAATTACACCGGTGCGCGACCGTTTTTGGCTGATTATGGCCGCCGACCCCCTCCAAAATCGACCTGCGCGTCACAAAAGCCGCCAAAACGGCCGCGCAAGACGGGCGGTCTGATGACATGGGCGGTTACGGTGGAGCCAGGAGGCCTGCCACGTACATAGCAACGGATTCAGGGCTCATTTCTCAGTAGTATTTCTGCACCATGGAGGCGGAAATCCCGATGACTCTCTCAATCTGCTTTTTCGAGGCGCCCCAGCGGTTATGCGCCATCCTTATGAGGTTACGTAATTCTGCGGCAGATAAATCGTCAACGGAACCGACGCCTTGAAGTGAGCAATAATCTTTCAACTTTGAGACGAGAGCACTGTCGGTGTATGCATTTTTCTCTGTAGCTTCCAGCTTTGATTCCTCTTCGTTTTCGACGGTCCATCTCCCAAGGTACTTGAAGAATTCGGAGGAACTGCCAAATACTTTTTCAACCTTTTTATAATCGCACCAGCAAAGCGGACTTATCATATCGTCAAAAAATGAAAGCCTCTCCGGGATAGGTTGCCTGGTTTTTATAACGGACCTGATTTTACGCATTCCGTAATCCCAGGCCCCTATTCCTCGGAATAATTCCACGAAAGGGTTATAATACAATTGGACAGAACACCATTTATAACTGTATGGCGAGCCCAGGCCGGCCACCAGACCATTACGAAGGATATAGGCCGTTACTATCTTGAAATCTTCTCCGCCAGAAATTACCCTCATTGATATTGAAAATTTATCAAGACTAATTGGAATATGGCTTTCTTCCTCAACGAGAAATCTTCCATAAATCTTTTTTACTTCGGCAAACAGCTCAATAATATCGTTTTCTTCGCCGCTCACAAGAAAATGAATATGATTATCCATCAAACAATATACATATATCTTGACGCGGCTGTCAATCAGCACAAGGGCAAGATGATTCAGAAAAAATCTCCGGCCGACATCGTTTCTGAATAATGGACAATGTAAAAGGGGAGAAGAGTGCAGGTGATAATACTTTTCCATAACGTGTTTTCGATTAAGCGGAAGAATCCGACGCTGCAAGTATTGTCACATATTTCGGGGATTCCTATGAAACTTTGCTCGAGTTGGTCAAATTTTATACGATTCTTATGATTTTTTTACGATTCTTTAAATGGGGCGCCCAAAAATATTTTGCGGAGTTGTTGGGATTTGCGACATTTGTAAAGATGGCTCAAATTCGCCATTTCAATTATGCAGATACGTTCTATTTTGTTTGCCTGTGTTGTTGCGGCAGGCTGTGCCAGGGGGCCGGCCTCGCCAGTGCTCGAGGCTGTGCCGAGGCCCGTGTACGATGCCTGCCCGGAGTTTGTCGAGCTGTATGACAAAGCCTGGGAGCTGGCATATCAGCACATAGACACCATCCCCGGAATCCCTGCTCCGGTATATATGGACGAAGCTCATCGCTCCGACCGCATCTGGGTCTGGGATACCTGCCTTATGGGGCAGTTCTGCAAATACTGCCCTGGGATTTTCCCGGGCATAGAGTCGCTGGATAATTTTTATGGAATCCTGCTCTCCGACGCGAGCATTCCCCTTCCGAAGGTGCTTGGCAACAAATGGTGCGGCAAAGACGAAGGAAAGATGCTTACGCTCCGCGTGCAGCATCCCGACAATCCTCCCCTTTTGGCTTGGACGGAATACTGCTACGCCCTTCAGACCGGCGACAAAGCACGTCTTGAAATAGTCTTTAAAGAGGAACGTTATCTACAGCGCTGGTTCGAGATGTTCGACTCCTTCGACCCCTCTGCCCGAAGGCCGCACGGAGCAGGAATCAAAGTCGCCCTTAGAAAGCACGGCAACGGATACGCCTGGGGCGGAAACCAGAGCGGAATGGACAACACCCCAAGAGGCAGGACGTCCAGCCCGACTCCGCGTAAGGACTGCCCGGAAAATCCTGACCTCCGCTGGGTTGATGCCCTCGCCCAGCAGGGGCTTTCGGTCCTTTGCATGAGCCGAATCGCCGCCCTGCTCGGCGACTCAGACCAGGCGGCCTGCTGGCAGAATATTCATTCTGCGCTGAGCGAAAAACTGAACGCCCTATATTGGGACGAAGCAGATGGTTTCTACTACGATATCCTCGATGGCGGAGAAAAATGCAAGGTCAAGACCATTACCTCCTGGTGGCCCGTGATGGCCGGGATGGCGGATTCCTCGCGCGCAGCCCGGATGATCAGGCATCTTCGCGAGCCGGCGGAATTTGGCGGAGACTTCCCTACGCCCTCGCTGTCGCGGGACGATGAGGATTTCATCGCCGACGGAGGATACTGGCGCGGCTCGATTTGGCTGCCCACCACCTATATGGCACTTAAGGCCACAGACTTGATTGGCGAGTACGACCTGGCCCGCGAAATCGGCCTTGCCATTCTGAAGCAGATGTACCGGACCTATGCGGATTATGAGCCTCACACTATCTGGGAATGCTACAGCCCTACGGCCAACGAGCCGGCAAGGAACAAGCAGGGCGAGGTGGTCCGCCCGGATTTCTGCGGCTGGTCAGCCCTCGGTCCGATATCCATTTTCATCGAGGATATAATCGGAATCAAGGAAGCCAATGCCTTTGAAAACACCCTGATGTGCGACTTCGAGAAGCATCCCAAGGGCAAAGTGGGTGTAAAGAATTACCGCTTCGGGGAGGTAGTCTGCACCATTATCGCTACCGAAAAAGACATCAAAGTCAGTTCCAACCTTCCCTTTACCCTCATCGCCGACGGCCGCGAGTTCAACGTCCGCACCGGCAAGAACTCCTGGCGGCGGCTTTTGTGACGCGGAGGCGGTGCATATTGCGAAACGGCCGCGCACTCTGCACCCATCGGCAGGAGAGAAGTATCGGTGGCAGCTGTCACTGGCACCCTGGCATTGACTGCCAGGGTGAGACTTTAGAATATGGCGGCGATGATGAGGAAGAACATCCAGGCGGCGGCGATCAGCTTGATGAAGGTGCCGAAGAAGAAGCCGGCGAAAGCGCCGAAGGCCGCGACCACTGACGTGGTACCCTCCTTGCTCCCGAAGAGAATTTCAGCCAGGAAGGCACCGAGCATTCCGAAAATAATCATCCCGACAGGGGAGAAGAAAATCCCGATAATCATTCCGATTGTGGCTCCCCAGCCGGCCGCCTTGCTGGCCCCGGTAACCTTTGAAAGCCATCCGGGGACGATAAAATCCACAACTGTCACTACGGTCGTTATCGCAAGCCACACCAGAAGTGTCTTGCCTGAAATGGAGCCGAAGCGAAGGTACATCACCAGCACCCCGAGCCAACTGATTGGCGGCCCGGGAAGTACCGGCAGGAAACTGCCGACTATCCCTATAATCCCAAGCGATATTGCCAGGGCTATGAAGAGGATATCAGCAATCATCAGTGATTAGGATTTCGCAGCAGCCATTGCCTCCTCAACTTCCGCAGGAGTAATAGGAAGGCGCTTGGGGCCGCAGCGGCGGGCACCGTCGGCGAGAACAAGCACGTCGTCCTCGAGGCGGATGCCGCCGAAGTCGTAGTAGCTCTCAAGCTTGGCAAAGTTCACAAAGCCTTCGCCGAGGCCCTCTTTCTTCCACTTCTCAATCAGGGCAGGGATAAAGTAGATACCCGGCTCGTCGGTGATGACGAAACCTTCGCGGAGCTCGCGCGCCATCCTAAGGCTGCCCAGGCCGGGCAGTTTGGAGCGCTTCTGGCCGCGGTCGTAACCGACGAGATTCTCGCCGAGGTCTTCCATGTCGTGTACGTCGAGGCCCATATTGTGGCCGAGACCGTGTGGCTGGAAGAGTCCGGGGATTCCCTCGAGAATCATCTCGTCGAGGTCGCCGCGCACAAGGTCAAGGTCGCGCAGGCCTTCGAGCATCTTGCGGGCGGTCTGGATATGGACGTCGCGGTAGGTTATTCCCGGACGGGTTATGCTGAAAGCAAAGTTGTTGCAGTCGCAGACAATCTGATAGATTTCCCTCTGCTTTGTGGTGAACTTTCCGGAGGTCGGATAGGTCCTGGTAAAGTCGGAAGCATAGTGCATGTTGCTCTCCGCTCCGGCATCTATCACCATAAGCTTTCCGGGCTCGATGAGTTTGTCGTGGAGGTGATTGTGCAGGGTTTCGCCGTGCTGGGTAAGGATGGTAGGGAAGGATACGCCCCAGCCCTTGCTGAGGGTGAGACCTTCCATCTTGCCCACGATATCCTGCTCGAGAACTCCCTCCTTTATGCAGTCGCGGCCGAGGGAATGCATCTCGTATCCGAGGGCGCAGGCGTCGTCGATTGCCTCAATCTCGCAGGGCTCCTTAACGATGCGCTGCGAGATGACAGTCTCGACGAAGGCTTCCGAAGGCTTTTCGCCGGGGAAGAGCTTCTCGAGAGTCATCGTGTTATAATATCTGCTCGGGGGCAGGAAGTGTACCTTGCGGCCGGCCGCCTTGGCCGCGGCGACATCCTCGAAAGCCTTTACGTACGGGGCGGCATTCGCCACGCCCACGCCTTCGGCCTTCGACAGTACGCTCGGCTGCGGGCCCATCCAGATGATGTCGTCGATGCTGACATCATCGGCATATACCGTCTCGCGCCCGCTCTCTATATCCAGAATGGCGGCATAGCGAGGGTCGTCGATACCGAAATAATACAGCCAGCAGCTCTCCTGGCGCCATTTATAGCAATTGTCTTTATACTGGGCCGGAGCTTCCACGTTACCGAGGAAGAACAGAATTCCCTTCTCTCCCTGAGCGGCCATTTTCTCAAGGAGCGCCTTGCGGCGGGATACGTAAACTTGTTTATCGAACATATTACTTTGATGACAGTTTATTCACACCTGTTACCAGGACGGAACCGAGGACAGCGGCGGCCAGCGAGCCCATAAGGACGGCCACCTTGCCCATATCGCGGAAGTGTTCGGTGTATTCAGGATAATCGGCAAATGAAAGGGTATCTACGAATATCGACATCGTAAATCCTATACCTCCCAGGCAGGCCACGGCAAAGAGCATCTTCCAGGAGGCTCCGGCCGGCATTGTCCCAATTTTGGTTTTAACTGCGATGAGCGATGCCAGGGTAATGCCAAGCGGCTTTCCAACCACGAGCCCGAGGAAGACACCCATGCTGACGCTTCCGAGGGTGGGGTCGAAGTGGAAGACATTGAAGAATTCGAAACCCGGAATATAAACTCCGGCATTGGCCAGGGCGAATATCGGCATGATTACGAAATTAACCCAGGGGGCCAGCGAATGCTCAAGGCGATAGCTCAGGCCGATGCAGTTGAGGGAAGTATGGCTGAGCTGACGGAGAAGGCCCCTCTGCAACGCATTGGGGAAGCCTCCCGGCTCTTCATATGAGTCATATTCGTGAAGAAGCCTGCGGAACGTAACCCTTTTGTGATAGTAGTATTCACGGGAAAAACGGGGCTTCATCGGAATCAGGAAAGCCATCACTACTCCCGACATCGTGGCGTGGATTCCCGAATAATAGAAGAGAATCCATACTCCAATGGCCGGAATCATATAGTACCAGCTCCTTTTCTCGCCCACCCTGTTCATCAGATAGATAAAGAAGATAAGCACGGCGGCTCCGAGCAGATACAGAAGTTTTATGTGGCCGCCGTAGAAGATGGCGACGACGAGGATGGCTATAAGGTCGTCGGCGATGGCCAGTGCGGTCAGGAAAATCTTCAGCGATACAGGTACACGGTCGCCTAGCACCGACATTATGCCTATGGCAAAGGCTATATCCGTGGCTGTGGGGATTCCCCATCCGGAAGCGGCATCCGTGCCAATATTGACGAAGGTGTAAATGAGGGCAGGAAAGATGACTCCGCCGAAGGCGGCAATTACCGGCATCAGGGCTTTTTTCCTGGAGCTGAGCTCGCCATATACCATTTCCCTCTTGATTTCAAGGCCTACGGCAAAGAAGAACACGACCATCAGAATGTCGTTGATGAACTTCTCGACCGTCATTCCGTGAGGGAAGACAAAGTTCCCGAGATGAATGGAGAGAGGAGTCTCAAGGACTTCCTTGTAGCCAACTCTGGTGAAAGGAAGATTGGCAAGGAGCATGGCCAACACGACACAAGTCAGCAGGATAAGTCCCTGCGACCATGGCCTGTTCAGGAATGATTCGTGCCTGTGTTCGAAATTGCGGAACCCTTTGTTCCAGGTGTACATCGGAATAAGTCTCATAACAAATGATGTCTTCCTCCTTTCAATCTACGCAAAATTACAAAATATTTTGTAATTGCGGACAGATAAGTTAATTTTGCCGTGCATTACGGGTCTTGAAAAAGGCCGATTGTTATTTAAAAAGATTTTTATGGGACTTTTAGAAGGAAAGGTAGCACTCATTACCGGAGCTGCCAGAGGAATCGGAAAAGCCATCGCCCTCAAATATGCATCCGAGGGAGCCGACATCGCTTTTACCGATCTCGTCATAAATGAAGATGCCGAGAAGACCGTCGCCGAAATCGAAGCTTTCGGCCACAAGGTCAAGGCATACGCCTCCAATGCCGCCAACTTCGACGAAACTCACGAGGTGGTCGAGCAGATCAAGGCTGATTTCGGAAAGATTGATATTCTGGTCAACAATGCAGGTATCACCAAGGACGGACTCATGCTCAAGATGACCGAGCAGCAGTGGGATGCCGTTCTTGCCGTCAACCTCAAATCAGCATTCAACTTCATTCACGCCGTCATTCCCGTGATGATGCGTCAGAAAGCAGGAAGTATCATCAATATGTCTTCCGTGGTTGGCGTTCACGGCAATGCCGCACAGGCCAACTATGCCGCTTCGAAGGCCGGCCTTATCGCTCTTGCCAAGAGTATCGGCCAGGAGATGGGCCGAAAGGGCATCCGTGCCAATGCCATCGCTCCCGGCTTCATCGAGACTGCCATGACACAGGCTCTCCCCGAGGAAGTTCGCGCCGAGTGGATGGAGAGAATTCCTCTCCGTCGCGGAGGTACCGTCGAAGATATCGCCAATGTCGCCACTTTCCTTGCCAGCGATATGTCATCATACGTTTCCGGCCAGGTAATTCAGGTCGACGGTGGAATGAACATGTAGAAAATTCTATTTGAAAGATCACGGTAGTTGCCGGCCGTTTTCCCGTAATTGAATGAATATCTTCAGGGCGGCGAGGGATATCCTTATCCCGGCAACGTGCGTGGTCTGCGGACGCACACTCTTACAACACGAAAGGCATATCTGCTTGCATTGTCTGGCAGATATGCCTTTTACGTATCACCGGCTTGGCGGGCGCAACGCCATGGCCGATGCCTTCAACGCGCTGATTCAGCGGGGATTGCAGAGAAGGGAGGCGCCTGTCGGCGACGGGGCCTGGGCCGCTGAAGGCTCCACCGAAGCAGTTCCCAATTTGGAGCCGTATGCTCCCGCGGCGGCGCTCTTCTATTATGAGGGTGACTATGCCAACATCACTCAGGCACTCAAATACGGCGGGAACGTAGCCCTCGGCCGCTTCTTCGCCAGCCTCGCCGCCGAGCGCCTGTTGGGCGAACCGGCGAGCGGCTTGCCGGCCACGCCATCCAAAGCCTCCTGCCGGAGCTGGCCGGTGCACTTCGATGCGGTGATACCGGTGCCGTTGCACTGGCGGCGACGCTTCTCGCGCGGGCTCAATCAGGCCGAGGTGATTGCCCGAGAAATAGCGCGGCACCTCGGCGTCCCCTGCCGCGGCGACATCCTCCGTCGTCACCGCTCGACGCACAGCCAGACCACCCTCGGCACCGACAACCGCCTCTCCAACGTCGCCGGCGCCTTCACCGCCCGCCCCAAAGCGCTCTCCTCGCTTCCCGAGCAGTCAAACTTATTACTTATTGACGATGTGTTTACGACCGGTTCGACGCTCTACGCCTGCCGCGAAGCTCTCCTAATAATCCGGAAAGATTTTAATATCTCCATCCTTACCCTAGCCTTCGCGCACTCTTCATAGCTAACCGGTGCGGCCGTTTTGGCGGCTGTTTAAATGCCGAAGGCGGCGCGGATGGCGGGGACGGCGTCGAGCTCCTCCCAGGCGAAGAAGCGGACTTCGCGCTCTTCTTCGCGGCCGCCGCGGCGCAGTTTCACCTTGCGGGTGAAGGGCTTGCGGCCCATGTGGCCGTATGCGGCAGTGGGTTCGTAGATAGGATTGTCGAGGCCGAATTTCTCGACGATTTTAGCCGGTCGGAGGTCAAAGAGTTCGCCGATGCGGGCTGCTATCTGGCTGTCGCTCAGGCCGGCCCGGGCGGTTCCGTAACTATTGGCGTAAATGCTCAGCGGCTTTGCCACTCCGATTGCATAAGAAACCTGAATCAGCATTTCGTCGGCCACTCCTGCAGCTACGAGATTCTTGGCTATATAGCGGGCGGCATAGGCTCCGGAACGGTCGACCTTCGACGGGTCCTTGCCGGAGAAGGCTCCGCCGCCGTGAGCACCGCGGCCGCCGTAGGTATCCACGATAATCTTGCGCCCGGTAAGGCCTGTATCGCCTGCAGGGCCGCCAATCACGAATTTTCCGGTAGGATTGACGTGCAGAATCAAATCGGCATCAAAAAGTGCTGCGGTTTCGGCCGGCAGCTGAGCCTTGATTCGCGGAATCAAGACCTCGCGTACGTCGCGCGTGATGCGCGCGTGCATTTTCTCATCTGTATCGAATTCGTCGTGCTGCGTCGAGAGCACCATAGTGTGGATGCGCAGGGGTTTATGGGTGGCATCGTCATACTCTATGGTGAACTGTGCCTTGGCGTCGGGCCTGAGGTATGGCATAGGGGACGCGGCCTCGCGGCGGATATCGGCCAGAATCCTCAGCGCAAGATGCGAAAGCGCGAGGGGGAGAGGCATATAATCTTCGGTGTCGCGGCAGGCGTAACCGAACATTATGCCCTGATCGCCGGCTCCCTGCTCCTCGGGATTTTCTCTCTCGACGCCACGGTTGATGTCGCCGCTCTGCTCGTGGATGGCCGACAGAACGCCGCAGGAATTGGAGTCGAACATATATTCGGCTTTGTTGTAACCGATTCGGTCGATTACCCGGCGGACGACATCCTGAATATCGACGTAGGCGTCATCGGAACGGACTTCTCCACCCACGACCACAAGGCCGGTAGAACAGAATGTCTCGCAGGCTACCTTGGCACGGCGGTCCTGGCGGAGGAATTCATCGAGGATTGCATCGGAAATCTGGTCGGCTACCTTATCAGGGTGCCCTTCAGAAACGGATTCGGAAGTAAACAGATAGTTCATAGTTTTTTAGCATTTTTTAAACAGTGGTTGCAAGCAGCCAAATCTTTCCACTTCGGAAGCATAGCTTCCTGATATGTTAAGGACTGCAAAGTTAATGATTTTTCCTGATTCGCGCCGATTTAATTTCGTTTTTTCAGATTGATTGAAAAAAATGTCAAAGTAAAACGATATAGATTTTGCGGCGATTTCAAAATGTTTTATTTTTGTGTCAGGAAATTTTCTAAACTTCAATCAAACCTATGAATCAATCTTTTAGATTTGTTGCAGCCGCTGTTATATCAGTGTTGGCTGCCGTCTCTTCGTTTGCTCAGGTTACCACATCATCTATTGCCGGCCGTATTGCCGACAAGGAAGGTGCCGTAGCAGGCGCTACCGTGGTCGCTGTCTATCAGCCTACGGGTGCTTCTTATTTCACTGTATCCGACGCAAAGGGTAATTACCGTATCAACGGTACTGTCCCTGGCGGCCCTTACAAAGTGACTGTCGAAATGCTTGGTTACCGCAAGGTCGAGCATGTAGGTATCTATGCCCCCCTCGGTGAGATTCTTACACTCGACGCTACCCTTGAGGACGAAAGCCTGACGCTTGATGCAGCAGTATTCGTAGCCGACGGCAACGATTCAAGCATGCAGCTCCAGCGCTCAGGAGTCGGCACATCGGTAAGCCAGAGGACGATGTCGGCCCTCCCTACCGTCAGCCGCAGCATGAACGACGTAATGAAGCTCACTCCTCAGGCATCTTCAACCAGCAACGGCCTTGCAATCGGCGGCGGTAACTACCGTTCATCGTATGTCACCGTCGATGGTGCAGCCTTCAACAACGCCTTCGGTATCGGTTCCAACCTGCCTGGCAACGGCTCTCCTATTTCACTGGACGCCCTTGACCAGCTCAGCGTTAGCATCACTCCTTTCGATGTCCGCCAGTCCGGCTTTACCGGCGGTGCAATCAACGCTGTTACCAAGAGCGGTACCAATGAATTTCACGCTTCCGTGTACGACTATTACACAAGCGAAAAGGTTCGTGGCTTTAAGATTGAAGGGAAAGATATTCCCAAGAGCGACTTCCTTGACAACACCCTCGGTGTCTCCATCGGTGGCCCTATCATCAAGAACAAGCTCTTCTTCTTTGTAAACGGCGAATACACCTGGGATAATGTCCCCGGTTCCAGCAAGGTGGTCAGCGAAGGTGCCGGCAGGACCGGCGACGACTTCCAGCCCGGTGGCACGGTGGTCCGCCCTACCGATACCTTCATGAACGAGGTTCTCGGTTATCTTCACGACAACTATGGATATAATCCAGGACGTTATCAGGGCTATTCCCTCAAGACTCCTGACTATAAGATCATGGCCCGTCTCGACTGGATCATCAACGAGAACCACAAACTCAATGTAAGGTTCAGCCATACCCATAACTACGATTCCAACTCTCCTTCGAACTCGGTCAACCCTATCGTCCCTAATCCTTACGACCGCAAGGCTTTCGGCCGTACTTCGGACTATGCAATGTTCTTCGAGAGCAACCGTTACTATCAGGAGCGTAACTACACCTCCGTCGCTGCCGAGCTCAACAGCCGCTTCGGCGACAAAGTGTCCAACATGCTCCGTCTGACCTGGTCACGCCAGAATGAGCCCCGTTCCTTCGAAGGCGGAAACTTCCCTACGGTGGATATCATGGAGCCCTACGGCGATACCAATGCCGTGATCACTTCCTTCGGGCCGGACCCCTTCACCTACGGTAATCTCCGCGACGTCAACACATATACCGTTACCGACGAAATCACCATAACCAACGGAATCCACAACTTCCTCCTCGGTGGTCAGTTCGAGTACAACAAGACCAAGAACGGCTTCATGCAGGGCGGTCTCGGATACTATGTTTACGACAGCTGGGAGGATTTCAAGGCCGGCGGCGCTCCCGCAGCTTTCGCTATCACTCACCCCAACAACGACAATCTCTCGCAGACTTATCCTGCGTTTGAATATGTTCAGGCCTCCTGGTACGCCCAGGACGAAATCAACTTCAGCGATTACTTCAAGCTCACTGCCGGCCTCCGCTTCGAGCTCCCTTACTATCCTAAGCTGAAGGATAATTTCAACAAGGAATTTGCAGAACTCGCTCAGGGTGACAATTCCATCCACGGTCTCTCGACCCAGCACATGCCTCAGAGCATTCCTTCCATCTCGCCTCGTATCGGCTTCAACTGGGATGTCCTGAAGAACCGTAAGCTCATCCTCCGTGGTGGCGCAGGTATCTACACCGGACGTATTCCTTTCGTATGGATCGTATCCGTAGCCGGCAACAGCAACTGCCTCCAGGCTCAGTACATCCTCCCGAGGGGAACTCAGGGTGTATGGCCTAACTTCCACACCAATACCGCCGACATCCTCGCCGACATCTATGGCGGAACCTTCGTAAAGCAGGATCTTGCCGCTCCTACCCAGGCTACCATCATCGACACCAAGCTGAAGATGCCTACTGCCGCCAAGTTCAGCCTTGCTGCAGACGTCCAGCTTCCTTTCGGAATCAAGGGTAGCGTCGAGGGTATCTACAGCCGCGACCTCGAGACTGTCGCAGCCCTCCGCCTCGGTTACAAGAAGGTTGACGGTGGCATCCGTCTCCCGGGCGAGCCCACTCCTCGCAGCCTCTGGAATTCCGAGAACATCAAGAACTCCCAGAACGGCTCAGTAACCCCTTACTACCTGACCAATATCGACAAGCACGGATACTACGCTTCCGTAACCGCCAAGCTCCAGAAAGATTTCTCCTTCGGACTTTCTGCAATGGCAGCTTACACCTACAGCGTTTCCAAGACCGTCCAGGAAGGCTACGGCGACCAGGTTTCTTCCCTCTTCTCCGGCGGCAACTATGCAGTCAACGGTTCCAACGAGCCTGAGCTCGGCTATTCCGGCTTCGTATCTCCTCACCGCCTGATTGCAAACGTCAGCTGGCGCATTCCTGAAGGCAAGCACCTTGCTACCACGATTGGTGTCTTCTATGAGGGCTACAATCACTGCTGGATTGGCGGATATTCCTATTCCCGCTATTCCTATGCAATGGATAACGTTACCGGTGAAGGTGGTTCCTACAACCTGATGTACATCCCGGATGACCTTGACCTCTCCGTGATGAAGTTCACCAGCGAGGAGAACAAAGAAGCTTTCCGCGACTTCATCGAGCACGACAGCTACACCAAGCATCACCGTGGCGAGTACTCCAAGCGCGGCGCAAAGGTTGCTCCTTGGCAGAATCGCTTCAACGTGAAGGTTGCCCAGGACTTCAAGTTCAACGTGGCAGGTCACACCAACACCCTCACTCTCGGTGTGGATATCATCAACTTTGCCAACCTGCTCAATTCCGACTGGGGTCTGAGCAAGCAGATCAGCAGGGAGAACATCCTCACTTACAAGAACGGTGTGTACACCTTCAACAAGCCTGTTGTAAACACTTACAAGAACGTTTACAACACCTGGCAGATGCTCTTGAGCGCAAAACTCAGTTTCTAATTACAGAAGAATTATTTTTATCGGTGCAGTCGTCCCAAAAACTGGGACGACTGCACTGTTTTTGGCGGTTTTCGGCGCGGACGTCCCAATTTTTTGGGACGACTGCACTGTTTTTGGCGGTTTTCGGCGCGGACGTCCCAATTTTTTGGGACGACTGCACCGCTCAGGCTGTTCGCGCGGATTTGGAATTGTCAAATGTAAAATGTATATTAGCACGAAATACAGACAATTAGCGCTATGATTCGTCTTAAGTATGGCGGGCTTCTGCTCGCTGCAATCTTGTTTTTCACATTTACCATCACGGCCAGCGCCCAGTATTCTTTCCAGCTTCAAGTGAATGTTTACGGGGATTGTTTTGGCGCGGGTACCTATCTCAACAAAAGCGCAATTTCGTCAGTTCGGCCTACCTTCTCGACAAAGGCTGAGTGCGAAGCTGCAAGGGCGGCAACCAATGCCCGGCATACAGAAGATGGTTGCACCGTTGTTATTTCTACTACGCCCTGCGTGGGTTCACCCCTCCCCGGTGCCGCTGAACCTGGTGCCGGCACAGGCACCATTTACAAGGGCAGCGGAAGTACCTATTCCGCGAGTCCGGCAAACGAAGTGAAGGACTGGGCCAAGGATAATGCCACGTTAATGAACATTATCGGAGGTCAGAATTCAAACCAGTTCGGGACGGTTCAAACCGGCGACGACAAGTTCGACGAGTTGACCAAAGAAGATATCGAAGCCCTCTTCCGGGAAGAAGAGAAGAAGCCGGAGGAGGTCAAGGACGACCGCCCGGGTTTTGACGAGGACGCTTTCAGCGGCACCTTCAAGTCTCTCGGCACCGACAATCACTCCGATGACCTTGTATTCGTGGACGTTTTCAAGTCCCCGAACACTCCCGCGGCGCAGAATACCCCTGCGGCGCCTAAGATGGAAGTGGTAAGCACCGAAGTCCATTACGTGCCCGACACCGAAAACTTCATCAGCGAGGAGCCTAAGGAAGAGGATGAGTCCTTCATCAAGAAGAAGTACAATCAGTTCACGGAGTGGCTCGACGAAAGCGAGTCCGTCCGCCAGGCCAAGGATTTGGCCTCGAACGCCTGCGAGAGCATGACCTGGGCAAACCTCTCCAAGGGATTGTCGCCGATGAAGGGCGGGCTTGTGAAACTTGCCGGAACGATTTCCGGCGTGGCCGACTTTGGTAAATTCTACAAGAACTACACGATGGATCTCGTCGACAACTTCAAGGACAAGACGATGGAAGCCGTCAGGACGGGCAAGGTCCCCGACTACAACTGGCAGGAATTCAAGGACAGGGCCGATACCAAAGCCCGCGAGTCAGTCGCAGGCGCATACACCGGTGGAACCTATAGCGCTGCCTGGGGCAGATAAAAAGGAGGATGAGTATGAAAAAGTTATTCTTGATTTCGCTCGCACTTGTGTGCATGGCCTCCGTAAGCGCAACAGCCGCCGGAAAACAGAAAGCCACCACCGGCCAGGATAATGTCCTGGTTCCCGAGGGCAGCAGCATCGCCGAGGTTATCCCGGCTGATAAAGGCCTTCTCGATAAAGGCTTTATGGTTCGCGAATACGCTCCGGATTGCCCAGTGGCCGTAATCGCCAATATCGCCGCTACAATCAAACTCGACACATTATATGTTTTCGAGATTCCACTGAAGCAGCCTGCGGCTGACGTCCGCTGGTTCGGCAAGGCCTTCTTCTACGCCGATGGCAATATAATCTGCCGCAGCTGGGAGAAAGGTGCCGATTATACACTGCTTGAAGCCGACGCTCCGGTCACCAAAGTTTTCCCGGCCGCAGACGGCCTGCTTTATTCCACCGCGAAATCCGTAGTATTCTGCGACTACATCAACAAGAACGGACACGTTCTGCATCAGTCTAAAAAGGGCGTAGTCCTTGCCGGATACATCAACGGAGATATCTTCTTCGCCGACGGAAAGGATGTCTTCCTCGTGAGCGGTAATAAAAAGACTAAGATTTATTCCGACAAAAGGGCCGTAGATGCTATCGCGGTCCATCCCATGGGGATGATATTCCTGAGTACCGACAAAGGAACCTTCCTGCTCAATGACGATTATCGCAGGCTCCAGCTCTCGAAGAAGAGCGCCGTGGCCATCGATATAATCGGCGACGATCTGTTCCTGACATTCGGCGACGGCAGTTGCATCATGATAGGCGACTGCTCCAATTACAAGAAACAATTACCCAAGTAGAGCCATGAAAGGAACAGTAAAAATCTGCATGAGCCTTTTATGCGCTCTGCTTCTCGGGCAGGCGGCGCTTGCCCAGTTCTCGCGCGAGTTCGCGAAGTATTCTTTCCATGCGCAAGGAGTTGAGCTTCTCTGCTCAGACCGAATCTCCGATGCTATAATCTCTTATTCCGAAGCTGTTGAGCGCGCGAAGGGTCAGAGGAGCGCCGGGGAGGGCGTACCCGCCGACCTTCTCGGCGAGTACGCCTACGCCCTGGCGCTCGGGCACGATTTCGATGCATCCCTTATGAACCTCGAAAGGAGCCGTGCCCTCGGCGGCAAATATGCTGATTTCTATTCAGCACAGATTCTCAGCGTCATGGGGCTCACCGAAGCCGCCGAAGAAGTCGGCAAAGGTGCAATCGTGCCGGAATACATCGCCTCTTACTGCCCCGGCCTCAATGCCAGGCACAGCTGCAGCTCCAGAGTCATCAGCCGCACCCCGAAGGAGTCCCTGAAGATGGCCAACGCCCTCGCGGCCCAGGGCCGTTACGTACAGGCCCTGGCCATGCTCGGCGACCTTAAGGCACAGTACCCCAAAGAGCCCATCCTGTATGTAAGCGAGAGTACGGTCTGGGAGAAGATGAAGCATTATGAGAAGGCTACGCAGTCGCTCGAAGCCGCGCTGAACATGCTCCCCCCGACAGGAGCCAACCAGGGCCGCCGTCAGGTTTACAACGACCACCTGCTCTATATCAAAAGCAAGAAGTCTCCGGCCCCGGCAAAGACCAGCTGGCTTAAGGACAATATCCTTGGCTATGGCACTCCACGCCTGCTTCTCTACGGCGGAGCGACCTTTGCCTCCGGTATGACCTCCCTGAATGCCCGCGCTGGTCTCTATACGAGCAGCAATTTCAGCGCATCGCTGAATCTTGGCATCAACAGCGCCTCCGGAAGTACCTCGGGGAGCGTAGGCCTGTCGGCCTATAAGACCATGAAGAATCTGGTGCTCGGCCTCGGCGTAAGCGACATGTTCTCCAAAGAAAGCAATGTCTTCTGCCTTGCCCCCAGCGCAGGTCTGACTTTCCCGTCCAAGGACAGGAAATCGTCGTTTGATATAATGCTGGGATTTACGATACCGTTCTCCGGCGGAGGAAAGATCGGATATTCCGTATCCCTCGGAAAGACTATTTATATCGACCTTAATACCAAGAAGAAATGATACTGCGAAAAATAATACTGCCACTGGCTACGATTCTTTTCTTCTCGGCCTCTCTGTTCGCCCAGAAGGATGATAAATTCTCCAAGTCTTTCGCCCACGACGGCACTCTGTTCCTCCGTTCCACTGAGCAGTACGACGCTTTGTCGGCCCAGGAAAAGAGTATATGGATAAACCATTATTACAAGAACTGCGGTCAGCCGAAAATCAACATATCCACTACCCGTCAGGGCGGTGAAATCTGGATGATGAAGGATTCCGCTTACGTTCTCGTCGACAGCTGGTCGGTGATGGACATGAAAATGGACGACTACTCTTCCATCGAATTGCAAAGGCAGGGCTACAGCCGCTGGTACTACTACGTGGGAGGCTCGGCCTCCGGCCAGAGCGGCAGCCATAACTTCACAGGCACATTAAGGTGCGGTACCTTCCTTTTCAAAGATTATCTCGATGCTTCGGGCTCCATTTCCGCAGGCGGTATGACCGGAGGCGGCCAAACGGAATTCACGCTGTCGCTCGGTGTTTCCACGCGCGCATATCTTCCTTTTAAGATAAAAGATGTGAATCTTGCCCCTTATGCCGGCATAGGCGTAGCCTACCTCGTAAAGCCGGTATCCAACTTCGACTTGCAGTTCCTGGCAGGATTCTGCTGGTTCGTTGGCCCCGGAAGCCTTGATTTTGGTTTCCAGTACGGCACGAAGAGCAATGGAATGCTTACTATAGGTTATACTTTCCGCCCCGGATTCTAAGTGTTGAGGCTTAAAATACTGCTTATGGCGCTGGTCCTGTGCCGATTCACGCTAAGCGGCCAGGCGGCGTTTCCTTACCCCGACGTTCCGGATTCCCTGACCACCCCGGAGGCAAGGACGGCCTACCTGGCCCTCCACTTCTGGGAGAAAGTCGATTTTACCGATGTGTCGGTGTTGGATTCCTCAAAGCCGGCCTTGGATTTCATATACCTGCTGAGCAACACGGAGCCTTCGGTTTCAGATGCCGCTTTGTCGGCGATGCTGGTGCGCTCGTCCCGTCACGACAGCGCTTTGGGTAAGCTCATATATTGGTTCTCTCACTTCCTGCACGATGCCAAGTCGCCGCTTTTCAATGACTGGATGTATGCTGATTTCTTGAAGGCCGCAATGGCTTCAGATGCTCCTTCTGAGATCAAGGATGTTCTTGGCCTGCAGTTGGAAGTAGTGGAGCGGAATCAGACTGGTTCCAAGGCGGAAGATTTTGTCTTTGCCGACAAAGAGGGAAGGGAATACCATATATCTAATGTAGACGCCCCCTATATTTTGCTGATGTTTACAAATCCCGACTGTTCCATCTGCCGTGAAGTGCAGGAGGAAATGTCCGGGATGGAGCTTTTGGATAAACTTCAGAAAGAGGGGAAACTCAAGGTTGTGGCTATCTTCCCGGGTACAGATTATGAGCTATGGCGTGCTCATAAATATCCGGATTCCTGGCAGGCGGGATATGATCTATCAGGCTCAATAAAGGAGGAAAGACTATATGAAATCCAGTATTATCCTTGCTTTTATTTGCTTGATTCTGCGAAAAATGTACTCGTAAAAGAGGCCGAATGGGGTAAATTAAAACGTTTTATACGCAAAAAATGGGCTGATTGAGTATCAACTAAAAGAAAAATACATATATTTGCGCCGTTAAAGGCTTGAATACCATTTATTAACTAACTAATACTTTTTATTATGAAAAAAATCGTTCTTGTAGCAGTTGCTGCTATCGTATCCCTTTCCGCTTTCGCACAGCAGGGTAAATTCGCCGCTGGCGTTTACGGTTCCTATGTTACCGCTGATCCCGGTCTCATCGGTGTTGGTGCAAAGGTTCAGTACAATGTTCTCGACCAGATCCGTCCTGAGGCTTCCTTCACCTATTTCCTTAAGAAGGACAACGTTAAGAGCTGGAGCGCTGATGTAAACGTTCACTACATCTTCAACCTCGGTTCCGTTAATGTATATCCTTTCGCTGGTGTTAACTACACCTATGTAAAGGTTGACATCCCCGGTGTTCCCAACGAGTATCTCGAGTATCTTGATGAATACGATGTTCCCGCAATCCCCACTTCCGCTTCTGACAAGAAGATCGGTGCCAACCTCGGTTGCGGTATCGAGTATCCTATCTCCGAGACCATCGCAATTGCTGCTGAGGCTAAATACACCCTCAACAAGCTTTACAACGACGGTTCCCTCGTAGTTGGACTTGGAGTTACCTACAAGTTCTAATCTTAGAACCACATAAATACAAAAAGGGGTCGCATCACTGCGGCCCTTTTTGCAATCTAACCTAAAACTTAACCTATGAAAAAACTATTCGGTTAAGAGTATTTGCAAGGTCTGTGCCAAAACTCATTCGCCACGAAAAAAATATTTTTCGATTGGTGTCATCTCGACCGAGCGAAGCGAGTGGAGAGAGCTTACTCCGCGGGAGCAGGGACGGGCTCGAAGGCGGGGTCGAGCTTGACGGAGATGATTTTTACGGGGTTGTTCGGCAGGCCACGGGGATTGGTGGGCACGGCCGCAATCTTGTCGATTACATCGAGACCTTCGATTGTCTGGCCATAGACGGTATAGTCGCCGTCAAGCGCGGCGCAGGCCTCGGGGCTCTGCACCAGATAGAACTGCGAGCCGGAGGATTCTTTCATGGGATTGGCTGCATCGCCCCTGCGGGCTGCGGCCAGGGCGCCTTTCTTGTGCTTGTATTCCGGAATGAATTCCGCCGGAATTGTATATGAAGGGCCACCGGTGCCGTACTGGCCGACCTTGGACGGGTCTTTGGTCAAAGGGTCTCCGCCCTGAATCATGAAGCCGTTGATTACGCGATGGAACAGCAGTCCGTCGTAGTATCCTTCAAGGGCGAGCTTTTCGAAGTTGGCGCGGTGAAGGGGGGTCTTCTTGTAGAGTTTTACCTTGATGGTGCCGAGACTGGTCTCGATTACAAATACGGGTTCTTCTGCTAACATTTTGATTTTCTCGCTGATGATTTGTGCCTTTGCAGCCAGCTCCGCGGCTGCGATTGAGTCTTGTGCTGCCTTGAGGGCCGCTGCCTCTGCGGCTTTCTGGGCTTTCTGTGCTGCGTTGTTGCCGCAGGCGGCGAGCGCTACTGCCGCCGCTGCAAAAAGAATGATTCTAAATATTCGCATATCATAAAGTATTTAAAAGATTTCTCGACTTTGACCTTCGGTCTCCGCTCGAAATGACATCACTCTTGTCATCTCGACCGAGCGAAGCGAGTGGAGAGATCTTATCTCACGGACATTCATTGCATTTGCTGTCTGTACAAATTTAGTGATGCGGCAGAAGAAATCCAAAATAATTGCTAAATTTGAAGCAGACCACAAAAAATAACCGGATAATGAAACTAAGATTTCTTCTTGCGGCATCGGCCCTCGCCATCCTGGCATCGGCCTGCTGCTCACCAAAAAACGAAACTATCTGTATCATCCCCGAGCCTCAGATCGTCAACTTCGGCGAAGGCTCCTTCGATGTCGCCAGGGCTGCAATC
The DNA here is from genome assembly GCA_017443025.1 of Bacteroidales bacterium. GTDB lineage: Bacteria > Bacteroidota > Bacteroidia > Bacteroidales > UBA932 > Cryptobacteroides. The sequence continues at coordinate 3,020 of JAFSPG010000007.1, read as the reverse complement.
AGCATCGACCCGGCTGTCTGTGAACTTGGCCGTGAGCATATCGCCGAGTTTGCCATCCGTCTCGGAAACGCTCTCGGTTCTCCCCGTCAGGGCGTAGAAGGCCTGAAGGACAGCGGCATCCGCTTTATCATCGATAAAAAGCTTGCAGAGGAGCAATACGTCATCGACATTACTCCCGAGTGCGCCGACATCAAGGCTTCAACGGCTGCCGGCCTCTTCTATGCCATCCAGTCGCTAAGTCAGCTGCTACCCGACAAATACTTCAACCCTGACGCTATTTGCACGGAGATCGAGACTTGCCAGAAGCCTAAGCCTTGCCCGAAATCGCTCTGTCGCAAGTTCTGGAAAATCCCGGCCGTGCATATCGAGGATTCTCCGAGGTTTGCCTACAGGGGTATGCATCTCGATGTGTCGCGTCATTTCTTCGGTGTCGATTTCGTCAAGAAGTATCTTGACGTCATGGCCCTGCATAAAATCAATCGCTTCCACTGGCATCTGTCCGACGATCAGGGCTGGCGTATCGAGATTAAGAAATATCCTCGCCTTACATCTGTGGGCTCTACTCGCCCCGAGACTATGCTTCTCAAGAACTTCGAACCTTATGTGGGCGACGGAATCCCTCACGGAGGCTATTATACGCAGGACGAAATTCGCGAGGTGGTGGCCTATGCCGCTTCCAAACATATTACGGTTATCCCTGAAATCGACCTGCCGGGCCATATGATTGCCGCCATGGCCGCTTATCCTGAGCTTGGCTGCACAGGTGGCCCTTACAAGGTCTGGCAAATCTGGGGCGTCGCCAATGAGGTGCTCTGCCCCGGCAAGGAAAAGACCTTCGAGTTTATCGAGGGCGTGCTCGATGAGATAATTGAGCTCTTCCCTTCGGAGTATATCCATATCGGCGGGGATGAATGCCCCAAGTCCGCCTGGGAAAAATGCCCCGACTGCCAGAAGCGTATCGCAGAGCTTGGCCTCAAGACCGATGAAAAGCATACGGCGGAGCAGTATCTGCAGAATTATGTTACCGCACGTGTTCAGGATTATCTCAACGCCCGCGGCCGTAAAATCATAGGCTGGGACGAGATTCTCGAGGGTAATCTTGCCAAAGGTGCTACCGTGATGTCGTGGCGCGGCGCCGCGGGGGGCATCGAAGCGGCCAAGAATGGCTTCGATGCCATAATGGTGCCTGCAGGCTACCTTTACTTCGATTATTATCAGTCCGAGGCCGTCGAAAAGGAGCCTTTTGCCATCTGCTGCCCCAGCCCTATCGAGAAGACTTATTCCTTCGAGCCCTTGGAAGGCATTCCGGCCAAGGCGCAGAAGCATATTTTGGGCGTGCAGGCGAACCTGTGGACGGAATATATCTCTACGCCTGCCCATGCGGAGTATATGGTTCTTCCGAGGATGGATGCCCTGAGCGAGCTCCAGTGGTGCCAGCCTGAGCGCAAGGATTATGAGCGCTTCAAAGAGGGCGTGGCCAGGATGATGAGAATCTACGATGCCCTCGGATACAGCTACAGCCGAAATATCTTCGGCGAGCCCGGCCTCCCCGGCTACACCGGCCCATTGGGCCAGTAGTTGCTCCACCCTCTCCTCAGTAGAGGAGGAGGCCGGCGAGGGCTCCGGCGCAGATGATGCTGATGGGGCCGACCTTGAACTTCATGGAAGCTACGAGGGCGGCTCCGAAAAGCGCCCAGCTTTTCCAGTCGGGGAAATTATCTTCAATTATATCTATTCTTGGAGCACCGTCAGCCCAACTGAAGTTCAGTACCAGAATTACCGCCGCTGCGCCGATAAGGCCGACGACGGCAGGCCTGAGGCCGCTCATGACTGCATCGAAATATCTGTTTCCGAGGAAGGCCTTATAGGCTTTTACCAGCATCAGGACGATGATGAAGGAGGGGAGCACCAGGGCCAGCGTCGCTACCGTCGAACCGATGACTCCCATCAGCGGGCTGACGTCATTGAGGACTTCATATCCGGTATAGGTGGCGCAGTTGATGCCTATGGGCCCGGGGGTGCTCTGGGAGATGGCGACGATATCGGCGAATTCACCTTCGCTGAGCCATCCGTGGCCGAGAACCACCTCCGACTGAATCAACGACAGCATCGCGTATCCTCCTCCGAATGTGAAAACTCCGATAAGGAAGAAGGTCGTGAAAAGCTGAAAGAGAAGGGTCAGTTCGTCCATCACGACAGGCCCTCCTTCTGCCTTTTGTCCAGGAACCACCTTATTGCAAGCGCCAGGACGATGATTGTCAGGAGTATATAAATAGGTGAGATGCTGAGGACGGCAACGCCGACCAGCGCGGCGGCCGATATAAGCCAGGCCCACCAGCTCTTGTTGCTTTTGCGGGCCATGTTGATCATCGGAACTGCAATCAGCGACACCACGACGGGCCTTATCCCCTTGAAAATCTTTATAACCCAGGGATTATCCTGGAAGTTGCTGATGAACATCGCTATCGCGAGGGTGATGACAAAGGATGGGAGGCTGGCTCCGATGGTAGCTGCTATGCTCCCTTTGACACCACGTAATTTATAGCCGGTGAAGATGGATACGTTGACGGCCAGCACGCCCGGGGCAGACTGCGCGAGGGCAATTACGTCCGGAAGCTCTTCCTGGGTGAGCCATTTGCGACGGATCAACTCCTTCTCTATCAGGGGAATCATTGCATATCCGCCCCCGATTGTAAAGGCTCCGATTTTGGCGAAAACGCCTGCTATGGACAGTAAGGAAGGTTGCATTTCCTGGTCTTTTTCGAGGCAAATTTAACAATTATTGCCGAGTGGTAGAAATGTCCTTAAAAAAATGGCTAAAAAACTTTTAAAAAAATTTGGCAGTTCGGAAAAAGTACGTATCTTTGCAGCCCGTTTTGAGAAAAACGACCGTTCTTTGAAAATACTGAAAGACTAAGTACAAGAAGCAAGTACCGAACAATAAAAGATCGAGAGCGTCAATTTCGAACAGCGAGCTAGGAAATAGAATTATACAAAGAAGAGTTTGATCCTGGCTCAGG
>JAFSPG010000006.1 GCA_017443025.1 Bacteroidales bacterium | reverse complement strand
TAACCCTGCCGGAGGCAGGAAGGATAGCGCGAGCGTAGCGAGCGGAATCCTTAAAATGGCGAGGTAGCTCAGCTGGTTAGAGCGTCGGATTCATAATCCGGAGGTCGTGGGATCGTGACCCACTCTCGCTACAAAATTTTTGCAAATTTTGAGCGAGTGGTTTAATACCGGGGGACGAATCCCCCAGATCCCCTCGGTCGCTTCGCTCCGGAAACATTTCATATGTCTTGATTGACTACGCTCAATTTCACAGACAAAACTCTCTATATACCCGTCACAATTCCTTGTGATGGTTTTTTATTTTATATAGATGATTCCATCTTCAGCTTGATCATATCCCTGATATCTTCTGCAGAAATGTCATATTTCGGAGACATCCGCAGGAAGTCTTCGTCTTTGCGGAACAACTGAGGTGAGAGAAGTCTGGAATACATAGTTTTGGAACGAATCGTATGCCTGGACAAATAACTTGCATAGCTGATAGCTTCGTCAAGATTGCTTCCTTTTTCAAGAAGGCAATAAATGTCATAATAGTCCCTGAATACAGTTCGAAGACAGATTGTATATACTTTCATTCCCAACAATTCCTGCAGCGTGGGGGCCTTAATGTTATTATACTGTAATCCCACCGTCATCGTCTTTACCGGATTCTCGGGCCGGTAGAATGATAATTTTACCTTCCCCTGATTGATAAAGACCAAGAAATGATCGTCGCCAAGAATCTCCTCTTTGGCATCAGGGAATGTACTTTTTATCTCGCCGATGATGCCTCCGAAATCCAGCTCAGGGCGTTCTTTACGGAGCCCCAATAATTCAAAGTCCATATCCTCACTAAGGCGATGGCACATTTGAATAGACTGGCCCGTGCCGCCGCACAAGAATAAATCTTTGATGCAATTTAGTCGGGAGACGTGGTCGAAGACCTCCCGTGTTGCCGGAGTTAATCCTGGAATAATATTATCGTGCATAGCGTGCAATATAGTTATCTGGATGTTTGACACTGAATACTTTGACTGCAAGGATGTAATTGAGGATATTCATCCTCCGCCCCTGGCTCACAAGGCGCTCCTTCCATACCCGTTTAATATGGGCCCGGCTCCAGATTTGGAAAAGCATCGGAATATCCTCAATCTCCAGATGAATAAGGGCTGCCTCTATGATGGAATCGTCATCCAAATGCTCAGGGATGCCCTGATAGGACCACAGGCCCCCAGCCGCTTTGACCTTTTCTAAGATGCTGATTTTCCGTTTTTGTATATCCTGAAGCCGAATGTGCATAATCTCTTTTGCGACTAAGTCGGCGGTTTGTGCTTTGGCAATGGCCCCTTTTGCAAGCCCCAAAGCAACATCCATCTTAATACTCAACGATATTGGAATATCTCTCCGGCCGTGCATTATGGCCGATATCGTCTGCGCATGCTCCCCGCACATGGTTGCCAGCTCTGACTGGCTCATTCCAAGTTCAGAGATTTTATGCTGTATTATTTCAATTGCCGATTCAGCCATAAACTTTCTCTATTACATCATCGGCAAATATAAATAATTCAAAATTACTAAACAAATTTGTTTAAAATAATCACATTTTAAGACGTTAGAAACAAGGTGAATGATTTTTCTTCCTTTGCAGTGATTCGCTCATATTTCCATTTTTTAATATATTTGTAGTCATCAAACATTTATGTCTTGAAATGCTTACGTAATATCGCGCTGGGTGCGCTCTTGCTGATATCTCCGCTTGCGGAGAGAGCGGCGGTGGCGCAGGCGCCGGATTCGCTTTTGCTGCGTTTCGAGTCATATTCGGCCTTGCGTTCCCCTGAAAAGGTATATCTGCATTACGACCGCAGCTGCTATACGGCCGGAGAAACTATATGGTTCCGGGGCTGGATCAAGGAGGCCTCTAGCCTGTCGCTGCTCCCTCCGAGCAACTTCATCTATGCGGAATTGCTCGATGAGCGCGGCGAGGCTGTAGTCAGGGTGAAAATCAAGCGGACAAATGATGCCTTTCCCGGCCGCATCGAGCTCCCAGACCATCTGGAGACGGGATATTACACCATCAGAGCCTACACGCGTTGGCAACTTAACAACCAGAAAGACTATCTCTTTAACGACAGAATCCGCATCGTAGGCAGCAATAAGAAAAAGGAAAAATCTCCAAAATCTTCATCTTCCGAAATTGCAATCAGTTTTTGGCCCGAAGGAGGACGGTATTTCGCCGGCAAGAATTCGGTAATAGGCTTCAAGGTGGTTGATAAGCTCGGAAAGAGCGTGGATTTCAGCGGTTTCCTGGTAAACGAAGAAGGTGAAACCCTGGAACCCGTCCATACCCTGTATGATGGCATGGGCTCCTTCTCCTTCCTGCCGCAGAAGGGAAAGACTTACAGTATAATGGATGATTCCGGCAAGATATATCCAATGCCGCCATCTTCCGAAGATGGGGCCTTGCTGCAACTCCACATCCGCTCCGGCAGATATTATATAAGCACTCTTGGCTATGGTGGCGGAGTGGCAAGCCTTCTGGTCCGCGACGCTTCCGAACTGCGGCCCCTCTCAAACATCACCCTTGACGGCAAGGCATCGACATTCGTGATGGATAAATCTTTCTTTCACCCGGGGATAAATCATTTTCTCATAGTTGATTCTCGGGGGCAAATCTTGGCCGAAAGGCTGTTCTTTGTCCGTGATGATGAAGCACCTCTCTGCAAGTTGGATATGGAGACATTCATTCCTGCGCCGAGGGCGCTTACCAGGGCCGTAGTTTCCCTGAAGAAGCCCGACGGAACTCCCCTTGACGGGAACTGTTCGGTATCGGTCGTCAGAGGAGCCCTCAAGAGCTGGCAGCAGAGCGACGGAATAGCCTCCTATATGGGCCTGAGCAGTGAATTGAAAGGCAATATCAACAAGCCATATTATTATTTCGACCCCGATATTCCGGAGAAGGAGAGAGATGCGGCGCTCGACCTCCTTATGATGATTCAGGGCTGGCGCTTCTATGATTTGGAAAAAATTGCCGGCACAACAGGCGGGGATTTCAAAATCAAGCACTCCAGGGAATTGACTCAGGAGATTCGAGGGAGCGTTTCGCGCAAGCGCTCCTCCAAGATGCCTGAGAACTATTCCTTCACCTTCATGATTCCCAAGCAGAAAATTCTGCATTACATGACGGTAGAGCGGGGCAAGTATTTCATCATCGACAGCCTCGATTTCCAGGAAAACACGGAAATGCTGATAAATATCGGCAAACTCCCGAGAGGGAAACGTTATTATCCGAAATGGGACGGCGACGCTGTGGCTGATTCGCATATTTACAAGCCGGCCCCCGGATTTTCGGCGGAAGCAAGGCTCATATCACCCACGCTGAGTGATATGGCCTCCGGCGACACTCTGCAGGCGGCCGTCATCGTGGCGTCTTATGGAGATAAAGACGTTCTTGTCTTTGGCCGGAGTTACAAAGAAGATCTTAGCACATACAAGGACTGGACTCTCCTTGAGTACATAACCATGACAAAGGCTGCGTTCGAGTATGACGGTGAAAATATGTACAACCGTAACAAACGAAGAGGCTCCTTGCTCTCTGATGACTCCGATGAAAATGCGGATACCGAGGAAGATGAAACCGGAAAGGTCATACTTATCGTGGACGACACAGAGGAGGCCTGGTGGAGTTATGATTTGGTTCGCCTTGAAGATCTTCGTACGCTTAGCATCTCAACGCAGGCCGACCCCATTTATGGCGGCGACGGCGGAGTAGTACATATTACCCTTAAGCCAGGTGGCATACGCCGTGACGTTGACCGCGACCCTTCGCTGTTGTATTTTATACCTCTCGGGCATCAGGTTCCAAGATATTTCGAGGCTCCCCGTTATGATAGGGGTGAGGATGGCGGATATGACAATCGTAACACCGTACTCTGGGCGCCAGAGGTGGTTATTGCCGGCGGCAGTGCGACAATCGAGTTCTGCAACAGCGATAAGCCGGACTATCCCTATGTGATTCGTATTGAGGGAATGAGCGCCGACGGCCGCCCCTTCTCCCGCCACAGCCTCGTTACCCCTGAATAAGCCGAGAGCGGAAAACGAGACTCGAGCCCGCTACGCGGGCGACTCGCGACTGTTAACTACCCCCTCGCCGCATGAGCGGCGGTCCCCTTGGGGGACAAGGGTCGCTCGTCGAGTCTCTGGCATTTAAGCCAAAACGACGGCCACAAGGACCGTCGTTTGTCTTAAGAGCGGAAAACGAGACTCGAACTCGCGACCCCGACCTTGGCAAGGTCGTGCTCTACCAACTGAGCTATTTCCGCGTTATGTTGTCCCGCATTTGGTGAAACGGGACTGCAAAGATAAGGAGAAATTCAACAACTGCAAATTTTTTTTTAAAATATTGCAAGTTTGAATATTTAGTCGAAATCTCTTTTCAGATGTTTCTCGACGTCGCTCCAGCGGTAATATGGTCCTGAAACGGGGGTGAGGGCCGGGATGGCAGTTTCCTTCTCGTTCAAGAGGAACTTCACCAGGACATCCTTGTTGGAGCCCCCCTTGCGGTAGAAGATTATCTGCACATTGGCTGCAAATGGAGTATATGCGGTGCCGTTCCATCTGACTGCCGCCTCCTCGATGCTCATCCTGTCGCCTACGCCCTCGAGGCCGATATATGATACAAGCCCGAGGAAGGGCCAGTCGTGGCCGAAAATTAAATCGGCAACCCTGACGTCTTTCCCTTCCAGAACTTCATTGGCGCGGCATACCATAGTGTCAACCAGGCGTTTGGATCTCTTCATCCTCTCGTCGCCGAAAACCTCCGAATTGCACTGGCGGAGATAGGCACTGATGCGGCTCTTTTCGTGGAAGTTGCAGATGTCTTCGAAAGTAAGGTACCCGAAGAGATTGTAATCAAGATCGAAAGCCTCGATGTTGCGGGCCACGCCAAAAATAGCCCACTGAAAGCCTTTGAGATGCTTGATAATTTCTTTTGCGGCCTCAGGATCTTTGAAAATCTTGCCAAGAGTATAGGCCGTGTTTGGCGTTTTCTCCTTGTAATTCTTTTTCATATAATCCTTTACCTTATCCTTCAATTTGTCTCCGCTGCCCCTGGCTATGTATTTGTGGAATACTTCTCCGGTATCAAAGGAGATATCAAGGTCTGGCTGCATCGCTGTAAGACCACAGGTAAAAGCGTTCATGCTTATTATACAGCGGGGGACCATACTCGAGATAGCCCTGACCTTTTTGTTCCCCTTTTTGAATAGCGCGGGGAATCTCTTATACATCCTCTGGGCGATGGTGCGGTGCTCCCTTGCTCCGCGAGCTGTCAGGCGTCCTTCCATGCCGTTGTAAACTTCAATCATTTTGAGGGTTACGTCAAGCAGGGTGTCGCCAGCAGGAGTAAGCAAATCCTGCTCCTTGGCTTTCTGAAGGACATCACGGACGTGAATGTAATGCTCGTCGCTGCTCGACCTTGAGCCGTGACGGCCGTAATGGCTGATATAGAAGGGCTTGTATCCCTTCGGCGCGGGGGTGTCGTGAATAGGCAGGAACTCGTAGCAATGCAGGTTGAACGAGGCCCTGAAGATATTCTCGGCGAGATACTTATTGACTGGAGTATCTTCCTGAGCCGCAGCGAAGCTGGCTGTAACTAAGAGCGTTACAATAGATAGAATGAACGTTCTGATTTTCATATGATATAACTATTTATTCTTTGATAAGGATTACGCTTGCCCAGACTTCGCAGCCTTCTCCGCGGCCTACGAAACCGAGATGTTCGGTCGTGGTGGCCTTGACGGATACTCTGTCGGCGGCAATGTCCATGACGCCGGCGAGGGTTTCGCGCATGGCCTGGATGTACGGCGCGAGCTTAGGTCGCTGAAGAGCGATGGTGATATCGGCATTCCCGACCTTCCAGCCATCGGTAGCTGCCATTTCACACACCTTTGAGAGCAGAATCTTACTGTCGATGCCTTTCCAGGCGTCGTCCTTGTCGGGGAAATGCTTGCCGATGTCGCCCTTTGCCAAGGCTCCTAAAATGGCGTCGCACAGGGCGTGAATGGCTACATCTCCGTCGGAGTGGGCGACAAAGCCGAAGGGGCAGTCAATCCTGACGCCACCGAGGAACATTGCAAGTCCCTCAGCAAGAGCGTGAACATCATAACCATTTCCAATGCGGATATCTTTCATCTTAAATGATGCTTGAATTCACTAAAGTAGGAAATAATCCCGTCAATTCCAATTACCTTCCGGATTTCTCTGCGTCGTGGATCGTGTCAATGAAGCCCATTACGAGGTTATAGGCGTGGTCTTCGTCGGTATAGTAAGGGCTGCTTGAGCTCATTTTATCGACATACATATATACCGTTCCCAGGGTTGCCGGACCATCGGCGAAGCGGGGCTTGGGCTGGCGGTTGACCATCATATAATAAACCCTTCCACCTGGGCCTACCCCGACTCCGTTTGTCTGGGAATATCCCAGGTTCGCCGAAACTATCTTGCGCTCGAACTGGTCCTTGAACCACTGCCACTGGGACTCGGCCATCTGGCGGCTGGTATAAGGGAACTCGGCCTGGGCCTCATAAACGTGTTTGGTGCCGGGTGCGTAAAAGGTATATACCCATACGTGATATCCGGAATAGGCGCCCTGGAAGGCAATCATGTTTTCCTGCTCATTGGATGCTTCCTTGTCGATGCTGTATCCACGCACCGACATATTAATCTTGAACTGGACGATTGTGCGGTCCATCGGCACTCCGTCAAATTCGAAATGCTCCGGCTGCTTGCCCTGTACGGGCTGAGCTTTCATCGTCAGCCCCATGAGCAGGCTTATTGCTAAAATGATGATTCTGCGCATAATATGTTTGTTTAGAAGTTATCGGGATTTATCCAGTGGATTTGGACGCCGCGGCGCTCCATGCCGCGGAACCAGGTCATCTGCCGCTTGGCAAACTGATGGATGGCATTGGCAAGCAGCGTACGCATTTCGTCGTAGCTCAGTATGCCGAGGACATATTGGGTTACATATTTGTATTCCAGTCCGTAATACACAAAGTCTTCAGCCTTTACTCCTTCATTCAGGAGTCGCCGGACCTCTTCTACAAGGCCTTCCTTAAGGCGCGCGTCGAGGCGTGCGTCTATCCGCGCTACCCGCTCCTCGCGACTGACAAGAGTCCCTATGTAATAAACCTTTTTCGGAAGATAATTGGAACGGTTGACAGGGTGGGATGCTTCATATTCCGCCACCTCGATAGCTCTGATTATCCTGCGCCTGGACTCGAGCGTGGATTCTTCTGCGGCGGGGTTGAGGGCGAGGAGCCGGGCCTGTAGCGCCGGCGTATCGAGGGCCTCAAGGGAGGCGCGGAGTTCTTCATCCGGGGGAATTTCGGGAAGATGGTATCCGCAGGTCGCGGCGTCTATGTAAAGGCCGGAGCCGCCGCAGAGGATTGGTATAGCACCTCGGGAGACAATATCTTTATAGGCGGCCTCGAAATCGCGCTGATATTCGTAAATTGTGTAACGGGAGCCCGCCGGAGCGATGTCGATAAGATGATAGGGCACCCCGCCGTATTCGCTCAAATCCTTCCCCGTGCCGATATCCATACCCCTGTAAACCTGTCTCGAATCGCCCGAGATAATCTCGGCTACAGGATGGGATGGAGCTGCCATTCCATCCTCTGATGCAGTGGCAGTCAAGGCGCGGGCGAGGCGGACGGCGTAGGCCGTCTTGCCGGAGGCGGTGGGGCCGAGAATGCAGACGAGGTCGAATTCTCGCCGTTGCCAGGCCGCCAGAAGGGCGGCCGGCTCGGGTGCGGCCTCAGCCTCCGGCAGCTCCGCCATCGGCGGCACGCCCGCGCGGTCAGGCAGCAATTCCGTGGCATTTATGTGCGGCTTACCTTCTTTGAGATTCTGCATCATCACCTTACGCTTTCTACAAAGATGACTATTTTTATGTATATTTGCAATCCTTTTGTGACTCAGTAATGAAAGCGAAGAGTAAAGTACAGATAAGCAACCGCCGGGCCTCGTTCGACTATGAGTTCCTCGAGACCTTCACGGCCGGTATTCAGCTTGTCGGCACGGAAATCAAATCCATCCGCGCCGGCAAGGCTTCACTCGTTGATGCTTTCTGTTACTTCGATACCCGCGGTCAGCTCTATGTAAAGGGAATGAATATCTCCCAATACTTCTGGGGCTCCTGGGGCCAGCACGAGCCGGTCCGCGACCGCAAGCTCCTTCTTACCAAGCGCGAACTGAGGCATCTACGCCAGGAAGTCAAGCTCAAAGGCAACACTATCGTCGCCGTCAAGCTCTTCATCGCCGACAACGGCTACGCCAAGCTTGTCATAGCCCTTGCAAAGGGTAAAAAAGAGTACGACAAGCGGCAGACAATCCGAGAAAAAGACATCCGCCGCTCCCTCGAGCGCGACCTTTAACCCCCGTTAATACAGCCCCAGTTCAGCCAGGAGAGGTATTGCCAGAGAGCGGGTTATGGTGAGGCGAAGGGCTGTGGTGCTGACGGTGGCGCCGAGATTAAGGATGCGTTTGTTGCCGATGGTGGTGCCGTCGGCAACAGGAATCCAGCTCTCGGGAGCATCCGCGCTGTCCGGCTGCAGAGCCTCGATTCGGAACTCGGCAATGCGCTGCCCAAGCGGAATATATTCTCCGAGAACAATGCGGCTGAATCTTACAGGCTTCTCAAATGTCAGAGTAGCTGTCCATGGGCTGGCGCAGTCGTCGCAGGGGGCCCAATAGGTGTCGGGATTGCCATCGACAATCTTTGCTCCGCTGAAATTCCTGCCGCGACTGTCGGAAACGGACACTTTCGCGCCCAGCGCGAGATTTACCGCATATATACTGTCGAGCGCCGCCCTGAAACCTTTAAGCGAGGCTACATCATTGGGATGAATTCTTCCCGAAACTGTAGGAGGCACATTCAGAAGCAGAACGCCTCCACGCCCAACACTCTCTTCGTAAATTTTAACAAGTTCTTCAGGCGATTTAACCTTGTCGTTTTCCGAGGCCCTCCAGAACCATCCCGGCCTTATGGAAACATCCACCTCGGAAGGAATCCAGTACTGTCCGCCTTCGTCGCCTTCGCCAAGATATTTTTCATAATCGCCGGGGACGCTGCTGCGGCTGGCGTCGTGAGCCTCGGGCGTGAAAGTATTCCAGTTGGTTTCGGCTGCCCGGCCCTCTTCGTTACCGACCCAGCGGCAGCCGGGGCCTACATTGCTGAAAACAACGGCATCGGGTTGATGCTCGCGTACCTTGCCGAGGAAGAGGTTCCAGTCATATACCTGCTTCTTGCCGTTCGGCCCTTCGCCGCAGGCCCCGTCGAACCACATTTCGAACAGGGGACCATAGCCCGTCAGAACGCTCTCGAGTGCCTCGGCGTAAGCGGCATTGTACTTGTCGCTGCCATAGTAAGGATGGTTTCTGTCCCAGGGCGAAAGATATACTCCGAATCCAACTCCTGCCTCGCTGCAGGCGGCCGACAGTTCTGCAAGAACGTCGCCCGCCCCGCTGCGCCAGGCACTGTACGCTACTGAATGCTTGCTGGACGGATTGTTCCAGAGCGAGAAGCCGTCGTGATGTTTTGCCGTCAGGATTACTCCGCCAAAACCAGTCTCTTTAGCCAGACCTGCCCACTGGGCACAGTCGAGACTGTCGGGGCTGAAAAGATTGCTGCTCTCGCGTCCGCTGCCCCATTCAAGTCCGGAGTAGGTGTTCGGTCCGAAATGCACGAACATATTCATTTCGGAGCGTTGCCAGCGGAGCTGGGCTGGAGTGGGTACCGGGCCGAAGGCCTCGGGCTCGGTGCCTGCACTGCACCCTGCAGCGGCGAGTGCGGCCCAGGCAAGCAATATCAGGGAAGACTTCATATCTTAAAACGACTGGGTTTTGGCTTTTTTATATGCAGGTGAATTATCGGGTACGATTGAGAATGAGAATAAATATGATTCATCGCTCCAGAGAGTGCGCCCGGGCTCTGTCCTGGCGCCCCAGCTGTCGTATCCTCCGACTCCGGTCATCTTGTAATCGACGCAGACCTCGGCATATTCCCTGACCTTGATGTCGTTTATATGCTGATGCTTGCGGTAAATGTTTCGTCCGGCCTCAATGCTATGGTCTTCATCCGGGGATGAGTTGTGCCACATATAAGGTGCATCAGCCTCCTCGGAATCCAAATCCTCAACCGAGCATCGCAGAACGTTGAATTCAAACTCAGAGCCGACCACGGTAAGATTCTTCTGTATATCCAGCCAGCGTGCGCCGGTATGGTGTCCGGTTTCCTGCGGCCTTACGTAAGGATAGCACTCTGCGGCGGCAGAACTCGTGTAAACTCCGGGGAGCATACCCTCGTAGCGGTCCCAGTAATTCTCCTCCGGGCCGCGGCCGAAGTAGCTGAATGCATCAGCACCGGGAATCCTGAAACGGAATCCTATCCTCGGCAGCTCGACCACCTGTTTAATAGTGTTACCCTTATGCGAAGCCTTTCCGCTGTAGTCAAGATTGCAGCCGGTGAAGCAGGCTTCAACCTGCAGGACTCCGTGAGCATCCAGGGTGTAGCGCACTATATAATGGCCGTTTCCGGGCAGACTATAATCGACAATAAGAGCCTCCGTATCCTTATCCTTTGATACTTTTGCGGTAAAGCTGTTCGAGGCGCTCTTCCAAATCTGAGTGCGCTGCGGCCAGCCGTTGCCGTAGTCGTTGTCGTTAGGAGCCCTCCAGAAATTGGGGCGCAGACCAAAGGCCTTGTCGATAAGAGATTTTCCCTTGTAGGTATATGAGCTGACGATGCCGGCCGCTTTGTCGAAGACAAGTTTAGCCTGGCCGTTTGAAAGGGTTACGACAGCCCCATCATCCGTGTAGGAGGCTCCACCAAACTTGTAAGCATATTTAGCCCTGGCGCCATTTTCAAGAAGTACTCCATCCGTTGCAACCACAGCCCCGGAGGGGTCGATAGTTTCGAAGCGCAGGCGGCTTTCGCAGTCTTTGCGAAGTTTGGGAAGGGCGAGGACAACCTTTTCCGAGGTCTGAGGTCCGGCCGAAAGGGCGATATTTCCGCCGATGCGACGGATGCCATCTTCCTCAAGGGCCCACCTTAGCGTATAGCCGTCAAGCGATGTGAAATAGAAGCGGTTGAAAACTTCAAATCCTCCATCATCAGTGGCGGAGACCTTGATATTCTGATAGTTCCATTTTACCTCGGCTGCAGCCGGATGGGGATTCCTGTCGGGATTTACTATGCCGTTACAAAGGAAATTGCCGTCGCTGGGCAGCCCTTTGCCATAGTCGCCACCATAGGTAAAGTACACCTTTCCATCGGCATCAACCTCCTTGAGGCCCTGGTCCACCCAGTCCCAGATGAAGCCGCCCTGGGTATTGGGATATTTGTAAATCTGCTCCCACTGCAGGTCGAGCGAACCGGTGGAATTTCCCATAGCGTGGGCGTATTCGCAGGGGATGCCGGGGCGCGAGGGGATGGTCTCGCCAATCCTTTGGAACCAGTTGGCGCCGGGGTACATGGGCACCAGAATATCGGTATTCCACTCCTCCTGTGCCCGCTCATAGACGACTGGACGGTTCATTTCCTTCAATTCGATAGCCTTGAGGTGACGGTAGCAGTCGTAGAAGTTTACTCCGTTGCCTGATTCATTGCCAAGCGAAAGGATGGTGACGCAGGGATAATTGGCCGTCCTGTGGTACATGGCCATCAGCCTGTCAAAATGGTGAATGCCCCATTCGGGATTATTACCGAGGGTGCGGGTAATATTATAGCCCATTCCATGAGTTTCTATGTTGGCCTCATCGTAAACGTAGAAACCGAGGCGGTCGCAGAGCTCGTAGAATTCACGGGACTGGGGATAGTGGCAGGTCCTTATGGCATTGACATTCATCTGCTTCATCAGAAGCAAATCCTTGAGGATAAGGTCTTTCGTAACGTAATGTCCGGTCTCGGGATTATGCTCGTGATAGTTGACGCCCTTGAACTTGACCGGCTGGCCGTTCACGAGGAATACAGGATACTCTTTGCCGTCTTTTTTAACCTTCCCCATTTCGAAGCGGCGGAAACCGACGTCGAAGGCTGTATATTTGTCGGCAACCTTCAAGACGAGGGTGTAGAGGTAAGGAGTCTCTGCCGTCCATTTTTTTGCATTGGCGACGATTCCCTCAACGGGCCCGTCAGACAACTTCGCGCTCTTTTCAAAGACTACTTTTCCGGTAGCGGCATCAATTAGTTTTACCTTGAATGGAATATTGTCAGGTAAACCGAGAGGGCTGACTTTTAGGATGCCATCCTTCAAATCAGGTCCGAAGGTAGAAATAATACTAATATCGAAGTCTTGAGGGGTAGTTTCGGCGGTCAGGTAAACATCTCTTTCAATGCCGCTGATACGCCAGAAATCCTGGCACTCGAGGAAGGAGCCCGTGCACCAGCGGAAGATTTTCAGGTGGAGTTCGTTTTCTCCGTCGTTTACATATTCGGAGATGTCATATCTGGCCGGGTCTTTCGAGTCCTCCGCATAGCCGATGGGCCACCCGTTAAGGTAAACTGATACTCCTGCCGATGCTCCCGCAAGAGTGAGATAAACCGGCTTGTCCTTCCAGGATGCGGGCAGGTTGAATTTACGGTGGTAAACACCTGCCTCAATCACTTCCGGCAGTTTGCCCGGCACAGGATTTATCGGGCAGAATTCATAAGTCGTATTGGTATAGATGGGGTAGCCGAAGCCCTGTACTTCCCAGTTGCCGGGGACTTTGATGCTGCTCCAGTTCTTTATGGCTTTAAAATCTGCAGGAATATCGCGGCCGTCGGCAAAGTAGGCAAAATCCCACGTGCCGTTGAGGCATAGGTAATCGGGGCTCCCTGCAGGGCCGTTTGTAAGGCCATTGACAGCCTCGGCTTCGGAGTGGTAGAAGAAGAGCTCCGTGCGTGGGCTTTCAGTTCCTACGTGCAGAACATTCTTGTCGAGGTGTGCCGATATCTGGGCCAGTGCCGGCGCAGATGCGAGGCATAGGAATAGCAGAATCTTTTTCATATCTTAGAGTGTTATTATTTCTTTAAGGCGAATATCTTCGGACGATGCTCCTACCGCAATGAGGAACTCTCCGGGCTCAACCACGGGCTTCATTTCCTTATTGTATACCAGGAAGCTCTCGCGGTCGAGTTCAAACGAAACCCGTGCGGACTCTCCGGCGGGGATCATTACTCTCTTGAAGCCCCTCAGCTGCTTGCGGGGCCTGACCGTCGAGGCCTGTCGGTCGGTGATATACAATTGCACCACTTCCTCTCCATCGCGCTCTCCGGTATTGGCAACGGTGACGGAAACGCTGGCGCTCTCGGGCCCAGTCTGCTTTACGAAGAGGTCGGAGTATTCGAATGTGGTGTAGCTCAAACCGTATCCAAAGGGATAAAGTCCGGTGGCGGACATCTCCACATAATCGTGTCCGCGAGGGAACTTTTTGTTATAATATACCGGAATCTGACCGACATTGCGGGGTACGGTAATGGGCAGACGGCCGGCGGGATTGTAGTCGCCGAAGAGTACGTCGGCCAGGGCGTTGCCGCCTTCCTGGCCGGGGTACCATAACGTAAGCAGGGCGTCGGCGTTTTCCTTGGCCCAGTTCTTTTCAAGAGGCCTGCCTTCAATGTGCACCACTACAAGGGGCTTGCCCGTTGCTTTCAGGGCGCGGAGCAGTTTGTCTTGAACTCCGAGAAGCGAGAGGCTGGCCCTGTCGTAACCCTCTCCGGCCTCCATGTCGCTTACTGCCTTGGAATCGACTACGGCCGCGCCGGTATCCTTATATTGAGTCTTGAAATCGCGGGCGCTCGAGCCTCCCACGACAGCCACTACAACATCGGCCCTGAGAGCCGCCAGCACGGCTTGCGCGATACCGCTTTCAGAAGCGTCGCGCACGGCGCAACCCTTGGCGTATATAACGTTGGAACTCCCAATCTTGGCCTTGATGCCCTCGAGCATCGTAACTATATTGTCTTCGTCCTGGGGCGCAGTATAGTCGCCGAGCTGATTGTACATATTGTCGGCGTTGGGCCCTACGACGGCCACCGTGAGATTCTTTTTCAGCGGGAGTACGCCGTTGTTCTCAAGCAGAGTGACGCTTTCGAGGGCAGCCTTGCGCGCTACGGCGATATTTTCGGCGCTGCGCACCGTAGTGACTTCTTCCGGGATGTAAGGATTATCGAAGAGACCGAGTTCGAATTTCAGCCTCAGGACACGTCCTGCTGCGATATCGAGGTCTTCGTCGCTGATCTTCCCTTCGTCGTAACTCTTCTTGAGGAGACTGAAGCAATTTGCTCCGAGGTCAACGTCGACGCCTGCCTTCAGCGCCATCTCGCCGGCCTCCTGGAGGCTTCCGGCTATGTGATGGTCGTTTGCAAGGCCGTCAACGCTCTGAAGGTCGCTCACCACGAAGCCGTCGAAGTTCCACTGCCCGCGAAGAAGGTCGGTGAGCATCTCGCGGTTACCGGTAGTGGGCTCTCCGTCGATGGCGTTGTATGAAGTCATTACCGACAGGGCTCCGGCGTCTATGGCAGACTTGAATGCAGGAAGGAAGTTCTCGAACAAATCCCTCTTCCCGACAAATGAAGGATTCCCGTTATGTCCCCCTTCGGGGATGCCGTATGCTATGAAATGCTTGAGGGTGGAAATCACTCCTTTGTCGAAGCCGTTGTATTTAGGGCTTGTGCCCCTCATCATTCCGGCGGCCATCCGGCTGGTAAGGTAAACATCCTCTCCGTAAGTTTCCTCTACGCGCGACCATCTTGGCTCGCGGGCAAGGTCGATGACCGGGCCGTAGGAAATATGTCCGCCCTGGGCGCGCAGCTCGGAGGCGATGACGTGCCCGACAGCTTCCATGGTCTCGGGGTTCCAGGTCGATGCCAGGCCTATGCTCGTAGGAAATACGGTGGTGCCTATGGCCATATGGCCGTGAGGGGCCTCCTCTGCTATGATGACGGGAATTCCCAGACGGCTGTGCTCTATGCTGTATCTCTGAAGCTTGTTATAAACCTTTGCGGCCAGAGATGGATTAAGGCCGTTTTCAAGAGTTTTTCTGGTCCAGGGGTCGGCGCGGAATACCGCCCAGAGCATGCCTCCGCCAAGGGAGTCCACGAAATGGCGGTACTCGTCGGTTATCGTAACCGAATCGGCGGATACTTTTTCATACATCGGCCATCCGAGAGGGCATATCAGCTGTCCGATTTTCTCCTCCGGCGTCATCTGCGAAAGGAGGGATTTGGTTCTGTCTGCGCTCGAGCGGCCTGAATCTTTGTATATAGGGCCGCTGCTGCAGGCAGACAACGCTGCCATGGCTACAAGGCAGGAAGAAATGGTTGGTATTAGTTTCAGCATGTTATGTGGTTCTATTGTCCGATGGCGTGTCGGTATGCGGCAAGTTTGTTGTGGTAAGCTGCAAAGGCGTCGGTCTGCTTGTCAAGGGCCTGCTGGTACAGCATCTGGGCCTCGAGCAAATCCGTCATCCTGGAAGTTCCGGCGTTGTAAAAGTCGCGGTTGAGGCGAAGATTCTCCGCGGCCTGCTCAATGCCGCGGCGGGCAATGACAAGCTGCTCCGAAGCTTCCTCAACATCATTCCAGGCACTCTGAATCTTAATCCTGAGCAGGGCTGAATTGTCGTTAAGCTGGTTCTGGGCCTGCTGAACTGCAATCTTTTTACGCTTGATGGCGTGGGAGCCTCCCCACCAGTCGGAGATGGGAATGGTCACGGTTGCGAATACCATCCCGAAATGATGGTCTTTGTCGAGGAGATTGTGGTAATTGTAACCTGCGCCTACTGCAATCGTAGGAAGATATTTTCCGACTTCCATGCGGTGCTGCAGGCGGGCGGCCTCAAGCTGTTTGCAGAGGAGTTTGTACTCGACGGTCCCCGCTACGGCGGCATCTCCGTCGCTGCGCTCCACGAGGGTGATATCCTCCGAAGAGTCATAACTTATGGAGAAATCCTCGTCCGGCAGGCCGCAATACTGGGCCAGGAGCATCTTGACGAGCCTGATGCCATTATTCACTTTCAGCTTCTGGCTGGCGATATCGTTCTGGCGAAGCTGTACCTGAAGGAGGTCGTTGCGCATGGCGATTCCGGCATCGACGGCAACGTTGACATCCTTGCTGATGTCACCGAGGAGGCTTTCGACAGTCTCGACCGTCTTCTCCTTCTCGAGAAGTGAGGCAAGCTGCCAGAAATACTGCTCAGCAGTCTCATCTACCTTGTTCTCGGCCAGTTTGAGCTTAAGACGGCCGGCTTCCTCGCCGACGCGGGCAAGTTTGTTGCCGTTGACAATCCTTCCTCCGGCGAATACGGGCTGGACGGCTGTCACGGCCCCCACGGTCCCGTTTTTCAGCATCTCGATGCTGATAGGATTGGAAAGCGAAGCAAGGGCTTCGGGAGGCAGAATCTGGGCAAGGACGGCTGCAATTTCAGGAGAAATTCCGTCGGCAAGATTGATGTCTGTCTGCATCATTCCTTTGTTGGCGTTGAAGTGCATACCCGTGGCGCTGATTGAAGGGAAGAAGTTGGTGAAGGCCTCCAGGCGCTGCTGCCTTGCGGCCTCGACGTCCAGACGGGCATTGCCGAGGGTAATGTTGTTTACCCTTGCAGAGTCGAGGATTTGACTAAGCGTATAGTTTGTCTGGGCCTGGGAGGCGAAGCAGAGCGCCAGCCACACGGCACATATCAGTAACTTTCTCATACTTTCTTCTTCGAACTGATTTTCCAATAAATTACAGGCAGCATCGTTACTACCAGGATAAGTGCGCCGATACCTCCGGCGAAGATGGTTACGCCTACGGGCATCCAGAAGGATGTTGCGGCGATAATCATCGGCACGACGCCCACTGCCGTTGTGGCGGTAGTAAGGAAGATAGGCACCATCCTGCGGCGTCCGGCGTCGAAGGCGGCTTCCTTGACGGCATTGTTGTATTCATCTACCGATGCATCGGGATGCGAATCGGTGAATTTCTTCACTACGTCGCCGGCGTGCTCGAAAATCAGGATTTCGTTTCGCATTATCATACCCATCAGGGTGATAAGTCCGAGAACGGAGGTGAGGCCGAGTGTTCGGTTCATAATGGTAAGGCCTATCATCGTTCCTGGTACCATGAAGGCCAGGGCAACGATGCAGATAATGGATATTCCGTACTTCTTGAAGTTGAACAGCAGGAAGAAGAATACAATTACCATCGCGATGGCGATGCCGCCGACAATCTGAGGAACGGCGTGATTGTTATATTCGATTTCGCCGCCGACTTCGGTGCGTACCCCTTCGGGGATGTCGATTTCTTCCTGGAGTTCAGCCAACTTATCTTCGACTCCCTTTGCATAAACGCCCTGGGCGAACTGTGCCGTGACGGTTATGCAGCGTTCTCCTCCACGGTGCTGGATTTTGCTCTCGCTCCACCTGGGAGTAACCGTTGCGATTTGCCTCAGAGGAACGGTTTTATTGATGCTGCTGGACTTGAAGGCGGCTCCAACCCTTGCCGACATTATGGCCATCGGCGTGGTGACGCCAATATTCTCTATATCGCTGAAAGTCAGGGCAGATGTGTCCTTGACAACAATCGGGAGTTCATAGTCGCCTTCCCAGATCTGACCTACTCGAAGGCTGTTGGTGCTTACGCTGAGGGCCATTGCCGCAGTAGTGCGGGTGATGCCAAGCTGCGCGGAGGTGACAGGGTCGAGTTCAACATTGACAATCGGATAGGGAGTCATGAAGTCCGTGTGTATCCATTCCAGATCCGGCATGCTACGCATCTTCTCCATCATCCTTTCGGAAGCTGTATGAAGCGAATCGAGATTGTCGCCGTAGAAGCGGTATTCCAACTCGGGGACTTCAAGGTAGTCGAGTCTCTTGAAGCGGATGTAGGCCTGAGGGAAGGCCTCGGCCCAGGTGGGCTGGTAATCGGCCAGCAGGCTCAGTGTGGCATCCTGTGAGGTGGTATTAACGATAAACTGTGCGAAGTTCTTGCCTGCAATCTGCGGAGCGTAGCAGGTCATGAAGCGAGGCGATGAGCAGCCCACGAAACTGGTGACGCATTTAACTCTCTCGTCCCTGAGGAGTACGTTACGGAGAGAATCGGAGACTTCGCGGGTGTCGCCGAGGCCTTTTCCGTCGGGGAGGAAAATCTCCACGGCGAACTGGTCGCGGTCGGCGTAAGGGAAGAGGCGGAATTTAAGCGCCGGAATAAGGAGACAGGTAACTGCCACCGATGCAATGCCTATGCATATCGTAAGCCAGGGGCGGCGGAATGTCCATCCGAGGACTTTTTCATATAGTCTCTGGACTTTATCGGTGAACTTTTCCTTGTCCTTCTTTGCCATCTTCTCCGGCTTGATAATCAGCACCTCAAGGAAAGGAATAACCATCACGGCAAGCATCAGCGATACCATCAGGTTGATGGTGATGGTCATCGGGAAATCTTCCAGTGCGTCGTGGAAAGCGCCTTTCATGGTAAGCAGCAGCGGGAAGAAGATGATGCAGATGCACATCGTGGCCAGCATCATCGGCATAAAGTACTGTTTCGCCGATTTGATGGCGGCTTCCTTCGGGGCCATTCCCTTGCCGAGATATTCCAGATAGCCGTCGATGACGACGATGGAATTATCCACCACCATACCAAGGACTACAATCAGGGCAGCGAGTGTAACGATATTCAGCTCAATGCCCATGATGAACATGCCCGACACGGAGATGAAGGTGCTCAAGGGGATGGTAATGGCGGCTACGATTGCCGAGCGCAGGGGGAAGAGCAACATCATCACGAGGATGATGATAGCCATTGAGATCAGCAGATCCCTCAGGAAGGAGGTTACGCTGAGGCTCACAACCCTGGGCTGGTCGGCTATACGGGTGATGGTGACATCTTCGGGGAGTTCGCTGCGGCGGAATTCATTCAGGACTTTATCGACCTCTCTTCCGTAGGCGACGATGTTGTTTCCGGGAATCATCTCCAGCGAAAGCAGTATGCAGGGGTGCCCGTCCTGCTCGATGTAGCCATTATTGTTGTCGTATTCCCTGACGATATCAGCTATGTCGCAGACCCTGACTATCTTGCCCATGGCGGGCTCGGAGAATATTATCTGGTTGGCAATCTCCTCCTCGCTCTTTTCAGTCGAGTCCACATAGATGGGGAACTGGTGGCCAAGCTCGTCGATTGAGCCGCTGATGGAGGTTATGCCCTGCGACTGAAGCCTTGAGAAGAGCAACTGCTGGCCCACTCCGTAGGCCTGAAGGCGCTGCCTGTCGACGTAAAGTGAAATCTGCTCTTTCTGCTCGCCGAAGGCGCGTACGTTTGCCACCGATTCGATGCGGCGCAGGCGGTCTGACAGCCGGTCGCTGTAGTCCTGAAGCTCCCGGTAGCTCCGCTGCTTGCTTTCAATTGAAATCAGCAGGGCCGACGTGCTTCCGAAGTCGTCCTTGGTTACGAGGGCGAGGACTCCGGCCGGAAGGCTGGGCTTGAAGGCGTTCAAGCCGTGCTTGATTTTACTCCAGACTTCGTCTTTGTTGTAAATGTTGTCGTTGAGGGTGACCATCACGATGCACAGGCCGTTCTCGGCTGTGGTCGTGGTCTTTTCGCGGTTGACTTCCTCAAACGTGAAAAGATATCTTTCAAGGGGCCTCGACACCTGGGCTTCTACCTCTTCGCTGGTTGCTCCGGGATAGACGGCGGCTACGACTCCTTTACGGATTGTAAACGGAGGAAATTCATCCTTTGGCATATCGTACATCCCGAATATTCCGAGGAAGAACAGGATGCCGATAATGAGGATCGATATTGGATAATGCTCAAGCGGCCAGCTGAGCCAGGAAGATTTCTGAGCCATGGTCCTAATAGATTACTATGGTTCCTTCGCTGAGTTTCTGCCAGCCTTCGGTGACGATGCGGTCGCCTTCGGAGAGGCCTCCGGCGATAATTACGCGGTTGCCTGCGGGAGAGCCGATTTTAACTTCTGTGCGGCGGGCGGCATTGTTTTCGTCGATTTTCCACACGAAAAGCGAGGCGTCAGTCCTCTTCTGGACGCAGGATACGGGCAGGGTTATGCCTGTATTGTCGTCGTGCCCGAAAATAACATTTGCAACCATACCGGGGAGAAGGCTGCCGCCGGCATTTGCCGCATGGATACGGACTTCGTAGGTATGGGTGAGGGCATCGGCCGATACTCCTTTCTCGATATGTCCTCCGCGTACGGTTTTATCGGCGGCGACTACCGAAATTTGGGTGGGCGTTGTGGCCTTTATGGAATTCATCTCCTTTTCGGGAATCGCTACTTTCACAACGATTTCACTGATGTCGAAGATGGTGACTATGGCTTGTGAAGGCATGGCGGTCTCGCCGGCGCCAACATATTTGTGGCCGATGATACCGCGGCACGGGGCTGTGAGCCGGCAGTCTTCAAGATTCTTTTTGGCCATCTGGTACTGCGATTCGGCCTGAGCGACTTTGCTCTGAATCTCAACCCACTGGGCTTCGGAGAGACTCCCTGCGTTGTGTAACTTTGTATAGCGGGCGAGTGCGTCGTCAGCCTGGTCTTTTGTGGCTTTTGCTGCGTCGAGGAGGCTGCGGGCCTGGGTGTCGTCCATCTCGGCAAGGAGGTCGCCTTTATTTACGGCCTGGCCTTCCTTTACAAGGACGCGTTTAACTACGCCCATTCCGGTGAAGCTTACTGCAGTGGCTTCATTTTCCTCGACTACGCCGACGTATGTTTTGGCAACGGCTTCGCTTGATGTTCCGGCGATTTCTGTCTTGACTCTGATAGGGGCTTTTGTCTTGTTCTCCTGCCGGTTCCCGCAACTTGAGAGTAATGCCAGCGCGGCAAGCAGGCAAATGGAAAGAATTCGTTTCATATGATATTGATTATTAAATACTAAAAAATGTTGCGCAAGCGCACTAATCTTACAAATGTCGCAAAATTTTCAGGAAAATCAAAATCCGCCCCAGAGGTCATTTTTCATTTATTTGCTAGAATAGCAAAAAAGATATAATTTTGCGTCTCCGATTGCAGGTGGAACCGGGAGTATTGGAAAGCCTGCTGAATGATGGAAACATTTGAAGGAATTGAAATAGAGGAATTGCCTCTTGGCGTTCCGCGCTTCAGGAATAAAGTTGAAAGCTTCCTTAAGGACAACGGTTTGGCCCTTGAGGAAGTTGATTTGTATCTGGCGGCGTGCGATTCCGATGGCTCCATCCTTGCTGGCGGCGGGCTCTGGCGCGACACCATAAAGTGCGTGGCAGTATCCGAAAAGGCCCGTGCCCGCGGGCTTGCCACGCCCTTGATTTCGCGCCTGATTGCGCTGGGCGCGGATCGCGGTTTTACTTCGCTCCGCGTCTTCACCAAGCCCGAAAACCGCAAGATTTTCGAGAGCCTCGGCTTCCACCTCGCCGCCTCCGCCCCCAAAGCCATCCTCCTGGTCTCCGGGATTAGCGTTCCCCGACAGGAGGCACCCGGATCCTTCCGCTTCGCTCCATTCCTCCCAACCAAAGGTTGGACCCCTCCCGGCGAGCCGGGAGTTTGTCCTACCCCCTGTGAGTCCCCGGAGGGGACACTTGCCCTTACGGGGGTGGTCACGGGCGACCACAGGCCCGGGTGTCTCCTGCCGGAGGACGCCCCATTGTCCTCTACCGGCATCATAGTGATGAATGCGAACCCGTTCACGTTGGGGCATCGGTATCTGGCGGAGCAGGCGGCAGGCCGCTGCGAGAGGCTTTATGTGCTGGTGGTACGCGAAGAAGCGCCGCGCTTTCCCTTCGAGGAGCGCTTCGCCATGGTGCAGGCCGGCCTGGCCGACATTCCCAATGTCTTCGTCTGCGACGGCGGCTCCGATGTGATATCCCGCTCGGTATTCCCTACATACTTTTTGAAGGACCTGTCCGACGCGGCTCCCACGCAGATGGCGCTCGACCTGGATTTGTTCTGCCGTAGCGTCGCACCTTCCTATGGAGCGGCTGTTCGTTTTGTCGGCAGCGAGCCCACTGACGCACTCACGGCTGAATACAACAGGATGATGAAGGAAATCCTGCCGGCCCGCGGAATCGAGGTCGTCGAGATTCCTCGCCTCGAGGCGGACGGCGCTCCCGTCTCCGCCTCCACCGTCCGGGAACTTCTTGATTGTTCCGGAACAGCAGTCCGCATAAGCCGACTCGTTCCCACCACTACGCTGCCGTACCTTCTGGCAGACTTGGCCTGCAGGGCGCTCGAAGAGGAACTGCACACGCCCGGCAAGCCCGGGCTCGTCGGCCCCGACGGCCCCGGCGCCCACAAGGATATGGATCTGGCCCTGATGGAAAAGAGCATCCGCGCCATCCGCCCGTACTTCTCCCAAATCGCCATGCTGGCCCTCCTGTCATTTCGACCGAGCGAAGCGAGTGGAGAAATCTTATCCTCACAATCAAGATGTCTCGACTCCGCTCGACATGACATTAATGTCGCGGCCAATCTGATTGAGATTGGGCTGGAGGCGGAAAGGGCGATGCTCGAGGCGACAGGAGGGGTGAATACGCACCGCGGAGCCATTTTCAGCCTTGGCATAGCGGTATTTGCATCTACAAGCCTTTTGGGGTGTGGAGCGCAAGTGTCTAATCCAGAAGAACTTATGCAATTCTGGTGTGGTGAAATCGCCACACTAATAATGCGTAAACAATTGGAACATAGCGAGATACGCTCCACGGCCCATTTTAAGGATGCCCGCGCGATGGCATGCGGCGGCTACGCCGAACTCTTCTCCGACTGGCTCCCGAACTATCGCCGTGAGCACAGCGCCCTCAAAACCCTGCTCCTAATTATGAGCACCCTCGACGACACCTGCGTCATCCGCCGCGCCGGAAAAGAACGCGCACTACAGGTCAAGAGGGAGGCTATGGCTGCGCTTGAGGAGATGGCAGTCCGCGAAAGCCGACTTTGGCTCCCGAAAAGGGAGGGGACCCACGAAGTGGGGAGGATCGGCGTTGCGGAGCTGTCATCTCCGAAAGGAACAGAGGAACTTTGCCAGCGATTTGCGGCAGAGGGAATCTCGCCCGGAGGAGCCGCCGACATGCTGGCCCTGACGCTTTTTATGGACAGAATCATCCCACAATAAGGATATAAAATGAAAAACATATAAAAATGGTAGAACTAACAAATCACGGAATTTATCTGCTTGACGGCAAAACCTTCGCCGACAAAGCTGCTCTCACGCCTGACGAGGCCAGGGAGAACACCATCGCCTATGGGATCCTGCGCTCCCACGAGAAGCCCGGGGAAGGCGCCGGAAAAGACGGAAAAATGCACATCGTATTCGATGCCATGGTATCGCACGACATCACCTACGTAGGCATCATCCAGACGGCCCAGGCCAGCGGCCTCGAGACCTTTCCCCTGCCCTATGCGATGACCAACTGCCACAATTCCCTGTGCGCGGTAGGCGGCACCATCAATGAAGACGACCACGTCTTCGGCCTCTCCGCAGCCAAGAAGTACGGCGGAATCTATGTGCCCGCGAACCAGGCGGTTATCCATCAGTATGCCCGTGAGGCCCTGACAGCCTGCGGCAATATGATTCTCGGCTCCGACAGCCACACCCGTTACGGCTCCCTCGGCAACATGGGCGTAGGCGAAGGCGGCGGCGAACTCGTTAAGCAACTCCTCAGGAACACTTGGGACATAAATGCCCCTGAAGTCGTTCTGGTGTGGCTCGAAGGCAAGCCCCGCAAGGGAATCGGACCGCACGACGTAGCTATCTCCCTCGTAAAGGCAGTATTCGAAAGCGGCTTCGTCAAGAACAAAGTCATCGAATTTGCAGGCCCCGGCGTGGCAAATCTCCCCATCGACTTCCGTAACGGCATCGACGTGATGACCACCGAAACGACCTGTCTCAGCTCCATCTGGATTACCGATGATGAGGTAAAGAACTACTTCGAGATGCACGGCCGCCCCGAGGCTTACAAGAAGCTCGAGCCCGGAAAGATTGCATACTACGACGCGATGATTACCATCGACCTCGGCAAGCAGGAAAGCATGATAGCCCTGCCTTACCATCCCTCGAATGCAGTAACCATCCACGAGCTTCAGGCCAATCCCGAGAAAGTCCTGAAGGCCATAGAGGAAGATACCGTCAAGCGTTTCGGCGACAAGGTCCATCCCGACCTCCTCTCCAAGATTAAGAATGGCAAGGTCGTTGCCGACCAGGGAATCATCGCAGGTTGTTCCGGTGGAACATACGACAACCTTTCAGAGGCAGCTACCATCCTCAAGGGTAAATCCATCGGCAATGATTATTTCACGATGAGTGCCTATCCACAGAGCACACCTGTGTATCTGGCCACTACCCGCAACCACATTGCAGAGGAACTTCTCGAAGCCGGAGTGGTCATCAAACCAGCCTTCTGCGGCCCCTGCTTCGGTGCCGGCGACGTTCCTTCGAACAACGGCCTCAGCATCCGCCATACCACCCGCAACTTCCCTAACCGCGAGGGTTCAAAGCCCGGTCAGGGCCAGATATCGATGGTGGCGCTGATGGACGCCCGCAGCATTGCCGCAACGGCAGCAAACGGCGGAGTCATCACCGCAGCTACTGATATCGATTACAAAGATGAGCACAAGCCTTACGAGTTCGACGGTCGCATCTACAAGAGCCGCGTTTACAATGGCTACGGCAAGGCCGACCCTTCTGTGGAACTCCGCTACGGCCCCAATATCAAGGACTGGCCCAAGATGTATCCGATGGAAGAGAACATGCTTCTGGAACTTGCCGCCGTCATTCACGACCCCGTTACCACAACCGACGAGCTGATTCCTTCCGGAGAAACGTCCAGCTACCGCTCCAATCCCCTAAAGCTCAGCGAATTCGCCCTCAGCCGCAGGGTTCCTGAATATGTAGGCCTGTCGAAGTGTATACAGGCCCAGGACCTCGAGCGTAGGGAAGGAAAAGTACCGGCAAATGTTGCCGCCGCCCTCGCCAAGGTCGGGGCAAAAGCCTCTGACACCTCCTTCGGCTCCTGCGTCTTTGCCAACCGTCCCGGCGACGGCAGCGCCCGCGAACAGGCGGCATCCTGCCAGAAGGTCCTCGGCGGCGACGCCAATGTCTGCTACGAATATGCCACCAAACGCTATCGCAGCAACTGTATCAACTGGGGAATCGTACCCTTCACCATCTCCCCTGAAACATCCTTCGACTATGCTCCCGGCGACTGCATCTTCGTGCCCGGCATCCGTCAGGCCATTCTCTCGGGCAAAGAGGAAATCGATGCGAAGGTCATCACTGCCTCCGGAGATGTCAAGGCGCTCCATCTTTTCTTCCAGAACCTTACCGCCGACGAACGTCAGATTCTCGCCGACGGCTGCCTCATGAATTATTATAAAAACAAAAGATAGTATGAAAAAAATCAAGATGACCACCCCTCTCGTCGAGATGGACGGTGATGAAATGACCAGGATTCTCTGGAAAATGATCAAGGATGAACTCATCCTTCCCTTTGTTGACCTCAAGACCGAATACTACGACCTCGGACTCGAGAACCGCGACAAGACCTCCGACCAGGTAACCGTCGATTCCGCCAATGCTACGAAGCGCCTCGGCGTTGCCGTGAAGTGTGCCACCATTACTCCGAACGTGCAGCGTATGAGCGAGTACAATCTCCACCAGATGTGGAAGAGCCCGAACGGAACCATCCGCGCAATGCTCGACGGTACCGTTTTCCGCACACCTATCACCATTCCCAGCATCCATCCTGCAGTAAAGTTCTGGAAGAAGCCCATCACCATCGCCCGCCACGCCTACGGTGATGTGTACCGCGACGTTGAAATCCAGACACACGAGCCCGGCGTTGCCAAGCTCGTCTTCGAGGGAGTTTCTGGTGCCCGCGAAGAAATGGTGATTCACGAATTCGCAGGCCCCGGAGTCATCGAAGGTATGCACAACACCGATGCTTCCATCCGCAGCTTCGCCCACTCCTGCTTTAAATATGCCCTTGACGTAAATCAGAACCTCTGGTTCGCCACCAAGGATACTATTTCCAAGAAGTACGACGGCAGGTTCAAGGCTATCTTCGAGGAAGTTTATGAGGAGAATTACAAGGCCGCTTTCGAGGCCGCCGGCATCGAGTATTTCTATACCCTTATTGATGATGCCGTTGCCCGCGTGATGCGCAGCGAGGGCGGATTCATCTGGGCTTGCAAGAACTACGACGGCGACGTCATGAGCGATATGGTCTCGACCGCTTTCGGCTCCCTTGCGATGATGACTTCCGTGCTTGTTTCTCCCGACGGAAAATACGAGTACGAAGCCGCCCACGGTACCGTAACCCGTCACTATTACAAGTATCTCAAGGGCGAGGAGACTTCCACCAACCCTATGGCAACCATCTTTGCATGGAGTGGTGCTTTCCGCAAGAGGGGAGAACTCGACAATCTGCCTGAGCTTGTAAATTACGCAAATCAGTTGGAGGAGGCTTGCTTCGATACCCTTAACGAGGGTCTCGAGACCAAGGATCTGGTGAATCTTTCAGAAGGTATCACCCCTAAGGGCCTGACCTCACTCCAGTTCCTGCAGGCTATCCGCGAGCGTCTTGAGAAGCGACTTGGCTGTGGTGCGTAAATCATTGATAATAAAATAAATATGAAATGTCGGTGTCCCGAAATTGGGATACCGACATTTGTTAAAATACTGAATTACAAATATTTACGCACCACGGAGAATTTCGTTGTAGCGGGCGAGGAGTTCGTCCGAGGTGTGGCGCCTGGCCCGGATGCATTCCCTGGCCGGGCGCTCGCATATAAGGCAGCGCCGCTCCGGCAGCCCGATCTCTGCCCGCGTCATGGGCCTCGGGGATGGCTCCGCCAACGCACCGTCCTGGCGCGTCTCCGTTATCACGTCGATATCCATCAGGCGGCCGAGGGGATGTGTATCCTCGATATCGCAGCAGATGCGCTTGACCTCCTCCGCCGGCATATCCACGACCAGATACATCTCGAACCCCGTCTCCAAATCCCTGGATTCTTCGAACAGCTCCGGAGATGGCAGCTCCGCAACGCTGATCCTTCCCACTTCGTGGGCCTCTTCCCTTTTCGGGAGCCAATGTCGTCTTATGCGGACTGCCACCTCCGGGCTCGATGTGTCCGCAGCAGAGAATGCATCGTGCAGGGCGGCGCGGCCGGCGGCGGCGACGGCAAGGCTGCCGTCGTTTCGCTTTACCGCACCCGGAGGGATGACGGTAAAGCAAATGAGCGTCTTGCCGGGATATCCGGCAAGCAGCTCCCGCTGCCGCCGCGCGCGTTCATCGCGGCTCTGCAGGATACGTTCAAGGGAAAGGGATTTCTCCACCACGCTTCGCTTCGGTCGAAATGACATTTAAAGACTATCGACTCTCTTTATATGTTGAAAATTTTATCGAGCACCGAGCCGTCGCGGTTCATCACCACGCCGACCACCTTCTTTCCGAAAGGAAGCGGGTCGGGAGTACCGATAATCGACGAAGCCTTGGCCGACAGTGCGTGAATATCAACTACAGGCAAGCCTGCTGCACTCAGCCTTTCGGCCACCTCAGGCCTGGCAGGATTCACGGCTATACCATATTCGGTGACAACTACGTCAACCGACTTGCCCGGAGTAATCAATGTCGTAACCTTCGGAACCACGCAGGGGATACGTCCGCGAAGAAGCGGGCAGACGATAATCGAAAGAGCGCTGTCTGCGGCAGTATCCTGATGCCCCCCAATAGCTCCGCGAATGATACCGTCGGAGCCCACGAGCACGTTTACATTGAAATCTTCATCTACCTCCAGTGCGGAAAGGATGACAATGTCAAGAGCGTGAACGGCCGAGCCCTTGTGCTCCCCGCTGGCATAATCCACCGAAGAAACCTCCTGATGGAAAGGATCCGTCTTGATGGATTCAGCAGCAACTTTGTCGAATGACTGGACGTCGATAAGCTTCTCAATCAGCCCCTCCTCGTGGAGTTTGACCATATGAGCGGTGATGCCGCCGAGGGCGAAGGAAGCCTTGATTCCCCTTGCGAGCATCTCTTCGCGGATATATTTCACCACGGCCAGCGAAGCGCCTCCGGTACCGGTCTGGATTGAAAAACCATCGTTGAACAGACCTGAATTAATCACAACTTTGGCAGCCTGTTTGGCAAGAAGGATATCGCGCGGATTCTTCGAATCGCGGATGGCGCCGGCAGATATCTTGGACGAATCGCCTACTGAATCTACCACTACGACGGACTCCACATCAGCCGCAGCAATCGACATCGGCATATTAGGATAGGCTACCAGATCATCGGTTATGACAATGACGTGGTCGGCATATCTGGCATCCGGCAGGGCGTAACCCAGCGAGCCGCAGATGCTCTTGGCATTATCACTCCGCGAATAGCCGCAGGCGTTTCCAAGTTCGTCGGCCGAAGAAGCCCCGAGGAAGGCAACGTCGATATGCAATTCGCCGGAGGCGATGGCGCTGCCCCTTCCGCCGTGGGAGCGGAATACGACAGGCTCTTCCATCAGCCCGTGAGAAATCTCATTTGCGAGCTCTCCGCGAAGGCCGGAGGTGGATATCTTAGTGATAACTCCCGCCTTGATGTGCTCAATCAGCGGAGCGTGAACGTCAGAAAGGCTGGATGCTGCCAGATGGAGGTTCTTGAAGCCCATTTCGGCGAGTTTAGCCACGACCATGTTCACCACTTTGTCGCCACCGCGGAAATGATGATGGAAGGAAATGGTCATTCCGTCCTTAAGTCCGGATTTGTGTATAGCCTCCTCAAGGGTAATTGCTTTCGAATTTCTCATTACAGGTCCTCCTTGCTTAAGACTCCCGCGGCCTCGGCCAGGGCAATGGTTCTTTCGGCTCTCAGCACTACCGGGCGGTCAACCATCTTGCCGTTTACGGAGATGACTCCGCTGCCCTTTGCCTGGGCCTCTTTGATGGCGGCCACAATCTTCATCGCCTTCTCGATTTCTTTGGGAGACGGGGTGAAAACTTCGTTCACTATCTCTATCTGACGTGGATTGATGATGGATTTTCCGTCGAAGCCAAGGGTTTTGATAAGTTCAACCTCCTTGCGGAAGGATTCCATATCGTCGAGGTTGGAATAAACGGTATCGAAGCAGCAGATGCCGGCGGCGCGGGCGGCTACGACGATGCTCTCGCGGGCGAGGAGAAGCTCAGCTCCGCCGGGGGTGCGGTTCGTCTTGAGATTGGCGCTGTAGTCTTCGGCGCCGAGAGCTATGCCCATCATGCGCGGCGACGCCGTGGCAATGGCATAGGCATTGACAACGCCCAGAGCGCTCTCGATGGCGGCCATGATTTTTGTGCGGCCTTCGCAGCCGATTTCCTTTTCGACCTTCAGGATTTCAGCCTCAAGCTCCTTGACCTCTTCGGCGGTTTCGGTCTTGGGCATGCGGATTACATCCACGCCTGCCTTGACTACCGCCTCCACATCCTTCTTTCCGTAAGGAGTACTGAGCGGATTGATACGGACCACCATTTCCACTCCGCCGTAGTCAATGCTCTTGAGAGCATTGTATACCAAAATGCGGGCGGCGTCCTTCTCGGCCATAGTTACCGAGTCTTCGAGGTCGAGCATTATCGAATCGGGGCCGTAAATATGGGCGTCGGCCATCATTCCGGGATTGTTGCCCGGGACGAACATCATCGTTCTTCTTAGTCTTTCCATATCGGGCCTCCTATTTCCAAACATCTTTGCCGGTAGCGCGTACGGCAGCCGCCGTGACACGGGCTCTGATTGTGCAGTCGAGGGCCCCCTTGTCGGTAGCCGAGACAGTGGCGTTGTGAATATCCAAATCTTCAAGCGTCGAGGCTATGAGCTCCTTTATCTGCCGCCCGAACTGTGCGGCAACCGAACTGTCAAGTTCAATCGAAAGGCCGGTCCTGCCACTTTGGGCGGGGCCTATCCGGACCATTATGTCGCCGGACTCAAGCGTACCCGCAATAGCTTCTTTAAGTTCCATCTTCCAATTATTAGTTTTATCTCCGAAAGTTAGCAATTATTTTACAGCGAGGCTATGGTAAAGGTAAGGAAGGACATTAGCCAGGCAATGAACATAGTGTAAGCGCAGGTGGCGGCGGCCCAGCCCCAGCTGCCCGTTTCGCGTTTTATCGCGATGAAGGTGGCGATGCAGGGGAAGTAGAGCAGCACGAATACCATAAATGCCAGCGCGCTTGCCGGAGAGATATCGTTTACGAGGGCCTTCTGCAGGGCTGTATCTCCTTCGAGCGACGGCTCCTCTTCCAAAGCTTCCTCGCCGGTCTGGGCATACATGACTCCGAGCGAGCTCACCACAAGCTCCTTGGCGGCAACACCCGTAAGAAGGCCAACACCCATCTTCCAGTTGATTCCGAGCGGCTCAAGAGCCGGCTCGATGGCATGGCCAAGCTGGCCGATGTAGGATTGTTCCATCTGCGCAGGGCCGGCCTCTTCGTGTCTGGGGAAATATCCCAGGAACCAGATGACTACCGAGCAAAGCAGGATGGTGGTGGCCATCTTCTGCAGATACTGCTTTCCCTTCTCCCATGAATGCCTCCATACGGCCTTGGCCGTCGGCACCCGGTAAGGGGGCAACTCCATAACGAATGGCAGGTCGTCGTCCTTGACGAAGCGCTTTATGATGATGGCCGAGAATATGGCCAGTACTATTCCGAGAAGATATATTCCCAGCAGCACCAGAGGGGCATTGCCCAGGAAAAATGCCCCGGCAATGAGCACGAATACCGGTAGCCTGCCGGCGCAGGACATGAAGGGAATGATGAATATGGTTATAAGCCTGCTCTTGCGGCTTTCTATAGTGCGGGTGGCCATTATGGCCGGGACGTTGCAGCCGAAGCCCATCACCATGGGGATGAAACTCTTTCCGTGCAGGCCGAGCCTGTGCATCAGCTTATCCACGATAAACGCCGCCCTTGACATATAGCCGGAGTCTTCCAGAAGGGAGATGAACAGGTATAGAATAAGTATGTTCGGAAGGAAAACCAGAACACTGCCTACGCCTGCCACAACTCCGTCGACCACGAGGTTCTTGAGCCATCCGTCGGCAAGAAGCGAGCCCAGGAGTCCGCCAATCCATTTCACACCGGCGTCAATCCAGTCCACGGGGAACTGGCCGATGGTAAAGGTGGCCTGGAACATCACGTACAGCAGGAAGATGAAAATAGGGAAGGCTGCCCAGCGATTGGTCACTATGGCGTCGATTTTATCTGTGAGAGTCCTGCGGGGGCGAGCCTCGCGATGCTCCTTCCAGGTCTCGGTAAGGGCACCGTTGATAAAAGCGTATTTGGCATCAACGATAGCGCTCTCGCAGGTGGTGTCGAGCACATCCTCTATACGTTCTTCCTCTTCCTGGCGCACGTCCTTGAGGGCCTGGGCATAAGGCAGGGCCTCCATCACC
Organism: Bacteroidales bacterium; assembly: GCA_017443025.1. Classification (GTDB taxonomy): domain Bacteria; phylum Bacteroidota; class Bacteroidia; order Bacteroidales; family UBA932; genus Cryptobacteroides. The sequence continues at coordinate 13,276 of JAFSPG010000006.1, read as the reverse complement.
TTTTCAATATCAGAGTCCCCTTCGAGATACTTTATTGCAAGGTATCGGGTGGAATATCTGGAGCGGAGGTCGTCGTCCTGCTGGAGCAGCTCGCGCACGCGTTCGATGCTCTTTTCGAGCTCCCTTCCGTGATTTACGTGGATGTGGCGTGAGAGAGATGGATTCGAGCCGGAATATATGGCCAGGACGGTGTCGAACAGCTCCGGAATGCCCTCTCCGCTGCGGCTGGTTGTGGGGCAGACCGGCACGCCGAGAAGGCGGCCGAGCTGGACGGTGTCGAGGCTGTCGCCGCGGGCAATCATTTCGTCGTACATGTTCAGGGCAATGACCGTCCTGAGATTCATGTCTATGAGCTGAGTAGTCAGATAGAGATTGCGCTCAAGATTCGAGGCATCTACGACATTTACTACGACATCGGGTGTTTTACCGATGAGATTGTGCCTTACGAACAGCTCCTCGGGGCTGTAGGCTGAGAGGGAATATGTGCCCGGAAGGTCCACCAGAACTATCTTGTAGTCTTTGTAGTGGAATACGCCTTCCTTGGCATCGACGGTCACGCCGCTGTAGTTGCCTACGTGCTCGTGCCCGCCCGTGGCGGCATTGAAAAGAGTGGTCTTGCCGCAGTTCGGGTTACCCACGAGGGCGACACGGATTTCGCGGCGGCGCTCCTCGGCCAGGCTCACCATCTCGGATTCAATCCTTTCGGGCTCCACAATAGGAGGAATAGCCTCGGCGAGGGATTTTCGGGCCTCTTCTTCGCCCACGACCTCTATCATCCTCGATTCTTCGCGACGCAGCGAGAGCTTATAGCCCAGAATTTCATACTCAATCGGATCGCGAAGGGGGGCGTTCATAATAACCCGCACCTTCTTGCCGGCCACGAAGCCCATCTCGATGAGACGCTTACGGAATCCGCCGTGACCGTTGACTTTAGCGATCACTCCGGTTTCGCCGGTTTTCAAATCCGATAAAAGCATAAATTCCCTTTATGTAGCCCGATACTATATATCACGCAAAAATAACGATTTCTTTTTTGTTCTCAAAAAAACGGAAATTAGGACAATGTCTGAGGCGCGTAAATCGTTGGCTATGAGGCAAATAAGCAATCTTGGTGTCCCAAAATCGGGGCACCAAGAATCATTAAATTGCTATGTTTCAGCGCATTACGCGCCACGGGTCCGGCTTAGGGTTTACCCTCCGAATGGAGACCAGGTGTCGATGTAGTAGTTGATGTCATCCGGATCCATCGGGGTGTTGCGCTCTTCGTCGCTTAAGACAGACTCGATGCTATACGAGATACCGAAATCATCAGCAAGATTCTTGTCCGGGGTCCATTTCCTGATGCAAATCAGCAAAACGTACTCATGACCCGGCGTATACTCAAATTCACCGGAATAATTGTTATTTGCATCATACAATTGAACGGATGACACCTTGTATTTCGTGTATGACTTTGTAACGCCGGTATCATCTTTTTTATTACATGACACCAGCACGCCACACAGGGCCAGCACAGAAATGAGAACAAAAAACCGTTTCATGGCGTGTCTTGATACATGGAGGCCCTTGCATAAGTTATCCTGCTTAGCCTGCAACAATTGCGTTTTTTGATTTGGAGAGCTCTACGAATATGTTGAAAACTGAGGATAAAACAGTCACTAATAACTTTCTAAATGGTAAGAAATTGAGGTGATTTTTCTTAATGATACATCAAAACTAACATGAACATCGTAGGTGCCAACCATAAACCCTTTATCGGTTTCTATGATATCGCCTGTTGTCTTTTGCCGTATTTTAGCTTTCACTTCTTCAGCATTGTCACCGACTCTCACGCCGCCTTCGATTATTGATGTCAGTACAGGGAATTGGTTGTCATAAACAATAATGGAAGTCAATTCATTATTAATTACACATAATTCATTCTTGCCATAGTAGAAGAACATAAATCCAGGGCCTACTTCTTCTATTCTAGTTGGCTCTCCAAATTTACTTTTTATGGTCGAGCAAGTAACCATACTACCTATCTTTACCCCGTTTATATCAAAATTATTGGTTATATGTGCCTTCTGTGCAAAAGAGGAGAAAGATGCAATTAGCATCAGAAGAAGCGTTATAAGTATGGAGCGGTTCATCTTATGTTAACGTCTAAATAAAAGAATAGGAACATAATGGCTAGATACTTTCGCAACAATAGTCTATCTCTGTAATTATTCCGCCAGACACACGAAAATTTACATTGTCATCAAAGTTACCAGCCTTAAAACCCATGCTAGTCTCTGTAATAATACTCTTCGTTTGTTTGAGTATCTTCGCCTTTACTTCTTCGGCATTATCGCCCACTCTAATACCTCCTTCAAATAATCCTGTCAGTACCGAAAGATTGTTGTCCCGAAGAGTTACTTCATATACTTCGCCATTATATACCCCAATACAGGATGCTCCATAACAGTAAGCTATTAAGCCCGGAATAACCGTTTCCCTTTCACTTGTTGGTTCCCCTAGTTTTCTCTTTAGAATTTCAGGAGTAACCTTACTGCCTATCTTGATGCCGTTTATGTCAAAATTCTCGGTAATATATGGCTTCTGCGCAAATGCCAGTACCGATGCAATCAGTGTCAGCATCAGAGGTATGAGTATTGTCTTTTTCATGACGCGGCTCAAATATAGCTATTCTGGCGTAGGCCGGTAATCAACAATATTTAGATATCAAAATTGTCGTAGCTTATTTCCGTGATTTCCCCGTTGGACACTCTAAAATGGACGTTATCATCGTAGTTCCCGGCCTTAAAGCCTCTACTGGTTTCTGTAATAATACTCCTCGTATTTTGTAGAATTTTAGCCTTTACTTCTTCAGCATTATCTCCGACTCGAATGCCACCTTCAAAAATGAAAGTCATCACAGGGAATTTGCTGTCTCGAACTGAGATAGCAATCACCTCTCCGTTCTCTACACCAATACTGGATTCTCCGTAGTAATACACCAAGTAGCCAGGAATTGATCCTATTTCTACACGACTGGGGGCTCCTAGCTTGCTCTTGATGATTGAGTCGGTGACCGCACTCCCTATTTTGAGACCGTTAATGTCAAATATCTCGGTAATACATGGCTTCTGTGCAAAAGTTGAGATTAATGCAATTAGCATCAGAAGAAGCGTTATGAGTATGGAGCGTTTCATGGCGTGTCTTGATACATGGAGGCCCTTGCATAAGTTATCCTGCTTGGCTTACAATAATAGTTATTGATTTGCCGGAAGTACTTTGGCCCATAACAATGGCGGTTCTGTGAATCCCAGTCGTATTTTGGTCAACGCTCAAGAAAAGCTCACGCTTAGCAGGTATGTAATATACTCGCAGCCAATCGATATCAATATTCCAGAGACTATCCTCTGGGTTTAAATTGTCTTTATAAAACGCTGAGCCATCATAAGTCTCCCCATTAGCCTTGACCACCAAAGAGGCCCCATCTATATAGGCGTAATATGAATGCGTATCGCCGACTTCACTAGGATAAAAGTAACGAACGACTTCATCATCTTTAGTGCAAGACAACGCAAGAATAATCGTAGCAGCTATGATGCTAAAGAAGGATAAGATCCTATTGATTACTATCCGAGCCATATTCAACATTTCTGATCAATACGAATTCCAAAACATCATGAGTTTCCGCTAAGACGCGAAGATTGGTGTCATCCAACTCCATATTTTCAACATCCCCGCGTAAAACAAACATACTACAGAATGCGGTGTCTGGTATTCCATCAACGATATGAGTATAGAGCGTTTCATATTATACAATGTGTCAAACCGTGGGCCAATTAAGTTAGAGACCTTCTATATAATAAGTAATAGCCGTGATCTTCCTTAATAACACATCAAAACTAATATGAACATCATAGCTGCCAGCCATAAACCCTTTATCTGTTTCAATTATATCGCCTACAGCATTTTGGCGAATTTTTGTCTTAACTTCCTCAGCATTATCACCAACTCTAATTCCTCCGGCAATTATGCATGTCAGAACTGGGAACCTACTGTCACGAACCATTATATCATATACTTTTCCGCCGTATACACCTATTGCCGTATCGCCGTAACAGTTATACACTATCTTAGTAGCTTCGTCTACTTCCACACGATTGGGAGTTCCGAACTTGCTTAGGAGTATATCATCGGTAACTATGCTTCCGAGTTTCACTCCGTTTATGTCAAAATTCTCAACAATATACGGCTTCTGCGCGAATGCCGGTACCGATGCAATTAGCATCAGAAGAAGCGTTATGAGTATAGTTTTTTTCATCATATTCAGTGTTTAGATACAAATATCATTAATTTTTCGGATATAGAGATATACTAGGTGTGAAATATCCAAAATCATCAGTTGGTAATCCTAAATCACTATTAGGATTCACTTCCATTAATAAGAGTGGTACCTGATATTGTGAATCTTCTACCCTCAGCGCTGTCCGGACGCTCGCGGATATATGATTCAACATCATCTAACAGCTGTGCTGTACTGCCGTTGCCGCATGAGACGGTACAAGATAGGACAATGACAACATTGAGGAGCAGTTTTATCGAAAAAGCCAGTATTTTCATAGCATCATCTTGCTTCAAGGCCAAATATACGTTTTTTGAAAACAAAAAAGAAATAGTCTTTTGATGTGACATAAACTACTTCCTTGGCATTTGGTCACAGGCGCATCCAGGGTGCGAGAGAATGGTGGAGAAGAGGGGAAAAGAGTTTCGAGGGCATTTCTCTGCCCGAGAAAACTTTTTCACTCTTCGCGACTGGCTATCTCTTGCACAAGCATATAACACGTGCTGCGGTGCAAAAAGCCCCTTCTGGCGCACCGGAAAGGATATAAATGAAGATCTGCTGTGCAAAAAACCCCTGTTTTTGCACTGGAGGCTGGCAAATACACCAGGAGAAGACACTTTTGTGGCACGGCGGTGTGGGTTGTAACGATATTATGCCTATATTTGGGCTTGGTATAAGAAAGTTAGCCCACATAATTGCCATGGATACCAATAAGAAATACGCCGTTGGCGTCGATATAGGCGGAAGCCATATCACCTCTGCCGTAGTTGACCTTGAAAACGGACAGATTGTCGGCGAGCCCGCAACTACGGATGTCGACCACACCTCTCCCGCCGAAGTCATTTTCTCCGCCTGGACAGATAACCTGCGCCTGCTTCTGAGCGAGGCCGGTCACGAGGTACGCCAGATTGGAATGGCCTTCCCGGGCCCCTTCGATTACGACAAGGGCATCTCCTGGATGGAACATAAATTCGCCGCCATCCACGGCATCGACATCGGCCAGACGCTCTCAGCCCGCCTCCTGGATTTCCCCGGCCTGAAGTTCAAGTTCGTCAATGACGCAGGTGCCTTCGCACTCGGCGAGAGCAGCTTCGGCGCAGCCAAGGGCACAGAAAGAGTGATAGTCCTCACCCTTGGAACAGGTGTTGGCAGCGGATTCGTAGCCAAAGGCAAGGTAGTCCGCACCGGCAGCTCCGTGCCCGAGGGCGGAGAAGTATGGAACCTTCCCTTCCACGAAGGAATTGTCGACGAAGCCTTCAGCACCCGCTGGGTGGTAGGCCGCTACAAAGAACTCACCGGTCATCAGGTCGAGGGTGCGAAAGAAGTATCTATGCGCATTGAATTCGACGAAGCCGCACGGCAACTTTTCACCGAGTTCGGATACCGCCTTGCTGAATTCACCATCCCCTGGCTCCAGAAGTTCGACAGCCGCACGCTGGTTCTCGGCGGCAACATCTCCCGAAGCCTCCCCATCTTTATGCAACCCTTGCAAAGGGCGTACGGACAGGCCGGCCTAACCGTTGAGGTTAAAGGCTCCATCTTGCTTGACAAGGCCGCCATGCTCGGCGCCGCATCGCTTTTCATTTAGGAATGAAGAACATCAGGAATATCGTTTTTGACTACGGTGCCGTTCTCCTTGACTGGAACCCTCACTATGTCTTTGACCCTTACTTCGGCGACGTAGAGAAGGCGAACTGGTTTATCGCCAACATCTGCAACATGGAGTGGAACTCCACCCTCGACGCAGGCAAGCCCTTCGAGCAGGGAGTCAGGGAACTGTCGGCCGAGCATCCCGAGTGGGCAAAGGAAATCAAGCTCTACCACGAAAGATGGATAGATATGGTTGCCGGCCAAATCGAAGGGATGGACGAAGTCGTCAGCCAGCTTAAATCCAAAGGCTATGGCATATACGGCCTTACCAACTGGGCCTCTGAGACCTTCGAACTGGTCCGCCACAAGTATCCCATCCTGGCTTTGATGGACGGAATGGTCGTCTCCGGTGAAGAACATTGCCTCAAGCCCGGGGCTCAGATATTCAACATCCTGATGAAAAGATATTCCCTCAAGCCCGAAGAATGCGTCTTCATCGACGACAATGCCGCCAATGTGGCCGGCGCAAGGGCTGTAGGAATGAACGCAATACAGTTTACGGGGCGCGAAGCTTTGCTCGACAGCCTCAGACAGGAAGGAATAATTTAACACCCACAGAATGAAACGCATACTTTCAATACTTGCGGTCTGCCTCGTTGCAGCAAGCTGCGCATCGACCCGCAATGCCGTAAAGACCAACCCCGACATAGAAGCTATCAAGGCTGCAGGCTGGAACTGGCGGAAGGTAGGACACTCAAACGTCGAGGCTACCTGGGCCTCCGTGAAGGTTTTCGGCAGCACTCAGAGTATTTCGCTGGTAAGGTTCCCCATAAAGAAGCAGGAACTGTCGGTTGTTGATGCCGGCGGCCCGGCTGCGGCAGCAACCAGCTCGCTCGCCGAGGCCGGAGAGGCCCTCGCCGCAATCAACGGCAGTTATTTCGATATGGAAACCCTCTGGCCAACAACCTTGATCAAAGACGAAGGGAATGTAGTATGCGCTTCGACACGCCCCTCCGAACTGAAAAGATGCAATGGCCTTATAAGAATCGATGGCTCTAAGGTGGATATCCTAAGCCTCGATACTCTCAGCTATGGCAAGGAAATCGCCCGCTGGAGAGAGGCGATGGTCGCCGGCCCTGTGCTTCTGGAAGAAGGCCGCGTCATCAAATACGCATCCAAGGGTTCAAACGAAGTCGCCGACAGTTACGTCAACCCCAAGTATTTCAAGAAATTCTACTCCAAACGTCACCCCAGGACGCTTGCGGGCTATACCCGTTCCGGCTGGGTGTACTTCATCGTAGTTGACGGACGCTTCCCAGGCCAGGCCGAAGGCATGAGCATAGCCGAGCTGCAGACCTTGTCGGTAGCGCTCGGCCTGTATGAGAGCATCAATCTCGACGGCGGCGGCTCATCCACGCTCTGGGTCAAGACCGATGGCGTACTCAACCACCCTTACGACAACAGGACCTTTGACCACGCCGGCGAGCGGGCGGTCCCAAATGTCTTGATCGTCAAGTAATTACTCTGCGTAAAGCTTGATAATGTTCAGAATCACCTCGGAAGCCTTTTCCATGCTTTCGAGGGGGAGGAACTCCATCTTGCCGTGGAAGTTATGCCCGCCGGCGAAGATGTTCGGGCAGGGCAGGCCCTTGAAGCTGAGATTCGCTCCGTCGGTGCCGCCGCGGATAGGCTGGACCTTGGGCTTAATGCCGGCCATCTCTATGGCCTTGATGGCGGTCTCCACTACGTGGAAGTGAGGCTCCACCTGCTCGCGCATGTTGTAATATTGGTCCTTGAGCGTCAGGGTAACGGTCCCTTCTCCGAATTTCTTGTTGATGAAATCGCAGCACTCGCTGATTAGACGTTTCTTGTCTTCGAAGCGGGATCGGTCGTGGTCGCGGATGATGTAGGCGATATCGGCCTCTTCTACGCTGCCGTTGAAGGCGATGATATGGAAGAATCCTTCGTAGCCTTCGGTGAATTCAGGCCTCTGCTCCACGGGGAGAAGGGCGTTCAGCTCAGTAGCGATAAGGATGGCATTGCGCATCTTGCCCTTGGCATATCCCGGGTGTACATTGCGGCCCTGGATGTGAATCTTTGCCGAAGCGGCATTGAAATTCTCGAATTCCAGCTCGCCGATTTCTCCTCCGTCCATGGTGTAGCCGTAGTCGGCGCCGAATTTCTTTACGTCGAATTTGACGACTCCGCGTCCGATTTCTTCATCGGGGGTAAAGCCAATCTTGATGGGGCCGTGCTTGAACTCGGGATGCTCCATTATATACTCGGCGGCAGCCATAATCTCGGCGACTCCGGCTTTGTCGTCGGCGCCAAGCAGGGTTGTGCCATCTGTAGTAATCATCGTCTTGCCCTTGTATAGCAGCATCTCCGGGAATTCGGAGGGTTTCAAGGCCAGGCCGGGAACTCCTTTCAGGGGAATTTCTCCGCCATCGTAATTCTTGATGATTTGCGGCTTGACGTCCTTGCCTGAAGCGTCGGGGGCAGTATCAACGTGGGCGATAAAGCCTATGGCCGGCACCTTCTTGTCGGTGTTTGCCGGGATGGAAGCCATCACGTAGCCATATTCGTCGAGCGTTGCCTCTATTCCGAGGGCGGTGAGCTCATCACGGAGCAATCTCAGTAAATCCAGTTCCTTGGCCTCTGAAGGCTGAGATTCGGAATTCTCGTTCGACTGAGTATCAATCGAAATATATCTCAAAAACTTATCTAATATCTTTTCCATAATTCTATTGATTTAGTTTCCGACCTTTTTATGTCATCTCGACCGAAGTGGAGAGATCTTTATTTGTTTGATTTTAACGAAGCGCGAATCATATAGATTACCAGCAAAACAAACGGAATGATGGCGACAGCCTCTCCGTAGGCGGAGTTCCAGTCTTTGAAATACTGGAAGATGTCCACGCCGGCGAATTTGAGGATGGCGCTCACGACACCCATCAGGGCGCCGCCGGCGATAAAGCCGGAAGCGATGAGTGTACCTTTGTTGAGCCTCGACTCGTTAACGGCGGCATCCTTGCTGCGGGTACTTACGAACCAGGAGATTCCTCCACCCACGAGCAGCGGAAGGTTGAGGTCGAGGGGAATGAACATACCCAGAGCGAAGGCCAGGGCCGGAATCTTCAGGGAATTCAGAATCAAGGCCAGAATGGCGCCGATTCCGTAAAGCAGCCAGGGGGCTCCGTTACCGCTCATAAGCGGCCCGATCAGGGCGGCCATTGCATTGGCCTGAGGGGCCACAAGGGCTTCGTCACCGGTGAAGCCGTAAGTCTGGTTCAGAATCAGCATCACCCCGCACACCGTGGCGGCCGAAACTGCGACGCCGAGGAATTTCCACTTTTCCTGTTTGGCAGGGGTAGAACCAATCCAGTATCCAATCTTAAGGTCGGTAATGAACGAACCGGCCACCGACAGCGCCGTACAGACTACGCCGCCTATGATGAGTGCGGCAGCCATTCCGGCATTGCCCTTCAGCCCTACGGCAATGAGGATGACCGAAGCTATAATCAGAGTCATCAATGTCATTCCGCTCACCGGGTTTGACCCTACGATGGCAATCGCATTGGCCGCAACGGTCGTAAACAGGAAGGAGATGACAGCCGCCACCAGCAAGCCGACAATGGCCTGCCAGGCGTTCTCGACCACTCCGCCAAGGGCGAAGAAGGCAAACACGGCAAGGAGAGTGAGAGCTATGCCGAAGACGATGGTCTTCATCTTCAAATCCTTGTCGGTTCTGGGTGTCTTTTCCTCTGAGGTTTTTCCGCCGCGGAATTCGCTTACAGCAAGGCCGAGGGCCGATTTTATGACACCGAAAGATTTGACGATGCCGATGATGCCGGCGGTGGCGATGCCTCCTATACCAATCGGGCGGGCGTAGGTGGTGAAGATATTTTCAGCGCTGAGCCCGGCGGCCTGGGCCTCGGGCAATACATATCCTATAAGTGGTATGATGAAGAACCATACGAGGAAGGAGCCGCAGCAAATAATCAGGGCGTATTTCAGGCCGATGATAAAGCCGAGGCCGAGAATCGCCGCTCCGGTATTGAGCTTGACCACAAGCTTGGCTTTGTCGGCGAGGACGGCGCCCCATTCAACAACCCTGGACGTAAGAGTTTCGCTCCACAGGCCCACGCTGGCTACGATAAAATCGTAGAGACCGCCGATAAGGCCGCTCAGAACAAGGATTTTGGCACTGTTGCCTCCACCTTCGCCGCTGACCAGGACCTGTGTCGTTGCAGTTGCCTCCGGGAATGGATATTTGCCGTGCATTTCCTTCACGAAATACTTGCGGAAGGGAATCAGGAACAGAATACCCAGGAAACCTCCCAGCAGCGACGACAGCACCATCTGCATATAGTTGATATCCAGGCCGAGGATATATACGGCCGGCAGGGTGAAGATGGCGCCCGCTACAACTGAGCCGGAGCATCCGCCGATGGACTGTATAATGACATTCTGCCCGAGCCTGTCGTTTTTGCGGAGGGCGGCCGTGAGGCCTACTCCGATGATGGCTATGGGAATGGCCGCTTCAAACACCTGGCCTACCTTAAGGCCAAGATAAGCGGCTGCGGCCGAGAACAAAATCACCATTGCAATACCGGTGATGACAGAATAAGGAGTAATCTCAGCGAATTTCTTTTCTGCCGGCAGGATGGGTTTGTACTCTTCTCCGGCGGCCAGCTCACGCTGCGCGTTTTCCGGAAGTTTCAAAGATTGATCGTCCATAACTGAAAGTTCATTTCTGCAAACTTACAAAAAAATCGCTTTGACTGACGTCTAAATCTGTCCAAAACGTCTATCTTTGGGCTTGAACTGATAAAAAAACGTCATGGCCGCTAAACTGGTAGAAAAGAAATATCTTGTCACATTCATACTTATAACGACGCTTTTCGCCCTCTGGGGCTTTGCCAACGACATAACCAATCCTATGGTTGCCGGATTCCAGACCATCATGGAAATCTCCGCCGCCAAGGCCTCTCTCATCCAGTTTGCCTTTTATGGAGGTTATGCCACGATGGCGATTCCCGCGGCCCTTTTCATCCGTCGGTTCAGCTATAAGAGCAGCATCCTTTTCGGCTTGTCGCTGTATGCTACCGGAGCTTTTCTCTTTATCCCCGCAGCCGCGCAGCAGAGCTTTACCTTCTTCTGCCTGTCGCTCTATATCCTGACCTTCGGCCTGGCCTTCCTCGAAACTACAGCCAATCCCTTCATACTGTCGCTCGGCTCCCGTGAAACCGCCACTCGCAGACTTAACCTGGCTCAGTCCTTCAACCCAATGGGCTCGCTAGCCGGCATGGCGGTAGCCTCAATGGTCGTGCTTCCTTCGCTTATGAGCGACGCTCACCGCGATGTCACCGGAAAACTTATCTTCTCCGAGCTCCCCGAGGCCGTCAAGGCCACCGAGCGCATCCACGACCTCGCGGTTATCAGGGATGCTTATGTCGCTTTGGGAATCATAGTGCTGATAGTCCTTATTACTATCGCGTGCGTGAAGACGCCGGTCGCAGTCGGTTCTGCCCCTGCAACGAAGGCCCGTGAGTCGCTCCGCCGCCTTTTGCATAATGCCGCATACCGGGAGGGAGTGCTGGCTCAGGTCTTCTATGTCGGAGCCCAGATAATGGTCTGGACATTCATCATCCACTACGCCGATAATCTTGGCATCAACAAAGCCACGGCTCAGACCTATAATATCATTGCTATGGCCATGTTTCTGTGCTTCCGCTTTATCGCCACCTTCCTTATGAAGTATGTGAACTCCAGGAAACTGCTGGCAATATTCGGGGCGCTGGCGGCCCTGTGTACCATCGGGACGATATGTTTTGTGGGTATGGCCGGCCTTATCTGCCTGGTGGCCATAAGTGCCTTCATGAGCCTGATGTTCCCTACCATCTACGGCATCGCCCTTGAAAACGTCGCTCCTGAAGACAGTTCCCTCGGTGCGTCATTCCTTGTAATGGCCATAGTCGGAGGTGCCCTTATGCCGCCGCTTCAGGGTAGCATAATCGACATGCAGGAAATATTTGGATACCCTGCAGTGAACGTCAGCTTCGCGCTGCCGCTGGTTTGCTTTGTAATGGTGACTTTGTACGGATGGCGCCGTTACAGGCACACGAAAACCGGCGCGGAGTAATTACTTCGGGAGGTTGAACAGCCGCGAAATCTCGCGCATCTGGGCTTCCGACAGTCCGTCGGGGATGAAGCCCATGTTTCTTGCAGCGATGTAAATCTGGGCGCTCTTGTTCAGGACGTCAATCTGGTCGAAGGCCGACATTACATCGGTATCTACGGCAAACACTCCGTGTTTTTCCCAAAGAACCACGTCATAATCGAAGTCTATCGTGCGGATGGTGGCTTCAGCGAGTTCCTTGCTTCCCGGGGGCATATAGGGAACTATGCCGACTCCCTTGGGAGCGAAGGCCTTTGTTTCGGGAATCATCGACCACAGAACCTTCGTGGCTACGTCGCGGCGGAGCCAGTTGTTGTTATGAGTAAGGGCTACAAGCTCGATGGGATGTGTGTGTACGCAGGCCTTGTAGGGGGATTTCCTTTCAATGAGGTGATTGTGTACGGCAAGATGGGAAGGCAGCTCTGACGTCGGGGCGATATCGTGGTCGGCTATGATGACATAGGATGTGCAGTCGGGGAGGATACGGATGATGGATCCGTTCTCCATCGGCTTGCGGGCGAGGTCGCGCATACGGCGGTTTGTACCTTTACAATAAAAGTAGCATCCTTCGAGGCCGGGAAGATAAAAGCCTATCTCCTTGGGCTCCGTTATGGCCGGCATCGCCTCTATATCCTTATCAATGAACTCCGTGATGTTTACGGTGATGTTGCCTCCGTTACGCTCAGCCCAACCTTTTTCCCAAAGATATCCGGCCACCTCAGCAACTCTGTCAATCTCCGCCGCAAGGGCCGGACGCTTGTCAAGAATACTCATAACACAGAACAGTTTTACGTTAAAATATCTGTTTCAGGGCACGAAATTAGGAAAAAAATAAAAAAAATCAAAAAAGATTTGCAGGTTTGGAAAAAGTCCGTATCTTTGCAGCCCGTTTGTGAAAAACGGACAGTTCTTTGACAATATTGAGAGATAGCATTAGAGGTAAGGATGCTGCCGTGAGGTGGTGTCCGAAACTAGAAGTAGAAATCAGCAGAGTATAGACAATTGATGGTTCTTTTAGAACCGGTTGTGGTATTCTACAATTTCAAAATAGGCAAGAATTCACAAGAGAAGAAAGGTTACAAGAGCGAACGGAGGATGCCTAGGCTTCCGGAGGCGAGGAAGGACGTGGTAAGCTGCGAAAAGGTCCGGGGATCTGCAAACAGGAAATGATCCGGACATATCCGAAT
>JAFSPG010000005.1 GCA_017443025.1 Bacteroidales bacterium | reverse complement strand
CTGCAGAGAGGCTGAGTGTTGATGCGTTCTGGGTGAGGCGGGCATTGAGTGTCTTGTTGCCGCCAGCGACCGCGCTTACGAATTCAGTGAAGGTTGCGTTGTCGTAAATCTGCTTCAAATTGTTTTCCTTAGCAGGAATATAAACGACATTATCGAACTCTCTAACCTTACCGGCTGCGATGGTCTTTGTAGCGTTGGAATCCATCACGGTCACGTTCATATGGCCGGAAGCGTTGTCCACTATAGTCAGGTTAATACCTCCCTCGTAGGTGCCTGCGGGGATTGCTACGTAGAACACGAAGGGCTCGTCGCTGAGCTGTATGTGGCCTCCGAAGCTATAAGTGAGACCTGCGCCACTAGCTGCAGGGGTAAGAGTACCATTCAGAATACCTGAGCCGTTAGCGCCGATGGTGAAGGTACCCGAGAGGGACTTGGTTCCGTCTGCTGCAGAAAGATTGACGGCGTCAATCTTATTGGTACCGGTGAAGGAGAACTTGAGAAGTGCTCCTACGTGGCTGAATGTAATATCAGTATTAGCATTGGCTACTGAAGCATACATAGGCATGGCGGCAGGGTCGAAACCGCCAGCGACATAAGACTGACTGGCAGGGAAAGTGACCTGATTAGACTGACCAACCACACCACGATAAAGGAAGTTAAATGGTGCAGAAAGGTTGGTTACTTTGAACTTAGCCGTAGCAGTTAAATTACCGCTATTACGAGTAAATTCCGTAGCTGCAGTACCGTTGAGAGTAATAACGTCGCCGGCGCTCCACAGAACGGGATAAGAAGAACCGTCTTTGGTGCCAAGAGTTGTTTTGGTATCCTGGTCAGATACCGGCACGTTAAGCTGGACAGTAACGATGCTCTCGCCGGTGGTACCATCGGTAACTACCTTGAAGGGCTTATCTTCGATGTCTGTTTCCTCTGCCTTTGAGCAAGAATAGACTGCAAGGAGAGAGACTCCTGCGAGAACGAGAAATTTAAATATATTTTTCATATAAGGTAATTAGTCAAGGGTTATGTAAGCTACGACTGGAAGGTGGTCAGAAGGAGCGCAGGTCACTGCAGACTCACCTGAGCCAAACTCATATATATTGCGTACTGTCCTATAGGACTGAGCAGTACAGGCGCCGTGAGTCATGATATGATCCAGGCGACGTTCAGGATGATTCTTGCAGAACGTAAGAACAGAATATTGATAATTCAGACCTGTGCCAGACTGCGTACCAGAATAGGTCGAGTAGAACGAATTCAAGTTGCCCGCAGCACTGACAGCCTCATAGGCGTCGGTCCAGTAGACCTTGAGTTTGTTGTAACCTGTCTCATTATTATGTCCTGGTGCAGAGTTCATATCACCGACAAGAATCTGAGGATAGGAACCCGCCTTTGCGGAAGCAAAAGCGTTTACACCGCCCGACATATTTGTGTTGCTGGTGCCAGAACCACCATCCTGCCCGTAGGTGGGAAGCTGGGTTACGAAGAAATAAAACACCTTGCTGGAGGCTTTATGCGTGAACTTAGCCCATACGACAAAGCGGTTGGGGTCGCCTGAAGAGGAAGCGCTTGAGGTAGAGTACGACTCGCTGTTCGTCCTGAGCCACGCTTTACCGGATTCGTTCAAGGTGAGGATGGAGGACTTATAGGCAAAGCCATTGCAATAGTGATAGTTGCCTGATTCTGAGCCCGGGAAGTTGAGCTTCCAAGTATAGGATGCGCTCTGAGCAGAAGCGATATCCTCCAGAGAATAAGTCTGTCCTGAGGCATACATATCGTCACCGATTTCCTGGAAACCAATAATATCGGCAGCAGTATTATATATAGCCTGGCCAAGAGCCGCCTGCATCTCTGTGCAGTCCTTGACGATGGCATTTGCAGGACGCGCAATTGAACCACTAGCATCTCCAGAAGTTGCAGCTGCAGGACGGTTTTCATCGTCAAGACGCATAACATTGAAGGTAGCAACGGTGATACCGGGAGCCTCTGCAGTAGGCTCGCCGCCATCTTCGGCGGTAAGGTTGTTAATCTGCAGGAGATTCTCCGTGCGGCCCGCAGCAAAGGTCTTGCTCGCAAACTCAGCTACACTTGAGCCAAGAGTATGACCGTCGCCCCAGAACTTAAGGCGCATGAACGCACCGTCGGCCTGATAAACCAGGGCCTCAAGGCCAGAGGCATAAGTCTGGGCAGGAATACAGACGTAGAAGTATGTATCGGAACCAGAAAGGGTAACTCCGCCAACATTATAGGTAAGTGTACCGGATGTACCACCAGTGCAAGCACCGGAGTCATAGTTCGAAATGGTGAAATTACCATACAACTTCTCAGAGCCAAGGGAGTTTACTTCGATTTTGCTAAGCGTGGCGCTGCCTTGGAGGGCAAAGCGTAGAACGCCGCAGAAGTTTTTCAAACTAACGTTGAAACCACCCCCGCTAGAAGAAGCCATGCCATATGCAGCTGCAGCTGCTCCGTCAAAAGTATTTGCGACATAATTCTGCGTGTCTGGAAGTCGTATCAAATTTTCCTGTCCACTACCGGGATAAATCACCATATAAGGAGGTTGGGGAGTACCCTGGATGGTAAACACGCCCACACGCTTGCCGTCATATGTAGCAGAAAGTCCATCAGAATTAAGTCCATTGACAGAAATAACATCTCCGGTCTTCCAAGTTACAAGATAGTTGTCACCATCTTCTGTAATGGAAGTTTTAGTGTCTTCAGGCATACTTGCTCTGAGAATAAAGACATCACCACCTGATTCATTGCCCTCGGATGATTTCGAACACGAAAACACCAGGCAACAAGCTGCGGCCACAAATGTGGCAATTTTGAAAAATTTAGTGTTCATGGTGCTTAGTGTTTTAATCTGAGTCGTCATCATAACCATATCCATCACCACCGTTATCGTCTTTAGTAAAGTCTTGCACAGACATACCGAGAATGGGTAACTTCCCTAACACGAGAAGAATTTTTGATAGAGGGGTAGAATACTCTTTCTTCATAATTGTGTATTAGTTTTATTAATTTTTACTTCGTAATTATATTAATAGGTGTCACAAATATTCCTGCTAAATATTATCTGAACTGCTCGAAAGTGAAGGACTCCCAAGGGAGGTCTGCGTCTGCCATACCCTTGTCCAGGATTTCAACGATGTGCATAAGCAGAGGGAAATTCTTGAGGTCGAGAAGGCCGAGAGCGGCTTTTTTCTTGACGGCGATACCCATTACACGGGTAATCACGAGGCTCTCGAGGGTGATTCCGGCGAGGGCTTCGGTAACTTCGTCATAATTGAGGCCTTTGCCCATCAACACGCCGCAGCGGCGGGTTCTTCCGGAGAAGATGGTTACGTAGAGGTCGCCCAGACCGATAGCCTCGGATTCGAAGGTTCCGCCCTGCATCTGCATAAGGGCGTGGGTCTCACGGACAGCCTGGGTAAAGGTTCCGGCCTGTGAATTATAGTGCTGAGGCTCATCCTCGCCGTGCCAGCGGATATTCAGGCCCACTGCGAGGGTTACTGCCATAGCATAGGCATTTTTGAGGGCTACCGCACTCTCGAGACCGATTACGTCGTCGGTCAGGGAAATGTGGTAGTAAGGACGCTGCATAGCTTCTTTCATCATACGGAGGGCCTTTTGGTCGCGGCCGCAGAAGCCGACCTCGGAAGGATCCATGAACACGAGCTCATAGCTGGTGCAAGGACCGCCGATTGCGCAGATTTCACGATGGATACCGACTTTTGCAAGTTCGCTTTCCCAGTATCCGGGATAGGAAATCAGAGTTCCGTCTTCGAGGCCCCTGAGACCTTTGGTAACGGAAAGGACTGGGATTGTAGGGTCGAGTTTCTTGAGGATTTCCTCGAGGAACCATTCCACGCCGAAAGAAGATACACCTCCGATGATGAAGTCGGCGCCTTCAACGGCTTTCTTCCAATCCTTGAAGTAGTAATACTTGACGTTGTCGGGGAAGGGACGGCAGAATTTCTCGTGCTTGTGAGTCTTGATGTAGCCGTCTATGATTTCGTCGTCGAGACAGGTTCCAACAATTCGTACCTCATTTCCATTCTCAGCTGCAGGGAACGCAAGGGCCGAGCCCATCATTCCCGCTCCAATAATTGTGATTGTCCTTTTCATCGTTTAACGTTAATTTTAGTCCTTGCTTTACCTGCCATTTACGTGCGCGCAAATTGTCCGCGACGCGTGCGCATACGTTTTCAAACCACAAAGTTACAAAAAAAACCGCAGCATACGACGCTACGGTGAAAAAAGGAAACTCAACTATGTTTTGGGAAGTCAGTATTTACTGATTATCAATCATATAAAATGTTTAAGTCAAAAAAAATCGGGAAATAAAAATTTTTCAATTTTATACCACTTTTGACTTATAACGGGTAGAATAGCGGCCGGTTGCAATACCTACAAGCTTCTTTGCAATCATCTTTTTTCGGATGGGAGCAACGTGGTCGGTGAACATGTCGCCTTCAAGATGCGAGAGCTCGTGCTGGACCATTCTGGCCGCAAAACGGTCGAAGGTTTCGGTGATTTTCTTGAACGATTCGTCGTAGTATTCGACCGTTACGGTATCGGGCCTTTTTACATCGGCGAAGACTCCGGGGATGCTAAGGCAACCCTCGTTGTAAACGCAGGTCGAGTCGCTCTCTGACAGAATCACGGGATTAATAAGCGTGCGGCGGAAACCCTTGAGGTAAGGATATGTCTCCTGGAGTTCATCGCCGTCGACGATAACTACCCTCTGAGACACTCCTATCTGGGGAGCGGCAAGGCCACAGCCCTCTGCAACGGCAAGGGTATCCTTGAGGTCCTGAACGAGTTTCTTTATCGACTCCTTGTCGTTAAGGTCGGCCGGAGCTGCTTTGCGGCGCAGCACATCGGAGCCATATAGGTATATAGGTTGTATCATCGTCTGTTAGCGTTTATGCCGCCGGCCGCTACGGCCGTGGGCGGATGAAAGGGTTTCGGGGACAGAGGCCGCATCGACCGAATATGAAGCTCCGCTCGTGCGGTCCATCCAGCTTTGCAGGATGATGGCCGCGCTGATTCGGTCTACCGAAGCTTTATCGCGGCGCCCGGAGGCTTTCATTCCTCCGTCAATCATCGACCTGTGAGCAAGCACGGAAGTAAACCTTTCGTCTTCCATCTCCACCGGAACGTCCGGGAAAGCAGCCTTGAGCTTCTTCACGAAGGGTTCGATATCGGCTGCGGCCTCGGAGGGATTTCCGTCCATATTGCGCGGATATCCGATTACAAATCGGATTATACGCTCTTTTACTGCATAACTTTTAAGATAATCTATTATATTTGCAGTAGGTACGGTCTCGAGGGCCGAAGCAAAGATGCCAAGTGGATCGCTTGCCGCCAGTCCGGTGCGCTTCCGTCCGTAGTCTATGCCTATCAACCTGTCCATACCGGCTGCAAAGTTACGCAAAAGATAACGTATGTCAAAAGAAAATAAAAAACAGAAAGTCACAAGGCTGCGCATCGCCCTGACCGACGACAATACACATCGTCAGATATGGGTGCTGAGGGGCAAGCGTACACGCATCATCATCACCCTGGCGTCGGCCTTCATCATACTGCTGCTCATCGTGTTCAGCATTACGGCCTTCACTCCCCTGCGCAGGCTCATTCCGGGCTACCCCGACCAGCGCTCGGAGCGTCAGGCCCGCAATAATGCTCTGCTTATAGACTCCCTCGAGAGCGTAGTATCTCGCTGGGATTTCTACGCCGAGAATCTGCGCCGCATTGCAGAGGGCGCCGACCCGGTAGCGATTGACTCTCTCATCCACGATTTTTCGGCCGAAGAACCGGCAGCCGATGAGGAAAAACTGCGCAGGAGCGATTCGCTTCTCAGGGCAACCGTAACTGCAGCTGACAAGTTCGGCCTGCGCGCCGACAACCGCAAGGTTCCCATCGAAGGAATGCATTTCTTTACCCCAGTAAAGGGTGTCGTTACCGAGCCGTTCGACAAAGACATCCACAGAATGGCCGAAATCAATGCCCCGGCCAATTCCGTGATTATGGCAGTGCTCGACGGAACTGTGATTTACGTTCACTGGAGCGATGAAGACAAATATACCATAGCTGTACAGCACGACAACGACCTCGTATCAATCCTCAGCGGCGCCGGTAAGGTAATGACGGCTCCGGGAGCGAGGGTAAAGGCCGGCGCCGCAATCGGTATGCTCGGAGCTGTCGGCGAGGAGAAAGGCAAGCTTAAAGTGGAACTCTGGTATAAAGGAGAAGCCGTGGATCCTGCGGCATATATCAATTTCTGATGGAAAACGCAAAGAGAAGAATAGCGATACTCGGGGCCACCGGTTCTATCGGTCGGCAGGCTCTGGACGTGGTGTCAAAGCACCGCGATATGTTTGACGTAGAGTTGCTTACGGCAAATACCAGTGCTGCGGAGCTGGCCCGCATGGCTGTCGAGTTCGACGCCAACGCGGCAGTCATCTGCAACAAGGACAAGTACGGAGAACTATCTTCAGCCCTGGCCGGCACCGACGTAAAGGCCTTCTGCGGAATGGATTCCGTCGAGAGTCTTGTTCAGGGCGACAATATCGATATGGTTCTCACCGCTATGGTCGGCTTCAGCGGAATGCGTCCGACTTCGGCGGCCATAAAGGCAGGTAAGACCATCGCACTGGCCAACAAGGAGACTCTCGTGGCCGGAGGAAGCTATATCATGGGGCTCGCCCAGGAGTATAAAGCGCCCATAATTCCGGTTGATTCTGAACATTCCGCCATTTTCCAATGCCTGCTCGGCGCTACCGGCAACGGTATCAGAAAAATACTGCTCACCGGCTCCGGAGGCCCGTTCAGAACCTGGAAAACTGAGGATATCGCCAAGGCTTCGGCTGCCGACGCCCTGAAGCATCCCAACTGGCAGATGGGGGCGAAAATCACCATCGACTCCTCTACCCTCATGAACAAGGGCTTCGAGATGATTGAGGCCCGTTGGCTTTTCGACATGGCTCCGTCCGACATTGAGGTGGTGATTCACCCTGAGTCAATCATTCATTCGATGGTCGAGTATGAAGATGGTGCCGTGATTGCCCAGCTGGGCTGCCCGGACATGAGGCTGCCCATCCAGTTTGCGCTCTGCTTCCCGCAGAGATTCCCTCTGGGCAACGCTCCGCTCGATTTCGCATCGCTCGGCCGACTTACTTTCGAAAAGCCCGACATGGAGCGTTTCCCCTGCCTGAAATTTGCCTTCGACGCCATTGCCCGCGGAGGTAACATCCCCTGTGCGATGAATGCAGCCAACGAAGTTGCGGTGGCCGCCTTCCTGGCCGGAAAAATCAACTTCCCGGAAATTGCTGACACCGTCAATTTCGGAATGTCGGCGGCATCGTTCATCGAAAAACCCGGGCTGGAAGAGCTTATTGCCACACACGAGGAGATTATGGCAAAGGCTAGTGAGAAACTTGGAATCAAATGACGGCTTTGATAAAAATACTTCAGGTTGCGCTTGCGCTCTCGGCTCTCGTGCTCATACACGAGCTGGGGCATTTTACCTTCTCAAAGCTGTTCAAAATCAAGGTAGATAAGTTCTTCCTCTTCTTCGACGTGGGAGGATTCCGCCTTCTGAGCACCAAGAGGGGCTGGTTTTCTAAGATTTTCCCTTCGCTTAGAAATAAAGAGACCGAATACGGCATAGGATGGCTTCCGCTGGGCGGATACTGCAAGATTTCCGGTATGGTGGATGAATCGATGGATACCTCATCCCTGCACGAAGAGCCGAAGCCCTGGGAGTTCCGCAGCAAGAAAGCCTAGCAGAGGCTGCTGGTGATGGCCGGGGGTGTGCTTTACAATTTCATCTTCGCCATCGTGCTGTTCATTACGCTGCTGAATATCTGGGGCACGAGCTTCATCAGCAACGACGAGAACCGCATCTACGTCAATGCCCTGGCCGAAGAAATGGGCTTCCGCACCGGAGATAAAATCCTGAAATTCGACGACTTCGTACCCGAGAACTTCACTTCGCTGCAGTCGGATTTCGCCCGTCGCGACGTAGGGCGGGTGACGCTCGAGCGCGGCGGCGACACTCTTGTTATCCTAATCGACAAAAGTATGATGCCGAAGGTGCTGGCCTCGCCGGGGATGTTCGACCTCGCGGTTCCCTTCGTGGTCGATACCATCCCGCCCGGCTCGCCGAACGCCACCTCCGGCTACCTTCGCGGCGACCGCATCGTGGCCCTGGACTCATCCAGAGTGGATTTCGTCCAGGATTCCCACGCAGTGCTCGCCGGACACCCGAACGAAGCATTTACAGCAACCGTCCTTCGCGGGGCCGATACCTTGCATCTGCCTTTCCTTACCGACAGTACTTCTCACGCCGTCATATACAGCCAGATTCCTGGGCTGCACAATAAGGACTACGGTTTCTTCGAATCCATTCCGGCGGGCGTGAAATTGACATTTACGACTATCGGCAACTATCTCCGCGACCTTAAGATGATTGCCTCGCCCAGCACGGGGGCATACAAGTCCGTGGGTAGTTTCATAGCCATCGGACAGGTATTTCCTTCGGCCTGGGACTGGTTCCAGTTCATACAGATTCTGGCCCTTCTCTCGATAATGCTGGGAGTCATGAATCTCCTGCCGATTCCTGCCCTTGACGGCGGGCACATCGTTTTTCTGCTTTATGAAATGATAACAGGCCGAAAGCCCAGTCTCCGCTTTATGGAAATATCCCAGATGGTAGGGATGGTGATCCTTGCGGCGCTTATGCTTTTTGCCTGCGGCAACGATATCGGAAGACTTTTAAGATAATTTATTATGAGACGTTCAATCAGCCTGTTCAGCATCGCAGCAGCGATTGTGGCCATTGTTGCTTCCTGTAATTCCGGCCCCGGCCTCATGCCTAACGTAAGCGGCAAGGCCGGCGAAATCATCGTCGTAATCGACCGCGACAACTGGGAAGGAAGCCTCGGCAGCGGAGTCCGCGAGATTCTCGCCGACGACTGTCCCTTCCTCGTGCCCCGCGAGCCGATGTTCTCGCTCGCGAACGTTCCGCCGTCCAGCTTCGGCGAGATGTTCAAGATTCATCGCAACATCCTGATTTTCAATATCGACCCTCAGATTCAGGAGGAGAAAATCCTGTTCAGCTCCGACGCCTGGGCCCATCCTCAGTGCGTGATTCAGGTGAATGCTGTCGGGAAGGATTCCGCCTTGGCCCTGCTAAGCAAGAATTCCGGGCTTGTAGTGAATTCTTTCGAGCAGGCGGAGCGAGACCGCAACATTGCCAACGCAATCAAATACGAGAATACAAAGATTGCGGAGGCGGTTACGGAGATGGTCGGAGGTTCTCCTCACTTCCCTGACGGATATCAGCTGCGTAAAAACACGGGCAGTTTTATCTGGGTGGGCTATGATACAGCTTCCGTCCTGCAGGACATTCTGGTTTACAGGTTCCCCGCCAAGGGCAACGAATCCGACTTCTCGCTTGAGAATCTGATTGCACAGCGCAATGCGGTCCTGAAGGAAAACGTACCGGCACGCTATGACGGTTCCTATATGACTACTGATGAATCCTACCTCAAACCTTCAATAGAATACATCAAGTTTCGCGGCCTGCAGTTTGCCCAGGTCCGCGGCTGGTGGGACACGGTAGGCGACTGGATGGGCGGGCCCTTCGTAAGCCACGCCTTCTACGGCCCTGACGCGAAGGAAGTAATTGTCCTGGAGGCGTTTGTGCACGCGCCGGGGCACGACAAGAGGCAGTTGCTCAGACAGGTTGAATCGATTATCTACTCTTTCGAGTGGAAGAAGCCTGCTGAAGAATAAAAAAAATTTTTGTCAGTAGAATTTTTTTTTCTACCTTTGCAATCCCTTAGAAAGCGCTTGTCGCTTCCGGGGCGGACGGTGGGTTCGTATAACGGCTAGTACTCGGGATTTTCATTCCCGCAATAGGAGTTCGATTCTCCTACCCACTACCAAATATAAAAAATAGAAACTATGGCAAATAACGCATCTGCAGAGAAGTGCATTCGCCAGAGCGAAAGGCACAGATTGCATAATAAGTATTATGCAAAAACAACAAGGAATGCCATCCGTGCAATCCGTACTACCTCCGATAAAAAAGCAGCCGAGGAGAACGCTCCCAAGGTCTATTCAATTATCGACAAGCTCGCCAAGAT
>JAFSPG010000004.1 GCA_017443025.1 Bacteroidales bacterium | reverse complement strand
TTCACCAATGATTGCGACGCTTTCTTCACTTGATGAGTAAGTGACATCCAGGCTGTTTGGATTGCTGAGTGTCGGATAAGAATAAGATGATTCCCCGATGACTACGCAGGCCGATTCTGCGCTCCACGAAAGGCCGCCTTCCGAAAGGACGACTGTAAGGGTGTAGTAGGCGCTGTCTTCTTCATAGGTATCATCTCCGTCATAAGAGGCGGAAATGGTGGTCTCACCGGCGGAGACAAGCGTAATGGAGCCATCGGTGCCGATAGTGGCCACTGTCTCTTTGGATGAGCTGTAACTGACTGATACGCCACACGCATTGGTAAGTGTTGGGAACGTATTGCCTCCGCCCATATAGGCGGTATACGTACTCGCGCTCCACGCGAGCTCCGGATCGGTAAGCGTGGTGGAACCGCTCCCTCCAGAGTCAATCACTTCGTCCGTGATGAGTATTTCATCATGGGTGCAACTGCCCATGGCCATCACAACCAGCGGCAGAAGGATGAGTAATAACTTTCGCATAAGACGGACTCTTTATTTAATTGTCTTTATGCGAAAATATACAAACACCTTTACTTTCCCCGCTTTCGATAATAACTATTTAACAATCCGGCAGTTTATTCAAACGAACCCGGAGCAAAGGATGTCACCACTGCTGAGACGTGCGGTCGCAAGTGTCTTATCCTGAAAAAAGTTGACTCACAAACAAGAGTTAACAATGTATAAATTACACACGGAGAAACAGCTTAAGTACTTTGATGAAGTCATTCGTCTTCATTACGAAGAAGGATACGGAGAAGATCGAATATCACAAATTTTACCCATAGGACATACAACGGCTTCAAGATGGATTGCTATTTTTGCAAAGGAGAAAGGAATAATCTCCGGAACGAACGATATGCGAAAGCCTCAAGAAAACACATTATCTCGGGTTAAAAACGACGATGCGGCTCGGGCAAAGGCCGCCAGAGAATCGTTTGCTTTGCAATATATCAAGGATATCCGTAAACTTGACCCAGGTATTGGCGGGCCAAAGCTTTGGTATATGTACAAAACCGAGTTCGGTTGTGACTATCCAATAGGTCGAGATCGCTTCTGCCGAATAATTGATGAGAACAACCTCAAGGTTCGCTTACGGGTACGAAAGCCACGAATTACAGTCTCCACTCATGGTCTGCCCACTTATCCAAACCTTATAAAAGACTTTATTCCTAGCGGCGCTAATCAGTTGTGGGTAAGTGATATAACTTATATCGTCGTAATGGAAGAGGATGCTCATTACCACTTCTGTTACTTATCTCTTATATTAGACGCATATACTGAAGAGATTGAAGGGTGGAGTGTTGGACCGACTCTCGATACGACGTACCCAGTAGAGGCGTTAAAGATGGCGCTTAAGCGCATAGAAGGCAAGGAAGTCAACCTTATACATCACTCAGACCGAGGCTGTCAGTATGCTAGTCGAGGAGATTAATAAACTGTAGCAGAAATCTCAACAGTTATACAAACTGATATTATATGAAGGAGAGGTTTAGAGCCTCTCCTTCATATTTGCTTAGGGCAGGGCAATACCCTTCGCGAAGAGGGAAAAAATTTTCTCGGGCAGAGAAATGCCATTGAAACTCTTTTCCCCTCTTCTCCACCATTCTCTCGCACCCTGGATGCGCCTGTGACCAAATGTCAAGGAAGTAGTTTATGTTACATCAAAAGACTATTTCTTTTTGTTTTCAAAAAACGTATATTTGGCCTTGAAGCAAGATGATGCTATGAAAATACTGGCTTTTTCGATAAAACTGCTCCTCAATGCTGTCATTGTCCTATCTTATACCGTCTCATGCGGCAACGGCAGTACAGCACAGCTGTTAGATGATGTTGAATCATATATCCGCGAGCGTCCGGACAGCGCGCTGAGGGTCCTGAGCTCGATGGACCGAACAAAACTTTCCTGCCGGAAGGAGAAGGCCCGTTTCTCTCTCCTTCACGCAATGGCGATTGATAAAAACTTCATCGATACAACCGACCTCAGCATCATCCAGCCCGCCGTTGATTACTATTCTAAGCATGGTAATTTAGACGATAGGGTTAAGGCCTTTTACTATCTTGGTTGCATACAGCAAAATGGGTACAATGATGTCGAGTCTGTACAGACTCTGACATATGCGTGGGAACTAATCAAGGATACAGATAACGACTATTACAAATGGCTTATTTGTAATGCGATTTATTTTATTTACTCAAGGGCATACAATGATGAAGAAGCTCTTGTATGGGCGGAAAGGGCTCATAAGTATGCATCCAGAGCCGGCGATTCTCTTGGCGCTTGGATTTTCAAAGGATGGATTGCGGCGACATACCAAAGTCTACGTAGATATGACGTGTCGGATAGCCTGTTTACGAAATTCTTGGCATTACCAATAATGGACTCAACCGTCTATGCCCGTCACATGTTCAATTATGCTAAATGTTTGGTTTTGAACAGGTCAAATCCAAATCCCGAGAAGGCAATATCTCTTTTTAAAGATGCCACATCACGATATAAGGGTAAGCCCGCCATTGATGACTATTATGTCTATGCTTATGCAATGGAACTGCTGCATAAATCATCTGCGGCAGATAAGTTGCTGGTAAGATTGAAACAACTCGACAGTACAGGTCAGGCATACTATGGATGGAACTACAAGATTCACAAATTACGCGGAAACGACAAACTCGCATTATACTATTTTGAAAAAATCTATCGCCTTCAGGATTCTATCATAGTCAGCAATCTTAGGCAGTCTCTCCATAAGGCGCAGCGTGATTTCTTTATGGCTAAAGCACATAATGAGGAAGCTACCCGGCGCGTGGAGAAATTGAAATACTCGATTGTTATTCTTCTCCTTTTGGGCGCGTCAGCGGGGATAACATTCATTCTATATCGAAAAAACAGAGTAAGGAAGGATAGAATTCTGGAATTGAGTTCATTGAAGGATATAATTGAGGGGCAGCTCCACGAAAAAGAGTCAGAAAATACTGAGACGGTCAGGAAGATACAGGCCTTGAGGAGTGAATACTATCAATTGTATAAAAACCAATATATCCGATTGGACGAGCTGTGTGCTGCATATTTTTCACCCGTTCATAGGGGTCCGAAGGAGAAAATATACGAAAGTGTAAAAGATATCCTTAGTAATATTGCTGACACAAAACGTTCACCTTCAGGTGCCGAGGAATTGGTCAATAATCATCTTAATGGATTGCTCTCAAGATTGCGTAAAGAAGGTGTCGCTTTATCAGAACAAGATTTCAGATTACTAGCCTTTATTGTTCTTGGCTTTTCGGCCAAGACCATCTCGGCAATAATCGGCATCTCGCCAGAAAACGTCTATACAAGAAAATTCAGGATTAAGGCCACGATATCTTCCAGCGAAGCGCCTGTAAAAGACGAAATTTTGCCCTTTTTGTAGGGTCTTGTAAGATTTGACATCTTTAAAACTCGGTAAGAGCCTAATAACCAGCGTGTTATAAAGGCATCTTGTAAGGCCGTCCCAGCACGACTCGGCCGACTTCATACGTAACTTTGCAGTACTAACCAAATCATTTTTTACGTATGAAAAAATACATTTTTTCAATCATGGCCGCCTTTGGCGTGTCGTTCATTTCATTTTCAGCCCCAGTCGCAGATGGCGACGATGTTATCATTATTGAGGTGACCGAGCATGCCGGTCCCGTGGCGAGGCCGGGGCGCTCATCATCCAATATAGAATGCCTATACTATCCTTCACTTCAGACGGCATATCTTTCTTTTTATGCGGATTATGGTTTCGTTGAAGTAGTCGTCAGTAATATTACGTCAGGGACTAGTAATACCTACCATCATTCTGGAATAGGGACATGTCCTGTCGTAGTTTCTCGGGAATGGCTCACCACTATTGATATTTATACCGAAGGTGGTAAATACTATCAGGCGTTGATTATGACCATTAATTCAAATGATTAGTCTTGAGTTTCCTTATATCAAAAACGTAAGAATTAAGCATTTAAATATGAAAGCACTTTCCATATTACTTAGAAGCATGTGCCCCGTTTTGGCCATAGCTTCCGCCTTTTTATTCCTAACTGCCGGATCATGCAGCAGTTCAAATGATAATCGCCCAAACTTAACCGATAAATATCCCAACAAATGGGATATCCCGATTGATTATGTGTCTCTTAGATATGATTTGGGGACATTTATAAACAATTGTATGCTTTATGGAAGCACGTACCCGGCTGCGGACATTCAGGAATTAACTACGTATAATAATCTTTTTTCAACAGCAGGAACCCTAAATTTTTATACATTATTTGTAAACACCGACAGGTTTACAGGAGTAGGCCCTACCGTAAAATTCATTTTTTCAGTCCCTGATTGTAAAGGACCTGTCTCAATAACGTATAACAGCTTTGATGATAAGCTTTGTAACGAAAATACCATCGTTAATGCCCCTAAAATTACTAAAACACATATCGTTGACTTTTCCGCTCGTACCCTGAAAACATCCCAAAACAACATTTACATAAAGTGGAATAAGGAATATACGGTTAGTGGTGTCGGATCGTATATAACCATTGACCGTCAAGGAACTGTCGACTATCCTTCTTATATGTTCACCACTGGGACCAAAGGTGGGAATCAAGCGGCCGGACGCATTGTTGATGGACATCTGGAATTAGTAGAAAACACACTGTCACGGGATCTTGTTATAGGCGATTACCACCCAGTAATAATTAATGATACTCCTGTCGTATCAGACGTTCTCCAACAAGGTGTGAATATGTCCGGAGCATTAAATAATGATTTAAATTGGGACAGGCCAATGATTGTAGAACTACAAACTAGATAGACTATGAAAACATCATATTTTTTATTTATCTTTGTCTTGGTTATAGCTACTATATCTTGCTCAAAATCAAGAGAAACCAATGAAATGATGAAGCCGCAAACGGAAGATATTGTTGTGAACATAAATAATAATTCATTTTTGAAGAACATCCATGTAACAAAAGTACATGGCAATATCGGAAAATACGAGAATTTTTTTCTTGATGCTGACGCAACCATTGGTATATCCTCATCCCGCTATTATCCTCTTGGAGAAGAAACGGTCATGGCCTTTTATGATCCAATTGATGCTCCTGCAACAAAATCAGCAGTAAAAGATGACCATGCATATGAAATTCAAATAAATGGCAGGAATGTTTTTGCCCCTTCGACAAAGGCGGAAGATAATTCAATAACGAGTATGTTCGGCAAAAATGTAGCATTTGCAATCCCCGGGATTATTCCGACAACTAAAGGTGGTGAATCCAACGGCGTTACCCTTTACGCTCCAGAGATTGTCAGGATTTCTTTCCCTTCGATTTCTTCAGAGATGAACAGATATCCACTTTGTTATTATAAAGAATTTGAAGTTAGGTGGAACGCAGATACTGCTAATGCTAACGGAGTTATCATATTAATCAAATGGGATGGGGCAATGGTCTTTGGTGAGGATTATCCTGATTCTTATATTTATCACAGCACTTGTGTATCTGATACGGGAATAGCAGTGCTAAGTGAGTCAATGTTTGATGGAATACCAGACACCGCATTCTGTAGTATGTTTGTTTTACGCGGGGATGTTGAAAATATGGAGTTGGATGACACCAACCTCCGCGTCTTAGCGGAAACTCATGATGTTTTAGAATTCGTATTGATCAGAAATGTTGAATATGGCTTGGATAGTAATCAATAGGATCTTATCCTTCTTTAGCATCATAGCCGCTACGATTATTCTTGCGTTGTCTTGCACTAAAGATGATAAAAAAGACGATCTTGTCTTTCGCTATGATTTTAGCAAGGAGGGTGGCGTCCAACTATATAATAGTGATGTGGAAGGCGAGACAATCTCCATAAACATTGATGGTGTCTTTTCTCCTCCTTCAGAGTTCTATTTTGATTACTCTGACCCAAATGAGAGTCAATGGTGCGTTGAGTTGGATTGGGTAAAAGTATATTTTACTCCTTACAAAAAGGAGTGGTGCGTCATCGTCGCGGAGATTAATAATACCGGGCATAAACGGACATCGACAATAACAGGCCACGACACATTCGGCAAAAAAACAACAATTATAGTTAGCCAAGCTGGATAACTTATGCCAGGGCCACTAAGTATCAAGACACACTCATGAAACGCTCCATACTCATAACGCTTCTTCTGGTGCTAATTGCATCATTCTCCTCTTTTGCGCAGAAGCCGTATATTGTTGAGAATTTTGATATAAACGGAGTGAAACTCGGAAGCATGGTTTCCGATGATATTCTCCTAAGCAAGTTCGGGACCCCCAGTCGTGTGAAAACAGAAGATGACACCAATATAACGTATAACTATTATGGCAAGACATCGATAGGCATATATGATGGAAAAGTTTATGATATTTTAGTTCGCGACAGCAAGTTCCCGGTACTGACAGATATAATTGAGGGAGGTATACGTGTTGGCGACAACGCTGAAAAAGTTAAGGCCAAAATACGTCAAATAGCAACAGGTGAAATAATTGAAACAGATAAAGGCTTTTGGGCAGGAACCAACGATGTCCATGTCCGTTTTGATGTGTCGTCAAGGAAGATTACAGCAATTATTTATTATGAAGCTTTCGAACCGCCCACCTTCAACGGTGGTGACGCCGACGATTTTTCAAAATGGGTTAACAGTCAACTTGTATATCCCGAAGACGCCCGTGATACCAATTTTAAAGGAGAAGTTTTAACGTCATTCACGGTTAATCCCTACGGGTTTGTTACGAACATCAAGATTCTGCAAAGAGTTTCTCCGTCTATAGACAGGGAAGTCATGCGTGTTTTATTATCTGCGCCAAAGTGGAAGCCTGGCATACGTAATGGTAAGCCTGTCGCGGTTACGTACACTTTTCCTATAGTCTTCCGGCTCCAAAACTCTCGCCGCTGGTAAGCAATAATTAAAGATAATCATTAATTCTTTCTACCATGAAACGGTTTTTTGTTCTCATTTCTGTGCTGGCCCTGTGTGGCGTGCTGGTGTCATGTAATAAAAAAGATGATACCGGCGTTACAAAGTCATACACGAAATACAAGGTGTCTTCCGTGCAATGGAACGGTGAGGGCCTGAGTGATGTCGATTTGGAGAATTCTCCGATTGAGGGATTCTTCTATAAAAATATCGGCATGTCTGGCACCGACAATCCCAAATGGAAAACTTATCCCGGGAAGATTCTTCCCATGTATGATGCAAACAACAATTACTCAGGTGATTTTGAATATGCGCCGGGTCATGAGTATGTTTTGCTGATTTGCATCAGGAAATGGACCCCTGACAAGAATCTTGCTGATGATTTCGGTATCTCGTATAGCATCGAGTCTGTCTTAAGCGACGAAGAGCGCAACACTCCGATGGATCCGGATGACATCAACTACTACATCGACACCTGGTTCCCATTCGGAGGGTAAACCCAAAGCCGGACCCGTAGTGCGCGTGGATGGTGGAGAAGAGGGCAAAAGATTTTCGAGGGCATTTTTCTGCCCGAGAAAACTTTTTCCCTCTTCGCGATGGGAATCACTGATGGTGAAATAGTTGTAGGGGGGCGGGGTTCTGCGAAAAATTTGTACATTTGCAGGAAGCACATAAAAACTGAAACTATGACTGAGTACAGAGAGAAGGGGAGCCGGGCCTATCTATCCGGCATCGTATTGGTCGCCGTAATCGGAGGCCTGCTGTTCGGTTACGACACTGCCGTGATTTCGGGCGCAGAGAGAGGTCTGGAGGCATTTTTCAAAGGCGCCGCGGACTTCAGCTATACTTACACTTCACACGGATTTACAACATCGAGCGCGCTTATAGGCTGCATAGTTGGCGCCCTGCTTTCGGGCTTTCTCGCATCGAGGCTTGGCCGCAAGCGCTCGCTCTTCGTGGCAGGAATACTCTTCTTCCTGTCGGCCCTCGGCTCATACTATCCTGAATTCCTGTTCTTCGAGCCGGGCGTCCCTACCTGGAACCTCCTCGTAGCGTTCAACCTTTATCGTATTCTCGGAGGAATCGGAGTCGGTATAGCATCGGCACTCTGCCCGATGTATATTGCCGAAATCGCTCCGGCAAAAAAGCGCGGCCCGCTTGTGTCGTGGAACCAGTTCGCAATCATCTTCGGTCAGTTAGTCGTTTATTTTGTCAACTTCCTGATTATTCGTTCCCACGCCGATGATCCTGCAGTCGTCGAATGGACCAACAGCATAGGCTGGAGAGTGATGTTCGTAAGCGAAGCAGTGCCCGCCGGCCTCTTCGCAATCTTGATTCTATTTGTCCCCGAAACTCCTCGTTTCCTCGCCCTTCACGGCCACGACGAAAAAGCCCTGCACGTGCTAAGCAACATCAACGGCTTAAGCCGCGCCAAGGAAATCCTGAACGAGATTAAAGCCAGCACTGTCGAGAAGAAAGAAAAACTCCTCAGCTACGGCGCACTTGTAATATTCATCGGATGCATGCTCAGCGTATTCCAGCAGATTATTGGAATCAACGCAGTGCTATATTTCGCCCCCAGAATCTTCGAGTCAATGGGCTTGAGCGACAATATGCTCTTCACCGTGATAATGGGTGTAATCAACATCTCATTCACCCTTGTGGCGATATTTACCGTCGAAAGACTCGGGCGTAAACCCCTGCTGATAACCGGCTCGCTCGGAATGGCCCTCGGTGCGTTCGGAGTGGCATTCTCGAACGTATTCAGCCTTCCTGCCTTAGTGCCGGTAGCGAGCATTATGATATACAGCGCCTGCTTCATGTTCAGCTGGGGGCCTGTATGCTGGGTATATATCTCTGAACTCTTCCCCAATACCATCCGCAGCCAGGCGACAGCTCTGGCGGTGGCGGCACAATGGATTTTCAACTTCGTGGTATCCAGCTCCTTTGTGCCCATGTACGAATACAGCCACTTCATGGCGTATGCACTCTACGGAGGAATCTGCATCATAGCTGCAGTCTTCGTCTGGAAAATCGTCCCCGAGACCAAAGGCCGCACACTCGAAGAAATTACAACCCTCTGGCGTTCAAAGAAATAAGATTCCATACATGCGCCATTTTAGATTAATAATCTGCCTTGTATCAGCATGTTTTTTGATTCTGGCATCTTGTGTCAGGAGTGAGACATCAAAATTGCTTGATCAGGTAGAATCATATATAAGGCAACATCCTGATAGTGCATTGACTGTCCTTGAGAGAGTTGATCGTAATAAGCTCGATACCCGTGAGCTGCGCGCCCATTTCTCCCTTCTCTATACAATGGCTCTGGATAAGAATTATATTGATACGACAGATCTCAGTGTAATTCAACCTGCGGTAGATTATTACTCGAAATACGGTTCTTCTTTAGAGAAGATGAAATCATATTATTATCAGGGATGTATCTATTTTAATAGGAATGAGCTTAATCAAGCGATGACTTCTTATCTAAAAGCTCTCGAGGATTCGTCAGTAGTACATAATGCGTATTATAAACAACTTGTAAATTCTGCTCTTTCAGATGTTTTTGCTCTTAACCATAATGACGATTTAGAACTTTATTATGCTAAGACTGCCTTAAAATATGGGGCACTGGCTAAAGATAGTATTGGAGTGTGGGCAATATCTGGACACATAGCGTCATGTTATGCGGATTTAAAGATGTGGAGAGAGTCAGAAAAAGAATATAGACATTTCTTTGAGCAGACTATATACGATTCCTTGGCGTATTATCAGAGGAAGATTTTTTATGCTAAGAATTTCATTCTAGGACCGGATCAAGATGCGGATAAGTGTATAGCTATATTGGATGATGTTATTAAATCTTATCCTAGAGCTATGACTGTCGAGGGCTATTGTATGTATGCTTATGCTCAGCAACAGAAAGGGAATAGTCATATAGCTGATAGGCTGATTACACAGTTGGAGACTTTAAACAGGGATCATAACATATTACAATTGTGGCGCTACAGAATATTAAGGAATCAAAAGAAATTTGATCGGGCAATTGTTGATTTGGAACAATCGGTCATTGCTCAGGATTCTATAGTTATTGCAGTATTAAGGCAGTCATTACTCCAGACTCAGAGCGACTTTTTTCAATTACAGAATCTTTCGCTAAAGAAAGATAACCATATAAAGAAATTGCATGTTCTCTTTTTGCTGGTTATATCTTTCTTAGTTATTGGCATTTTAGCTATTGTTTATTATCGAAGGAAGGCCTTTTATAATTCTCGCATTAGTGAATTATCAGAACTTCATAGGGAAGCCCAACTTATGATTTCTCTTCAAAATCAAGTTGCAGGACAAATGTCAGATATGTTGAGAAATAAGG
Source organism: Bacteroidales bacterium (assembly GCA_017443025.1). Taxonomy (GTDB): domain Bacteria; phylum Bacteroidota; class Bacteroidia; order Bacteroidales; family UBA932; genus Cryptobacteroides. Next base: position 71,177 of record JAFSPG010000004.1, on the reverse strand, counting down.
AGGATGCTCTTCGTTTGCTTCGTAAACAATATGCAGTAATGTTTAAGGCTCAGTTTAAGAATCTCAACGATCTTTGTGCCGCGTTTTGGTCTCCGATAAGGAAAGATAGGAAAGATATTATTTATGAAGAAGTTAAAAAGTTGATAAGTATTATTGGTGAAGATAGAGAGTCTCATAATAAGTTTATATCACTCGTAAATAAGTCTCTTGACAATATTATTGATAAACTAAGGAATGATTTACCTGATAATCGGGAGGAAGACTTTATTTTACTCGTTTTTGTCATCGCTGGTTTTGATGCAAAAACGATATCAACCCTTACAGGTTATTCTGTTGGGACGGTATACACCAAAAAGAATAGATTGAAAAATAAGATATATAGATTGTCATCTCCGTATAGAGATTTCTATCTTGAATATATTAGTTAAACCTATTATTATCAGTTAGATATAACATACAACATATATTTAATTTTTGCAATTCATTGATTATTAATCATTTAGCTGAGGTGTTAAAACCGAAGTTTGGTACTCCTTTGTAATCTTCTATATATCAATGAATTACGTTTTATGTTGTTAAAACAGGGTTTGAACTAAAATAGCTTCATGTGGTGGTAACTTTGCAAAAACGCAAAATATCATATATAGAAGAACGCCCATATTCCACACAAACTGATACTTATCATTGTAATTTCGGCTGGGACGGATATAGCGATGGTTGGTATGATGCAGGATTAATAGAAGTTGGTGTATATGATTTCGATAATAATTGCTATATTGTGCATTGTATTGAATCTTAATAACCGATAAATAAATAAATAATAACAATCAAAACTATGAAAACCATGAGAACAATTTTTGCGATGCTTGCTGCTTTATGTCTCCTCTCCTGCGGCAAAGACAATAACAAAAAACTTGACGGTAAATGGGATCCGATGGTTTGGGAGACAGAAGTGGCGGGTCAGGTGGCCGATAATCAACAGATTGTTTCTGTTTCTGGTGCCGAACTTACCTTTTTTTGTCAGAACTATTCGTCTCCGTGGATAAGTGGTGCTGACCATCATGCTATAACTACAGATTGGTTCAAGGCCGAGATAAACGAGAATAAACTAACGGTAGTTATTGAGGCCAATAATACCGGAGAAGAGCGTTCTATCAAACTGGACCTTACTGCTGGTGATATCTTTTATACCTTTGTATTCAAACAGTCAGCAGAATAAGCTGAAGTGGGAGTAAAACTTACCGTCAAGTGGATGGCGGAGCACTATCGCAAGAGAGAAGCGATGGTGCCGATGCGTGACGGCGTGCGGCTGTACACGGCCATTTATGAGCCTGCCGGCGGAGCCGGCGCGAATGAGGCCGCAGTACCGCACGCGGGGCGGCCTGTGATACTGATTCGCACGCCCTTCCCGCTCAATCCTTACGGAAAAACTTTTACCCGCGACCTTCGCGGATATATGTCGCTCTTCGCCCTGAACGAGTACATCATCGTTTATCAGAACGTAAGGGGCAGATTCATGAGCGAAGGCGAATTCGAGAACGTTCGCCCTTACAATCCTAAGGCCCATTCAGGCAATGCAGACGGCAGCCTTACGGATGAGGCCACAGATACTTTCGACACCGCAGAGTGGCTTCTTGCTAATTGCTATACCAACGGCTGCATCGGCGTAAAGGGGATGTCATATCCCGGGTTCTACGCCACCATGGCGGCCCTCTCCGGACATCCCTCCATAAAGGCTGTGTCTCCTCAAGCCCCTGTAACAGACTGGTTTATGGGCGACGATGCCCATATAAACGGTATTTTCCAACTTCCTACATATCTGTTCGGCGCATCGTTCTTCCGCCCCCGTAGTGGCCAGTCTATACGCTGGCCTGCGCCGCTGGTTAATCCCTATGGCGACCTATATGATTATTTCCTTGCGAAGGGCCCGAATCTGTTGGAGCCTCTGCGTAATAAACTTCCGTTCTTTGGAGATATCCTTGACCATCCAACGTACGATGATTTCTGGAAGAGCAGGAATCCGCTTAATCACTTGACTGATAATCTCCCGGCAATGCTTGTAGTGGGAGGTTGGTTCGATGCTGAAGACGCCTATGGCGCATTTGAAACCTATAGGAGAATCAAGAATGAATCTCCTTCCACTGAGCTTTATCTCTGTGCTGGCCCTTGGTATCACGGAGCCTGGAAAAAGCAGGGTTATGACTCGCTCGGCGACCTTCATTTAACTTCTGGCTCGGCGGAGTATTTCAGAGAGGAGGTCGAGTATCCTTTCTTTGCCAGGTATCTTGAAGGAAAGGGAAGTGGTCCTGCGTCGAAAGTGACAGTCCTCCCTTCCGGAGAAACAATGGCTATACCTTATGTTAGGAGCCGAAAATCAGCAGCAAATGGTATTCAGCGTCCGGAATGGAGGCATTACTCTCAGTGGCCGCCGGAGCATAAGAAACTCAAGCTTTTCCTTGATCTTGGCAACAGCCTGTCAACGCATCCCGGAGATGAGAGTGGCTACTTTGGCTATCCGCTTCATTTCGACCCGCAGCATCCTGTGCCATATACCGGCGAAACGCTTGAGAATTTCACCCGCGAGGCATTCGTCTCCGACCAGCGTTTCGCGGCCAGGCGTCCGGACGTCCTGACTTTCCGTACTCCAGTCCTCAAGGATGATTTAAAGGTTGAAGGCCCGGTAAAAGTCATGTTACACTTTGAATCGCATACGCCCCGAACCGATATGGATATCGTTGTGAAGCTCATCGATCAGCGCCCTGACGGATATCAGATTCCCGTCCGGATTGGTGCTAAGCCACTGAGGTTCAGGAATTCTATGGAGGCCCCCACTCCGGTAGATTCTCAGGAATCGGTCGAACTTGAAATCGAGCTGACCGATATCGCCCATCATTTCCGCCCCGGGCATCGCCTGATGCTTCACATCCAGGCCTCGATGTTCCCGCTCCTGGCTCTCCCAAAGACCGGACTTCCCGAAGAAATCTTCCTCCGCATCAGTCTCGCCGCCGCCAGCTCCATCACTCTCCCGGTAGCCCTTTAGTGAACATTAGCACCTACCCGTATTTGCAGCGTGCAAACCAGCTACGTTATTTCACCTTCTGTGCTATTCTACATTTGTTTGATACATCTGCATTATCCAGATATAATCAAAATAGCACTTTTGAAAAATTATTATAATTATTATGATAATTACATAATAAGTTGTATATTTGCAAAAAGGTGCAATCATGAAGGTTTTGATGAGTGGGGATTTACTGGAATTATACAGTACAGGCAAGTGTAGGAGATATAAAGAGGTAGAAAGAAACCCCGAACTGATGGCTGGTTTCCTTCGTGCCGTAAACCTTATGATTTTAGTGAAAACTGTTAATGAGTTGAAAGGATTCAGTTATTTGCATTACGAACAACTCAAATACAAATGGTCTGGATTATCCTCAATCCGTTTGTCTAATAGGTATGTTCATAGACTCATCTTTACTGAAACATCTTACGGAATTGAAGTGGAACTAATAGATATAGACGATACACATTATGGGAACAAACACTAATGAAAAATATCTTGCTAATCATATAACTCCTGCATACCCGGTGCATCCAGGAGAGATACTTGGCGAGGAACTTAAGTCCAGGGGAATCAGCCAGAAGAAGTTTGCGGAAAGCGTTGGTTTACAGTCAACTCACCTAAGTGCGCTAATTCATGGAACGAGGAACTTTACCGCTGCGGTAGCAGATAAGATTGCATCTGGACTGGATGGTATAACTGCCGATATATGGATAAAATTGCAGGAACGTTACAATAGAGATGTTCAGTGGAAGAGGATTGATACCTCAAGGCTAGTTGCAGGATATAGTTCTTCCGGATATGATGGTCAGCCTGTATATTTAGCTGAGCCTCAAGTCCCTTATGGCGGAAAGTTGCAGATAAGAGTGACCATCCCTGAGTCTGATCAAGAACTCTTGGAGACCCTCGCCAACCGCTTCGGCTGGATTATCCATTAACATATTTACAATTCCAAGAAGAGGGTAGCAGGCCTTCTTCAAGATTTCATTTTGTAACCTTGATATGGACTAATAATGCCCGACTTATGCAGCTCCGTTTATCTTTCGCTTAGCTTTTTCCGTTCTTGAGTGTCTTATTAATCCTCCGTTGCGGAGGTAAAAGACATACGGGAAGCCCTACTATGGCTTTATTTTTTTCGAGTTATCCAGCCTCCCCGGGCTGCAGGGTGCAGCGACACCTACAGCGTTATGATTGTGCTAGATGCCGTTAAGCCCGCGAGCCGCAGCGCCGGATACCTCAACTTTCGGGTTTGTAAGAATCTTTTAGAGCTACCGTCTTGTTGAAGATGGCGTGGCCCGGCTTGCTGTCAGGATCCTTGAAATAATATCCCGTACGCTCGAACTGGACTGCAATTCCTGAAGTGTCTCCGGTAAGGGCAGGCTCTGCATATCCCTTGCCGATTGTCAGCGAATCCGGATTCAGGAAATCCTTGTAATCCATATCCTCCGGGATATCATTCATATTGGCCTTGGTGAACAGGCGGTCGTACTGGCGAAGCTCGATTTCCTCGGCGTGGTCGATGGATACCCAGTGGATGGTACCCTTGACGGACCGCCACTCCTCGGAGCCGCCAGGACGGGTAGTGGGATCGTAGGTGCAGCGGAGCTCGACTATGTTGCCTTCGGCGTCCTTGACAACTTCTTCACACTTAATTATATAGGTATATTTAAGGCGGACTTCGCCGTCGGGCTTGAGACGGAAGAATTTCTTGGGAGCATCCTCCATGAAGTCGGCCTTTTCGATGTAGAGTTCACCGGTGAAGGGGACCTTGCGCTTTGCTCCGTCAGGCTCGGCGGGATTCAGCGGGCAGTCGAACCATTCGACCTTGCCCTTCTCCCAGTTGGTAATGGTAACCTTAAGAGGATCCTGCACCACCATATAACGGTTGGAACGGGCGTTAAGATCCTGGCGCAGACACCATTCCAGAAGCTGGATGTCCATAAGCTGGTCGCGCTTCGAAACGCCAATCTTGTCGCAGAACATCTTCAGCGACTCGGGGGTGAAGCCGCGGCGGCGGACACCGCAGAGCGTAGGCATGCGGGGGTCGTCCCAGCCTGCCACAATCTGCTTCTGAACCAGCTCGAGAAGCTTGCGCTTGCTCATCAGCGTATAAGTGAGGTTCAGGCGGGCAAACTCGTACTGGTGTGAAGGATAGATTCCCAGAGTCTCGATGAACCAGTCGTAAAGCGGACGGTGAACGTCGAACTCGAGGGTGCAGATTGAATGTGTGATATGCTCGATGGAGTCGCACTGGCCGTGGGTGAAGTCGTACATCGGATAGATGCACCATTTGTCGCCCGTACGGTGGTGTGATGCGTGTTTGATGCGGTACAGAAGAGGGTCGCGGAACATCATGTTTGGGTGCGCCATGTCGATTTTGGCGCGCAGGACCTTTTCGCCGTCGGCGTACTTGCCGTCTCGCATCTCACGGAACAGACGGAGATTTTCCTCGACGCTGCGGTTCCTGTAGGGGGATTCCTTTCCTGGAGTGTCGATGGTGCCGCGGCCTTCGCGGATCTGCTCTTGAGTCTGGTCGTCTACGTAGGCCAGGCCGCGCTCGATAAGCTCCTCGGCCCAGGCGTAGAGCTGGTCGAAGTAATCTGAAGCATAAAGTTCCTTATCCCATTGGAAGCCAAGCCATTTGATATCTTCCTTGATGGAATCTACATACTCGGTATCCTCCTTGACGGGGTTGGTGTCGTCGTAGCGGAGATTGGTCTTGCCGCCGTATTTCTGAGCAAGCCCGAAATTCAGGCAGATGCTCTTGGCGTGGCCGAGATGAAGGTATCCGTTGGGCTCCGGAGGAAACCTTGTCATGATGCTCTTGAACTTGCCTTCTTTCAGGTCGTTCTCGATGATTTCTTCGAGGAAATTCAGTTTGCGTGGCTCTTCCGGCGCGGTGTTTTTGGAAATGTCTTCCATAGCTTGACTCTTGTTTTAAGGAATGCAGACGCAAATATATGGATAAAATCCATAAAAAAAATACAAATTCGTTTTGTTCTTTTCGTTCGAAGGTGTTATCTTTGTCCCTTGCTAAAACCTAAAGGACCTTTTGTTTTATGAACCTTTTAGAAGAAAGACTCGCCAAGTACACGCTTCCCCAGCAGATGATTGAAAGGGGTATCTATCCGTATTTCAGGGAGATAGAAAGCAAACAGGGTACTGAGGTCGAGATGGAAGGACATCCAGTTCTGATGTTCGGTTCCAACGCTTACACAGGTCTCACCGGAGACGAAAGAGTTATTGAAGCCGGTATCAAGGCAATGCGTCAGTATGGCTCAGGCTGTGCAGGTTCGCGCTTCCTTAACGGCACCTTGGATATTCACGTCATCCTCGAAAAGGAACTGGCCGCATTCGTCGGCAAGGACGAAGCCCTGTGCTTCGCTACAGGTTTCACCGTCAACTCCGGTGTCATCCCTCAGCTCCTTACCAAGGATGATTTCATTATCTGCGACGACCGCGACCACGCTTCTATCGTGGACGGCCGCCGTCTTTCGTTTGCCAAGGCCCTCCATTACAAGCACAACGACATGGAGGACCTCGAGAAACTCCTTGCCAAGTGCGACGAAAACGCAGTCAAGTTCATCGTCGTGGACGGAGTATTCTCAATGGAAGGCGACCTTGCCAAGCTCCCGGAGATCGTTGAACTCAAGCATAAGTACAAGAATGTGGTAATCATGGTTGACGAAGCCCATGGCCTCGGCGTATTCGGCCGTCAGGGCCGCGGCGTCTGCGACCACTTCGGTCTTACCGACGAAGTCGACCTCATCATGGGGACCTTCAGCAAGTCGCTGGCATCCATCGGAGGTTTCATCGCAGCCAACAAGGTTATCATCAACTACCTCAGGCATACAGCCAGAACGTATATCTTCAGCGCCTCCTGCACCCCGGCCGCCACTGCAGCAGCCCTCGAGGCCCTGCATATCATCCAGAAGGAGCCCGAGCGCATCGAAGCACTCTGGAAGGTTACCAACTACGCCCTTGCCCGCTTCCGCGAGGCAGGCTTCGAAATCGGCGACACCGAGAGCCCTATCATCCCGCTCTATGTCCGCGACCTCGAAAAGACCTTCATCGTAACAGCCGAGGCCTTCAAGAGGGGAGTCTTCATCAACTCCGTGATTCCTCCGGCATGCGCCCCTACTGACACTCTGGTGCGTTTTGCCCTCATGGCAACCCATACAAACGAACAGGTCGACCGCGCCGTTGAAATCCTTACACAGATTTTCAAGGAGCAGGGCATCATAAAATAATGATTAAATCAATGACCGGATACGGTAAGGCTGCCGCAGAGCTTGTCTCTGGCGGCAGCCTTATTGTCGAAATCCGCACCCTGAACGGCAAATCCGCCGATATCAACATCAAGTCGAACCTTCTTCCCAAGGACGAAGAACTTCTTATCCGCCAGAAGCTCGCAGCCAAGCTCCAGAGGGGCACAATCGATGTATTCCTGACAGTCGAGCAGCCTGCCGGCAAAGGCGCACAGACAATCGATAAAGATCTCGTCAGGGCCTACTATAATCAGGTCGGCGAAGTTGCCGGGGAGCTCGGTGTTACCGTTGGCGGTGCCGGTCTTCTCGAGACTGTCCTGCGCTTCCCCGATGTCCTCGGACAGAAGCGTTCCGAACTCATTTCCGAGGAAGACATCCCTGCCATCGAGAAAGCCTTCGACGAAGCCATAGCGGCGGTCGACGACTATCGCAGCCGCGAGGGCGCAGTCCTGTACAAGGATGTCCTCTCGCGCGTGGATAACATCCTTTCGCTCTACGACGAGGTCGAGTCTTACGAGAAGGAAAGAATTGAGGCCGTGCGCGCCAAGCTCACCCGAAGCCTTGAAGAGCTTTCGCAGAAGGTCGACCCTCAGAGGTTCGAGCAGGAGATGGTCTTCTATCTCGAAAAACTCGACATCAATGAAGAGAAGGTCCGGCTCCGTCAGCACTGCAAGTATTTCCGCGACACCATCGACGGAGAGCCTTATCCGGGTAAAAAACTTGGATTCATCATTCAGGAAATGGGCCGCGAAATCAACACTACCGGCTCCAAGGCAAATCACGCAGGCATCCAGAAGTGCGTCGTCAGAATGAAAGACGAACTGGAGAAAATGCGTGAGCAGAGTATGAACATTCTCTGATTTTGTATATCTTTGCATTGATATGCACGGATTTGTAAAATTCTGGAAGAACTTCCACATTTCAATGAGAGGGAAGATATCGCTCAGCCTTACGGCTATAGCGGTCATTCTTCTTGTATCCACCATGATCTCGGTGCTCGAGTACCGGAGCATGAGCAATTATGTCTCCGACCTTATCGCCGACAACATTGAAAGCATCAACGCCGCTCAGCGGCTCTCGGGCGCAACTGACGCCTATAACCTCAAGGTTCTTACGGTTATCGGCGACGAAAACGAGAAAGATCTTCCTGACTTCAACAAAGAGGAATTCCTCAATCACTGCGACAGCCTGCGTACCTCGCTGAGTTCCATCAACATGCAGCATCTGGCCGACTCTGTGGAATATGCCTGGAGCGCTTATATGCTTACTTCGCTGGAGCTCCCCGCCGTTATCCTGTCGGATTTCATCGATACCAGAGCCTGGTACTTCGAGAGGCTGCAGCCTGTCTATAACCGCCTCCGCGACGATATCGACGCTCTGAGCACTGCGATTTACAATGAGCTGCAGCGCAATTCCGCAACCTTCGAGAGAGGCTTTTACCGGAGTATCATTCCGGGTGCCGTTGCAGTGGCCGTAGGTCTTGTACTGGTGCTGATGCTGCTCTTCTTCATATCGGTATACTATGTTACCCCGATTTACAAGATGCTTGCGGCTCTTCGCAACTACCGCGATTTCGGAAGGTCGTACAACTATTCCTTTGAAGGCGACGACCAGCTGCGTTCTCTGAACGACTCCATTACTGAGGTGACCGACGAGAACATGCAGCTCCGCAGGCGTATCAGAGCCATTCGCCACCGTAACGCCGAAGCTGAGGAAAACTCGGAGAAATGAACCTTAAAGTCATATCCAGAAACGTAGGCTATGCACTTCTCGTGAGTGCATTGTTTATGTTTTTGTCTATGCTCATCTCTCTTATAGGTGGCCACGACAGTGCTCTGGCAGCCCTGTCAATCAGCTTTGTGATTACCTTCACGGCCGGTATTTTCCCCTTCATCTTCGTACGCAAGACTTCAGCAATATCGCTCAAGGACGGATATATGATCATCATCCTTTCGTGGGTGCTGTCGTTCATATTCGGAATGCTGCCATATGTGCTGTGGGGAGGGCCGTTCACGGTTATAAATGCCTGGTTTGAAAGCGTTTCGGGCTTTACCACTACTGGCTCTTCAATCCTCGACAATGTAGAGGCCCTCCCAAACAGTCTGTTGTTCTGGAGGTCTTCAACCCACTTTATCGGAGGTTTGGGAGTCGTAGTATTCCTCCTCCTTATCATTCCTTCGTCGAGCCCTGTCAAACTGAGGCTTACGAATATGGAACTGTCATCCCTCTCTAAGGAGGGCTACAGGGTAAGGGCGAATAAAACCGTCTCCATCTTTACCTATGTATATGTAGGCCTTGCAGTTGCTGCAACTGTGTCGTATATGCTGGCCGGAATGTCGTTCTTCGATGCCATCAACCACGCCTTCAGCGTATGCGCAACCGGAGGATTCAGCACGAAGAATCTTTCAATAGGTGCTTTCGGCAGTCCGGTAATCAATATCATCACCATGGTGTTCATGGTGCTTGGCTCGGTGCATTTCGGCCTCATTTTCATGGTCTTTGCTACGAGGTCGCTTAAGCCGCTGAAAAACAATGTGCTGAGATATTATATTTCGGTGCTTGTAGTAGTCTCGCTGATTGTTTCTTTCTCCCTGAAACTGAGCGGCACCGAAGCTTCCTGGGGCAAGGCTTTCATGGATGGATTCTTCCAGGTATGTGCATACTCGTCGACAACAGGCTTTGCCATTGCCGACAACAGCGTATGGCCGATGCTTCCCTGTGTGCTTCTCATGTTCGTGGGTATGCAGTGCGGTATGGCCGGTTCTACCACGGGTGGAATCAAGTGCGACAGGATAATTTACCTGTTCAAGTCGGTGGGGCGTCAGATTCACCGCAGCATCAACCCTTCTTCGGTACTCAATATCAAGGTCGGCAACCGTTATCTGTCTGACGAGGAAATATTCCCCCATATAGTGTATATCGCCGTTTTCCTGGCTTTTATCCTCATATCTACGGTGCTGTGCCTGATGGTAGGCTCCTCCGGAGAAAACGCCCTTACCGGAACCATTACCTCACTTTCGAACGTAGGTCCTGCTCTCGGTGAGATTGGCTCGGCCGGTAACTTCGGCGCCGAGCCTTCAATGGCAAAATTCCTCTTCTCTATCGACATGCTTCTTGGCCGCCTGGAAATATATCCTGTGCTGGCGGTTTTCATAATGATTCTCAGAAAAAACAGGAAGTAAATGGGCCGGGAGGATATTCTCTACAATGGTTTTCTGAAGAATCTCGGAATTGACCCTACTGCCTGTCAAGATGCTGCTTTCCGCAAAATCGCAGGCTTCGTCACTTCTTCCGATTCGGATATAATGGTGCTTAGCGGCTTCGCAGGTACCGGAAAAACCACCTTGCTCGCCGCCGTAGTCAATACTCTTACCCAGTTCGGAACACCTTGCACGCTCCTGGCCCCGACCGGCCGCGCCGCAAAGGTGCTCAGCGGCTTTGCAGGGCGACAGGCCTATACGATTCACAAGCATATTTACCGTCAGAAATCCTTCAGCGACGACGGAATGGGCCTGTTTTCTCTCTCCCATAACAAGTCTGCCCGGACTCTGTTCGTGGTGGACGAAGCCTCGCTTATAGGAACTTCGCAGGAGGGGGGCTCTCCATTTGGCTCCGGAAACCTTCTGGACGATTTGATTCAGTTCGTCCGCGCCGGGGCGGAGTGCAAGCTCCTGCTGGTGGGTGACAAGGCGCAGCTGCCGCCGGTGGGGCTTGACGAAAGCCCGGCCCTGGACGCTACCATAGAAGGCTATGGCGGAATAGTCCGCGCAGAGATGAAGACTATCGTCCGCCAGAAGGCCGAATCCGGAATTCTGCTCAATGCCACGAGGCTCCGGAAGCTCCTGTTCGAAGACGGAGTATCGATGATGTCAAGGAGCGACCTCCGTTTTGATACCCGGGGCTTCGACGATGTGGTCAGAATCGGGGGAGGAGAGGTTCTGGAGGCCCTTACCGATGCATATTCCCACTACGGCGAGGACGAAACGATGATTGTCTGCCGTTCCAACAAAATGTCGAACCGTTACAATCAGGGCATACGTTCGATGATTCAGTACAAGGAGGACAGGCTGGTGCGCGGCGACCGACTGATGATAGTGAAGAACAGCTATCTTGTGGAGGGGAAGTGGGAGGAGACCGATTATATCGCCAACGGGGACGTGGCCGAACTTCAGAAAATATCTTCATACGAGGAGAGATATGGCTTGGAGTTCGCAACTGCAAGGCTGTCGTTCCCGGATTACAATGATAATGTCCTGGAAGCCAAGATATGCCTTGATACCCTGACTTCTGATTCCCCTTCGCTGAGCTATGAAAAGCAGAATAACCTGTATCAGGGCGTCTCGGAGGATTATGCACATATCAAGTCGAAGCGCAAGCGCTACGATGCGGTGAAGATGGACCCGTATTATAGCGCACTGCAGATAAAATACGGCTATGCCGCTACCTGCCACAAGGCGCAGGGCGGCCAGTGGAAATGCGTATTCATCGATAATCCTATCTGGCAGGAAGAACTTGACAGAGATATGCTGCGCTGGCTGTACACGGCTATCACCAGGGCCACTGAAAAGGTTTATCTTGTGAATTTCAACGAAGATTGTTTTATAAAATGAGAAGATTCGCGCTTATTGCAGCCGCCGTTGCGGTTCTTGGAGTAATTGCAAAGGCCCAGGACAGGGAGAACCCCACTCCATCTCCGGACTCCTCGCTGCTTGCCTTTACCTGCGGCGGCAACCTATTTGTAGAAGACCTTGCCTCAAAGTCTGTCAGTCAGCTGACCTTCGATGGCAGCGAACTGATTCATAGCGGTTACGCTTCGTGGGTTTACTACGAGGAGATTTTCGGCAGGCCTTCAAAGTTCAAGGCTTTCTGGTGGAGCCCCGACAGCCGCAAGCTCGCCTTCTACCGCTTCGATAATTCGGAAGTGCCGATGTTCCCCATCTATTCTCCGAAAGGGCAGGACGGCTCTCTCTCCCGCACTCGCTATCCAAAGGTGGGGGAGAACAATCCCAAGGTTCGCATAGGAATTATCGATTTGAAAGCCGGCACCGGGCCTGTGTGGGCGGATTTCGACGAGAACGACGACCAATACTTCGGCACTCCCTTCTGGGGGCCTGATTCGAAGGGTTTTTATGTGCAGCGCGAGCCTCGCATCCAGAATACACTTGACTTGTACAAGGTGTCGGCGTCCGACGGCTCCAAGAGTCTTATCTATCACGAGTCTTACAAGACCTGGCTCGATTGGATAGACAATATGGTCTTCACCTCCGAGGGCCTTTATATGGTGCGCTCATTCGAGACTTCCTGGCAGCAGATTTATTTCCTGTCATACGATGGCAAAACCTTGAAACGCCTTACCGACGACTCTCTGTGGAGGGTTTCCATCGTGAGGGTGGATGAGAAAAAGGGTGATGTTTACTTTACCGCCAGAAGGGAATCTACGGTCAGGACAGGCTTCTATAAAGTCGACAGGAAGGGAAGGATTACCCCTCTTACCGACACAGCTTACAATGCCGATGGCGTAAAGATGTCGCCCGACGGAAAGACCTTCGAATGCGCCCTCAGCAACTTTACTACGCCTACGCAGGTATGGGAATTCAAAACTGCCGCCGCGGCAAAATGCAAAGGGAAGAATCTTCCGGCGAAAGCAGCCCGCAAGATATCCGATCTGGCTGTAGACAAAGATGTGGATATCAGCAACTTTGCTCTGCCGGAGAATATTTCCATTACTACCTCCGACGGCCTTGTCCTTCCCGGGTGGATTATGTATCCCAAGGATTTCAATATCTCGAAGAAATATCCTGTTCACGTTGATATCTACGGTGGCCCCGATATCCCTATGGTACAGGACTCCTGGAGGATACGTGACCAGTGGTGGGCCGAGAACGGCATAATCGAGGTGACCGTCGATTGCCGCGCCGCCGGGCATAACGGCCGTAAAGGCCTGGATGCCATTTACAGACAGCTGAGTGTCCTCGAAACCCGCGACTTCGTGGAATGGGGAAGGTATCTGCAGTCTCTTCCATACGTGGATGCAGACAAGATTGGCGTAGAGGGATTTTCATTCGGAGGGACGATGACTGCTCTTCTGGTGATGAATCATTCGGACGTGTTCCATTACGGAATTGCCGGCGGCGGAGTCTATGACTGGACGCTTTACGATACCCATTATACCGAAAGATTCATGGAAACGCCTTCTACCAATCCCGACGGCTTCGCCCGGACGAGGGTGATTTCGCAGGTAGGGAATTATCCCGTCGAGTATCCTACTACGAAAGAGGATGCAAAGGCAGTGGCTCCGGTAATGCTTATGCTTACTCACGGCACAGGCGACGATAACGTTCATTTCCAGGGCTCTCTTCAGCTGATTGACGCCCTCCAGAGTACCTGTAAGCATTTCGAACTGATGATTTACCCTGATGGCATGCATGGCTACCGCGGGACTCAGGGCCGCCACGACCGCTCGGCCCACCACGCCTTCTGGCTCAAATATCTGAAGCGCTAAGCTTCGCGGCTGGCGAAAATGAGATAATTGCCGGAGGGGGCCGAGACGAATTCCACCTTGCAGGCGAAGATATGCTCCGAAGGACTTGAAGAGGCGCGAAGACGCTTTTTCAGGTCCTCGGCTTTTATAGGAAGATTGTGTGTAGACACTTCTGCGCTTATTCCGGTCTTGGAAATGGCCTTCAGCCCCTTGCTTGACATGGGTCGAATCTCCTTGATTCTGAAATACTTGCCGGGAAGGCCACTGCTGCCCCGGCATATATAAAGATGGGTACTTCCGGCAAGCTTGACATATCCTTCACTGCAGGGAGCATTGAACAGTCCGGATTTCAACAGGGCTTTGCCCGGCTCGAAAATTAGGGCTCCGCAGCTGCTCTCGAATTCTGCCGGGGTGCTGAATAGCTTTATATCTCCGCCGTCTTTACAGGAAGGGCGGCGAATTACAGTTCCGTCTTCGTAAATGCAAAGTGAGGCAGGGCCGCTGTGCCCGGCTTCGAGGACGAGCAGGAGTTCCTTGCACTCTCCACCACAGGCAACCGTGCAGACCAGTGATACGCAGTCTCCGAGCTGCCCGACAACTCTGGATATGTCGGCCATGGGGGAGAGCTTTACCATAACGGCCTGGCTGAGAGAGAGCAGTTCGTCTTTAATACTGAGAATGTCAGGGCTGCAGTCTTCAAGCATAAAGACCTTCCTCCCGTCCACGGCCCTGCGGGCCGGGTCGAGGAATAATATATCCGGTTTGAAGCCGCCTAAGATTTCCTGCAGGTTTCCGCTTTCGACAAATCTGTTGGATATTGTTATATTTCCGGCTCCAAGATGGGAGAAATTCCACTGCGCAGCAGCTGCAAGGCGCTCGTCTGCCTCGTTATAGAGTACTTTCCCAAAGTTGGATGCAAAGGCGAATGCATCTACTCCAAGGCCTCCGGTAAGGTCGGCGAGACGGGCTTCGCCGGCCGATTTACCTTTCAGGATACTCTTTGCCAAGGCAACTTTGAATCCGGCAGTTTCGGCGCTGCTGCACTGCTGGGTGCAAAGGTCGGTGGGGAAGACAAGGCTCTGATTGCCGGCCCAGTCGGGTACCTTCCTGTGAAGCCTTTCGCGGCCCCGGAGAGTATTGACAGCTGCGTCGATGTCGATATCCGGCCACTTGCTTCGGCCCAGAAGCAGGGCGTCCGGGGACTCATTTCCGTGGGCGGCGACAAAGTCGCACAATATGCTGAAATCAGCTTTCATACAATATGCAAAGATAACAATCTGTTTTCATTGCAAAAATTAAAATTTTTGCGTAAGTTTGTGAGGATGTACCGGATACGGCTTCCGATACGCTTATCAGACTAATTAATAACTATATAACTATGGCAGAAAAGAATTACCTGGATGTTGTAAATCAGTGGCTTTGCGGCGATTTCGACCCTGAAACCAAAAATGAAATCCTTCGTCTCCAGAAGGAGGACCCCGCAGCTCTCGAAGATGCCTTCTACCGTAATCTCGAGTTCGGTACAGGCGGCCTACGAGGCGTTATGGGCGTCGGTACGAACAGAATGAACAAGTACACCGTGGGAATGGCTACCCAGGGTCTTGCCAACTATATGAAGAGCCGCATCAAAGGGCAGCTCAGCGTATGCATTTCCTACGACAGCCGCAACAACAGCAAGGTCTTCGCCCGTATTACGGCCGATGTCCTCTCTGCCAACGGCATCCACGTCTATCTCTGGGACAATATCCGCCCGATTCCGCTGCTGAGCTATTCCGTGCGCAGCAAGCAGGCCAACGCCGGCGTCATGATTACCGCATCCCACAATCCCAAGGAGTACAACGGTTACAAGGTATTCTGGAGCGACGGCGCCCAGGTTACATCTCCCGTCGACAAGGAGATTGTGGCCGAGGTTCTGAAGATTACCGACCCTTCGATGGTGAAGTTCGTTCCCGGCCCCGATGCCGCTCCCATCGATATCATGGGCAAGGAGATGGACGACAAATACTTCAACGACGTCCTTTCGCAGATGCTCAGCCCCGAGTCAGTGAAGCGTCACTCCGACATCAAGATCGTATATACTCCAATCCACGGCAGCGGCGTCAGAATCGTTCCCGAGGGCCTCGCCAGGCTTGGATTCAAGAATATCATCCATATCCCCGAACAGGACATCAGCGACGGAAATTTCCCTACCGTAATGTCGCCTAACCCCGAGGAGGCCTCCGCTCTCAAGATGGCCATCGAGAAGGCCGATGCAGAGGGAGCAGACCTCGTCATGGCCACCGACCCCGACGCCGACCGTATCGGCATCGCCGTTCGTGACAACGAAGGTAAGATGGTTCTTCTGAACGGCAACCAGACAGGCTCCATCCTCACCTGGTACATACTTAACCGTATGAATGAAGAGGGTAAGCTCAAAGGTGAGCAATATGTAGTAAAGACTATCGTTACCACTCCTCTTATCGCCGAGATTGCTGCCAGTTTCGGCATCAAGTGCTATGATGTGCTCACAGGCTTCAAATTCATCGCTGCAGTCGTCAAGCAGAACGAAGGCAAGGCCCAGTTCATCTGCGGCGGCGAGGAAAGCTACGGCTTCAACGTAGGCGAGTATGTAAGGGACAAGGATGCACCCATCTCCTGCTGCTTCGTGGCTGAGTGCGCTGCCTGGGCTGCAGATCAGGGCCTCACCCTGTATCAGCTTCTCCAGAAGATTTACAAGGATTACGGATATCGCAAGGAAGGCCTTGTCTCCGTAGTCCGCAAGGGCAAGAGCGGAGCCGAGGAAATCCAGAAGATTATGGCCGACCTGCGCCAGAATCCTCCGAAAGACCTCGATGGCTCACCCGTTATCAAGGTCGTCGATTATCTCGAGACTGAAAAGACGGGCCTGCCCAAATCCAATGTCCTCCAGTTCTTCGCCCAGGCCGGCGACGTAGTTACCGTCCGTCCTTCCGGAACGGAGCCCAAGATCAAGTTCTACTTCGGAGCAAAGGGCGAGAACGCCGACGCCAAGATTGAACACCTTAAGGCTCAGTTCGCCAAATAATTGACTATGAGAAGGATATTACTTCCGATTATGCTTGCATCAGGGGCCATTGTGGCTTCCTGCTGCAGTGCTTCTGAAGGAGAGGGCCTGCTCTCCAAATACGCTGCAAGGCTTACTGAGCCAAGGTATTATATGGCTCCATATACCGGTGGAATTGTCGTTGACGGAAAACTTGGCGACGCCGACTGGCTTGCGGCTCCTGCAAGTGAAGATTTCACCGACATATCTGTAGATACTCTGCCCGCAAAGCAGACCTTCGTAAAGATGCTCTGGGATGCCGAGAACCTCTATATCGGCGCAACCATCATCGAAGACAAGATTGTGGCCAACCTCAAGCAGCGCGACACCATCATTTGGAAGGAAAACGATTTCGAGGTGTTTATCGACCCCGACTGCGACGGACAGTCGTATTTCGAGATAGAGATAAATGCCATAGGCACGGTGATGGACCTGATGATGAATAAGCCCTACCGCAACGGCGGCGATTTTTATATGCCATGGGACTGCCCGGGCCTGGTGGTCAGGACCTCCCGCGACTCCAAGGCCTGGTATGCTGAGATGGCCATCCCGAGGAAAGGTCTGATGATGGCTTTCGCCAAGCCTGAGGAATCCCGCATCTGGCGTATCAATTTCTCAAGGGTAGAATGGATGAGGCCCGACAGGGAGGAGAACTGGGTATGGAGTCCTACCGGCAAAATCGACATGCATATGCCGGAGCGCTGGGGCATACTGTACTTTGCCGCTCCTAATGAGTCTGTCGAGCTCGGAGAGGCTGATTTGACAGGCTGGAATACAATGTGGGCCCTGTTCTATGCCGAGATGGACCGCACGGAAGGCTTTACAGCCGACGTCCGCGCTCTTGGCCTGACAAATGCTGAGAAAGAGGCGGTCGCCTCTATCGACATTTCAGTTGCAGGAAATGATTTCTTCGTGATTGAAGTTACCGACAAAGCCGGAGTCAAGAACGTAGTCGATTATAACGGAAAATACCGTCAGATTCCGGCCTCGAAATAAGCGCACCAGCCGCTCAATGGGCATTCGCTGCATTTAGGTGAGCGCGCGGTACATACATATCTCCCGTGGAGGATGAGCCAGTGATGTGAAATGGCCCGTTTCTCCACGGGAATGTGTTTTTCAAGGTCGCGTTCAACTGCTTCAGGAGTCTTGCCCTTCGACAGGCCTAGACGGTGAGAAACCCTGAATACGTGGGTGTCTACAGCAATAACAGGCTTGTCGTACACTATAGAGGCTATAACGTTGGCGGTTTTGCGGCCAACGCCCGGAAGAGTCATCAACTCGTCGATATCCGAAGGGACTTCTCCCCCGAAATCCGAAAGCAGCTTACGGGCCATTTCCACCAGATGGAGGGCCTTGCTGTTGGGATATGACACGCTTTTTACATAGGGCAGAACATCTTCGGCGGAGGCAGAAGCGAGGGCCTCGGGAGTGGGGTGGGCCTTGAACAGTGCCGGAGTTACCAGATTCACTCTCTTGTCGGTGCACTGGGCCGAAAGGATAACGGCTATAAGAAGCTGGAAAGGGGAGTCGAAGTGAAGCTCGCTCTCCGCAACCGGCCGGTTCTCGGTAAACCAGCCTATTATTCCGGCGTATCTTTCCTTCAGCGTCATATGTTGAGCGAAAGGTCGATTACTTCGTCGGCGATGTTTTCGGTGCAGCTGTCGTTCTTGCAGACCATCACTCGTCCGCGGTACTTCTCGAAAATCAGCTTGTTATGCGTGACCATCACTATGGCGGTACCCTCGGCGTTAATTCCTGTTAGAAGTTTCATTATGCCGTCGGCGGTCTCGTTGTCGAGGTTGCCGGTGGGCTCGTCGGCGATGATGACGGAAGGTCTGTTCAGGAGGGCACGGGCTATGGCGATGCGCTGCTGCTCGCCGCCGGAGAGCTGATGGGGCATCTTGCCGGCTTTATCCTCCATACCTACGTCCTTGAGAACTTCTTTGATGCGGACGGCACGCTTGACGGCATCCTTCCATCCGGTAGCCTCGAGGACGAAGGCCAGATTGTCTTCGACCGTGCGGTCGGTCAGCAGTTGGAAATCCTGGAATACCACACCCATCTGCCTGCGCAGCATCGGGACCTGCTTGGCGGAGATGCGCTTGAGGTCGAAGCCGCAAACCGTACCTTTGCCTTTGAGCAGGGGATTCTCGGCGATTATCGTCCTGATGATGGAGGTCTTGCCGGTGCCGACCTTACCTACTATGTAGACAAAATCTCCCGGAAATACCGACATGTTCAGATTCTTGATGACGGTCGATTCGCCGTTGTTTATGTCAGCTCCTTCGAATTGAATGAGGGGCTTTGTGCCGTTATCTGCCATTATCTTGGATATTTCGATGGTCGCAGTGCAAATATAACGGAAATTTGTTTATTTTTGTATGCTTTAACCTATTATTCCTGATGAATCGTTCCTTTCTTGCAATATCCCTCGCCGCAATGATTTCAATGGCCGCCATGCCGGCCGCCGCATCGGGCCCCGAGGATATACTTGATCAGGGTAGGGAACTGTTCGACCGGGGAATGTATTCCGAGGCTGCAAAAGTGCTGGCCGCAGAAAGCGGCAGCGAGGCCGAGGGCTACAGGCTATTGTGCCTTGCCCAGCTAAATGCCGTGGGATACGAAGATGTTTTAATCGAATACGAAAAGAAGTATCCTTCTTCAGGGCTTCTCCCTCTCATTTACTACCGCCACGGCCTGAATCTTTTCGACAGCGGAGCCTACGGACTCGCCCAGATGATGATGGATAAGCTCAATCCCCGTCTGTTGCGTTGGCGCGAGCGCAGCGAGGCTTGTTTCAAAAAAGCCTATTGCAGCTATCGCACCTCCGACAACGACGGAGCCCTGCACGAACTCGAAGTCCTTTCCCGTATGGGACAGACTTCATATTCGGCCGCCGGGGCCTGCCTGTCGGGCATCATCCACTATGGCGAAGGACGATATTCCGAGGCGGCCAAATACTTTGAGCTCAGCCGCAAGGATGGACGTTTTACGGAAATTTCCGAACATTGTCTTCAGGCGATAAAGTCCAATAAAGGCGGTGTGGGGAAGAAGGAGGCGGATAATTTCGGACTTAAACTCCATAGCGGAGCCAGGAAGGGCAGCAGCGGATACCTGAAGGCAGGTGCCGGCTATCCTCTGCATCCTGAGGTGGACTTCGTCTTTACTCCCTTGGAAGACAGTGACTTCGCGCTCAATCTGAGCGCCCGTAACCGTTCGTATTTCGGAAAGTACGGGAGCGCGGTCAATCATCTCGAATGGACAGGCTACGAAAGCGTGACAACCGCGGGAATCGACGGAGTCAAGCGTTTCTCCGGAGCTGATTTGAATTTCGATGCCTCTTTCAAGAGCATACATTCCAGAAACGGCATATACGGAGACAAAATAAATACTTCCTTCGGCGGCTTGAATGCCGGAGTCAGTTTCGGCTCGCGCGGCGAAAAAGGCTGGATTTATGGTGCCGGAGCGGCGCTCGACTGGAACGGCGACAGCGTAACCTCCCTTGACAGGCTCTCTTCTCTCGGGCTTGTATTTGACGGCCGGCTGGGGTATCAGTATTTCGACCATTCCATATATGCATCCCTGCATTATACCCATACTTCTTATTCAGGCCTTGCCGAAGGAGTGCTGGAGTCGTTCGAAGTATCGCCGCATTACACCTTCTCGAAAGGCAGGACACGGATTGACATAGGGGTAAAAATCGGGTTTACAAGCCGTTCCGTCCACAAGAATCAGGTTATTTATCCCGACGCCTCCATCTCTTACGAACTCATTCACGGAAGGATGTCTTCCTGGCTTTCCGTAACCGGAGGCAACACTCTTCTGGATTATTCGGTACTGAAAGACAGGAATCCTTTCTATACGGCAAATATGCTCGGACTGGGCGGCAACAGCGCCGAGCGCATCAATGCTGCGGCAGGGATAAGAGGAAATATCGCCACGGCCTTCAGATATGAACTATCGGCGGGTTTCAGGTTGGTTGCGGACGAAGCCCTGTATGCCGTAAGCGAACAGATTCCTTACTACATCGCTTTTGCCAAATTCCACGAAGGATATCTGAAGGGTATGGCCGTCTTTGATCGGCGTCCTTATATGCTTCAGGCGTCTTTCCTGCTGAGGTCTGCTTCTGCAGATGAGGCCGAAGGGCAGACTCTGTTCCTGCCCGGAAGGGCGAAAGTCAACCTGAAGGGAACATATCGTTGGAAAACCAGGATACTATTCGGCATAGAGGCTGAAATAGCCACCGGTCTAAGGGGCAAAACAGGCACTTCCGGATACACCGATCTGGGCCTTTACGCGGAATATTCAGTCAACCGCAAATTCTCCCTTTTCGGCCGCGCCGGAAACCTTCTTGACCGCAAAATCATTCTCGACAACCTGATGTCGTACCGCGGCATTTACGGCACCGCCGGAATCGTCTGCAATTTCTGAAATAAAAATGCAAGGGAACAATCCAGAGGATTGTTTTAATGCAAAATTTTACCTAAATTTGTACGTTTTATGGGCATCCCCCTGAAACGTACGTTTTTTTACGTTTGGACAGAAGTAAATTTTATTTGAGATATGGCAGAAACAGAAGAAATCAAAGCCGCACAACAGGAGTATTCGGCCAGTAGCATTCAGGTTCTTGAAGGACTAGAAGCTGTAAGGAAGCGTCCGTCGATGTACATCGGCGACGTAAGCGAGCGTGGTCTCCATCACCTTGTATATGAGGTGGTCGACAACAGTATCGACGAAGCCATGGCTGGCTTCTGCACCGATATTACGGTAGATATCAACGAAGACAATTCCATTACCGTCAAGGATAACGGCCGAGGCATCCCTACCGGAATGCATCCCAAGGAGCACCGTTCCGCCCTCGAGGTCGTTCTTACCGTCCTCCACGCCGGCGGAAAGTTCAACAAGAACAGCTACAAGGTTTCCGGAGGTCTCCACGGCGTGGGTGTATCCTGCGTCAACGCCCTCTCCGACCTTCTGGTTGCTGAAATCCACCGCGAAGGTAAGATTCACGTACAGAAGTACTCCAAGGGCAAGCCCCTTACTCCGGTAGAGATTGTCGGCGACTGCCAGGATTCCGGTTCCTTCATCACCTTCCATCCCGATCCGGAGATTTTCACCCAGACGACAGTCTATAAGTACGACACCCTTGCCGCACGTATGCGCGAGCTGGCTTATCTGAACAAGGGCATCCGCATCACCCTTACCGACAAGCGCCACGAGGTGGATGAATTCGTCACCGACGAAAACGGCGATTCCAAGCCTACCGGCCGCAAGGTGTTCAAGCAGGATGTCTTCTATTCCGAGGAAGGTCTCAAGGAATTTATCAAATACCTCGATGCCGGCGCCGAAGAGCTCATCCCCGAGCCTGTTTGCGTCAATTCCGATAAGATTATCCCTATCGATATCGCTCTCCAGTATAATACCGGATACAGCGAGAAGATTTATTCTTACGTCAACAATATCAACACAATAGAAGGCGGTACCCACCTCCAGGGCTTCAAGATGGGCCTTTCGAGGTCGCTGCGCAACTACGCCGAGAAGAACAACCTCCTCGCAAAGGCCAAGGTTGAGCTTGCCCCCGAGGATTTTCGCGAGGGCCTTACCGCCGTCATATCCGTAAAGGTTGCCGAGCCTCAGTTCGAAGGCCAGACCAAGACCAAGCTCGGAAATACCGAGGTTACTTCCGCCGTTTCCCAGGCTACTGCCGCCGCGATGGACATGTATCTCGAGGAGAATCCCAAGTTCGGTAAAATCATCATCGAGAAAGTCGTTCTTGCCGCTACAGCCCGTAACGCCGCCCGCAAGGCCCGCGAAATGGTGCAGCGCAAGACCGTCATGACGGGCGCCGGCATGCCCGGCAAGCTGGCCGACTGCTCCGAGCGCGATCCCGGCAAATGCGAACTCTTCCTCGTCGAGGGTGATTCCGCAGGCGGTACCGCAAAGCAGGGCCGCGACCGTCGCATCCAGGCCATCCTTCCGCTGAGGGGTAAGATCCTCAACGTAGAGAAAGCCGCCGGCAACCGCGCCTTCGACAGCGAAGAAATCCGCAACATCTACACTGCCCTCGGAGTCTCCGTGGCCGTGGAAGATGAAACCGGCGAGAAGAAAATGGACCTCAGCAAGCTCCGTTACCACAAAGTCATCATTATGACCGATGCCGATGTCGACGGTAGCCATATCGCCACCCTCATCCTGACCTTCTTCTTCCGTTATATGTTCGACCTTATCAAGAACGGATACGTATATCTTGCCACTCCTCCTCTCTATCTGGTCAAGAAGGGCAAGGAAGAAGTTTACTGCTGGACAGATGCCCAGAGGGCCGAAGCTACTGCCCGTCTCGGCAAAGGCAGCGACAAGGGAGTTGCAGTCCAGCGCTACAAAGGTCTTGGTGAAATGAGCGATGAGCAGCTCTGGAACACTACCATGAACCCCGAAACCAGGCTTCTCCGTCAGATTACCATAGAAAATGCCGTTGAGGCAGAACGCACCTTCTCGATGCTTATGGGCGACGACGTTCCGCCGCGCCGTCAGTTCATCGAGGAGAACGCCCACTACGCCAATATCGACGCATAAACCTTCGTCGCAATGGAGCGTGTAAATATCCCGAGAAGCATATCGGTTTACATACTGTTCGCAATTCTGTTTGCAGCCATTACAGTTGCATTTCCCAGAAAGGCGCGGTTCAGCTACGAGTTCGCCAAAGGCGAAACGTGGTCAAACCCTACGCTTACAGCCCAGTTCGATTTTCCAATACTGAAAACCGAACGCCAGCTTCTGGAAGATGAAGATGCCTCCCGTGAAGATATCAACTATTGCTTCAAGTACGACGACATGGTCGTGCTTTCGGCCTTGAAAGACGCCGGGAATCTCGGTCCCGCCGTGGAGCTGAAGATCAAGAACGAGATTCTCCGCAGCCTGACCGACATTTACAGCAAGGGAATCGTTTCCGACGAAGATATCCCCGACGGAGCCGCTCTCGTATATGTCCGCAAGGATAAGCATTCCACTCCCTGCGCAGCAAGCGACCTGTACACCCTTTCATCGGCCCTCGACCGTCTTTACGCAAATCTTTTTCCTTTGGCTGAAAATGCTGCGAGTCTCGAAGAGCTTATGCGCTCAGAGCGGATAAACGAGCTGGTAAGGGTTAACCTGGTCCCGGACAAGGACGGCGAATTGCTTATTCGTAATTCCGCCGTCCAGGACATATCTCCTACCCAGGGCTATGTGTCTGCCGGCGAGGTCATTATCCGTGAGGGAGATACCGTAACCTCCGAGGCTTATCAGATTCTTTATTCCTACAAGACGGAATTCGAAAGCAGCATCGGTTACTCCGGCCCGCTCGTGCTGGTCTGGCTGGGCAACGGTTTCCTTTCCCTGCTGATTTGCATAATGCTCTTCCTGGCTGTGCTTTACTGCGCGCCGGGAGTATTCGCCGAATGGAATAAACTGCTTTACATCGTATTCTGCGCAGCTGCATTCATGCTGGGCGGAATCATCACCGGCGTTTCCAACACCGAGGCCCTGTATATGGTGCCGTTCTCGCTGCTCTGCCTGTATCTGGTACCTTTCTTCAGCAGGAACCTCGTAGTGGCCGTATATGTTGCAACGCTTCTTCCACTGCTTGCATTCCAGGCTGTAGGACTGGAAGTTTTCGTCATTTACCTGACGGCCGGTATTGTTACTCTGGCTGCAGTAGAAAGATTCTCACGCGGATGGCGCCAGTTCATAATGGCATCGATTGTCTTTGCAGCGATGCTGGTGGCATATCTGGTGTTCCGCTTCCTCGACGGTAGTATAATCTTCATCAACCAGGGCAGGATTCTGTCGCTCTTCCTCGGCGCATTCTTGCCGATTGCCGGATATCCTTTGATATTCCTCCTGGAGAAGCTGTTCTCAATGCTTTCAGAGACCAAACTCCGCGAGCTCTGCGACACCAACGGAGTACTTCTCCGTGAGTTGTCCGTCAAGGCCCCAGGAACATTCCAGCATTCTCTAGCCGTGATGAATATGGCCGATGCCGCAGCCCGTTGCATCGGCGCAGACGTTCTTCTTGTGCGCGCAGGAGCCATGTATCACGATATCGGCAAGCTGTCCGACCCTCTCTGCTTCATTGAGAATCAGCAGATCGGCTCAGTCCGTTACCACGACGGTCTGGCTCCCATCCAGAGTGCGGCGCGTATCGTAAAGCACGTGCCCGACGGGGTGGAGCTGGCCCGCAAGTTCAACATTCCCGAGGATGTCATAGGCTTTATCCGCAGCCACCACGGAGTGTCCTGTGCGGCATATTTCTATAATAAATATGTCTCAGAGGGTGGCGACCCCGCTGATAAATACCTGTTCAGCTATCAGGGCGTGAAGCCCCAGACTCGTGAGCAGGGAATACTTATGATATGCGATACCGTCGAGGCCGCATCAAGAACGCTGAACGACAATTCAAAAGAGACATTTGACAACTTCGTCGAAAAGATAGTATCCGCCAAGATTTCCGACGGCCAGCTGGATGAATCCGGCCTGACACTCGGAGACCTGGTGGCCATCAAGGAAGTGCTCAAGGAGTATCTCGGGCGCCTCTACCACGACAGAGTTGAATATCCTTCGCAAAACAAATAACAAATCATATTTTAGAAATGAAACTTACAAAAAAGCAGATCGATGACCTTAACGTTCAGGTCACAATGGAGATCAAGGCTGAGGATTATCAGCCCGCGGAGAAGAAAAGACTTTCAGAACGTAGAAGAACCGCCGATTTCAAGGGCTTCCGCAAGGGAATGGCTCCTATGAGTCTCATTCAGAGGGTTTACGGCGAGCAGGCACTGGCCGAGGCCGTCAACGATGTCATTTCCGAAGGGCTCAATGATTTCCTCAAGAAGAGCAAGCTCCGCGTGGTCGGAGAGCCTCTCGCCAGCGAGGACCAGCCCGAGAACGAATGGGTATCCGGCAAGGATTTCACCTTCAAGTTCGATGTAGCCCAGACCCCTGAAATCACGCTCACCCTTTCCAAGGACGACAAAGTTACCCTTTACAATATCGATGTCACCGAGAAGGCTAAGAAGGAGATGAAGGAGAATATGCTCCGTCAGGCCGGTGAGATGAAGGAGAACGATAAGGGCGAGAAGGAACTTGTTCCCGCCGAGCCCGGCAAGGAGGCTTACGACCGCCTCTTCGGCCCCGACAAAGTGCATGACGAGAAGGAATTCGACGCCGCTGTCGCAGAGCATCTTACCTCGAATTATGAACAGGAGGCCGATTACCGCCTTTCCAAGGATATCCGCGAGTATCTGGTAGAAAAGGCAGCACTGCAGCTTCCCGAGGACTTCCTGAAGCGCTGGCTCATTAAAGTAAATGAGGGTAAATTCTCCGCAGAGGACGTAGAGAAGGAATTCGACATGTTCCTCAAGGATTTCCGCTGGCAGCTCGTCCGTGAGCACCTCATGAAGGAATATAAGCTCAAGGTTGAGGCTAAGGATATCCAGGAGGCAGCTGAGTCCTATGTCGCATATCAGTATGCAATGTACGGAATCGGCAATGTCCCTGCCGATATGCTCAAGGAGGCAGCCCAGAGGGTTCTCGCCGACGAGCGTCAGGGCCGTCAGATCGAAGAGGGCGTCGAAGACCAGAAGGTTCTAGCCGCCGTCAAGGATGTCATCACCATCAGCAAGAAAAAGATTACAGTAGAAAAATTCAGAGCGCTTTAATATATGAACAGCAACGAATTCAACAAATACGCCAACAAGGGCAGGGGAATCTCCTCGGCGACCCTTCACCGCTACCAGTCCGCCCTCGATGCATATATCAATCCTACCATCATCGAGGAGCGCAAGCTGAACGTAGCCAGCATGGACGTGTTCAGCCGCCTTATGATGGACAGAATCATCTTCCTTGGAGTGCCTATTGATGATGACGTTGCAAATATCGTCCAGGCTCAGCTGCTTTTCCTGGCCTCCCAGGACAGTTCTGCCGATATTACGCTTTATCTGAATACTCCGGGTGGTCAGGTGTCTTCCGGCCTCGCTATATACGATACTATGCAGCTGGTTGAGCCTGACGTGCAGACTATCGTTACCGGTATGGCCGCCTCGATGGGCTCGGTGCTGCTGTGCGCCGGCGCCCACGGCAAGCGTTCCGCCCTTCCGCACGCCAGAGTGCTGATTCATCAGCCTCTCGGCGGCGCACAGGGTCAGGCTTCTGATATTCTCATTGCTGCAAAGGAAATCGACAAAATCCGTACTGAGCTCTACAAAATCATCTCAGAGCACAGCGGCCAGCCCTTCGACAAAGTCTTCGCCGACGCCGACCGCGACTTCTGGATGAGTGCGCAGGAGGCTCTCGACTACGGAATGGTCGATGAAATCATCAAAAAACGCGCAAGTGGCAAATAAAGAGGTCCATATTTACACGCCCAAGGATATTAAAAAGTATCTCGACGGCTATGTGATTGGGCAGGAGCGGGCTAAGAAACAGCTCGCTGTTGCTGTATATAATCACTATAAGCGCCTGATTCACAACAGTCAGCTGGTAGGGGAGTCGGGAGTGGAGCTGGAGAAGTCGAATGTGCTTCTCGTCGGCCCTACCGGTACCGGAAAGACTCTCCTTGCCAGGACCATTGCCAAGCTTCTGGAAGTGCCGTTTGCGATTGTCGATGCTACGGTACTGACTGAGGCCGGTTATGTGGGCGAAGATGTGGAAAGCATCCTGACCCGTCTGCTTGAGCAGGCCGATTACAATGTAGCCATGGCGGAGCAGGGTATTGTATTCATCGACGAAATCGACAAGATTGCCCGCAAGAGCGACAATCCTTCGATTACCAGGGATGTCTCCGGCGAGGGCGTTCAGCAGGCTTTGCTAAAGCTTCTCGAGGGCACGGTGGTGAATGTTCCTCCCAAGGGAGGGCGCAAGCATCCGGAGCAGTCTTTCGTTCACGTGAATACTCAGAACATCCTGTTCATTTGCAGCGGTGCTTTTGAGGGCATAGAGCGTAGCATTGCCCAGAGGCTCAATACCAATGTGATTGGTTTCGGTACCTCGAACAAGCCGGTGGCCGACAAGAATAACCTCCTGCAGTATGTAAATGCCCAGGATTTGCGTACATATGGTCTCATTCCTGAGATTATCGGCCGTCTGCCGGTGATTACTTATCTCGACCAGCTCGACAGGGCCGCCCTGAAGCGTATACTTACGGAGCCCAGAAATGCCATTCTGAAACAGTATGAGTGGCTTTTCAAGATGGACGGGATTACCTTCAAGGTGGATGATGAGGCGATGGATATCATTGTTGATACTGCCATTAGCAATAAGCTCGGTGCCCGTGGCCTGCGTTCCATCTGCGAGAAGATTCTGGACGACGCCATGTTCGATGCTCCTTCGTCAAAGAAGAAGTCCGTTCACGTCACCGCCGCCTTCGCCAAATCGAAACTTGAGAATCATGTATTATAAATTGATACTGAATAAAAACTACGGCCCTTCGGGCCTATCCCTCCCACTTCGTGGGCCCCTCCCATTCATGCGGTCATGGGCGACCACAGTTTTTATTTCAGTACCAATTTATAAATAATATAATGTTATGATTATCGAAGATTTACATAGCATTGACCAGCGTGTAACGTTGGCGATAAATTCGTTGCACAGCGCGATAACGGATCCGGTATGGCAGCTCTTCTCAGCGAAGAAGATATGGTTTATCATGTATGCAGTGATTCTTGGATTTTTCTTCTGGAATCTCGGATGGAAGAGGGCCCTTGTGGTGATGTTCATGTGCATACTGACCGTAACTTGCTGCGACCAGCTCGGGAATCTGGTTAAGTACTCGGTAGCGAGGTTACGCCCCTGCTGGGATGAATTTATGGTCGCAGGAGGCCTGCATATGCTTGAAGGGAAGGGCAATCACTTCGGATTCTTCTCAGCACACGCCGCCAATGCCCTCGGCTTTGCAATATGCTCCTATCTCGGATTCAAGAACGATACTACCCGTTCGTATAAGATTTACGGCTGGTGCATTTTCTCCTGGGCGATTCTGGTCGGAATCAGCCGCATATTCGTCGGCAAGCACTTTCTGGGCGACGTGCTTGTAGGCTTTATAGTAGGTCTTGTAATCGGTTATGCCTTTGCCAGAGTAGGACGCTGGATTATCGGACGATTTTCCTTACAGGATCGCAGGTAAGGTCGATTCCCAGTTTCTTGAAAGTTTTACGGTCCACTTCGCTGAGCATTACAGTGGAGTGGACTTGCGCTCCTTTAAGGTTGGGAAGCTGCTGCAGGGCAAGCTTGCAGTTCTCGTCTATCAGGCTCATCATTGATATCGCCACCAGCACTTCGTCTGTGTGAAGGCGAGGGTTGTGCCCATGCAGATAGGTTACCTTGGTGGTCTGGATGGGCTCAATCATCTGCTGGGGGATGAGTTTTACGTTGTGGGCTATTCCTGCCAGATGCTTCAGGGCATTAAGCAGCAGGGCGGCGCTGGGGCCGAGCAGAGAGCTGGTCTCGCCGGTGAGAATCGTGCCGTCGGCGAGCTCGATGGCTGCTGTGGCGTAGCCAGATTTCTCGAGCCTTTCCTTTGCGGGGACGGTGGCCTTGCGGTCGGCGGTCGTAATCTTTGCTCTCTTCATCAGAAGGACGATTTTGTTGACCTCTCCTTCAGCTTCCTTGCCATTGGCGAGGCTGCAAAGGGCCGTATAGTATCTGCGGATTATTTCCTGCCTGGATGCTTCCTGGCATACTTCGTCGTCGCAGATGCAGTAGCCGGCCATATTAACGCCCATATCGGTGGGCGATTTGTATGGAGTCTCTCCGTAGATGTCGTCGAAGAGAGCGTTCATTACGGGGAATATCTCGATGTCGCGATTATAGTTTATTGCCGTCTTGCCGTAGGCTTCGAGGTGGAAGGGGTCAATCATGTTGACGTCGTCCAAATCGGCCGTGGCAGCTTCGTAGGCCATGTTTACGGGGTGGGCGAGAGGAAGGTTCCAGATGGGGAAGGTCTCGAATTTGGCGTATCCGGCCTTTATTCCGCGCTTATTCTCCTGGTAAAGCTGACTGAGGCAGACTGCCATCTTGCCGCTGCCGGGGCCTGGGGCCGTGACTACGACGAGGGGCTTGGTCGTTACCACGTAGTCGTTCTTGCCGAAGCCTTCTTCTGAGTCAATCAGGGCGACGTTATTGGGGTAACCTTCGATGGTATGATGGTAGTAAACTTTAATTCCCATCTTCTCGAGGCGCTTGCGATAGGCGTCGGCGCTGGACTGGCCGTTGTAGTGGGTTATGACAACGCTGTTGACGCTCAGGCCTCTGTCGATGAATTCGTCCCTCAGACGAAGTACATCAACGTCGTAGGTGATGCCGAGGTCGGCGCGTACCTTGTTCTTCTCGATATCTACCGCGCTGATGACGATGATGATTTCGGCATCATCTTTCATCTGCATGAGCATTTTCAGCTTGCTGTCGGGCTCGAAACCGGGAAGGACCCTGCTGGCGTGGAAGTCGTCGAAGAGCTTGCCTCCGAATTCAAGGTAGAGTTTATCGCCGAAGGTGGCGATGCGCTGCTTGATGTGTTCTGATTGGATTTTGAGATATTTCTCGTTGTCGAACCCGTATTTCATGGCGATAGGAATTGGTTAAAATACGGGTTACAAAATTAGTTTTTTATGCCGACAAATCCAAAAGAAAATCGGCATTGTCTTTCGTTTTTGTGACAATGCCGATTTTTTAATTATTTAGTCCTTAATAAATGGCTGGAGGAATTCTGCGATTCTGTCCATCCAGGTGTAACTGCCGGTACCGGGTGAGGCTTGGCGCTGGAAGCAGTGCTTGCGGGTCGCGAGGGTATGGAGTTCGCTCTGTATGCCCATGGCGCGCATCTTTTCCCAGGTCTTGACCGAGCCCATGGCTGAGTAGCCGTCGGCGTCGCCGTGGATGAAAAGCGTGGGAGCTGTCTTGATGTCGAAGGAGAATTCGGGGGCGAAGACGTCTTCATCTCCGTTGCCTCCGTTCGAATTGTGGCCGTTCATTCCGTCTGTGAGTACGTAGGCGGGATAGATGGCTATGCCCCATTGGACGTTGCAGGGGAGCTTGTCGATATCGCCGCTCGGATTATAGCTATTGTGGAGCGAGGAGGTTATTCCCATAAGGGTGAGATGTCCTCCTGCCGATGAGCCCATGATACCGATTTTGTCGGGGTTCAGGTCGTAGTCTTTGGCTTTGCTGCGAACGAGGCGTATGGTGCGCTGCAAATCCTGCCAGGCGGTGGTGTGCTTTGACAGTGGAGCTTCCGGGCGTGGCGTGCGGTATTTGAGGGTTACAACGGTGATGCCGAGGGCATTGAGATATCTTCTGGCAGGGGCTACTTCAAAGCCGTCGGGATTGTTATTCTTATAACTGCCGCCTGAGTAGATAATCTGTATGGCGTCGGTCTTCTTTTCCTTGGGGAAGTGCCATTCTACATAGGGCTTGCACTGATTTTCCTGGAAGCTGGGGATTTTGTCCTCAGGCCAGATGTCTTCCTTGATTACTTCGGCCCTGGCTTCGTCGGAGGGGAAGCGGTCCATAAGCTTTTCTTCCGGCTTGACCTCTCCGAGGTAGCCCATCTGTGTCATGAATTCTATCGCTCTCTCAAGGCCGTAGGCACCGTGTTTCTTATTGGGATAGAGGTGGAGTTCTGCGGGGATGCCTCTCTTGCGTAGTTCCCTGTATACAAGGGTTGAGCCGTTGGGGGAGTAGGGGTCGAGGCCGCCGTGGTGCATACTGACCGGGCAGGTTTTCTCGTCAAAGGCCAATACCTTGGTGATGCTTACATCGCTGCCGTAGCCCTGGCGGGTGCATCTTGTGCCTTGCTCGCCGTCGGTTGTGAGATATGCGGGGGCATTGGCGATTGCCCAGTTGATGTGGCAGGGCAGGCTGTCGAGCTTGTCGATGGGGCTATAGGCTTTTGTCTGGGATGTGGTCGCGAGAAGCAGCGTGAGGTGCCCGCCGGCCGACATTCCTATTGCTCCGATTTTTTCTGGGTCGAATCCGCGCTTTTTTGCCTGGCTGCGTACCATCCTGACTGCTCTCTGGGCGTCTTCCCAGGCGGTCTGGTAAATCGGCAGGCCTTCGGGCCTGGGGGTGCGGTACACGAAGCTGACGCATTGTACTCCGAGGGGAGTGAGGGCTTCGCGCCACTTCTTTATGAGCTTCATGTCGCAGCAGTTGTTGTAGCCGCCGCCGGAGATGAGTATCATGCAGGTGCCGTTGGGGTTGGCGGGTTTGTCGAACCACTCGAGGTAGGCGGTAGTGTGCTTTTCGGGCTTGAATCCTTCTGCGTTGGCTTCGGCTGTCATTGCGGCAATCTGGTGGGGCTGCTGGTGAGGCATCTTGCCCTTGGGCCAAACAAGCTGCCTTTCCCAGTCTTTCGCGCCGGCTCCGGCCGAGAACGTAAGGATTAAAACTACTGCTGAAACAATTGTGCGAATCCGTGACATAACTCAGAAATTTTCATTAACACACAAATATACAAATTTGCGGTTATTTAGGCAGAATATTCGGCAGATTATTCTCAATGGTTTGCATTTAATTATTTTAAATTGTATATTTGCATAATATAATATGTGATTAAGGCGAATATTTGCTATATGGCATAATATATTATGGAATATAGATTAGACAATTATTCAAGAAACCCACAGCTCCTGATGGATAGACTTGCGGAGAATTGCAAGTCTCGCAGGCTTGAAAAAGGATACAGCAGGAGGACTCTGGGCAACTTGACAGGAATTCCTGCCCCAACTATCGAGTATTTCGAAAGGACTGGTAAAATCTCCTTGGAATCATTTTGCAAGTTGATAGTCCTGTTTGACTATTTCGACGAAATGGCTTCACTCCTCGGGCGTACTAAATACTCAAACTCCCAAGAACTGGAGACAATTAATAAAAATCAGAACAGACAAAAAGGCCGATGATTTCCGATGTCAAAAAAATCAAGGTTCTGTACCGCAATGTCGAAGTCGGGATTCTTCAATCCGACCCGGCAAGTGGTATTTGTGTCTTTGAATACGATAAATCATGGCTTTCGGAAGGATTCTCGATTTCCCCTACAGAACTCCCATTGCAAAGTGGCCTGTTCTATGGCGATAAAGATAAATTCGGCGGCTCATTTGCAATATTCGAGGATAGTCTACCGGACGGATACGGGCTGTATCTTATAGACAGGATTCTTCGCCGTCAAAACAGATCCCTGCGGGAGTTGACTCCGTTGCAGCGTTTGTCTATTATTGGCAAAGACGGAATGGGCGCACTCTCATATATCCCGATGATGCCGGATATTAAGCATCAGCGCGAATTGGAAGGGGATAGTGAGCTTGATATGCTTCAAGAAGAAGCATTGAAAGTCCTTTCTGAAAGGAATGGTGATGCGACTCTATTATATTACAACAGCGCGAATTCAGGCGGAGCTCGTCCAAAAACTGCTATGAGGGCGGATGATGGCTCTCACTGGCTGGTCAAGTTTCGTCATACATACGACTCCTCAGATATTGGAAAGCAGGAGTACCTTTATATGCGTACTGCGGAGGAATGCGGCATTACCATCCCGCGCATTGCCTTGATTAACAACCGGTATTTTGCAATCGAGCGATTCGACATTGACCCTGATGGCCTGAGGCGTCATGTCGTAACAGCAGCTGCCCTGCTCAAGACCGATTTCAGGAAGCAAGATGTCGATTATACCAATTTACTCGCTCTGACCGGATATCTGACTCAGGACCCGATGCAGGTTGAAGAGATGTTCAAGAGAATGGTAATGAATATTGTCTCTATCAACAAGGATGACCATTCCAAAAATTTCTCCTTTATTTGCGAAGAGGGAAAATGGTCACTCGCCCCGGCCTATGACATAACATATTCTCCTCTTGGCTCGAACGGGGAGCATTCAACCTCTCTCTTCTACAATGGTAACCCGGGCCTGGACCTCGTCCTAAAGGCCGGTACCGGAATCCACATCCCGGAATCAAAGTGCCTGGAGATAATTGATATCGTCGAACGTACCTGCGAAAAGAATTTGCCGGTGACCAATAAATTAATCGGAAAAAGGAAAGAATAATCAATTAATATGCAGAATAGAAGGGAGTTTTTGAAGGCGGCCGGGGGAGTGCTGGCCGGGGCTGCGGTGGGAGCCGTGGCGGGGTTCGGGCTCGCGAAGGGCGGGCCGGGCGCGAGTAGCGGCCAGGACGGTGCGGGCCGGAATGCTAGAATGCATCTTAGCTTCAGGCCGTATGAGCTGGAGCTGCGGCACACATTTACCGTGGCGTCCTATAGCCGCAAGACTACGCCCGGAGTGCAGGTCGAGATTGAATTCGACGGACTGAAGGGCTACGGCGAGGCTTCGATGCCGCCGTATCTCGGCCAGAGCGTCGAGAGCGTGTGCTCGTTCCTTAGAAAGGTAGATCTCGAGCAATTCAGCGACCCTCTGATGCTGGACGATATTCTCAGCTACGTGGATTCCCTTTCACCGGGCGACAGCGCGGCCAAGGCGGCCGTCGACATCGCCCTGCACGATTTAGCCGGAAAGATACTCGGAGCACCCTGGTACCGCATCTGGGGCCTTGATCCTGCCAAAACTCCTAATACTACATACACCATCGGCATAGATACTCCGGATGTGGTAAGGGAGAAAACCCTCGAAGTTGCCGGCAAGTTCAAGATTCTTAAGGTAAAAGTGGGCCTGGACAACGACGAGGAGATGATTCGTACAATCCGTGAAGTGACCGACCTTCCGATTGCCGTCGATGCAAATCAGGGCTGGAAGGACAAGCACAAGGCCCTGGACGAGATATTCTGGCTGCACGAAAGGGGTGTCGTGATGGTAGAGCAGCCCATGTCGGTCAAACGCCTTGACGATATCGCCTGGATTACCGAGCGCGCTCCAGTGCCCATTTTTGCAGATGAATCCGTACAGCGGCTCGCCGATATCCCCGGGCTCAAAGGAATATTCTCGGGAATCAATATCAAGCTGATGAAATGCACGGGAATGAGGGAAGCCCACAAAATGGTCCAGCTCTCCCGCGCCCTTGGAATGAAAGTTATGCTCGGCTGCATGACAGAGACCTCCTGCGCAATTTCGGCGGCAGCCCAGCTCTCGCCGGCGGTTGATTTCGCCGACCTTGATGGCAATCTCCTGATTTCCAATGATATATTTGACGGAGTCAAGGTGGAGGATGGCAAGCTAACCATCCCCGACAGGCCGGGAATTGGCGTACTGCCTCTGTAATCATCGGCTTTGATTTGTATAGGAATATTTATATTTTTGCAGAAATTATTGGATTATGACGAACAAAGAATTGGATATCTGGTGGTCGACCCTGCCCATCTCACAGAAAGAAAGAATCGCCCGCAAGGCTCAGTCCAAGGAAACTCCCGACGGAAAAGTAGATGATTCACTGGTATTTTATCCCGCCTGTACCAAATGGTGGGAATCTCTCGACGAAGCAGCCAAGGCGAAGATTCACGAGCATTGCGTCGACCGTCACGGCCTGCTTATGGCCGAGTGGAACACCGCTGACCCTTACGGCGACTAATATCGCTGATTTATCAAGTCAATAATAGCCTTGTCGGCTATGGAATTAAGAGAGGTATCCTTCGGGGTACCTCCTTTTGATATAGGCATACCTCCGCAAATATCGACAGCAATGAGTCCCTTATGAGGAAGAGCCATACAGGCCTCGATAAGTTTAAGGAGGGTGGGGATAGACATATCTCCCTGGTCCCAGTCGGTAGTAGCGAATTCTTTGGACAATACGTCTTTATCGATGCTTATATAAAGCTTTCCTTCCGGCTGCCATTTTTGAATTTCCGACAGTGCTGCAGACTCAGAAGCCGCCTTGTCGATGACTGTCATCTTTCCGGGGAAGCCCTCTGTTTCGCAGATCAGCTCCGGATTGATACCAATGATGAGAACTTTTCGAAGGAAGGGATGATTTTCGAGCATTGTCCGTACCCATCCTCCGCAGCTGAGAACGTCGCCGAAAGCGGGGGATTGCATATCGGGATGATGGTCGAAAAGAACGAGAGAAAATGGCTCGTTTATCGGCTCGCAGAGAAGGGCTGTCATATAGTGATAATCGCCGCAGTCGATGAGGTTGATGCGAGGTCTTGAAGATGGCATTTCGGCCTGTATTTCAGCCTCGATTTTTGCCCTGATTTCTGCCTTTGCGGCTTCGTCGCAGTAGCAGGAAGTGCCATTTATGCCGGATAAATCAATTAAACGCCCATTTTTGGGATGGACGTTTATATCGCTATCTGATAGCTTGAATATCAACATAAATAACAAAGTAGTTTAAATTCCTAACTTTTTTGTTAACCCTGTTTTTGGCCTAAAAATGCACCACTATACCGGCTTTCAGCTCGAATGAAGTGGCAGAAACGTTCTCCTGAAATCTGTAGTGGGCGTTGCGGTGGTACATCGCTCCGAGAAACTCGATTCCGAGAGACTTTGTGAGCGATTTTTCGAGCCTTGCTTCGACTACTGCGAGCTGGGTGTTGCCCTCATTTCCGAGGGTGTTGTAGAAGAGCGGCTCGACGTCGGTGAGGTCCTTGCGCTCGACTCCGTACCAGGTGTAGATTCGATAGTATTTAGCTTCAACCGAAGCGTTGAGTCCCCATCCGAATTCGGCTTCGGTACGGGCTTTCAGGCTGAAGCCGCTTCCCATATTGTAATCACGGTCGATATGGCGGAAATAATCGCTGTAAACTCCACCCATGATTATGGCATTTGCGAAAACGCTCTGGGTGATGCTCTTTATAAAGCCGTCGCGATTCCACTTATAATATAAACCTGGGCCGTATGACACGCTTTCGCAGAAGCTATTGGTTACCTGATGGTTTCCTCCACGCACGGCGCAGGCGTTATAATAGTTGTAGTGCTGGAAAATACCGAACACTGCTTCGTTGCGGTCGTCGCCGGTATCAATGTCCTTGCCCCAGAGGCGGCCCAGCATCTGGATGGAATTGATGAATTTCTGGTTATTGGAAGGGGTTACGGTAAAGTCTGCCGTAAAGAAGTCGAAAGGGGCGTTCTGCTCCGCCTCCGTAGCCTCTCCGTAGCGAAGGCCGACGTGCAGATACGGGTCGAACTGATAGTCTTTGAAATTCTTATCCTCTATCAACATACGACCTCCGGCTGAAACGCTTACTTTAGCCGGGATGAGCTCATAGTCGTGATACAGATATCCGGTATTCCGAACCTTCCACATATCCCCGTTAAGCAATCGGTTGACGGCTCCGATTGGGTTGATGATGAAAGCGGCCGCTTCACGGGCAATCCTCTCGCCGCCGGTGGAACTGTCGTTCAGGATAAGGTTGGAGCTGCGGAAGGTGATTTCACCCATTAGGGCGCCACCGAGGGTGGTGACCAGCAGGTCGTTGATCGCCGGCGGCTCAATCTCGGCGAAGAACTCCCACATGGCACTTCCGACCAGATCGTAGGGGAGAGACTGCCAGAAGTTCAGGCCGTTTACACGGGCGGCGTTATGGTACAGGCCGCCGTGATAGGCGTGGCCGAAGTGATTGGTGGCCAGACCGTCGTTATCCCAGACGATTCCCTTTGTGAAATTGTCCTTGATGGCCTTCCAGTTTATCTTGGCGTAAGGTTTATTGCTGAAAAAATCACGGCTCCATACAAATAAATTGCTTCCTGTAACCTCTGCGGCGGCGACCCAGGGGTGAAAGCCCATGTCTTTGCGCAGCAAAGAGTTTCCGGAAGCGGAGCTGACGGAATCAGGGAGCTCCGCCGCAGATGACAGCATCGTGCACATCAGTAGCCCGGCCAGAGAACCCAGTGTTCTTCTTAAACTCTTGCTTATCATTTCCCTACAGTAAAATTCCCGGCAAAATTACAATAAAATTGTAAAACCGACTAAAAGCCAAGAAAAAAATCGCTATATTTGAAAACTTGTATACGTAGAAAAGATGGTTCACGTCGGACTTCCCTTCGAGGAGCGCAAAAGACTGGTCTGGTATCTGGCAATGGAAGAATACATTGCCGGCAACATCAGCCGCCTTGTACCTGCCACCGCCGGTGGAGAACGTGAAGCATTTTTCCTGTGGCGTGTTCCTCCCACGGTGATTTTCGGTCGCAATCAAGTCCTTGAAGCTGAAGTCAATACCGAATACTGTCGTAGTAACGGCATCAGCCTTTACCGCCGCAAAAGCGGAGGCGGCTGCGTTTACGCCGATATGGGGAACCTTATGATTTCCTATGTCAGTGACGGCTCTCCGGCGTTCACCTTTGAGCGATATCTGCAGAGGCTGGCCCTGGCCCTGAGGCGGCTCGGGCTCGATGCCGGCCGTTCGGGCAGAAATGACGTTCTCGTGGGTGGAAAGAAGGTATCCGGTAACGCCTTGTTTAAGACACCGTCTGCCGTTATCGTACACGGTACGCTTCTTTATGACGTGAATCCTGAAATAATCCAGAAGGCCATCACTCCATCGGCCTCAAAGATTCAGAGCAAGGGCATAGAATCTGTGCGCCAGAGAATTACCAATCTTAAAGGGGAACTTGCAGCCTGCGGCAAAGACCTATCATTCGAGGGTCTGGTGGATTATCTTACCGGTTTTTTCAAGGGGGCCGACGGCTCCGAAATCATTCTTTCGCCGGAAGACATCTCAAATATTGACGAAATAGAGAAATCCTATCTTGAGCCCTCTTTCATTCAGGGAGGCCCAAGAAAATACTCGATGACGGTATCCGGAAGGACCTCCGCCGGTGAGCTGGAAGTATCGCTCGATATCGACAAGGGCCTCATCAAGGCCTGTCATCTCAGCGGGGATTTCTTTTCGCTTGAGGAGCACATCGACCCGATGCTTACCAATGCCTTGATGAACTGCCCCCTGCAAAGGCCCGCCCTTGAGGCTGCCCTTGAGGGAATCAAGCTTGAGAGTGAGGTTTTGAATATGGATAAGGAAGAACTTATTAATTTGATAATTAACAACTAAAACTAATATAATGGAAGAAAATCTTCAAATAACTCCCTTATATGACTGCCATCTGGAGCTTGGCGCCAAAATGAGCCCCTTCGCGGGATTTATGATGCCAATCCAGTATTCGGATATAACCGCCGAGCATCTTGCTGTAAGAAATGCCGTGGGCATGTTCGACGTGTCGCATATGGGAGAGGTTCTCATTACCGGCAGCGAGGCCGATAAATACGTGAACCATATTTTCACCAACGATATCCGCGTGATGACTCCCGGGCAGGTGCTGTACGGAATGATGCTTTACCCCGACGGAGGCACCGTGGATGACCTTTTGGTTTATAAATGCTTCGAGCCGGATGCCTTTTTCCTGGTAATCAACGCATCCAATATAGACAAGGATGTAGCCTGGATGAAGGAGCAGGCGCAGGGCTTCGACGTAGTGGTCGACAATCAGTCCCCGAAATGGGCGCAGCTCGCAGTCCAGGGCCCCGACGCAGAGAAAACCGTCATCGAAGTCCTTGGCCTTAAAGAAGCCGCCGAACTTTCGTTCTACACCTTTACTAACGTTGATAATCCCGTAGGCCGTATAATCCTCAGCCGCACCGGCTATACCGGCGAAGACGGCTTTGAAATCTACGCTACACCTGCGCAGACGGTCGAATTCTGGAAAATGCTTCTTGCTGCAGGAGTAGTGCCCTGCGGTCTCGGCTGCCGCGATACGCTTCGCTTCGAGGCAGGCCTCCCGCTTTACGGCGATGAACTGAGCCCCGAGATCAGCCCCGTGATGGCCGGACTCGGAATGTTCTGCAAGATGGACAAAGATGAATTCATCGGAAAGGAGGCCCTGCAGGCCCAGAAAGACGGAGCCCTGAAGCGTAAGCTCGTAGGTATCGAAATCGAGGACAGGGCAATTCCTCGCGCCGGATATCCGGTTGAACTCGAGGATGGCACCGAGGTTGGCATCGTTACTACAGGGTATCATTCCATATCGCTCGACAAGAGCATCTGTTTCGCCCTTGTGGACAAGGAATTCGCCGCCCTCGATACCCCTCTGTGGATACGCATTCGCAAGAGAGTGTTCCCCGGCAAGGTGGTCAAGAAGAGATTCTATCAGACAAAATACAAAAAATAATAAAAGATATGTCAAAAGTAATTGAAGGACTGCGCTATAGCGAGTCACACGAATGGGTAAAAGTTGAAGGCGGCCTGGCCGTCGTGGGTGTATCCGACTTCGCACAGAAGGAAATGGGCAACATCACCTATGTCGATTTGCCGGATGTCGATGACGAAGTCACCGCAGGCGAGGATTTCGGCGCCCTCGAGAGCGTGAAAGCCGCCAGCGACCTTATCGCTCCCGTGAGCGGCAGGGTAGTGGAAGTAAACGAGGCCCTCGAAGACGAGCCCGAGCTCGTAAACCAGGATGCATACGCCAACTGGATCATCAAGGTTGAAATGAGTGACCCTTCCGAACTGGATGCCCTCCTCGACGCAGAAGCCTATAAGAAAATTTCAGACTAAAGAATCCCTATGGGAACATTTGCTTATTTCCCGCACACGGATGAAGACATCCGCCTGATGCTGGAACGCATTGGCGCCGGCAGTCTCGACGAGCTATACGGAGATGTGCCCCGTGACTTCGTGTTCAAAGGCGAGTACAATCTTCCGGAGGCAATGTCGGAGCAGCAGGTCAGGGACTTTTTCAGCGCCCTCGAAGCAAAGAATACTAAGCTTAAGGTGTTTGTCGGGGCCGGAGCCTACGACCATTATACGCCTTCGGTCATTCCTTACATTACTTCGAGGTCTGAATTCCTTACCGCCTACACACCTTATCAGGCCGAAATTTCACAGGGTACCCTGAGGTATATCTTCGAGTATCAGAGCGTCATCTGCTCGCTAACCGGAATGGACGTGAGCAACGCCTCGATGTACGACGGCCCTACAGCCGCCGCAGAGGCAGTCAGGATGATTCTCGCCTGTACCAAGAAGAAAACCCGCGTACTGCTCTCGAAAGGCCTGCTGCCCAACGTCCAGAAGGTAGTCGAGACCTATTCAAAGTTCCACGGCGACCAAATCGACTACATAGACCTTGAAGGAGGCCTCACAAGCTTGGAAAGCCTTAAAAAGGAGCTTGCCGCAGGTGATGTAGCCGGTATCATAGTCCCTGCCGTCAACCGTTACGGAATAATTGAAGATTACAGCGGCTTTGCTGATGCTGTCCACGAGGCCGGCGGAGTAGTGGTCGAATACTGCGACCCCTCCGCGCTCGCCGTCATCAAGACTCCGGCCGACTGGGGCTTTGACATCGCCGTAGGCGACGGTCAGCCCCTCGGCATTCCGCTTTGCTTCGGCGGCCCTTACGTAGGCTTTATGGCCTGCCGCAAGGACTATGTGCGCAAGATGCCCGGCCGAATCGTCGGCCAGACAACCGACTCCGAAGGCCGCTGCTTCGTCCTGACACTCCAGGCCCGCGAGCAGCATATCCGCCGCGAGAAAGCCACCTCCAACATCTGCTCGAACGAGAGCCTGATGGCCCTCTTCGTTACGGTCTATGCATCGCTGATGGGAGCAGAGGGTCTCAAGAAGGTCAACTGCCTGAGCTTCAGCGGAGCGCATTATCTCTACGAAGAGCTGCTCAAAACCGGAAAATTCGCTCCGGTATTCGACGCTCCTTTCCTGAAGGAATTCGTCCTGAAGCCTCTTGTTCCCGTGGAGAAACTCCAGAAGAAGCTGCTGGAAGGAGGATATTTCGCCGCCCTGCAGACGGAAGAAGGCTATGTCAGCTTCTGCGTGACTGAAAAACACGGCAAAGAAGAAATCGATGCCCTTGTTGAACTTGTAAAGGAGGTGGAGCAATGAAATACTACGACAAACTGATATTCGAGCTCTCGCGTGAGGGCCGCAGCGGATATTCACTTCCGGAAAACAAGTTCGGCCATTGCCTCAAGGAACTTCCCAAGGCACTTCGCCGCCCGGCAGCCCCCGAACTTCCCAAGGTCAGCGAAATCGACGTCGTACGGCATTATACCAATCTCTCGCAGATGAACTTCGGCGTGGACACCGGTTTCTATCCCCTTGGCAGCTGTACTATGAAGTACAATCCCAAGATTAATGAGGAAATTGCCGCCCTGCCCGGTTTCAACGGCCTGCATCCCCTGCAGCCAGAAGCTACCGTAGCGGGCGCCAAGGCGGTTTACGAAGGGATGGACAAAGCCCTTGCCGCCATTACCGGGATGGCAGGATTTACATTCATGCCCTGCGCGGGAGCCCACGGCGAACTGACCGGCCTTATGATTATACGCGAGTATCATCGCAGGAGGGGAGATACAGCCAGAACGAAGATTATCGTTCCCGACAGCGCCCACGGCACCAATCCTGCCAGCGCGGCCGTCTGCGGCCTTGAGGTGGTGGAAGTCAAGTCCAACGCCAATGGCCTGGTGGACGTAGAGGCACTGAAGCCCCTTCTCGGCCCCGAGGTGGCCGGCATAATGATGACCAACCCGAATACCCTTGGCCTCTTTGAAAAGGATATCAAGGAGATAGCAGCCCTTGTACATGAGTGCGGAGGCCTGCTTTATTACGATGGTGCCAATATGAACCCTCTGCTTGGCGTAGTCCGCCCGGGCGACATGGGCTTTGACGTGATGCACCTTAACCTGCACAAGACCTTCTCTACCCCTCACGGAGGCGGAGGCCCCGGTTCAGGTCCGGTTGGAGTTGCAAAGCATCTCGTAGATATCCTGCCTGATGTCAAGGTATCCGGCTTCAATGGCAATTTCGGGGTTATCCTGAGGGCTTATGCATATATTCTCATGCTTGGCCGCGAGAATGTGAAACTCGCCGGAAAATACGCCACTCTGAGCGCCAATTACATCAAGGAATCTCTCAAGGATTGCTATAAGCTCCCGATTCCTTCGGTCTGCAAGCACGAATTCGTGTACGACGGTCTGATCGACGACGGAGCTTCCAAGGCCCCCGACGGCCACGGAGCAACTACCCTCGATGTAGCCAAGCGCCTGCTGGACTTCGGCTTCCACGCTCCTACGATTTACTTCCCGCTGCTCTTCCATCAGGCCCTGATGATTGAGCCTACCGAGACGGAATCCAAGGAAACTCTGGACGACTTCATTGAAGTAATGCGGAAAATCGCAGCCGAGGCGGCCGAGAATCCTATGATTCTGCGCGACGCTCCTCACTGCACTCCTATCCGCAGGCCCGACGAAACAACGGCTGCACGTAATCCTATTTTGAAATATCAGGATTCCATATGCGAATAATTATAATAGGTGCCGGGCCCGGCGGATATGAGACCGCCGTGGCCGCGGCTTCAAGAGGCATTGAAGTGACCATCGTGAGCGACGGCCCGGTAGGGGGTACATGCCTTAACGAAGGCTGCATTCCCACCAAGTGCTTCTGCCGTAACGCCGCCTTCCTAGACGACCTTTCCAAGGCTTCAAGCTTCGGTTTGGAAAACCTTAACTATGACCTTGATTTCAAAAAGGTTGTATCCCGTAAGGAAGAGGTCGTTGACGGGCTCCGCCAGGGCGTTGAATTCCTGCTCAAGGGAAAGAACATCAGCCTTCTCAGGGGCAGGGCTTCATTCAAGGACTCTCGCAGCGTAAAGGTGGCGCTCGAAGATGGTTCTGAAACTGAAGTCTCGGGAGATTATATCATCATAGCAACCGGTTCACAATCGGCCGTGCTTCCCATTCCAGGTGCCGAACTCTGCCTTACTTCCAAGGAGATTCTGGAACTGGAGGCGGCGCCTCAAAGGCTCTGCGTCATTGGGGCAGGGGTAATCGGCCTTGAATTCGCCTCGATTTTCAAGAGTTTCGGCTCGGAGGTTACAGTGCTGGAATTCTGCAAGGAGATTCTTCCGAGATTCGATACCGACCTCTCGAAAAGGCTCAAGCAAGCTCTTTCCAAGAGGGGAATTGCCATTGAAACTTCAGCTCAGGTGCAGTCGGTGGAGAAAACGGCGGATGGCTACAAGGTCAGCTATCTTAAGAAGGAGCAGTCAGCTGAAGTCCTTGCCGACAAAGTGCTTATGGCAGTTGGCCGCCGTCCTGCTGTGAATTCACTCAATCTTGCCGATGCAGGCATTGAATTCACTCCCAAGGGCATAGCGGTCGATAAGGATATGCGCACGAACGTGCCTCATATATTCGCCATCGGAGACATCACCGGAGGCTATATGCTGGCCCACGTGGCCGTCTTCCAGGGGAAGAAAGCTCTCTCCGCCATTCTCGGCGAGGCTTCGCTGGTCAATCTCGGAGTAGTTCCGGCCGCCGTGTTTACTGCTCCGGAGGCTGCTACCGTAGGGCTTTCAGAGGATGAGTGCAAGGAGGCCGGCATTCCCGTGAAGTGCCTCAAATCTTTCTTCCGCGCCAACGGCAAGGCCGTGAGCATGGATGAGCCGGAGGGATTCGTGAAGCTTGTGGTTGCCGGAGAGGGGAGCGAGACTCCCGGAAAGATTCTGGGCTGCCACCTCTTCGGAGCTCACAGCGCCGATCTGGTGCAGGAAGTTGCCGCCCTTATGTCCAAGGGCGCTACCGCAGAAGAATTAAGCTCGATTGTGCACGCGCACCCGACGCTTGGCGAGGTAATTCTCGCCGCCGCGCAGGGCGCTTAGTCCATCAATTTCTTGTATTTGAAGCGCTTGGGAGTCGCATCGGCACCCAGGCGCATTTTCTTGTTCTCTTCGTACTCGGAATAGTTTCCGTCAAAGAAAACAACCTTGGAGTCGCCTTCGAAGGCGAGGATGTGCGTGGCGATGCGGTCGAGGAACCAGCGGTCGTGGCTGACTACGACTGCGCAGCCTGCAAAACCGTCGAGGCCTTCTTCAAGGGCGCGGATAGTATTGACGTCCACGT
This sequence comes from Bacteroidales bacterium, assembly GCA_017443025.1. GTDB lineage: Bacteria > Bacteroidota > Bacteroidia > Bacteroidales > UBA932 > Cryptobacteroides. The sequence goes on along the minus strand of JAFSPG010000004.1, from coordinate 26,500 downwards.
CGTTGGTGGGTTCGTCGAGGAGCAGGACGTTGCCTTCGTCTTTCAGAGTAAGTGCAAGATGCAGGCGGTTCCTTTCACCTCCTGAGAGCACTCCGCAGAGTTTTTCCTGGTCGGAGCCGCTGAAATTGAAACGGGATACCCAGGCGCGGGCATTTACATCGCGGTTGCCCATGCGTATCCAGTCGAGCCCTCCGGCTATGGTTTCGAATACCGTCAGATCCGGGTCGATGCGCTTGTGCTGCTGGTCGACGTAGGCGATTTTTACGGTTTCGCCTATTTCAATGGAGCCGCTGTCGGGCTTTTCAATTCCCATAATGAGGCGGAAGAGGGTGGTCTTGCCGGCTCCGTTGGGGCCGATGACGCCTACGATGCCTGCGGGCGGCAGTTCGAAGCTGAGATGCTCGAAGAGGAGTTTGCCGTCGTAGGCCTTGCTGACGTCGTTGAACTTGATGACCTTGTTGCCCAGATGGGGACCGTTGGGAATGTATATTTCGAGATTGGCTTCTTTTTCCTTTGCGTCGGCGGAGGCGAGTTTCTCATAGGCTCCGAGACGGGCTTTCTGCTTGGCCTGGCGGGCCTTGGGGGCCATACGGACCCATTCCAGCTCGCGTTCGAGAGTTTTGCGGCGCTTGCTTTCCTGCTTTTCTTCCATTGCCAGGCGTTTGGTCTTCTGGTCGAGCCAGGAGGAGTAATTGCCTTTCCAGGGGATGCCTTCGCCGCGGTCGAGCTCGAGTATCCAGCCGGCTACGTTGTCGAGGAAGTAGCGGTCGTGGGTGACGGCGATGACCGTGCCTTTGTACTGCTGCAGATGTGCCTCGAGCCACTGGATGCTTTCGGCGTCGAGGTGGTTGGTTGGTTCGTCGAGGAGGAGGACGTCGGGCTGGCGGAGCAGCAGGCGGCAGAGGGCCACGCGGCGCCTCTCGCCGCCGGAAAGGGTTCCGACGACGGCCTCCGAGGGCGGGCACTGGAGGGCGTCCATCGCTCTTTCGAGCTTGGAGTCGATTTCCCAGCCGCCGCAGTGGTCGATTTTCTCGGTGAGTTCTCCCTGGCGCTCGATGAGGGCGTTCATCTCGTCGTCGTCGAGAGGTTCGCAGAATTTGGCGGATATCTCGTTGTATTCGGCGAGGAGGTCCATTACCTCCTGGACGCCTTCCTGGACGACCTCGAGGACGGTATTGTTTTCGTCCATCTGTGGTTCCTGTTCGAGGTAGCCGACGCTGATTCCGGGGGCCCATACGACTTCGCCCTTATACGATTTCTCTACTCCGGCTATAATCTTCAGCAATGTGGATTTACCGGAGCCGTTAAGGCCGATAATGCCGATTTTGGCGCCGTAGAAGAACGACAGGTAAATGTCCTTGAGGATAACCTTGTTGTTATGGGGCAGGACCTTTCCCACTCCATTCATCGAGAATATTATCTTTTCGTCCATATGTTTCTATAAATCAAATAAATACAAATAATAGCTGGTCTCTTTTATAGACTACGGACCTTCGGTCCTATCCCTCCCAACTAAAGTTGGGCCCCTCCCGAATGTTAAGGTCTTTGACCTTTTCCTCCTTTTCGCTCGAAAGAGTAAACAAGTTCACTCTTTACTCACTCATGCGTCGGTTCATGCGGTCACGGGCGACCACAGTCTTAAAAGAGACCAACTTATTATTTTTCCATCCGGTAAAAAACATATTCTGTGCGCCGGAGGGCGAAGCCCGACAGAGTGGGTCTGGGAGACCCTTCTCCCGGTATTAAAAAGTTTTCGGTACTAACCGGCCACGGTTAGTAATGAAAGCTTGAACCGCCGACGAATTCGCGGAGCATTGAGGTGGGCGGGATTTCCTTGTCGGAAACAGGAGTGAAGTAGTGGATGAACTTCAGCAGACGGTGCGCCTCGCTGTATTCCGCGCAGTTCTTCGGCACGCAGGCCAGAATCTGCTCGGCGTGATTGCGAAGCACTGCGAATTCCAGCAGGTAAGCCGAGTTGAACATCGCGTCCGCCATCTCCTGGAAAGGATAAATCCACTTGTCCTCCGCCTCGCAGACCTTGGGCCACTGGCTGATCGACTCGCGGGGCGTATATGCACCCTTGTTGTAATCCCTGATGATTCGCCTGAGCAGGCGGTTGTCGCTCGTGGGAATCCAGTTGTGGTAGTCGAGGGATGTATTCGTAAGGGTATTGATGAAGATACGGTATTTCTTGCTCTCGTCGATATGCGAGGTCAGGGCGGGATTCAAGGCGTGGATACCTTCAACGAGGAGGATGCTGCCGCGCTCCATCTTCAAAGTCTTTCCGTTGAACTCTCGCATACCGGTAACGAAGTTGTATTCGGGTACGGATACTTCCTCGCCGGAGAGGACCTTAATGAGGTCGGCCTCCATCATGTCGTGGTCGACGGTATCGAAATTATCGAAGTCGTAGCTGCCGTCGGGGAACTTGGGGGTGTCGACGCGGTTTACGAAATAATCGTCGGTCGATACCGAGATGGGCTTCAGTCCGCAGGCCTTGAGCTGCACGCTCAGTTTCTTGCAGAAGGTGGTCTTGCCGCTGCTCGACGGGCCAGTAATAAGGACGAGGCGCACAGGGTTGTCGCTGCGGTAGCGCTTGTTGATTTCTTCGGCAATCTGGATGATTTTCTTTTCCTGAAGAGCCTCTGCTACCTGAATCAGCTCGCTGCCGTGGCCGGCCTTCAGGGCCTGGTTCACGTCTCCGACGGTATTGAGTCCCATGATGATGTTCCAGCGCAGATGCTCGTTGAACATTTCGAAGGTCTTGGGCTGGTCGTTCTCGGGAGCGAGGCGTGAGGGGTCATTCTTGTCGGGGAGACGCAGAAGGATGCCGTCGCGGAAAGGCTCTATGCCCCAGATTTTCAGATATCCGGTGGAGGGAACGAGACGGCCGTAATAATAGTCGATGGTATCCTCCAGCTTGTAGTAGTCCATATAGACTTCCTCGTTGGTCTCGAGGAGCTTGACTTTGTCTTCGTAACCTTCGTCGCGGAAAATCTTGAGGACCTTTTCGGTCTGTACGTCATAGCGGTGGAAGGGGACGTCGGCCTCGACGATTTCCCTCATCTTCTTTTCGAGAAGGGCGATATCGTCCTTTGTGAGAGGGGAGTCGTCTTCCTTGTGTAGATGGCAGAAATAACCGTTCGAGATGGGATACTCTATGTAGAGCTTGCTGCCGGGGAAGACGTCGCAGGAGGCCTTATAAAGCAAAAAGCACAGCGAACGGCAGTAAACGCGCATTCCGCTGGCTTCTCCTATGCTTACGAATTCAATGTCCTTGCTTTTGTAGACTTTGAACTTCAGGCCTTGCGAGACATTGTTGACCTTGGCCGATACAATGGGATGGGGCTGGCTGAACTCAAAATCGGGGAGCATTTGCAGAAGGGAGGTACCCTCGGGATACTTCCTGTAGGTACCTGTGTTTTTGCAGAAGACTTGTATCATCGGGATATCTGATTTCGAGCGCAAAAATAATAAATAAATGCGTATATTTGCGTAGTTTTATTGAAAATAAAAACATTGGTCGATGATTTGGGACCCTCTTCGCCGGAAGAACGTTGCACTGACCCCTGAAGAAAGTGTCCGTCAGTGGTTTATCGGCGTGCTCCGCGACGAAGCTGGAGTGCCCCTCAGCCTGATGCGCAGCGAAGTCGCTTTCACCTTTGGTGAAGAAATCGGCGGGCTCGCCGGAGCGAAGAAGAAGCGCTACAGGGCCGACATCGTGGTGTATGACAGGGCTTTGCATCCTGTAATGACAGTCGAGTGCAAGCGCCCGGATGTCGATTTGACCGAAGAAACCGCCCGGCAGGCGATGCGCTACAATTCGGTTCTCAATGTCAAATGGCTGGTTCTTACGAACGGCAATAAAACTATGATATTCCACAGACGCGAAGACTGCGTATTCGCCGCTGAAAGCGCCCTGCCGGGGTACGATACGATGACAGGAAAATGAGCAATGCGCGCATAGACAATCACTTCCTTACCCATCCGATTTTCGGACTGGTAAGCCGGGTGGCCTCGAAGGAGGGCGTCCGGGCCTTTGTCATAGGTGGATTCGTGCGCGACTGCTTCCTCGGCCGTAAGACCGACGACATCGATATCGTAGTCGAGGGCAGCGGGACGGCCTTTGCCGAGGCCGTAGCCGGGGCCATCGAGGCCGAAAGCGGCCATCCCTGCACCGTTGCCTGCTTCAAGAACTTCGGCACGGCAATGTTGCACTACCGTGGTACTGAAATAGAATTCGTAGGGGCCAGAAGAGAGTCGTATCAGCATAATTCCCGCAAGCCGATAGTCGAGGACGGCTCGCTCGAAGACGACCAGAAGCGCCGCGACTTCACCATCAACGCCATGGCCTTCAGCCTCCAGAAGGAGGATTACGGAGCCCTCGTGGACCCTTTCGGAGGCATAGCCGACCTTGCCAAGGGCATCATCCGAACCCCGCTTGATCCTGACATCACCTTCAGCGACGACCCTCTGAGGATGCTCCGTGCCGTCCGATTCGCTTCAAAGCTTTCAACTCCGGAGCTCCTGTTTCATATCAGCCCAGAATGTCTTGATTCCATATCAAGGATGCGCGACCGAATGACTATTCTTTCGGCCGAGCGCATAGCCGAGGAACTCAATAAGATTCTTCTTACTCCCAAGCCTTCCATCGGTCTTCAGCTGCTGGAGGATACGGGTTTGTTGGAATACGTACTCCCGGCCCTCGATCGCCTGAAGGGCGTAGAAACCGTCGATGGCCGTGGCCACAAGGATAACTTCAGCCATACGATACAGGTGGTCGACCACGTGTCCGAGGCTGAGGCGGCAGCCGGGAAAGAGCCGAATCTCTGGCTTCGCTGGGCCGCCCTGCTGCACGATATAGGCAAGCCGGCCAGCAAGCGCTGGGACGCAGCGTCAGGCTGGACCTTCCACGGGCACGAAGTAATAGGTGCCAGGATGGTTCCCAAGATTTTCACGGCCTTGAGGCTTCCTCTCACCGAGAAGATGAAATATGTGCAGAAACTCGTCGGGCTCCATCACCGCCCGGTGGCCCTCGTGGATGAAGAAGTTACGGATTCCGCGATTCGCCGCCTTCTCTTCGACGCCGGCGACGACATCGACGACCTCATGACCCTCTGCGGGGCCGACATCACCTCCAAGAATCCCGTAAAGGTGGCCGGCATCAAGCGAAACTTCGAGATAGTGCGCCAAAAGCTTGTGGAGGTCGAAGAAAAGGATGCCATCCGCAACTGGAAGAATCCCATTACCGGCGAATATGTAATGGAAGTGTACGGCATTCCACCCGGAAAAGCCATCGGCGTCCTCAAGGAGGCCGTAAAGGAGGCCGTGCTTGACGGCATCATCGGCAATAATTTCGAGGAGGCCGACGCCTATATGAGGCGCACCGCCGAAAGTATGGGTCTTACCCCTGTAAAATGAATCCGGTAGATAAATATCTGAAATACCTTTCCTCCGTGAGAAGGTATTCTCCCAGGACAGTCGAAATCTACTCCGATATCCTGGCCAGATATCTTGCTTTCTGCGAGGTGGAGCCGGAAAATGCGCTAAAGGCCATGACGCTCGGCGACATCAGGGATTATCAGGTTTTCCTGACAAAAGACAGCAATCTCGGAGCCCGCACCGCCGGCCAGCATCTTTCAGTGCTCAGCGGCTTCTGCTCCTTCCTCGTCAAGGAAGGCCTGCTGGAAAGCAATCCGGCCAGGCTCGTTAAAAGGCCGAAGGTCGAAAAGCGCCTGCCGGTGTTTTACCGAGAGAAATCGATGCAGGAGTATTTCGACAAAACTACCTGGAAGACGGAAGACATCAATATAAAGTACAAGGAGCGTCTTTCGAGGATGGTTGTATCGCTGCTGTTCGCCACCGGAATGCGCCGCAGCGAGCTTATCGCCTTGCGAATTGGCTCCGTTGATTTTGCCCGGAATGTGATTCACGTAAGGGGAAAAGGAAATAAAATGCGGGAAATTCCGATGATTTCTTCTTTATCTGAAGAATTGTTATTATATTTACAATCGACAGAAACCTTATTGGGCCGGTCGCGTACAGCCGCGGAGCCGTTGCTTGTGAGTGAAAAGGGCAGGGAACTGTATCCTATGGCTGTAGAAAGAATGGTCAAGGCCGAACTCGGAGAAGTCGACAGCATAGCCGGGCGCAAGTCACCTCACCTTCTGAGGCACACCCTTGCCACCGAACTGCTCGAAAAAGGCTCCGACCTGAACGCCATAAAAGAGTTACTCGGACATTCTTCGCTCGCAGCAACCCAAGTCTATACGCACAACTCGATAGGGAAACTGAAAACAGTTTACAATAACGCCCATCCACGGGCTAAAAAAGGAGGTAACAATGGAGATTAGAGTGCAAACCCTTAAGTTTGACGCCGACCAGAAACTGCTTGAATACGTTCAGAAGAAGGTCGAGAAACTGGACCGCTTCGACGACAACATCGTCGATGTAGAGCTTGTGCTGTCGCTGGCAGAGAGGCCTGAGAACAAAGTTGTCAAGCTTTCAGTAAGCGTTCCGAGCGAGAAACTCGTAGTAGAGAAGAATTCCAAGACTTTCGAGGAGGCCGTTACCGACGCAGTCGATGCAATGAAAGAGCGCCTCACCCGCAACAAAGGTAAACGCTACGAATAAACCTCCAGACATAAGTCATTAATCCAGGGACGGCTTCCGGCCGTCCCTTTTGAGGGAAAAAAGATGGCAAAGAATCCCGCATATCTGGATACGGCCAATCAGTGCGAGAAGATAATCGCCGATGTCCGCCAGGGTAAGTTCAGTCCCGTCTATCTGCTGATGGGGGAGGAACCTTTCTACCCCGACCGTATCTGTGACGCCATCATCGAAAATGCTCTCGCACCCGAAGAAAGGGATTTCAACCAGACGATTTTCTATGGGCTCGACACCGACGCCGATACCGTAGCCTCGGAGGCCAGGGCCTATCCGATGATGGCCGAGCGAAGGCTCGTGGTCCTAAAGGAAGCCCAGAGCATGAAGAGCCTCGAAGACCTTGCGCTTTACTGCGAGGAGCCGATGGACAGCACCGTCCTGGTAATACTGATGCGGGGAGCCAAGGCCGACAAGAGAAAGGCCTTCTACAAGACAGTCTGCAAGACGGGAATGGTAGTGGAGTCAAGCCCTGTAAGGGACTATGAAATAAGCGGCTGGATTTCCGAATACTTCTCCCGTCAGGGTATGAACATAGCCCCGGATGCCGCTGCGCTTCTGGCTGAATTCGCCGGAACCGACCTTGTGAAAATCGCCCTTGAAACCGAAAAGATGCGCAAGAACCTGCCTGTGGGCACTACTTCCGTATCTGCCGCCGACATCGAAAGGAACGTAGGGATTTCGAGGGAGTTCAGCATCTTCGAGCTCACCAAGGAACTGTCGTACCGCCGGGCCTCCAAGGCCCTATATATCGCTTCGCATCTCGGAATGGCGGCAAAATTCGCCCTGCCGATGGCCACGGCCTCGCTTTTCAATCATTTCTACCGTCTCCTCAAGTTGGAGGCCAGGATGATGAAGGGCGCAGTCTCGCCGGATGAGAAAGCTGAAATTCTCGGAGTAAAGCCCTTCTTTGTAAGGGAATACGATGCTGCAGCGGCGAATTATCCGCTTGCGGCGACCATGAAAATCCTTGCCCTGATTGAAGAATACGATTTCAAGGGGAAGGGCGGAGCCGGTCCGGACACCGGCGACGGAGAACTCCTCATGGAACTCTGTACTCAGATTTTGAATACAAAATAGTTTTACGATAAAAATGGGAATAATCAAAACAGTTGAACTTTGTAAGTCCTTCGGTGAGAAAGTGGCCCTGGATCACGTGTCTCTGGATATCCCCGAAGGGAAGATATTCGGCCTGCTCGGGCCGAACGGCGCCGGAAAGACCACTCTTATCCGTATCATCAACCGTATTACCATCCCCAATTCAGGGCAGGTGCTGTTCGACGGCCGCCCCATCACCCAGGATGATGTAACTAAGATAGGTTATCTCCCCGAGGAGCGAGGCCTGTACCGCAAGATGCAGGTCGGCGACCAGGCGATGTACCTCGCCCGCCTGAAGGGAATGTCGTACCACGATGCCCAGTTGGCCCTGAAGGAATGGTTCGAGAGATTCGGCATCCAGGACTGGTGGAAAAAGAAGGTCGAAGAACTCTCAAAGGGCATGGCCCAGAAGATCCAGTTCATCACCACCGTAGTGCACAAACCCTCTCTGATGATTCTCGACGAGCCTTTTTCGGGCTTCGATCCGGTCAACGCCGAGCTTATCCGAAGCGAAATTCTCAGGCTCTGCAAGGAAGGCGCTACGATAATTCTCTCTACCCATAATATGGAATCCGTCGAGGAACTCTGCGATTCCATCGCCCTCGTGAACAAATCCAAGCTGGTAGTAACCGGAGAGGTCGATGCCATTCGCCGTGCCTACGGCCACAACAATATAGAACTCGTTTACAGCGGCAGCAAGGCAGTGCCCGGATCAGAGGGCCTGTATTCGGTCTTATCCGATGTCGAAACCGCCTCAGGCCGCCGAGAGGCCGTGCTTCAGATTTCGGCAGGAGGCAACGAAGTACTTTCGTCACTGCTTTCCAAGGGAGACATCACCATACATTCATACCGTGAGCTGATGCCTCGCATGAACGACATTTTCATTAAACTTGTTACCGAATAGACTGCTATGAACATTAAGATAATAAATACGGTTATCGGTCGTGAGTATATGACCAAAGTCCGCAAGAAATCCTTTCTTGTAACTACCTTCATCGTTCCCGTCATCATTGCCCTGGGCTTTTTCGTAATGTTCAAGGTTATGTCCGGTGTTACCCCGAGGGCCCAGCAGGTGGCCGTCATCGACCGCACCGGCGGCATAGTGATGCCATATCTCAAGAGCAGCGAAAGCAACACCTATCTGGATTATTCCGCCGAGGCCGACGAACAGCAGGTCAAGGAAAATCTTGAGGGCAAGGGCCTGGACGTTCTGCTCGTGATATCCGATATCGATTCCACAAAGTCGGTTTCAGTTCAGGCCTATTCCTACAAGCCGCTCAACGTGGATTTCTCACATATCGTTTCGAATCAGGTAAATGAAGCGATAGAAGCATATCGTATAAGTACTTACAAGGATATCAAAGACCTCGACAAGATAGTCCGCGACATCAAGTGCAAAATCCCTGTTACCGAATATCTGCTCGATGAATCCGGCAGCGAAAGCATTTCCGAGTCGGGCGTATATATGTTCGTGTCGATGATCATGGGCATTTTCATCTTCCTCTTCATCACCATGTTCGGCTCGATGGTAATGTCGAGCGTAATCGAAGAGAAGACAAGCAGGGTAGTTGAAGTGCTGATTTCCTCGGCCAAGGCCACCGAACTCATGTTCGGAAAGATTATCGGGGTGGCCCTTGTGGCACTTACCCAGTTCGTGCTGTGGATTCTCCTGACCGGCGGTCTTATGTTTGCCACAGGTGTCCTGGCCGGCGGCAGCAGCGTCGACTCCGCGGCGATGGCCCAGATGGCCGGAGCCGATATGGGAGGAATCGACCCGAGTGTAATGCAGGGCGACGCTTCAGTAATCTTCTCGACTGTAAGCAAGATTCCCTGGGGTACGATGCTCGTTTCCTTCTTCGTGTACTTCGTCCTCGGCTACCTGCTTTATTCCTCGATGTTTGCAGCCATCGGCTCTGCCGTGGAGCACGAGGCCGACACCCAGCAACTTCAGCTTCCGCTGACCATACCTCTTATGGTAGGATATATGATTATCCTCTTCGCTTTCCGCAACCCCGACAGCGCTACCGTAGTATGGGGTTCGATGATTCCCTTTACTTCGCCTATAGTGATGCTCGCCCGCATTCCTTACGGAGTCCCGGCAGGGGAGCTGGTGCTTTCAATCGCCATCCTGCTGTTCACCTTCATCGCAATGGCCTGGGCCTCTGCCAAGATTTACAAGGTAGGCATACTCATGTACGGCAAGAAATCTTCATTCAAAGACCTTTGGAACTGGTTAAGACAGAAATAATATGAAATCACTGATTCTTTCATCAGCCCTGGCACTGGTGCTCTTCTCCTCCTGCTCGCAGGGTGGCGGACTGTCCTGGCGCAGGGTTTCAATGGACGCTTCAAGGACAGGCGTCACCGCCTGCACCGCGACAAATCAGGCCGAAGCCCTCGGCTCCCTGACAGACTCCGTCTATGTATCTCCCTCCGGAAGGGAGTTCCTTCCAGGCTCGGCAACCTACGCCGCCGCCAAATCCCTTATATGCGCCCAGGCTGCAATGGCTGACGTAAAGAAGGTCATTGCCCAGTCCACACGCGAGATGTCAAGGGAAGAGTACCCCGAGAGCCTACTCGGCAACTGGTACATCGACGCCCTTATGTCCATTACCGCCAAAAAGTCCGGCAAGAAGGTCGATTTCGGTATTGTCAATTTCGGCGGCATACGCGTGGACATGCCCAAGGGTGATGTCCTGAAGGATGATATCGTGTCGATGTTCCCTTTCAAGAACAATCTCTGCTATCTTGAACTCAAGGGCTCTGATATCAGGGCTCTGCTCGAGCAGCTGGCCGCCACGAAGTGGCAGGTGGTCGGCGGAGCGAGATGCGTCGTCAAAGGCGGGAAGCTTGAATCCGCCGAGATAGGCGGCCAGCCGCTCGACGACAATCGCACCTACGGCGTGGCTACAATCAATTTCGTGCTCAGCGGCGGCGACGACCTCTATGTGGCCCGTAATTCCAGGAATCTCAAGATGTTCCCGGGGTACATCATAGATGTGATGCTGCCATACGTCGAGAGCCTTACCGCACAGGGAAAGCCCATCGATTCAGAACTTGACGGACGTATTAAAATCATCGACTAGCCATGAGAAAGACTATACTTTACGTAATGATAATCCTGCTGGCGGTTGTTTCTTCCTGCCGCAGCGGACATCGTCTGGTTATTGTCCATACGAATGACACTCATTCTCACTTCGAGCCTCTGCGCTGCGGAGAGGATGCTGGTCGCGGCGGCATAATCGAAAGGGCCGCTTTTATCGACAGCGTCAGGGCCGCCAACGGTGCCGAGAATGTACTTCTTCTGCACGCCGGCGACTTCAGCCAGGGTTCATCTTATTTCTCCATCCTTAACGGAGATCTTGAAATCGAGGCCCTGAATGACCTCGGCTATGACGTAGTCTGCCTTGGCAACCACGAATTCGACAACGGCATCGAAGACCTCGCAAGGCGCCTTAAGAGCGTGAAGGCGAAGGTCGTCTGTGCAAATTACGATTTCTCGCCCTTCGAGGCCGGAAAATACATTGAGCCTTATACGATAGTCGAAAAGGCCGGCCTGAAAATCGGCATCTTCGGACTTCTTACCGATGTCCGCAAGGTTGTAGATTCTTCAGTATCCGACCGCCTTCCGAAATTCGACGATGTCCAGACAGCAAACTACTGGGCTGCCCTGCTCAAGGAACAGGAGGGCTGCGACCTTGTCATAGCCCTTACCCATATCGGCTTCGAGGATGAATCCTTTACCGACCCTCAGTTGGTTCCCCAGTGCCGGAACATAGACCTTGTAGTAGGCGGACATTCGCACACCTTCCTTGAGAAAGTGGCATACGCGACCGACCTTGACGGACGTCAGATTCCCATCGTCCAGGACGGCTGCTGGGGCCTCAATCTGGGAGAAATCACCTTGAACCTCGACTGATGTCATCAGAGCCCAAGCCTTCATCCTCGTTCAGAATCGACCTGGACGCGCTCCTGAGGAGCAAATACCCCCGGATTCCGCGCTGGGTTGTAAGGCTTGTGGGCAAACTGCTCCATATAGATTATTTCAATGCCTATTTCGAGAAGGGATACGAAGGGATGGAGTTTATGGACAAGGCTCTGGAATTCATTGGAGTGAAGATTACCGTGTCCGGGCTGGAGAATCTCCGCCCCGACGGACGATATACGATAGTATGCAATCATCCTCTCGGAGGAGCGGATGCGGTTGGGATGGTCCAGGTGATGGGAAATTTCTTTGGCGGAAAGGTCAAGGTGCCGGTGAATGATTTCCTGATGGCGATGAAGGGCGCGGCGTCGTTCTTCATCCCCGTCAATAAGGTAGGCGGGCAGTCGCGCGGCCTCCCGGCGGCAATCAGGGAAGCCTATGATTCCGAGGCCCAGATGTGTATTTTCCCGGCAGGGAAGTGCTCCCGCAAGATAAAAGGTAAAATCCAGGACTGCGAATGGGGTAAATCATTCATCAGCAAGAGCGTGGAGAGCGGCAGGGAGATTGTACCCTGTCACTTTTCCGGGCGTAACTCCTGGAGGTTTTACTTCCTTGACCGCATAGGCAAGATTTTCAGGATGAAGTTCCCCCTGGCGATGATTCTCATTCCCGATGAACTCTACCGCTCGAGGGGAAAGGAATACCATCTGACAGTAGGGAAGCCGATAGCTCCCACGTACTTCGACAACACTAAAACACCTGCGGAGTGGGCCGCACACGTGCGCTCGCTCTCATATGATTTGGAATGAAAGAGGAGATAATTGCGCCCATCGACAGGGCGGTGCTTAAAAAGGAACTGTCTCCGGCCCGGCTTCTGAGAAAGACCAACCGCGCCGGAAACGAGTTGTATGTAGTCGACGGCGAAAACGCCCCGAACGTGATTCGCGAAATCGGGCGTCTGAGGGAAATTGCCTTCCGCGCCGGAGGCGGCGGAACGGGTATGTCGCTGGATGTAGATAAATTCGACACCTACCCTGCCTACGGATACAAGCAGCTCGTTCTCTGGGACCCTGAAACCGAAGAGATTCTCGGAGGGTACCGCTTCGTTCTGGGTACAGACGTAGTCTTCGACCGCACAGGCCAGCCAATCATCACCTCGGCCCATATGTTCAAGTTCTCGAAGAGATTCCTTAAGAACTATCTTCCCGTATCCATCGAACTCGGGCGCTCCTTCGTTTCTCTCGAGTATCAGAGCACAAGGGCCGGCTCCAAGTCGATATACGCCCTCGACAATCTCTTCGACGGCCTTGGCGCCCTGATGGTGATGCACAAGGACAAGAAATTCCTTTTCGGAAAGATGACCATATATCCGGATTATCCCCGTGAGGCCCTGGATATGATAATGGTCTTCCTGCGCAAGTATTTCCCCGACCATCATCATCTCGTGAAGATGGGCATTCCCGTCAAGCCTCTACATCCGGCCAAATACCGTCCGTTATTCAGGGGCAAGAGCTACAAGGAAGGCTACAAGATTCTGAATGCCGAAATACGTGCGATGGGGCTGAATATCCCTCCTCTGGTGAATTCATATATGAACCTTTCCCCGACGATGAAATATCTCGGCACAGGAATCAACGACGAATTCGCCGATGTCTATGATTCCGGCATACTTGTGTCGTTCGACGATTTATATCCTGAAAAGAAGCAGCGCCATGTGGATTCCTTCCTGAAGGAAGGCTGGGCGCGAATCAGAAGGATGATGTCAAGGCGCCAGAAGGCTAAGAAAGACCAAGATAACTGAGAATGTCTGCCGTGACTTCCTTGGCGGACTGAACTGCTGCCACTACCGTCTTCGGGCCGTAGGCATAGTCGCCTGCCGTAAATACACCCTCCGGAGCGCCTTCCATAAGAGATTTGTCGGCGCTTTCGCTCACTGCAACTATCATTGTATCGAAGTCCATTTCGGCGTCCGTGCCATCGAGAATCCTGGTGGCAAGGGAGCCGTCTTCGCGGGTGTAGTTCTCGCAGTCGCGCACTATGGCATATGTTCTTGAGCCATCTGTCCTGACTTCAACCGGAACCTTGAATACGTCGAATTTGACGCCTTCCTCCTGAGCTTCCCTGATCTCGATACTGCCGGCGGGCATGTTCTCGAAGGTCTTGCGGTAAACTACCGTAGTGTCGCAGCCTTTGCGGATGGCCGTGCGGCAGGCGTCCATGGCTACATTTCCTCCGCCTACAACTATAACCTTATGGCCAAGTGCGAATTTATCCGGCTCGGTGAGGAAGTCGAGGGCATGCACAACGTGGGGATTATCCTCGCCGGGAATTCTCATCTCGCGGGCTATCCAGGCTCCTGCGGCAAGGAGGATGGCATCGTGATTATCCTTCACAGAGGCAAGGATAAGGTCTTTTCCGAGAGTTTTGCCTCCGTGGAATGCTACGCCAAGGCCTTTAAGAATGCCGGCGTAGGCATCGACCAGCTTTTTGTCAAGACGGAAGTCGGGGATGCCATACTTCAGCACGCCTCCTACCTCAGGGAATGAATCATACAAATCCACCTTTACGCCTTTCTGCGCGAGCCAGAGGGCCGCGCATATGCCTGCAGGCCCGGCGCCAATTATGGCAACGCTCTTGCCGGCCGGGGCGCCGGGGGCAAGGCTGACTTCCTCCAAAAGGTATTTACGCGAAAGCTCCTGCTCTATCTCGTACCATTTTATGGGCGCATTCTTTGCATTGAGGATGCAGTGGCCGTAGCACATTCGGGGCCAGTCGCAGACGCAGGAAGTGATGGCGCTCATCGGGTTGTTCTCGAAGAGCAGCTTTCCGGCTTCAGAGAGCTTGCCTTCGCGGTAGAGTTTCATGGCGGAGGGAACGTCCGTCCCGACGGGGCAGGCCGCAGTGCAGCGCGCATTCTTACATAAGAGGCAGCGAGTGGCTTCAGGATTCATTTCTGCATTTTTTTTGTCGCTGTCTGCAAAGATACTAATCTGTTTTTGAATTGCGGGATTATTTTTTTATTTTTGCTAAACTGATAACCATAAAGATATGTCAACTCGCACAATCACATTATTTGCTTCCCTGAGCCTTGCATTGTTCTCCTTCTCGGCAAGGGCGCAGGAGAGCGACATCGTCGCCCAGGCCGACGGCTACACCTGGCCTACGGATACCAAAGTACTCGAAAAGCTTTCGCAGTGGCAGGACCTCAAGTTCGGAGCCCTTATCCACTGGGGCCTTTATGCCGTTCCCGGCATAGTGGAATCCTGGTCTATCTGCAACGAAGACTGGATTACCCGCCCCGAAGGCACTACCTACGAGGGCTACAAGCAGTGGTACTGGGATTTGTCCAAGGTCTTCAATCCCTACGCCTTCGACCCCGGCCAGTGGGCTGATGCCGCAAAGGATGCCGGAATGAAGTACGTGATTTTCACCACCAAGCATCACGACGGCTTCTGCCTTTTCGATTCGCAGTACACCGACTTTTCCATCGCCAAGGGCCCCTTTGCAAAAAATCCCAAGAAAGATGCAGCAAAGTACGTTTTCGAGGCTTTCCGCGATAGAGATTTCATGATCGGAGCCTATTTCTCCAAGCCCGACTGGCATCATCCCGGCTTCTGGAATCCTGCATATGCCACTCCCAACAGGAGGCCCAATTATAAGAAAGAGGCTCACCCCGATTGGTGGAAGTCCTATGTCGATTATACCCGGAACCAGCTTCTCGAGATTACCGGAGGCCGCTATGGGCAGATTGACATCCTCTGGCTCGACGGCGGCTGGGTAACCGGAAGCGAAGTAGGCCTTGAGGCCGTGCTCGAAAAGGCCCGCGCCCGCTATCCCGGCATGATTTCAGTAGACCGTACCATTCAGGGTCCCAACGAGAACTATCAGACTCCCGAGAGGATGATTCCCGATAAGCAGATTGACCATCCATGGGAGTCCTGCCTTACCCACAGCTACGACTGGGGCTGGGTGCCGAATGCTCCCTACAAGAGCGCCCATAAGGTTATCGGCATACTCGCCGAAATCGTCGCCAAGGGAGGCTGCCTCGTTCTCGGAATCGGCCCCAATGCACAGGGCCTCGTGGAAGACAGGCAGGTCGTCATCCTCAAGGAAATCGGAGAGTGGCTTGGACGCTGCGGAAAGGCTATATATTCTACCACAATCACCCCCGACTATCATCCGGCCGATAAACTTTGGTTCACGGCTTCCAAGGACGGCAAGACCAAATACGGAATCTATACCCTCGGCGACGGAGAAGCCCTGCCTGCAGCCATTAGCTGGGAAGGCAATCTCCCCAAGGGCGCAAAGGTCAAGCTCCTGAATAACGGAAAGGCCTTGAAGGCCGTTGTGAAGGATGGCAAGGTCAGCATCAAGCTGCCCCGCGGCCTGAAAGCCGAGCCTATTGCATTCAGCGTGACTTTCGGCAAGTAAGAATCAAAAGTCCGGCAGCCGTAAGAGCGGCATTAAGAATAAGCAGCTCGTAGCTGAACTTATATCCTCCGAAGAGAGATTCTGAATTCAAATCCAGCAGCAGGCATATCGCCGGCGCAACAATAGCCACGACAGGAACCCACCTGTCGTGGAATTTTTTCCTGCAGGCGATGCCGAAGGCGAACATTCCGAGCAGAGGCCCATAGGTGTAGGAGGCTATCTTATAGACGGCATCTATGGCGCTGGTGGAATTAAGGGCATTGAAGACGATAATGGCAAGGCCCATAAGTACGGCCATCGCAACATGTACCCTCCGGCGGATGCTGGCTACCTCCTGTTCCCCTTTTCCGGCCGTTCCAATTATATCCACGGTAAAGCTGGTTGTCAGGGAGGTAAGGGCGCTGCCGCCGGCTCCGTAGGCCGCGGAAACCAGGCCTACGAGGAAGAGAATCCCAACGATTCCAGGGAGATATCCTCCGGTAGCCACGGCCGGGAAGATTTTATCGCCAACCTCGGCAATGCCTCTGGCCTGGGCGAAGATGTACAGAAGGACGCCAAGGCAGAGGAAGAGGAATATCACCGCTATCTGAAGGAAGATGCTGGTCATGAGATTCTTCTGGCTGTCGCGGTAGTTCTTGCAACTGAGCGTGCGCTGCATCATGTCCTGGTCGAGGCCGGTCATAGCCACGACCGTGAAAATACCGGCGAGGAACTGCTTCCAGAAATACTGTCCGGAGAGAGGATCGTCGAAAAAGAAAATCTTCGACATCTGGCTGTTCCTGATTTCGGAGACGATATTTATATCGAGGCTTTTGGCTATGAAGACAATTGTCAGTACAACGGATGCAATCATGCACAGAGTCTTGAGCAGATCAATCCAGATAACGGATTTGACGCCGCCTTTGACTGTATATGCAAATACAATTGCCATCGATATCGCCACGTTGAGCCAGAAGGGCAGGCCTGTAGGGTCGAAAACCAGCATCTGGAGGCTTACGCAGACGATGAACAGCCTGACGGCCGCCCCGAGAATCTTGGAAATAAAGAAAAACCAGGCTCCGGTCTTATAAGTGGCCAGACCGAAGCGATTCTCAAGATATTGGTAAATAGAGATGACGTTCAGCTTGAAGTATAGGGGTATGAGCACAAAGGCAATTACCGCATAGCCTACTATAAAGCCGAGGGACATCTGCAGATATGCCATTCCGCTCGAGCCTACCCAGCCGGGGACGGAGACGAAGGTGACTCCCGACATCACCGAGCCTATCATCGCAAAGGCTACCAGAAGCCAGGAAGAACGGCCGCCTCCTTTGAAAAAGGTATTGTTGTCGCCGCCTCTGGCGGAGATGGCCGATACGGTGAACATCAGGGCCAGATAGCCCAGGATGGTAAGTATTGCTGTAAGTGGAGTCATTCTACGGAATGTATTTCGAGTTTTCCGCCTGATACGGAGAAGCGGATGTCATGCCCGTCGTAGGTAAGGGCGTAAGTCTTTGCGGAGTCGGCTGCATATTGCGGGCGGGGGTCCTGCCGCAGAATCTCGAGAAGAGCTCCGCTCCGCTCGCCGAAAACCTCCTGCAGTACCTCGGGGTTGCTAACTTCCAGTTCCTTCCAGGGAGTGCTGTCGGTGAAGCCGCCTGCCGCCTCAGGGATACTGTCGGCGTAAGGCACATAGGGCTTGATGTCGTAGATGGGCGTGCCGTCCATAAGGTCTGCGCCCTGAACGTGGATTACCGGGCCTTCAGGGCCGTTGAAATCGATGCTTTCTATCTTTACTGCAGAGAGCCCTATGGGATTCGGACGATAGGGTGACCTTGTAGCGAATACTCCGAGGGCCTTGTTGCCTCCGAGGCGAGGCGGCCTTACGGTAACGCCTTCCGCCTCGTGCCTGTTGGCCGAGAAACCCCAGATGAGCCAGATATGCGAAAAGTCCTCGAGGCCTCTCAGGGCGTTGGCATCCCTGAGCCCGGGCTCGAATACTATGCTGCCCTTAAGGCTCGGAGCCAGTCCGCTCTGGCGCGGAATACCGAATTTTTCCGGCAGGGGAGAGTGAAAGGTAGCTATTTGCTTAAGGTTCATCCTAATGTTTTTTTCAAGGCAAAGATAAAGAATCGCGTTTGTATCGGCAAAAAATTCGTATCTTTGGGAGATTTTACAAGATAAAAGAAATGGGCAGAATCATTTTGACAGGCGACCGTCCTACCGGTAAACTCCATCTCGGGCACTATGTGGGCTCCCTCAGGAACCGCGTCGTGCTTCAGAACGAAGGCAACTACGACAGGATGTTCGTTTTCATAGCCGACGTACAGGCTCTTACCGACAACGCCGACAATCCCGAGAAAGTCCGCCAGAACATAGCTGAGGTGGCTCTCGACTACCTCTCCTGCGGCCTCGACCCCTCGAAGGTGACCATCTTCATACAGAGCATGATTCCCGAGCTGCACGAGATGACTCAGTTCTTCTCGAACCTCGTAACCGTGGCCAGGCTTCAGCGCAATCCTACGGTCAAGACCGAAATGGCCATGCGTGGCTACCACGAAGGCGGCGACGGCGAAGACAACAAGCGCGGCTTGCCCGTGGGTTTCTTTACCTATCCCATTTCTCAGGCTGCCGATATCTGC
The DNA here is from genome assembly GCA_017443025.1 of Bacteroidales bacterium. Lineage (GTDB taxonomy): Bacteria > Bacteroidota > Bacteroidia > Bacteroidales > UBA932 > Cryptobacteroides. The sequence goes on along the minus strand of JAFSPG010000004.1, from coordinate 7,762 downwards.
GCCTTCAAATCCACTACAGTTCCCGTCGGCGACGACCAGGAGCCTATGATCGAGCAGTGCCGCGAAATCGTCCGTAGCTTCAATTCCACCTATGGCCCCGTGCTCGTGGAGCCGGAGATTCTTCTTCCTTCGAATCTCTTCTGCCGCCGTCTTCCCGGTACAGACGGCAAGGCCAAGATGTCCAAGTCCCTTGGCAACTGCATCTATCTCTCCGACGACCCGAAGGAGATGGAAGCCAAGGTCAAGTCGATGTTCACCGATCCCGGCCACCTGAGGGTGGAGGACCCCGGAAAGATTGAAGGCAATACCGTATTTATCTATCTGGATGCTTTCTGCGAGGATTCCGACTTTGCCAAGTACTGGCCGGAATACAATAACCTCCAGGAGGTGAAGGAGCATTATATGCGCGGAGGCCTTGGCGACATGAAGTGCAAGAAGTTCCTCATAAATGTTCTCAACGACCGACTTGACCCCGTCAGGGCCCGCCGGCACGAGTATGAGCAGGATATCCCCGAGGTATTCAACATCCTCCGCAAGGGCTCCGATGCCGCCCGCGAAGTCGCGGCCAGGACTCTGCACGAGATGAAGGACGCAATGAAAATCAACTACTTCGAAGACGCCGCCCTCATCGCCCAGCAAGCCGCGAAATACAAATAAACTTTCCGAAAAAAAACGGAAAGTTGAAAAATGATACCTGTGGTAGGTAGAAATATAAATCGCTGTAACAAGATGGGTTACAGCGATTTTTAGTAGGGACGATCGGGCTCGAACCGATGACCTCTTCAATGTGACTGAAGCGCTCTGAACCGACTGAGCTACGCCCCTGTCTGCCCGTGCAGTACGTTCTCTGCAAATCGGGACTGCAAATTTAAGACGATTCGTCTGAAAAGCAAAGTTTTTTTGAAAATACTTATTTAATCCAGCCCTGGCGGCGGAGGAGCTCTGCAATCTGGACGGCATTGGTGGCTGCGCCCTTGCGGAGATTGTCAGATACGCACCAGAAGTTAAGGGCGTTGGGGGCCGAATTGTCGATACGCAGTCGGCCTACGAATACATCGTCCTTGCCTTCGGATATAATCGGCATCGGATAGATATTGCGGGAAGGATCGTCCATAAGGGTGACTCCATCGGTGGCGGCGAGCATTTCGCGGACCTGCTCAAGGGTAAAGGGCTTCTCGAACTGGACGTTCACGGATTCACTGTGGCCGCCCCTTACCGGCACCCTGACTGTAGTGGCGCTGACGCCTATTTCCGGGCTGCGGAGAATCTTCCGTGTTTCATTTACCATCTTCATCTCCTCCTTGGTATATCCGTCTTCGAGGAAGGAATCAATATGCGGAAGGACGTTAAGGTCGATGGGGAAGGGATAGGTCTTGTTATAGCTGCCTTCCGGGGCACCGGCGCGTTCGCCTTCAAGCTGGGCGACGCCTTTCTGCCCGGTGCCTGTGACCGACTGATAGGTCGATACTACGATTCTCCTGATGCCGAAGGCCTTGTTGAGCGGATTCAGGGCCATGACCATCTGGATGGTGGAGCAGTTGGGGTTGGCGATGATATGTTCGGCTCCGGTAAGGACGTCTCCGTTGATTTCTGGGACTATGAGGGGAATGCCGGGCTCCATCCTCCAGCAGGATGAATTGTCCACTACATAGCTGCCGGCCTCGGCAAAGCGGGGCGCCCATTCGCGGGAGACGGCGGCGCCGGCCGAGAAAATGGCGAGCGCAGGCTTGCGGGCAACGGCAGCGGCCGGGCTCTGCACCTTGTATGACTTGCCGTGGAAGATTATTTCCTTGCCAAGGGAGCGCTCGGATGCGACCGGAATCAGCTCACTGACCGGAAAATTTCGTTCCTCGAGTATTTCACGCATTTTTGTGCCTACAAGACCGGTGGCACCGACAACTGCTACTAACATATGCGAATGTATATAATGCAAAAATAGGGAGAGCGGCGAAAAGATACAAGGTTATTTGTAAAAATTTTTGAAATTCCGACGCATAGACGTAAATTTGAAGAAAATGCAATAAAACCATCGATTATGATAAAGCTAAAATCAATTCTGCTTTCGCTTTTCTGTGCCGTCGCTCTTGCCTCTTGCTGTAGCAAGGGCAACGAATCTGCAGGGAAACGTATAGCTGCCCTTGACGAGGGCGATTGGAAGGTATCCGAGTGGATATCTGCTGCAAATGCTCCGGTCGTAACCGGCAAGGTCGAAGAAACTGTAAATAATCTCGCCGCCGACGGCGCCAGCTGGTTCGTATCCGAGCTGACGAACGATAAGAAGGTGGTTTCGGCCAAGTGGATGACCGCCGGCCTGGGTGTATATGAGCTGTATGTCAACGGCCAGCGGATAGGGGAGGAATTCCTCAAGCCTGGCTTTACCCATTACGCCAAGACCAAGCTTTCCTTCACTTATGACGTAACCGATGCGTTTAACCTGGCTTCCGGTGCAAGCAATCAACTGGCGGCCCAGGTTACTCCCGGATGGTGGGCCGACAAAATCATCAGTCCTTCTGGCAAGGAGGGAATGATTGGCGGCAAACCTGCCTTCAGGTCCGTGCTGGAGTTGACTTACAGCGATGGCAGCCGGCTTCTGTACGGAACCGACTGCCAGAACTGGAAGGCGGGCATTGCAGGCCCTGTAAAGCACGCTGCTATCTATGACGGTGAATTCTACGATGCCCGTGAAATACCCGGCTATGCCTGCCCGGAGAAACTCCTCGAGCCTGAACTCAACACCGCTTTCGATGGAGAAATAATCCCTTCGGAGGGCGCCGAGATATATCTCCGTAAAGACCTTACGCTTAAGCCCGTAGAGGCTTACGTGTGGAAGGATGTCGAAGGCGTTACGGATTCAACCTATGGTAAGGTGCTAATCTCCAGAAGGTATAAAGATGGCGAACCGATGCTGCTTCATGAGGGCGAAACTCTTGTGATTGATTTCGGCCAGAACGCTTCGGCCGTTCCGGCTTTCGTATTCAATGCCGCGGAGGGTACCAAGCTCAGCTGCCTGCCGTCGGAGATACTGAACGACGGTAACGGCGCACAGTCGCGCGGAATGGACGGCCCTGAAGGCAGTTGCCACCGCACTAATCTCCGTATCCACGAGAATGCCGTCAGGCTTGATTATATCTTCGCTGCTTCTGACAAGCCGGTGGAGTATTTCCCCCGTTGCACCTTCTATGGTTACCGCTATCTGTCAATCACCGCTACCGGCGACGTTAGCATAAAGTCTGTCGTTTCGATTCCTGTCACTTCGATTACCGAAGAGATGGAAATCGGGCATATCGAGACGGATAACGAACTTGTCAACAAACTGATTTCCAATACAATCTGGGGTATGAGGTCGAATTACCTCTCAGTGCCTACCGATTGCCCTCAGCGTAATGAGAGGCTTGGATGGATGGCGGATACCCAGGTCTTCACCGAGACGGGCGCTTTCTTCGCCAATACCAATTCATTCTTCCACAAGTGGCTGCGCGACATCCGTGATACCCAGATAGAGAGCGGCGGATATCCGGGCGTGGCTCCGCTCTCGGCTTATGCGAGACGCAGCATCTCGCGTCTTGGCTGGGCTGATGCGGGCATAATCGTCCCCTGGACGGTATGGCGTCAGTTCGGGGACCTTTCCCTGCTTGAGGAGCATTGGGAGTCGATGGAAAAGTATATGGACCATATCAATGAGGCTAAATACGACCACGAGACACTGAAGGAGGAGAACCGCAATTATCAGTGGGGCGACTGGCTCAGCTACGAGCCTCTGGAGAGCAGCGGGAATTCAGCCTTCTACCACGATCCGAAGACCAACAAGCGCAAGCCTCTTCCGGAGACTCTGGATTACTGGAACTATCTGAGTGCTTCCTATTGGGCAATGGATGCCGCCATGATGCGCGATATGGCTACGGCTCTTGGCCGCGACGTCAGGAAGTACGTAGCTATGGAGGAGTTTGCGAAGAATTACCTGCGTGAGCAGTTCTTTACCCCTGAGGGTCGATTCAAGACCGAAATTCTTAATACCATGCAGACTCCGGCCCTCTTTGCCCTGAAGAACAATTTGTTTACGGGTGAGGCGAGAGAGAAAATGATTGCTGCCTTGAGGGAGAATTTCGCCGCTCACGGCGGATGCCTGCAGACGGGATTCCTGGGTACGTCGATTCTTATGGAGACTCTTTCGGAGAATGGTATGTTCGATATCGCCGCAGGCCTCCTCCTGCAGCGCAAGAACCCGAGTTGGCTGTATTCAGTGGATAATGGCGCCACCACAATCTGGGAGCGCTGGAACAGCTACACTATCGAGCACGGTATGGGCCCTAAGGGCATGAACAGCTTCAATCATTATGCTTACGGCTGCGTGTGCGCCTGGATATGGAAGTATCTCGCGGGTATTTCTGCCGATACTTCAGCTCCCGGCTTCAGGCATTTCATCCTTGCTCCGCACAGGATTGATGGAATCAATCACCTTAAGGCTTCGTATAAGTCGGTCGCTGGAGAAATCAAGAGCGAGTGGAGCGTAAGTGGTGATAAATGCAGCTGGTCGTTCACTATTCCTGATGGCACCAGCGCGACTGTCTCCGTCCCCGGAAAGGATCCTGAGGAATATCAGCCTGGCAGCTATAAGTTAGAGATATAGCTCTCGAGTTCGTCCAGCTGGGCTTCAGTAGTAGCCCAGCTTGTGGCGAAGCGGGTAACGCTTCTTTCTCCAGGCAGCTTCTCCCAAATCTCGAACATCACCTTGTCCTTGAGTGAGTCGATCTGCGACTTGGTGAGGATGGGGAACTGCTGGTTGGTGGGGGAGTCGATATGGAAGGGTATTCCTTTCTTCTGGAACATCGACTTGACTCTCATCGCTTTTCCTATGGCACTGCGGCTGATGTTCATATATAGGCCGTCGCTGAATAGTGCGTCAAACTGAATTCCGAGCAGCCGGCCTTTGGCCAGCAGTGCTCCGTGTTGCTTTATGATGGTGAAAAAGGCTGCAGGGGCTGTTTCCGGCTCGGGAAATACCACTGCTTCGCCGCACAGCGCGCCTACCTTTGTTCCCCCGATATAGAATACGTCGCAGAGTTCTGCGAGTTCGGGCAGTGTCAAATCGCATTCGGGGCTGGCGAGGCCATAACCGAGCCTGGCTCCGTCAACGAAGAGTTTCATCTTATATTCCCTGCATATTTCCCTGATGGCGGCAATTTCCGCCTTGCTGTAAAGCGTTCCGTATTCGCTTGGGAAGGATATGTAAACCATCGCGGGATATACCATATGCTGCCAGGCTCCGTCGCCGTGGAAGTTCTGCAGCCAGGCCTTGAGCTCGCCTGCGTCGATCTTGCCCTTGTGCCCGGGCAGGGTGATGACCTTGTGTCCGCTGAATTCTATGGCCCCGGCTTCGTGTACGGCTATATGTCCGCTTTCCGCGGCAATCACTCCTTCGTGCCCGGCAAGCATGGCGTCAATCACCGTCGAATTAGTCTGCGTTCCTCCGACAAGGAAAAATACCTTTGCCGAAGGCTTGCCTAGTGCCGTCCGAATTTTCTCGATGGCTGAGGCGCAGAATTCGTCCTCGCCGTATCCGGGGGCTTGTATCATATTGGTCAGGGCGAGTTTCTCGAGTATCGCCGGATGTGCTCCTTCGCTATAATCGCAGGTGAATGATATCATAGTGCAACTGATTAGGCTTCAAATATATGAAAAAAGTCAAATTAATCAAGCTTTTGATAGGCGAGTCGTTCGTCGCCATTCGCAAGGTGGATTATTCCGCAATATGTGAAGCCGCGTTTTTGAATGAGGTGTTGCATCACGTGATTGTCGCGGTGGGTGTCGATGCGGATGTTGGAGCATCTCGAGAAACAATAGTCCATAATGGATTCAAAGATTCCACTTGCCGAAGGGATGCCTCCGATTCTGTGTATCACGCAGTAGGGAAGTGTGTCATCCAGCCAGTTTCCTTCATATATGATGTCATATGTCGGGTCGGGGGATGGTAAGCATGCGAAGTAGGCTACTTCGACTCCGTCGTCTTCTATTATGTAGCCTGCATTTCGGTCGATATCCCTGGAAACCATTTCTGCCGTTGGGTAGCCCGGCTGCCATTGTGTGGGATTGCCTGACTGGCACATCCTGATACGGGCGGCATCAAGTATTTCAAGTATGCGGGGGATGTCCTCATACCTGGCTGCTCTTACTGTTCTTGATGCGCTTTTCATATCAAAACAAAAAATGCCCCTGGAATAAGTTCGGGGCATCTTGAGAGGTGCGAAGCGGAATCGAACCGCTGTAGCAGGTTTTGCAGACCTGTGCCTAACCGCTCGGCCATCGCACCAGAAAGGACTGCAAATATACGTACAATAATTTTTCAATCCAAATATTAACTGATATATCTTATAAGCGGGTGGGGAAGTGTCCTTTACTTTCATTTTGTAAGTATTTTTGGCATAAAAAACGATTTAGTGTAGTTTGCATATCAATACATAACGTTTTAAGCGACATAGAAAATTGAGAAATACTTTCAAATATCAGTTTATATAATTTTAAATCGTTATAAATCAGTCGATTAAATTTTATTTTAAAATATTTGCAAAAAAGTGCTTAAAAAAATTTGCGATTATCGAATTTATGTATAATTTTGCACTCGAGTTAAGGGGATGATTTTTCCTTGTGACTCTTTGGTTATTAGTTTTAGTGTTATTAATTATGTGGTTAGCCTGGCGTCGCGTGTGAACGTCGCGTCCCGGCGAAAAATGAAAAAGGACACCCTCACGGGCGTCCTTTTTTACATTAAACAACTCGAATGAAGCTAAAAGCAATGGGATTCGCTTCAAATTCTGAAGCGAATCGACAATCAAGTTCACTTATAGCTCATCTATCTTCTTCGTTATCTTTGGAATATGATCTAGTCCATATAGGAGAGACTTTGCATCAATTCCCATCCAGGTAAATAGCAAAGTTATGCGTGTATAGCTAAGTTTAATATAAGAAGTTGAGATTGCCTCCATGTCATTCATAAAACATATTGGCTCATGATGTGCAATTCTATTGCGCAGACGATTAACAGAATCTAATGCATTGAAGAAGAAAAGATTGTTATACTGAATTGCTGCTGATGATTTCGGCTTGTTCGGGAAGACGTTCAGAAGCCGTCTTCCGGATGCCCTATATTGTGTTGTAGAGAACATATATTTCCATACTCCAAACTCCATTGCCGAGAGCATTTTTGAAGGGGAGTATTTCCCTTTCGTAACCTGAGCGTTGTAAACTCTATTGATAATTCGTGTAGTTCCTAGGGTCAAAGGATTGTCAAATATTCCACCAGGCTGGATGGAATCCCTAATCCAGTCGGCACCAAAATTGGAAGACATTATATGGTCAATAGCGTTTCTAAGAGCAACCTCATAGTAGTTGATGAGTGTAAACATTTCTTGTGAGAGGCGTAGATTCAAACGGTATAGGGTCTGCGCTTTGCGCTTATCTCCACCACACGCGTTCAAATATCTCCTCATCCTTTTATAGGAAACGACATGCTCAAATTCAGAAAAATTCATAATATCTTTTGTAAATAAAAAAATAGTCATATATTTGCAGTGTTGATTCCCGGTAGCCCCTGAAGCAATTCAAGCTATCGGGTTTAGTTTTTTACGGTATAGGTGCAAAAAGTAGTTGGTGATAAGCCAGCAAACTTTTTGATATATAGTTATTTATAGATAGTTTGATGAAACGCGTTTCATCAAACTATCTTTTTTATGGCAAAATCGAGGCGAGAAAGATGCCCATATTGTGG
>JAFSPG010000003.1 GCA_017443025.1 Bacteroidales bacterium | reverse complement strand
CCCCGACCCAGGGGAGCCTGAGGGGGTACGCCCCCTCGGTATCAGACAAGTTTATCCAGACGCAAGAAGCCAGACTACACGGTCTGGCTTCGAAATTTTAGTCTGGACAAGCTACTTGTCGATCGGGACGAGGGCGAAGGTGAGGTCGCCTTTGCAGCAGAGTTTGCCGCCGACTTCGAGCTTGGCGGAGCAGAAGAAGAGCTGTCCGCGACGCTCGACGAGCTTGCTCGTCACCTCGCAGAGGTCGCCTGGCTTGACGACATTCTTGAACTTGACGTTATTCAAACCCGCATAGAGAGTGATGTGGCCGGGAATTTCGTCCTTTACAAGGACGGCGCAACTCTGGGCCATGATTTCGCACTGGATTACACCCGGCACCACCGGATTGCCCGGGAAATGCCCGCGGGTAAAAAACTCATCCTCCTTGATCCGGTACTCCGAATGAGCGTTTCCGGCATCGTCGATAAAGGATTTTTCAATCAGAAGCATAGGTTCCCTATGGGGCAGGAAACCCTTGATGTCCTCCTTGCTAAGTTCGGTCATGGTACACGTATTTGGTTTAGGTTTAGTACAGTCTTGGTTTAGGCCTCGTAGCGGCGGAAGGCGACGCAGGCGTTGTGGCCGCCGAAGCCGAGGGAATCGGAGATACCCAGGGTAATGTCGCTCTTGAGAGCTACGTTAGGCGTGTAGTCGAGGTCGCATTCAGGATCCGGGCAGTCGAGGTTGATGGTAGGAGGGATGATTCCTTCCTTGAGCGCAAGTATGGTGGCGATGGCTTCAGCTGCGCCGGCGGCACCGAACATGTGGCCGGTCATCGACTTGATGGAGCTGATATGGGCCTTGTAAGCAAAATCTCCGAGCGCAGCCTTGTAGGCGATGGTTTCGGCCACATCGTTCAGATGCGTGCCTGTGCCGTGTGCGTTGATATAGAGATTGTCTTTCTTCTCGTCGAAGCCAGCTTCTTGAAGGGCCAGCTTGATGCACTGTGCCTGGGTTTCGCCGTCCGGGCGGGGTGCCGTGGCATGGTAAGCGTCGCAGGTGTTGCCGTAGCCCACCATCTCGCCGTAAATCTTTGCACCGCGGGCCTTTGCATGCTCAAGTTCCTCGAGGATGAGGATACCGGCGCCGTCGCCCATTACGAAGCCCTGGCGGTTCTTGTTGAAAGGGAGGGATGCGTATTTGGGGTTCTCGGCCCTGGTAAGAGCTTTGGCGTTGGCGAAGCCGACGATTCCGAGAGGAATGGTTGCGTTCTCGCAACCGCCAGCTATGATGGCGTCGGCGTAGCCGTGGCGGATGGCCCTGAAGGCCTCACCGATGCAGTGCGAAGACGTTGCACAGGCTGTCACGATATCAAGGCAGGGGCCCTGGGCGTGATGCTTGATTGCGATGTGTCCGGCGGCGATATTGGAGATCATCGTAGGGATGAAAAGCGGTGAAATCCACTGGCCTGAAGGATCCTCGATCATCTTTGCGGTTTCGCGGAACTGCACCTCAAAGCCACCGATACCCGAGCCTACGTACACGCCGAGGCGGAAGGGGTCGATGTTGGCGCCTTCTCCTTCAGCAACGAGGCCGGAATCTGTCATTGCCTGATAGGCCGCAGCCATACCGAACTGGGTAAAAAGGTCCTGCTTGCGGATGAAAGGCTTATCCATTCCGTACTCTTCCGGATTGAAATTCTTGATTTTTCCGGCGATTTTTACGGGGAGATTGTCGGTGGGGAAAGAATCGATAAGTTCGATGCCGCAGACGCCGTCCTTAAGGTTCTTCCAATATGTCTGGACGTCGTTTCCGACGGAGGAGATAACGCCCAAACCGGTTACTACTACTCTTTTCATATTTCGTTTGTTCTTATTTCTGAGTCAATGTACAAATATAGCCAATTTTCTTGATTTACCACACGATTGCGGCGGCTCCGGAGAGCAGTCCCGCGCCGAAGGCGCTGAACACTATGAGATCGCCCTCCTTGAAGAGGCCGTTCCTTACGCAGGAGTCCAGCAGGATGGTGCACGATGCCGAGGATGAATTACCGTGGTCGGCAATGTTCGTAGGGAACTTTGATTCGGGTTCTCCGAGATAGTTCTTTATTGCATCTATGATGCGCATATTGGCCTGATGGACAATATAATACGAGACGTCGTCCTTGGTTTTTCCGATTGATTCCAGCAGGGCTTCGACTTCGGTGGTGGAAGCGGTGACGGCGAACTTGAAGACGTCGCGGCCCTTCATCTGGAGAGGGGTGTTAACTTCCGTCTTGGTGATGTACGGAGTAGGTTCAAGCACGCGGCGCTCCCAGAGCTTGTCGACGGAAGGCTGGCTGTGGAGGCGGGTGGCGAGGATATTATCGCCCTCGCCAAGCACCACGGCCGCGGCGCCGTCTCCGAAGAGCACGCAGGTGGAGCGGTCGGCCCAGTCGCACATTCGGGTAGGTTCGTCGGCGCAGACAATGAGAACTGTCTTGACGCGGCCGGCTTTATAGTAGCTCTCAGCTATGTCCAGAGTGAACATGAAGCCCGGACAGGCCGCATTCACGTCGAAGCAGGGGCAGCTGAGCCCAATTTTTTCAGAGATGACGCAGGCCAGAGAGGGCGTAACATATTCATTGACAACATTTGAGCAGATGAAAAGGTCGAAGTCGCCGGGCTTTTTCCCTGACATTTCGATAGCCTTGAGAGCAGCCTCGGCGGCCATATCTTCAAGATGCTCATCAGATATAACGTGGCGTGTTCCGATACCTGTACGGGTGGTTATCCATTCGTCGCTGGTATCAAGGAATTCGGAAAGCATGTCGTTGGTTACCAATTTCTTGGGGACGACGCTTCCAGTTCCGAGAATCTTCATATGGTTTTAACTTTGTTAATAGTTTATCCAAATAGCTGATATGCAATCACTGTCGCAAATCCAGACAAAATTAGGGTTTTGTTTTCAATTAAAAAAATTTATATTTGCTCTGTATGAGCGCGCGAGTAAAAATTGACCTTTTGTCGCAGGCCGTCAAACAGATGGTCAGAAAGGTCATGCCGAATATGGAATCAGTTGATAATCAATCTTTTTCCGATAGCAAGATTGCCTTTCTCGATGACTCCGGAGCGCTGCGGCTGACTGTCGCTTCAGAGAACCTTTACTGCATACGCTCCGACGACAACTATGTCGATATCCTGTATTCCGACAACAAGGGGCTGCTCCGGAAGTATCTGCTCCGCAGAAGGCTCAAAAGCGTGGAGGAAACCTGCGCTGGGACATCACTGGTGCGCTGCCACCGGCAGTTCATAGTTAATCTGTTGAAGGTGAAGATTTTGCGTTGCAGCGACGTCGGTTACGAACTCGAGCTCGACAACAAAGAGCTTCCGCCCATCCCGGTCTCAAAAACCTACGCCAAAAGCATCGCAGAAAAATTCCGGTAAGATTTCTCCACACTATCTTCTTTTGAATTCGGAAACGGTGAGGGCCGTGGCGATTGCAACGTTTAGAGATTCAGGCCCTTGCGCGGCTTCGAAAAATGACGGAATCGTGATTTTGCGGCTGACCTCCGCGGCCACTTCGACGCTGATTCCGTGGGCCTCATTCCCCATCACGATGAGCCCCTCTTTCGGCAGCTGCGCGCCGTAGATATTCTCCCCTCCGAGGAAAGTGCCAAAGACCTCCATTCCGGCGGCCTTGAAGTCGCGGCAAAGCTGCGGTATGTCGCAGTACACGGGGCGTTTGCGGAAGATGGACCCCATCGAGGCCTGAATGACCTTGGGGTTATAGACGTCGGCGGTGTCGAGAGAGGCAAATATGGTATCTACGCCAAACCAGTCCGCAAGGCGCATGATAGTGCCAAGATTTCCCGGATCCCGCACCGCATCCAGCGCCAGGCACAGCCCCGCCGGGATGTCTCGCCTCAGCTCGACATTCCCTGGTTGACTCTGATTTTCAGGATTTTCCCTGTCATTTCGACCGGAGGCCGCAGGCCGAAGTGGAGAAATCTCCGGCTGACGCAACACCGCCAGCACCGGCGAGGGCGTCGAGAGAGCTGAGAGGCGCTCCATGACCTTCTCCCCTACTTCTTCGCGGCGGTACACACGCACCACCTCGAAGCCTGAGGCAAGAGCTTCCGACACCATCTTCTCTCCTTCGACGAAAAACAAACCGGACTCGTCGCGGAATTTCTTCTCGCGCAGGACCCGAACCTGTTTTATCTCTGCCGCTGAAATTTCCATGTTCTGAACTTTGAGCGGCGCGGACGTCCCCAAAAATGGGACGACTGCACCAAAATAAGCCAAAATCGGCGCGGACGTCCCAAAATGTGGGACGACTGCACCGGTGCAAGTCTATTCGTGGGCCTCCAGGCGCTTCTCGGCGAGGGCTTCCCAGCGGGTTCCCGGACGGCCGTAATTGGCATAGGGATAGATGGAAATTCCTCCGCGCGGGGTAAAAAATCCGGTCACCTCGATGTACTTCGGAGCCATCAGTTTGATGAGGTCCTTCATGATGATGTTAACGACATCTTCATGGAAGTCTCCGTGGTTGCGAAAGCTGGTGAGGTAAAGCTTCAAGCTCTTACTCTCAACCATCTTTTTATCAGGAATATAGCTAATTCTGATTTCAGCAAAATCAGGCTGGCCTGTTACAGGGCAGAGAGTGGTGAATTCGGGGCAGTTGAAGCGCACCCAATAATCGTTTCCGGGGTGCTGGTTTTCGAAACATTCCAGCAGCTGAGGAGCATAATCGACAGTGTAAACGGTCTTCGCTCCAAGGGCCTTGAGACCTTCTGTTTTTCTTTCCATTTTATTCTTCTCCTGCCTCTTTAAGACGTTCTGCGTTTTCGGCGATGGTAAGCTGGTCGATGCACTCCTGAATGGCGCCGTCCATGAAGACGGGAAGGTTGTACATTGTCCAGCCGATGCGGTGATCCGTCACCCTAGACTGAGGATAGTTGTATGTGCGGATTTTGGCGGAACGGTCGCCGGTCGAGACCATTGTCTTGCGCTTTGCGGCGATTCCGTCGAGATACTTCTGATGCTCCATGTTGTACAGGCGGGTACGGAGCTCGGCCATTGCACGGTCGAGGTTCTTGAGCTGCGAGCGCTCCTCCTGGCACTGCACCACGATTCCCGAGGGAATGTGCGTAAGGCGGACGGCCGAATACGTAGTATTCACGCCCTGTCCGCCGGGGCCGGAAGAACAGAACAGATCCTTGCGGATATCGTTCATATTGATTTCGACGTCGAATTCGCCTGCCTCAGGGAAGACGGCGACGCTGGCGGCGGAGGTCTGAAGACGGCCCTGGGTTTCGGTCTGGGGTACCCTCTGAACGCGATGCACGCCGGATTCATACTTCATCGTGCCGTAAACTCCGTCGTTATTGCTCGAGAGCGTGAAAACAATCTGCTTATAGCCACCGGAGGTACCGGGAGCCTGGTCGGTGACCTCAAGCTTCCAGCCTTTGGTCTCGGCGTACTTGCTGTACATACGGAAGAGGTCGCCGGCAAAAATTGCAGCTTCGTCGCCGCCTGCTCCGCCGCGGATTTCCACGACTGCATTCTTGCTGTCGTCGGGGTCGGCGGGGATGAGGAGCAGTTTTATATTCTGCTCCATATCAGGGAGTTTGGGCTCGATTTCGGCGATTTCGTCGCGGGCCATCTCGCGGAGTTCCTCGTCCTTTTCGTTGATGAGGATATCCTTCGCGGAGGCCAGTTCATCGAGCATTCCCTTATATTCAAGGCCGGCTTTGATGATGGGCTCGAGCTCCTTATAGTCCTTGTTCAGCTGCACGAACTTCTTCATGTCGGCCATCACTCCGGGGTCGGAGAGCTGGTCTTGCAGCTTCTGGTATTTGTCCTGCAGCGAGAGGACCTTTTCCAATAATGAATTGTTTTCCGCCATAAACGTCGTATATATCGTGCAAAGATAGCAATTTTCCGCCGATTCACAAACTATGGTAGCACATGGCATTACCCTTCGCGAAGAGGGAAAAATTTTTCTCGGGCAGAAAAAATGCCCTCGGAACTCTTTTCCCCTCTTCTCCACCATCCCCACGCACTACAGCTCTGCGGGCTTGCGCGGCCGCTTTGGCGGCTTTTGTGACGCGCAGGCCGATTTTTGAGAGGGTCGGCGTCCATTTTTGCCAGATTTTGGCCGCGCAACGGGGTATTTTTCAGGGTCGGAGCCCGTTATGGCCTGATTATGGACGCGCATCCCCTATCGGTGTGGAGGCGAGGCTGCAGCGGGAGAGGCGGGAGGCCTGGTCAGGGGAAAGGACGCCGGCGCGGGCGAGTTCCTCGACCGTCCATTTCTCGGGCGGATTATGCTCGCGGAAAAGCACGATTCCGTGTGCCCGCGAACCTATGTACGGATGCCTTTTCAGCGAATCCTCCGGATGGCTCCATAGTGGGTAAGGCTCTGATGCACCGACGGTTATAAGGTCTGAGAGGGCGTCGAACCGTTCCTGGTCGAAGTGATAGATATCCATCAACTGTTCGGGGTAGGAATAGCCCTTCAGCTGCTTGCGGTAGGATACCATCTTCGCGGCGAAATACGGCCCGATTCCCGGCAGGGCGTCGAAGGCTGCCGAGTCGGCGGAATTGATGTCGAGTTTCGGGATTTCTATATATGGCTCGAGTCGGGCAAAAACTGAGTCGGCCACCACGTAGGATTTTGCGAAATCAGTTTTACGGCGGAAGCGGCCGCCTTTTTTGCGGTAGTTGTCGATTGACCGTGACTGCTTTTCGGAGAAGCCAAGGCGTATCAGGTCTTCGACCGAGACAGTGTTCGGGTCGAAGGGGAAACACTCGTAAGTGCGCTTTGCTGTCTGTTCCCGGATTGTCTTGGCTGCGGGCGGCCGGTTGCTGTATTCTTTGCGGCGTGTGCGGGTCGGGGTGGTGCCGGGGAGATTTCTCCGCTCGGTCGCGTATATGTACACGGTATCCGGGCGGTCGCGGGTGGCGGCTATATGCGTCACTGCGGCTTTATGCACGAAAAGGGCTGTCTGCCAGCCTATTGCAAGAAACACAAGGGCGATGGCGCCCGTAATAAAGGAAGCTGAAAGTTTTTTACCTTCCTGATTTTTTTTCACGCGGTTCCGTCTCTCTGGCCGCTTTGGATTTGCCGGATGCGCCGGCTACGACAATGACTATTTCGCCTTTTGGCTCATTCTGCTTGAAGTGCGAGCACACCTCCGCAAGCGTGCCCCTTACGTGCTCTTCAAACTTCTTTGATATCTCCCTTGCCACGCTGCAGTGGCGCTCGGCCCCAAAGGCCTCGCAGAACTGCTCCAGAGTTTTCACGAGCCTGTAAGGCGACTCGTAGAAAACCATAGTCCTGGGCTCTGCAGCCAGTTCCTTGAGCATAGTCTGGCGCCCCTTCTTGACTGGAAGGAAACCCTCGAAACAGAAGCGGTCGCAGGGCAAGCCGGACGATACTATCGCAGGGATGCAGGCCGTAGCTCCGGGCAGGGTTTGCACCTCAATTCCTTCCTGGGCGCAGAGCCTCGCGAGGAAGAAGCCCGGGTCGGAAATTCCCGGCGTTCCGGCGTCGCTTATCAGCGCCACGTTCAGGCCGGCTTTGAGTTTCTCGACCACCTTTTCAGAAGCCGTATGCTCATTGAATTTATGATGCGAGGCCAGCGGCTTGCTGATTTCATAATGCTTCAGCAGCACCGAGCTGGTACGGGTATCCTCGGCGAGGATAAGGTCGGCTTCCTTCAGGACTTTAATGGCCCTGAGCGTAATGTCTTCGAGATTTCCGACAGGAGTCGGTACTATATACAGTATGCCTGGCATAGGAGATTATTTTCTGATTTTCCGGCTCACTGCCGCCATGAAGCGGCGTACGTCATCGGAGTTCTGGTCCCACTCGGGGAATACATCGGCAAGATAGGCCTGGGCTTCGGCCATGGTAGAAAGTTTGTCGAGATGATCGACGGTGCTCTGATACAGGGAACTGTCTTTCCGGAAAAGACGGCTCTGGAAGGCGACCTGGTCGGCGAGGGAGATTGCGCTGCGCAAGGATTTCACGGGAGGAAGGTTATTCCCCTGTCCTTTGGCCTTCTTCACGGCCGGCGGTGCATCATTGAACAGCGATTCAGGCATTTCGAGAGGGTCCGTCTCAAAACTGTCGGGGTCGATGAAGAAAGTTTCTTCTATATTTTCTTTCAAATCCATATCCTTTTAGCCGAAATTTGACTATCTTTGGTGAACATTAGCAAAAATACGAATATGTTTTCAGAAAACGCAAAAAAATCGGGATGCATCGAAGTAATTTGTGGCTCGATGTTCTCGGGAAAGACTGAAGAACTAATCAGAAGGCTTAAAAGAGCCCAGTTCGCCAAGCAGAAAATAGCCATTTTCAAACCTACCGTAGACAAGCGCTATTCCGACCTTGACGTCGTTTCCCACGATCTTCACAGCATTCCCTGCACACCAATCAAGACTCCCGCGCGTATGCTGACGCTGGTCGAACCTGACGTAGAGGTGGTGGGCATCGACGAAGCCCAGTTCTTCGACAACACACTCGTGGATGTCGCCCAGGAGCTCGCCAACAAAGGAATCAGGGTAATCGTGGCCGGCCTCGACACAGATTATCTCGGCAAGCCTTTCGGCCCTATCCCCGGCCTGATGGCTATCGCGGAGGATGTACAGAAGGTTCACGCCATTTGCGTAAAGTGCGGTAATCTTGCCAATCATTCTCACCGCCTTTCTGAAAGCAAGAAGCTTGTGGTGCTCGGAGAAAAGGATGTTTACGAGCCGCTCTGCCGCGAGTGCTTCAACAAGGCTCTGGCCGAGGAGGCATAATGAACCCGACGGAGCAATTCCGCTATTATCTGCAATTTGAACGTGGGATGTCGCCGAATACGGTGGCATCCTATTGTTCCGACGTGGAGTTGTTCCTCGGTGAGTCCCGTATTTCCGCCGAAACGGCGACGAGCGACGACATCATAGATTATATCCGTCGCAAACCTCAGTCCGAGCGTTCCCAGGCCAGGCTCATCAGTGCCCTGCGAAGTTTTTTCAATTTCATGGTGCTGGAGAAGAAGCGTACGGACAATCCCTGCGACAAAGTTTCACAGCCGAAGCTAGGGCGCTATATTCCAGCCGTGCTTTCAGTTGAGGAAGTCACCGCCATTATCGAGTCGGTGAGCGGAGATTCTTGGCGGGAGCTGCGCGACCGCGCCATCCTCGAAGTCCTGTACGGCTGCGGACTTCGCGTTTCCGAGGCTGCTTCGCTGATGCTCAACGATATTTTCCGCGAAGAGGGCTTCGTGCGGGTGATAGGCAAGGGCGACAAGCAGAGGCTCGTGCCCATCGGCGCTCCGGCCCTCGATGCCATCGACCGATATCTCGCGGCCCGGCCCTTTGTAAGCGATACTCTTTTCCTTAACAAAAACGGCTCTCCTATAAGCCGCGTTTCCATATTCAATCTTATTAAGAATCAGGCGATTGTGGCAGGGGTGAACAAAGAGATTTCGCCCCATACTTTCCGCCACTCCTTCGCCACTCATCTCGTTGAGGCCGGCGCCGACCTTCGCGCCGTCCAGGAGATGCTCGGACACGAAAGCATTCTCACAACCGAAATATACACCCACATCGACCGCGCCACCTGGCAGCGCTCCGTCCTCGACCACCATCCCCGCAAGTAGCGATCTGTAGTGCGTGGGGATGGTGAAGAAGAGGGAAAAAGAGTTCCGAGGGCATTTTTTCTGCCCGAGAAAACTTTTTCCCTCTTCGCGATGGGTAACTCCCGACCGACTGTTACAGCGTGCTGTAGCGGGCGTCGTAGGCGAGCTGCTGGGCGAGGTAGTCGTCGGGGTAGGAAACCTTGATGTCGGAAATGCTGCCGTCGGCGGCGAAAACAGGCTCGATGTCGGGGTTCACGAAGCCGCCGTAAGGCTTGAGGTTCAACGCCTTGTAGCGCTCAAGAACTTCGGCGTGGAGAACGGGATCGATATCCACGGCGTAGGTCTCGATAAGAGCCTTGCCGGCCGCGTAGTCGCCCTCAGACTTGATGCGCTGAATCTCGGCGAGAAGCTCGGCGAAGAGACCGCGCAGAGCCTCGAAATCGTTCACCACAAAATAGGTCTTGCCCTCGCGGACACGCTTTTCGATGACATTTGCAGCGGCACCCTTCTCATAGCACCACTCGGCGATGAGCTTGCGGTTCTGCATATGGGCCTCGGTATTCTGTTTGCCCAGCTCAACACGGGTGAACTGAGTCATCAGACCGTTGCGGATATATCCAGCAAAATGAGGTTTGTAGGCCTCCATATCGGGCATGATTCCGAGCTCGACCATCTTGGGATCGGCAATATAATAAAGGCCGAAAAGGTCGGCGCGAGCCTCTTCGAGCGCCGACTGGTACTCTCCCAGCGCAGTTGAAGAAACACCCGGGAGGAGTTGTCCGGAAGCATGGCCGAGGCACTCGTGAAGGTCGGTGTGAACCTCGTCTGCGTAGTCGCCGTACTTCTTCTGGGCAGCAATCTCGGCCTCGTCCCAGGCAAACTCGGAAAGCACGCTCTTAGGCTGTTCCTGAGCCGAATAATCGTAAGTATGGGTGATATTGGCGATGGTAACGCTCTTCGAGCCGTGATTCTTGCGAATCCAGTCGGCGTTAGGAAGATTGATGCCGATAGGAGTGGCAGGATAGGTGGCGCCGGCAAGCGTAACGGCATTGACAACCTTGGCGGAAATGCCGCGGACGCTCGTTTTCTTGAAGCGAGGATCCATAGGAGCATTATCCTCGAACCACTGGGCGTTGGCGCTCAGCTTCTCGGTGCGGGCCGATGCGGCGGAATCCTTGATATGCACCATTCCCTCGAAGGTAGCCTTGCGGCCGAGAGGGTCGTCGTAATCCTCGATGAAGCCATTTATGAAATCTACCTTGCCGAGGGTGTCCTTCACCCATTCGACGTTGAATTCGTCCCACTTGCGGAGGTCGCCGGTCTTGTAATAATCAATCAGAATGGCGATGGCACGAGCCTGAATATCATTTTCGGCGAAAGCCGCCGCCTTTTCAAGATTCTCGCAAATCTTGGCGATGGCGGGGCCATAAATGCCGTCGAGCTTCCACAGCTGCTCAGTTACGCGCCCCTTGGCGTCCTTAACCACCTTGGAATTAAGGCCATAGGAGATGGGGCAGGGATCCTTGGGGTCCATCATCTTGTTGTAGAAGGCATCAACCTCGGCGCGGCTAACACCGTCGTAGAAGTTGACTGCCGACAAGGCAACGATGTCGCCGGTCTTCGAAGTGGAACGGCGCTGCGTCATGGCATCCTTGTCGTAGATGAAATCAAGAAGAGCGTCATCCGACTTTCCGACGGCCTCAAGCAGCGAAGCGAAATACTCCTTCGGGCAGGCCGGAACGAATTTATCCTCTGCGTAATGATGATGAACGCCGTTGCTGAAGTAAACCCTCTTGGCGTATTCTACGAACAGGCCGAAATTCTCGCAGTTGCGGTCGCCCTCATAGCCGTTAAGGACGGCTTCGATGGCGTGGCGGACCGGGAGATTCCACTTGCAATATTGGTCCCAGGTGATGTCGCGGCCGTATTTTGCAGCCTCGGCGAGATAGTAAACGTAGGTTTTCTGCTTGAGCGAAAGCGACTCCCAGCCGGGAATCTTGTAACGCATCACCTTAAGGTCTGCAAACTGGTCGATAGTGTACTTGAACTGTTCGTTTTCCCCTGCGCAGGCAGCTACGGCGGCGGCAGAAGCGGAAATAAGCATCATCTTGAAAAGTTTGTTCATATTCCTGTAAAGATTTGTAAAATCGCCGGCTCGTCAACAAAAGCCGGCACGAATTGCGCAAATATAAGGAATAATTTGCTAACTTTGCACTTAATATGGCTATGAAGTTTTTATACCGAATTGCAGTCGCTGCGACTTTTCTGTCAGCAGTGTTTACAGGAGTATCCTGTAGCAAGGACACTCCCGCGAGCAACGACAACAGGCACGTGGTGGTTCTGTATTCCGCAGGATTCAACAACCTCAGCACGAGCCTGAACAGGAATATAATGTCGCTGAAGAATGGCTACGTCCCCACAAAGGGTACGGGCAAGCCGGTGCTCCTCGTGGTATCGAAATCGGTCAATAACGGCAAATACGAGAATCCCGCCCCGCCATGTATGATACAGGTTTACAAGAAGGGTAAGGATGTCATCCTCGATACGGTAAAGACCTACTCCCCTACCATGGTCCTGGCGAACCCGGAGTCCCTCAGGACCATCCTCCTCGACATCAAGGAGATGTACCCCGCCAAGGGCTACGGAATGGTATTCTCTTCACACGCCACAGGCTGGCTGCCGAAGCGCTACTACGACCATCCCGAGAATTACGGCGACTATTATGACAACGACAATATCGACGTCTGGGGAGCCCCCGCAGCCAGGCCGAGCAGCATAGGAGCCGAATACGGCTATGATGAAGAGGGCAACTTCTCAAACAAGATAATCAACGAGATTGACTCCGAAGACTTTGCCGCCGCCATTCCTTATAGGCTCGATTATATTGCAATGGATGCCTGTCTCGGAGGATGCGTAGAGGTCGCCTATTCCCTGCGTGCAGTCACCGACTACTACCTTTCTTCTCCGGCCGAAATCCTCACTACAGGCTTCGACTACGACAAGATTTCCCAAAGACTGCTCAAGGAATATTCCCCGATGATGGTATGCGACGACTATCTCACATATTATCAGACGGTTGCCAGCACCAAGTCCGCCACCATCTCGATGGTTGACACCCGCAAGCTGGGCCAGCTCGCCGACGTCTGCCGACGCCTCAACGAAAGCTACTCGGATGCCATCGCCGAGCTCGACCAGAATGCCGTCCAGGGCTTCAGCAACGATAGAAAGCCGTGGTATTACGACCTCAGGGATATTTACCAGCAGGCCGGAATCAGCTACTCCGACTACGAGGCACTGGAGAACGCCCTCGCCGCCTGTATCATCTACGAAGGCCATACGTCCAGGTACTACAGCGGCGGCTCAATGCACGACATCCGCACCTGCTGCGGCCTTACTATGTTCCTTCCCCAGAGCGGAGGAAATTATCTCAAGAGTTTCTATAAAACCCTTGCCTGGAACCAGGCTACAGGCCTTATCCAATAGACGATGCGCAGCTTCCTGAAGAAAATATGGTTCCCGCTCGTGGCCGTGTCTGCCATAGCAGCCCAGATGTGGGCTGTCGAAGGGGCTCGCGGTTCGTTCGCCGCCACGGAAGCCGCAGATACAGTCATATACGACAACAGCCGCATCTTCACGAAGTTCCGCAAAGACGGGTCTCAGGCCCTCAGGGACAGCCTCGAAGGCACCATCTATGAAAATGCCGATACAATCCTGGCCAAGGACACCATCAAGGCCCCTGATTCCCTGCGCCTGACTGATCCCTTCAGATACAAGTGGTATGTAGCCCTTGTCGACTCCCTGGCCCACAGGCTCACCATTGACTCGCTACGCGAGGCCAAGGACACCCTTACCTGGAAAAAGATTGATTCCATCTATTTTGCCGACTCCACGGCCGCCGCGAAGCGCAAATTCGAGCTCTGGTACAATTCCCTGAGCAAGGAAGACCGCAAGCGCTATGACTACGAGCAGAAGCTCAAGCGCCAGCAGAAGATACTCGACAGCCTGATGACGGTGCGCGACAGCATCAAGCATATCAAGGACAGCATCGCCGAGAATACCCCCCGCATCCTCGAAACCTTCGCACTCGCCGACTCGATGCATTACAAGAGGGTGATTTCCTGGACCAGAGACCCTTATTTCAGCAAGATGAAGGAGGTCAGCATCCCCGACACCACCTTCAACTACTGGTTCCATGACTACAAGTTCATGCGCGACGATGTTGGAGCCACATACCTCGGTACCATAGGTTCGCCTATGCTGCTCCACGACTACTTCAAGCGCAAGAGCGTAGATAACGTATCGTTCTACGAGCCCTACGAGATTTACAGCTACTCCCCCTCCACGCTGCCGATGTATAACACCAAGACTCCGTACACCGAGCTCTCGTACTGGGGCAACCTCTTCTCGAATGCCGAAAACGAAGAATCCATCATCCATCTGCTCGTAAGCCAGAATATCTATCCCGCGCTTAATATCACGCTCGGCTACGACCGTCACGGAAGCAACGGAAACCTCAACAGCGAGAAGGTCGACAACCGCACCTTCTTCGCCTCCTTCAACTATCTTGGCCAAAAGTATCTGGCACACGGAGGTTTCATAACCAATACGGTCAACAAGAACGAGAACGCCGGTATGACCGATTCCTTCTGGATAAGGGATACTACGGTCGGCCCGAGGGAAATCCCCGTCAGGATGGAGAAGGCCACCAACAAGGTTACCAAGAAGACTCTCTTCCTCGACCAGCAGTACCGAGTTCCTCTTCCCTTCCTGAACAAGTTGTTCGGACACGAGCCCAAGGACTCCACCGACGAAGTTACCACGGCTTTCATCGGCCACAGCAGCGAACTCTCCGAGTTCAAGAAGATTTACACCGACGAACTCACCACGGACTCCGCCCGGGAAGTATATAAGAACATCTTCTACATCAACCCGAAGAAATCCTACGACTCCCTGAGGGTATTGAAGCTGGAAAACAAGTTTTTCGTGAAGCTTCAGCCCTGGTCACCGGACGCCATACTCTCTACCATTGACGTCGGCCTCGGCAACCGCATTCTGAACTACTATATGTTCAAGCCCGACAGCTATATCCACAGGCAGACTCATACGACCTGGAATTCCACCTATCTCTATGGTGGAGCCGGAGGCCACTGGAAGGGCTTCGACTGGAATGCCCAGGCCTACGTGACGATGGTCGGCCCGGAAGCGGGAGATACCGGCATAAAGGCAGAAGCCGACTACGCCTTCTTCCCCTTCAGACGGGCAAGGAAGAGCCCCGTAAAGATACATCTCGGCTTCGAGACCACCCTCGACGAGCCTGAGTACTATCAGCAACATTATTTCGGCAACCACGACAAATGGGACAACGACTTCGGAAAAATAAGCAGGACCACGATTGAAGGTTCCATTGACATTCCACGCTGGAAATTCAAGGCCGGCGCAGCCTATGCCTTCCTGAAGAACAACATGTATTACGACTCCCTCGGAGTCATCCATCAGAACGCAGCGCCTATGAGTGTTGCCAAGTTCTATCTTCAGAAAGACTTCTCGCTGTGGAAGCTGCACATGGACAATCGCCTGTTGCTGCAGGTATCTTCAAAGAAAGACGTCCTTCCCCTTCCTACCTTCGCAGCCAACTCCCGCGTATACTTCCAATTCACCATAGTGAAGGATATCATGACGATGCAACTGGGCGCCGACGCTACCTACAACACTGCCTGGTACGCCCACAGCTACCGTCCGTCCACCGGAATGTTCACGAATCAGGATAAGGAAAAGTTCGGCAACTGCCCCTACATAGACCTCTTCGTAAACGTACAATGGAAGAGGGCCTGTATCTTCGTGAAGATGGTTAACGCCGGACGTGGCTGGCCCAGCGACAGGCCTGACTTCTTCAGCGCCGCCGGATATATCCGACCCGAAAAGATTCTTAAATTCGGTATATGGATTCCTTTCTACACTTCGCATATCAAGAATCCGCCGTTGAGTGAAAGAGCTTCCGATTGATAAAAGCAGTTAAATACACGCTCATAGCAGTCTTGATGGCTGTTCTGATGACGGTAAGCGGAGTGCTTACCTTAAGGCGTTCTCCGCTCATCGAAGCCGGGAAAGACACTCCCGTCGACTGCGTTATCGCCCTGAGAGGTAATCCTTCGCACGGAATGGCCCTCAGTACAGGTTTCCACTATGAATTGCTGCGCAAGGCCCAGGCCCTGCTCGGCCATCCCTTCGAAATACGCCTGTGCGGCCGCGAGGAGAGCATACTTGATTCGCTGAAAGAAGGTAAAATCACCCTGGCCGTACTGCCGGCCGGAGACTCGGCCCTCCGCTGCTCCAACGGCTTGATTTGCAGCAGAATGTTTCCCGACAGCGCAGTATGGGTAGTGGCGGAGAATGGAATCATAAGTTCCAAAGCCTTGAAATTTACCGTCCTCGGCCTTGAAGGGAGAGGCGACTGGAACAATACCATCGAGAGATTCACCCCATCCTATGAGCCCTTCTCAAGAATCAAGAACCGCCGCCCTTCGTGGCCCTGCGCAAGCCCATATGATGAGCTAATTAAAACAACCGCCAAGGGCATAGGCTGGGACTGGAGGATGCTTGCCGCAGTAGTATGGCAGGAATCCCGCTTCAGAATCGAGGCCCGTTCCCACAGGGGCGCCGAAGGCCTGATGCAGGTAATGCCATATACTGCCAGATACTTGCAGGGCGACGATGTACTGCTTGACCCTGAGCGCAACCTTGAAGCCGGCGCCAGCTATCTGAGGAGGCTGATGCGCCTGTTTTCAGGCGACGCAGCATCGGAAGATGAGCTGATGCGCATAACCCTGGCGGCATACAATGCAGGAGAAGGCAGAATCAGGGAATGCCTGACGCTTGCCCGCGCAAAAGGCCTTGCAGGCAACAAGTGGGACGATATAAAGGCTATAATCCCTGATTTAAGGGATGGAGACGTGATGATTGGGGATTCAGTTGTAATCGGGACCTTCCAGGGATACGAGACGATCGCCTACGTGGCACGCACCGACTCCCTCTATCAGGCATTCAAGATTATTGCGCCCTGACGGTCTTTGCGGGGTCGACGCCGGCGATAAAAAGAGCCGGCAGCAGCAGAATCAGCATAATCGCCGCAAAAGAAACGGCATCAACCAGAAGAATGGCCCGAAAATCAAGATTTACCGGCACGTATGAAATGAAGTAATTCTCAGGGTCGAGGCCTATGAGCTTGACGTGCTGCTGTACAAGGCAGAGAACGATGCCGATAATGTTCCCGGCGAGCATTCCTTTCAGCACTACGCGGGATGCCACCGTAAGAAAGATTTTGGCGATGGAGCGGTCTCTCATCCCGAGGGTTTTCAAGGTGCCGATTACGGAGATATTCCTTATGAGCATTATCAGAAGCCCAGAAACCATATTGAAACCGGCCACAGCAATCATCAGTCCGAGGACCAGAAGGACGTTGATGTCGATAAGCTCCAGCCAGGAGAATATCTGCGGATACTGATGCGACGAAGATGTGCTTGAAAGCGTCCTGCCGCCGGCATCAGGAGCGGAATAGGCTATGGAGCCTATTTCCGCCGATGCGGCGTCGAGGTCTTCGGGAGTTACCGAATTACCACGGAGGCGAACCTCCAGGGCCGTAGCTTCATCTTCGCCAATTCCCGAAAGGGCCTGCATATCGGCGAGGGAGGCGTAAATCACCATATTGTCCCGGCCTCCGAGAATCCCGGAATAAAGCTCGCGGACGGTAAAGTTGCGCACCCTCACCCTTTCGCCGGCGAAGTAGGCCGTAAGACGGTCGCCGACCGAGAGGCCCGCTATGCGTGCAAGGTCGACCGGCACCTTGACTCCAAGGCTGTCATACCCTTCAGGAACGCCCTTGAAAAGGACTCCGAAGATATTTTCGCCGCGCTTTACGATTCCCGGCCTTTCAACGACGGGGCCGACGGCCGAGACATAGTCGAGCGCCCGTATGGAATCGACAAAAGGCGCGGCGAAAGAGAAGGCTGACTCCCCTTCCGCCGAACCTGTGCCTGTATAAGAAAGCCTTACATCTCCCGAAATCTGGGCAATGCCCTTGCGGAGTTCCTGACGAAAGCCGGAAGTAACTCCGAGTGCAAGCACGATAACAACGAAGGATACGGCGATTGATACCGCCGATATCCTTCCGTGAAACCGCAGTTTGCGGGAAATGAAGCCGGATGCGTCCACTTTACCAGATATGCACGCGCTCCTCTTCGGGGCGGAACATCTTGTCGCCTTCCTTGATGTCGAAAGCGTCGAAGAAGCTCTGGAAGTTGCGCAGGGAAACGTTTACCCTGTTCACTGCAAGTGAATGAACGTCGAGTTTGGTCAGACGGTCTTTCTCTTCGTCGGTGATGTTCTGTGCCCAGATGGCGCCGTAGGAAAGATAGAACCTCTGCTCGGGGGTGAAGCCGTCGATAAGCTTGCGCTCCTTGCCGGCAATGGCGTTCTGCATGGCCGTGAAGGCTATGCTGAGGCCGCCGTGGTCGCCGATGTTCTCGCCGAGGGTGTAAGCGCCGTTAGCCATAACGCCGGGGAGGATTTCAACCTGGTTGAACTGCTCCACGAGCACCTGAGCCTTGGCTTTGAACTTCTCGTTGTCTTCGTCGGTCCACCAGTTGGACATATTGCCCTTGGCGTCGAAGAGACGGCCCTGGTCGTCGAAGCCGTGGCTCATCTCATGGCCGATAACTACGCCGATACCGCCGTAATTGACAGGTTCGTCGGCATCCGGATTGAAGAACGGAGGCTGAAGGATGGCTGCAGGGAAGCAGATTTCGTTGGTGGTAGGATTGTAATAGGCATTGACCATCTGGGGAGGCATGTGCCATTCGGCCTTGTCGGTGGGTTTGCCGAGCTTGGAGATATTGTCGGCCACATACCAGGCACCTGCACGCTTGATATTCTCATAGTATGAGAGCTTGGGGTCGATGGTAAGGGTTGAATAATCTTTCCAGGTGTCGGGGTAACCAATCTTGACGGTGAAGGCGGCGAGTTTCTCGCGGGCGCGGGCCTTGGTGGCGTCGCTCATCCAGTCGAGGCTGTCGATATGCTCGCCGAGGGCTTTCTGAAGGTTGCCTACGAGTTCGAGCATCATCTTCTTGGAGCTCTCAGGGAAGTAGCGGGCAACGTACATCTGGCCTACGGCCTCGCGGAGCATGCCGTTGGGAATCTCCATTGCACGTTTCCAGCGGGGACGCTGCTGCTGCTTGCCGCTCATCTTGCGGCCGAAGAAGTCGAAGTTGGCATCATAGAACTCGTCGCTGACAAAGCCGCAGGCGCCATCGAGAATCCAGGCGGCGAGATAGAGCTTGAGGTCATCAAGCTTGGTATCGGCGATAACTTTGTCGAGGGCCTTGAAGAATGAAGGCTGGCAGACGATGACTTTCTCCTGCTCGGGAATTCCGATAGCGGAGAACATTTCATTCAGATGAAGATTCTTGTAGTTCTTGTCAAGGGCCTTCGGGCCGAAGGGATTGTACTGGCGGGCTACGTCGCGTGTCTCGACGCTGGTCCAGGAGCCTTTTGCAAGGGCTTCCTCAATACCGAGAACGGCGTGAGAAGCAGCCTCGGGCTCAATTTCCATTTCGCTGAGAGCGAAAATCTTGGAAAGATACTGACGGTATCCTTCCTTCTTGTCGGCGTTCTCCAGAAGGAGATAGTAATC
Organism: Bacteroidales bacterium; assembly: GCA_017443025.1. Lineage (GTDB taxonomy): Bacteria > Bacteroidota > Bacteroidia > Bacteroidales > UBA932 > Cryptobacteroides. The sequence continues at coordinate 53,103 of JAFSPG010000003.1, read as the reverse complement.
GCGCTCGCCGAGGCCGAGGCCACCCTGTGAGAGATAGAGCAGCTGGCTGTCGGAGTCCATGAGGTCGGCTTCGACATAGGCATCGAAGAAGGGTGACGAGCCGGAGCGATGCATCTGGGCAACGGCTTCGAGGAGGCCGGCTTTGTCGGTGATGGCCATTATGGCATCAAGGGAAGGCTTTACCGGGGCGATGCCTTCGGCGTTCAGACGGACCGAGTCGAGGCCCATCTTATAAAGGTCGACGATTTTCTGATCTACGGTACCGGGCTCCGGCGTCATCTTGGCCATGTCGGCAAAAAGATTGTTCAGACGCTCTACGTTGAGTTCCCTGAGGGCGTCGAAGGCGCCATAACGGGAATACTCTCCGGTAAGCGGATTGTTCTTCTGCCATCCGCCTGTTGAATACTGATAGAAGTCCTCGCCGGGCGAAACGCTCGTGTCGAGATTTTTAAGGTCGATTGCCGGGACCTTTCCGTCCTGGCCGCAAGCTACACTTAACATCGCAATTGCTGTTAATGTCAAAATTTTTGAAATGTTCATATAATTGTAATTAAAAGATTTCTCCACTTCGTCCTTCGGACTCCGGTCGAAATGACAAGGTTACTGTCATGTCGAGCGTAGCCGAGACATCTTCAGTTTGCGAAGTTAGGAAAAAATAGCCATATTTGTCAGCAATATCAACATTTATGGCAAATAACGGCTCCAATAACATAGTCAGGAGGTATCTTGTCGCCACGGCGGGCCTGATAATCGTGGCCTTCGGCGTAGCCCTTTCGCTGAAATCAAATCTCGGCACGGCTCCTATATCCTGCCCTCCGGCGATTCTGAACCTGAAATTCGACAGCATCAGCGTAGGTACCTTTACCTGGATGATGCATATTATCCTCATCCTCTCGCAGGTCGTGATGCTCGGGCGGAAGTTCAAGCTTTCGTTCCTGATGCAGATTCCGGCAGCCTTCGTATTCGGATATCTCTGCGACGCCAGCATCTGGCTGCTCAAGGACGTACAGGTCACTTCCTATTTCATGCAGATGCTGTTCTGCATCCTTACCGTCATCATCACCGCCATCGGCGTACGCCTGGAAATAGCAGGCAACGCCTGGATGCTGGCCGGCGAGAAGACTGCCGTCGTGCTGAGCGAAGTCTCCAGAATCAGTTTCAGCAACATTAAAGTCGGGCTTGACGTATATATGGTGGTAATTTCCGCCCTCTTCGCACAGCTCGCCTTCGGCTCGCTGACCGGCGACGGAGCCAACATCGTCATACGCGAAGGAACGCTGATTCTGGCCATTTTCACAGGCCTGTGCATGAAGGTCACCGACCCTCTGGTTGACCGTATGGTGAAAAAAATCCTCTGATGAAGGATATCAAAGCACTGATGAACGACTGGCTGCTGCCGCTGGCAATGGTTGCCGGTGCCGGTACCTATCTCCTGTATCATTATATTCCCGCCCTCGCCCCGCTCGGGCCGATATTCAAGGGCTTTGTCACCGAAGGCCAGAGAGGCGTCATCGCCGTCCTGCTTTTCTTCCAGTTCGTAAAAACGGCCCCCGGCGACCTACGCTTCTGCCGCTGGCATCTTTATGCCATCATCTTCCAGGCCATAATGTTCGTAGGTATGGGGGCATCGGCCTATTATACATCTGAAGCTGACCTTAAAATCCTCCTGGAATGCGCGATGATATGCCTTATCTGCCCTACGGCTTCGGCGGCAGGGGTTATCACCGACAAGCTCGGAGGCAGGATAGCAGGCACGGTGACATACCTTATTATTATAAACGCCACCGCCACCCTGCTTATTCCAACCGTCATCCCTATGGTCAGGCCTTCAGTCGAAGCGGGCTTCTGGGAATATGTCTTTCTGCTGGCAAGGAAGATTTTCCCGCTTCTGGTCGGACCCTGCCTGCTCGCCTGGCTTATCCGCTATACCCTCCCGAAAACCCACGCCTTCCTCTACCGCCACGCCGGAACATCTTTCCCGGTATGGGGAGTTGGGCTGTACCTGGCGATTCTTCTTGCAACGAAAGCCCTGGTTACCAGCCACATATCCGTAGGAATGCTTATCTGTATAGCCCTGGTTTCGCTTGCCTGCTGCGGACTGCAGTTCCTCTTCGGGCGCCGTATAGGCAGGCCTGATTACACAGAGAGTCTTACCGCAGGGCAAACCCTCGGGCAAAAGAATACAGGCTTCCTTATCTGGCTGGGATACAGCTATATGACTCCCGTCACTTCGATAGCGGGAGGATTCTATGCCGTATGGCAGAATCTGGTCAATTCATGGGAACTGTACCGGCACGCCCACGGAGGAAGTTCTACTTCTTCGCGTTAAGGGCATTCAGGCGAACCTGAGCTGAAGCGCGTTCGGTCTCGTCTTCTCCGTATTTCACCATCATCTCGAGGTATTTCTTCTCCTGCTTTACGTTGCCGGCGCGACGGAACATAAGCACGCAACTTCTGATGGCGGTAATATCTGAAGGATTGATTTTCAGGACATTGTTGTAATACTTGAGGGCCGTCTTGTTGTCCTGCTTCGCCACGAAATAATAGGAGCCGAGATTGTCGAGGAAGATGGTATTTGCGGGATAGTACGACAGCATCCTCTCCGAAATCTGTCTGAAGGCTTCATATCCGGCAGGAGTGGCGTAGCGGAAGAAGAGATAGCAGTATTCCTGAATGGCTGAATCGAAGAAATCCTGAGTGACCTCATAGCTGGGATGCTGCCACTTCGGGGAGGTGGTCACGTTGTAATCGATGATATTCTTGATTTCCGCGACTGCCAGCTCGGGATGCTCCTTCTCATAGCCGGTAAGGGCTGCGACCTTGAAGAATCGCAGGTCTATGCGGTCGGGCTGCATGCGGATGGCTTTATCGATCCAGTTGATGGATTCTCCGAAGACGGTGTCGTCGAAAATGATATCGTTGTGGTAGTATTTTACCTTGCCGAGGCTGTCGGCGAGACTGAGAATGGGCTCATTGCCGAGATGTCGTTTCTGATCGTTTACGATAACCTGCTTGGTCTGCGACTTGGTATAATAATAGAGGAAGCGGTTGAGCACTGGCTCGGTATCGTCGGGATAATCGGCCTGCCAGCGGTCGAGGAGAGTTTCGATTCCGAGACCGGCAGCACCAACCTTGGAAACCATGCGTTCGTAGGTTTCGAGGTAATGCTCCCTGGTGTTTTCCTGCGCATATATGCCGGCAGAGGCGAGAAGCAGGATGAGTCCTGCAAATGCTGTCTTCAGTTTCATAGATCCATCTTTATCCTTCTTCCCTGAGGGAGAAGATTATTGCAGCGATTGCCGAGATTCTTTACGAATCCGAGGGACAATCCGTTATATTTCAATACTATATATCCTTTCTGTGCATCTTTGAGGACGAGATTTCCGCGGTGCAGGAAGGTCAGGGCCTCCTGCAGGTTCAGGTCTACTGATGCGAAGGCATCGGCGCACAAACTTCTTGCCAAAGCCAGATCGGCGTGTGGAATGAAGTCTCGGCCCTTGAGAGTTCCTACCGCCACTCCGCTGCGAAGCGGGCGGAGCGAATCGAGAAGGTACGACATTCTTGCGGCAGCCGTGGTGAGGGCCACGAAGAGTTCGCCGCGGCGGACAATCGTCACTTCTTCGTTCAGGAAATTGTTCTTCATTTCTGCGCGAAGCGGGCGGGGACGGGGGGCGGCGCGGAAAGCGCCGCCGGCTTTGCGGAGAACGGCACACCACTGGCCTTCGCCAGGGGCTGTGCCGGGCACGAGGGCAAAGCCCTCGCGGGTGCGCAGCACCTCCGCAAAGCCCGGGAAGTCCGCGAGGACTTCCGCCCCGAGCGTTTCGGCGGCCCAGCGCACGTTATCGTCGTTCTCGAGATGATTGAAAGTGCAGGTGGAGTAGATGAGAATGCCTCCGTCGGCGAGAGCCGGCCAGACATCCGAGAGAATCCTTCTCTGACGGGACTGGCAGAGGGCGACATTATCCAGAGACCACTGCCTCAGCGCCTCAGAGTCCTTGCGGAACATTCCTTCGCCGGAGCAGGGAACGTCGGCGACTATGATGTCGAAGGCACCCTCGAACCTGGAGAAAGCCGAAGGGTCGGCGCTAGTTACCGCCACGGAGGCTTCTCCCCAGCGGGCTACGTTGTCGCAGAGCGCAGTAGCCCGCTGAGGGGCCACTTCGTTTGCGAGGAGGAAGAAATCATCCCCCCTCTCTTCCCTGAGGGAAGTCAGGATATCAGTGGTTTTTCCGCCCGGAGCAGCACAAAGGTCGAGGACATTGAGCCCCGGAAGCGCCGAGAACTCTTTCAGAACAGAGCGGAAGATATGTCCCGGGAACATCGCTGATGAATCCTGGACGTAATATGCTCCGGCGTGGAAAAGAGGGTCGAGGGTAAATGAGGGCCTGTCCTTGAGGAAATACCCGTGAGGACTCCACGGCACCGGAGCGGCCGGCTCAGGCAGCCCCGAAGAAGGATTTTTATAAGGATTCAGGCGAATCGACACCGGGGGCTGCCCGTCAAGGGCCTCCAAGGCCTTGACGGCCACGGCCGCTCCGATGGAGCTCTCGAGAAGTTTCCTGAATTCTTCGGGCATTACATCTGGGGCATACGGCCTTCCGAGGCGGCCACGAGGCCGTCGACCATCTTGTCAAGGGCTTCCTCAAGCTTGGAGCCTATCACCATCTTCATCATAAAGTTAAGGTCGGCCGAAAGATGGATATGGAAATCCGTCTTGCCGGCTTCGCCGTTGACAGCGTCGAAATAAAGCTCTATCATGAAGCCGAAAGGGGCTCCGTCGTCGACCATAGTGATTTTGGAATAAGCGTGGCGGTCGGAAATTTTCGCGCCGAGGTCGAAGCCCTGGACATTTCCGTGTATGGAATCGTAATCTGCCGTGATTCCTTCCTTCTTGTCGGCCGGAAGGAAATTGACGAAATTCCGCATATCGGCAAAGGCCATGTAAAGCTCGTAAGGAGCCTTAGAAGCGATTCCGTGTTTACTGTCTATATCTACCATTACCAAAAATTATGTTCATTACCAATAAATTATATACCGATATTCGACTATTGTTCATTTTCCTCACGCACATTTTTTATCTACGTCACCCATTCCCTAAATCCCTTTCCTCGGGAAAGGGACTTTTCATCGTCTTTCAGACTCAAATATCTTTTTATATCTTTGCAGATAGAAAACAAAAGTACGAAAATCAATCCGATGCACAAAATATATTTCGAAAAGCGTTGCATTGTAATCTGCCGGAGCGGCGAGGCTCAGCTCTCGGACCCCAATTCGGTGGAGTTCCATATCGGAGACAAAATCGACATACATCCCCTTGTGGGACTTTTCGAGGCATCTGCCACTCTGAGCCGCATCTACATTCCCACGGAGCCCGGCGAGGAAGAGACTACCTACATGCGCCTGTGCTCGGAGTTCAAGGAGGTCAATGCAGCCGGAGGCCTGGTTTCCAACCGCCGCGGCGACTATCTGCTTATCCGCCGTGGCGAAATGTGGGACCTTCCCAAGGGCCATCAGGAAGCCGGCGAGGACATTTCAGTGACGGCTCTCCGCGAGGTTCAGGAAGAGACCGGAGTGGACAAGCTCCAGCTCGGCGACCTTATCTGCATAACCGACCACTGCTACATCCGCGACGGAATATGGCATCTCAAGCATACCTGGTGGTACGACATGCTTTATACCGACCCGGTCGACCTGACTCCTCAGCGAGAGGAGGATATCACCAAAGCCGCCTGGGTGGCAAAATCCAGCCTCCCGCCCTTCCTCAAGAATACCTTCCCTTCCATCGTGGAAGTGTTCAGGGCCGCATCCAGGCAGTGAACTTGAAACAAAAGCGGAATTCTGCCGTATATATAAAAGTGTGGACTCATCACGGAAATGGGCCCGCTAAACTAAACGAACTGTAATGAAACTGTCCCAATTCAATTTCAACCTGACTCCCGAAAAGATAGCCGCAGAACCCACCAGATGGCGCGACGAATGCCGCCTTATGGTAGTACACAAGGATACCGGCGAAATCGAGCATAAGCAATTCAAGAACATTATCGATTACTTTGGAAAGGGCGACACCTTCGTCCTCAACGACACCAAGGTATTCCCGGCAAGGCTCTACGGCAAAAAGGAGAAAACCGGCGCCGATATCGAGGTGTTCCTCCTCCGCGAACTTGCAAAGGAGCAGAGGCTCTGGGACGTTATCGTGGACCCTGCCCGCAAAATCCGTATAGGCAACAAACTTTATTTCGGCGAAGACGAAAGCCTTGTAGCTGAGGTAATCGACAATACCACTTCCCGCGGACGTACCCTCCGCTTCCTCTATGACGGGCCGTACGAGGAGTTCAAGAAAACCCTCTTCAGCCTCGGCGAAACCCCTATCCTGAAGTTCGTAAAGGAAAAGGTAACCCCCGAAGACGCAGAGAATTTCCAGACGATTTTCGCCCGCCACGAAGGCGCCGTTTCAGCTCCTGCCGCAGGCCTGCACTTCAGCCGCGAGCTTTTCAACAGGATGATTCTCAAGGACATAAACAAGGTATTCATCACCGTTCACATGGGCCTTGGCCACTTCCGCAAAGTCGACGTGGAAGACCTTTCCAAGCATAAGATGGATTCAGAGAGGCTGATTATCTCCGAAGAGACGGCAAATGCTATCAACCAGACCAAGAAAAGCGGGCATAAAGTCCTCGCGGTCGGAGCAACCGTTATCCGCGGCCTCGAAACTTATGTCACCACCAACAGCGAAATTAACGCATACGACGGCTGGACGAACAAGTTCATCTTCCCGCCTTACCATTTCAGCATTCCGGATGCAGTCGTTTCCAACTTCCATCTTCCCTGCTCCACCATGCTTATGTCGGTGGCGGCCTTCGGCGGATATGAAAATGTGATGAAAGCATACGAAGTCGCCCTGAATGAAGGTTATCGTTTCGGGCCTTACGGAGATGCAATGCTGATTATCTAGCGACCCGATGCTAAGAATCGTAAAAAAATCATAAAAATCGTAAAAAAGTGGTCTGCTTCGGACCACTTTTTCTTTTTTGACGGCAGTAGCGGCACTATCTTTCGCCTAAAAAATTTTTCGCGAATGTACTACTCAGATGATATCGCCTGCTGCTGCCTGAACAAAGTGTTCGGCTTCAATCCCCTGGCCGGGAAACGCATAATGGACAGGCTCGAAAGGCCTTCCGACCTGTTTTCGATGAACGATGCCGAGCGCCGTCGCTTTGCGGGGATGGTACTCCCGGCAGGGCTGGACAAAAGGGGCTTCGACGAATGCGCCGAAGAGCTCGAGCGCCTTGCCCGCACGGGCTGCCGCTTCGTCGGCCTCCACGGGCTTCCTGCCCTGCTAAAGGACTGCTCCGACCCGCCCCTCGGACTGTATGTAAGGAGTTACTCCCCTCCTGAGGAAGTGTTCCGCCCGAGGCCTTCCGTAGCCGTAGTAGGCACGAGGGACGTGAGCCGGTACGGCCTGCAGTGGTGCCGGAAGCTGACCGGAGCCATAGCCCAGTCTCCCGCCAGGCCGGTAATCGTCAGCGGCCTGGCCATAGGCGTGGATATTGCCGCCCACCTGGAAGCCCTCGACATGGCCGGTTCCACGATTGCGGTGCTGCCTACAGGGCTTGACAAAATTTATCCTTATCGCCACGAGGCCTACGCCGACAGAATCTGCAATTCGCCCGGCAGCGCCCTGGTATCGGATTATCCGCCGGGAACGATGGCGCTGAAATCCAACTTCCTGCGAAGGAACCGAATCATCGCGGGGCTGAGCCAGGCCGTGCTGCTAATTGAATCGAAGATTCACGGCGGAGGGATGATGACGGCCCGGCTGGCCGCCTCATACAACCGGGCAGTGTATGCCCTGCCCGGCCGGGCCGACGATATACGCTCCGCCGGCTGCAACAAGCTGATTTCGGATCAGACAGCCGAACTTGTGGCGTCGGAGGGCGACCTGCTCGCGAAGCTGGGCCTTCCTCCCTCTCCCGGGAACCGCAGCTGGCGCGACCCTGCTGCGGTCTTTGCGGGCAAGCTCCCTCCCGCGGAGATCCCCCGCCTCAGCTCGATTTTGGGAATCATCTCCGGCAGCAGGGGCATAGGAATCGACGATATTTCCGTACAGACGATGCTGCCGGTGGGTACTGTCCGCGCCCTTGTTTCGCTGCTCGAATCCGAAGGATTCATTCAATCTGACATTATGGGGCGCTGCCACTTGCTCTCTTGAATGATTATTTTGTATATTTGCATCTGCTATGACAAGATTCATCGACACCCACGCCCATCTTTGCGACGAAGCCTATGCTCCTTCCGAGGTCGGAGACATCATCGGAAGGGCGGCGGAGGCCGGTGTCGGCATCATTATTCACCCCGATATCGACAGCCGCGAGCGAGACGCAATGTTCGCCGTCTGCGGCGAGTGGCCGGGAGTCGTATTCCCCATGCTGGGCCTGTATCCCGGTTCGGTTGACAAGGGCTGGGAGAAGGAAATCGAGAAACTGGAGGCTTACAAGGACAGGGATATAGTCGCCATCGGAGAAATCGGCCTCGACTACCACTGGTCCAAGGAGTTCGCCTCCGCGCAGAAGGCCGCCCTCCAGGTGCAGCTTGAAATGGCCTCGGCAATGAATCTCCCGGTCAACATCCATCTTCGCGACGCCACCGAGGACTTCTTCGAAGTGCTTTCGGCCTGCCGTCACCTGGGCCTGCGGGGTAATCTTCATGCCTTCAGCGGAAGCTATGAGACTTTCTGCAGGCTGCAGGATTTCGGACAGTGGAAAGTCGGCATCGGCGGAGTGGTCACGTACAAGAATTCGCATCTCCCCGAAGCCGTGCGCAGGATTCCCCTCGAGAGCATAATGCTCGAGACCGACGCCCCCTACCTGCCTCCGACTCCCCACAGAGGCGAGCGCAACGAGCCTTCGATGATTCCGCTCATTGCAGCGAAAATCGCAGAAATCAAAGAGGTTGACATAGATGAAGTCGCCGCCGTCACCACGGCCTCGGCGACAGCCCTGTTCAATCTTCCTTCATAAAGAAAGCCTATGAAAAACGACACGTCCGCCATCCTGATGATATATACCGGTGGCACAATCGGTATGAAAAAGGACCATAATGAAGGCACCCTCAAACCATATGACTTCAGCCAGATTTATGACGGAGTTCCCGAACTAAGGCAGTTTGCGGCCACAATCGACAGCTATACCTTCGACCCGCTGATTGATTCATCCGACGTTGAACCTTCCAACTGGCAGGCCCTGGCGGAACTCATCAAGGAAAAATACGACGAATACGACGGTTTCGTAGTGCTTCACGGCACCGATACGATGTGCTATTCGGCTTCGGCCCTGAGTTTCATGCTCGACGGACTTACCAAGCCGGTAATATTCACGGGGAGCCAGCTCCCTGTGGGCGTGCCGCGTACCGACGGCAAGGAGAATCTGATTTCGGCCGTGGAGATTGCCGCGGCAAAGGACGCCGAGGGCCACGCGATGGTACCGGAGGTCTGCATTTTCTTCAATTCGATGCTTATGCGGGGCAACCGCTGCGTCAAGGTCAACTCCGAAGGCTTCGACGCCTTCCACTCCCCCAACTGTCCGCCGCTGGCCCAGGCAGGAATCACGATTAAATACAATACGGAGATTATCAGGAAGCCTCTCGACTGGTATCAGTCCCTGTCGGTCAATGCAAAACTCGACACGAGAGTCTCCATCCTGAAAATCCATCCCGGTATCACTCCGGAGGTCGTCCGCCAGATTGTCTGCGGCAAGAGTTCCAGGGCGGTGATTCTTGAAACCTATGGCTCCGGCAATGCCCCGGCAAAGGAATGGTTCATAGACATTCTTGCGGAGGCCGCGAAAGAGGGAAAGATTCTCGTAAATGTAACCCAGTGTCTTACGGGAACCGTAGATATGAACATTTACGCCAACGGAAAAGTTCTCGCAAAGCTTGGCGTGGTGAGCGGATATGACTCTACCACAGAGAGTTGCCTTGCCAAATTGTTCTTCCTTATGGGAAAAAGCAGCGACAACGAGAAAGTTCGTTTGCTGATGGGAAAGAATCTCAAGGGTGAAATTTCCGTTAATTAAGCGTTATTCTTTTGCCTTTTCTTTTTTTTTTGCTATCTTGCACCGAATTCGGAATTTATAACCGACAATATTTTTAAAAACTTAATACAATTATTTATCTCAAAAAACAGTTATGAAAAAGTTTTTCATGTTTTTGGCAGTTGCAGGTCTTATGACCCTTACTGCAAGCATCGTATCAGCCCAGGATGCACAGCCCGCTGATGAGCCCGCAATCGAGGCCGCAGCCCCTGCTACCGGCGCTGACCTTCTCAAAGGTACCGGCGAGGACATTCCTCTCCACCAGGCTCTCAAAACAAAGTTCATCGAAGGTGGTGCAGGCTTTATGTCTCTCATCGTTGTCTGCCTTATCATCGGTCTCGCCCTCTGCGTAGAGCGTATCCTTTATTTGAACTTTGCAAAGACCAACACTGCTAAGCTTCTTGAGAAAGTTGAGCAGGCTCTTGCCAAAGGCGGCATCGAGGCTGCCAAGGAAGTTTGCCGCGAGACCCGTGGTCCCGTTGCCAGCATCTTCTATCAGGGCCTTCTCCGCTACGATCAGGGTATCGACAACGTAGAGAAATCCATCGTTTCCTACGGTTCCGTTCAGATGAGCAACCTTGAGAACGGTCTCAGCTGGATCTCCCTGTTCATCGCCATCGCTCCTTCACTCGGATTCCTTGGTACGGTTATCGGTATGATCGAGGCCTTCGATGCTATCCAGGCTGCAGGTGATATCTCCCCTAACGTTGTTGCCGGCGGTATGAAAGTCGCCCTCATCACCACCGTAGCGGGTCTTATCGTTGCTATGATCCTCCAGATCTTCTACAACTACATCCTCGCCAAGATCGATTCTATCACCATCGACATGGAAGACTCTTCCATCTCCCTCGTTGACATCCTCACCAAATTCAACAAGAAATAAACCCATTCTATAATGGAAAAATACAATAAAATATTCAAATGGGTGATGTTGGGACTGATGGCCATCAGTGTTATCATCGTTCTCATCGGCTCTTTCACTGGCTTCCCCCAGCGAGTAGCCGACGATAACGGCACTGTGGATCCGCTGCTCTACTGGACGTACTTCATGGTCGGTCTGACCGTCTTCTGCGCCATAGTATTCAGCATGATTATCATGGCCAAGAATGATCCCAAGAGCCTGGTCAACCTCGGCATATGGGCCGGAGCGGTCATTGTGATCTGCCTCCTCGCCTATGTCCTTGCCGCCGGTTCACCTGCAGTCGGTTACAACGGCGAGCCCGTCACCGACAACACTCTCAAGCTTACTGACACCATCTTGATTCTTACCGCCTTCGCAGGTATTGCAGTCCTTGCATCCATCGTCGTCGGCGAAATCGTAAGCAAGATACGTAATAAATAATACGATATGGGTAAGAAAAAAACACCTGCGATCAACTCAAGTTCGACGGCCGATATCGCTTTCCTCCTGCTCTGCTACTTCCTCATGACTACAACCATGGGAACGCAGACCGGTCTTCAGCGTCGTCTTCCCCCTATGCCCGACAAAAACCAGCCGGAGCAGCAGCAGAAGATCAACCGCCGCAACATCATCATTGTCAGAATCAACTCCAACGACAGGATTCTCGCCGGTAGTGAACCCATTGACATCAGCCAGCTTACAGACAAGGTTAAAGAGTCCCTTAGCAACCCCGCAAACGATCCGAATCTCCCTGAGAAAGAGCCCAAGGAGATCGAAGGATTCGGAACTTACGACGTATCCAAGGGTGTCATCTCTCTACAGAATGACCGCGGTACAAGCTACAGGGCATATATCGCTGTCCAGAACGAAATCGTAAGGGCTATCAACGAGCTCCGCGACGACTTCTCCTACAACCATTTCGGCAAGAAGTTCTCCGCGCTCGACGAAGCCAAGCAGAAGATCGTGAAGGAAGCGGTGCCTCAGAATATTTCCGAGGCTGAACCTAAGGAAGTCAAAAAATAAGGAGGAATAGAATATGTCAAAATTCGGTGGCAGCAATAGCAAGAAAGAGGTGCCGGCAGTTACTTCCAGCTCCCTCTCCGATATCGTGTTCATGCTTCTGTTCTTCTTTATGGTTACCACTCAGCTCCGCGAAACTGAGAATAAAGTCCAGATCAAACTTCCGGAAGCAACGGAAGTCGTAAAGCTTGAAAGGAAAGACCTCGCTTCATACGTCAACATCGGTCCCCCTACCCGTGCCCTCCAGGCTACGTTCGGTACCGAGGCTCGTATCCAGCTGAATGATTCCTTCAAGACTATCGAGGATATCCGCGACTTTATCGCAGCCGAGCGGGAGGCCAAGAGCGAAGGTGACCGTCCTCTGATGACTACCGTCATCAAGGCCGACTCTGATGTCCGTATGGGTATCATCACTGATGTCAAGCAGGAGCTCAGACGTTGTTCTGCACTCAGGATTCTCTATCAGTCAAGAAAGGCTGAGTAATCAGCCCTTGATATACTTCGAAAAAGGTCCGGTTTTGCCGGACCTTTTTTAATCTCCTTCGCGAAGAGAGCAAAAGTTTTCTCGGACAGAAAAATGTCCTCGAAACTCTTTTCCTCTCTTCTCCACCATCCTCTCGCACCACATTTAGGGGTTCGGGGGAGCGAATAGTTCCCCCGGTATTAACGAATATCCGATGTCGACATCGTCGATCATCGGATATGCTCCACAAAAAACGCCCGCAAGCGGACGTTTTTTGTGGAGCATAGGGGGGTCGAACCCCTGACCTCCAGATTGCGAACCTGGCGCTCTACCAACTGAGCTAATACCCCAAATGCCGTGCAAAGATAGGCAATCGGCAGGATTATTCAAATTAAAATGTCATTTACTCTGCGAGGCAGGCGTCGAGGGCGGCCGAAATGGCGGCTTTGTCGAGATGCTGCCCGATGAAAACGAGCTTCTGCATGCGGTCGCCGTACTTGGCGTCCCAGTCGCGGCGAAGCTTTGCGTCGCGGGCCATGAGGTCCTTGAGCTGGGCCTCCGGCATCGCGGCGAACCACAATCCGGCGTCCTTGAGGCTGAACTGACGGCCGGCCTGCTCGAAGAGATAGCATTTGTCCTTCTCGTCGGCGAAGTAGCATATGCCCTTGGCTCTGATTACGCTGCGAGGCCAGAATTTGGCCACGAAATGGTCGAACTTATTCATGTCCAGGGCCTCACGGCGGGTATATACGAAGGTGTCGATGCCATATTCGAGAGCCTCGCCTTCAGCCTCCTCATCCTCGTCTTCCTCGCCCTCGATTGCGGCAATCCAGGCGGCCGAGGTCGCCACTGCATCGAAGTCGAACATACCGGTGTAAATGATTTCGTCGAGGTCGACGTCTCCGTAGTTGCAGGGAATCACCCGTGCTCCGGGATTAAGACTCTTAACGATGCCTTCAAGCTTGCCGAGTTCTGAGGGTGATACCTCGGCGGCTTTGTTAAGCAGCACTATGTTGCAGAACTCAATCTGCTCAATTACAAGCCTTTCGAGATCGTCGTCGCCGATATCCTCTTTCTCGAGGGCCGAGCCGCCGTCAAACTCTTCCTTCATTCTGAGAGCATCGACAACGGTTACGATGCAATCCACATAGGGAGTGCTCCCGAGCATGAACTGAGGAGCCAGCTGGGGAATTGTGCTTACAGTCTGGGCAATCGGAGCCGGCTCGCAGATGCCGCTGGCTTCAATCACTATGTAATCGAATTTTCCGCTGCGGGTAAGGTCCGCAATCTGCCCCACGAGGTCCATCTTCAGGGTGCAGCAAATGCAGCCGTTCTGGAGGGCTACCAGGCTGTCGTCGGCCTGCCCTACAACGCCGCCCTTTTCAATGAGGTCGGCGTCTATGTTCACCTCGCCTATATCATTGACTATCACCGCAAACTTGATTCCTTTACGGTTAGCCAGAATTCTGTTCAGGAGGGTGGTTTTTCCACTTCCGAGATATCCCGTCAGAAGGAGCACGGGAATCTGTTTGTTTTCAACTTCTATCTGCATAAGAGTGCGTTTTTCAAAAGCGACAGCAAAGATAGTCAAAAGATTTCGACAAATCATTTGCAATGAATCCAAATTAAGATTAAATTTGTATGATACACTTCGAAACTTTTTACCTATGGGAACTATCATAGACGGCAAGGCTCTGAGCGCAGTTGTGAAGGACGAAGTCAGGGATGCCGTACCTGTTCTTGAAAAGAAATACGGCCGCAAGCCCTGCCTGTGCGTGATAATCGTAGGAGAAGACCCTGCCAGCCAGGTATATGTCCGCAACAAGGTCAAGGCCGCGGCATATACAGGGATGGATTCGAAGCTGATAGAACTTCCCGTCTCAACCCGCGAAGATGCCCTTCTCCGGAAGATTGCCGAACTGAACGCAGACGCCGCCGTAGACGGCATCCTCGTTCAGCTGCCTCTCCCTAAGCAAATCGACGAAGAAAAAATCATCGATGCCATAGCACCCGAAAAGGATGTTGATGGTTTCCATCCTTCGAATGTGGCCGGCCTGTGGCTCGGCAAGAAATGCACGGTTCCCTGCACCCCTGCGGGCATAATGAGGCTGATCGACAGCACAGGCATCGAGCTCAAGGGAAAGTCGGCCGTGGTTGTCGGGCGCAGCAATATCGTCGGAAAGCCCGTAGCCAAATTGCTTCTTGACCGTCACGCTACCGTCACCATCGCCCACTCCCGCACCGCCGACCTCGGCGCAGTGACGCGAGGCGCCGATGTGCTGGTCTCCGCAGTCGGCAAGGCCGGACTGATAAAAAGAGATATGATTAAGCCCGGAGCCGTCGTCATCGACGTAGGTATGAACCGCGACGCCGAGGGCAAGCTCTGCGGTGACGTCGATTTCGAGGGCTGCAAGGATAAAGCGTCGTGGATTACTCCCGTTCCTGGAGGCGTGGGTCCGATGACCATAGCCATGCTTATGAAAAATACCCTGCTCTGCTTCGAGCAGCGCGAGAATAACAAATAACGCTGAAACTATATGAGAAAGACTATCACCATCATCCTGACGGCCCTTGCCATTATGGCTTTCGCGTCCTGCGGAGGCAAATCCGTATCCATGCCGGATAACGCCATCTCAATTGCCAGTCCCGAAGGAAAACTGTCCCTGAAGGTGGCTCTTGTAGATGGTATCCCCTACTATGCCCTCGACCACGGAAGCCAGGCCGTGATTCTGCCTTCGCGTCTGGGCTTCGACCTTCTCAAGGGCGGCCGCCTCGACGGAGGGTTTACCCTCGAAGGCACGCAGGAGAGCAGCTTCGACGAAGTATGGGAGCCGGTATGGGGCGAAGAAGCACAGATTCGCAACCACTACAACGAGCTTCTCGTAAAGCTTCACCAGGAGGGAGGAGCCGAAATGCACATCCGTTTCCGCCTTTACGACGACGGCCTTGGTTTCCGCTACGAATTCCCCCAGAATCCTGCCCTTGTTTACTTTAGGGTTAAGGAAGAACTTACGCAGTTCGCCCTCAGCGGCGACCATACCGCCTGGTGGGTCCCCGGCGACTATTCCACCCAGGAATATACCATCACCGAGTGCAAGCTTTCAGAGATTGCCAAAAACTACGCTGATGCATCCTATGCCAGCGGCGGCCCCAGCTACAAGTTCTCGTCCAATGCCGTGCAGACGGCCGTGCAGATGAAAACCGCCGAAGGCCTCTACATCAACATCCACGAGGCTGCCGTGCTTGATTATCCTTCGGCCAACCTCGACCTTGACGACAAGAATTTCGTAATGTCCATCCATCTTACCCCTGATGCCACCGGTGTGAAGGGCCGTCTCCAGGCCCCCTGCAAGAGCCCATGGCGCTCGGTCATGGTCTGCGAAAGCGCAACTGAGGTCCTTGCCTCCCGCCTTGTGCTGAATCTCAACGACCCTTGCGTCCTTGACGATGTATCGTGGATTCATCCCGTAAAATATATGGGCGTATGGTGGGAGATGATAAGCGGCAAGAGCGACTGGTCTTATACCCGCGATTATCCTTCCGTCAAGCTCGGTGTCACCGATTATTCCAAATCCACACCTCACGGACGCCACGGAGCCAATAACGATAACGTTCGCCGTTACATAGATTTTGCGGCTGCCAATGGCTTCGACGCCCTTCTCATCGAGGGCTGGAACGAAGGCTGGGAAGACTGGGTAAGCAACCAGAAAGACTTCGTCTTCGACTTCATCACCCCTTATCCGGATTTCGACCTTCCGGGCCTTAACGCCTACGCCCACAAGAAAGGCATCCGCCTGATAATGCATCACGAGACTTCATCATCCACCATCAATTACGAGCGCTGGTTGGAGAAGGCCTATACCCTTATGAACAAATACGGCTACAATGCCGTCAAGAGCGGATATGTGGGCGAAATCATCCCCTATGGGGAATATCACAACAGCCAGCCCACCATCAATCATTTCCACTATGCCATAACGGAGGCCGCAAAGCATCACGTTATGGTCAATGCGCACGAGGCCGTGCGGCCTACCGGACTTTGCCGCACCTGGCCCAACATGATTGGCAACGAGAGCGCGAAGGGTACCGAATTCCGCGGACGCATCCGCCCCGGACATACCACCATGCTGCCCTTCACCCGTCTTCAGGGCGGCCCGATGGACTACACTCCCGGCATTCTCGAGACCGACCTTCGAATCACTTCCGGCGCCGACGACGACATGAACCACACCGTGTGCAACCAGCTGGCCCTTTATGTAACCTTCTACAGCCCTCTGCAGATGGCCGCAGACCTTCCTGAGAACTATGCCCGATTCATGGATGCATTCCAGTTCATAAAGGATGTTGCCGTTGATTGGGACAAGAGCGTTTATATCGCCGCCGAGCCCGGGGCCTACATCATCACCGCCCGTCATCCCAAGATTAAGACCTTGAATGCGGCCTCGGAGAGCACGGCTACTCTCGGTGATGCCAAGAAGGACTACGTAAACAACGCCACAAAGTTCGTTTACGGCCTTTCAGACAACGCCACTTCGAAGGACCTTGCACGCGCCAAAGCTCACGACGTCTGGTACCTCGGCGGAATCACCGACGAGAATCCCCGCGAGGTATCTGTGCCGCTCGACTTCCTTACTCCGGGCGTCAAGTACGAGGCAACCATCTACGCCGATGCCCCGGATGCGGATTACAAGACCAATCCAAAGGCATATACCATTACAAGGCAGACCGTCGATTCCGCTACCGTCCTTGACATGAGGATGGCTTCCGGCGGCGGCTTCGCCGTATCACTACGCTCGAAATAGTATCCACTCTGTCATTTCGATAACCCACTGTCATTTCGAGCGAAGTCGAGAAATCTTTTAAGAAACATAATGAACAATATAATGAATAACACAGAACTCAGCAGAATGGCGACGCAAGTTCGCCGCGATATCGTAAGGATGGTTTCCCTGGCCAATTCAGGGCATCCGGGAGGCTCAATGTCGAGCGCCGACATCCTTACGGCCCTGTATTTCAAGGTGATGGACGCGAGCCCCGAAAAGTGGACCCGCGACGGCAAGGGGCAGGATATGTTCATCCTCTCCGCCGGTCACCTTACCCCTGTCTATTACTCGGTGCTGGCCCGTGCGGGGTACTTCCCCGTAAGCGAGCTCGCCACCTTCCGCAAGATGGGCTCACGCCTCCAGGGCCACCCCTCGGTACGTAAAGGGCTGCCCGGAATTGTGCAGGCATCCGGCTCGCTCGGCCAGGGCGTCTCCGTAGCCGCCGGCCTCGCCCTCGCAAAGAAACTCGACGGCGATCCGCACCGCGTTTACGTGCTCTGCGGCGACGGCGAATCCGAGGAAGGACAGATATGGGAAGGCGCTATGTTCGCCGCCCACCACGGCTTGTCGAACCTCATCGGCATCACCGACTGGAATGGTCAGCAGATTGATGGAACGGTAGAATCCGTTGCCGGCGGCGGCGACCTCGAGCTCAAGTGGAAGGGCTTCGGCTGGAATACCTTAGTAGCCGACGGCCACGACATGTCAGCCATCCTTGCAGCCTTCGACAAGGCTCACGCCCTTTCCTCAGAAGGCAAACCGGTAATGATACTCTTCAAGACCGACATGGGCCACGGAGTAGATTTCATGTCCGGCACCTGCAAGTGGCACGGAAAAGCCCCTTCAGCAGAGCAGTGCGACGCCGCAATGTCCCAACTCGAAGAAACAATCGGTGACTTTTAACCAATTGTCATTTCGAGCGAAGTCGAGAAATCTTATAAAGAACAATTTTTATTATGACAAAATATACTGATACAGGAAAGAAAGACACCCGCAGCGGATTCGGAGCAGGGCTCCTCGCTGCCGGAAAAGCTGATTCCAGAGTAGTCGCCCTTACCGCCGACCTCAAAGGCTCCCTCAAGATGGACGCCTTCGCGGCTGAATTCCCCGAGCGATTCATCCAGTGCGGCATCGCCGAGGCCAATATGGTCGGCGCCGCCGCAGGCCTTGCCATCGCCGGGAAGATTCCCTTTGTCGGCTCCTTCGCCGAGTTCGTCACCGGCCGCGTATATGACCAGATCCGCCAGGAAGTCGCATACGGCAAGACCAACGTAAAGATTGCCTCTTCCCACGCCGGAATCACCCTCGGCGAGGACGGAGCGACTCACCAGACCATGGAAGACATCGCCCTTATGCGGGCAATGCCTGAAATGGTTGTCCTGGTCCCCTGCGACTACAACCAGACCGTTCAGGCCACCATCGCCGCGGCTAAATATGACGGCCCCGTCTATCTTCGCTTCGGCCGCCCCTCAGTGCCTAACTTCACCCCCGAGAACGCGCCCTTCGAAATCGGCAAGTCTTACGTCTTGAATGAGGGTAAGGATATCACCGTATTCGCCGCCGGACATACCGTCTGGGAGGTCCTGCAGGCCGCCGAGGCCCTCGAAGCCGAAGGCATTTCCGTCGAAGTCGTCAACGTGGCTACCATCAAGCCGCTCGACGAAGAAACCGTCATCGCATCCATCCGCAAGACCGGCAAGGCTGTCGTGGCTGAAGAGCACAACCGCGCTGGAGGCCTCGGCGAAGCCATCGCCGGCGTGCTCGCCGAAAAGCATCCCGCCCGCCTCGCCTATGTAAACGGCCAGGACCGCTTCGGCCAGACAGGAACCCCCAAGGAATTGATGGCCGCCTACGGCATCGATGCAGCCCATATCGCCGAAGCCATCCGAAGGATGGTTTAAAAAATTATTTCGTATATTTGTCTGATTGTGCTTTGATGTAAAGATGGGAGCAAAGACGACATTACCTACACTGGACTTCCATTCGCAGGAGATTATGCAGCAGTATCACCAGCTGCTCCCTGCGTATGAGAAGATAGCAAGCCACGTTTCCGGGCAGCTGAAAAACTTTTTCGATGAAGCCGGTATTATCCTGGCCGCAATAGAGCACAGGGTAAAGACCGAAAGTTCCCTTGCCGGAAAACTTCTCAAGAAAGGCGGCAAGTACAAGGATATCTACGACATTACAGATATTACCGGCCTCCGTGTCATCACCTTCTACATCGATGACGTCGACAAGGTCGCCTCGGCTCTTGAAAGGCTGTACGAAATCGACTGGGAGAATTCCATCGACAAGCGGAAAGCCCACGAAATCGACAGCTTCGGCTATCTTTCGCTCCACTACATCTGCCGTATCCCCGAATCGGCGTACAGCGACCCCAAGTATCCCGAAATCAACAAGATTCGCTTCGAGGTTCAGATGAGAACCGTTCTCCAGCACGCCTGGGCCAATATGAACCACGATACCGGATATAAGAGCGGAGTGGAAATTCCCAAGGCCTATCTCCGTAACATGAGCCGCATCGCGGGCATGCTTGAACTCATCGACGATGAATTCAGCCGCATCCGCAGGGAGCTCTCGGACTACAGGAGAAGGGTGCAGAAACTGGTCGCCTCCGGAAACCTTTCCGATGTCCAGCTCGACGGCGATTCGTTCAAGAGCTATCTTTCCATCAAGCCTTTCGAGCCTCTGACAAAGCGCATAGCCTCCATCAACCAGGCTGAAATCCAGGAAGTGGACCTTTCGAAATTCCTGCCTGTATTCAAGACATTGGGCTTCAATACGCTCGGAGACATCGATGCGATGGTCAAGGCTTACTCCGACGCAGCATATCAGATTGCCTGCTTCCAGATTGGCCTGACCGACCTCGATATTCTTTCGTCCAGCGTGGCCCCGCAGGACCTCTGCACCGCCTACATTCTCAAGAATGGAGGCGGAATAATGGGACTCAAGCAGATGCTGGATACCCTCAACGGCCCTTCAGAAGTCAACGACGCCATGGCGGAGTTCCTTATGGAGCAGAGCAAGGACCTTCCCTTCATGAACCAATAAACCGATAGATAATGGCAAATAATCCTCTTGATACTTCCCTGCTCGACCGCGCCATAATCTTCGCGGTACACGCTCACGCAGGGACGGAGCGCCGCGGCAAGGGTTTCCCCTACATCGTCCATCCCATGGAAGCCGTAGAGATAGTGGCTACTATGACCTCCGACCAGGAACTTCTGGCGGCGGCAGCCCTGCACGACACCGTGGAGGACACCGACGTTACCGTGGAAGAGATTCGCAAGGAGTTCGGCGAGCGGATTGCCCGCATCGTTGCGGATGAATCGGACGAAATACCGGATAAGGATTGGAAGAGCCGCAAGCAGGCGGCCATAGACCATCTGAAGAATGCCTCCCTCGAGGCCAAGATGGTAGCCCTCGGCGACAAACTCTCGAACATGAGAGCCATAGCCAGGGACTATGCAGTCAAGGGCGATGCCCTCTGGGACCTTTTCCACGCCAAAGACCGCAAAGACCACGAGTGGCACTACCGCGGCCTTGCCGATGCGATGAAGGAATTATCAGACACCTTTGCATATCAGGAATTTATAGGACTCGTAAATCAAGTATTCAATGGAAGCAATTAAGATACATTTAAGCGATTACGTCCTCTCAGGAGGAGGAGCCAACGGCGAGAGTTTCGATCACAAGACCGACCCCTCGGTAATGCTCAAGCTATATTTCCCGGGCAAGATACAGCAGCCTCTGGACGAAATGATGCTGGCCCGCAAGGTCTACGCCATGGGCATCCCCACCCCGGAGCCCGGCGAGTACGTGGTAACCGATGACGGCCGCTACGGAATCCGCTTCAAGCGCATCATCGGAAAGAAATCCTACTCACGCGCTACCGCCGACGAACCCGAAAAAGTCGGAGAGTTTGCCGCTGATTTCGCCAAGATGTGCCTGAAACTGCATTCGACCAAAGTGGATACTTCCGCTTTCGAAAACGTAAAGGACAGGTACTACCGCCTTCTCGCGGAGAATCCCTTCTTTACCAAGGCGGAAAAGGATAAAATCGCCCAATTCATAGCCGACACCCCCGACGAAGATACAGCCATACACGGCGACCTCCAGTACAGCAACGCCATCTTCACTGGCGACAAACGCTATTTCATCGACCTGGGCGACTTCTGTTGGGGCAATCATCTATTCGACGTCGGAATGGTATATCTGTGCTGCTGCCTCAGCGACGAAGCCTTTATCCAGGAAACTTTCCATATGCCGAAGAGCCTGTCCACCCGATTCTGGGAGGAATTCGCCCCGGTATATTTCGGAGCCGATCGCTCCCTGAAAGATATCGTGGAAGAAGTCGGGCCTTATGCCGGCCTTAAAACCCTGATCGTAGAGCGCGACACGAAGTGCCCGATGCCAGGAATCAGAGAAGCCCTACGTCCAATACTATGAGTCAGCACGTTACACATGACAAGAAGTTCAGGCGAAACTTCGTCCGAAAAGGCTCCTTGTTCGTAATAGTAGCAGCGGTTACCCTCGAGGCTACGTCTATCATACAGTTCTACTTCTCGCGTAGCGGAATGACTGAAGAAGCCGGTCTGCGTGCCGAGAGTCAGCTGGAAGCCACGGAGAACCGCATCATGGATGTAATCAACCAGGCCGAAACCGCCATCCGCAACAGCGTATGGATTGCCCAGTGGAGCCTTGATTACCCCGACAGTCTGATGAGCGTATGCCGTCGAATCGTGGAGGATAATTCTGTGATTATGGGTTCAACAGTAGCCCTGGTCCCAGGATATCTGAAGAAGCACCCGCTTTTTTCCCCCTACGTTTGCGAAGATGCAGATTCACTCAGATTCCTCTCGCTCGCGACTCCGGAATATGATTATCCTTCACATGAATGGTTCAAGTCCGCACTCGAAGCTGAGCACAGCGACGGAACCTGGTCCGAGCCATATATCGACGAAGGCGGCGGTGAGATTCTGATGACCACTTTCTCGATGCCGGTAAAGGACTACAATGGAAGAATTGCAGCAGTAATCACAGCAGATATCTCACTCGACTGGCTATCGGAGCTTGTAGGCGACATCCACCTTTATCCCAATGCTTTCAGCATGGTTTTCAGCCGTTCCGGCCAGATAATGGTAAGCCCCATCAACAGCTCCATTGAAAAAATGAACATCCAAGATCTGGAGGCGATAGCATATGACAGCGATACTGCCGACATCCATCGGTTCAGCGATGCCATTCTGTCTGGAGCTACCGGCAATATGGTAGCCAATGTCAAAGGAGTCAGGAACATGATTTATTTTGACCCTGTGGAAAGGACAGGATGGTCGCTCTCAATTATGATTCCGGAGCAGGAAATATTCGCTACGCTCCGAAGGGTGGAAGCCATCGTCAAGATATTCCAGATTCTGGGCCTCATTATGCTGATACTGATTCTGCGTTCATTCATGAGAGGGCAGGTCAAATATAAGGAGCTCAACGACAAGCGTGAGCGTATGGAAGGCGAACTTCACATCGCCAGTCAGATACAGATGACGATGATTCCCAAGACCTTTCCTCCCTTCCCGGAGCGGCACGACCTGGACATATTCGCCCATCTGGTGCCGGCCAAGGAAGTCGGCGGAGATTTGTATGATTTCCTCATCCGCGACGAAAAACTCTTCTTCTGCATCGGAGACGTAAGCGGCAAAGGCGTTCCTGCGGCTCTGGTAATGTCGGTCACTCGCTCTACCTTCCGTTCGGTATCTTCCCACGAAGACAGCCCAGGAAAGATAGTGACGGTAATGAACAAAGCTCTCAGCGACATGAACGAGAGCAGTATGTTCGTAACCCTCTTCTGTGGAGTGCTTGACCTGAAAAACGGCCATCTGCGCTATAGCAACGCAGGGCACAATCCCCCTTATATTTTCACTGACCAGATACATCCTCTGCCTGTGGATGCCAATCTCCCTCTTGGAATCATGACCGGCGTCAAGTTCTCCGAGCAGGAAATTCCCTTCCACTATGACAACGCCATCTTCCTTTACACCGACGGTATTACCGAAGCCGAGAATGCCCAGCACGAGCAGTTCGGAGAAGAGAGGATGATTGCCGTAATGGACGTAAGGAAAGGTGCAAGCGAGCACGTCAAGGCTCTTGAGGACAAAGTCGCCGAATTCGTTAACGGAGCTCCTCAAAGCGATGATCTCACCATGCTGTTCATCCACTTCCTGGGTCTTGGCGAATCCGCGCCCCTTGGGAATCGTCTTGTAATGCACAACGACATAAACCAGATTCCTCGCCTCGAAGGCTGGCTGGAGTATCTTGCCGGAGAATTCAAATTCGACGAAATGCTCGTTCCGGGCCTCAACCTTGCCCTGGAAGAAGCCGTCTCAAATGTTGTGATGTACGCATATCCTAAGGGCACCTACGGCTACATCGACCTGTCCTGCTCCTGCGAAGACGGAGTCCTGAAGTTCATACTCAGCGACAGCGGAACTCCTTTCGACCCTACCAAGAAGCCGGAAGTCGACATATCGGCAGGAGTGGAAGAGAGGTCCATAGGCGGGCTTGGAATCCACCTTGTACGACAGATCATGAGCTCGGTCAGCTACGAGTATAAAGACGGATACAACATTCTTACGATGATAAAAAATATTTAGATATCATGGAAGTATTTATTGAAAAAGAAAACAATCAGGTGACGGCATCCCTTATCGGCCGTCTCGACACTCCCGCATCCCTTGAAATCGCTCCTCAGATGGATTCCCTCAAGGAAGACGCAGGCGGAACCATTATCCTCGACTGCTCCCAGCTGGAGTATATTTCCAGCTCCGGACTCAGGATTTTCCTGGCCCTCCGCAAGGCTGCAGCCGAAAAAGGCGGCAAGGTCATCGTTCGCTCAATCAGCAACGAGATTCGTTCCGTCTTCATGATGACCGGTTTCCTGAACCTCTTTGAAATCCAGTAATGCCTCTGACACTCTTTCCTATAGAGTTGTTTTCCGAGAGCCTGCTGCTTATTTGTTCCATTCTGGTCCTTGCGGCCGTATTGGTAACTACGCTGGGCTCCCGCTGGGGCGTTCCGTCCCTGCTGCTCTTCATCCTTCTGGGAATGGTGGTGGGCCAGGATGGCCTCGGCCTGAAAATCGACGACTACGAAGTTGCTGAATCTTTCGGTCACTTCGCCATGACGATTATCCTGTTCACGGCAGGCTTCGAGACATCGCTCAGCGAGACGAAGCCTGTGTTCAGGAAGGGTATTATACTTTCCAGCCTGGGGGTATTCCTGACAGTCATCCTTACAGGACTCTTTGTATGGATTGCCTTTGGCGACAGGTGGGGTATTCCCATCCTGGTCTGCTTCCTGCTGGCTGCGATTCTGAGTTCCACCGATTCCACATCGGTGTTCTCAGTCCTTAAGAGCAAGAAGCTCCGGCTCAGGGAACACCTCGCTCCGATGATTGAGCTGGAATCCGGTAGCAACGACCCCATGGCCTATACCCTTACCATCGTTCTGGTCAAGTTGCTTACCACAAAAGGCCTTTTTGAGAATGGAGGCGGGACGGTAGCCCTGACCGTCGGTCTGGTTCTGTTCATACAGATTGCAGTTGGCCTCATAGTAGGTTTAGGCGTCGGACACGCCGCAAAATGGCTGATGGCGAAGATCAATCTTCCGAGTTTTGCCATCACCTCCATACTGCTTCTGAGCATAGGCATGTTTGCCAATGGCCTTGCCTCCCTCTTCAGCGGCAACGGCCTGCTCGCCATCTATGTAACTGCGCTCATAATAGGAAACCACGTCAAACTCAAGCAGCCGAGGGAAGTCTCACACTTCTTCGATGGACTCACCTGGCTGATGCAGCTGGCAATGTTCCTGGTGCTCGGCCTCCTGGCCCGCCCTTCACATATGCTTCCCATGCTGCTTCCCGCCCTGCTTATAGGTTCGTTCCTGCTGTTCGTGGCCAGGCCGCTGAGCGTTTTTGCCTGTTTGCTGCCATTCCGCAGCCTTTCGGGCCGGGCCAAGTTCTTGACCTCCTGGGTAGGGCTCAAGGGAGCCGGCCCCATTCTCTTCGCCCTTTGCCCGGTCGTGGCCGGTCTTGAGCACGCCTCCGAGATATTCAACATCGTGGTTCTGATTACCCTCTTCTCTCTCCTCGTACAGGGAGGAAGCATCGGGAAGATGGCCGGCTGGCTGAACCTCAGCTACGCCGAAGACCCTAAGGCGGAGGTATTCGGAATGGAGATTCCGGAGGAGATGGGAATACTCAGGGATCATATAGTTTCGGCCGATGACCTTGTAGGAGGCTCCACTCTCCGCGACCTTCATCTTCCTCACGGCATACGTGTGATGATGGTCAAACGTGGTGAAAATTTCCTTGTCCCCCACGGCAGCATGGCCCTGGAGGAGGGAGACAATCTCATTATCATAATGGGCGATTCCGACGACTAGACTTCGCCGGCAATCTTTTGATAATAAACATATTTCTATAGTCATGAAAGGGATATTTCTGATTTCTGTCGCGCTTATGCTCTGGGCAGGAAGCGCGCTTTACGCTGAAGACATTAAGTGGAAAAAGGTAGAGGCCACCGATTTGAATCTTGTCGGCAAAGCCTTCGATACTCCCAATCCATATCACCGCGTCGATACGCTCCGTTACAAACTCGAGAAACGCCGCGAAAGGGAGCTGGCCCGCGCCAGCGCCGGCCTGGCCGTTCTCTTCAAGACAAACGCCACAGATATCGGAGTATCCGTTCTCTTCGGAACCTATGTTTCGAAAAGTTCATACCGCTCTTACCGCGGAGTTGACCTCTACATCAAACAGGACGGCAAGTGGAAATGGGCCGGAATGAATGATTTCTCCGCTACGCACAGTGACAGCTCTCGCGTCAAGAGCGTGGTGAATCACATGGATAATTCCATGAAGGAATGCATAATGTATCTTCCCATAGAGGCTGAGTTGTATTCTCTGAAAGTCTGTGTTCCTGAAGGAGCTGTGATTGAGCCGCTTGAATCGCCCTTCCGCCACCGCATAGTATTCCACGGCAGCAGCTTTACCCAGGGCATCAGCTGCGAGAGGGCCGGCATGAGCTACCCTATGCAGTTCATGCGCCGCACCGGCATGCAGGTTATTCCACTTGGCTTCAGCGGACGCTGCAAGATGCAGACTTACTTTGCCGACGTACTCGCCGATGTCGATGCCGACGCCTATGTGTTTGACCCCTTCTCCAATCCATCCGGAGAGACCATCAAAAAGCGTCTGATGCCCTTTATCGAGCGCATGGTCGCCGCACATCCCGGCAAACCGCTTATTTTCCAGAAGACAATCTGGTG
The DNA here is from genome assembly GCA_017443025.1 of Bacteroidales bacterium. GTDB lineage: Bacteria > Bacteroidota > Bacteroidia > Bacteroidales > UBA932 > Cryptobacteroides. The sequence goes on along the minus strand of JAFSPG010000003.1, from coordinate 26,490 downwards.
GGAGCGCAGCAACTTCAACCTCGAGCATCGCGCCGCAACCGATGCCAAGCAGGCTGCATCCGACAGCCTTATGGCTATAGCCTGCATGAAATACAAGGATGTGTACTACATTGAGACCGATGCCGCAACTCATACTGAAGAGTCTTCGACCGCCGACGGCGTACACCCTACAGGTTACGGCTACACCCTCTGGGAGCAATCCATCGAAGGTCCCATCCTCAAAATCCTGAAGAAATACGGAATAGAGTAGGACTCCCCAATGACTCCTGATTCTGCGGGATATGTGCAGGTTCTCCTGCCGCTCAGGCTCGACTGGGCGCCGTATTACAGCGTGCCGGAAGGCATGCAAGTACGGCGCGGCAGCAGGGTGCGCGTAAAATTCGCAGGCAAGGAGTATTCAGGGATAGTTCTCGGTACGCCTTCCCCGCAAAGGCCAGAGGGTATCAAGACAATTCTCGGCATAGAGGGCCCGGAGCCGCTTGTTGACATCAGCACAGCCGAGCTGGATTTCTGGAAATTCGTAGCGGAGTACTATCTCTGCACGGAGGGCGAAGTATATCGCATGGCGTATCCCGCGACCGCCACAAGGCAGGAGCTGCTGAGGGCGGCGCGAAGGGCCAAAGCCGAGGCTGCGCCGCCTAAGAAAAGCTCCAGGAAGAAGGCGGCCGCGGCGGAAGAAGCCCTTCAGGGCGATGAGGCGCCGGGGGGCGGGAAAAATCTGCAGCTGACGGCTGCGCAGATGACCGCCTGCGGCGGGATTCAGGCAGCATTCAAGGCAGGAAAGCCTGCACTGCTTCAAGGCGTTACCGGCTCGGGGAAAACAGAGATTTACATAGCACTGGCCAAGGGAACTCTCGCCTCAGGCCGCAACGTGCTGATGCTCGTGCCCGAAATAGCCCTCGAAAAGCAGCTGGAAGACAGAATAGCCGAATATTTCGGCCCGAAACTCCTCACCTTCCATTCGGGAGAGACCGCCGTACACCGTGCAAAAGTCATTGAAGCGCTCCGTTCCAGAGACACCGAAGGATACTTCCTTCTCGGCACGCGCTCCGCGCTCTTTCTCCCCCACTGCAATCTCGGACTCGTAATAGTAGATGAAGAGCACGATTCTTCATACAAGCAGCAGGACCCGGCACCCCGATACAACGGCCGCGACTGCGCCGCCGTACTGGCCCTCCAGCACAAGGCCCGGCTGCTGCTCGGCTCGGCCACGCCCTCTCTTGAGTCTTTATACAACGTAGATTCCGGCCGCTACGCAAAAGTCGGGCTGAACGAAAAATATTATGGCGGCTCCGAGCCTCAGACCGTCATCATCGACACATCCGCCGAAAGGAAGAAGAACGGGATGGTCGGAAGTTTCTCCCGAAAGCTTATAGCCCTTATTGAAGGACGACTCTCAAAAGGAGAGCAAGTCCTGCTCCTGCGGGCCCGCAGGGCCTACGCCACTGCGATGCAGTGCAGCGAGTGCGGCGAAATCGCGAAATGTCCGCGCTGCAACGTCCCCCTCAGCTATCACAAAGACAGCAATACCCTCGAGTGCCACTACTGCGGCTTCCGCGAGCCGCTACGCCCCTGCGCAAAGTGCGGCGGCGTCCTGCAGGGCATCGGCTCCGGCACACAGAAAATCGAGGAGGAGGCAGCCGCGCTGTTCCCGCAGGCGAGAATCGCCCGCCTCGACAGCGACGCCACTCCCCTGCAGCGCGCTGAAATAGTCAAGGACTTCGCAGAAGGCCGCACCGACATTCTCGTTGGTACACAAATACTTACGAAAGGCCTTGATTTCCCGGATCTTACCCTTGTCGCGGCGATAGGTACCGACGCCCTTCTCGGCAGGATGGACTTCCGCGCAGATGAAAAGACCGTGCAGCTCCTAAGCCAGTTCCGCGGCCGCGCCGGACGGCGCTCCGGCGGCGGAATGCTGGCAATACAGACGGCCCAGAAAGAGCATCCGGTTTTCAGGATGATGGAGGGCGGAATGAGCGGCAGCACCCTCGACGAAAACATCCTCGCGGAAAGAAAAACTTTCGGTTTTCCGCCATTCTGCAGGATGATTAACGTCAACATGAAGGATTCGAACGAAGCACGGCTCGAAGTGCTCTCGAGGGCCCTGATGAAAGAGATTTCTGAGACTATCCCAGGAGCCGTCGGGCCTTATTCCCCTCAGATTGACAAAATCTCGAATAACTTCCTGAAAACCATAAGGTTGAATCTTCCCCGCGACAAAAAGACTCCGGCCATCAAAGCCAGGCTGTACGGCATCATCAGAAAATTCGAAGAAAGCCGCAAATGGCAGGGGCATACAGGCATTGACGTGGATCCGTCATAAAGCAGCCCACAAAAAGCTTCCGCCAGTCGGAAATTTCCAACAATTTTTCCTATCTTTGTACGATTAGTACAAAAAAGATGGGAAAAGTCATAGCAATAGCGAATCAGAAAGGAGGAGTAGGCAAGACCACTACGGCCATAAACCTGGCTGCCTCTCTGGCCGTTCTGGAAAAAAAGGTCCTTATAATTGACGCAGACCCTCAGGCCAATACTACTTCCGGCCTGAATTTCTCGCCTGAAAACGACCAGAAGCGCACTCTTTACGAGGTGCTCATCGGGGAGCTCGACATCCGCGACGCCCTGATCCAGACGGAAATGGATAACCTCCATATGATTCCATCCCACATCAATCTCGTGGGCGCGGAATTCGAGATGATAGAGGCCGAAGGAAGGGAGATAGCCCTTCGCAACGCCCTCGCCCCCATCCGCGGAGAGTATGACTTCATCATTATCGACTGCTCCCCTTCCCTGGGGCTTATCACCGTCAACGCCCTCGCGGCCGCCGATTCTGTGATTATCCCCGTGCAACCGGAATTCTTCGCCCTCGAAGGCCTCGGCAAACTTCTCCAGACAATCCGTCTGGTGCAGAACGGAATCAACCCGGAGCTTACGATTGAAGGTTTCGTGGTAACAATGTTCGACGGACGTACCAAAGTCCACGCCCAGGTTGTAGGAGAGCTCAGGGAGCACTTCCAGGATATGGTTTTCAGGACGATTATCCAGAGAAACATCCGCCTTTCGGAAGCTCCGTCGCACGGCAAGCCCATCATACTGTACGATGTAATGAGCAACGGCTCGACCAATTACCTCAACCTCGCCAAGGAAGTCCTTCAGAGGAACTCTCCCGCCTCGTCGCAAAGCAAGGAGGAAAACAATGAGCAGCAGTAAACCCTTACACGGCCTTGGCAGAGGCCTCGGAGCCATACTCGGTGACAAAGACAGCCTGCAGTCGCTCCGCAAGCCCATCGGCTACGTCAACAAGGAAATCGCAGGGGCGAAAGAGCCCCAGAATACCTCCGACATCCTGAGGATTCCCATCGGGATGATAGAGCCCAACCCCTTCCAGCCCCGAATGTCCTTCGACCAGGAGGCCCTTCAGGAGCTGGCCGAATCCATCCATACCTTCGGGCTTATCCAGCCCGTAACCGTACGCCACAAAGCCAACGGAAAATATCAGATAATCAGCGGCGAGCGCCGTTACCGCGCCTGCCAGATTGCCGGGATGGACATGATTCCCGCCTATATCCGCGAGGCCAACGACCAGGGAATGCTCGAAATGGCCATTGTGGAAAACATCCAGCGCGAGAATCTCGACCCCATCGAGGTGGCAATGAGCTACCGGCGCCTGATTGAGGAATGCAGCCTCACCCAGGAGCAGATGGCCGAGCGCGTAGGTAAGAAACGCGTTTCCGTGACCAACTACCTCAGGCTCCTCAAGCTCCCCGCAAAGGTTCAGCACGACATCAAGGTCGGCCTTCTTAGCGTAGGTCACGCCAAGGTACTTCTCTCCGTCGACGATTCCGTTCTCCAGGAGCAGCTCTGCGACCTCGTCGTCAAGAACGACATGAGCGTTCGCGCCCTCGAGGAAAAAATCAAGAAACTCGGAAGTGAAGGGGCCGCCAAGCCCGTCCGCGAGCAGCAGCTCCCCGATGCTTACACCAAGGTGCTGGAGCATATGGGAAAATACTTCGGCAATAACATTTCGCTCAAGCGCTCCGCCTCCGGAAAAGGCACGATTACAGTCCGCTTCGACTCCGACTCTGAAATCGAGCGCTTCCTCGACGCCCTTGACAAAGCAGCTGAATGATGGAGTCGTTCCTGAAGGTCATATCCGTCACCGTTGCCCTGCTGGCCGCTTTCACTGCGTCAGCCCAGAGCGACGATTCCGGCAACTTCAGGAAGGATGCCTTCACCCAGGGGTATAACAACCCCGCCGACACTCTCGGCCGCGACACCACCGATACGATGTTTTCCATCAAGGAATACATCGGAGCCCTCCGCCACAAGAACGAAATCGGTGTCAACAGGCTCTTCGGCGGCTCCCTGTTCTTCCCTGGCGGAATGCAGATTTATAACCGAGATTACTGGAAGCTTCCCATAGTTTACGGCGCCCTCGGCACCGGAATCGGAATGGGCATCCATTACAACCATAAGTATCACCGTACCGGCAGCGACTCCGACAGAAAAATCAGAAACCTCTGCTGGGCCGGAGTCGGACTGACCGCCTGGGCCACCCTCATGGAAGGCACCGCGAGCTATCGCTCCGATGCCGAGCCAGTAGGCGTCCACGCCGGAAAGGCCACGATTTACTCCCTGCTGCTTCCAGGCCTCGGCCAGGCCTACAACGGAGAATACTGGAAGATTCCGCTGTACTACACAGGCCTTATCTTCACGGGGAGTTTCATACATCTCTACAATACCAACTACCACAGATACCGCCGCATCTACAACGAGATAACCGAGGAAGGAAGCACCTACCAAGGCAAGATTTCCGCTTCTACAGCCCTCTATTACAGGAACGTAAACCGTCGTTACAGGGATTACTTCATAGTGGGTTTTGCCGTGATGTATATCCTCCAGGTGATTGACGCCAACGTTTTCGCCTATATGCGGGATTTCGAGGTCAACGACGACCTCTCCATCAAGTTCGGGCCGACGATATTACCGCCTGACAATATGTTTGCCTACGGCGGAAGCCCTATCCCCAATGTCGGATTCAGGCTTGGAGTGACATTCTGATTATGAAGATACTGTTTAGATATGCTGCGGCTGCTGCCATCGCCGCTCTGATAATGATGGTAATTCCGGCGGAATCTGCCGCCCAGAGTAAGAAAGCCCTGAAGAAGGAGAACAAGGAGCTCAGAGAAAAAATCGATTCGCTCGAGGCAAAGCTCCGGGAGTTTATGGAAGCCGATCCTGTCAAGGACAGTATCGCCACCGAGATGCTTCAGGCCTTCGACGAAAACGAAAGGCGTAGCCAGAGCTACTCCCCCAACGACATCGACAGCCTACTGAACCTGTGGTATCTTCACCGTCAGGTTGGTCCGGTCGAAAGCCTTATCGCCACCGACTCCGTCAAGTTTACCTCTTCCACCCCCGACAGCATCATCATCAAGAGGCTCGAATCCATCAATTCGTACATAACCCTCCCCTACAACGAGACGGTTCGCGGATATATTATCCTCTACGCCGAGAAGATGCCCACCAAGCTGGCCCATATGCTCAGCCTTGCCGAGTATTACTTCCCCATCTTCGAGGAGACTCTCAACGCCTACGACATGCCGCTGGAGCTCAAGTACATGGCCGTTATCGAGTCCGCCCTCAACCCTACCGCCGTTTCACGCGCCAGGGCCAAAGGAATGTGGCAGTTCATCTATCATACCGCCAAGACCTACGGCCTCAAAATCAACACCTACGTGGATGAGCGCTTCGACCCCATAAAGGCGGCTGATGCTGCAGCCCGTTACCTGAAAGACGCATACGATGTGTTCGGAGACTGGAATCTTGCCATTTCGTCTTACAACTGCGGTCTGGGCAACGTAAACAAAGCCATCCGCAGGGCCGGCGGCAAGAAGGATTTCTGGGAGATCTACCGTTACCTGCCCCGCGAGACCAGAGGTTATGTGCCTGCTTTCGTGGGCGCTATGTACGCCTTCAATTTCTACAAGGAGCACGGAGTTACTCCTGCACCCTCTCCCCTGCCGCCGCATGTAGATACTTTCTTTGTGAACCGTAACGTCCACTTCAAGCAGATTTCCGAGGTGGTGGGCATTCCCGAAGAGGATCTGCATAACCTCAACCCGCAGTACCTCAAGGATGTCATTCCCGGCCGTGAGGAGCCTTCGCTGCTCAGGATTCCGGCAAAATATACCGCAACCTTCATCGAGAGGGAGGATTCCGTATATCGCTACAAGGCTGCGGAGCTCTTCTCCCCTGCAACCCTCACAAGCATCCATACCGGCATCACCTCTCCTGCCGAAAGGACTGTTTACAAGGTAAAGCAGGGCGACACTCTTGGTAAGATTGCCCGCAAGCATCACGTAACCGTATCGCAGATAAAGAACTGGAACCATATGCGCAACAATAACCTGCGCATAGGCCAGAAGCTCGTAATCTATACCGGCGACGGTGCCCCTTCGATATCTCCCTCCAAGAAATCCGGAAAGACAGTTCAGCAGGCGTCGTCTGAGGCACAGAGCGGAGGCTTCACTACCTACAAAGTCCGCAAGGGTGATACTCTCTCCAAGATTGCTGCCAAGTTCCCGGGAGTTTCGGTAAATGATATCAAGAAAGCCAACGGCATCGGCAACAACATACGGGCCGGGCAGAAACTTAAAATCCCGACCAAGTAATTGAAAGCCTGAGCTCCACGGAGCCGGGCTTTTTTCTTTGGGAATCCGGAAAGAATCCGTTGTAGGCCGCCCTAAGGTATGCTCCAATTCTGCCACGGCGCGGAATACTCCACTTAAGCGAAGCGTAGGCGGAGAGCGCATAGCCTCGGCCGTAATAGAAAGGCACCAGGAAGTTGCCGGGAGCATCGCGTTCATAGCAGAAAAGGCGGTCGTACCAGTTATCGGCCCTGAAAATGGTGCCGCGCATCCAGAAGGATTTGTCGTCCCGCGGCTTGAATCCCGATTCAAGATATGAAAGGAATCCTGATTCGATGCACTTTACAGCATCGGCCCTGGCGTTGAATGTGAGCGCGCCGGCGGCCCTGCTTATATCAAGGCGGAGTTCGCAGCGGCTCTTATCCGTGCCATAGTTCCGAATCCTCGCCTGGGCGTAAGGCTTTAGAGACCAGCTCCCTATTTTAATCACATCGGATATTTTCAGTTTAAGCTGCTGCCGGCGGGATGATGGCTTGGTGGCTGCATCGATGCTGGCGGCGAGCTCGCCCAGGCCCAGCGCAATGACAGCGCCGGCCTCGTCGGAGGCGGCGCTCCAGGCACGCACGGGGGCGGCAAGGCCGCCGCGATATCGGCGCGAGAGATATCGCGCCGATACGCCAAGGCGCGCTCTTCCCAAAGGGAAGGCCGCGCCGCCCGTGCAGGCAAAGGCTGCGGGGAGATAGCCGGCGCCGCCTACGGCCGGCGCAGCCAGGCGCGGCTCGAAAGCTGCTTCAAAGAAGATGTCCCGACCCCTGATGCAGAATCGTCCGTCGAGTGATACGGCAGCCTGTTCCAGGCAGAAAGTAGTATTATGAATGGCATTGCTCTGCGCATAGGCCGTCAGTCCCAGCTGACCGTGCCGTAAAAGGAGGCTGAGATTCGTTCCGGCCATAAGGGCGGGATTGAAGCGGCCGCCCTCGAACCATCCACGCAGTCCGGGAAAGGTAATGAATGAAGTGGCGACAAAGCTCTGTTTACGGTATTCCCAGGCCAGACCGCGATGCGAGGCTCCTGAATAAGATGACGAACCGCTTAACCCAGACGCCCTTTTAATCATCGAGAGCGGAGTTGAAACTCCGGTGAAAGAAAGGCCGTTCCAGAGCACAAGCCCCTGAGCGAATCGCAGGTTGATGTCCCCTACGGCATATCTTGAACGGCCGCGTTGTAATATAATATAAAAGGAATATGACGAGGGTGGCAGTTTTGGGGTATCGCTGTAAGCGGAGCGCGCAGCTATGCCGGCCTCGAAGCGGCCCGGAAGCGAGGCCTTGGCACGAAGTCCCCAGGATGTGGAAGAGTCTTTCAGCCAGAATCGGTTGCTGACATTGCTCCGTAGCCGGGATTGTGACAATCCTTCAGCCTTTTCGAAAGACAGAAGATGACGGATGCGGGATACGAAGTAAGGGTTGAAGCCGTCAAGCAGGCCGAGCTCAGTGGCGGAGAGGATGTCGCCGTGCTGCGAACGATAGTCGATGATGCTGGCTATCTGGTACTCAGAGAAGAGTCCGGCAGCGGCGAGGGCCGACGCATCGGCGGCGTTCACCGGCAGCGGAGCTGCGAGCAGCGATGACAATTCCAGGAAGTCGTCTTCGCCAAGGCTCTCCACCTCGCCGCCGAGCGCCTCCACCGCCCGCTCCACATCCTGCCCCGCCGCCCCGCCCGCCACCACCAGAAGTGTGATAAAAATCTCAATAATTCTTTTCATAGTGACAAAAATATCCGGAAAGAATATGCTCGAGACGGGAGAAATTAAATTTTTACGATTTTTATCATTTTTTTTGTAAATTTGTTCTTTCCAAAAAAGAATGAGATGGAATCCAAAATCAAACTTCAGGACAAATCCTTCAAACCATTCATCCCCTACGAGAAAATTACTGCCGCCATCGACGGCGTAGCCGAAAAAATCAACGCCGATTACAAAGGCAGTAACGACGTACCGGTACTCCTCTGCATCCTCAACGGCTCCATCATGTTCACCTCCGAACTCATGAAGCGCCTCAACTTCAACTGCGAGCTCGTAACCATGAAACTCTCTTCCTACCGTGGCACCTCATCCACCGGCGTAGTACGCGAGGTAATGGGAATGACAGGCAGCGTAGAGGGCCGCAAGGTCATCATCGTCGAAGATATCGTCGATACCGGCAACACGATAGTTGAACTGGTTAATACCGTCAAGGGAAAAGGAGCCATCGACATTAAAGTCTGCACCATGCTCCTCAAGCCTGAAGTTTACGACAAGACCGTCAAACTCGACTATGTCGGAATGGAGATTCCCAACGCATTCATCGTAGGCTTCGGCCTCGACTACAACGAGCTTGGCCGCAACTACAAGGACATATACGTGATCGATAATTAAAAACTCATAACCGATCCTATGAAATACTACATCATGTTCGGCCCTCCCGGTGCTGGCAAAGGCACCCACGCCGTAGCTCTTGCAGAAAAGTACAACCTCAGGCACATCTCCACCGGAGCTCTCCTGCGCGATGAAATCGCCGCCGGCACGGCCCTCGGGAAAGAAGCCAAAAAGCTCATCGACGCCGGAAATCTCGTCCCCGACAGCGTTGTCGAAGGCATGATTGAAACAGCCTTCGAGACAGCCTCAGGCATCAACGGTTTCCTTCTCGACGGCTTTCCCCGCACCCTCGGTCAGGCAAAAGACCTCGACGCCATTCTCGCTAAGCGCGGCGAAAAGGTCAACGGAGTCATCTCTATCATGATCCCCGACAGCCTCGTATATGAGAGAATCGCCCACAGGGCCCTCATCGAAGGCCGCGCCGACGATGCCTCGCCCGAGATTATCTCCAACCGCATCAAGACCTACCACGCCCAGACCGAACCGCTCATCGCCTACTATAAAGAGGCCGGCAAATACCACGAGTGTCTCGGCACCAAGCCTACCATCGATGAGAACAGGCAGCTCGTCCTTGAACTGATGGAGCAAATCCCCGAATAAAAATGCCGGGCCAAAGCTGCAAAATACGCATCGAGACAGGCCGCACCATCCTTGGTGCGGCTTCAATGATTGAGCAGCTCGGCGGCCCGCTTTATCTCCTCTACGACAATGCCGTAAAGCCCCTAGCCGGGAGCCTCTCAGCACGCCTTGAAATCAAGGCGGCAAAAGGAGTCGAAGGCGGCGAGGGCGTTAAAACGCTCGCCTCCGCCGAGGAAATCGCAGGTTTTCTGCTGGATGCAGGCGCAGGGCGTGAAGCCACCCTTATTGTAATGGGTGGCGGAGCCGTCTGCGACGCAGGCGCATTCACGGCATCTATTTACAAGCGCGGAATCAAGTTCGTCCTTATTCCCACTACCCTACTCGCCCAGGTCGACGCCGCGATAGGCGGCAAAACCGCCGTCAACTCCCGTGGCATCAAGAATCCGCTCGGCACCTTTGCCCTGCCGGAATTCACTTATATATGCCCCGAACCTCTCGCGACGCTCCCCTCGGAGCAGTGGCGCTCGGGCGCGGCCGAGTTGCTCAAGACTCTTCTGCTCCGCGGCAGCGGCTATGAAGAGGCTGTAGAGCTCCTCGCCGCCGAGCTTGCGAGAGCTGGAGCGGCCCCGGAGCACGAGCACCTGCACGAGCTCATAATCCGCGCCGCCCATATCAAGGCCGAAATCGTGTCGGAAGACTTCCTCGATACCGGAGCCAGGCGCCTTCTCAACCTCGGCCACACCTTCGGCCACGCCATAGAGGCTCTCGCGCTTGAGAAAGGCGCCCCAATCCTGCACGGGGAGGCCGTCGCAATCGGCATGCTTCTCTCGGCACGCATCGCCGGAGGCCCCTTCGCCGGGCAGCTCAAGGCCGATCTGCAGCGGCTCGGCCTCCCCACTGAATGTCCCTTCACCCAGGAAGAACTTCTGCCGCTCATAAGGCAGGACAAAAAAGCCGAATGCGGTAAAATCCGTTTCATCCTCCTTCACGGCCCCGGCCGCATCGAAGAGGTTTCCATCGAGCCAAGACTCCCCCTCAGCCATGAGTAGAGCAGTCAAAAGCATAATTCTGGGCCTCGCGGCACTCATCGCGGTTACAATCACGACAAGCTGCGAAGAGGAGCACGTGCCCTCATACGAAGGCACGTGGGTGTATCTCGACTCCGAACCCGACCTCGGCGAAGCCTATAAGGAATCGTATGTCACCGTCACCAAGGATTTCGATTACATTTTCTACGATGCCCCCAGCGGCACGACTGTAAAGGGCACAAGGGACGACTTCTCCCACAAGGGCTTTACCATCACCCTTACCCCGGACGAAAAATACGGCTCGCAGACCTACGTGGCCTATCTTCGATATCTGAAAAACAATCTTATGGTCGTGGAGACATCCTCCGTGAACGGAGAACTTACGACCATCCGCTTCAGCCGTCGAGAGGGCTCCTACTAAGCCACTCTCCTGATTTTAAGAATATTCAGCAGCGTCATCACCCCGCCTATGGCCAGAAGGGCGAGGTAGTGGAAAGGAATTGCCCACATCGAAAAACCCTTGAGGACTATAGTCCAGGAGCCATCAACCGCCCAGTAGAAAGGATTCACGAAACGGGTGGCAGCCCAGCCCTCGGACAGATTGTCAAGAGGGGCGAACATCGTACTCAGGAGAATTAGCACGATATAAAGGAAAACCAGCACGTAGATAGCCTGAACTATGTTTTTGCTGAATTCGGCTATCATTATTCCGAGGTTTACCGTAACGAAAAGGAAGCAAAGCGACAAAAGGATATAGTCCGTCACGGGCCCCATAATCCTAAAGCCGAATACTATCTTAGCGATGAAAATTCCGGCCATCAGCTCGACCAGCCCTATCGCCATATAATATACCAGCTTGGACGACACGTACAGAGATGCGCTCATCCCCGTGCTCCGCAAATGCTCCAGTACCTTGCCCTCCTTCTCGTTAATAACCGAAAGCCCGGCAAGGCAGCATCCCATTATGGAAAGCAGCAGGACAATCATCGTCACTATGAAATACTGGGTGGCATCGGGGCCGGCAGAGAAAAGCCTGTGGGTGCTGATGGCTGATTCTGTCTCTTTCATTATCATGGTGGAAGCCAGCTGCCTGTTCAAGAAATAGTTGGCATCCAGGGCCCTGATGATATGAGAGGCATCTATCACGGCATAAAGATGCTTCCCGTCCGGGGCGACGGTCAGATATGCGTCGATTTTCCCGTTATCGAGCTTTTTGAGGGACTCCTGCTCCGAGAGGGACGTAGTGCAGATGATATGCTTCGAACCTCCGTAGCTTTTGATAATCTCTTTTCCCACGCCTCCTGGACTCTGGTCAACCACCTCGATCCTCAGAAGGGATGTATTTCTGAGGCCGAAGGGAACGAAGCCGACGGTAACTATCGGGCAGAGGATGAGAAGGCCTATGACAACAGGAGTCCTGACCATCTGGAGGAATTCCTTCCACATTATATATGCAAAGGCGCGCATCATCTGGGTATCCTCCTTTTAAGTCCGAGCAGCGAGAGCAGGCCTGCCCCGAGCAATTCTCCTCCCAGAAGGAGGAAATACGGAAGGTTGTCGGCGAAGCTGGTACCCTTGAAAGCGATATTTCGGAAGGCTGAGACAAAGGCGGTTCCCGGCAGGGCGTCAGATACGAACTTTATGACTCCGTTCATCGAGCTGTTCGAGAAGATAAAGCCAGAGAGGAAGACATTCGGAACGAAGAGCACTATCCAGCAAAGAATCAGGACGTCAATCGGACGGTCGAGCCACGAAGCTATGAGTATGCCCAGCGACATGCAGCAGCCCGAGTACAGCAGGCAGAGGAAGAAGAAGGTAAAGAGGTTGCCCACTATCGCCACCCCGAAATACAGGCATACCAGGTAGATGACCAGAATGTGGAACAGCGTTATCACAAGGTATGGAATCGCCTTTCCGAAAATCAGATGATGGTTGGCTACACCGGTGAGCCTCAGGAGTTTATAGCTTCCCTGGGATTTTTCCCTGTTGATGCTGATGCCGAGTACGATGGATGATACCAGTATGAAGATTATCATTACCAGACCGGGCAGAGGCATATACTCCTTCTTCAGCGACTGATTGTACAGATAGCGGATAGGTATCGACTCCGACGGCTCCAGTATTCTCCGCATGGTAGTTTCTATACTTCTGGTCATCAACGGATTGGAACTGTCGATAAATAGAGACATACTACCGTTTCGGTACATGAGCACAGCGCGGGTGGTGCCGGTGGCGAAGGCTTCTTCAATCTCCCCTACACTGCCGACACGACCGGTAATCTGAATTTTCGGATATGAGTCGAGGCGGACGAAAAGTTCCTCCGCTTCTGTGGAATTGTCGGCGTTGAATACCTTTATATTATAATGGTTGACCTCGAAGGATAGAGCATATGTCAGAAGTATCAGCGTAAAGACCGGCATCAGGAACAGAATCATGCAGCTGACTTTGTCCCTTATGATATGCCTTATTTCCTTTATGATGACGGCCTTCAGCATTATTCGAAAAAATTAAGTAAATCGCTCTCCGAGCCGGCAAGATCCCCAGGATGCCCGGAAGCGGCAAGCCTGCCCGATTTCATGATGGCGAGGGAACTGCAATAGAATGCCTCGTCGAGATAATGGGTGCTGATAATGACTCCGGTGCCGGCGGAGGCGCTGTCCTGAATCATATCCCAGAGACGGCGGCGCGACATGGCATCCAGGCCGCTTGTAGGCTCGTCGAGGATAAGTACCTTCGGCCGTGGAAGGACGGCGATTGAAAGGGATATGGCCTGCCTCCAGCCTGACGAAAGATGACGCACCTGACGGTCGCGATAGGGGCCGAGCCTGAGGGAATCCTCGATTTGAGCCCCCCTTTCCCGGACTTCGTCCTTGCCAAGACCGTACAGAGCCCCGTAATAACGGATATTTTCGCTGACGGTGAGTTCCTCGATAAGCGAAAAGCTCTGGCACATATAGCCGGGGCGCCCATCCACCCAGATGCTGCCGGCATCCTGGCGGATAAGCCCGCAGAGCATACGGATAAGTGTAGTTTTTCCCGCTCCGTTGGCTCCGAGAAGGCCCAGAATCTCGCCGGGAGCAAGGGTAAGCGAGAGGTCATCGACAGCCTTGATGCAGCCGAAGTGCTTGCTCACGTGTTCTGCCTTGACGATGGGGTTCATAGAGTCTGGCTTTGGAAAGAAAGTTTATCGATGAATACGTCTTCTATCGTGGGCTTTGTCTCCCTGAGAGTATGCCCGGCAATGGTTCCAGGGGCGAATTCACCGTCGGCCGCTATGTGCATGTTGCCGCCACGGAGGTAAAAGCCCCTCACTTCTTTGCAGGCGGATAGTTCCGCCTTCACCTGCTGAAGCTGCCCGATAGGGCACTCGAGAGCGTAGAGCCTGTGAGGGTAGGCCGAGAGCATATCTGCCGGACTGTCGAAAAGGAGCACCCTGCCCTGATGCAGGAAGAGGATTTTATCGGCAACAATAGCTTCGTCGAGATAATGCGTGCTTATGAGTATGGCCACGCCCTTGCTTCGTAGGGCTGCGAGTTCCTCCCATACATCGTGCCGGGATACTGGGTCAACGCCAACGGTTGGCTCGTCGAGGAGCAGCACAAAGGGGTTATGCACCATTGCACAGCAAATTGCAAGCTTCTGCTTCATTCCTCCTGAGAGGTTGCCGGCACGAAGGTTTATGAAGGGCTTGAGGCCGCGCCAGAGCTGCGGCGAAATGGCCTCGATGGCGTCGGGGCTGCATCCGTATGCAGTGGCGAAGAACTCGAGATTCTCCCCTACCGTAAGGTCGGGGTAGAGCGAGAAGCGGCCCGGCACGTAGCCTATGCATTTCCGTACGCCGGAAGGATTCTCCCTTACCGAGATGCCTGCAACGGAAGCTTCGCCCTGAAATTCAGGGTCAACCGTGGAGATGATGTCGAAAAGTGTGGATTTGCCGGCACCGTTTGCGCCCATAAGGGCCACAATCTCGCCCTTCGCGACGCTGAAACTGACGTCGTCGAGGGCTCTGGTGCGGCCGAAGGAGCGACCTATGTGCCCGGCCCTTATCATGGACGCCGGCTGATGAACACTTCGGCGGGCATTCCGGGCTTGAAGCCCTCGCCGCCGGGGAGCTCGATGCGGATGCGATATACTTGTTTGGTACGGGAGTCCCTGGTCATTACCTTGTTAGGCGTGAACTCGGCTTCGTCGGCGATGAAACTGACCCGGCCGCGGCTCATCTTAAGGCCGCCGCCGGGGATGTCGGTGCCGACCGTAAGGCTGTCGCCGAGCGAAAGGCCGGAGACGGTGCCACCTTCGAGCCATGCGTCCACGTAGGGATGGTCGTAGTCGGTGAGCTTGAAGATAGGGAGTCCCGGGGATACGAACTCATGGAGTTTTATGTACAGCGCCGTGACGGTACCCGACTCAGGGCAGGTAATAAGACAACGTTCAATTTGGTCACGGACGATGTCGGCCTGGGAGCGGAGTGATTCGATGTTGGCCAGTACTGCTGCCGATTCGCGTGAAAGATTGGAGCGCATAGCGGAAATCTGGCTGTCGAGCACGCGGAGCTGGTCTTCGACTTCGTCGAGCTGCTTGGACGAGACGCTTCCGGACTCTACCAGCGGACGTATGCGAGCCCTTTCGTTCTCTATGGCCTTGCGGCGGCTGTACATTACGTCGAGCTGCTTGCCAACATCCGGAAGAGTGGGCTGCAGGGCCTTGATCTGGCTTTCGAGGGCTTTGTACTGGAGGGCGAGCCTAGCCGTATCGAGCCTTAAAGCCTCGCTCCCCTTCTCAACACGGGCGCCTTCGAATACATTAAGGGATACAATCTGGCCGGGCTCGGACGATGCTATCATCCAGCCGTGGGCATCAATGATGCCATAGGCATCTGGCTTGCCGTGCCCGCCGCAGGATATGATGGCCGCGGAAACGAGCGGAAGCAGATATTTCAGGTACTTTGTCATAGCGTTGCGATGCAGCTTTCCCTTCGCAGGGAGGCCTGGAGTTTGAGGATGGTGTAAAATTCGTTGTCGAGCCTGGCTGCGGACAGTTGTTCCAAGGCCGTGACATATTCAGATGCGGGAGCTATTCCCTGATTTGTCAGTTTATCAAGTTCCCCGCAAAGGGCTTCGTATTTTTCGATTGTCTTCTCGCCGGCAAGGATGAGGGCGTCGTACTTGTCGATTTCGGAGTCGAGCTTCTGAATCTGAGAGTTTTTGCGGCGGGCGGCCTGATCGCGACGGATTTCGAGGGTTGTGGCAGCGGCATCGAGAAGGCGGCTGCGATTGTTTACATCCCTCCAGTCGGAAAGCGGGATTATCAACGAGATACCCACGACTCCGTAAACTTCAGGATTGTTCTCGAACACATTGAGGGGTGATTTGCCGTAACCAAGGTTCCCTATGGCTTTTATGGAAGGAAGAGCCGAGGCACGCGAGAGCTGCCTTTTGAGCTCGATTTTCTCTCCTTCGAGGTCGAGGTGGGCCAGGGCCGGGTCAATCATCACCGAGCGGGATTCAGCGGCCCTTGGCATCTCGAACTCGGCGTCTTCGCCTATCTCAAGGCCGGTGATGATGGAGAGTATCTTGATGGCTCCGGATGTTTCGCTGTCGTTGCCCGAAATACGTGCTTCGAGGGCCGTGCACTGGGCTTCGAGGGCCAGTACAGCGTTCTTGTACACTTTTCCGCTCTCGAAGGCAGCGCGCATATCGCCCAGCTTGATTGTAAGGGCCTTAAGCTGGCTGCGCAGTATTTCGCCGCTCTTGCGTCCGAGCACCACGCTCAGGAACACGTCATCGACGGTACGGTCGAGGTCGTTTGAGCGGATATCCACGTTAAGCTTTTCCTGGTCGCGCTCGATGGAGTCCAGCTGGTCCGAGAGGCCTTTCTGGCCGCCGGAGTAAATCGGCAGGGCAAAGGCAATGCCCGCACGGTACTGGAATTTTGAAATTGGATACAGCTCGAAGGGGAAATCCGTCATGCTTGCCGGATTGGGCACGTCCGACTGGTATGAAGCCGAGCCGTAGGCGCGAGCCTGCAGCTGGTAGCGGCTCTTCGCAAGCGACGAGCCGGCATCGCGGCAGTCCTCAATTGCTTCGAGGAGCCGTTCTACGCCGCCGGTCTCGCGGGCAGCCTCGCGGCAGCGCTCAAGCGACAGCTTCTCCCCTGCCCTCGCTACGGCGGAAAGAGCCATCAATACACATATTATTATATACCGCTTTGCCATTTCAAAAAAATCCACCATTTCTGCAAAGATACGATTTTTCCGCTGTTATCGCACGTAAGTATTTGAAAATCGAAAAGAAAAAACTACATTTGCGGGAAATGTGCGATAATTACTTCTAACCTAATAGTACTATTATGAAAAAATTTGTTGCAATTCTTCTCGGATGCATGCTCGTAGCAGGTGTCTCCGCGAATGCCCAGGCAAAGAAGTCTTCCAAGTCTTCAGCCAAGAAAACCACCAAGACTGTCAAGAAGGCCTCCAAGCAGGAGGTTGACATCAAGAAAGGCACTTACTTCGTAAATGCAAACCTCACCAACATCGGCTTCAACGCCCTCAAGATTGGCCCCAGCGGTGGCAAATCTTCTGTAACCCGCTTCGGTTTCCAGGGTAACGGCGGTTACGCCATTGAGGACAATCTCGCCATCACCGGCGGTATCGGCTTCCAGTATGCAAAGCTCGAAGACACCAAAATCATGGCCATCGACCTTACTGCAGGTGTACGCTACTACTTCGTTCCCAAGTGGTTCTGCGCTGCCAACCTCGGCTTCGCCCATATGAAAGTCAGTGGCATGGGAAATATGCAGAATATGGCAGGCGGCCTAACGGATGATGACGACGATCAGGGTGGCGGCGGTATGCCCGGAGACCTCGGCGACTCTGTCAAGGGCCACAACCTCAGCCTCGGCCTCGGCGTTGGTTACTCACACTGGCTCAGCAAGAAGATTGCCATCGAGCCCAGCCTCGGCTACTCCATCAGCCTCGCCAGCAAGATGGCAGGTCAGAAGGTCAGCATGAACGGCCTCTCCCTCAACGTAGGTATCACCGTTCTGCTCTAAAGCCGGCCGCGCGGCGCGCCCGGCACTCAGCGTCAACGGCCCGTGGCGCGTAAAGCTCTGACTAATAGCAACTTAACAATTCTTGGTGTCCCAAAATCGGGGCACCAAGTTTGCTTATTTACCTAACTATCAATGATTTACGCGCCACGGGCTCTCGGAGCCCTTTGGTGCATTGAGCTATGCCTCACGCGTCAAGGCGTCCCAGAGGAGGTCCTTGAGTTCGGAGAGGCCCTCGCCGGTGACGGACGAAATCATCACAGTCGGCACGCTCTTCGGAAGATGCTTCGCAATCTGCTTGCGGGCGACCTCGTCGGCGAGGTCGCACTTGGTAACGGCCAGAATCCTGTCCTTGACAAGCAGTTCGGGATTGTATTCCTTTAATTCCTTAAGGAGAATCTTGTAGCTTGCATTCACGTTCTCTTCCTCGGCCGACACCATGAAGAGCAGCACGGAATTGCGCTCGATATGCCTGAGGAACCTGAGCCCGATGCCCTTGCCCTCGTGCGCTCCCTCGATGATGCCGGGGATATCGGCCATCACGAAGGAACGGTCGTCGTAGTACTTGACAATGCCGAGATTCGGTTCAAGGGTTGTGAATGCGTAGTTCGCAATCTTTGGCTTGGCCGAAGTTACGGCGGCAAGAAGAGTGGACTTGCCGGCGTTCGGGAAGCCCACAAGGCCGACATCCGCCAGCACCTTCAGCTCGAGGATAAACCATCCTTCCTGCCCCTCTTCGCCGGGCTGGGAATAACGAGGAGTCTGGTTGGTAGGGCTCTTGAAATGGTCGTTGCCCCATCCGCCGCGGCCGCCCTGGCAGAGAATGCGGTTCTCGCCGGGAGTAACCATCTCGAACAGCACTTCCCCGCTCTCGGCATCCTTCACGACGGTGCCCACCGGCACGTCAAGCAGCACGTCCTCTCCCTGCTTGCCCTTGCAAAGGGCTGCGCCGCCCGGCTCGCCGCTCGCCGCCCTCACCACCTTACGGTACTTAAGGTGGATAAGCGTCCAGAACTGCGGATTGGCCCGGAGAATCACATGGCCGCCACGGCCGCCGTCGCCACCGTCCGGCCCGCCCTTAGGCACATACTTGGCCCGGTGCAGATGCATGCTTCCCGCGCCCCCGTGCCCGCTCGCGCAGAAAATCTTGACGTAGTCTATAAAATTCGATTCAGCCATAACTTTATTCCCTAATTACTATCTCCACGATTGACCAATATCCCAATGAACGGCATATTTAGCCGTTGTTTTCTCGGGGGGCAGGTTAAACTCCTTCAACACCATATCATATACCTGCGGATACTCCTCAATCCATTTGCCGGTTGCAACTTCGTAAGTATCATCATCAATATGATAAAAAACACGCCCGCGAGGCTTATCTTGATATGCTCCGGCAAATAGCCCGGTACCATCACTTTTGAACTTCTGCTTATTAAACTCCTTGCGCCATATATCCTCGTGGAGCTCAGAGCAAGTGATTCGGCCATCGGAGGCATTGGCACGTGAATAATCATCTACCGGATGGGATACTACCCCAAATAGTTCATCCCGGCCTATGCTGTACCAAAATATGCCGACCTTAGGCATATCACCCTTACCCCTATTGGCGGCCATCTGAGCGAGGACGCTGCGATACTCGTCTTCGCTGTAACTCGACTGACGGAATTCTGTAGGGGTGGATATACCAGCAGGAAGTATATTCTTACCTATGGAAAATATCTTAACTTCGTCTTGAAGAATCTGGTAGACAACCTGCCGGCAAAAACCATACTCCCGGCTCCACAATCCCGAAAGCGCTCCGGTAAGAGATTGCGGAGCGCCTTTCCCCGTTTCCGGGTGTGCTAGAATATCCTTGAGGACATCCTTGATCTGCTCTGCCTCGCTCAGGGCTTTACCCTTTATCTCATTATAGGAAGCGAGAGCCTCCGGAGTAAATAAAAGTTTCATAACGAGTCAATATCTACTTCGATAAATTCCTGCTTCTGTGCGGCATTAATCACATCAGCCCCGACCCTGGAAGTCAAAACTGAAGCTGTCCTGGCCAAAGCGTTATACTCGTCCAGCGACACAAGCACAGCGCCCTGTCGCCCCCTGTTGATAAGGACCTGGTCATTGTTTTCGATTACCGAATCAACATAGCCCTTTAAACTTTTCCTGAAATCAGAGATAGTTGTTGTAAGCATAATGCACCATTTTGTCTCGCAAAGATATGTACAATTTCTTGTACAAGCAAATTTATTTAACTCTTCCTCCAGCAACCGGAATCTCTCCAACAAGATGTTGGAGTTTCTTAGCCGAAGGCCTAAATTTCTTGCAAAAAAGTGTAAGAGTTTCCAGGCTAAAAAGTTAAAATGATTTAGGGGAAAAATGTAAAATGTTTTAGCCTCTAAGTTGTTAATAACTATGTTAATAAATGTCAAATTTTTCTTGGGAAAATAGATTCGGATTATATATTTTTGTGTCTTGAATAACTCCACAAAACTATGAACCAAAGCCCGGAAGATTTTGATTTTTCAGCCGCAAAACCATCAAAGTCTTTCAGCCACAGTCGTTTGACAGCCCAAGTTGTCGAACGCCCATTTGTTTTTGGAAACTTTAAATTACACATATTATGATCAAAAGAGTTTATTCTCAACCAACATCTAAGCTCCTCGTGGTACGATTCGGGAGCGCAATCCTTCAGGCAAGTAAAGGCGTCACCGACCAGGGCGGTTCGTTCGGCGACAGTGGCGCCGGAATAGATGATTATTCTGGAGACACCGACTGGTGGGGTTAGTAATGTTTAACAACAGTAAAAGACAAAGAACTATGAAAAAGAATATCTTCTATACACTCGCAGCTGTTGTGACATTCCTTACATTCAGTTGCTCCAAAGACACCGAAGTCCAGACTCCCGATAAACCCGTGCCCGTCGACCCGATAGTACCCACCGAAAAATCGGTAGTACTCAGCGGTGCAGTCGATGCCACAAAGGTCTCTTCCGACAACAACGGAGCTTACAAATGGCAGGCATCCGATATAATCACAATCCTCACCGACAACGGCAATAACCGCGAGTTCACCGCAGAAGAAGCCGGCATCTCAACCGACTTCTCCGGTCACATTCCCGATGCCGACGAGCTTGAGGGAGGTTTTGCCCTCTATCCCGCGAGTGAGAATCACTCCATAAGCGGCACCACTATCACCTTCAATATGCCTAACGAGTTAGCATGGGGCGCAGACGCATCCTATATGCCTATGTATGCTCCCATCACCATAGTCGAGCAGAAGCCCAGCGCTTCCTTCAAGGCCGTTGGTGGTGCACTCAAGCTGATTCTCTACAATATTCCTTCCGGCGCCGCCTACCTGGCCTTCACCGCCGCATCTGTCAACATCGCAGGTGACTTCAGCCTGGACACTACAGCAGAAACACCCGTAATCTCCGGAGGAGAAAGCAAAGAGATTGACATTAACTTTAGCGACAACTATTCCGCCAACAAAGTCTTCTACATTCCCCTTCCTCCCGTAACCCTCACAGGAGGCTTCACCATCTCAATCTTTGACGACGAAGCTAACGAGCTCTTCTCCGTCACCTCCACCAAGGGCATCACAATCGGACGCAATAAACTCGTCATAGCCCCAGCGCTGAACTGTTCGCCTGCTCCCGACGATGCCACGTTAACCAATGCCGATTTGGTGTCAGCGGCATGGAGTTCCGGTTCCTATACTACAAGCAGTATTACTAATGCTTCAGGAACATGGAATTTCAATGCAGCATATGCTGGCAACTACGGCAAGAGCGGCAATTATTATATGCAGTTGAGAAACAATAGTACTGTCAGTTATCTTCAATTGCCTGATTTTTCCAACGACATCTCTTCCATAATTCTACATGGTGTATGTAACGCTTTGGAGACTCAATACGCAGGAAGCATATATTTTAGGGAAAACGCAGATAATGATGAAGAACCAATTGCAACGGCACCTACTGCGTCTAGCGCACAACAAGATTTGACCATGACGATTCCTGCAGGTTATTCTACAGGGTATATCATGGTAAGTGGTGCATGTAAGATCGCTGCATTCACGGTCAAATTCCGCGGCGAAGCTTACACCGCTCCATCCATCACCGCAAACGATAACGCCCTCACCATTGGTGTCGGCCAGAGTAGTGCATCCACAACGATAAGCCTTGCAAATGCCATTGACGGACTCGGTATCAGTGCTATTGTCAGTGGCGAAGACGCTGAAAACTTCACTGCGGCCATCGATGGTACAACGCTAACCGTAACTGCCGAAGCAGCAAACACTACAGCCGCTGACAAAGTTGCAACCGTAACACTCAAAGCCAGTGGCGCCAGCAGCAAGGCCATTTCAGTCACCCAGGCCAGCTGCCTTGTCCCCAACCCTACCGACCTCACGGCCATTGCCGGTGATGCAGAAGTTGATGTCACTTGGACTGGCGATGCCCATGCCACCAGTTATGTAGCCTATCTGCACACCGCAGCTACGGCGACTCCGGCGACAGGAGATACGAACATCACTTCAAGCATCTCCAACTCCGGTTCCAACTACAGCATAGCAGACTATAGCTCCGTCGTCAACGACCAGACATATTACCTTTACATAAAGGTCAACGGAGTTGCATCCGGCTACGTTGCCCCTACGGACTTCGCAGTAGTATCCTTCACTCCCGCCCAGGCCAAGGGTACGGCAGAGAATCCTTATCTGGCTTCCGAGGCATACGACATCGTTTCCGCTTATGCTTCCGGAGAAGGCCCTACCGGAACTATTTACGTTAAAGGTTACGTAAGTTCCGCATCCAATCCCTCATCGAACAGCCAGACCTACTTTATCTCCGATGACGGCAGCACAACGGAGAAGAAGTTTGAGGTTTATAAGGGCAAAGGTATTTCCGGTGCAGATATCGATGATGCCAACAAAGTCAGCGTCGGTGACTGGGTAGTTGTCAGCGGTACAGCCATTAACTACAGCGGCACAACTCCTGAGTTCAGTGCAGGCAGCACAATATATACTCACAATCCCAAGCTTGCCGCTCCTGAATTCACCCCCGCTGCAGGTACATATTACAGCGCTCAGAGCGTTGCAATCTCCGCGACCAACAGCGCCACCATCTATTATACTACCGACGGTACTGATCCCGATGAGAACTCCGACGAATATGAGGAGCCCATTGCGGTATCTGCTGACATGACCATCAAGGCTATCGCCGTAAAAGCCGACTTTGTTACCAGCGCCGTAGCATCGGCCACCTACGACATCGAGGCTCCCATCCAGCTTGGTAATCCGTCTGTCACCTGCTCTGCTCACGGCGAGGACTACCTAACCTTCGCCTGGGAGACAGTAACGAACGGTACAGATGGCACTACGGAATATGCTGTTAGCCTTGACGGTGGAAGCAACTGGGAAGCTGCCCAGACGGCCCGCACCTACACATGGAGCAGCCTTTCTTCCAACACTTCCTACACCATTAAGGTGAAGGCGCTCGGCACGAATAATGGGCAGTATCTTGAGTCGCTTACCCCGGGTTCCTGCACGCAAAGCACCGATGCACCCTCTGCCGGTTGGAAAGAAACAGCACTGTCCAGCATTGGTCCCGGAGATGTGTTTGTCATCGTGGGTAATGATTCGTATGGCATTAATAACACCCCTGGTAATTCTTCTCCTTCTGCTGTCAGCGTGACAGTTTCTGGCTCTAAACTAACCGGTACAATTCCCAATACTGTAAAGTGGAATTTAGCTGTCGTAACAGGAGGTTACACATTCTATCCTAATGGAGATGACACAAATTGGCTTGGCAGCAATACAACTAGTAGTTCGGGGAATAATACCAGCATCCGAGTTGGAACGCAAAGTAGAAAGGTCTGGGAGCTTGACGGAAGCAACCACTTGCTTACAAATGATACATACACAGATCGTTACCTTGCTGTATACAATGGAACAGATTGGAGAGGTTATGTAGGTAGTGGTACTTCCGAAACAACCTTCAAGTTCTATAAATACACCGACAACACCCCTCGTACGATTTCGGTCACAACGCCGACCAACGGAACGGTAACTACCGATCCGGCTGGAACTACGACGGCTGGAACTAGCGTAACTATTACTGCCACACCCGCTGACGGCTATGTGGTCCGCAACGTTTCAGTACTGGATGGAAGCAGTGCTGCGGTAAGTGTCACAACTGTGGATGCTACCCACTACAGATTCTCAATGCCGTCAAGCGACGCGACCGTGACCGTAACCTTCGGTAGACAGAATACCGTTAGCCTCGCATATGGAACGGATCCGGCACATGGTTCCATCTCCATTAGCCCGGCATCCCCGGTATTTGAGGGAGAAACTGTGACAGTGACATCGAATCCCGATTCTGGTTATATGCTCAACGCTTTAACTTACAACGACGGATCCAGTCACGACATCCTCTCTGCCAAGTCCTTTACTATGCCAGGCACTGCTGTAACAGTGACCGCAACCTTCGTAGCTGTGCCGACTATAAGTGTCACGAATCCTATTACTAACGTATCTGCCACTGCCGGCACCTACACTATTAATAACGCCTACACGTTATTAAATGGGGCGACGAGCGCTAACGTAACCGTGTCTGAGCCCGATAATACTGTCGTAACCGCCGTATCTAAAGGCGCCTCAGATGGTAGTATCAGCATCACCGTCAGTGGCAACACCGGTTCCGCCCGAAACGGTTCCTTCAAGATTAAGTATGGTGATGAGGCCTACAGAACGATTACCGTCAGCCAGGTCTCCGGATCAAGTACTCCGGATGTTGGGACTGTCCTTTTCGCAGAAACATTTGGATCTAGTGCAGTTTCTCCATTTAGTAGCTATACAGGAACAGGCTCCAGTTCATACAACTCAGCAAGCACTCTAACATATACCTGTAAATCCACTAACACTAAGATTATGAACGATACACAGGGTAATTGTGGCCCCGCAAATTTGTTGGTTGGTGGAAAAAACGGAGGCGATGGAGAATGGGCGAAGATTTCTGGCATCAAGACATATGGTGCGACCCAAGTTACTGTTACCTGGGCTTCAAACAATACAGTTGTAAAAGTTAGCATTGAGGAGAGTTCTTCTGCCGCCGTTACAAGTGCCAACTCTGCAAGTAATTCTGGCACATTTACATTGTCGGGAGAAGAAGAGACTATCACACTAGTTATGACTGCAGGATCGAAGAATAATGGGCGTGTAGATACCATCCAAATAACTGTTGCTGATTGAGGAGGATCCGGGGGCGGAACCTCCGGGGGGCAAGCGCCCGCAGCTTCAGTCACGACGAGCAATACAGCGGCGAGCGTGAGTTCGACAGGGGCAACCCTGTCGGGCTCCTACTCGGACGCGACCTCGACCCCGACTGCATCCGGCTTCAAGTGGGGGACCACTTCAGGAAGCCTTAACAACACGGCAAGCAACGATTCTGCCTCGAGCGGAGAGATTTCAGCCTCGCTTACCGGACTCACCCCCGGCACGACCTACTACTACAAGGCCTTCGTCACGGTGAACGGCACCGAGGACTATGCCCTGCAGAGTGACACCTTCTACGGCACGGAGTACTCCTTCACAACGGCGGCCGTTGCCACCGGTTGGCTTGAACTTCCGGCCGTAAGCGGAAGCGAGGATTTCGTCGGGCGCTTCTACGGCAGCGGCGGCAATACTGGGCCCAACAGGAACTATAGCTATTATTACGACTATACGTACTACGCCTCCCTCTGGGTTGCATACCCTCTCAGCGGTTCGCACAAAAGCGGAAGCGCATCTACTTCATCCTGGAGATATAATCCAAATATCGACAACAGCAAGCAGGTGAAGGTCAACTCTAATAGCTATGGAACAATGTATGGGAACGACGCATACGCCCGTGGCCATCAATGTCCGAATGCCGACCGCAAGAGCGACGATGATATGAATCTCCAGACTTACTACGTAACCAACCAGACGCCACAACTTCAGAATAATTTCAATGGCAGTATCTGGGGCTCGCTGGAGACGGCAGAAAGATCTTTGGTCAGCAGTGCATCCGATACAGTTTATGTCGTAACCGGCCCGGCATACCGCAAAGTGAATGGTTCTGAGACTATCAACTACCTGACCGGAGCCGACGGCCAGAGCGCCAACCCTGCAAGCCTTCCTATCCCGAACTACTATTGGAAAGCGCTCCTCAAAGTTAAGCGCAACGGAAACGGAGAAATTACCAGCGCGTCCGCCATCGGATTCTGGTTCGCTCACCGAGACTACAACTCCAACACGGAGCACTACTACGACTTCACGGTGAGCGTCGACCAGATTGAGACCTGGACGGGCTTCGACCTCTTCACAAACCTCCCGCCCTCCCTGCAGACCACCGCCGAGGCCAACACCTCCTGGAGCACCTTCCAAAGCTTCTAAGGCGCATCAAACCAACCAGCTTTAATCGCCGCCGCTACCCTCCCGGTAACGGCGGTGATTTTTATGTTTCTTTGTCAGGCGCGTAGGAATGGTGGAGAAAGGGGGAAAAGAGTTTCGAGGGCATTTTTCTGCCCGAGAAAACTTTTACCCCTTTCGCGTAAGGAGTTACCACAGATAATTATAATGGCGACTCATATGAGCCGCCAATTACTTATATTGTCTTACTTTTCTTTACGAACTTTCTTGACAGAATGCTTTAGTTTGCCAATTATGAAATTGATCTCCAAAGATGATTCCGTTTCGGACGTTTCCATATCAGGCATCACAATATCGGAAAGAACTTCACCAAAGTGTTTCATCT
>JAFSPG010000002.1 GCA_017443025.1 Bacteroidales bacterium | reverse complement strand
TCAGAGCATGTCTCGCAAAGGGAATTGTCTTGATAATGCAATGATGGAGAACTTCTTTGGGCTGATGAAAAATGAATTGCTATATTTGCAGGAGTGGGACTCTATCGACCAGT
This sequence comes from Bacteroidales bacterium, assembly GCA_017443025.1. Lineage (GTDB taxonomy): Bacteria > Bacteroidota > Bacteroidia > Bacteroidales > UBA932 > Cryptobacteroides. Next base: position 10,712 of record JAFSPG010000002.1, on the reverse strand, counting down.
TCAAAAAAGCTCTCCGGGAATACATCAGGTACTACAATAACGATAGAATCAAACTGAGGCTAAAAGGAAAGAGCCCGGTGCGATACCGAGCTCTGTTCCAATCGAAGGCTTCCTAAATAATGTTAAACCGTCCAACTTTTGGGGGTCACATCAGTGGTCACCCTGTTTTGATATGTCTAAGGCCGGCTTAGAATCTGTCTTCTGAAGAAACGGTGAGTTTCTTGCGGCCATGGCGGCGGCGCGCTGCAAGGACGCGACGGCCGTTCGGTGTGGACATTCTCTCACGGAATCCGTGTTTGTTCACACGTTTGCGTCTTGAAGGTTGAAAAGTACGTTTCATTATCTTATGTTTTTATTTTTCCGATTTTGGGAATGCAAAGGTAATGATTTTGCGTTTAAATACAAATTTTTAATGTAAGATTTCCGAAAAAACCTTCAAAACATCTTGTCAGGCGCTTAGAATGCCGTTCCTATGGTCAGATTTATGCAATTCCTTGCGTTGCCCTGAATCCAGGTAAGGTCAGAAGCCCGGCGCAGGGAGTACTGCAAATCGACGTAAGGTCTCAGGCCGAGAGCTTTTGCAAGGAAGGTGGCACGAATCCCAAGTACTGCGCCCCACTGGGGAGAAGTGAGGAATTCGTGGTTTTGGAGGAGATACTGTTCCATCGAGGCAGGGTCCTCCTGACCGGCTGAAGGCTGGGCGAGGACGCCGTCGTCGAAAGCGGCTCCGCTGCCTTTGGAGTATGCAACCCCTGCGCGGAGCCCCCAGATTATGGATTTTCCTATCATATTGCGTACGGCAGACGCCCTGAATTGCTGTATGGTAAGTCGCTGCTTGCGATAGAAAGGATACTCGTATCCCGTCTGTACGCAGCGTTCATAGCCAAATCCGGCCTTGATGATCCAGGCTGGTGTCTGGCCCGTGAAATCCATCTGCAGAGTGTAGGTTCCTGAAAGGGAGTTCCATACTTTACGTGCGCGTTTGACGGGGGAGTAGTACTCATAATATCTTGCCGTGTTTTCCTGATTCTCGACTTCACGGAAATTGGTGCTGTAGTTGTCGAGGGCTTCAGTGGAATAAGCGGCCTCCAGGGTATGGAGATTGCCACCGCGCGAGTAATCCGCCCTTAAATTGACTTCCAGAACGTTTCCCTTGAAGGTGTCGAACTGGGCGGTGGAGGTGGATTTCTCGCCGTAATATCCGTCGCGTTTTAGGTATGAAACGTCGCCGAAGAACTTCAGGCCTTCGGCGGGCATCCAGACAAACTGTGCCCCAGCTCCCTTGAATTCATTGAACAGAGGAATCTGTCTGCCCTTTTCGGTGTATCCCGCCTCTCCGAAAGCTTCCTTGCGGCCCATGAAGGCGGCATAGCTAATCAGAGTCCAGTAGGTTTTGTCGGCGGTACCGTAAAGGTCGAAGCGTACGCTTTCAGTGCTCCTGCGATAGATAAGGTCCAGTCCGGCCTCGAATTTATCGCCTAAGTGCAGATGGGCTCCGCCGTTGATTCTGAGGTCCATCAGGTAGTTCTGATGCCTTAGGTCCTTGTGCTTGGAGAAGTCGGCGGCGGTATAGTCCAACTTTGCTCCGAGAGCCAGGACGCTGCTAATTTCGCCGGCAATCGCTCCGGTAAGGTGGTAGCGGTTCTGCTGGGCCTTGCCGGGATTCGGCTCTGCCTCGACAAGGTCGAAGGGAAGGCGGTCGGTGCTCATGAAGGCAGAGCCTTCGGAGCCTTTCAACGATGAATTCTGATATTCAACCTCTCCGAAAAAGACCAGCGACTTGCCGAGCTGATAGAAAGACTCAGCCCTGGCTCCGAGCGAGAATACCTTGGAGGCATCGTTGCCGCTTACCGATTCAGCTGATATGGAAGCGGTTGAAATCCGTACGGTATCAATATGAAGCAGACCGGCCGGATTACGGGCAGACAGCCAGGGATTGGAAAACTTTATGAAGTCATAGTTGTCCGTCAGCTTCAATGCTGCGGAAGAACTTTGCGCGGCGAGTCTTTCCGGCGCCGAAAGTGCAGCGCCGGAAAGTATCAAAGCCGCGTATAAAAACTTGAGTTTCAAGTGTGTTTCAGATTATTGGGCACGGAGGGCGCACTTCTCGCGCTCGTGGAAGTCGTTCGAGGAGTTGTTCGTGTCGGCGAAGAAAATGTGGGCGCCGTTCTTGATGGAAGCCTCGGCGTCGATTCCGCTGGGATCTTCGCCGTAGCCGTAAACGAGTTTACCTGCGTTCTCGGGGAGAGCTTCGGTAGCTTCCTTGTCAACATTCCTGTAAACGGAGTGTCCCTGTTTGCTGGTGAAGCTTATATGGCCGGCATCGATGTCGTCGGTAAGCCTCTTCCAGGAAGAGCTGATTTTCTCGGAGTTCCAGACTTCTACACCGTCGACAATCCAGTTGCGATTGACTTTGCAACCGCCGAAAGCGGCAGTATTGTAACCATCGTGCATCCATGCGTTTGCAGCATCCTCGGCGGAAGCCTTGGGAGAAGTTCCCTGGGTTTCATAGATGTAAACGGCAGGAGAGACGTTGCTGAAGCCCCATGCATTGCCCTGGCCGAGTTTGACGGTCTTGAGATAATGGCTGGTAGGAATTACGTCTGCAGGTGCAGGATAGTAGCTGGTGTTGTTGTAGTACTTGTTATTTGCGTTGGTGCCGGGTCCTTCGTATTCAGGATCGTACATGCAGTAGTAATCCGCATTTGCGAAGTTTACGGAATTGCTGACCGTCTGGGTGTTGTCGATGGCTCCGTGGATGTTGACTACAATCTCGCTGAAGGCGGGAATGGTAAGAGTGCCCTGGAAATACCAGATGCCGTTGAATGCAGGCATGAAGTCCGTTGCTGCGTAGTTGTAAACATCACCGGTGTAGAGCTTGCTGTTGGTATTGGCCTCGGCGTTGTAACCGGCTGCCATGGTGACTGCAAGATTCTCGGAGGAGTAATCCTCGGGGCTGTTGTTGTAGATGGTGATGTACTTGTCATAGTTGAAGGCGGCTGACTGGTCGTCCTTCATTACACCGCCGCAGTAAACTTCCTTGATGATAAGGGAGTACACCTTGCGGCTGATAACCATGGGAAGAGTTGCCTGAGGCAGCATTTTGTCGCCTACGATAACACCGCTCTTCGATGCGTTGCAGATAATGAGGGACTCGCCGTCATTATGGATACCGCTTGCAACGATATTGTAAATACCGGCAGGAAGGACAAAGGATGCTACGCCTTCTGAGTCCGTGGTGCTTTCGTAAACGCCGCCGCCGTTGCTCTGGGAGGCCTTTACCTCAATCCCGGCAATGGGGTCAACTCCAAGAGGGAAGTTGAATACCACGTCGAATTCGAAAATTTTGGGTGCGCTGTCGTCCTCTTTGTTGCAGGATGACATGATTGCTGCAGCTGCCATCGCGACTGCCGCAATCTTCAGAAATGTAACAAAAGCTTTCATAATGATATGGTTTGTTATAGTTTGATTTTCAGTGAAAGACCGTAATAGAATTTAGGTATGTAACTGCTTCCGAACAGGGAAGACTTCAAGCCGGTCTGCGAAGACTTGACCCGTCCCATGTTGTTGAAGAAGTTGTTGGCATAGAAGGATACGCTCACGTGGTCGCCGATCTCCTTGGTAACGGAGAGATTGGCGGAGAACCAGGCTGACAAGGTATTGGGATTCAGCACGTAGGCGTAGTTGGTCCGGACCACCATCCTGGAGAGATTGTTGAAAAGCTGCTGATCGTTGTCCCTGGCCCAGGCGAACTTCTCTGCGAAGGGAATAAGTTCGTCTGGCTTGTCCCAGGTGCTGTAATATGCAGGGTAGATAGCCACGAAGGTATTCCGCATGCTCTCCGAATAAGGCTGGCCGAAGGAATCTTCGCGGTTGGCGATGGCATAAGCCCTGACCTCGCCGTCGGAGAGGCGGTTGAGCGAGCGTTTGTACCAGTACAGAGTGCTCTCTACCCTCATGCTGACAATCAGCCTTATCTTAGGAATATGGGTTGTTATCGTTGCATTCAGGTTCATCTGGCGAGACTCCGTGCCGTTGGATGTTCCGGCCGTGGCTACCGTGCCGGCCGAGGTGCTCGAGCCTCCCTTGTAGTAGGCCATAAGAGGATAGGAGCCTCCGTTGGATACGCTTCCGCCGTAATTGTAGGCGAACAAGGTCTGGTCAACGCCGCTGTAAGCGTAATATTTGCCGTCAACACGGATTTGGGTACGCAGGGGCTTGATTCTGGCAAAGTCGATGATCCACTCGATGCCGTAGCGCTTGACCTTGCTGCCGTTGATGAAAGTGCGGTTGGATACGTAGGAATTCCTCGTGGTGCCGATGAGCTGGACTGGCTCATGAATACCTGTCCTGTCAAATACTGTAACCTGTCCGGTGGCCTGGTCGATTTCGTAGCGGCGGTCGGCTGAGGCTATTCCGCAGCCTTCGATTTCGTTCTGTCCGGTATAACGATAGGTATAAGGCGTGTATTTGTAAACGGAGACGTAAGGCCTGTAGGTCTGATTGTAGAAGCCTGATACGGAAATCTTAGTGCCTCCCTTGACGGTCATCTCGAGGCCGAGGTCGATCTGGTCGGTGTACTGCCACTTCAGACCGGGATTCCTGATAGCCTGTGAGGGATATGTATGATATGCGTAATAGGCTTTGTTGTCGGCCGTGCTTCCGGGGGTGAAGGCGAGGATGTCGCTGTAGTTGGGAGCGGGGTAGAGCACCTGGAAGGAAGGAAGCTTGAAGGAGCGTCCCCAGCCTGCGCGTGCTCCGAGGGCCTCAATCAGGGAATTCTTCCTGTCTTTCCAGAAGCTGATGCTGAGGTTGGCACGGGGCGAGAGGCTGGATACGTTTCCGTATTCCGAGCCGCCGATGATGGTGATGTCGTCGCGGAGGCCGGCGGTAAGCTTGGCCGATGCGCCTTCCCAGAGCGGGGCTTCCATCTTCTCTTCGGCAAACAGGGCCAGGTTATTCATCCAGGGCAGCTCGTCATAGCGGTATTCACGCCAGGTAGGTGCGAGGCGGGGATTCTCGTAATAGAGCCCGCGTCCGCCGTTGCCGCTCGAACTCAGCTGGGCGCCCAGGGAGAACTGGCTGTGTACCTTGCCGAACTGCTTGTTCAGCTCGCCTTTGAGCTTGATGTTGATGCTGATGGGCTTCTGGTCGTTGTAGCTGCGCACATACCAGTAACCGGTAGGGCCGAGGATTATGTTGGCATTAGGATTGGACTCGTAATCTTCGGCGATGAAATAGCCTTCTTCCATAGTGTGGATATAGGGCTGAGATGAGGCACTGGATGAGTTCTTGTATGTTTCAGTGAGTTTGTCCTGGTAGGAGAAACTGCCGGAGAAACTCAGGTTGGTCAGCCATTTGCGGGCTGCGAGCCACTTGAGGCTTATGTTTCCGCGGATTGCGTTATCCCTTACCCTTTCGTAGGAATCCAGCATTTCGTCGGGGTCGGAGGAGGAGTTGTATCCGCCGATGTTGCCGCTCAGGCCGGCTTCGATGGTCAGAGGACTCTTTTTCCTGAAAAGGGTGTTGGTGTAGCGCAGAGAGAGGGTATTTCTCTTATATGCGGTATGAGGGGAAACGAGGTTCGACAGGGATTTGGCGTGCCCGGCCGATACATTGAGGATGCCGCTGCCGGCCTGTAGGCCCTTGCTCACAGATATGGATTTCGAGTGAGGATTGACGGATGATTCGACAATCAGCGGAGATTTACCCTTGCGGACGTTTATCTTGACAACTCCGTTTGAGAGGTCGCCGTACTCTACCGACGGAATACCGGTAACGACTTCAACCGATTCGATATCGCTGGAAGAGAGGTTTCTGGTGCTGGCTCCGGCGGTTTCGTCCATCATGGCGTTGTTGTCGAGGCGGACGCCGTCAACCTCAATGGCCGTGCCGAAGGAGGCGTTGCCTTTCTCTGCAGCGTCGCTGCGGAGAGCAAGCCTGTCGTCGTCGATAAGTGTACTGTTGACCGTCTTGCCACCAGGGAGGAGGGCTGAAATGTCGGTCAGGTTGAGAGTCTGCCTGTGGTCAATGGCGTTCCTGTCGATGAGATAGGAGGTGGTGTTCGCCCTTTCTTCATCCCTGCGGGCTACGACTTCCACCTGCTCAAGCGTAAGGTTGTCGGCTTCGAGAGCGATGTTGAAGGGTTTTGTTGCGGCGGAAACGATTATCTTCTGCGACTTGCCGACGTATCCGAGGCATTGCACGGTGAGGGTAAATTCGCCGTAGGGGACACGGCTGATGAAGAAGGAGCCGTCGTCGCCGGTGGTTGCCCAGAGCTTGTTTTCTTCGAGGACCACGCTGGCATAGGATACCGGCTGGCCGTCTTTCTTATCAGTGATTTTACCGGAAAGTACCATCGTCTGGGCGCAGAGAGAAATGCACCCGAAGAGGAGGACCGTTATTGTAATAAGCTTTTTTAGCATCGCTATCTTTTTTCCAAGATACAAATATCTTGAAAAAAAATCAAATAAGCAATGACTGTGAACGGCTATGCCTTCGGAAGATTCTTGTCGGATTTTGCCGGAATAAGGGCGATTATGTATCCAATCGCTGCTACGCTGATGGCGACAAGTGCAATGTCTCCAAAATTCAGAATGACAGGGTAGGCGTTTACCGCAAAGGCTCCGGGCATTCCTACGATGCCGGTCTGCTGCTGGAGGATTACCAGGGCCAGGCCGATGACAAGGCCTGCAAATAGCCCCAGAAGCGAAATCATCCACCCTTCGAGTATGAAAATCTTACGGATTGTCTTGTCCTGTGCGCCAAGGCTGCGGAGGGTTTCAATATCGTCCTTTTTCTCTATCATCAGCATCGTAAGGCTGCCGAAGATATTGAATGCGATGATGATTACTACGAAGAGGAGAATCAGGTAAACTGCCGCCTTCTCCGACTTCATCATCTTGTATAGAGTTTCGTTCTGGGCGTAGCGGTCCTTGACCGAGTATTCATCTCCGAAATGATCCTGAATCAAATCCTTGATTCTGCTGGCGTCCCTGCCTGGATTGTCGAGCCTGACTTCGAGCGAAGAAATCTCTCCGTCGCTGTAACCGAGCAGGCTGGCAAGGGTGCCGTAGGGGAGCATCAGGGTGCTTTCGTCGATATCGCTGGTTATGCTGAAAAGCCCTGATACCCAGGCTTTTTCCTTACGCAGCGAGGCGGCCGGATTGCTAACCGAAATCGACTTGTGCCTGTCGGGGAAATACATTTCTACAGGGATGTGCAGCCGGGGATTCATGGCTGTTTTAAGGGCCAGGCCAACGCCTGCCACCGCCATGGGTACGTCGCCGAATTTCAGTGCGAATTTGCCGTCGATGACTTTGTCGGCAAGGATGGCTGTGTCGGCGTCGGCGCTTATTCCACGGGCTGAAGCTATGGAATTCCGGCCGTCGTAGGAGATGAAGATATTCTCTTCAAGCAGACCTGCGACGCTCTTAATGCCGGGCTGGGCGAGGAGCCAGTCGCGCTCTTCCTGCGGGGCGATGAAGACCTTGGAACTTAGCTTTTCGATTTTGAAGTCGGGCTCAACGCTGCTCAGGGAATCCCGCACCAGCTGGCTGAAGCCGTTGTAAACCGAGAGAATTACCACGAGGGCCGCAGTGCCGATAGCCATTCCAATGGCGCTGATCGCTGAAATGACGTTGATTACGTTGTGAGATTTCTTCGCGAACAGATACCTTCGTGCTATGAGCAGCGGCAGATTCATCGGCGCGGAAACTATTTCTTGAGCAGGTCCTCTATGTGCTGGGCGTAATCGAGGGAAGAATCCAGCAGAAAAATGAGTTCTGGGACTATTCTGAGCTGTTTGGCCACGATTCGTCCGAGTTCTCCGCGATATACCTTGATATTGCTCTGAAGAATCTCCATCACTTCCTGTGCCTTGGCCGAAGGGAAGATGCTTACGAAGACCTTGGCTACGCTGAGGTCGGGGCTGATGCGCACTTCGCTCACCGTAACCATGGCACCACCGGTGTGGGCCATTCCCTTGCTGCGGATTATCTCCGCAAGGGCTTTCTGTAATTCGCGGGCAACCTTAAGCTGCCTTGTGCTCATCTGCTGGTTATCCATTGATATTGATCAGATAATAGTTCTTCTTACCTTTCTGGGCGAGGATATATTTGCCGTCGACGATATCCTTCTGGCTTACTTCGTAGGCGATGTCTCCGACCTTATCCTTGTTGATGCTGATTCCGCCGCTCTGGACCATCTTCCTGGCTTCGCCCTTGGAGGGGAGGATATTGGTCTTGACTGCGAGCAGGTCGAGCAGGCCGCAGGGGAGTTCACTGCGTTCGATGCTGAAGCTGGGAACATCCTTGAATACTTCGAGGAAGGTGCGCTCGTCGAGGCTGCGCAGGGCCTCGGATGTAGCATTACCGAAAAGCATCTGCGAGGCTGCCACTGCATTGTCGTAGGCCTGCTGTCCGTGGCACATTACAGTAATCTCGCGGGCGAGGACCTTCTGGAGCTTGCGCTGGCCGGGGTCCTGACGATGTTCCTGGATGAGGCCTTCAATCTCTTCGCGACCGAGCATGGTAAAGATTTTAATGTATCTCTCGGCGTCTTCGTCAGCTACGTTCAGCCAGAACTGATAGAACTCGTAGGGGCTGGTGCGCTCGGCGTCGAGCCAGATATTGCCTTTTTCGGTTTTTCCGAACTTGGTGCCGTCGGTCTTGCGGATGAGAGGGCAGGTGAGGGCGAAGGCCTCGCCGCCATCCATTCTGCGAATCAGCTCGCTGCCCGTGGTAATGTTGCCCCACTGGTCGCTGCCTCCGAGCTGGAGGATGCAGCCTTTGTTCTTCCAGAGCCAGTAGAAATCATATCCCTGCATAAGCTGGTAGCTGAATTCCGTAAAGGACATACCCTCGGAGGAATTCCTCTCGAGGCGTTTCTTTACGGAGTCCTTTGCCATCATATAGTTGACGGTGATGTGCTTTCCGATGTCACGGATGAAATTGATGAAGCTGTAATCCTTCATCCAGTCGTAGTTGTTTACGAGTTCGGCTTTGTTGGGAGCGTCGGAGTCGAAGTCGAGGAAGCGTGCGAGCTGAGCCTTGATGCACTCTACGTTATGGTTAAGCGTAGCTTCGTCGAGAAGATTGCGCTCGGCTGACTTCATTGAAGGGTCGCCAATCATTCCGGTGGCGCCGCCTACAAGCGCGAAAGGCTTGTGGCCGCAATTCTGGAAGTGCTTGAGTATCATCACGCTCACAAGGTGGCCGATATGAAGGGAGTCGGCCGTAGGGTCAATTCCGACATAGGCCGCGGTGGGACCTTCCATAAGTTTTTCTTCCGTTCCGGGCATGATGTCCTGTATCATGCCTCTCCATCTGAGTTCTTCAACAAAGTTTTTCATACCGTGTATTCTTTATCCTGCAAAGATAAGGATTTTTACGCGAAAAAAATTTTTTCACTTTTTTTGCAACATTTTCGATACAATCTGCATCTATAGGATAGGTTTAGGTTTTAGTACAAATTAAATCGCCGGTCTTTCCGTTCTCTGGAAACCCCGGCGATTTAACTTTTTTATGTATCTGGCCTAGAAGGCGAGGGCAATGGCGATGAAGTCGTCTGCCTTGAGGGAGGCGCCTCCGATGAGGCCACCGTCGATGTCGGGCTGGGCGAAGAGCTCCTTGGCGTTTGAAGGCTTGCAGCTTCCGCCGTAGAGGATGGTGGTATCGTCGGCTACCTGAGCACCGAACTTGGAGGCGAGGACCTTGCGGATGCAGGCGTGGATTTCCTCGGCCTGCTCGGCGGTAGCGGTCTTGCCGGTACCGATGGCCCAGACGGGCTCGTAGGCAATGACGATATTCTTCATGTCTTCAGCGGTGAAGTTGAAGAGAACGGCTTTGGTCTGGCCTTCAACAATCTCGAAATGCTTGCCTGCCTCGCGCTCGTCGAGGTTTTCACCTACGCAGAGAATTACTTTAAGGCCTGCGGAAAGGGCGAGTTTGGTCTTCTCGACGAGTTTCTCGTCGGTCTCGCCGTAGTACTGCCTGCGCTCTGAGTGTCCGAGGATGGTGTAGTTGCAGCCTGCGGAAACAAGCATGTCAACTGCAACTTCGCCGGTGTAGGCGCCTTTCTCCTTGTCTGCGCAGTTCTGTGCGGAAAGACCTACACAGCTGCCCTTGAGGGCCTCTGCGACTGAGCAAAGATGGGTGAAAGGGGGAGCGACTACAAGTTCAACGTTTGCGGGAAGGTTCTTGGCTTTTGCGGCAACTTCCTTGGCGAGTGCAACACCCTCGGGAACGGTGGTGTTCATCTTCCAGTTACCGGCTACGATCTGTTTTCTCATGATAATATTGTGTTTGATTATTTTCCGTCTGCAAAGATAATCAATTATAGGGAATAATCTGAGTTTGGGACATAAAAAAAAGACCGGTCATTGACCGATCTTTTTCTTCGCTTTCAAAGATATTACTTTGCAGCCTTAACAGACTCTTTGCGGAACTCTTTGAGGTCTTTCATGAGTTCGAGAGCAGCTTTGCGGGCGCGGGCACCAGCGGCTTTGTTACCTTTTACTACCTGAGCGTCAGCGTTGACTGCGAAGGCTTCGCAATTAGCTTTGATTTTCTCTACAAGAGCTTTCATGATTTTTAGTTATTAAGTTGTTTATAATGTGTGTATTACAATTTTCCGACGGCAAGATAGACATTATTAATTCAAAAAACAACAATTTTTTTAAAAAAAATCATATTTTTTAGTTTTCAGGCGTT